>CAVRNU010000008.1:0-106647 GCA_963722585.1 Bryobacterales bacterium | reverse complement strand
TGTATTCCGGATTGCTGAGTGGAGCCATGACAAGGGAGCGCATCGCTCAATTTGCGGACGATGACTGGCGCAGGCGTAACGCCAATTTTCAGGAACCACTGCTTTCGCGCAATCTGGATCTTGTGGAGACGTTGCGATCCATCGGCAACCGATATGATTTGAGCCCTGGTGAGGTTGCGATTGCCTGGACTTTGCGTAATCCCGCTGTAACGGGCGCCATCGTTGGCGTCCGCACTGCCAAGCAGGTACGTGGAATTACGGGTGCAGCGTCTCTCCAACTCAGCGAGACTGAAGCCGCTGAGATTGAAAACGCCGTGACTGAGTGCGGTAGTCTGAATCGGCTAAGCCGTACTCACCGGCTTCGGCATTGCGTCCCAACTGCCGCACGAGTATCAGATATCCGCGCCGAATGCCTGCCCGGCCTCTACTCTGATCCGCAACCGTGAAGCGTTCGTGGCTGCGGCACAGCATATGCCATGATGCCCGATGGTTCCTTGATTTCGACGGGATAGCTGAGACTTCATTCATGATCCAGTTATCGCGCCAAGTCAAGACCACCAGGATGATAACGAAAGCTTATGCGATATCAGAATTACTGCTTGGACGGGAGGGTCAGGAGAGGCGCACAATGCATTCAAGGAATGAATATGAAACAAAATCGAGAGCAACTAAATCGACTGGTCGCGATTACGGCCTTGACGACCATGATTTCAGGCGGTCAAATCGCCTTTGCAAAAACACACGGAACGCCCGAAGGGTACAAAGTCTTGGCAGAGCAAAACTTGGGCATGGCGAAAACAACAAGCATGTTTCTCCGGCGGGACCATCGAGGGCGTCAATTCCTCTATGTAGCTTCTGATGCCGGTATTCTATCCATCTTGGACGTCTCCTCGATCCCAGCCGAACCTCGTAAAGTGGACAACCTGACATTGACAGGAGGAGAGAGCACTTTTCGGGTTAGGCAGGTTAGCAATCGGATCGCGCTTGCAAGATGGCCTGCAGATTCAAGCGGAAGAGCTGACTGTCGTTGATTTAGGAGATGGCCCGTCAGCCAGGGTTGCCCGTCAGTTTAAGAATGCGGAAGCCTATACCTTGGATGGCGCCAACAACACTGCGTACGTTGCAACAGCGGGAAAGCTGGTAGTGATGCGCTTCGATCATCCTATCACCCACGATGCAGAAATCTGGGAACAGTCCTTCGAGGCCCGGTAGACGTCAATTAATCAGTAAAGGGAAGCGCATTTGAGAGAAATTATGTCCATCGCTGATACGACAAAGCTAGAAAATACGCAAACCAAGCCTGTACTGTTTTTCGGAGTAGGTATGATCATACGTCAAAAGGAACCCATCAATTTCGAGTTTCCTTTCAACAAGCTGGATTCATTTCTAACTCCCAACGACCTGTTCTACATTCGGAGTCACTTCACAGCACCGGAATTGACTATAGATTCTTATCAGCTGCGTATCCATGGAGCCGTCGAGAAACCGCTGAGTCTGGATTATCGACAGATAAGAGAGTTTCCTTCTGAGACCCGTACGGCGACGCTCGAGTGTGCTGGGAATAGTCGCATTTTCCTTGTTCCTCAAGTAGAGGGAGCGCAATGGGAACTGGGCGCGGTGGGAAACGCAGAGTGGACGGGCGTGCCATTGCGGGTTTTGCTCGAGAAGCAGGTCTAGCCAAGAATGCCTGTGAAGTTGTTTTCGAAGGCGCCGACCGCGGTATTCCAAAAGAAAAGCCGATACCCCCTGGACCGACCTCATACGCTCGAAGCCTTCCTCTGGCAAAGGCCGTCAGACCTGAGGTTCTCGTGGCTTATCAAATGAATGGCCGCGGGCTCTCGCGCGATCACGGATATCCTGTTCGGCTAGTTGTGCCGGGCCATTATGGGATGGCATCGGTTAAATGGCTGACTTCCATTCAGGTGCTCGAAGAACCTTTTCAAGGTTATTGGCAGACCTCAGATTACGGGTATTGGGATTACATAGATGGAAAACCCGTGCGGCGACCATTATCCGAGATTGCACTGAAATCTCAAATTGCTCGTCCGAGCATGTATGAAGTCATCGCTGCGGGTTCAGAATATATCGTTACTGGCGCCGCTTGGTGCGGCAATGGTGATGTTGTGGAGATAGAACTCTCGACCGACGGTGGTCAGCATTGGACAGCAGCCGAATTTATAGACCGTGCTCAGCCGTATGTCTGGCGGCGGTGGCAGTTCTTATGGCATGTCCCCGAAAATCCAGGCCAGTATACTTTGAAAGCTAGAGCTAGGGACGCAAACGGTGCTGCACAACCGGAAGGACATGACCACAATCACGGCACTTACGTCATCAACCACCCTTTGCCTATCCACGTCATTGTTCGTTAGCGCGGCGTCTGCAGGAAAGCGATAATCGGCAACCTCAGGAATACAGCTTATTCCCATGCTCTCCCTCAGTGCAGATCAGTCAGTCATAACCGTAATAAGTCAACGCAAGTCCTGGAAAAACAGTAACTCATCCAGAGTCCTTTTCATCGCTGCGATTGTAGGTGCAATCAGTGGATTAATTTGCGTATCGGTTCGCTTCGGGTTGCGTTTCTTGCAGTGGTTGATTACTGGCCACGCTGGGCTCCTTGCTGATGCAGCCAGTCATCTACCCTGGTGGCAAAGAGTTCTAACACCCATCCTGGGCGCAATCTTGGCAACTGTCATCGTGAAGGCTGCGCGAACGTTCGTTCATATTGGCAAGTCAGTTGATTATGTCGAAGCAGTTCAATTCCACCAGGGGCGCATCCCTTTCCAGGCGACCTTGTGGAGAACAATCTCCTCCGCCTTTTCCATTGCGAGCGGAGCGGCAATCGGTCGCGAAGGTTCGATGATTCAGTTCGCGGCCGCCAGCATAGCGACTCTTGGGCTGCGTTGGA
This sequence comes from Bryobacterales bacterium, assembly GCA_963722585.1. GTDB lineage: Bacteria > Acidobacteriota > Terriglobia > Bryobacterales > Bryobacteraceae > KBS-96. The sequence continues at coordinate 103,742 of CAVRNU010000008.1, read as the reverse complement.
ACGGCCGGACCATGAGTTTGAACCGGCTGGTTGCTTTGGGAACCGCTGCTGCGGTAGCCGCGGTTTATCAGGCTCCCCTTGCCGGAGTATTCTTCGCACTGGAGATCGTACTCGGGGTAAAGTCTTTCAGTAGAGCGGCGTTCACTCGAATACCCGCATTAATGATCTCCGCAGGAGCAGGGGCCTTGATGAGCTATCTCTTCCTCGGGGCCGGCCCTCTCTTTGGTGTGAGTACGGCCGTGCAGTTTAATTGGCACGATGGTCTCCCAATCCTTTTGGGCGCAGTGATTATCGGTAGCTTTGGACCAATCTATTTCCGCATCATTGAGGGTTTGCGGTTAATGAAGAACCTTCCCTGGCCGATGGTATGGAGCGGTTTGATTGTGGGCCTTCTCTCGTGCCTTCGTTCAGAGATATGGGGTAATGGAGACAGCGGTGTTCTCGAGGTAATGAGCGGTAAGATCTCCTTGGAAGCGGCGGCCATCATTTTGATTCTCCGACTAGGAGCCACGTCGGCTTGTGTCGGGTCAGGGGTTATTGGCGGAGTTTTCACACCAACGGTTTTTGCCGGGAGCGTGCTCGGTCTGCTTTATGGTAGTTTCGTCCACGCTCTCTTTGGCCACGCCTCACCCCCCATCGGCTACGCGGTTCTGGGTATTGTCTGCCTTCTCGCTTCCGTCACGCATGCTCCGTTTATGGCAGCGCTGATGACAGTCGAGCTGACTGGAACGTGGCATTGGTTTCCGGTTGTTTTTCTTTGCAGCCTTGTGTCCGTTCGACTTGCGATGACCATCTCGCCTCACTCACTCTACGCCGTCGCCACCCCTGATCCCGGGAGAATGGCAAAAGTGTATGGCGCGTGAGTTTGCGAGCGTGCGGAGTGTGCGATCTTGGTTGTCGAAGCAAAAGGAGAATCTCAGAGATTGAGCAAAGCCAAGGCGAAGAGGGTGGCGCTTGCCTATTCGGGCGGCCTCGACACGTCGATTATTATTCCGTGGTTAAAGGACAACTACGGATGCGAAGTAGTGGCGGTCTGCGGCGATATCGGTCAAGGGGGCGACGAGCTCGATGGACTGAAGGAGAAGGCGCTGAAAACCGGCGCGTCCGAAGTACACGTCGAGGATATGCGCGAAGAGTTCGTCAGCGACTATCTTTGGAAGCTGGTGCGTTCGGGAGCCATTTATGAGCACAAGTATCTGCTGGGCACCTCCATTGCGCGGCCGTTACTGGCGAAGCGCCAGGCGGAAGTGGCGCTGAAGACCGGCTGCGATGCTCTCGCTCACGGTTGCACGGGCAAGGGAAACGACCAGGTCCGCTTCGAACTGACATACAAGGCGATCGCTCCGCATCTTCCGGTCATTGCCCCGTGGCGCGAGTGGAACATAGTGTCGCGCGAAGATGCGATCGAATACGCGAAGAAACACAATGTGCCAATTTCGCAATCGACGACTAAGATCTACAGCCGCGACCGAAACATCTGGCATATTTCGCACGAAGGCGGCGAGCTCGAAGACCCGGCAAATGCGGCTCCCGACCACATCTGGATGCTAACTGAGAGCCCAAAGAATGCGCCTGATACGTCGGCCGAGGTGGCGATTGGATTCAAAGCGGGGCAACCCGTTGCTCTCGATGGAAGGACCCTGGCCGGAGTGCCTCTACTCGACCGGCTGAATCAAATAGGTGGTCAACACGGAATCGGACGCATCGATTTGGTCGAGAACCGTTTCGTCGGCATGAAATCCCGTGGATGTTACGAAACGCCGGGCGGCACAATTTTAATGGCAGCAGCGAGAGAACTAGAAGCACTGACACTCGATCGATACACTCTGCACTACAAGCAGAAGGTGGCACTGGATTACGCCGAGATGGTGTACAACGGGCTCTGGTTCACGCCGCTTCGGGAGGCGCTCGATGCATTTTTCGCGACTGTCAGCGAACCGGTTACGGGCGAAGTGACGATGCGGCTGTTTAAGGGCAACCTCGAGCCGGTTAGCCGCAAGAGCCCGAAGTCGCTGTATAGCCTGAATATCGCTAGCTTCACGATGGGCGCGGAATACGATCAGAAGGATGCGCTCGGCTTCATTAACTTGATCGGATTACCGATTAAGGTGCGGGCATTGCTCAAGCAGTAGGACGGCAAAAATTAGTGAGCGCGTTCCGCGGCTTCGACGCGAGCCTGGGCGGCTTGCAATCGAGTGAGCGCTTTGTGAGTGTCGATGCCAGGTGTCGGGCTGTCGACGGCCGTCTGAGCTTCCGAGAGTTCCTGGCGCGCTTGCTCCAGATTGACGTCTTTGGCGAACTCGGCGCGCTCGGCAAGGACCCGGACCTCATTATTCAAGACTTCGAGGAACCCGCCGATTACGGCGAGTAGCGTGTCCTGGGCGCCCGAGGAATAGCTCAAAACGCCCGCACCCAACTCGCTAAGGAGCGGGGCGTGTTCGGGCAGAATACCGAGATAGCCGTCCTTTCCCGGAATTTCGGCGCGGGTGACGGCTTCATCGACAAGCTGGCGTTCAGGCGTTGTAATTTGCAAGTGGAAAGTATCGGCCATTTCCATTCCAAGTCAGCCGGGTTCCCGCTAGGACTGCTTCTTAAGCTGTTCTCCTCGCTCGAGGACATCGTCGATCGTGCCTTGCATGTAGAAGGCCTGCTCGGGGAGAGCGTCGTGTTTCCCATCGACGATCTCCTTGAAACTGCGGACTGTGTCGGCGAGCTTGACGTACTTGCCCGGCGGCCGGTGAACTGTTCGGCAACATGGAAGGGCTGGGAAAGGAACTGCTGAATGCGGCGGGCACGAGCGACGGTTTGTTTGTCTTCGTCGCTGAGCTCGTCGATACCCAGAATGGCGATGATATCCTGCAGATCTTTGTAGCGCTGCAGAAGCTGTTTTACGCGCTGAGCGGTGTTGTAGTGCTCGTCACCAAGAATATTAGGATCGAGAATGCGCGAGGTGGAAGCAAGCGGATCGACAGCCGGATAAATGCCCATTTCGGAAATGGAGCGCGAAAGATTAGTCGTCGCATCGAGGTGAGCGAAAGTGGTGGCTGGGGCAGGATCGGTGTAGTCGTCGGCTGGAACGTAAATGGCCTGCACGGACGTGATGGAGCCGCGCTTGGTTGAGGTGATGCGCTCTTGAAGATCGCCCATTTCGCTGGCGAGGTTAGGCTGATAACCCACTGCGGAGGGCATGCGGCCGAGCAACGCTGAGACTTCGGACCCGGCCTGCGTGAAGCGGAAGATATTATCGATGAAGAGCAGGACGTCCTGTCCCTCTTCATCCCGGAAGTATTCGGCAACCGTTAGACCGGTGAGACCGACACGAAGGCGTGCGCCGGGCGGTTCAGTCATTTGTCCATAGATGAGCGCAACTTTCGATTTTTGCCAGTCGTGCGGATCGACAATGCCGGCCTCCTGCATTTCGAGCCACAGATCGTTTCCCTCGCGAGTTCTCTCGCCGACGCCTGCAAATACGGAGACGCCGCCGTGCTTCATGGCGATATTGTTGATTAATTCCTGAATGATGACGGTTTTGCCGACGCCGGCTCCGCCAAAGAGCCCGATCTTTCCGCCGCGCAGGTATGGTTCGAGAAGATCGACGACTTTGATGCCGGTCTCGAACATCTGTTGTGTCGTGGCCTGTTCTTCGAACGAGGGCGCGAGGCGATGAATGGGGTAGCGCTGGCTGGTATTGACCGGGCCCATATCGTCCACGGGCGCTCCGAGCACATTGAGCACGCGGCCAAGCGTCTGTTTGCCAACCGGAACCGTGATCGGGCCGCCTGTATTGATGGCTCTCATGCCGCGGACCAGACCGTCGGTGGGCTGCATGGAAATTGTACGGACGCGTCCTTCGCCGATATGCTGCGCGACTTCAGTGACGATGTCGATGGGGTCGGGGACATTGAAGCCGTCGCTGGTGATCTGGATGGCGGTGTTGATCTCCGGGATCTGGCTCTCCTCAAATTGGATATCGACGGCGGGCCCGGCGACTTGAATGACCTTGCCTTCGGCGAGGGAGTTGGCTGTTGCTGACATGTGTTGCTCCAATCCTTTACTGAGCGGCCGCGCCACTCACAATTTCGATGATTTCACGGGTGATGGTTGCCTGGCGAACACGGTTCATGTCGAGCGTCAGGGTTTCGATCAACTCGCCGGCATTCGAGGTGGCGGCATCCATGGCAGTCATACGCGCGGCGTGGTACGCCGAAATCGATTCGAGCATCGCGCGGTACAGCCCCATCTCGACGTAGCGCGGCAATAAAGCTGCCAGCAGTTCCTGCGGCGACTGCTCATAGATATAATCGATCGGCTCTTTTGATTCGGGCAAATCCACGGGAAGCACGCGTGTCAGCACGAGGTTCGGAGCCATCACACTCTTGAATTCGTTGAAACAGAGATAGACGGCATCTACTTCAGCTTTGCTGTAGCGCTCAATCAGCGTATCCGCTATGTCACGAGCCTTTTCGTACGTAGGCTTATCGACGACTCCGATATGTTCGCCGCTCAACTGGTAGGAGCGGCGGCGAAAATAGTCCCGCCCTTTGCGGCCGATGGCTTCCACCTGGATTTCCTTGCCCGGGTTGTCGTCAATGAACCGCTGGGCAACGCGCAGTATGTTCACATTGAAGGCGCCGGCAAGCCCGGGATCGGAAGTCACCATCACGAGCTGGATCCGTTTCTCTTCGCGAATAACGAGAAGCGGATGATGCACTTCGTCGTTCGCTGAAGCAGCGCTGGCGACATTGGCCAGAATACGGTTGAGACTATCGCCGTAAGGACGCGCTGCAAGGGCTCGTTCATGCGCGCGCCGCAATTTCGCGGCGGAGACCATCTTCATGGCCTTGGTGATCTGCTGTGTGTTCTTGACGCTGCGGATGCGGCGGCGTATGTCGATGAGACTCGGCATGAGAGGCTATGCTTTGGTTGCGGCTTCCTTCATCCGCACGTCTTTTTCCGACGCGAAGCGCTGCTTGAACTCCTTGACGGTGCTGTCCAGCTTCTCTTTCAACTCGTTGGGCAGTTCCTTCTTCTCGCGAATCGCCTGGAGGATGCCGCCGTGTCCGTTTTCGACAAACGCCACAAACTCGGTTTCAAACCGCCGCACGTCGCTGACCGGCACATCGTCCAAATAGCCGTTCACTCCGGCGTAAAGAGTGATCACCTGCTTTTCGACCGGTATGGGTGAGTATTGATTCTGCTTCAGAAGTTCGGTCAGGCGCTGGCCCCGATTAAGCTGCGCCTGCGAGGACTTGTCGAGATCAGAGCCAAACTGCGCAAAGGCTGCCAATGAGCGATACTGCGCGAGATCGAGGCGCAAGGAGCCCGCGACGGCGCGCATGGCCTTGATCTGGGCGCTGCCTCCGACGCGGCTGACCGAAATACCGACGTTAATGGCCGGCCGGATGTTGGCATTGAAGAGGTCGCCCTCCAGATAGATTTGCCCATCGGTGATGGAAATCACGTTGGTGGGAATGTAGGCGGAAACGTCACCCGCTTGGGTTTCAATAATCGGCAGCGCGGTCAGAGAGCCGCCGCCTTTCTCATCCGAAAGCTTTGCGGCGCGTTCCAACAAACGGCTATGTAGATAGAAAACGTCACCGGGGTAGGCTTCGCGTCCGGGCGGGCGCCGCAAAAGGAGCGAGATCTCACGATAAGCCGCGGCGTGCTTGGAGAGGTCATCATATATACACAGCGCATGGCGGCTACTGTCGCGGAAGTATTCGCCCATGCAGCATCCCGAATAGGGAGCGATGTATTGCATCGGGGCTGGATCGGAAGCAGTGGCCGCGACGACGATGGAATACTCCATTGCGCCATGCTCTTCGAGTATCCGCACGACTTGCGCGACAGTGGAACGCTTTTGACCGATTGCGACGTAGATGCAAATTACGTCTTCGCCGTTTTGGTTAATGATTGCATCCAGCGCTACGGTTGTCTTACCGGTCTGGCGGTCGCCAATGATAAGTTCGCGCTGGCCGCGGCCGATGGGAATCATGCCGTCGATGGCCTTGGTGCCCGTTTGAAGCGGCTGCTTAACGGGCCGGCGGTCAACGACGCCCGGCGCCAGACGTTCCAGGGGAATGAAGGTGCTGCTCGATATCGGCCCCTTTCCGTCGATCGGCTCGCCCAGAGCGTTTACCACGCGGCCGATGAGACTTTCTCCGACTGGAATGGACATGATGCGATTGGTGCGCTTTACCTGATCGCCCTCCTTCACGTGAAGATAGTCGCCGAGCAGGACGGCACCGACCTGGTCTTCTTCAAGATTCAAGGCGATGCCCACCACGTCGTGACCAAAATCGATCAGCTCGCCGGCCATTACGTTTTGCAAGCCGTAAACGCGCGCGATGCCATCGCCGACGCTGATAACCGATCCGGTTTCGGAGACGTTGACCGCAGCGTCGTAGTTTTCGATCTCGGAGCGGAGTACACGGGAGATTTCATCTGCTCTAATGTGAGCCATAACGTCCTTCTGATTTGTCTTTTAGGAAGCGGGCGAGAGGCGGCGCCGCATTGCTTCCAGCCGCCCGACCAGAGAACCATCGTACTCTTTGGAGCCCAGGCGGGCGATCACCCCACCTAGGATACTCTTGTCAACTTTGTAGATGGGCCTGATGAATTTACCAGCCGCCGTTCCTAGGGCATGCAGAATTTCCTGCCGCTGCCCCTCCGTCAATTCAGCGGCGCTGACGATCTCGGCGCGTACATATCCTTGCCGATTATCGAGCGCCTGGTCAAAGCCATCGAGTATGCGGTGGAGTTCCCCGACGCGGCGATGTTCAACCACGACCATCACAAAATTTCTTATCAGGCGATTCAGACCGTACTCGTCGAGCAGCTTGCCCACCAACTCTGTTTTCTTGCGGCGCGGAACCGCTGGCGAGAGTAGAACCCGGCGAAGCTCCTCCGACGAATCAATGACATCGACGGCCATCGCTAGCTGTTTTCTGGCTTCCTCGGGATCGAGCCCCGAGTTCGAAGAGAAAACGGCATCGGCGAGGGCTTGCGCATAGTGGACTGAAAGTGCATCCGTCATGCGATGTTGGGTTCCTTCACAACGTTGGCGGCAAAGGCATGCACCAGTTCGTTCTGCTTGATTTGCTCGGGGCGGTCGCGCAAACGCGAAATTGCCAGATCGGTGGCGAGCCGGACGGCATGCTCGCGCAACAGAAGAACAGCCTGGTGCCGAAGGGACTCGATCTCCTGAGTCGTATGTTGCTGGATGCGGTGGAGGGCCGCGAGTGTTTCTGCGTCGATGCGGTGGCTTTCGCGCTCCATATCGGCTTTGGCCGCTTCGCGAAGCTTTTGAATCTCCTGGGCGAGCGTGGCCATGCGTCTATCGATTTCAGATGAGCGGAAGTCGGCGTCTATCTTTAAACCAGTCGCGTCTTTGATCGCTTTCTGAATTTCTTCGGTGCGGGCATTGAAAAAGGCGGGCGCTTTTTTCGCAATTAGATAGCCCAGGCATGCTACGAGAAGAGCGAAATTGATCCACTTGCGGCCCGCAAGCTTCTCGGCTTCCTCTTCCTCTTGTCTAGCTGCGCTTTCGCGTTGTTGAGAGTAAAGGGGCGTGGCGACGGCGGTCACGAAAAGCGCTATCCACAGGGAGCGCTTCATCTGCCGTGAAAAAATCACGAGACCTCTGGACACTTGTGAGGCCGGCACTTTGCCGGCAGGCCAGCCTTTCGGGCTGGCTTTATTTTCCTCCGGAAGAATATTGGAGCGAGACACTCGGAAGCCGGCCAGCAGGCCGGCTCGTCGCCAGGACTGGCGACCCCACAAGCACGAAGCCCAGCGCCACATCAGGCGGCCCTCCGGGAGAAGAGACTGGCAATCATCTCTTTTGATAGTTCTCGAATCTGAGGGGCCATTTCCGCAATGGCCCGCTCGCTCTCGACCGACAACTCGAGCCGCGTCTCTTCGATGCGCGCCTCGGCTACGCGGCGGGCATCGGCGAGCGCCTTGGCCTGCTCGGCCAGCCAGCGGCGCCGCTGCGCTTCCTGTTCGCGGTAAAGCTCCATTTTGGCGGCAATCAGAGCTTGTTCGAATTGAGCCGCCTTGTGATCCGCGTCCTTAAACCCTTTCTCGGCGAGACGGCGCACCCCCTCTGTCTGCTCATGCCGCTTCCGAAGCACATGTTCGAGCGGCTTGAAAAAGACGAACTTCAGATAGATCGTCAAAAGAGTTAGAAAAAGAATTGTCGGCACGGCTCTCAGCAGGAGCTCGGCGAGTGCCTTCAGAGTTGGATCCATTCAGGTTTCAACGGGGAAGCGTATCACAACACACTCCGGGCTGTGGCTGCCCGGCAAAGCCTTGTAGGCTACGGTAGCACAAGAAGAATTACAGAATCAACCGCGCGTGGCGCCGGGCATCAAGTCGCCGATTTTCTTGGCCGCGCAGAATACTTTAAAATCCTGTACACTAAAAGTTAGGTATTGCGTTTGATTCAATTCACAACCTGCACCCCGCGCTCTAGCGCAGCCCTGTAAGACCGGCATGTATCCACCCAGAGGCTTTCAACCCCGCCGGCCTAAAATCCGAGAAAACGTAAACGAAGCGATTCGAGCCCGAGAGGTCCGTGCGGTGTTTCCCGACGGCACCGTGGAAATCATGCCGACTCCAGCCGCGGTTCGAAAGGCGCAGGACATGGGCCTGGACCTGATCGTAGTGAGCCCCACGGCCGAACCCCCCGTCGCGAAGGCGATGGATTACGGGCAATGGCAATACGAGCAGAAGAAACGCCAGCATGAGGCGAAAAAGAAGCAGCACGTCATCCAGGTGAAGGAACTAAAGTTCCGGCCAAACACGGACGACCACGACTACGACTTCAAGAAGAATCATGCGATTCGATTCCTGAAAGAAGGAAACCGCGTGAAGGCGGTGGTGCAGTTCCGTGGGCGCGAGATTGCGCACGTGGACCTTGGCCGCAAACTCCTGCTGCGGTTCGCTGACGATTTAGCGGGGGTCGGGCAAATTGAAGGGCAGCCGAAGCTCGAGGGTCGCAACGCGCATGTGATCATCAGCCCGGCCAAAACGGGCAAGGAAAAAGCAAGCGATAAACCGAAAGAGAATCCGCAGCAGCCAGTTCACGCCTAGCCTCCCATCTCCCGGTTAAGCCGGCTCGCGAATCTGCCGGATGGGACGAATTTCCACACAGCCCGTAGCTCCGCCGCACGCGGTAGGAACTTTGGCAGCCCACTCGATCGCTTCGTTCAAGGCTTCGCAATCCACGATCTAGTATCCGGCTAGTTGTTCTTTCGTCTCAGCGAAAGGGCCATCCGTCACCATGAATTTGCCGTTTTGTACACGAACCGTGGTGGCCGTGGCAGTCGGCTCCAGAGGGTCTGCGACCTTGAAAATGCCGCGCCGTGTGGCCTCGTCAATGAGAGCCGAATGCCCGGCCGAATCTGCTCGCATCTCCTCGGCCGTCGCTTCCGCTTCGCGCGTATAAATGAGCATCATGTAGCGCATGGTCGTAGCCTGGCCGCCCGAAACCAGGGGGAAGTAGTCATTACCGGCATTTCCTTCCCGTTCTCGACGGCTTTTCCTTCCCACCCGCCTTGCAGGGACTTGAGCAGATCGAAAGCCGCCCCGTTACGATCTTTGGTGCCTGGCTGCTGGGGCGCCGCTGCGGCAACAGTCAATATCAACGCGCTGATGAGCGCTTGCGGGTGTTTCATAACTTAGCCTCCATTGACTGTCGTCGACGATCTTAAACAGGAACAGTATCGCCATATTTCATCGGTACGACGCTCGATCGCCCGGAAATCGACAACGGATGGAGGAAATTTCTTGAATGCCCGCAATCAGGTTGGCTTCACGCAGGACGGGGTATTTCGGCAAATTTTACTGGCCGGACATTTCGGAATTTGGCTTCTCGTATGGCTTAATCAGATACTGGGAGGCCTTTTCCTGCGCCCCGGCGGTGTTGTCGTGGGTGCGAAGAGCCTGTTTATACTCGTTCACGGCGCGGTCACGCTGGCCGGTGACATCGAATATATTTCCCAGATTCACTCGCGACCACACTTCCACCCATTTGGGCTGTAAGTCGCCGTCGATGGCGGAGCGGAATTCATTGGCCGCCGATTGATAGTTGCCCTGTTTGAAGAACAGCTCGCCAATCCGATAATGAGCGAGCGAGCTGTTTCTGTTCACGTCGAGCGCCTTCTGATATTCCCTTAGGGCGCTTGAAAAATCCCCTACTTCCACGAACTGTTCGCCGCGGCGGATGGCGACAGCGACACGCATGGTGCTATCGAAACGAAGAACTCTGTGATTGGGGTCGAGCGTTACCGATCGGGGCTTGCCGAACGTATCCACGCTGAATTCGCTCGACGTTCCCGCAACATCGACTTTCTTGTCCTCGGGATTGCCTTCGGTTTCGATTCTTAAGTCAACGGGCATGCGGAAGGTATCCATATCCTGACTCACTTTCCCTACCACGCGAAAGCCCTTCTGGGTTCGAAAAATTGTGTAGGAAAGCTTGAATTCGGGTGCGCCGCTCGATTCCAGCCACTGAATGAAAAAGGAGCGTAGATCCTGACCGGAGGCTTGTTCCATCGACTTTTCGAAATCCGCGCTCGAAACCGACTTCCACCCGTACTGATCGAGGAACGCCTTGAGTCCTTTAAAGAAAGCCTGATCGCCGACGACGCCGCGCAGCATATTCAAAACTGCCGCGCCTTTCGCAGCGGTAAGAGCCCAAAACTCCGGAGAATAGTCTTCGAGCCGGGCGGCTTGGAGCATGGGCGGATCGGTAATGGTGAGGGCCTCGACATAATCGTTGTGTATGTCGCTGTCAATCGCTCCGGGACCATTGGCCTGCTCGAGATAGAGGACCTGCGAATACCGTGCGGCCCCGTTTGTAATCCAAAGGTGGTTGCGGCTGGTTGGCGAAATCAAAACACCCCACCACTGCCGAGCGAGTTGGTCGGCCAGCAGACGTTGGTTTACCTGGTTCGTAATCGAGCTGGGAGCGAGGAAGACGATGCCGGGCGCTGCGTATCCGTTCGGCGCCCCATCCACGGTTTCGACTAAAGAGAGATTGGCTTGGGGCGCGAGACCAAAGTCATTCGCGAAAACGCCCATGATCTTGCCCGTTTCCTCTCCATAATTTTGCGCGAGATTTGTGTGTTGGCGGAAGTAGACGTTAGTCGTTACGCCCTGCGAAGACACCTTCTGCCCATCGCCCTTAACCAGCGCAAGACTCCCTGGAAAACTGGGATTTTGAGAATAGACAAACGAGTACAATGTTCGGCCGCCGCTGAGCGTTTCGGTCTTTTCGTCTCCGCTCGAAATCACGTTGTATTCGGAGGGGGCGGTAATGTGGAGCTCGGCGGTGAAGCGGTCTACCGTATAGCCAGTGACAGGGAACCATCGGGCAGGGTATAACAAAAAACCGAAATCGGGTTTGAGGGAAGCAAAAGTGATACCGTAAACGGGCGAATCCTGGCCTCCTGTCAGCTGGCCATCGTAGGTGAAGGTTAAGCTGGAGGCCTGATTCTTAGCAAGCGGCGAGGGCAGGGCGATTCGAACTGTAAGATCCTGTGAGTTCCGCGCGGCTTCGAGCGTTTGACCCTGGCCATCCACTACTTTCGAGATCTTAAGAGCATTGTTGAGTTCGAAAACTGCCGCATCGGTGTTATCGAGGGGGACGAAATCGACCTTGGCCGTTGCGCTGATCGACTGGGTCCTCGGATTGATTTCCGCCGTAATGACATAATGCTGCGCTTTTACGCGCGCCGTTTTCTCCTGCGCAAACGCGCTCGCAACGACGGCAAGAAAGGCTATAGCCCATCGAAGGCCCCGCATGAACTAATTGTCTCCTGTCGGCTTAGAAGCTCGCATGGCGGAAATCTGCCGCGATCATACCGGCGGCGCATTCAAAGGGGTCGAAAGGTCCCGTCAGCGCCCGCTTCAGCTCCAGCAGGTCACATCGCATACGGTCTGAAATTTGAGGGTCCCGCAAGAGCGGCGAGGCAGCGGCGGCAAGATTCGCCGGTGTCATATCGTTCTGAATCAGCTCCGGTACAACTAGTTTGCCAGCTACGAGATTCACCATCGAGAAGTATGGGACTTTGACGAGCCATCTCCCCGCCCACCAACTCAGCGCCATCACTTTATAGAAAGTGACCATCGGGGTGCCGAGAACCGCAGCCTCGATCGTGACGGTTCCACTTGCGGCAAGCGCAAGGTCGGCATACGCCAAAACGTCCCAGGTCTCGTCCTCAATTACTTTGATGGAGAGCGCGCTGATGCGTTCCTTAAATTTTTCGAAGACCCCGCTCTCAGTGAAACCTTTTGGCGTACCGAGGAGGACCTGAAGGGGGAATTCACGACGCAAAAGGGAAACTGCGTCCAGCAGATCAGGCATATGACGCAGAGCTTCGCCGGCGCGGCTTCCCGGAAGTAGGGCGAGGGTACGAAGCTCCGGCTGGAGCTGATGCCGTTGGAAAAACTCGACTTTGCTTCTTTGCGGCTTAACCGCTACGGCCAGTGGGTGTCCGATATAGGTGGCATCGACGCCCCGCTCGCGAAACCACGTCTCCTCGAAGGGGAACAAACAAAATAGCCTTCTGACCCGTTGCGCGATTTGCCGGACGCGGCCTGTCCGCCAAGCCCAAACTTGCGGCGCAACCAGATAGTAAATAGGAACGCCCAAGTTCCTTAAATGTCTCGCCAAGCGGAGGTGAAAGTCGGGGCTGTCTGTGAGAATGGCGGCATCCGGCGTATTGCGCCGAAGATAATGAAGCAGGCGCCGGTATTCGAGATAGATCCGCGGGAGATGGGTTACAATTTCTGCAAGCCCTACCACCGACAGTTTCTGTGCGTCGACTACCGTCTCTACACCCGCTTCCCTTAGGCGGGAACCCGTGCAGCCGAAAAACGAAATTTGCCCGGAAATTCTACTGAGAGAGTGGACCAACCGGGAGGCGTACATATCACCCGACGCCTCGCCCGCCGAAACCAGAATGCGCACGTTTGCCTAAGTGTACCAGTCGTTTTCGCGCCAGGCGGTCCAAGTACGTCTGCTAGAATCGAGGTCGAACAGTAGATAGATGTCCAGCTCGCGAGAGCCAGCGCCGGCTCAGTTCAATTTATCCCGGGTCACCGTGGGACAATTTGCCGAGCGGTTTCGCTCGGAAGCGATTCCGCTCAGTAATACCTTCAGCTACTTCTGCGCTTCCGTGCCTGTCAGCGAGGAAGTGCTGAAGGAGTATCTGGAAGAGCCGATTGCCGCGCTACCCGTGAAAATTGCAGCCATGCTGCCGCGCATCTCGATCCTTCTGGTTCCTTACCTGGAGCGGGCGGAACGGTCAAAATTGAGACGCAACAGCCGGAGGGCGCTCGAAAAGCCCCTAAGTGAATTCGTGGTATCGGAACGTCCGGCCGAGAACCAGATCTCGTGGGTTTCACAAGTGAGCTTCGAAACCGAAACCGTTCTGGTGTTCGCGTTGAAAGAGCACGATGTCGCCGAGTACCATTATCGTTTTTTTCGGCACCTGGCGGCGCTCGTGGCGGATAAATGGGAACCGGAGGTGAGCGCCGGATTTTCGGCCATGCTCCGCGAAGAGCTCAATGCCGCGGTACACGGAGAGGTAGACGAAGAAAGCTGGCAGGCAAAGCAGACACTCCTGCGGCGGCAGAACGATGTTAAGAAGGAATCGGGGCCGTTTGGGGAATATTGCCGGCTCTCCTTCATCGATACCCTGACGTTGTACTTGCACGGAATCTGCTGTGACATTGACGTGGAGACAGGGCCGCGCCAACTACCGAGCCGCTATCTTCGCAAGCGTTTGAACCTGTTGCGGACGTTCTATTCGCCACCCGCCGGCTACGCCGTGTTTCCCGAGGACATGGAAAAGAAGTAGCAGCAGGGCTCGGCCACGTGCGGCCTCGGCTTCATTTGCCTAACCTGAGTTAGCTACCTCAAAAGGGCTTGCATCCAGAAGCTAGGGTATGGCACACTTACTACGTGTTGCGAAGTACGCAAGACGTAGTAGAGCCGGATGAAGCGGACTCCTCTCTTGGCCGTTATTCGGACCCACCCTTGCTCGTTCTGGCTAGTCTTGCGGATGGACCAAAGCATGGTCACGCCATGATCGACGACATCGCTCGAATGTGCGGAACTCGTCTCGGCCCGGGAACACTCTACGGAGCAATTACACGTTTGGAGAAGCGGCGGCTCATTGAGCCGCTTGCGCCGGAAGAGCGGCGCCAACCATACCGCATTACAACCGAGGGGATTCGAGTTCTACGCGCACGGTTGGCGACGCTCGACCGCTTTTCGCGCGCCGGCCTGCGCAAGCTGGGGTCAAATGAACTCGCGTGCCGCTAGAGCCTTGACGCGGATATATCCAAAATCGTGGCGGCGCGTTATGGACGGGAGTTCGCGGTGTTTCTGGAGAGCTATCCGGCAAGCCCTCCCATCTTGTTTAACGTTGCTCGTGATGCGCTCTGTGAATTTTTCTCCTTGATTGGTGAACGTGCTCGTCTGGAACGGAGGACACTGGGCTCCTTTGGCATGGCCGATCTTGGGCGACGGGCCGGGATGGCCGGACCGGACCAGACCTCACGCTGGATTCTAGGTAGCGTGAGCTCGTCCTATTAGGGATGATGCTCGCGGGCTCCGCGATTTGTTTCGCTCAAGCCATGCGCCGCACCGAGTTTGCCAAGGAGCCGCTTGGGTTTTTCGGTCGGAAACTAAACGCCCGGCCACTCGAACTGGCCAGAATACCGGCGATCGTTCTTGCCGTGTGCATCGTAGTGATGGCGGCGGCTGTTTTGGGTTGGGGAGTTAGCGCGAACCAATACGCAGGGGCCGACTTTCACGGACACGTCGGCGTCTTGCTGGCCGCAACGACATTCTCTTCCTGGCTGCTTAGCCTTGTGGTGTTTGTAGCCTCGGGGATAATCGCAATCGGCGGCGTCCGCCCGCTCTGGCGCTCGATCAGGAGTTAGACGAGCTTTGTCGCTAAACCGCTTGCCGACGCGCGCGGTTCTGTAAGTTTATGGCCGATATTTCGGCGCGGACGGACTTCGTGTGCTCGCGGATGGCGGCTGGGCGCTAAATCGAAACCTGCCGTAAACTAAAAGCGATGCCAAGTAACAACAGTTTTGGGGCCGCCGCCACGCTGCGCGCGAACAATCACGACTATACGGTCTACCGGCTGGACGAGTTGGAAAAAGCAGGCATTGCAAAGTTATCGCGAGTGCCACTCTCGATCCGTATCTTGCTCGAAAATCTGCTTCGTTTCGAGGACGGCCGCACGGTTAAAGCCGCCGATATCGAGTATGTCGCCAAATGGGCCAAAGGCCCCGCGCAAGAAATTCAGTTTCGTCCCGCGCGCGTCCTGCTTCAAGACTTTACTGGCGTTCCCTGCGTTGTTGATTTGGCAGCCATGCGCGATGCTCTACAACGCGCCGGAGCCGACCCGCGCTTGGCAAATCCATTGATCCCGGCCGATCTGGTGATCGATCACTCGGTGCAGGTGGATGAGTTTGGCTCAGAAAACGCGTTTCAACAGAATGCGCTTCTGGAATTCCAGCGGAATCACGAGCGGTATGCCTTTTTGCGCTGGGGCCAGACCGCGTTTCAAAACTTCCGGGTGGTTCCGCCCGATACGGGGATTGTCCACCAGGTGAACCTGGAATATCTTGCGAGCGTCGTGTTTACAAACTCCGCGACAAACGAAGCGTACCCGGATACACTCGTGGGGACCGATTCGCACACAACCATGATCAACGGACTGGGCGTTGTGGGATGGGGCGTCGGCGGAATCGAAGCCGAAGGTTGCATGCTCGGCCAGCCCGTTTCGATGCTGCTGCCTGAAGTGGTTGGCTTCAAGTTGCGCGGCCGTCTGCCGGAGGGCGCAACCGCTACCGATCTGGTCCTGACGGTCACGCAGATGTTGCGCAAAAAGGGGGTTGTCGGAAAGTTCGTTGAATTTTACGGCCCCGGCCTCGCCGCGCTGCCGCTGGCCGATCGCGCCACGATCAGCAACATGGCTCCGGAATACGGCGCTACGATAGGCTTCTTTCCCATCGATGATGTGACTCTCAACTACCTTCGGCTCACCAATCGGAGCAAGGAGCAGGTGACGCTGGTTGAAAACTACGCGAAGGAGCAAGGGCTGTTTCATACTGCCGCAATGCCGGAGCCGGAGTTTAACGACACGCTCGAACTTGATCTCTCGACCGTCGTCCCATCGCTCGCTGGACCGAAGCGCCCGCAGGATCGCATCAACCTGCCCGACGTGAAGCAGAACTTTTTGACTTCGCTCGGAGCCGCGCCAAAGGCTGCAAAGATGGCAGTGAACAGCCATCAGGAAAGCCTGCGCGAGGGAGCAGTTGTGATTGCCGCGATCACAAGCTGCACGAATACTTCGAATCCATCTGTTCTGGTGGCGGCCGGTTTGCTGGCCAAGAAAGCTGTCGAAAAAGGTCTCAAAACGAAGCCCTGGGTAAAAACATCCCTTGCTCCCGGATCGAAAGTAGTTATGGACTACCTGGCCGACGCTGGGCTGCTCCCGTATCTCGAAGAGCTCAAGTTTAACCTCGTCGGTTACGGTTGCACGACGTGTATCGGAAACAGCGGGCCTCTTCCTGAGAACGTAGCGGAGGCGGTTAACTCGGGCAAGCTGAACGTCGCCGCGGTCTTGAGCGGCAACCGCAATTTTGAGGGCCGCGTCAACCCGCTTGTCCGCTCAAATTATCTTGCTTCACCTCCGCTTGTTGTCGCCTACGCGCTTGCGGGGAGGGTGGATATTGACCTTTCGAAAGAAGCCCTCGGCACGGACAAGAGTGGGCAGCCGGTCTATCTGCGCGACATCTGGCCCACTGCGGCCGAGGTGGACGAAGCCGTCAACAAGTCCGTGAAAACTGAATACTTCGCAAAACAGTACGCCGAAGTGTTCCACGGCGAGCCGTCCTGGACCGGCATCACAATTCCACAAGGAGACAATTACGAGTGGACGGGCGACTCGACTTACATCAAGCATCCTCCTTACTTTGACGAAATGATCGATCCGGCGGCAGCGCTGCAAGACATCTCCGGGATGCGTGCATTGTGCGTTCTTGGCGACTCGGTCACAACCGATCACATCTCGCCGGCCGGCGACATCCCCCTTGATAGCCCGGCCGGCCGTTACCTGACCGAGCACGGCATCTCGAAGGCCGATTTCAATAGCTACGGATCGCGCCGCGGCAACCATGAAGTGATGGTCCGCGGCACTCTCGCCAATATTAGGCTCAGGAACCTCATGGTGCCCGGCGTGGAAGGAGGCTGGACGCGTCATCTGCCTGATGGAATAAAGATGTTCATCTACGACGCGGCGATGAAATATAAGCAGGAAGGTGTTCCGCTGGTAATCATCGCCGGTAAGGAATACGGTTCAGGATCGTCTCGGGACTGGGCTGCAAAGGGCGTGAACCTCCTGGGTGTCAGAGCGGTTATTGCCGAGAGTTTCGAGCGGATTCACCGCTCCAATCTCGTCATGATGGGCGTTTTGCCGCTTCAGTTTCTGCCGGGAAGCGACCGCAACAGCTACTCTCTCACTGGCGAGGAAGTCTTTAATGTCACTGGAGTGGCGGACGCGATCAAATCAGGAGGCCGCGTCAATTTGCATGCCCAGCGATCCGACGGCTCGACTGTTACGTTTGAAACGCAAGTGCGCGTCGATACTCCGCAGGAGATCGAATATTACCGGAACGGCGGGATTCTCCCGTTCGTCCTGCGGCAACTTGCGGGCGCGAGCCGCGCTTCGGCCTGATTCACGACACCTTCCCTGCCGTCCGAAATCGCCCTGGGAGGGCGGCGCGGCATCGCATTCGACTCCTCAGGAAGCCGAAATACAATGAATCGCCGGCGAGGCCCCTTGCTTGTTTCCGCCGCGGTGATCTCGCGCGGAACTGAAATTCTCGTTGGCCAGCGCAGGCCAGGTGATAAACACCCGCTCAAATGGGAGTTCCCAGGCGGAAAAGTGGAACTCGGCGAAACACCGCAGCAAGCTCTGGTTCGCGAGCTCCGAGAAGAGCTGGCGATTGAATCGAAAATCGGGCGGCGCATTGCGCGTTACCGCCATAATTATCCGAATGGCGCAAGCGTTGTACTGCTGTTCTACGTGGTGAAAGCCTTTGAGGGCGAACCTGCCTCTCGCGTCTTCGAGCAGATTCGATGGATGGAGCGGACCATGCTTCCCGAGCTCGACTTCCTCGAAGGCGATATCGATTTCGTTCAGCGGCTCGCCCGCGGCGAATTCGAAGCCAAGCTCTTCGATTAATCGTTCGATCCTGGCATCTTCTGTATCGATGACCTCGACCCCGGTCCGTTTGCGCTTACCAGTTAGGCGACAAAAACTCGTCCAAAAGGAACTTCGTATGGCTTACATGCAAATACTCTCTGACTTGGGTATGAACTACACCCTGAACCGGCCTCTTTTCGATGGCCAGGCTACGGCACGGATTCAAGAGGTGCGCGCCGTAGCACCGCGTATCAAGGATTTTGAAAGCTGACACAGGACGTTCTTGTTACCGAAGGGGAAGATGACCACCTTTTCAACGTGGATTGGCTCTATCGCATTGTGCGCGAACTGGTGTGTGCTCGTTCCGTGACGGGCCGCGTCTTCACCGCGCGCGAGGGCGCGGAGCAGCATTGCCAAGTAGGCAACTCGGCTCTAGCCCGGGAGGAAATTGTCCGCTGGCTAACCCGTCTTCATCCGGAAATGGCCACACGGCAACGCGAAGTAGCCGCCATCCCGTAAACATTACAGATTCCTTTCGCTCGATTCTGGTCTATTTAGCGGTTGCTGGCATTTAGCAGCATGTAGTCAACCGTCCGTATATTCTGGTTTGGCGGTCTCATTCGGCAGTACGCCGAGGGTCCGCCTGCCGGTCGCTCTCTCAGATCGCGCAACGCCACCCAATTGGCTGTGCGCTTCGCTTCCGGCTCCCTGTGATGGAAGGAGCGCATTTTGCGAGTAGGATTGTTTACCCGGGAATACCCACCGAACATTTATGGCGGCGCGGGTGTCCATGTCGATTATCTCAGCCGCGAGCTTGCCAGGAAGATCGAAGTCGAGGTCCACTGTTGGGGGGATCAGCGCGAAGACCGCAAAAACCTTCATGTTCGTGGCGCTCAGCCGTGGAGCGAGATCTCTAACGGCACCGAAGCGAAATTCAAGGGTGCGCTCGAAGCGTTGAGTCTGAATCTGACGCAGATCAAGGCTCTCGAAGGAGTCAACATCGTCCATACACACACCTGGTATGTGGCGATGGCGGGTTTTCTCGCTAAGAAGCTGTACAAGGTACCTTTCGTTCTGACAACCCATAGTCTCGAGCCGCTTCGCGCCTGGAAAGCCGAGCAGCTAGGCAGCGGGTACGCGATGAGCTCCTGGATGGAGCGCACCGCCATTCTCGATGCCGACGCGGTGATCGCTGTTTCAAACGGGACGAAAGAGGACATTCTTCGTGTCTATCCGGTTGATCGAAATAGGGTTCATGTAATTTACAACGGCATCGATATACACGAATATCGGAAGACTTCCGACACAACGGCGCTAAGGAAATACGGCGTGGATGCCTCCGTTCCGTATGTTTTGTTTATCGGCCGCATCACGCGCCAGAAAGGTGTCACACACCTGGTGGAGGCCCTCCGCCATATGCCCCCAGAAACGCAGGTCGTGCTTTGCGCTGGCGCACCGGACACGCCGGAGATTGCGGCCGAAATGCGAGAGAAGGTCGACGAAGTGCGGAAGATCAATTCGCGCGTAATTTGGATTGAAAAAATGATCACGCGCGCGGAGGCCATACAGATGTACAGTCACGCGCGCGTGTTCTGCTGTCCATCGGTATATGAGCCATTCGGCATTATCAACCTCGAGGCGATGGCATGTCACACAGCTGTCGTGGCGAGTGCCACCGGAGGAATCAAAGAAGTCGTTGTGGACGGTGAAACCGGTTATCTAATTCCGTTCGATCCGGATCCGGTGACTGGTTTCCCGGCGAATCCGGATCGTTTCGCCCGCGATCTTGCTGCCGGAATTATGAAGCTGTACAACGATCCTGTGCAAAGCGAGAAGTTTGGCGAAGCAGGACGAAAGCGCGTCGAAGAAATTTTTAGCTGGGAAACAATAGCGGACCAGACGATCGCGCTCTACAAGCAGCTTGTCCGCGCTACGTGATTGGGGATCTGATCCCCGGAGGTGCTGGAAATTTACCTCGCGCCGTCTCCATCTCGATTGCAATTTCAAGCAGGATTTCTTCTTCGTAAGGACGTCCAACTAATTGGATGCCGCAGGGCATGCCATGCTCATTGAAGCCGAAGGGAATCACCATACCCGGCATTCCGAGAAGGTTGAAGGGCGTGAGCGGCATCATCGCTTCGAACAGGCCTATTTCCTTTTTCGGTGTAGCCCAGCGCCTCATGCGATGTGGGAACGCAGCAACGCCACTCGGAGGTAAGAGCAAAACGCGATGCGTTTCCATCTGTTCCAGCAGAGCGGTTCTCATACGATCGCGAATGGCGAATTGTTCAAGTACTTCTTTGACGTCCGGCTCAGGTTCGGCCAGCGCCTGTTTGAGCAGCTCCGTTCCGGTCCAGTGCAGTTGATCTTCTTTGCCCGCTAGCGCGGCCTTGGTCACGCTCGCATGAATGCGCCCGAAAAAGAACCACCAGACATTTGGCGCGCGATTGACGCCGCGAGGGCGGAATTCTTCGGTTGCAAAACCCAACTCCGACAACAGCGAAGTGGCGCGCGACACGGCATCTGCGATACCAGGCTCGACGGGCACATCGAGCCAGCCGCACATCACGCCGATTCGCAATTCTTTTTTCTTAAACGGCGTCAGGTCGACTTCGCGGAGAGGCATGGGCGTCGAGAACGGATCGGCTACATCGTATTGCGCTAACACTTGGAAGAGCGCTTTCACATCTTGCGCGGTGCGCGCCATCGGTCCCACGGCGCCTAGCAATCCCCCCGGATGCTCGATGGCAGGAACGTGCCCTGCGGCCGGAATTCGTCCTGGAGTGGGTTTCAGACCGGCGATTCCACAGCAATGCGCGGGAAACCGGACCGAACCTCCTCCATCGCTTCCCATGCCTCCCACTGAACAGAACGCAGCGATTGCCGCCGCTTCACCGCCGCTCGACCCGCCGGGCGTGCGCGACAAATCCCACGGGTTATTCGTTCTGCCGATGATGCGATTGTCGGTCTCGTAGTTCATCAGAAACTCGGGGCAGCTCGTTTTTCCGATTACAATGGCGCCTGCCTGTTTGAGCATACGTACGCAGGCCGCATCCCGCGCGGGGCGCGAATCGTGATTCAAGAGGCTGCCGCAAGAAGTGGGCAATCCTCCGATGTCGATGCTGTCCTTGATGGTCACTGGCAGACCTTCGAGCGGCCTGGCCTGCTCTTGCCGAATGCGATGCTGGGAAGCGGTAGCCTGCTCCACTGCCTGGTCGAAGTAGGTTGCAATGAAGGCGTTAATGCCTGGATTGTGTTTCTCAATCTCGGCGATTGTGTGCTGGATGAGCTCGGGTGAAGAAATTTCACCGTTCACTAGCATTTGCCGGAGGGTCGTTAAGGTCACGACCTTCAGGATAATCGTCGCGGAAGAATCAGAAAGCCAGCCGCGCTCCGAGTTGAAGAATACGTCCGGCGCCGGTAACTGTCGAGGTGATGGTGCCTGCGGCGGGAGTTCCAATATTCGGGTTCGGGTTGGCGAAGTTGGGGTGGTTCAACATATTCGTCGCGTCAAAGCGGAACTGTAACTGCCCGGCCTCGCCCAGGAATGGCAGCCTGAAAATCTTGCCCATCGAGAAATCCACGCTAGTCAAACCTGGTCCCCGGAGAATGTTTCTTCCGGAATCGCCGAATGTGTAGGGGTTTGGCTGCGCAAATGCGGCAGTGTTGAACCATTCGTTAATCGAGGGATTCGGCAGTGATGTGTTGCCAACGACGTTCGGATACCAACTTTCCGCCGCTGAAAAACCCGCGAGATACAGATTCCCGTTCGGCGCCGATCCGCTCAGATTCGCAGTGCCCATGACTGGCGTGAACGGAGTGCCCGACTCGACCGTGAAAATGGTGGAAGCCTGCCAGCCGCCTACGAGCGCGTCAAGCAACCCGCCGTTGTTCAGGAACTCCTTCCCTTTTCCGACAGGTAATTGATAAACCACGTCCCCTTTGAACATCTTGGGGACATCGTAGTTCGAGTATCCGTAATTGGAGGATGGATTGTACGCGTCCTGATAGATCGGCGACCCGGCGATACGGCCCCAGCCTGAGGAATCCTGATCGTCAAGCATCTTCTCCCACGTGTAGTTGACATCGAAACTAAGCCCGCGCTGAAACCGCTTCCGAATCGACAACTGCATCGAATCGTAATTGGAAATCGCATTGTAGAAGTTGCCGTTGATGCCGAGAAATTGAGGGTAAGGCCGCCTGGATTGGGCGTCTCCAGGTCCTAGCAGGTCGGCTGGCACCTGGTTCGAATCTACCGGGAAACTTAACCCGGTGCCGTGACTACCTACATAGGCTGCCTCGGCCACCATGTTTCCGAGCAATTCCCGCTGAATGCTGAACGACCATTGGTAATTGCGTGTGAGCGGAGTGTGATACGGATAATAGTTCACTGCGTGCCCGTTATAGGCCGATGGCGACGTCGACGCTGCGACGTAATTCAGTGGCGGATTGGGATTTGAAAGCACGAAAACGGGTTCCAACTGGTCGGAATTGGCTAGCGATCCGCTACCGCCAAACCCAAAACCGAGCGCATTTTCGCCGTAGTTATCGAGACTCCAGAGATAACTGTAGATGCCAAAACCGCCTCGCACGGCCCACTTGTTTCTGGGCGACCAGGCAAAACCAAAGCGGGGCAAAATAACGTTATACAGCGGCGCCTGCAACGCCGACCGGCCGTTGTCGCCTGCGAACCACATCGCTCCGAGCGTATTAGTTGCCGAATTCATGATCGTCGGATCGAACACGCCCAAACGGTTCGCCACTTCCGACCATCCGCCCTGGATCTGATATCGCAGTCCCAGATTTAACGTGAGATTAGGCAGGACTTTGAAATCGTCCTGAACAAACAACTGAGGCGCCTTCATTCGCACGCCCACTTCGGGCGAGTTGGTCGCGTTCCAAGAAGCCACCTGGCCCAGAAGAAAGTCCGCGTAGCCCAGTCCGCTGGTCGCATCAAACGGAGTCCGCTTGGTAAAAACTCCACTGAACGTGAATTGGCCCGACTGCACGTTTCCCCAGATAGTCGAGTTGTCCTGCTCAGCGAGAAACTCGCCGCCAAATTTAATAATGTGCTTACCCTTGATCATCGTTACCACATCCGACGGCTCGAAGCTGGTTTCAATGAGAGTGGCATTAACGGCGCTCCCTCCCCATGTCATGCCGCCCACGGGGCCCCCGATCGTGACCGAGGGCGGAACGTCGGCTTCGGCATATTGCCAGCCGAGTTTTTGTCCCCACCCTTGGCCAATGGTTTCAGGAGTGAACCAATTGCCTTGGCGCGCGAGCGAAAAACGGAACTCGTTGACGGTGGTGGGGCTAATAGTCCACACCTCCGAAATCTGCACGTGGTAAGCGTCCACATCACCAAGCTGACAATCGATCGGACAGTCGGGATTGGGCAACGATAATGGAAGGTCGCGTTCCATAACTTCGCCGGTCAGCCGGTGCTTGTCCGAGATGTTGTAGTCCAGCCTTCCGAAAAATCTGTTAAGAGGCGACTTGGCGGTCAAGCCCTGGAACCAGTTATTCGATACACCAGGCAGATTCGGAACAGGAAAGTATGTCTGGATCTTAGCGGCCATCGGATCGATACGGCTTGCGGGAATCTGATTGTTCGGGAATGGCGTCCGGACCTGCTGTCCGTTCACGGTTGTAAGCGTTGCCGGATCGTAGATTGCCGGAAAGACCGAACTCGAAAAGTCGCCCGCCTTCATCGCTGTGGTCGCATATGTGTAGAAAGGGTATGTAGTCGTGTTATTTATGGTTCTGTCGGTGTTGAAGTAAAAGAACATTTTGTTCTTGATAATCGGTCCACCGATTGAGCCGCCATAATTGTTCCATCGCAGGTTGGGAACCTGTGGCGAGAAGAAATCTCTCGCGTTGAAGAAGTTATTTTCTATGTATTCGTATGCCGCGCCATGAAACCGGTTGGTTCCGCTTTTGCTGATCTGATTGAAGACACTGCCGCCGATGCCATACTGGGCGTCAAAACTGGATGTGTTCATTTGAACTTCCGCAACGGTTTCAAAGATGGCCGTATCGACATTCGAGCTTTGCGGATAGGTAATCGCGCCGCCGTCGGTAAGGAAGTTGCTGTTATATGGCATGTTGCCGTTCACTGAGACGGCGGCGCCGGTGCCTGTTACGCCCGGAAGCACCTTGGTGAAATTCGTCCAGTCCTGGCCGACGTTCGGCAGTTGCGCCATGGTGTCTTTCTGAAGAGTGAGCCCCTGTTCGCCAGTTTCGGTCTTCAACATCGTGGCCTCGCCGGTCACTTCGACCTGCTGCGTGTAGCCTCCGACGGTCAGTTGCGCGTCGACCGTGATTGCTCCAACGTTCAGCACCACGCCATCGCGCACCAGCTCTTTGAAGCCCTCCTTGCTGAAGGTGAGCCGGTAGGTACCCGGCAGAATCGAAACAGCGTCGTAGATGCCTGAGGCATTAGTTGTAAGCTGCTTCGTTACTCCGGTATCAATCTCGACAAGAGTTACTCGCACGCCGGGAATCATGGCTCCCGATGGGTCGGTTACAGTGCCGCGAATCTCGCCAGCTCCGGCATTTTGCGCGCGACCCAAATTTGCAGCGCACAGCATGAATACTGTGACCAGAAGCGTCCGCATGGGCGCGGTCCACAGAGTCCGCATAATTGCCACCTCTGTTCGCGAGGTGAGACCGATAATTCCACTTGGCTCCCCCATTGCGCGCGATTATACACCCGTTTGCGCCTTGTCAAGCGGCTTCTCGCGGACGGTAGTGTCCCTAAGGTGTAACTCCGAACACTACCTTTCAGCTAGCGGCAGTCAACTCGATAAATCGATGCCCAGCTTCTTCAGCTCCTCCGCGTAGTAGCGCCGGTGCAGGATGTCGTACTCCTCCCCGCCCTCGGGAATGTCTCTCTTTTGGCTGCGCACTTTCGTGCGCGCCGCCCGGTCCACGCGTTCCTCGAACTGAAGCAGATCCGTCATTTCCTTGACAAGCGCCAGGCGCACTTCGTTCGAGTCCTTGCGGACGCGCACGTCTCTCGATTTCCGAAGTCCGGTGACGATTTTGTGAGACAAGTCGTTCACCTTGTCGCGCGAAAGTTTCATGCCATCACCCGAGTCGCGTCCCGAAGCGCGAATGATTTTGCGCTGAGCCATCAACTGGTTCTTGATACGGCGGAACATCTCCTGGTAGGACACGCCTTCACGGCGCATATAGTCGCTGTACTGATCCAATACATCGCGAACCTCGCTGTTCAGGCGGTCTTCGGTCGACAGATCCTCTTCTATGACCGCGGCAATTACTTCGGCCGCGGCATTGGGAGTCGATGTTTCGATGGTCGCGGGGGTGAGCCGCCGCACCAGCTGGCGCGAGAGATAGCCAATGAATTCACGGGCCAAAAGCATTTCAGGCGCTAGTGTACCAACTGGTCTATGGTCCAACTGCGACACTGATAAGGGATGCTCCTCGCCTTCTTTCTGACAGTCCTGGCAGTTTGCGGCGTTGTGCTGGGCGTTGGTCTTGGCGAATCGCGAGGTCTGTCGCCGCGCGTTGCCGCCGCAGGGGGCGGGCTACTGTTCGGAATTTCGCTATTTTGGGTACTACCCGAAATGGCGAGCTCGTCGGGCTGGATTAAAGGACCTGCCGCCTTGCTGGCGGGAGCGGTGCCGCTTTGGCTGATCGACCGTTTTGTACATCCAATCTGCCCGAGTTGCTCGGCAAGCCACGATCACAGCCACTGTGGCGAGCCTCCTCTGCACGGGTTTGCGCTGCCTTTGCTGATTGCTGCCGGCGTTCATAGCATGTTGGACGGCTGGGGCGTCCGTCTGCTGGCGAACCATGGAGTCGCAGGGTGGGCGGCGCCGCTCGGTCTAGCGCTCCACAAGATTCCGGAAGGCATGGCGCTTGGTCTGATTGCGCGCGAATCTCTCGTATCGGGCCGCCGCGCTTTCTTCGCATGTGTGGCAGCGGAGTGTTTCACATTAGTCGGAGCCTTGCTTGAGCCGGCGGCGGACCAGGCCGGCGCCGCGCGTTTCGGCGGAGGCTGGGAGACCGGAGTGCTCGCCGTTACGGGGGGCAGTTTCCTATTTCTCGGTTTTCATACGGTTCACGGCAGCAGAAAAAAACCCGGTGTTATTCCGGCTTTTTTGGTAACGCTGTGCGGAATTGCCGCTATCGCCCTCGCCCGTTGGCGTTTCGGCACGTTGTGATTACCGCACGAGATTTCTACCTCCGCTGTTAGACTACTAATAAAACGAATGTGCGCGATAGCTACACACGTTTTGCCGTTCTTGTAATCGCCGTAATATTTGTGTTCGAGCTGGCCTCCTGCAGCTCTGAATCTTCGTCAAACTCGCTGGGTGACGCCTACGTTGCGCCTGCTTCCCTCAATCTACATTCCAGCCTCGCTACCAAAAGCTCTACGGTCGCTGTTTTAAAGCATGGGGACCATTTAACGGTCATCGATGTGAAGAGACGGTATGTCAAAGTGCGTACGGACAAAGGTGCGCAAGGTTGGCTCGATGCCCGCCAGCTTTTGAATAAGGAGCAGATGAACCAGTTCCGGCAAAATGCCGCGCGCGACTTACGGCTCGCTTCGCAAGGCCGGGCGACTACTTTCGACGCTCTTAATGTACACATTGACCCGGACCGGCAATCGCCTGCCTTTGCCCAGATTCCCGCCGGCGGCGCCGTCGAAATTTTGGCCCATAAGGCGGTTGCGAAATTGGCGAAAGCCGAACCCGTCCCCGCGCCTTTGTTCACCAGGCCTCCCGCCAGTGCTCCACAAAGACACAAGCGCTCGACGCCCAAAAATTTGCCGCTGCGGCCGCCCCTTCCGCCTCCGCCCGCGCCGCCATCCAATTGGCAGGAACTATCTGCCGAGCGCATCGGCGGCTCAACCGAGGCCGATCAACTCAAACAGAAAACAGAACAGCAAGGGGCCAAGAAGGCGGCCGAGGCCGCAAATACAGAATCCACCCCGCTTGAGGATTGGAGTCTCATCCGCACCAAAGATGGAACCATCGGATGGGTTCTCTCGCGCAATCTTTATATGTCGATTCCGGACGAGGTTGCGCAGTACGCGGAAGGGCAGCGGATTTCGTCCTACTTCGATTTGGGTACAGTCGAAGATGAGGAGAAAGGCACCAAACATGATTGGCTCTGGACTACTTCCTCCGAGCCTCAGCTTTTCGATTTCGACCGTTTTCGCGTCTTCTACTGGAACCGTCGCCGGCATCGTTACGAAACCTCGTACCGGCAGAAGGATTTGACCGGTTTCTTTCCGGTCGAAGTGGAACCTGCATCGCCAGGAGAAGTGCAGCGCCATTTTTCCGTGATTTTGCAGGATGACAATGGCAGGTATTGGAAAAAGCGCTACTCGTTCGACGGTACTCTCGTCCATCTTGTCTCAACAGATCCTTATGAGCCTCCCGCCGGGAACGGGCCTACGAAGGCAGCTCCGCCAGAGATTGAGAATTTCAAATCAAACCGCCCGCAAAGCAGTTGGTTTCGCCGCCAGTATGACAAGTTGCGCAAAATGTTCGGTCACTAACCCCGAATCAGATTTCTTTATCCAGGGATGCTATTACACTTTCGGTACTGCGGCACAGTGCAAGAAACGTCTGCAATTCTCCCGTGACCCATTCTTGCGGCTTTTCAGAACTGCAAGTCCGGACCGTCTGTTCCAGCCGCTCGAATGAATCTTCGAAGTTGCCGTTTCCCTCCGATGTTTTACCCTCCATCCGATCGGCCATGCCATCCAGCGCCTTATTTAGTTGACGATCGAACTCCTGCTGGGCCAAACGCGCAGCTTCCGGTAATTCGAACCCAGGCAGTTGGAGACGGTATTTCAGCAGCGCAATTCGCGTCACGAAAAGCGTTTGCAGTTGTGGTTGCCACCTCCGGATTCGATCGCGCAATGCAAGGTCCTGCTGCCGGGAAGGCCTGAATTCGAATAGAACGCCGTCGGCCAAACTCCTCGCTTTGTCAAAGTTTGCGTTGATCGTCTCGCGAAGAGAAGAGGTGCGCTCGATCGCGAGTCTTCTGTCTCCCGGTAGTGGTTCCGTTACAAGTTGGGCCACCAGTCTTAGGTTGGAAATGAATACCTTCTTCATCTCGACCGTGGCGGGAGCGCCCCATAGCTGATCGAAGACAAACCACATCATGAGGAGGCCGAGCAAAACTCCGGCAACACGATCTCTTGCGACTGCGAGTGACGTTTGGACCTTGAACTCCTGGAGGTTGATGAGGTAGAACGCGACGGCACACTGATATCCAAGATACGACAAACGCGGACCTGAAGTTTGGATCCAGGCTGCTGCGCAAGTGAACATAACAAAAAGAAGCGTGAACCCGCCGATCGAGTCGAGGTGAGGCAAAATAAAGATCTGCGAACCCATCCCGATAACAAAGCCGCCCAGAACCGCGCCTGCGATACGGAGGACCTGTTTCTGACGGGATGCACCGACGGTGCTTAGAGCGGTCAAGAGGCACGTCGTGATCGAGGTGCTGATACCCGGCCACGCGATCGAAGTGTAGACAATGTAACAAAGGCTTGCGGCGAAGCAGCCTTTCAACCCGAACTTGACGTGCTCGGAGTTTGATAGAGCATCTGGACGAAAAAGCGCCGATCGCCGATCTTCACCCGACAGCGAGGGTAGGTACTCGCTTATCGATCTCGTATTCGACAAGACCTCCGGAATTAGCGATACTGTCTTCTCCATCTCGCGCAGTAACGGAACGCCAACGGAAGCCTCGGGTTCGCCATTGCGCTCAATCAGCTTCGGAACTCTCCGATTCAGCAGATCGGCACGAATGCCGGCAATCGTCGCTGCCAACGCGCGTATTCTTTGCCGGTCATGGTCGGAAACCCTAACGCTGAGACGCGTCAAGTTGGCGGCGATGTCTACAAGCCTTCCGACGAGCCCTACTACGGCGCCCATCTGTTCGCCGTAATCCGACGAGTAGCTGGAACGTCGTAAGACGCGCCGCAACCTCGACGTTCCGAGCATGGCCAACCGCGAGACCCGCTGTTCCGTCGCCGAATCCACGCGTCCCTCTGCTAAATAGCAAGCGAGTAACTCTTCAACGGAAGTAAGCCGCTCGGCGATGGAACGCAGAAGATCGTCTCCGGGCTTTATCTCTGCAACTACCAACTCGACCACTACGGTAACCACACTCGCAATCGTTATGGCCAAAACCGCCCAAAGCGTGCCCTCGACCCTTAACTCGGCCGGGATTTGAAGATCCCACAGAGGCACGCTGATGACGACCAGATAGCCGAAGCGAGACGCCGCCCCGTAATTGGTCATAGCGCTAATCGCATAGAACAAAATGAACAGCGTCCCGATTACCCAGAGCAACCGCAGCGTTGGATCTTCGACAAAAAACAACGCGCTGATTAAAACGTAGGCGGCTCCCAGAACAAACGCCGCGATAATCGTTCTGACATTCGCTACGGTGGTTTGAGGACTCTCGCGTGAAATAGAAAGTGCATAAATACCGCCATATGCGCCGTAAGGAATACGAAACGTCATGCTAATGATCATCACGACAGTTGCAGCAATGACCATGCGGGCCACCAACGCGGCTCGTCCTGGATAGGGCTTGAGTTCCTCTTTGAAAAACTCCCGAAATCCGGCCAACATTCGCGGCAACTCCGGCAGGTTTTCCGCGAGAGTGGCCATATTCACCGTCCGCGAATGATGACCACCGCCGACTCGCCGATTCGAAACAATTCTGGAGGGGCAGCGTTGACGCGGACACGCACCGGATAGCGCGATGCCAGATGGACCCAGTTGAGTGTCCGCTGTATATCTGGGAGGCCTTGCTCCAGACGGCCAATGACGTCCGGATCTGGCGTAACGCCGAAGCCGATGCTGTCCACTACGCCGGAAAAGCGCAAATTCGGTTTCGAAAGCACGTAAACGTCAGCCCTCTGTCCTGGCACAATGTGTTGAAGCTTGCCTTCACGAAAATTACCAATCGCCCACCAGGTACGCGCGTCAATCAGCGTGAAAACTTGCTGACCCACGTGAGCGTAAGCGCCCTCCGAAATGGTGAGATTTGTAACGCGGGCGTCGAACGGCGCATACACACGGCAGTTGTTTAGGTTGTAGCGGGCGTTCTTCACTGCCGAAGCTCTCGCCCCGCGCTGGTTCACGAGGGGTTCGAGCGTCGTTACTGCATGTATCGACTGTTGATGTTGTGCCTTGCTCTGTTCAACCACCGCCACCGAGTGTTCGTATTGCGCTAAAGCTGATTTCAGTCCTGCCTGCGAAAGTTGGAGTTGTGACGCCGCTTGCTTAAGGGCTTCCGCCTGTGAGACTTCCGACGTTCGGGCTCGATCCACCTGATCGACCGTGACGAACTGCTTTGTCAGGAGCGGTTCAATTCGATGCAGGTTGTTATTCGAATAGGTCCACTCCGCCTTGGCCCGGTTCACGCCCTGCTCCGCGTTTGCGACATCGGCCCGTGCCTGTTCAATAGTCGCAGCCCATCTCGTCACGTCGGCCTGCGAGCTCTGAATGTTCGCTTGCGCAACCGAAACGCCGCTTACGAGCGCTGCAATCCTTCGCCGCTCGTCCGCGATTTGCCCTTCGAGAGCAGCCTGCTCCGACAGCGCGTTTTCGAGGGCGTATTGATACGGACGGTCGTCAATCTCGAACAGGATTTCACCTTGTTTGACAAACTGATTGTCGTGTACGCGCAGGTGCGTGATCGGACCCTCCACTTGCGGCGCCATCCCGATGAAATTCGCAAACACTTCGGCATCATCGGTTCGCGGATAGTAGTTCGTGTTGTAAAGAACCGCCAGGCCCAGACCCAGGGCGGCTACGACTATCACAATGCTGAGCAGGCGGCCAGACAGCTTGCGAGGTTCGCCACTCGTATCCATATCCATAGTTCCTCCCTAGCGAAAGAAAATCAGCCACAACGCGAACGCGAATAACGCAGTCAGACTTGGATAAATCAAGATTGGTGCAGTTAGCTCAACGTGCAAACGCAGGACCAGCCATCGCGCGAAAACGGTAAGCAGAATCGCCGCCGCCACGCACACGAGCCATGCCGGGAAGAACGATCCCAGCAAATCGAATGAAGGAGCCCGCGCGCAGCCCGTAAGCAGAAGCGAAATGAAAACCAGCCCGCGACTAGTTAGACTACTTCTATTTCGATTCATGGGTGCCGTTTCCCGCCGCCTGATTGAATCAAATCGCCGGTTCCGAAAGCAAGATCCGCCAGGTCGGTGAGAACCTGCGTGCGCGCCAACACATCGGTGGAGCGGGCCTGCGCGAGCGTTCTCTGGGCGGCGGTGACGTCCAACAAGTTGCGGACGCCGTACTTATACGATTCGAGTGCGGCAGCATACGATTGATTGGCCGCCTCGAGAAGCGCGATGGCGGCTTGGCGCTGGCGAAGCGCGGTCTTCACATTAGAGTAAGCTGTCCAAACCTCGTCTGCAATCCGGTCGCGAGCCGTGTCAACCTGCGCTTCGGCCGCCCGGACATTCGCTTCCGCCAGCGCCAGGTTATTTCTCCGCGCGCCGCCGTCAAACAAGGTCCAACTCAGGTTCACACTCAGGTCGCCCTGCAAACCCGCCGTGTGAGCCCAGGGAAGCGTTTGTTGCAATGCATATAACGATTGAGCTCTTGGGTCGACTGTGACGGTCAGAGCGGGATAGAAGGTGGCGCGTGCCTGCTTAACGCCTGCGTTGGCCCTGCGTATTTCGGCCATCTGCTGCATCAGATCGGGGCGCTGTTCAAACGCGCGATCAATCGCCTGATCGACGGTATCGCCGATCGACTCGGAAATTGTCAACTGGCCGATCGGCTGAACGCGAATTGCAATGGTGGCACGCGTTCCAAGCGTGGTTGCCAAGTCACCCTGGGCGATCTGCTCCGCTCCCAGAGCCGCCTGCAAATCGTATTGCGCCTGTGCGGTTGCGCTTCGCGCCTCGAGCACATCCGGCAACGTTGCAAGACCCTGTTTCAAACGATCCTCGGCGGCCTGTTGTACGGTCTGAGCGTTGGTCAGGCTGGCTTGGGCGGCATCTTCTTGGCCTTTCGCATTTAGCAGGCGGTAATAGGTTTGAGCCACTTGATAGATGATCTTGCGATGGGTGTCGTTAAATGCGAAGTTAACTGAAATCTGCTCCGCCTGGGCCGCGGCGATCCGGCCAGCTCTGGCGCCGAAGTCAAAAATGGTGTAGTTCAGCTCGAGCGACCCTTCAAACGTTTGAGCCGTCTGTCGATAAAAGCGGTTTCCGATCGGCACCTGGTACCGGTCAGTCTGCGAAAGCGCGACCGCGGCGATTGTCGGATACAGCTCGCTCCGGGCGACTCCCAAAGCCGCCGCCTGCGCCCGCGCGTTTTCCCACGCGATACGGGTCTCGGGATTATGCGCCTCGGCCAGGTCAATCAGTTCCGCCAATGAGTAAGTCCGGTCGGGTTCAATCGGGAATCCCTGCTGCGGAAAATGCTTCGATTCGTCTTGAACAATTTGTTCACCTGGCGAGTGCCACGGGTGGCCGGATGAGGGAGGAGCGCTTTGGGCCAGAACGCGTCCGATACAGAGGAGAATCAGGAACGGAGCGGATCGAGCGCACAGCCATTTGGTCGAGTTGTGCGCGCATTTAGCTTGGCGAAGCGGATTTGTCACTCTTAATTAATACTCATTTATCTCCATCAATTCGAGTGGGCCGCTGCCTGCGCAAGTTTTAGAACTCCGGGCGCGAATGGAATCATCATCTCGCCGTTGCCATTGAAACCCGCGTCGATTGTTGCCTGCTTCGATTTGAGCCACGATTCATCGCCCACCTGCACCGATTCAAGCTTGTCCAGCGCTTCAAGTCCGATTTGCGCAAGACCGTCCACGGTATTGGCTACCGGGATGTCTTCCGTCAGTAATGAATTGCTCTTCAAAATTGGCATTACGGCAGCGGTGTTGGACTTCCATTTGCCAAGCTGCTCGCGAAGATAACCGTCGCCGGCCGGGTGGGTTTTCCGCGCGGCGAGAAATAGGTCAACCGCATCGCGAAACTTTCGGTCTTCGTCGCTTTCAGGCGCAATCGCATCCACCAGGCGGTTGTAGGGCGTGAACGTCGTAAACGTTCTTGCGTCGTGTCGCTTATATCCCTTCACCGGCTCGAGAACACTGGCGAGATTCGACAAAGGCTCGACGGGATACGCCCCGGCCAATCGCGTTTGCATCAGACGCAGTTCGGAGACTTGGTGCAAGCCCTGATATTCGAGCCACCGATTAATCAATTCCAATCGCGCATACATCGAATGAAGGTCGGTCATGTCTTCCGGCGACCAGAGGCGTTCTGCTATTGCAGCGAGACGCGGCCACAGCTTCGCGTCGATATTCTCCACTGTCGCCAGTTCTTCCCACATCGTCGCCTCCCCGCCGAGAATCCGCTTCTTTTCCTCCGGTGAAAGATCCGCGGTGGGGCCCTTGAGCGGGTCGCCGGCATAGTGCTGCGATGCCGGATACATCAGGTCGAGATAGTAGGGTGCCGAAAGCAGACCGCGATAACCCTCACGAGCCGCCTGTGCCAGCGACTGCTGGCCGCGCCACGATTGAATGACGATAGTTTTAGGGAGAGTGGGTTGCAAAATCTCATCCCACCCTTCCATATGTTTTCCGTATTTCGTCACGATCCGCAGGATGCGGCGGTTGAAATAGGCTTGCAGCTGGTCAAAATTCTGGAGATGATTGCGCCGCATGAAGGCCGCGATGTGTGGATTATTTGCCCATTCTCCCTTGGGATTTACTTCATCGCCACCGATATGGAAATACTCGTCCGGAAAGAGATGGGCCATCTCGCCGATCAGCCCATCCAGAAAAATATATGTGGATTCTTTCGTTGGATCCATCGTCGCCGGAAGAACACCGAAGTCGCGGACGATGCTATACGGGCCGGAGCCCGAAGCAAGCGCGGGGTATCCGATGTACCAGGCGGTGGCATGGGCGGGAATATCAAACTCGGGGACAACGCGAATGCCGCGATTGCGGGCGTACTCGATCACCTCGCGCGCCTGGGCTTGCGTATAGTACATTCCGTCGGAACCTAACAAGTGGAGGCGCGGGTAACGTTTGCTTTCGATGCGAAAACCTTGGTCATCGGACAGATGCCAGTGGAAAACGTTCAGCTTCACCGCGGCCAAGCCATCGAGGGTACGCTCGACTGTATCAAGAGGCATGAAGTGCCGGGACACATCCATCGAAAGGCCGCGCCACCCGAATCGCGGCGAATCGGTAATGTTCACAGCGGGCGCGGCAAAGCCATTCGGCCCGATACGTACCAATTGCAGGAATGTTTCGAGACCGCGAATTGCGCCGAGCGGTTCGCGCGCCGTAAGTTTCGCATTCGTCGACGAGACAACCAGGTGGTACGATTCGTCGTCTCCATACTTCTGAATTCCAGGTTTCGCGTGCTCCACTTCGATAAGAAGAGTTGGCGTGCTTTCGCGTTCGGCTAACTGCCTCGAAACCAGTATGCCTGTTTCTCGAAACAACCGGTATAAAGCGTTTGAGACCGATACGCGGACTCGCGAGTCTTCAGATCCGGGACCACGAATGGCTACGCCAAAATTTTGCTCGATTGTTAACGCGCCGCTTAACTGAGTGACGTGCGCCGGCATCGGCATCAAGGCAGGGTCTGTCGAGGCTTGCGCGCAAAGAAGACCGGCGCAGCCACAGACAAAAATAAGGGCGGTAACGAGAGAGGTTCTTAGGTTCAAACAAATTATGGTACAGCGCCAGTTCGTGCACAATTGATGTATGCCCGAGTTTTTTTGCGATCCGGTCGATGCGGGCACGCTGGTTCGCGGGCGGATCACCTATCTGCCGGTCATACCAGGGCGGCTGGAATTCGCTTGGCGGGTCAGGCGCTTTCTCCTCGACAGCCGGCCTGAAGTTGTTGCTCTGGAATTGCCGGCTAGCCTGGAGAGCGCCTATTCGGAAGCGATTGCGCGTTTGCCGCGGATGTCGGTTGTGATGATTCCGGAACGTGACGACGATGAACAGGCTACCTTTCTGCCTGTCGAGCCAGGTGACCCATTCATTGAAGCATTCCGGACGGCGCGGGAGATCGGAGCCCAAACCGTATTTCTGGAACCGGCGACGCACAGTCGACCACATCTCGCTGATTCCTATCCCGAGCCGTATTCTGTTGAATTCATCGGCGCGGAGCGATACATAGAGGCTTACCGCGTTCATCCCGCCGCACGCACACCAGAGTTGGAAGCGCACGCCTCGGCCATGGCTTGGAAGCTGCAAGGAGCCGATCCGCTTGCCCGCGTTCTGGTTGTGGTTTCGTTAAACCTTCTCGATCCGCTTCTCGATGCGATCGAAGCCCCCCAAGACGAACCCCCGGCGCCTCGCACACGCTTATTCGGAAAGCCCGAAGTGTACAACCTTCATCCGGATTGCCTCGCGGAAGTCACTTCCGAGATCCCCCGGTTTCAGGAGCAATGGGAAGACATGCGGTCAGGCGATCTCTCGGAGTTCCGGCTCGACCGTCTTCAATGGCAGCTCGCGCTTCTGCGCGAGGCCGAGCGCGAATATGCCATCAATACGGGTGACCGGGTTCAAAGCTGGCAGCGCAGGAGTTTGGCGAAATTCACACGGAACATGGCCATGCTCGACGGTCATCTGATCCCGAACCTGTACGATCTCGCGCTTGGAAGCAGGTCGATCGTCGATGACAACTTCGCCTTTGAGCTCTGGCAGGTAGCCAACCGGTACAGCGTGCAGCAAACCGAGGATCCTCCCCACGAGACTCTCAATCTTTCAGGCGAAGAAGTATGGATCCATACGCGAAAGATGCGGATCAGGCGCCGGCTTCCACGTGTCAAGCAGATGCTGCGGCCCGCGGCTCTGAAACGGAAGCGTGAGACCTACAAAGGCGAATGGGCCAGTCAGACGGACGGCAGCGCCATTTGCTCTTACCCTCCCGAAGATCTCGTCATCGAGAACTATGGACGTTTCTTGAAACAACACGCGAAAACCATGTTGTCGGAGGAGCGCTCCCATACGGAACCCTTTCTTACGTCGATGTTCGACGGCATCGATCTTAGGGAGACCATACGTAACTGGCATGAAAAGAAGATCTACGTTCGCCACTCGGCGAAATATTCCGGCGAAGTGGGAGCAGTGGTTGTCATTTTCGATGAGGACCCTCAGGATCGTTACACCTATCTGACTACCTGGCTCGGTGAACACCAGAACGAGTCCGATATGGCTTTTTACTCCACTCAACTCGACTTTGTCCAATCAGGCGGCATAACAAAGGGCTTCAGAGAATCGTTCCAGAAGCTGCGAAGGCGATTGGTTGATCTCTGAGGGGGAATGAGAGGTGAAAGAATCGTTCCAGAGATGCTTGCGAACTGCGGCCAAAGCGTCGGAGAAGGTGGGGAGGGATTTCTGATACCAAGCGGTTTGCAAAGGCAAGACTTGGTTTTGCTTTCTCAAACGAGAAGCCAGCAGAGTGACGAGGGAGAACATAGCAAGCAGCAGCGGAGTGCTGCGAGCAATGGCTTTGTCGGACCATTGGCGCTGAGTTTCCAGGCCGAGATGAGCTCGGGATTCCTCGAAGGTGACTTCCACCTGCCAGCGGCAGACATAGGCCTTGATGATATCCAGAGGTGCGGCGGTGAGGTCGGTGGACAACAGGGCCAGCGGATCGAATCGTCGTTGCGGGTCACGGATCAACACCCAGCGGATCTGGGAGGACGGCAGCCCGCCGTGATACCAAATGGCTGTGTCCGAGCAAAACTCGACGGTTCTGCCAGCACGGCCGTACCAGTTCCGGAGGAGCGCTTTCTTCCAACGGGTCTTGGAATCAGCCATACGCTGTTGAAGAGAAGGCAGACGGGCTCCAATTATGCGGGGTCGGCCCGCACGACCGGGTGAACGCGCCGGAGCGGGTTGGTAGAGACGGGCATCGAGGCGGAGTCGAGTGATGCAAGCGATGTTGACTCGGCGCAACTGATACAGAAAATCCAAGGCGGCAAACGCACCATCGGCAACCAACGTTAGCTTCCGCCGCGGCAACCACCGTCGCAATTGGAAACACTGTTGCCGGGCCCAATGGAGCAGTGTCTTCGGCTTCCGGTTTCCGTTCTCGTAGTAGCGCTCCGAGGGCGCCAAACTGGTCAGAACCGGAAGTGCCCAGACTCGTTGCGCCCACCCAATACGGATCAGCAGCATAAGACTAAGCCAGCGCAGGCCGGACGCCTTGACAAAATGACTCTCCGAAGAGCGAACTGGATCCCGATAAATTCCCCGGGCCCGAATCTTGGGACCCCAACGCCGTTCCACTGTGTCGTCTAAACCGAATAACAGCGGACCTTGAGGAGAGAACTGATCTATGAGCAAACCCAACAAAATCCG
Source organism: Bryobacterales bacterium (assembly GCA_963722585.1). Taxonomy (GTDB): domain Bacteria; phylum Acidobacteriota; class Terriglobia; order Bryobacterales; family Bryobacteraceae; genus KBS-96. The sequence continues at coordinate 66,120 of CAVRNU010000008.1, read as the reverse complement.
GCTTCCTTGGCGCAGATCCCACGCCGCGCGATTCAGAACACGATGAAAATTCTGAAACTGCTTCTCCTGGCCTAAGCCCATGATGCGCAAAATACCGCACACCGTCCGTCGGCCTGGCGCCAAAATAGCGCCCACCATCAAAACCACCGCACGCTGCCAGGTGCGATTGAGCATCATGGGTTGAAATGCTAGGATGATCGGAGCGAAGTCAGAGGGGAGGTTGATCATAAAACATTCTCGCTAAGAATTGTTTAAATCATCTCACCCTCCCTTCGTTTCAATTGGACAAAGTCGAGCTCAACCTTTCGAACAAATTGTGGGGCCTGGCGTGGGACGCGCCGAATACGGCGGCCTGATGATGACTCTTCCGCCGCGGCGGCTTTTTGACGTTTGGCAGGACCCCGACTATGAAACGGCGCGAACGAAAGCCGAGCGTCTTCTCATGGCCGCGCTGGATTACTCGTTTCAAAAGCTTGTCGTTTACGTAGCCGCTAAGCCGCCAAGAAGCATGTTCCGCGCGCTAGCCGCTCGCGTAAACCGGAAGATTGTCTATATACCAATCGGCCAGCTTTCGCCCGCGAAGTTGAAGAAGCTGCGCGTCGTTCATGTTCTCGACAGCTACGAGCGTCGGAAGCAGGCCAGACAATACATGTGGTGAGAGCGTCGTAGTGTTTCCCGTGGAGCCTCGCGCGAGAACATTACACTTGTCTGGTACAACGGCACTAGTGAATTCTTCCAATCTCAGCGCCTCCGACCTGCCAGCCGACCGGGTCCCTCCACCGGCAAAACAACGCATCCTCGTCATTGATGATGAAGCGGATATCCGGGAGAGCCTCGAGCTGCTGTTGAGTGGGGAAAACTTCGAAGTTCACCTTGCCGAAAACGCCGCCAGCGGCCTCCAAAAGTTCGAAACGACCCCTTACGACCTGGTGCTGCTCGATCTCATGATGCCCGACCGGTCCGGCATGGAAGTGCTCGCCGACATTCGCCAGCGCGACAGCGAAACTCCGGTTTTCATGCTAACCGCTTACGGATCGGTCGAGGTCGCCGTGCGGGCGCTTAAGCTTGGCGCCAACGATTACTTCGCTAAGCCTTGGGACAACGAAAAGCTTCTGATAGAGATCGACCGGGTTATCGCCAAGGGGCGTTTGGAACGCGAGAACGCGCAGCTCAAGCGCGCCCTGAGGCAACGTTATGGATTCCCTAATATCGTTGGCAAGAGTCACCATATGCTTCGATTGCTCGATCAGGTGGCTCAGGTGGCTCCCAGCCGCGCAACCATCCTCATTACGGGCGAGACCGGTACCGGCAAGGAATTGATCGCCAAAGCCGTGCATGCACATTCCGCCCGCTCCGATCAGGCGTTTGTTCCGGTGAATAGCGGCAATCTTCCCTCCGAACTGCTTGAATCGATCCTGTTCGGCCACCTGAAAGGGGCTTTCACGGGTGCCATAGCCAGACAGAAAGGGATGTTTGAAACCGCCAACCGCGGCACAATTTTCTTCGACGAAATTGGAAACCTTGCCCCTGAGATTCAGGTGAAGCTGTTGCGCGTCATGCAGGATCGCGAATTCATTCCCTTGGGCGCAACGGAGAGTATCAAGGTGGACGTGCGAATCATCGCGGCAACCAACGCCGATCTGAAAAAATTAGTCGACGAGGGAAAATTCCGCGAAGACCTGTATTACCGGCTTAACGTCATCAACTTGGCCCTTCCGCCGCTCCGCGACCGCAAGGAAGACATCCCGTTACTGATAGACTACTTCTTCACGAAATATTCCCGGGAAAACGAAAAATTCTTGAATATAGACAAAGAGTCGACGCTCTCGTTCGAGCCGGAGGCTATGGAGATCCTCATGGAGCACAACTGGCCCGGAAATATACGTGAACTCGAAAACGTTGTAGAGAGAGCCGTTGTTCTGGCGACCGCGAACTCCGTACCGGCTCATGTGCTGCCCGATTATCTTCAACATGCCGGCGGTATTAAGATCAGGCGAGATGCCAGCGGAATTCTACCGTCCGACGCTTCGCTCTTCGAGATTGTGGCGGATTTTGAAAGACGAACAATTATCGAAATCCTGGAAGAAGTAAGTTATAGCCAGACCGAAGCGGCCGAACGCTTACATATTCCACTGTCAACGCTAAACCAGAAGATCAAAAGGCTTAACGTTGAGATTCGACGAGACCGAAAATAATGTAAGCGCTCTTATATGCGCCGTCTAACACGCTTGACACCTTTTTACGCTGACGGTACCCTGAACTTTTGTTCACCTTACCCGGGTGCAGTGGCTCGCCGATTGCATTCCGAGAGGAGATGATGAATCAGCCGTTCTTCGTAGTAGAGCTTGCCCATTCGCTTCACGGGAGGGTGAAACGCGTTCATATCACCTACGGGACTCTCTACTACGCCTTGGGCTCACTAGCGGTGTGTGGCGTCGTTGCCTTCTTCCTGCTGTCGAGCTATCTCCGCATGACGTGGAAGGTTTCGCAGTACAATGAACTCCGCTCCGATCTCGACCGTCTGCGGGGCCGCTACGAGGAATTGCAGCGCGTCTCGAAGCAACGCACCGACCAGCTTGCGACTCTGCAGAGTCTGGCCAGCGAGGTCTCAATTGCTTACGGGTTCAACCAGCAAAAGTCCGCCGCGGCCGATCAACCGGTATCCGAAACCCGTCTTACCCCCACGGTTGAAGACACCATACAGACCTATAATTATCTACGCTGCGCGAATGTTTCGGATATCTTCCGCCGCTATCCTCACCAGTGGCAGGTAAACACTCAGCCAAGTCTGTGGCCTATTAATGGGGTGCTTATCAGCTCGTACGGTGGACGCCTCGATCCGTTCTCGGGAGAGGGCACATTTCACACAGGAGTAGATTTAGCGGCCCCCCGCGGCACGCCGGTTCACGTCGCCGCCGATGGCGTGGTTGAAAGGGCGCAGTGGGAGGGCGGTTATGGCAAGCTGATCGTCGTCGACCATGGCAATGGCATGGAGACCTACTACGCCCATCTATCCGCGTTTGTAGTTGTCCCGGGACTCGAGGTCCGCAAGGGCCAAACCATTGGACTGTCGGGCGGTACCGGCCATGCTACCGGTCCCCACCTGCATTACGAGGTGAGGCTGGGCGGAGTGCCCGTCAATCCATACAAATATCTCGCGAAATCGCCTCTGACTTTGCCCACGAAACCCTCCCAAAACGATCTGGGTCTCTGATCCCGCCGGCCCCCTTCAGAAACCATTGTTTCGCTGATCGGTTAACCTAAGAGATAGAGCCTGCGTTTCTCTGAGGGACTCGTGCAGAACGGCGGTGTCCGGGCCGTACTTTGGGTCTTGGGCTCGCTCTTAAACTGCTGCCTCGCAGAATGACAAGGCGCACACTATTAAGTTTTATTCCCGGCGCTTTGTTGGCTGCACAAACCACGAAGGCGCGCAAACCACAAGCAGCATCGCAAACTCACGGCGAGTTCTTCCGTTTTGCGGACAGCGTCACAGAGAACCCGGTAGTTAGGTTAACTCCACCTAGCCATCAAAGCTTGCTCCCCGAACCAGGGAACCGTTTTGTCTCCAGCCGCGAAGGGTTCCTCGTGTTCTCTAGCGATCGTGCAGGAGTCTTTGACCCTTGCCGAGCCAATCTGAAATCAGGCATCATCACTCGACTCGTGGAGACCAAGCGGCTGGCTCTGCGGTCGCTTTGCCTCGATTCGCGGGAGCGCGAGTTATACTACCTCGACGATGGATCGCTCAAAGCCATCGATCTACGGCGCGGAAAGCCGCGAATGGTGCTCGAAGAAGTAGCGGACTATCACATCGCGGGCCAGGGAAACGCCCTGGTTTTCCGTAGCGGCGGCAAATTGAGCAAGTGGACTCCCGGTCAAACCATCGCTCTTGCCGACCACGTATCATCCCGAGGCCTTGTAAGCCCGCTCGGAAACAGTTGCGTTTTTGCCCGCCAGGAAGCGGAAAACGATAACGAGTTCTGGTTCGCCTCTTTTTCCGGCGATAAGCCGCGGCTCCTTGCGAAAGGCAACATTTCATACCCGTATTGGCGCCCCGATGGCCAAGCTGTGCTCTTCCTGCGCCAAGTCGACCTGAAAGCCTATGTCGCCTCTGAGCTTCGCGAGGTATGTCTCGACGGCAGTCCCGAACATATTGTTACCGAGACGAGTCAATTTGCTTCGTTCGCGCCGAACGGCGATGGGTCGGTTTTTGTGGGAGCTAGCCGTAGCAAAGCACAGCCCGAGGTTGTCCTTCTTCTTCGCAGCGCGCAAAGAGAGATGGTCCTGTGCGAACACAGGGCGACAAACGCTGAATCTGTTTCTCCCGTATTTTCGCCTAACAGCCAGCGCGTGTATTTTCAAAGTGATCGCGAGGGTAAATCGTGCTTATATTCGGTGAACGTCGAGCGGTTGGTCGAGCAGACGGAAGAATCTTAGGCGCTCTAATCCAAAGTTCGCCGCAATTTCAGCTTCTCAGCCTTGTAGTCTTGGAATAGCGGCGCTGCCGCCCAGCTTGATGCTCCGACGATCTTTGGTTCTCGCGATACTCGCCCCCTTACTTCTCTATTGCTATTCATCCCGCCAAGCCGCAACCACAGACCCGGTCTTCAACCAGATCAACGGCATTGTTAAAACGTTAGCCGATATTACTGGCCTAGACGAGAAGCACGAAGTCCCCTATGGCCGGATGTCACAGGCGCAGCTCCGAAAATTCTTGGCGCATCGGATCAAGCAAACTTTGAAGCCGAAAGAGATCTACGCGGATGAGCTCACGCTCAAACTGTTCGGCCTCGTCCCGGAGGATTTCGACCTCAGAAAGTCGACCGTAGACCTGCTCACCGAACAAGCCGCCGCATTCTACGACTACCAGGAGAAGAAGCTCTTCCTTCTCGATGTCGCCTCCTTCAGCTCGGAAGAAACAACACTCGCGCACGAACTGACTCACGCATTGGCGGACCAGCATTTCAATCTGGAAAAATACGTGGACAACGACGAAGGGGACGACGACGAAAACCTGGCGCATACCGCCGTAGTAGAGGGTCAGGCTTCATGGGTGATGCTGGCCTATCAGAGACGTCAGGAAGGATTCAATGGACCGCCTAGCAACGCCCAGCTTGACACGGTTATCAAGTCTGCCGATTCGTCTTCGGACGAGTACCCCGTGTTGAATTCTTCTCCCCTTTATATTCAGCAATCATTGCTTTTCCCCTACACCGAAGGCACGCGGTTCTTCAACACCTTGTACCTGAAACTCGGCAGGAAGGCCTTTGACGTTGTATTCACCGACGCTCCGCTCGATTCCGCCCAAATTTACCACCCCGATCTGTACTTTGCTCACGTGAAACCAACTCATCCCGATCCCCCAAACCCGTCGTTTGAGGGTGGGCGTCGCGAGCTCGCGAGCGGATCGTTGGGGGAGTTTGATCAGCGGATGCTGTTGTGGCAGTTCACCGGAAAATCTAACGCCGAGCGGCTCTCACCTCACGCGCGAGGCGGCGAGTACCGCATCGTCGAGGTTGGAAAACGGCACAGGCGGCCGGTTCTCGAATATGCCTCGGAATGGGATTCGGAGACTGCCGCCGCGGATTACTTCTCGGCTTATTCCAGCGCTTTGCGCAAAAAATGGAAGCATTGCGACGCCACGTCGCAAACTTCAACTCTGTTTGCCGGAACAAGCGAGATCGGCTACTTTGTCGAACGCAGGAGCGGACTCTTCGTGACGAGTGTGGAAGGCATTCCCCGCGAAGAGGATTGGCGCCGCCTCCTGGACAAGCAATAGCGGATAAGTGCGGCACTCTCGATTGTTACAAATCGAGCGGAGCATCGGCGGCTTCCGATCGTGTCGCCAGCGCCTCGTCCCGGCCGGGAGGCGTGACAGCCTCCAGCGGATAGCCCTGTGCTCGCCAGGCATCAAGCCCGCCCTCTAGCGGTCTGACGTGCCGGATTCCTGCCTTTCTTAATTGCAGCGCCACACGGGCGCTCGTGGCTTCGTTCGGTCAAGTGCAATAGAGAATAATTTCCTGCTCGCGCGGAATCTCGCCCGACCGCGATCGGAGATCCTCAGGCCTCATAATCAGCGCGCCTGGCAGCTTCATTCCGTCTCGCTCAATCTCTGCCGGATGCCGCAGATCAATTACGGTGACGGACTTACCCGCATTGAGCATCTCTCTTAAATCTTCTGGAGCGATGCGATTGATTCGCAACTCGCGGACAAATCGCCAGCGCTGGAAGTATTTGAACACCAGATAGGCTGCAATCAGGGAGACCACCACCAATCCCGCCCGGCGTCCGAGCAGTCCGAGAAACAGAATGGCGGCGTCTACCTGCCGGTACAACACCCAGCCGGCCGTGAGATACGTGGCGCTCCACAAAAACGATCCCGCGGCGTCCGCCAGCAGGAAATGCCAGCGCGGCATGCCCACCATTCCCGCTAGAGGCATCGAGACCAGGCCCATGCCAGGTACGAACTTGGCAAACACCAGGGCACCCGCTCCCCTTTTGCCAAATGCGGTTTCCGTCTTTCTCACGCAGTTGTCTGGTTCAATGGAGAGCTTACAAAGCAATGAGAGTATTCGCCGCCCTCGCTTGCGGCCCAATTCGTACCAGATGTAATCGCCTGTCATAGCCGCTATCACGGCCATCGCGAGAGACGGCCAGAACTTGTAAAGGTGATCTCCGGCGAGAGCGCCCATTACCAGCAGAAGCGGGTCCGCTGGAATTGGCGTCCCCACCTGTACTGCAAAGATGTAGCAGAACAGAAACGCATAGCCGTGCCGGAGCAATAGATTTCGGATGGAGAACACGGGAAGGTCTGCCTTAAGTGTAAAACGTACAATCTTGAGGCTTGCTGGCAGGCCTGGCTTGAATCCGATACACTGAAAATTTAGGAGTACTGATTGGTGAGAACACTGCTGCTTGGCGCGCTGAGTGTGCTGGCATTCGCTTCCGCCTCGTTTGGCGAAGACACTCTTGCGCCCGCCATTCGCAAAGCCCCCGAAGTTGCTTACACGGTTCCCGGCGAGGGCCAAAGGCTACTTAAGTCAATTGAGAGGCAAGGTCGTTGCGCTTGAATTCATCTATCACGACATGCCCGCATTGCCAGGCCGCTGCTCATGTGATGAGCCGGTTTCAGAACGATTATGGCGCCAAGGGTTTTCAAGCCGTCGACGTAGCTTTCAACGACAACTCCGATCTGCTCGTCTCGAACTTCGCAAAAGAACAGCAGACCCAATTCCCGGTGGGTTGGACCACGCGCGACCAGGTCTTAGCCTTTCTTGGTCTTTCCGCAGTCGAGCGCTTCGTTGTTCCGCAATTAATTCTAATCGACCGAGAAGGAATGATTCACTACCAGACGCCGCCTCTCGGCGATGAGGAATCGTACAAGGAGGACGTGATCCGAAAGCGGATCGAGCTTTTGCTGAGCGCCAACCACCGCCAGGGCGCCGGCGCCGCCCGCCGCGAGGTCGTTGCCCACAAGCAATAAGCTATCCTGAAGGCACCACGCATGCGCCCGTAGCTCAGCCTGGATAGAGCGTTTGCCTCCGGAGCAAAAGGTCGTAGGTTCGAATCCTACCGGGCGTACCAAAATTCTTGAGAGTAAGTTTATCATAAATCAATCATTTACCTTTCATCCAGCTTGCGCCTCACGAGGTTGCATTTTCGACCGAGTTGGACGTGTTTGGGCCACTTTTGAGCCTCTTAGTGGCCCGAAAAGTGGCCCGGGCCACTGCTGAATTGAAGCATCCCTGTTCTCGAACTCGACGAGCATTTCCTGGAGTACCTGGGGCTCCATAGAGTGAGTTCTCGTGTACCATTCCATCGCACGGTCCATGTCCGCTTGCGAAGGATGTACGTATTTGTTGAGCATGCTGAGGTCGGCGTGTCCGAGAATTTTCGACAATACCGGTAGTAGGCCGCCGGCCAGCGCAAAGCGTGTGGCGAAGGTGTGCCGCATATCATAGAGGCGACACTCGACTCCACAGCCTCCCTCAAATTTGCCCTGTTTGTTCAGCCTCCCACGAGTTGCGGTCGTGTGTGCTTTTTGGAGTGTCGTCCGCGGCCCATCGTTTTTCGGAGACGGAAAGACCCAGACTCCGGGCGTAGACAACCGGCGCGCGAACACGTAAAATGCTCTGTCGGTCATCTTTAGTTTGCGATGAGCATTTCTTGATTTGCCTTCGGCGGTGTTGTCCCAGATCGTGAAGTGGCGATTGAAAAGATCCACATGGACCTGTTGCAACGACATCACTTCCTCAGGGCGCGGTCCCTGTTCCAACATGATTACGGCAACGTCGTAAAGGTCAGCACATTCTTGCCTGGCGGCTCTGAGATACCGTTCCTCTTCTTGTGGTGAGAGGACGTGCATCGCATCGGAATCCTGCTCACTCGGGATTTTCACTTCGACATCTTCGCCTCGCGCAAAGGGATCTCCGTTGATCCAACCATGCTTCCGCGCGTGCTGAAAGAACTTGCGCATCAAGAGCAGTTGTTTGTGTAGCGTGTTGTTGTGAATGTCGTTCTCACGGCGCCACATCTTGAAGGCTTCCAGTTCTGCCGGCCCTATGTCGTGAAGCGAGCATCTCTGCTGCTCGAAGTAATACTGAAAAGAGGACATAAGGGCATGCGCCCATTTGCATTTGCCGCCCCTTGGGTGCTCGCTCACGTACCAACGCATGAAATGTGAAACGCCTTCGTGAATCGTCACATTGGTCCGCTTAATCACCGTCTTGCCAGCTTTCACTTGCTCAATATGCGCAGCTCTCTGCGCCTGCGCCTGGAGAACGTTTTCGGGCACGGCCTCGAAATCGGTGACATGTGAGTAAAGCCGGTCTTTCAGTCGGAACCGATACTCCCATTTCCCGTGCTTCTCTCTGAGTCCCTTGCGGTGGACCCCAAGGCTGAGACAACCAGTTAACCCACTGTTCGCCGTCCGCTGAGATTTCATTGTACGGCGGGTTCCTTCGATTCCAGAATTGGGTCCATGTTCGATCATGGACTCAATCTGACCTTGCGGGCCGTGCGCCGCCAGATCGCAGCCATGCCTCACGAGCTCTACCTGATCCGTCTGATTCACTATCAGACCCGAAGAGCTTTCCCGGGAGAGCGCCTGTGGACCGCGGCCCAACTCGCCCATCCCGCCACACTGCGGTTCCTGCGCGTGCGCAACCGCGAAGGCTGCGACGTGTACATGCAGCCCTACGCCGAGAACCGCAATCCCGGCTATATCCTGGTGGACCTGGATCACAGCGGCCCCGAGGTGGTCGATACCATGCGGGCCGACGGTCTCGCGCCCTGTGTCGTGCTCCAGACCAGTCCCGGCCATCTTCAGGTCTGGATGCACGTCAGCACCACACCTGTGGAACCGGCCGTGGCCACCTTGATCGGGAAGCAATTGGCCCAGCGCTACGGCGGCGATTTGGCCAGCACCGATTGGCGTCATCTGGGCCGCTTGGCCGGCTTCACCAACCAGAAGCCGCAGCGGCGCAACGCATACGGTCACGCTCCGTGGGTCAAGGTGCTGCAGGCTCATGCTGGCTTGGTAGCGCAAGCTGCCGCTTTGCTCCACGCCGCCCAAGGCGGTTGGTCTGGCCCATCGCAGCGGGCACACTCGCCGATCACGCACGCCGACACGGTGGCGTCCGCCAGGGAGGCTCACATCTATGCCGAATGGTTGCACCGTCTGCGGATTGTCGAACGCTTCTCCCAACCGGATTGGAGCATTGTCGATAAATGGATCACCAAGGAACTGCTGCGCCGTGGAATGGCCGCTCCACAAATCGCGGCCATTCTGCGCGCCGGCAGTCCGGGTTTTCCGCGCCGCCACTCGCAACCCGAAGACTATCTCAGCCGCACCCTCGCGCGTGCCGCGAACGAGCTCGATGCCGCTGCTTTTCCCCGGCACGATCGTTCGCTTCAGGATTGGTGATTGCTCCCGCCCCTCGCTCCTGTGTGGAATCTTCATGCCGATATCCTCGCGGCTGGCCGCGGCCCCAGCCTGCTCTCAAACTGCGCCGGCGAACGGTAGTCCAGTGCCGAGTGCAACCGCTTTTCGTTGTACACCTTCTCCAAAAACTCGCCGATGCGCGCGCGGGCGTCGATCAAATTCCGATATTCGGTTCGGTATACCTCTTCGTATTTCAGCGTCTTCATGAATGACTCACAGGCCGCATTGTCCCAAGGGTTCCCCTTGCGACTCATGCTGATGTCGATGCCCTTCTCTCTCAGCAGGTCCGTGTACTCGCCGCTGGCATACTGCACCCCACGGTCCGAATGATGCACCAATCCGGGCCGCACCACTCTCCGCTCCAGCGCCAGGCGCAGCGCCGTCAGCGTCAACGAATCGTCCAGCCCCTCGCTCAGGTGCCATCCGATCACGCGCCGCGAATACGCATCCAGAATGACCGCCAGGTAAACGAACTCCTCCTCCAGCCGGATGTATGTGATGTCCGCCACCCATAACTGATCCACGTCGGTGAGGATCATCGATCCCCCCAGGTTCGGATAGATCTTCAGCCCGTGTGCCGAGTCGGTCGTCACCACGAACTTCCGCTTTACCACGCACAGCAGATTGTCTTTCCGCATCAGCCGCTGCACTCGTTTGCGATTAACCTCCCAGCCGCGGGCCTTCAGCTCCTGTGTAATGCGTCGGCTGCCATAGCTCGGCCACTCCAGCGCGATCTTCTGCATCTCGTCGCGCAAGTCCATATCCGCCGGCCCGGGCTTCTCCGGGTCCAGAAAACGGTAGTAGCCCGCGCGGCTGAATCCGGCCACTTCACACATGCGGATCACGCTCAACCGGGTCTCGGTCTTCACTTCTTTTTCGACCTGCTCGTAGAAAGCGCGCCGTTGTTCAGTGCCCGCAGCAGGCGCTGCTCCTCGACATGCTGCAAGGCTCGCTTTAAAAAATCGATCTCCATGGCCTGCTGGCCGACCTTTCGTTCCAGCTCGGCTACCCGGCTTTCTTCGGCGCGCTTCTTGCCCACACCGCTGAACGCGTGCTCGCCGTGTTCCTGCAATTCGCGCCGCCAGCGGTGCAGATCACTGGGATTGACCTCCAGGGCGCGTGCCACCTCGGCCACGCTCTGTCCATTTGTTCAGGCGGCGTACCGCCGTCTGCTTGAAATCCTTGGTGAATTTTCTGCGAGATCCCATGTTCCAGTTTTCCCCTTTCGATGATTTTCAGGGGTTAACTGGCTGTCTCAAAAATGGGGTCCACTCCACCTTTTCGGTTGGATGTTTGGATTGTGCGGTCACGAACAAACCTCTCTAATTCATAATCTGAGTAACGAACCAACCGACCTATCTTCGTATACGCAGGACCTTCATTGCGTACCCGCCACTCGTTAAGCGTCGCGGCAGCGATCCCCAGCACTTTGGCTGCTTGGGCTGTCGTTAGTAGCGCCATTGCGACTCGCTTTCTTGCCGAGCCTTCTCTCCGTTGCTGAACCGAGCGCTCGCAACGTTCTTTTGGAAGTTGTGCCCAACGCACAGAGGAGTGTCGCTGGTGTTGAAGACGCATTCGAAGGTCGGCCAATTTCGATTGTTCTGGCGGCGCCTCGGACCAAAACTTCTATACCAACAGACTCATTCGCCCCCGCGCTCATTTGCTTCGTCCCCCAAATCGCCCATCGGCTCTTGACGCCTTTGACTTTCCTCCCGTTCGGACGCCTCATCCAAAGCCAGGCTGAAAGCAAGTTCAAGTTCCGGCAGTCTACGCGTCGTCATGCGCATTAGGAACAACATAATCTCAAGATGTTGAATTCCGGGTGCTCGTGTGCCGGCCTCAAATTCTTCAACAGTGGCGACAGTGGTTTGCAGCAACTTGGCCAATGTCTCTTCACTGAGGTCCAAGTGCTCGCGGAGCCCTCTCACTAACTGAGAGATCGGCAGTTTCTGCACTTTATCGGCAACGGCCCTGCGCCCGAGTTTACCCAACATGTCTAACTCCGCTAAAGTAAGCGGAGCTCCGCGGCGGTCCAGAACACGCTTAATTTCATCAACCAAAATATCGTCGCGCTCGTTGTAATAGCTATAGTGTTCGAGGAGCCAAGCGGCAGCGCACATCGCAGACAACTCTCGTTCGGAGTGAAACTCTTTTAAAAAGAGCTTCCGGATTCTCTTCAACCGCTTTTCAGAAATGCGCTTCAGGAAACCGACGCCTTCCGGTGTTGCCATTTGGTGAAGACCGGAGAGCGCACTCTGCTCAATTTCGGGTTCGGCGGCTTCAGAGGCTTGCGCTTCTTGAAAAACAGTCTGGAGGTCAGCCCTGCCCAAGTCTCTCGCCACCTCCGCTAGTCGCGCTAGAACAGCTTTCTTTGGCCGCGCATCGGTTTCGTAGCGTGCGACGGATACGACCGAGAGACCTGCACGCTGAGCAAATTCCTGTTGGCTCTCGCCCGCGGTAGCCCTCAAACTTCGAATTGCTTCGGCGATCGGCGATCGGCGATCAATGGATGCTTCGAAAGCTTTTTGGAAGAGGTCCCGTAAATCCTCCCGCCCTGCTTCGTGAGCAATTGCCCCAAGCTTGATTAGGATGGCGCCTTGTGGTGGGTTTTGGAGCTCATATCGCGCCACAGTCGAGATACTCACGCCGAGACGGTTGCTGAACTGCTGCTGCGACTCGTTCAGTGTTGCGCGCAATGCTTTAACTCCTTCAGCCACTTGGCGTTCCTCCCGCGTCACAGTTCCATACTGTACCACCGAGAGGATGCTTTCATGTGGCATTCTAAACTGACATTTGGTTAGGTGTCAAGACATATCTTGCAATTTCTGATATTATCTGATTTTTTGAAGACAGATGGTGATCTTGCGGAGGGAATCTTCTCGCACGAATGGCGTGGGGAAGTTGGACGCCAGCCGGAAGCGCCGCCTGCTACGGATATTGCAGCATAAAAGTCTCGTAAAATCCCGACTGGCAAAGACGCGCGAGTGCCGGTTTACTGCCCGTCGCGCGCGGTGGCAGCGACATCGGCCGCGGAGCGATGGACGTGTGGAACCGCACTTCTCTTCAGGGTGTGGCAACGCCCCGCGTAATGATAAGCAGCCGACGCAGAATGGGCGATCGCAAGCAACAAGCAACGTACCCCAACGTGAAACTCGAGGACCACATTCTTCGCGAAATCGGAGCCGCCCGATCAGCGGTGTACGAGGCTGCTCAGCGCCTTTGTAGAGATGGAAGCTCTGTCGCAAGAAACTAGGCAATCATTGGTACTATGCAGTGCCAGCTCCTCATGATGAAAACCGGCGACCAGTTGACTATCCAGATTCGCCTCTGCGGTCGGGCCAAAACAATAATCACTTAACGCCGACTGCTTTGCTGCTTCGGTTTACATTAGAGGAAGAGGTCCATTTTGAGTTCGCAGTTGATTACTCCCAAAAGCGAAGCGGCTGTATGGGCGCGCCTGATAGAATCGCAGCCAGACAATTTGGCGCCTGAAGCAGCAAAATATTTGCTCGGCCTGCGGTTCAGTGAAAGCGACCAGGCTCGGATGCAGGATCTCGCCGACAGATCTCAGGCGGGCACCTTGAGTGACGACGAGGCACGCGAGTTCGACAGTTACCTTCACGTGGGTAATCTCTTGGCTGTGATGCAATCCAAGGCTCGATTAGCCTTGTCCGGTCGCGAATCGTCGCAGCCTCGTTCGTGAATGCAACTTTAAGCCGTGAGGTCTGGCAACGAGCAAGAAATCGTTGCGAATACTGCCATCTGCCAGCCGCATTCTATCCTCTTCCTTTCCACATTGACCACATCATCCCGCGGCAGCACGGCGGCCCCACAGAGTTGGACAATCTGGCACTCGCTTGTTTGCATTGCAATAGGCACAAAGGGCCAAACCTGGCGGGCTTAGATCCGCTCGATGGCGGTGTGGCTCAGATCTTCCACCCGCGGCGAGATCTGTGGTCGGACCATTTCGAGTGGAAAGGGACGCAATTAATGGGCACGACCCCAATCGGCCGCTGCACAATTCGAGTTCTCGCGATCAATGCCGCGGATTTTCGGGCTGTCCGTGAATGGTTAGCGAGGGAGAATAGGTTTGTGTTTCCCTAAGAGCCGACTTCCGTTTTCACGCGGGATTCCCCACTAGTTTGCAGAGGGCCTCTCAGTACGTTCAATCACGAAGATTTCCACCGACCCTTCTCCGACTTGAGCTGCTTCTGTTCCGCACGGAAGTGAAGGCCCCTGGGCTGCGGATGGCCGAATCTTGACTTCCTAGCGCGGCAATTCGCCAGGTTTGCCGCGGGATGCAGGCCGTCGAAACTCACAATCTCGTGAAAGCGGAAGAATCATCGGTTCGATGCGATGCCGGACTATGGCGGATGTCTATGCAATTCAAGGACTGGTCGGGAATGCAAACGAGGCCGTAAAATAACGCGGCGCCTGGCGATCGGCCGAAGCTGAGAGTGATGCCGGGCCGCTCTGCTCGAACCGCTTCTGAACAGCTTGTCAGTCATCTCGCTTGAATTGCGGGCCTGCTTCTTGGCTGCTCAGGGGGAGACCGGCGAGGCGAAAAACTTGTTGGCTTATAAACAAGCGCTCCGGGAGCGGCCACAATGCGGCTTTGCACTCTACAGGATCGCCACGAGCAGCGAGAGGTCTGGCGATCGGGAAGTCTGCTGTCCCTGTCCTTTGCAATGTACAAATGTAAACGAGCGCGCAGGAACGAACAATGGGGACCCTAACTTACAGTCGCCCTTCCCAGCTTTTTCAGTATGAGAACGGCCAATTCCTCAGGGGTTTTCTTTCGCAGGTCGATGTAGTGAATGGTCTTTCGCAGCCCCGGAAGTACTGTATCATCAAACCGGACGGGCAGAATATATTCTTCTTTCGTTTCGATTGCCCGCTCAAAAGCACTCCGGCGTTCGTGGCTAGGCCACATTTTCTCTGCATAAAATTTGGCAATGAACATCACACAATAGCGCGCGGAGCCGCTATAAACCTGATGCAGATGTTCAACAAGGTCTTTGCCCCAGAGCGTTGCCTCTTCATAGGCATCGTAGAATAACGACACGTCATTGCCTTTCAACAGCTCGGCCACTTGGTCGACATAGTCTCGGTCTTCGCCGGCGAAAGACAAGACGATTTCAAATGCGTTCCCTAATCCACCTGTTCCTGTTGTGCTGCTGATTTTGTAGATTGTGCGCCCGGATATCTGCCCTGAAGGCCGCATAAGAAACCCATCATTATTCAGAGCCTTATTAAACATCGTTACAAGCTGCCTTACCCTCTCCTGGTCTGTTACGGTAACTGGGTGAACACATGTTTCCAGGAATTTGCCGAACATCTCATCTGATATATCGAGCACGTCAAGTTTGCCATATAGCAACTCATCCAGCGTCCAATCGCTGTTGTTGACCATGTGCTGCCAAACATCGCCCTCCGCATCCTTGAATCGGTGATCGGTTGAAGGCATTGTTTGCAGCGGCCAGACCCGTCTTAAAAACGGGATGAGGTCAAGCCTGCCGTAAAAAGGAACTTCATCGAGAATTAAGGCATCGACAATATCCCGCCGTGAAACTTCGGCGATTTTATTTGCTTCCCTCATGTGCGTCCGCGGTTACTTTCTGCGGTTCGAGTCAGAGAATGCTCTTTCAGTTTCAAGGTGTCTTGGTCGCTTTATCGAGCTTTCGATGCACAAAGGAAATCAGCGTTAATACATCGAGGGCGCCTCGTTCTGGCATCGCCCAAGTGATTTTAGGCGCATGCGCCAACGGATTGCGTATCGCCCCGAAAAGGCCAACGAGCAGTTGCGAGAAGCCTTTTTGCTCACTTTTTTCGGAGTCGGTTCTGAGCGGATTTATAACAAGTATCGGGGACTTGATACCAAAAACCTCGTTGATTAAATCAGCGCCGTCCGACCCCAGGCCGGACATCCCGCGGATGCGCTCTGCTACGCCTTTTGTTGCTTCCAGCACAGCGTGAAAGTAGTTTTCTTCAATGTATTCAGCCCTGCAATATTTGAGAACTTCCGTATGAACATTCCGGTTTTCCAGCGCCGCCCTCATTCTGCCCGCCCGTGCCCGTGCACCGGCGAGTGTCGATACCTTGCTGGAGTAGTTTACTTTGCCATCCCCCTCTATATAAAAGCCAGAAAATGCGAGCACTACGTTCAACTCGTCACGCCGCCATTCAAAGGCAGTTCTCTCCCGCGCATAGCTGACTGGATTCATGGCGCGATTGATGAACATGATCAGGTGATTTCCGACCTGATGCCTGTTTTGAGCACCAGCCAAGGCATTAAACAATCGCTTCCACTTGGTCAAATCCGGTGAGACATCCGCCACCTTAATTTCTTGGAGCAAGTGGCCTATTTGGGAGCCGGTAAGACCGAGCTGTGTATCGGCCAACACCCTACAAGCTGCTTCAAGATGCTGAGCGTCGAAAGGGGAGATGCAATCCATCGCTAAACCCCCACCTTGCTGTATCCATCAATGTGTATCCATCGATTGAAGCGACATCGTTACGACGGTCGCAAATCCGGCGCGTGTGTTTGTCATGGATGCCGGCGGTGCGGATAATGCGATTGCCGATGCGGGTTTCGATGCCTGCGCATTGGGCATGGCCCAATATCGTCGGATTGGCCTCCTGCTGCGCCATGCGGAGTACGGCCAGATGCAGCTTTACTGAGGGTGTAGAAAGCTCGGCCATCCCCGCGTCCGCGCGCCATTCGGAGAACCGGCGGATATTGGCAGCGAAGAAATCGAAGAACCGCTCTGCCGTTTTTACGGAAGCGACAAAAGCCACAGGCGGCTTGACCGTCACCGTCGCGAGGTCGCAGCTAAGATTAACGGCGATGAGTTTAGTACGTCGGATCATAAGCCTTCCTGTTCCATTTGGTATTGGCTTGAAGCAGGTTGTCGAACCAACCATCCATGCTTTCGAGATAGGCGGCGAGCATTTCCATGGCTCCCGCAAATACGCGGATATTGATGAGCGTGAGTTCTGGCCGCAGCTATGGTTCGTGGATTGGCTTTTTCGCCGTCTTCGCCTTCTTCCTTTCTTGTCTCTTCACGGTGGCGTATCGAAAGCGCTGCCCATCGGAGTCATGTTCGTTAAGCTGCTCAATATAGGATTCAATGCCGTCCAGATCTTCTTCTGGGAACGGAGGGTTGCCGGCGGCTTCGCACACCCGGTTCAGCAATGGTCTGAGATTCGTCCAAAGCTCGATAAGCCCATGCCGTCCGAGCGCATTTACTTCCGGATCGGCCAGTTTTCTGTTAAGCAGCGCCGAGGCAACCACGGTGATGCTCTTGAGCACCAGCTCGCAATGATGCCGATACAGGTAAACAATGGGATAAATCAACGCGTCCAGTTCCTGACGGGATTCACATACCCGTTCGGCAAGAAACCTGGCTGCCAACCGGTAGCCGTCGCTATAAAGCTGTTCCGGCCAATGGGAGTAATTTACGCAGGCGTTCAGGTGCCAGTCTTCATCAAGACCGAAGAGCATGTCGTCTTTGCGCGGCGGCGCCGCTGGCCCGACAACTGATTCAAGAGGTCTTTCGCTCAACTGCCAATCTCCATAAGCGTGTCCTTTATCACACGGTACGACATTTTGGCAGCGAAATGTTTTGACTTTCCCGAGCCTCTGCGGCAACAAACGCTCGGCGCAATTCATCCGTGAGCCTTCCGCCTTGATTTCGTTGCGCCGTCGGAAAATCTGTCCGTTATCGACTTCGGCATCAGGGGACTCCTGAACAGCATGGATACGTTGCATGTCGTGAGCCTGCGGGATCGCACCATCATCCCCGTGATGGCCGGCTTGACATCTCCGGTTTTACCAACCATGCACCCGGAGTCCTTAGAGCTGATCGGTTCCTAGGCTAGGGTGCTTTCCGCCAAACTCCGATACTAGAACGCCGCGTATAATCGGCGGATGTCGTTTCTACGAACTGCGCCCATCGCGCTCATCCTGACTACGCTCTTAGCAGCACAGCAGACAGTCTCATTCCCTACCGAAGACAATGGGCAGGTTTGCGCGGATGTATACGGCAAGGGCGAACGCGCGGTTGTATTGGCTCACGGAGGCAGATTCAATAAGGAGAGCTGGCGGGCACAGGCGCAGGTGCTCGCGTCCGAAGGATTTCAAGTCCTGGCCATCGATTTCCGCGGATTCGGATGCTCGACCGGTCCCGGCGAGAAGGATTTTGATACTGCCCCATTTGAAAACGATGTGCTCGCCGCAGTTCGCTACTTAAAGGCGCACGGCGTTAAAGCGGTGTCCGTGATCGGCGGCAGTTTTGGTGGCGGAGCGGCTGGGGATGCCTCGATCCAGGCCGGGCGGGGTGAAATTGATCGGATTGTGTTCCTGGGCGCAGCGCCTAACCTCTCGGCCGAGAAGCTAAAATCGCGGACGCTGTTTATCATCGCGCGCGACGATGCCAACAGCGCCGGCCCCCGGCTCCCACGGATTCGTTCCCAGTATGAAAAGGCTCCCCAGCCCAAGGAGTTAATTATTCTGGATGGTTCTGCCCACGCCCAGTTTCTTTTTCAAACGGACCAAAGCGATCGAGTCATGAACGAGATCCTTCGCTTCCTCTCCATGCCTTAGTTAAATTGGTACTCTCCAGCGAAGCTCGGGAACTTGGCTGTAGTTTGCAGGAGTTCGAAGCTGATTTGCCAAATCCTCCGTGTCCCAGGTGGGCACTGCTCTTGTGGAGACGGAGACGCGCCATAAACTGAGAGATTTTTCTCAGTCGCAAGTAATTCGGCAACCTCAGTCGCATTTAATGTGACGTTTGACAGCTTCGGAGATCTTTGCAGTGGTAGGCTCAAGAATGACGGGTTGGTGCTCATCCTCCCGCTGCTTACCGGTTTGTCCTTCGTCGCTGCCCATGCAGGCGCACCTCAGAAGCCCGCGGCCTTTTAGCTTTTACCCGGTTTCCTGTCTTCTCTGAAACCGATCACGACCCACGCTATGGAGCGGACGGCTGCCCACGGAACCAGAAAGCCTACCAAAGGAAGACAGGCAGCCAGGACGTATGACCAGACGGATGGAAGTGTTGTCTTGTAAAGTACGGTCCCGTGTTCCTTATCTATCGAGGCTACCGTCAGGTCCTTACCCCAATGAATACGCGCGATGTCGCCCTTATGCACCTCCGAAGTCTCGGGGTCGTAACCAGGGGGGCGATTAATCAGGAACCACGAATTACGTTCTTGTTGTACGATCTTGGAATTTACTAGTGTTTCAAACGCCTGGTTTCGTGCACGATCTTGCGCCACAACACGAAGGCTGACGAAAGCCGCAAATCCGGCGACAGCTAGCCCTATCACACCAACAAACAGGCTTAGACGCCGTGTTCCTTCCCTAAGACTCATAAGAGGACATCACCAGTTTACGTCTGTAGCTTCCCCCTTTTCGTCTCCGCTAACTACTTTAAGCCGGGCCAGAAAAAACGAACGATTCACTCGGCAATCAAGGACGCGGCTCCGACTTCGTGGCTCATTTATGAGGCCGCCTTTTGCCCGATAACTATCGTGCAAATGTTGCAAGAGTTTCGCTGGCGGATACTCGGTGCTGGCGCAGCGGTTGGGTGCGTTACATCGGTGATCTTACGGTTTTTGGGTATGTAGTGAGATGGCGCAAACACATCCGGAACATGCTCTCCGGTCGCGACGGGACCATCAGCAGCGCCAGGGGTGCTGTCATTCGTGTTCGGCATATTCAACCTGGTCGTGTTGAGCCTGGTTGTCCGGCGGATGCTGACAATCACTGACGCCGCGCTGCTCATGGCGGGATGGAGCGCTTCCGCCGCTAGGCGGAATTCTAATGGGGCTGGTGGGATTGCCTTATAAGCGTGAATAAGGTTTCTGCTTCATTGGCGGAGATCGTCGCCGTGCTCAAGAGGCCAAATTAGCGCAGAAGCTGTCTTGCCAGTTCGCGTGAGAAAATAGCGAAGAGACAGATGGACAGCGTCACCACCCTCGTTTTGTCGCTTCCCATTAGTGTCGCTGCGAATTTGATAACGCCCCATATCCTGCGGTGGTGGGCAACGACCAGTACAAAAAGACGCCACGAAAGAATTGACGTTCTCAAGCGAACGTTACTTCACTCAGGGAGTTTGAAGCAGCCGCAATGTACGGCGCGATCATCAGAACCCTTCTAGTTTGGCTGTCCATGTCGTTCACGGCATTATTTCTTGGCCTCTGGCTGGTAATCGTGACACCGCTTGCGGCTGCCGGGATTGCTCTTTCTTCCTACAGTCCTGCTGCGAAAGCGATTATCAACTTCGTTGTATCCGTCGGCTATCTATTTTCCGCGTCCACAGCTTTCATCTATTTCCGAATTGCGGTTTCGAAGACTTGGCTTTTGTCCGCTGGGGGCCGGGCGCGTCAACAACTAGAGTGGACTCACGAACTCTTGAAATTGAGCGTCTCTACCGCCAAAGAACAAGCAGAAACTGTGCACTCCCAGCACAGTTAAGGGAAATCCGAGCACACGACATCCGGGCACGGGCCATGTAGCTGGGTATTAGCCCCCGTGCCCATGCATGAATATCTGATCGTCGATTAGGTCGCGATCCTCCTAAGAAAGACTCCGGCCTGGGTCCGCGCTCATGCGAATGGCAATCGCAGGCCGGTGCTTCCATCGATCAAGAGTGGAAAACAACGAGTCTTCCGCCGTGAGGCAGTTGATCAGTTCATGATCGAGTTGGAGCGCGAGGCCGCCGCCCGGATTGAGCGTAGCCACAAACGCAAAAGATCTGCGTAGCGACCTTACGCCCGCCCAAAAGAGCCGCGTTAGGACCTCCGGTCCGAGCAGCTCTTGTCATTCTGAGCGAGGAGTGAAAGCTTAGCCCGCGCAGCTTCTTCCTCGTCAAGGCATGTGAGAGCTGTCCCGGTGGGCGCGGACGCAGACCCAGCTCGACAAGCAGGTGGAGCATTCCGTCGACCGGGAAGAGTACCTTCGCCGCGACCGCGAGGTCCAGCGCGGGCTCGAGCGCATGGCGAGCAAGGACGAGCTGCGGGACGTGAACGAGACGTTGCGGTCGATTCAGGCGTCGATCTCGCCGCATCGTCGGTAATTCCTTGAAGTCGACCTTTTCGCGTCTGTCCTAAAGCGAACGATTAGGTCAAACCCCCGCTTCGCCGCATGCCTGATTGATTCAGGGCACGCGGTTTACACGACTGCTGGAGTGACGCACCTCCAAAACCGATCTACGAGCAACAGATGCCCCATTGAGCTTCGAAAGCTCGGTTGGCTGCCTTCGCCGGACCCTGGCCGACATATCGGTACCGACCCGCGGGTCAATGAGCGAGTTGGCGATAATGCGCTTATAGATGCCCCGGAGGAGATCGCAGGACGGAAAGTGCGACGGGACAGACAATGAACAGCACTAAGCGCACCCGCCGCGCGGTGCAAGGCAACGCCGAGAATAACCCTTCGCTAAGAGGAAGTGCACGTCGCGTCCTGATCGTCGCTGTCCCGCCGGTGAGAACGCTGGATGTATTCGGCCCGCTGGAGGTATTCGGCGATGCCAATCGCTCCCGGAGCGACGGACCGATATACGAAGTAATCGTCATCTCGGCCGGACTGGATCGCGATGTTCTGAGCCATATAGGGAAACCGGTGCGAACGGATAAGACCTGGCGCGAGTATCGCGGCCCGGTCGATACGCTTCTTGTCGCTGGATACGACGGCGTCTCGCAGGTGCGATACGAACCGAGATTCTTAAACTGGCTGAAAGACCGATGCGCCGGCAGTCGACGCTTTGGTTCGATCTGCACCGGAGCGCTGGTTCTGGCAGAGGCCGGCCTGCTCGATGGTCGTCGAGCGACGACGCACTGGAACTGGTGCGAAGAACTTGCGCGCGACTATCCGCGCGTGATCGTGGGACTCTACACCGATCTATATCCGAGACGGTAACTGCTATACGTCAGCAGGCGTAACCGCCGGAATCGATCTCGCGCTCGCATTGGTGGAGGAGGATCTGGGCAGGTCTGCCGCTCTGGCGGTTGCTCAAATGATGGTGGTGTTTCTGCGGCGGCCGGGCGGCCAGTCGCAGTTCAGCGCTACTCTCATGGCCCAGATGTCTGCGAGCCGGCCCCTCGGCGATCTGCTCGCTTGGCTTCCTGACAACCTCCGGCGCGGCCTCTCCATCGACGCACTCGCCCGGCGTGCAGCCACGAGTCCCCGGAATTTCGCTCGCCTGTTTCAACAGGAGGTGGGCAAGACTCCGGCAAAGTACATCGAGGACCTGCGACTCGAAGCCGCGCGTCGTCAGATGGAATCGACCGCAATGGCCCTTGAAGAGATCGCGATTGCCTCTGGTTTTACTTCTGCGGAGATTCTTCGGCGTGCATTCTTGCGCCGCTTGGGCGTTACGCCCAGCCAATACCGAGCTGCTTTCGGAGACGCCCGTGTGCGATAACTTTCTGTCCTGCTTGAGTTGGCAGAAATCGTGGCTCTTTTGTCTCTTTTTGCTCTTATTGAATCACTGTCTCATTGCTAAATTGACCACAGTGTGACCGCTCGGAAAGCGCCCCGCTTCGTCCATGCACCTCGCGAGCTAATCCAATTAAACGTTATGTAACAAAGAAACGCACAGCACCGAAGCGTCCACAACATCATCAATTACCTGCGAGGTAATTGATGCGCTTCGCAATCTATTCAACACTAAACCAGTAGCCGACAGGAACGCCGGCCGGGCTACAGATCACGAAGGAGAATCACATGTCGATCACAACGGAAAATCACGTGGCTAACTATCCGATTCATACGATCGCGTCGGCGCCAGAGAACTCGAAACCAGCGCTCGAATGGTTGCAGCAGGCGTTTGGTGTTTTACCGAACCTTCCCGCAGTCATCGCAAATTCACCGAAACTTATCAACTCTCTCGTTGGTGCATTCCAGCAGGTCCATAGCCCGGGCTTCACCGAGGCGGAGAACCAAATCGTTCTGCTGACCGATGCCGTTACGAACTCCTGCAAGTATGCCGTCGCGTTCCATACAGCCCTTGCGCTCCAACAGGGAATCAGTTCCGAAGAGACCGACGCGATTCGCGGGCGGCGCCTGCCTGCAGACAATTGATTTGCTGCACTGTCCTCCCTGGCAAAGGCGCTGATTGAGAAGCGCGGGCATTTGAGCGAACAGGAACTCGATTCGTTCCTCGCTGCCGGCTTCACGAAAGAACAGGTTTTCGAGGTGATCGCCATGGTGTCGGCTTCGACAATCACAAACTACGTTGGAACCATTGCCAATCCGACGCTGGATGAACCGTTTCGGCGGTACGCCTGGCAAGGCTGATGAAAAAAAAGCTCACGCTCTGGCAGATTCGCGGCGCGTATGGATTTGCCAGATTCCAGTTTCTGACAGGAGGAAGTCGTGATGGGAACGCAGTCGGCTCCCCCAGTTCCTCAACTCGGCGATTTGCTGCGCTACTGGAGACAGCAGCGCGGCAAGAGCCAGCTCGACCTCTCGATGGATACCGGCATCGCGCAACGTCAGCTGAGCTTCGTGGAGAGAGGGCGAAGCTCGCCCAGTCGGGATTTTCTTTCGATTGTTTCCGATGCTTTGAATGTCCCTCTCCGCGAGAGGAATGCTCTGCTGCTGGCAGCGGGATTCGCCCCTCAGTACAGCAAGCAAAGCATGGATGCCGAACAGATGGATATCGTGACGCAGGCCATTGACCGGATGCTGCAGCAACATGAGCCGCATCCGGCACTGGTGTTGGACCGTCACTGCCGGTCTGCTGCAAAGGGTCCACCGGGAAGCGGTAGGGCAGGTGCTGGATGCGAAACTCCAGGAACTGCTGAAGCAGTTGAGGCAGTATCCCGGCGCTGCAGCGCAAAGCCGCCGATTGCTCGGCAAAGCCCTGTCCTGCCAATTGTATTTCGGCGAGGGAGCCAACGCTTTTCTTACTTCTCTTTGATCACAACTGTTGGCACGCCGCAGTGCATCACGGCGCAGGAATTGCGCGTGGAGTCTATGTTCCCAACCAATGCTGAGGAGAGATCGGCATGATGAGCGTTCCTTTGCTTGTGAGCGAGAGATCAAAACCGGAGAGGACTACGCGGCCGCTTTCTGTGGGCTGCCTGATCTTCGAGCAGATGGATCAGATCGACTTCACGGGGCCGTTCGAAGTTCTTTCACGAATGTCGGATACAACCATCCAGATCATCGGAAAAGGAGTTGAGCCGGTGCGTGACGTGCAGGGGCTTCGGCTTTCGCCGGATGTGAGGATCGCGGAAGCAGGAATATTCGATGTACTGCTCGTTCCCGGCGGTTATGGTCAGCAGGCGCTGATGCACGACGAGGAAGTGCTAGGCCTCATCCGCAAACACGTAGAGAGGGAAAAGCTCCTGTTTTCGGTCTGTACCGGAGCCCTGCTGTGTGGTGCGGCAGGTGTGCTCACAGGAAGACAGGTGACGACTCATTGGAGTGCGCAGCATCTGATGCGGCATTACGGAGCGGTTCTTGGCGATGCAAGGGTGGTGATCGATGGCAACCTCATCAGCGCCGCTGGCGTGACGGCTGGGCTGGATGCGGCCCTGGTGCTGGTGTCTCTTCTGCGTGGAGACGCAGCTGCTCAGGAGATCCAGCTTGCGATTGAGTATGCACCCAACCCTGTGTTTCAAAGTGGTACACCGGAAAACGCACCGCCTGAGGTGCTCGAGAGTTTTCAGAAGAAGTACGAGCCGATCGGGACTGCAAGGGAAACCGAGGCAATTCGCTATGCGGCGATCAATCATGCAGTGTGGTGATAGAGCCGGAGCGGCCACGCCACGCCTCAGGAACCCAAGTGCCGAAGGGCCATCTTCGCGGTCCGCTTGAGTTCCTCCTTCGTCGAACCGTTTGCTGCCTGGATGGAAAGACCGGCAATGATGGTTGAGAGGTACCGGGTGTAGTCGTCCAAATTGATGCCCTTCGGCAACTCTCCGCTTTTCCGCGCTTTGAGAAGGCGCTTCCGAAGGGCAACTTGATTCTGCTTCCGTATCTCCGTCATGAGATCTCTCGCCGGTTTAGCGTCTACGCTGCAGCCCACCGCCCCTGCCAGTGTCATACAGGTAGGCGGATGGCCGGGCGTAGTGAGGAATGCAATCGTGTTGTCGAAGAGTGCACGAATGACCCTTTTGAGGGTCGGCGCCTCCACCGCATATTGCGCCCGAATTTCCATGTAGCGCTTTACGGCAAGTGAAAACAAGGCGTGCTTGTCGCCGAAGGCTGCATAGATGCTTGAGGGGTTGAGGCCCATTGCCTGGGTAAGATCGGCAATGGAAGTCCCTTCATAGCCTCGTTCCCAAAAAAGCAGCATTGCAGCCTCTAGCGCCGCGTCTTTATCAAAGCTGATCGGCCGTCCCGTCTTTCCGTTCGCTGTTTTCATGTCTTTGCTCATCACTTCCATATCAGATTGCGAAATCATGCATCCCATCCGCCTTTCAACACATCTGTAGTGATAGTTCCGTATATATGCGGACTGCAGAAATATATGCGGGCTACAGAAAATCAAAGGAGATAAAAATGGGCGTGCCGAAGAACAACGAACAAATAATTCTGGTGACAGGTGCCACCGGTCGGCAGGGAGGCGCCGTGTATCAGCACCTGCAGAAGAAAGGATTCAAGTTGCGCGCGCTGGTGCGGGATCCGAATAGCAACAAAGCACGTCAACTGATGGGGTACGGGGAGGAAGTGTTTCAGGGAAGCCTCGATGATCCCGACAGCTTGACGCGCGCGATGGATGGTGTGTACGGCGTATTCTCCGTGCAGCCCTACACGACCAATGAGATCCAGCAGGGAGCGGCGGTCATCGAGGCGGCGAAGCGGCAGGGCATTAGCCATTTCGTTTACAGTTCGGTTGGTTCGGCCGACGAAGATACAGGCATTCCTCACTTCGAAACCAAACTCAAAGTGGAAGAGCATCTGCGATCGAGCGGCTTACAGTATACGATTCTGCGGCCTGTTTTCTTCATGGAGAACTGGCAGAGGGCGTTCGGCGAGTCGATCCGGAACGGGCAGCTCCAGCAGCCGTTAAGCCCGACGACACACTTGCAGATGGTAGCAGTGGGTGACATCGGCGCGTTTGCAGCGCTTGCGTTTGAGCATCCCGGCAAATGGAAGAACAGGACATTTTCGCTGGCCGGCGAAGAATTATCGATGCAGCAGATTGCCGACGCATTCAGCCGTGCGACCGGGCGAGATGTGCAGTACGTTCAGGTTTCCTGGGACCAGTTCGAGAAGAACATGGGACAGGAGCTGACGGTGATGTACCGCTGGTTCGACGAAAAAGGCTTTCACTTCAACATTGAGGAGGTGCAGCGCGAATATCCGGCGACCCACACTTTCGATCGATGGCTGGAGGCGTACTGGAACACGATTGCCGTTGCGGCGCGTTAGGCCATCTGCATTTCGGCCATGGTGTTGCTGGTGTTACGGAACAGTGTGAACAACGGACAGTTAAAGGAGAAATCGATGGGTGCACTTGAAGGCAAGGTAGCTGTAATCACTGGAGGGAATAGCGGCATCGGGCTCGCTACAGCCAGACGGTTTGTGAAGGAAGGTGCCTACGTTTTTATTACCGGCCGTCGCCAAGAGGAACTGGATAAGGCAGTCTCATTGATCGGAAAGAATGTCACGGCAGTTCAGGGGGACGTCTCGAAACTCGACGACCTCGATCATCTCTACGATGTCGTGCGAAAAGCGAAGGGACATATCGATATCGTCTTCGCAAATGCCGGCGTTGTTGATCCTGTTTCGCTTACGAGCTCGACTCCGGAATCCTATGACAAGCACTTCAACCTGAATGCACGCGGGGTCTACTTCACAGTGCAGAAGGCACTCCCGCTGCTCGCCGACAAAGGGTCAATCATCCTTTCTGGATCGGCCGCATGGCAGATGGGGATTCCGGGCTACGGCGCCTATTCGGCTACGAAAGCAGCGCTAGTTTCCTTTGTCCGTAGCTGGACCGCAGAGTTGGCCGGCCGTGGCATTCGGGCAAACGTGATCAGTCCTGGGCCCACCGAGACGCCCATGATCCATGTCGGCTCTAAAGGGTCTCCAGAGGGCACAAGCGAATATTTCCGCAAGATGATCCCAATGGGACGGCTTGGAACGGCGGATGAGCTTGCATCGGCAGCCGTGTTCCTAACTTCCGACGAGAGCAGCTTCATCACAGGCATTGACCTGCCTGTCGATGGTGGCACAGCCTCCAGGTAAGCCAGCCAGCGCCGAAGGCGTGTAAGGAATAATCAACTGCCAACAATCCTCAGCATCCACTGAGAATCAGGAGAAGTTTTATGAAGTACGCCATTATTGGTTCCGGCAAGATTGGCACTGCACTCGCACGCGTCTTTGCGCGAAAGAATATAGACTTCGCAATCGCAAACTCGCGTGGACCTGAGACGCTTACGTCTTTGAGAGAAGAACTCGGGCCCAGCGTCTCTCCACAATCCATTGAAGACGCCTGCAAAGCTGAAATCATTTTTCTCGCTGTTCCATTTCCCGCCCACAAGGATGTTGCGAAGCAGTCTAAGCAGTGGAAGGGCAAGATCATCGTCGATACAACCAACACATTTCATGTGACTCCGGAAGAGTTGGGAGGCGTTCTCTCTTCTGAAATTGTGTCGCGGGCATTTGCAGGAGCACACCTCGTGAAGGGATTTAATCATCTGCCGGCTGCACAGCTTGGAACGAATCCCTCCCCGGAAAGACAGCGGCAGGCCGTGTTCTTATCGAGCAATGACGCCGATGCCAGCGCAACCGTTGCGTCCGTAGCCACTCAGCTTGGCTTCGCTCCAGTCGAACTCGGAGGGCTAGAAGAGGGCGGCGTGCCGCTTCATGTTGTGGGTGGGCAGCTGGTGGGCTTCTGTTTCAGAACCTGGAGAAGCTTGGCTGATCGCATCAGCCACTTAAAGAACAAGCACTTTTCAGAGCGCACGCTCTTCGCAAGTCATCGGCGATAGGCAAGTCCAACCGCGATAGCGGAACAGGCCAGCGCGAACGGCGTACACAGAGGAGAAATTTAATGCCGACATCTCTTGAAGACCAGCGCTTCGTTCAACGGAGCGCAACCACGTTCCATCCCATCAACACGGCCGACAAGACCGCGATGGCTAGCTTGCGCGCCATCGTCGAACCCAACAAAGGACGCTTGCGGGGAACTGCGGCGCGCGTGCCTTTCGATGCCATCATGGAGCACGTCGCTGTTCCCCAAGATGTGATTTTTGAAGCCGGCACCGTGGGCGGTGTTCCGGGGTGGTGGTGCAAGCCGAAGGAGGCTCAGCCTGACGCAGTGATCCTCCACATTCATGGCGGGTGGTTCAACTGGGGCTCGGCCAAAGCATTTCGCAACCTGGTCGGGCACCTCGCGATTCATGCTGGCGCATTTGCGTTTTCACCTGATTATCGTCTCGCCCCCGAACATCCCTTTCCGGCAGCTCCTGAGGACGTTCGCGCCTGCTATGCCGGCCTCATCGAGCTTGGCTATAAGAAGATCGCCGTCACCGGCGACTCCGCAGGCGGGACCCTGGCCCTTGGGCTGCTTCTCTCGCTGAAGGCGTCTCAGGTAAACAATCAAGTGGTTCCGATCGCCGGAATTGCACTGTCCCCAGTGACGGACCTTTCGCTCTCTGGAGCAAGCTGGACGACGCGCGCGGCAGCGGATCCTTACTTTATCCAACTCCAGGCGGCCGAGCTGGTGCGGTCCTATCTGAATGGAGCCGATCCCAGCGATCCCGCTGCCTCGCCGCTCCGCGCAGACTTGACCGGCCTTCCGCCGATTCGCGTCCACGTCGGTAACGACGAAGTGCTGCTCGATGACTCTGTCCGTTTTGTCGACCGGGCTCTGGCGGCCGGAGTGGATGCGCAGCTGGATGTCTGGGAAGGCATGGTGCACGGCTTCCCGGGATCCGTGGGCCAACTGAGCGCCTCGACGCTGGCACTCCAGCAGATCGGCTGGTTCCTCTCTGAACGCTTCACCAAAACCACAACGGAGCGGCAAACCATACCGCAGAACTAACCAGGAGCAGGGATGAAGATCGGAATCATAGGAGCGGGCAACATCGGATCAGCGCTTGCCCTGCATTTCCGCAGACTCCGTCATACCGTGTTGATCGCAAACTCGCGCGGTCCGGAAACGCTTTCTCAGATTGCCCAGAAGACAGGCGCTACTCCGGTTGACATTTTAGAGACAGCAAGAGGAGTGGATCTGCTCGTTATCACAATTCCCATGAAAAGCGTGCCTTCGCTTCCGAAGGACTTGCTTTCCGATCTATCTATTTCATCGCCGATCGTCGACACCGGAAATTACTATCCGCTCCGCGATGGTGTGATTCCCGAGATTGAAAGTGGAATGATCGAAGGTGCGTGGACCTCTCTTGTGTTGGGCCGTCCCGTCATCAAGGCGTTCAACAACATTGTGGCCGACAGCCTTCTCCACAAAGGTCTTCCGGAGGGTTCGAAGGGGCGGATCGCACTTCCCGTCTCAGGAGACGACCTCAAATCGAAGCAACCGGTAATGGCTCTTCTGGACCAGATGGGTTTCGACGCTGTCGACGCCGGCCTGCGTTCCGAATCCTGGCGCTACCAACCTGGAACGCCGGCCTACTGCCCCGATCCAACCATCCAGCAGCTCCGGAAACTGCTGCAACGAGCCGAACGAGACAAGGCACCGGGGAACCGCGACCGGGCCGCCAAGATCATGGCGAAACTGCCTCCTGATTTTTCACCACGGGAGCTCGTACGGGTCGCGCGGTTTTCCGCTGGTCTGGATACATGGAAGCCGAGAAGCTGGATTGCGGTATTGCATTTGGGTCTCGCGGCTCTGCGGGCTTAATGTCCCGCCGCTGGTGCGGCAAATTAAAAACACTTCATCTGTTTCGAATTGAGGACAAAATCATGCTGAAACTGAATAACCTCGCACTCTGGGCTCTTGCCCTTTTGCCGATAGCGCTCATCGCTCAGACACCGGCGCCGTCCGCAGTGCAAACGCAGACCGCCAGCGATCACCACGCAGACGAGGCTGCGATCGAGCAAGTAATGAAGGAGTATCATGCCGCGATCCTCGCTCATGATGGAACCACGCTCTCCGGCTTGTTCCTGCCCGATGCCAATCTCTGGCTGAACGTTCTGACAGACTCTGCATACGCTCGGGCGCAGGCAAATTCGGCAACCGCCCAGAAAGTCCGTGTCAGCAGCTATCGAGACTTCGCGAAGTTGGTCTCCACGACGCTCAAAAGTTTCGACCCAGAACACAGCAACGTCGTGATCCACACGGATGGCACGATTGCGGCCGTCTATTTCGATTTTGTTTTCAAGATCGATGGAAAAGCCGAAAACCGGGGCAGCGAAACCTGGCAACTGGTCAAAGCTGTTGATGGCTGGCGTATTGCGGCGATCTCCATGCGTCCGATCCAGCCGTGAAGCAATAGCGACCGGGAATCAAATCTATGCCCGAGGTTCGATCCAAAATCTCAATACCGTTTAGGAGTGAAGCATGATTAAGAATACTAAGACCCTTATCGAGCAGGCGTACTCCGCATTCAACAGGCGGCACATCGACGGCGCATTAGCACTGATGACCGAAGACGTGAGCTGGCCCAAGGCTTCGGAGGGCGGCAGTGTTGTCGGAAAGGAAGAGATCCGCGCCTATTGGACTCGACAGTGGAGCCAGTTCGATCCCCATGTCGAACCGCTGGAAATCACCGAAGGAGACGGAGGCAAGGTCCGCGTCAGGGTGCACCAACTCGTCAAGAACCTTCAAGGGGATGTTCTTTCGGACAGCGAAGTTCTCCACGTATTCACTGTGAACAGCGGTTTTATCGCAGCCATGGATCTTGGGGATGAGGCCGATTCTGCCGATGGTCCGCCTGTCGCATTCGCACGTCGAGCACCAAAGAAATGAACTAAGAGTTATTCAATCGAGAGGACACCATTGATAACTTCGCAAACCCGTCGTAACGTCCTCTGCACACTGCTGTCCGCATCCATCGGAGGCATCCTGCCTGCTTCGCAGCAGGACACGAGTAGCGCGACCTCGTCGACAGGCATCGAAAGACATGATTTCGGGCCTGTGCGGAACCGGATACTTGAGTCGATTGCGAGTGGAGCTGCCACTGGGGCAGCCGTCGCTGTTGTGCACGGCGGACCATCTGGGAAGAGGGCTTTGGGTGGTCGGATCGCGAGGCGGCCCTAAAAGCAACGGCCCGAACGCCATTCAGCCTGGCATCCATCACGAAACCGTTCACCGCCGCAATGCTGATGACTCTAGTGCCGGAGGGCAAACTCTCGTTGGACGATTCCGCGAATAAATACCTGGCGAAAAGCTCGATGTCATTGTCAACAACGCTGGAATCGCTCCGACATCGCGCTTCGATGCGCTACGTGTCGAAGACTGGGATGCGATGATTGATGTCAATCTGCGCGGCACCTTGTACGGTATTGCTGCTGCTCTGCCCATCTTTCAGCGACAGCAGTCCGGACACTTCGTAAACATCGTCTCGACGGCCGGTCTCAAGATTGTTCCGACGATGGGAGTGTACGCCGCAACCAAGAACGCGGTACGCACCATTAGCGAGGCTCTTCGGCAGGAATCGGGACCGAACGTGAGAGTGACCGAGGTGTCGCCCGGCTTCGTGTCGACCAACCCAGCCAAGTCCGCGAGCGACGCAGGTGTCAGAGAAGCGATCGAGAGGCGTATGGCAGAAATCGCCATTCCTCCTGAGGCGATCGCACACGGCATCGCTTACGCCATCGACCAACCTGAAGAAGTTGATGTGGGTAGCATCGTGATCCGGCCTAGCGCTCAAGACTGATATATCCGACTGAACGGGGGAACGAGTTTGCACCGAACTCGCCCTTGCCGTTTTTCCATATTGAGGTATGGCAGCGATCCGCCATCATGCAGTGCACTACATGAGCGATATCTGGGGTGCAAGCAGAATCTGGAGGAGCCTGCAAACGATCGCTTCGGTTGTCTCTTCACTCGGACAACCGTCGATTTACGGTAAGCCCTGATATCGCCCTTCGATCTTCGTGTGGTGTATGACGGACGTCGTAGTCGGCTCAAGTAGAGAAGCAAGTCCCCGGGGCAATGGCCTTCATTGCGAACCTCACCCCAGCGGCATTTCCATGAAGACATCGGCACGGCTATAGGGCATTGGCGGAAGGGTCTCAGGTTTCACGTGACGAAAGCCGACCGATTCGTATAAGTGAACAGCATCCTTGAGGCGCGTATTACTGCCAAGGAACAGAGACTTGGCGCCGAGGCATTTGGCCTGCACAAGGGCGTGCTGAAGCAGGCGGCGGCGGAGTCCTCTGCCGCGCAGATGCGGAGAAACCGCCATCTTGGAAAGCTCGTAGACGCCATCTCTCATGGGGATCAGCGCAACGCATCCGACGGCTTCGGCTCCGGCGTACGCCATGAAGATATGACCGCCTTTCAGGAGAATAGAGTTTACAGGGTCGTTGAGGGTCTCGCGGTCTTTGGCCTCAAGAGTGAAATACCGCGTGATCCACTCTTCATTTAGCGTCCGGAATGCAGTGGCGTCATCGTCGGGTGCAAGTGATCGAATTTCAACGACTGGCGGGGTACAAAGTGAGCCCTGCGAATTTACCGGTGAAGTGGGGAGAGTAGGATGCATGGACTTCCTTGTGAAACAGTGTCCGCGTTTTCTTCGGATCGTATTGCTCCGGCCAAATCACATGGTTGTACATTTGTCACTCACTCCTTTTGAAAAGATCTTGAAAGATGAGCGGAGCCCAACTGTTCCCCCTCGCCTGGATGAGGAGACCTCCTTCGGCAAGTTTGCCAAGCCCAACTGGCGCGAAGCCGAGTTGTTTCACTAGGTCCGCGACTCTCCCCGTAGCCCTGTCGTCATCGCTCGATAGAAACAGAACACGCCTGCCACTTCCGGTATCCGGGTCCTCTTCCAATACTTTGGCGGGCAGATGATTGAAGGCCTTCACTAAGCCAGCGCCAGGCAACGCCTCGGCAATCACGGCGGAAGAAGGCCGATTGCCGAGCTTCTCCGGTGAAACGCCATACGCGTTGGTCACGTCAATCACGGTCTTGCCATTCCAACTCTCTGCGGCTTTGGCAACGTCCTGGTAGGTGTTGAAGGGAACGGCTAATAAAACAATCTCGGCTTTCACGGCGTCCTGCAATGACTTGGGAATAATGGACGGACCAATCGCCTTAGCGATCGGCGCGAGTTCTTCGGGCGGCCGTCTGCTGGCTAAGGCAACTTCGATGCCCTTGCGGGCAAATGCTTTGGCGAGCGCTCGGCCAACGTTACCGGCGCCTATGATTGCGTAGGCCATAAAATCCTTTCGGCATCAGACTGAATTCGTTAATGGTTTGCCGTAGCGGCAAGGACGCAATCCCTGCCTCGAGCATTTCTCAAGCGGCTGTAGCCATCACGCTCCTTCGCGACTTTAGCGAGATTCCGGAGCCGTTTTTCGTGGGTGAGCCAGAAAGCATCAGGTGCCTTCTTCGCCAACTCGATCCAGTACGGACCCTGCATCGTCTCTTCGGTCCAGAGATGACAGCCTTTCGGAGTGGGTGTGATGATCCAGGCGTGATAAGCCCCAGATATCGGGGAGGCCTTCGGATAGCCGCCCCAGGCGATGCGCGCTACCGGTTCGAACTCCTGTACGGACGCAAATACGTCCTGACCGGCCAGGTTAGTTTCAAACTTCTACCAAGGCGCAGAGATTCATGTCCGTGGAGGAGCTGAACGTGTTCGACGCCCGGGTAGAAGCTGGGCCACGCTTTGGGATCGACGAGCGCGACCAGATCGTTTCAGCAGAGGCTTCCACCTCAAGCTCGTTAGTGAAATGAATGGGGGAGCGGCTGGGCGCCATTTCCTCCGGCCATCTAACCGCTTCGAACGTAGTATCCATTCTTTCCTCTTCCCGTGTCCCAATTTTCATTATTCCAGAACAAGTGGGCTGCCGCTTATGGGTGCGCGACATTTTTGTGGAAGCTCAGGCAGCGTTTGAGCGAGATGCCCAGTAATCTTCAAACTTGCCGCTGAGGCGGGTGCACCGCAGAGCAATGATTGCGTTGGCGCCGCGCACCGTCCAGAACATGCCGGATTGCTTCAGACGGCTGCCGATTACCGTCTTACATCCGGCCTCAATGACACCGGAACCAACGAATAGTTTTTGACGGCGGAATTCCGGATAGCGCATACGCGCCGCGTTGCGTTCGAAGTAGTCGGCCTCACTGCGGAGCTTGTCAGCCAACAGTGGATCGACAGTTTCCAAGCTTCGTAGATAACGCACGAGTTTTTCGATTTCATCGCCGTCCAGTTTGCTTTGCCGAGCCATCGCCCAGCGTTTCTGTTTGACCTCTCGACCGGGATATAGAGTACGCGCCAGTTCCCACAGGTGTTGACGAGCATGATAGAGATCCACGATCTGAATCGCGCCTGGAAAGTGTTGTTCAGCGATGTTCCAGATCCACTCGGCTCCATCGCCGATAATTACTTTTTTTGCGGCACGACTCCAGCCACGTTCCCAAGCTTCGGTGTAGAGGCGGTGCCCAAACTCCTCAGCCGACTCAATCGCTCCGGTATAGGTCGTGGAGGCTTCATCGCGCATCGGCCGCCCCTGCTCATCGGTAGTCGTTTGAGTAAACACGCAGCCGAGCTTCACCTCGCGCGTGCGTGCGGGTTGTCCTTCGGCTCGACCCGCGCGGCCTTCTAGTTCAGAGTGCACCATCGGAACTTGTGTGCCATCCATTTCGATATACAGCACGGGGACCGATGGACCGATCACCTCTGGCAACTCCAATTGCTTGGCACGCTGGCTCTGGGCCTGCTCTTTTTGAGCGATATCGGCGCCGATGGTTTCCGCTTGCCGCTCCACTGCCTTGGTCGTCACTTGCAAGCCGGCCAGCAACTCCAGTTCCTCGCGTCCCTCTTCGAAGCTGGTCTCACTGCCGACCACCGCCAGCATGCGGCGCACACCAGGCGAGTACTCGGTACCTTTGACATCCAATTCGGCGTCGCGCGGGCTCTGCCCCTGATGGCAATGTGGACACAGATAATAGGGTCGCTGGATGGTAATCGGACCAAGTACGGTAAGAAGTTGTTTGGGACGCATCTCGTGAAACCGAGCCTGCTGGCCGCAAGCACAAGGCATGGCTTGCTCGAACTCCGTCGGTGCACTCAGCAGTTTTTGCAGCATCTTGGCGCCTAGTTGGTGTGTGGCGGCGCGGGTGGCCATTTCGATCGCCTCCAGATCGAAGGCTCCGCTCTTGCGGGAGCCACTGAAGATCACTTCCAGTAGTGCAGCTATCTCGCGTGCCGCTTCGCGTTGGATCGCTTCGGCCGTTTTTTTTCCTGTGGCGTCAACGCATCCTCGATCGGACGTAATCGACAGATCTGTTCATTGACTTCCAATAGTTGCCGGCTGAGCTCGCGGAAGCGATGGAAAGCTGCGACTTCGCGCTGGGCCTTTTGCAGCTCGGTGGCAGAAGAAAAGGTTTCACTGATGCTCTTGCCCTCCACCTTGCGCGTCAAGCGGTAGTTGGGTCCGTGACCAGGCTGGCCGGGTTGATGGCAGCGGCAATTCGGCTTGCCGCAGCGCCCGCTAATCGGAGTGATCGAGCCGCTACGGAAATCGCCCAGCTCCAGGATTTGGGCCAAGATGGCGGCCCTTTCTTGTTCCAGGACAGGAAGAGAAACAGGCAAAGGACACCTCCTGTTCCTAACGTATCAATACGTAGGGATTCCTGCCACAAAAAATTAAAATCCGTAGGAAGTCCCATTTATGTCGCGCACCCTCGTGGTCGCTCGGGCGCTGGCAAAAATAGCCCATCAGGTCCGGCAAGCCTTGAATTTCGGAAGCAAGCAGCAGCGGCTTGCGAATATCTTCCGGGCCGCTGAAGTTGTTGCGGTCGTGCTTGCCGAAGAACGATCCGGTGCGGCTCTCGCGGTAGCGGCGGATTTCGACTTCACCGAAAAGGTCCTGAAGCGATTTCGCGGTTTTCGATTCGCTCACAGCGAAAATCATCTTGGTTCCGGCTTGCGAGAAAATGGTGTCCGCCTGGCGGCTATAGCGATCTTCCAGTTGCGCCGTGTTCTGCATCCCGAGCACCAGCACATTACCGGTTGACCGCATCATGGTCATACCCTCTGTGAGCTTTGGAATGGTGTTCAACGAATCGAGTTCGTCCAAAACAATCCACACCCGGCGCTTCTGTTGCTGGCTCGACATGACCCGCAGCATGGCCATGTCGGCCCAGGCGCTCTGCAGCTGGCGCAACGCTTCGCGCGTGTCGGCAATGTTCGGCAAAAACAGCCAGCCCTGCCGGTGCTGCGCCCATTCGCGCACGGTAAAGCGTTCGCGATTCGCGCGGTCATCCGGCATCATGCGAAGCGCGTAGCCGACCGTGTTCAGGGTGGCGAGAATGCTATTCAGCATGTTGGGCGATTTGGGGCTGAGGGTCTGCTGGTGCTCACTGCCGGCGACGCGCCGGAAGATCTCCTCGGGATGCGCCAGCCAGTAGGCGTAGTCGGCGCAACTCGGCCGCGGATCGCTGTAAGTCAGCAGATAGGCCGCGATTTTGCAGGCCTGATCGTCAAAGAACTGCGCATAGGGGTTATTGGGATGCGTGGGATAGAGCGCGCGCATCACCGAGACGGCATCGGCTTCGTCCGTTACCTCGCTCGCGATATCCCAATAGACGCAACGGGCGTCTTTGGGCGAAAGAATTTTGTCGCCGCGCTCGGGGCGATAGAACTCAGGGATGAATTCGAGCTTCGAATCGAGAACGACACAACTATCGCCGCACTGCTGCGCGTAATAGAGGAGCTGCTTAATGAACTGGCTTTTCCCCACGCCGGTATCGCCGATCGTAAGAAAGTGTTTGCTTTCGTCCCGGCGCCGGATGCGCAATTGCTTAATCGAGGACATGGAACCTGAACCCGTCTCCTTTCGTGGCGCGGTTGAATTCGCACCGGGTCATTAACTCAGGCCCACGCAACGGGACGCCTTCACGAGCCCGCTTCCGCCGCGCGAAGTCAATCGCAACCCCGCAGAAAAACAAGCCGAAGCCTATGCCGATCCACAACGCAAGAGGCATTTGCAGTAGCTCACGA
This sequence comes from Bryobacterales bacterium, assembly GCA_963722585.1. Lineage (GTDB taxonomy): Bacteria > Acidobacteriota > Terriglobia > Bryobacterales > Bryobacteraceae > KBS-96. The sequence goes on along the minus strand of CAVRNU010000008.1, from coordinate 29,084 downwards.
AACTGGCGGCCGCCGTAAATCTGGGTCTGTAACCAGGCGCCGAAAATGCGCGGCGTGGTCTGGACAAATCGCACTGAGACGTGTCGGACCGGATCGAAGTCGGCGGCGCTCGCGATCGGCTTGCCACCCTGCATGAGGACGAAATATTTCCGGCTAATGCGCCGCCCATGAAAGAACGAAACGACCGTTCCCACTGGCGTCTGTCCGAGCGTGCTGCCGATATATTGTGGAAAGTAGAAGCGTTCGAGAAGCGGCAGCGAACGATGCCAGAAGACAAAAATGGGAACGACCGAGAGCGAACCGAGAATGAGCCCGAGGAGCATACCGACGGGCGCACGAGTCGGGAAATTCTTCATGTTAGTTGCCTCCATTTCGTTGTTGCTTCAAGATGCGGATGGTCTGTTCGACGAGCACTGGTGCATTCACAATCGCCTGCGACCGGAGCTCGCGGAGTGTCGAAGCATTCAGCGGTTTGCCTTGTTGCGCGGCAATCAGGACGAGCCGGGTGTGCTCTGCCTCGACAGCCTGCAACAGGCTCTGCTCGTTCACCGATTGAAGCTCGGCCAGCACCAACAACCGGAGGTATTCACTCTGAGTGAGCCCTAGAATGTGGGCGCGCGCCTGGAGCGATTTGAGCTCCGATGCGGCCAGTTTGGTCGATAGAGTGTGAGGTAGTTTCCGAGGCATCAGAGGTAGACCTCGGTAGACCGGAGCCGCCATATCGCGGAAAAGACTCGGTAGACCTGGGTAGACCCTACTAAGGGGTCTAGTGTAATTCGACGAAACAGCCGCGCAGCGGCGGCTCCACCAGGGTCTGAGTTGTTACAAACAGACGCGGTACACTCCAAATGTCCCGTTAATCTTGTAGCCGAATTTACTGGCATCGTTGGTAATTTCATAGGACCTCGCTCAGTACGAAATGCCATACTCCTGCCCTGACCTGCTCAATTCCTCGCTCCTGGCTCGCTGCTGTTCTTGCACAAGCCGATGGTTATGCTCATGGGACCAATCCATCAATGCCATGCGGCTGCCCCGGTCGAAGTCGGGATCGTCTAGCCGTTCCGGTCCTCTGCCACGATCTCCCCAGTTGTCGCGAACGCTTTGGCTAGCCTCAATCGCCATGTCGCGAGCCGCCCGGCGCTCCATATCTTTCGAAGGTGCTACTCCAGACTGCTACACGGTGCTCTGCCACGCCTCCCACTTGCGATCCAGGACTTCTTTCATCGAGTCGTACCCGGCCTGATACTGGTCGTAATTCAGGATGGGGGGTTGCGCGCCGCGAGCAAACAAAACCTCCGGGTTATGCTCGTGTGCCCAGTCGACGGTCGCCTGGCGGATACCGGCTGCCCGGTCGTCCGATGGGTACGGCGTACCGAGGTGCCGATTTGCTGCGCTGGTGACATTCTCAATGAACTGCTGCTTCGATTCGCTGGCCTCGCGCTGCGTGTAGTCCGTATCCAGTTGCTGGCGAGTGGCGGCATACGCGTAGTGATACGGTGAGTGCTGTCGCTCCGGCGCTTCATAGCTCCTCGCTTGAGCATGGCGAGTGGCGGACTCACGGAAGTCTTCGGGATTGAGCTGCGTAGTAATACCTGGTTCGGCCTGCCGCAAGACTGCGAAGGCGTCGTTTAAACCTTGAACTCGTGCCTCGTACCGGGCATTGATCGAAGCATGCGACTCGGACTGATTTCGGCTGAGTTCGTTACTCCAGTCCTCTTTCAAAGCGACGGCGGAAGCGAGCAGAGCATCCCGCGCATCATACAGCGCTTGGTGATAGCCTTGCTGCCGGGTGTTTTCACGGTCCCGGTCCTGGTGATTATCGAAGACGTTTTGGACCCGTTCAAGCAGATTTGCCATTGGCCTGCTCCTTCTGTGGACGGGAAGCCGGCGGCTCGAAGCCAAGTCCGCTCTGCGTGGCCTTCCGCTGCTGGAATTCTTTGTCGCGCCCTAGCGTCGCAATGAGCTGCATCAGGACATAGGACACGCTCGAGTGATTCAAAAACCTGGCATAAGCGCGCAGTTCCTGCAAGGTATCGGAAGCGAGCGTGACGTTGAGTTGTTCATTAGTAGTTTTCTTCTCCGGTTGAATCAGTGGCATGGGGTAACTCCTCCAAGGGTTGGTTACTAAGGTTGCTTAATGAAACGCCTGATCGGCGTGAAAATCGATGATGGTTAGGCCCAGTGGGTTGTACTCGATCATCCGCGGCTCGACCTTATCGGCGAAGGTAAACCGGATGGTCGCTGTCAGGTCTTCGCGGCGTACTTCCTGATCGCCGGTCGTTGAATACACGATCCGCGCAAAATCGACGAGCGCTTCGTACGGCGGATTGTTCAGATTCGTGACCGAAACCTTGCGCACCTGCGCCTCAGTCGGTTCGATCTGGCCGTTCAGCAGCTTCTTAATCCACTTGGTCTGCTGGTCTTCGATCCACGATTGAACACCGAGCTGGCGGCTCAGGTAATACTTGCTTAAGTAGTAATCCTGCAGCCGCTCTTTCTTGTGCGTGTAATACTTCGTTACAAAGTCTGAAAGAAAGTGCTTCACCTCAGCGGCCTGCGGGCGATAGCTCGCGTCTGACAGGTACACCGCCTGGGCGTTGCCGAGCTCGTTGATTCGCACGACGATAGGGCGGAACTGCGTGATGGCTTGCGTATTGCGCCAGACTTCCCAACCGAGCACCGCCAAGGTGATCGCCAGGATTCCGATCACGGCCAACAAATAGTTGTTCGCAAGGGCGAGCGAGCCGAACTGCTCGGCCTTGGACCGAATCCATTTGGCGTTATTCAAATCAGTTGCAGGAGTGAAACTTGCCATTTAGAAGAATCTCCGTAAGATCGGAATCGGAAGAGCGCCGGCGCCCGCATACGCGCCGCCGGTGGTCAGGTCGTTGACCAATTGCGAAACCTTGAGGCAGGCAAACAGACCGGCAATGACCACCACGGTCCAGGAGAGAAAGATCGCCCACCAGTGACCCAGGGTGTAGTCGTCATGAACCGTGTTGTTGATGAAGTTCAAAATCATGTTCGTGAAGACGGCAACAAGAGCGGAGGAAACGACGCGATAGAGCGAGTACTTGATCATGTAGTTCACCCAGGCCCAAAAGAAGTGGCTCGTGGAGCGAAATAGGTACGCCACGATGAAGAACGGCCCCAAAATGAGCCCGACGCCAATAGCCCAGAAGCTAAACGCAGTGATGGCGAACAGACCGCACTCGATGAAAGCCATATCCATGCCGATTCCCACGAAGATGAGGATGGCGGGAATATCCCAGACGTGCGGCTTCTCCATCGTGGCCCAGATATTCTGAATCTGGGCCAGAAACCGGTCCAGAATTCTGATATCGATCTGAGCGGCCATCCAGCGGGCTTCTTCGGTGAAAAGCTGGTGGAAGCTATAGCCGACAAGCGGCAGCGGCTGGTTGTAATACCGCAGCATGTTGTAGGCAATCAGGTAGCGGACAAGCACGCGCCAGAAGTGGTCGCTCGAGAAGATATGGTTGCCGGTCAGATAGCTGTAGGTCCAGCTCAGCGCCCCGAGCACGAGCGCCAACAGCCCCAGCTTGTCCAAGATGGGCTGGGCGGTCGCTAGAAAGATTTCGCTCGACGGATCGACAATGCCATCAAGCGCCTTGATGACATAGCTCATCAGGTCGACCGTGCCGGGATTGACTGGAATCTGGAACTGCGCAAGGATAGGGAGCCACATAATTTATTGCCTGTAATCGCGAATGGTTTGGGCCGAACGCATGGCCGGCACTTGTTGCGGTTTGACAGAATCGAGCACGCCGTGGCTGTGCTGGCGCACTGCAAAGTAAAGGCCACTGAGGAGGCCGATCAAGAGCAGGAGCCGAAGAACGAGACTGTAGATCATTGGCTGTACTCCGCAATGGTGGCCGCCGATCCACCCCACGCGGTTGCTTCGCTGGCCGTGTAGGTGTCGCAGACGGTCATGACGTTGAGGTTGTCGGCCAGCACGTCGCGTTGAACTTTGTTCGTCAGGATCTGCTGCTCGGCAATGGTCGTAAGCAGCGCATTTGCATCCTCCTGCTGGCGATTGGCGAGCACCGTGCCGTTCGCGAGGAGATTCAACTGCTCGACTTCGGAGTTGGTCGCACTGCTCGTATCCTGCGAAGTTGCTTCGAGATTGGAGAGAGCCTGGTCGTTGGCCGGCTGATTCGTGCGGCTATCGGCGATGGTCAGCATGGCAGCCTGGCTCATGCCTCAGCCACATTGACGGACGCGATATTGGCGGACGTCGAACTCGCGCCGAGCGGAAAGACGGACCAGAACGGCGGCGGGTGAATGCCATAGGTCGCCGTGCTCCAGGTGCCGGGAATGTTGATACCCGAAGTAACCGCCGGATTCCAGCCGCCAGTCTCGCCGAAGATTGTGGTCGTGTTCGAATCGACAACCTGCGTGGCAATGCCTAGCCATGGGCCTTTGATCGTGAACCAACCGGCGTTATAAGCGATCTGGTTGTAAGTCTGCGTCGCCATGTTATAGAGCTCGATGATGTCTGCGATCTCCGTGATGGCATGAGCCGATTGCGTGGGATCGAAGACGATAGTAGGGAACCCGAACTGTGCAAGTCCCAGTGCGGGAACTAACAAAGCAAATAAGCAGCGTTTGCGCATCAGTGGCCTCCGAAGAAACGGATCAGCACGCTCACAAGGCCGACAGCGAGTCCAAAGCCGAACACCCCCACGACAAAGCACAGAAAGAGGATGAGCACGGAACTGGCAGCTTTGCCGGGTAGTGCGGCGTATTTGATGTCACGCCGCAAGGAATTAAGATCGTCGTTATTCATAAGCCTCCAAATTCAAATCGTTAGTGAGAATGACCTTGATCCGGGTCCCTTCGCGAACCTGGATGGTCGGATACTTGTTCAGGAACTTCGCGAGCACCTGCTCCGCGCTCGATCCCATGCGTTCGGTAAAGCCGACGCGGAAACCGACGGCTGGGTCGTAACCGTAGCCACCATAGGCGCCGATCTGCGTGAGGCCGCCGATGCCGCCGAGCGCGAGCGAAGTGCCGAAGATCTCGAGGTAGTGATGATCAACTTTACTGACCACGCCGGTTTCGCCGATCTGATCCAGACCGCGAAACTTATCGAGCGACACGGATTTTCCATTGGGCAGAATCAGGCGATGAAACAGTACGGCGAGCCGACGCTGATCGAAGCCGCTTACCTCGCGGGCTTCGCCGAGCAGCCGTGAGCCCTTCGGGATGAGCAGCTCTAATCCGGCGTGGCTATAGACATCGTTTGCAACCTGGGTAATCACCGGACCGCTGAATTCGCCATCGAGGCGATTTAAAAGGACTGTTTCGATAATGGTTCCTTCGTCCAGCCGGTATGTTCCCGGTGCTGCCTCTGCCGTCGGCGTTTCTGCGTCTTGATTCTCGGCAGGTTTTGCAGAAGCCGAAGATTCCTCAGGTTTCGAAACGGGCGCGGATGCCGCAGCCGGCGAGGTGCCATCGGCTCTCGCTTCCGCGCGGCCACCCTGCGGAGCAAAGGCAACGGTCGAAGCATAGGCCGCGTTGTGATCGCGGCGAAGATCTTCCATCCGCAGTTGTTGCCGCAGCTGCGAGACCGGATCCGCCTGCGCGGTATGCGGACCCTCGGCCTCGAGCGTGCTCTGCGCGCGGTGTTTGGCGAACTCGGCCTGTTCGGCCGCGCGCTTAGCCTCCTCCATCTCGCGGTCCAGTTCCGCCTGCTCGGAATCGATGTTCGCAGGACTCATGGGCCAGACCTTCGTGGTTGGCTTCCTTTCAGAAGTGACCGGCTGGCGGTGACAGCTGCCCCAGATGGTGAAGTAACCGAGCGCGAGCAGACCAAGACCATACCCAACACGCTTCACCCGATCCATCGAGATCGCGCCCTGGGGCGGCCTGTACTGCTGGCGAACGCCTGGTGGCTGAGGTTGCGGCCCGGAAGATGGCGGCGGAGTAGAAGGGTTTTCGGGAGGTGTGGCCATTGTTTACCTCCAGATGTCGAGTTTCTGTTTGCCGATCTCGAGGTACGCCCGGTCGAGAATTTTCGGAATGAAGTACAAGCCATCAGATCGGAGCTCGAACTGGATCAGATTGGGCTTGTTGTCCTTGACTTCGTACAGCGCGGGTGCTTCCTCGGGATGCGCCCGAATATAGGTGAACTTGTCGTCATGCCAGACAGCTTCTACATTGAATGGCGGCCTGTCTTTCCGGAAGTGGTAGGCGAACTGCATCGTGTCCGGATAGTCGGCGCGTACCTGATCGCTCTTAGCCTTCACCTGCGCAGCCGATGCATCCTGCGCTTTCTTCAATGCAGCCTGTGCCTCCGTAAGTTGCTGCTTCAACCCTGCGACTTCCGAAGCCGAAACAAAGGCCGGTGGTTTTTCGAGTGACGACGCATCGGCTGGTTTGACGAAAACCTTCAGGGCGACCGGCCCGTTCCCGCCTTCGACGGCCTGAAACGTGTAAGAGTTGTTGTGATCGGTGACGATGTGAATGTCTGTCGAAATGCCGGTTTTCGACGGCTTCACGGCTACATAGCGCTCCGCGCCCGGAATCACATCGACGTTCCAGTAGGTCTTATCCCCACAGAACACGCCCATCGCTTTCTCCGAAGCGGGCAACACGATCAGTGTGGTTTCCTGAACCGACGAGTGCAGAGGGATTACGTCTTCGTCGTGTGCCACGACCGTTTCGGTGGTTGCCCCCGGCGCAGCATCCGCGGCAAAGGCAACAACAACAAAGAAAGTTACTAAGAATGCATTACGAATCAAACGGTTTCTCCTCCGGGTTAGGCTCCCGCCGCCAAGGTCTTCTCGCGGCGAAGCTGCTTTTCTGGGTTGCTATTGGGATCGTTCGAATAGGTCAAGCGATCCTGATCGGCATCGATCCGCAGTGCTACGTCTTGAAGTACTGCGGCGTGAAGATAGTCAGATCCTGCTGGGGGCGTTGGCGTACGATGCGCTCGGCCTGCTTCTCGTTGAGCTTGAACAGATCCTGATAGGTCGCCGGCTTGATCTTCGGATTCGACAAGAAAATGTTCATGAGGCAGGCTTCGTTCACGAGAGCGCCATAGCCCGCACGCTCGGCATCGAGGCCGCTCTGGGTCACGAAGATGTTGCCAAGATTGTTCTTGCGGCCGGTTTTCAACTTGTTGACCAGATAAGACCCCATCTCGGAAAGCAGCATCCAGCGCCAGCATTCGTCCAACACCAGCAGCTTCAGACGCTTAATCTGCGCCGGATCGAGAACGACCGCGTCAAACCGTTGCTGGATGTAAAACGACAGCGGGCGCAGCACATCGAGCGTTTTTTCCAGATCTTGAAACTCGAAGGCCGTCAGATCCGAAAAGCGGATCGTGTCCTGAACGTTGTCAAACAGATGGCCGTACTGGCCCCCTTCGCACCAGCGCTTTAAGCGCGCATAAAGCCGCGCCGGCAGGCTGAGATTCTGTAAACGGCGGTCTTTGGGCGCAAGGGCGTAGATGGCATCCAGCGCTTCATAGAGATAACGGTCCTCTTTCGCTTGGTCGTCGAGCGAGGCCTGCGGGTCGCGGCCTACCAGCAGGCGAAGGAAGTAGAACAGAAACTCCAGATTGTCGGGAGTGGGTGGCAACGAGAACGGATTGATCGTCGCGCTCTGTTCCTGGAGTGAGATCTCGAAATAGGAGCCGCCGAATTCCGTCACCAGGTCGCGGTAACTGTGGCCAATATCGAGGATCATGGTCGCAGGCTGATACTTCTGGGCCTGTGCGATGAGATAGTTGGTCAAAAACGATTTCCCGGACTCTAGTACGCCGAGGATCAGGACTCCCAAGACGCCGCCCACATGGGCGTTGAAATAGAACAACTGCTGATCCGCTGTTTCGAACGTGCAGAGATACTCGTCCTTGAGATGCGGATTGCGTTTTTCGCCGGTGTAGCTCGCCCAGATCAGCGCCATGTCCGCATAATTCACGTTCAGCAGGTACTGGTAGCGGCGGGTATAGCGGTAGTTGCCCGGCAGAATAGAGAGCCACGAAGGCAGAAGGTTCAGCCGTTCGTCGAGCAACGACGCATCCCAGCGCCCGAAAACCTTCACCACCTGTGAGATCGATTCGCGGACACGGTCGAGATTCCTGCCGAGTAGAACTACCGTGCAGTCCTACCAGGCGTACCAACCTGCTGAAAATACGTTGGTTAGCAAGCATATTCGTAATTCGTTGGATTTTGCCCGTACGCAAACGATCTACAGCCGCATTAGAAATGAAGTTCGGTTGGCGAAGGATAACTGAGAGCGTAGCTTAGCAGTGCGTTCCGAAACGCCCGCTGTTTTCTCGGTGCATACTTTAGATCTCCGAGATGCCCGTTTTTCCGTCCAAGTGGCAGGCGAGTTACTTCCAGGATCCCTAAACGCTGCGCGACCACCGGCGCTTTTATCCAAATCGAATTGGTGCCCGTGTTGTCATCGGCTGCTGGAGATTCGGACATCGGTTCTCGTGCTTTAAACTACATCTCTGGTAATCAGCAACGGTGACAACGGTGCGTCACTATCCATGGGAGTAACCTAAAAAAAGATCCTTTGCCGGTCTTGTCTGTCGGCCACCAAGATTGGGATTTCCCGGCGAAGGTCGGGATCAGATCCTGCGGACGTCCGAAAATTCGAACGATCACCCGATCGCGCCGGATTCATTAATCGCGCCGTTGCGGTTTCTGACTGACCGAGTCTGCGTTTCAAGCTGGAGGTGTTGGTTATGACGTCAGCAACGCAATCTCCCGCACAAGACCTGCCGAACGTTGAACGCGCGCAGAACGAATCGGGCTTCTTCTCCAGCGAGTCCGTTCTCAACATTCTAAAGTTGATTCTTGCCGGATCTGAGTTGTCTGAGGTGCTGACGATCATTGCTCGGTTGGTCGAATCTCAGGGCCACGGCACGTTATGCACCATATGGCTTCCCGATGCCGACGGAAAGCAACTCCATTGCGCAGCCGCGCCCAGTCTTCCTGGATTTGCCGCAAACGTTGGGCGCATGTGTGTCGGCCCGAAAGGCGCATCCTGCGGCACAGCCGTCTATCGGAGAGAGCCGGTCTATGTTGCGGACATCCTCCGGGAATCTATTTGGGATGACTATCGTGACCTGGTCCTGCCTTATGGTATTCGTGCCGTTTGGTCGCGCCCCCTGTTCACGCGTGAAGGTAAGGTCCTCGGCACTTTCGCCATCCTTTATCGTGAAGTGCGTAATCCCGACGCGATCGACCTGCAGTTGATCGAGAATGCCAGCCACATTGCAGGTATCGCAATTGAGCGGCACGTTCATGAGGAAGCGTTGCGGCATGAACGCGACCGGCTGCGATTGCTTCTGGAAATTACGAACGGCACGATATCGAAGCTAGACCTGCCACGTTGGTTGAGGCGCTATCCACACATCTGCTGAGTGTAACGCGATGTGATTTTTGCGCCTTGCTGCTGCCGGATGCCGACAGCGGTGAGTTGCGACTGACCACTTTGTACAACCCCGAGGCGCGAGGGTCCCTGTCAGACGAGACCATCATCCCGATCCATGGCTCGATCTGTGGCAAGGTTTTCCGGACCGGCAAGACGCAACATTTTAACCACATCGATGAGTTACGCGACGACCCTGAAATCTTCGGCAGCCGCGTAGGACAAACTTTCTACCAGCGTGTTAAGACGGAAGGCCTGTTGTCCGGATGCGATCTCCCGCTGATCGGCCGAAGCGGCGTAGTCGGCGTGCTGTCCGCGATGAAACGGTCTGAGAGGGCATTCGAGAGAGACGATGTCATCTTTCTGGAACAAGTGGCCCGGCAGGTGGCGATTGCAGTTGAGAACGCGTTGGAGTACGAAAAGGCGATAAAGGATCGAGATAAAGAAACGAAGCAGAGACTCTACCTCGAGGAGGAAATTCGCGCTCAGTGTGGGGCAATCGTGGGAGAGAGCCTCCCTTTGAAGGCCGCCTTGCAGCTGGTCTCCGTTGTTGCGCCTACGGATTCGAGCGTACTGATCCTGGGCGAGACCGGAACCGGTAAGGAGCTGATTGCCCGCGCGATACACGATTTGAGCGCCCGTCGCGAACGCGCCTTCGTTAAATTGAATTGCGCCGCGATTCCGCTCGGGCTTCTGGAGAGTGAGCTGTTCGGTCATGAAAAAGGAGCATTCACTGGAGCGATCGCTCAAAAAATGGGACGCTTTGAACTGGCGAACAACGGCACGCTTTTTTTGGACGAAGTCGGCGACATCCCTCTCGAACTTCAGGCGAAACTGCTACGCGTTCTGCAGGAGCAGGAATTTGAGAGGCTCGGCAGCAACCGCACTCATAAGGTTGATGTCCGCATAATCGCCGCCACGCATCGCGATCTGTCCAGCATGGTGAAGCAGGCGACTTTTCGCGAAGACCTGTATTACCGATTGAAGGTATTTCCGATCAGCGTTCCGCCGCTTCGGCAACGTACGGAGGACATTCCGAAACTGGTTCGGCATTTCACAGAGCTCTACGCCCGACGAATGAACAAGCGAATCGACGAAATCCCTGCGGAGACGATGGATGCGCTGGTGCGATATACGTGGCCCGGAAACGTTCGGGAATTGCAAAACTTCATCGAGCGAGCCGTCATTCTCTCTCCGCACTCCGTATTGCGCGCCCCAACCTCCGAGTTGGAACCCTTCTACGCACAGGGAGAGGCCAACATTCCTATGACGGGTCTCCAGGAAGTTGAGCGAGACCACATAGTCCGGGCGCTGGAAGCGAGCAATTGGGTAGTGGGCGGCCGCAATGGCGCCGCGGAGCGATTGGGAATGAAGAGGACATCGTTAGTTTACAGAATGCGAAAGCTTCGCATCAGCCGTGCAGCCGCTTCCCGCCCCGGTGACGCTCGCCAGGATTGATTCGCTTCTCCCGCTACTCGCAACTTTGTCACTGATGTCCCGGCAGAACCGGCAAGCGCCATTTCGCACACGTATCGGCCAGGCAGTGACCAACCTACCGCCTCGAACGATGCGAGCCGCGACGAAAGGCGCGACCAATCCCTGTCTGTGTGTTGGAGATCCGCCGCGAATTCGTCGGTTCGAGGTGAGGTTGGTTCGCTCCTATTGCACAGAAATCTTGCTGAGTCGAAAGCACTTAGCCTCCTCCCGCTGATCTCCAAGTGAGACTTCGTTGTTTTGGCTTGTCGGGTGCGATACCAATGCTGTCCTTGCCTCACGGCGAGGCGTCACACGAATCCCAAGTCTGATTATGAGGAGAACTCTCACGTGAATTTCAAAAATCCAATTTCATGCGCTGTGGCCTCGGCAATTGCGGTCACACTGGCCCTGACTGCGTTCGCGCAGGATTCGCCACAGCGTCGTACGCCCCGGAGGGCAGTTCCCGGCCCGATCCAGTCGCGATTCCAGGCAAATGTCGCGAGCACCGAGTCTGGGAATTTCAACAGCGCCCAAGGCCCGGGCCCCGGGCCTATCGGTCCGGGCCCCGGCTGTGACGTGTTTCCAGCCCCAGCTTCCGTTGGTGCGGCGGTAGGCCTTTCGTACTTCGGTCCGCCACCTTCGACGGTCAATCAGAGCCTGGTCGGCCCGGTGCAGTTGCTAAACACAGGCCCAATTGACGCGAGCAGTGGCACCATCACGATCCCCCTTTATCTGGGACACCTGGTCGACGGCAGAAACGTGTGGTATATCCTCACAGACGTTGACGACCCGGGCGTTGCGGCCGAACTGGGATTGAACTTCTCAGCGAAGATGACATTTATGGCCAATGCGGCGCGCACCGCAAATCTGGATCAAAACGCCGACTTGGTCTTCAACGCCGGAACTGTGGATTTCTCGCCGGTCCGCAGCATAACGCCGGGCCCGCCAGGAGCGGAGTTCCCTCCTACAGCTTACAAGCCCGGCGAGGTAGGTGATGCGAATTATAGTCCGTACGTTCAGGTGATGAATGCCGGCGGAACTATTTACAACGCTCCAATCGTCGCATTCAACGTGAATGCCAGCGATATCAATTTCCCTAACGGCAACGTGGATTATTCGAAAGTCCACGATCAAGTGTTGGCAATAGATCCAGTCAACATGACTGTCACCTTAAACCTTATTAATGGCTTCAGCTTCGGGAGGCCTGTGTGGTACTTATCCATGGATGCAAGCATACCGCTCTCGGCAGCGATCGAGCATAATACTTATGCTCCTCTGATGGCGAAGTTGCACTTGGGTGATGACGACAGTTTCAACAGCCCGATTGAGAGGATTTTCATTGCCACAAACGGGGCCGAAACCGGAAGTTGCGATAATCCGCTACGGCAAGGTCTGTCTGCTGATCTGGCGGACGGTTACAGGCCGAATAACACATTGGGCGGGATCCCAACGTTGGCATTGGACTACAGTCCTGCCTGGGACGCCAATTTCTACGAATGGACGCAAGACGCCATCAACAACGGTTATCGAGGTCAACTTCGTGAAGAATTCCAGGTCTTGACGTTCGTTCAGGACGGCCTGCTTACAGGCCCCGGCGGAGCCCCGTTCGGAAGCTCCGGTTTTGCAATCAACTGTCCCATTGTCCTGCGGCTCGATTGAGCGAGGAAGGCGCCCGTTGTGCAGTGCTCATCCCGCGGCGGGCGCCCTCTTTCGGTAGTGAGTCCGGGGGTGGGTAACGTGGGCGGCCGTACTGGCGCTGCACGCGGCCGTGCCGCAGGCAGCGGTTCGACTGATGGCTCCGCAACGAAAGGCGTGACCAATCCCGGTCAGTGTGTTGGAGGTCCGTTGCGATTTCGTCAGTTGGAGCCGAGATTGGTTCGCTGCTATTGCGACGAGATCTTGCCAAGTCAAAAACTACTTACGCCTGCCGCTGATTCCGAATTGAGATCTCTTTGTTTTGGCCTGTCGGGTGCCATACCAATACCGTCCTTGCCTCATGGCGAGGCGTCACAACCGAGTAAGGAGAGTTTCATGAGTCAATCTCGTTCAACCCAAACCACGAAGAACGTCGAATTCGAGTCGAGAACACCGAAAGGGTACTCCGACTTCTCTGTGCCTGTTACATCCATCCACAAGGTCGAGGCGGATGGAGTCCGCGTCTTCTACCGGGCGGCCGGCGACCCAAATTCCCCAGTAGTGCTGCTGCTACACGGATTCCCAACATCGTCTTTCATGTTCCGCGAACTCATTCCACGTCTCGCCAACGACTACCGAGTGATCGCGCCAGACCTCCCTGGCTTCGGATTCACAGAAGTTCCCGCAGAACGAAAATACGTCTATTCGTTCGACCGATTGGCCGCGACGCTGAATGCGTTCACGCAAGCGCTCAAAATCAGGCGCTTTGCACTGTATGTGTTCGACTATGGCGCACCAACTGGATTCCGTCTGGCGATGGCTCACCCTGATCGAGTCACAGCTATCGTTTCACAGAACGGGAATGCCTATGAAGAAGGGCTTGGCGATGCCTGGGGGCCGATCCGGAAATACTGGGCTGAGCCAACACCAGAGAATCGAGAGGTAATCCGCAAAAACATTCTGACACTGGAAGGAACGCGATGGCAGTACACGCACGGCGTGGGCGATCCGGAGAGTGTTCCGCCTGAATCGTACACGCTGGATACGGCTCTGCTGGAGCGTCCAGGGAACAAAGACATTCAGTTGGATTTGTTTCTCGATTACGCGTCGAACGTGAAGCTCTATCCGGCGTTTCAGGATTACTTTCGGAAGGCTAAGCCGCCGTTGCTGGCGATTTGGGGTAAGAACGACCCTTTTTTCGTTCCCGCCGGGGCCGAGGCATTTCGAAATGACATACCGAACGCGCGGGTCGAGTTCCTGGATACCGGCCATTTTGCCACAGAGACGCACGTTGTCGAAATTGCCGCTGCGATGAAAGAGTTCCTGCAGCGACGGCGTATCGCGCGGACAGACAGCGGGGCATCACAATGAGCTCCTTTGCTCAGAACGCCACGATCGTGTTGGTCCATGGCGCGTGGGCTGACGGTTCTTGCTGGCACAAGGTCATTCTGCCGTTGCGAAAAGAAGGTCTTAAGGTAACCTGCGCGCCGATTCCCCTCACGTCGCTTACGGAAGACATAGCCGCTCTCCAACACGTACTTGAGAGAACAAGTGGGCCGGCAGTCCTGGCGGGACATGCATATGCGGGCGCTGTGATCGCCGGTCCAAATGATGACCGGATAAAGTCGCTGGTGTACGTGGCGGCGTTGGCGCCCGCTGAGGGTGAGACGGTTGCAGATGTTTTTTATCGCGCCAAACCGCATCCGGAGGCGCCGAATCTCCAGCCGGATGCGCACGGGCTTATCTGGATGCCCGAAGGGGGTTTTGCCCACGCAGTCGCTCACAAGGCTTCACCGGACCAGACCACGATTCTGGAAGCCGTGCAGCGGCCGATCGCGGTGAAATGCATTCAAGAGAAAGCTCCTGTGCCGGCGTGGAAAACGAAGCCATCGTGGTTTCTGTTAGCGGAAGAGGATCGCATGATTGCGCCGGAGACACAGCGCTATATGGCGGAGCGGATGGGCGCGAAGATTCGGCCACACCACGTAGACCACAGTCCGATGCATACGGCGCCGGATGTAGTCGTTGGCGTGATTCTAGAAGCGGCAACGGAGACGCTCGCGCGCTGAGGGCGGGCACCCGACTATCAGGGAGGAACCATGCAAAGCAAATCCGTTGCCATCGTCACTGGCGCGAGCCAGGGCATCGGCCGTGCTACCGCGGTACGCCTGGCACGCGATTTCGAAGCCGTTGTCCTGACCGCGAGGCAAGAGGACGAGCTCAAGGAGACCGCGGCCGCGGTAGAATCCGCAGGCGCCGAACCCCTGACTTACGCGCTCGATTTGCGCGAGCCTCGGTCGGTTGAGATCCTCGTCCAGGGCACGCTCGACCGCTTTGGCAGAATCGACGCTTTGGTAAACATTGCCGGCGCCGTGCCGCAGATCGATTTGTTCGAGATGACGGACGCGCAGTGGGAAGACGGCATGGCGCTTAAGCTGCACGGTGCGCGCCGGCTGACGATACGAGCCTGGGATGCTCTGAAGGCTTCAAACGGCGCGGTCGTGCTGATCTCCGGCAGCGCAGCTCTCGATCCTAAGCCGGACTTCGCGGCCGTAGCGACCATCAACGCTGCCATCATTGCGCTCGCGAAGGCCTTTGCCGAGCAAGGCATTAAGGATGGAGTCCAAGTCAACAGCGTAGTGCCGGGTGCGGTTATGACTGGGCGCCGCCGATCTTTCCTCGATCAATGGGCCCCGGCGCACGGAATGAGCGTGGAAGAGGCCATGAAGCAGTTTCCGGAAAAGGCTGGCATCGCCCGCTACGGTGAACCGGAGGAGATTGCCGGCCTGATGGCATACCTGGTTTCCAAGGAGGCTCGTTGGCTCACGGGCGCTTCTGTTCGGATGGATGGCGGCGAAATTAAAGGGATCTAGGATGGAGCGCAGGAGATGAATCGCATGAATGCGGCAGAAAAATACGACGTCCTCGTGCTGGGCAGCGGCACGGCCGGCAAACTGATGGCCTGGACGATGGCCAAAGAAGGAAGGCGAACCGCCGTCGTCGAGCGGAAGTATATTGGCGGATCCTGTCCCAACGTGGCATGCCTGCCCAGCAAGAACGTCATTCATTCAGCGAAGGTCGCCTCGCTCGTGGGGCGGCATCGGGAGTTCGGGATCGAGATCGGGCCGATCGCCGTCGACATGGCTGGAGTATATGCGCGCAAGCGCGAAATGGTCGACGGTATTGTCCAGGTTCATCTGGACAAATATCACGCGGCCGGAGATGAAATTATCCTCGGCGGCGCCGCATTCGTCGCCCCTCGCACCCTTCGCGTCGCATTGCGCGATGGGGGCGAACGTACGCTCACCGCTGACCGCGTGTTCGTGAACGTCGGAACCCACGCAGCAATACCCGACACGCCCGGTTTGCGAGAAGCCAAGCCGATGACTCATATCGAGGCGCTGGATTTGCAGCGGCGTCCCGACCACTTGATCGTCTTGGGAGGCGGCTACGTCGGACTTGAACTGGGCCAGGCTCTGCGCAGACTGGGAAGCCGCGTAACGCTGATCGCCCGCGGCTCGCAACTCGCCTCCAATGAAGATGCCGACGTTGCGCAGGCGATTCTGCAGTTGTTCCGGGACGAAGGCATCGACGTATTGTTAGGTACGCACGTCCTCGGTGTCAACGGCCTTTGCGGCGGCCACGTAAGTCTTCAGCTCCAAAGCGGGAACGGTACGCGAACCGTGGAGGGAACCGATATTCTCGTGGCGCTTGGACGTACGCCCAACACAAGCGGCATCGGACTCGAGAACGCGGGAATCGAGGTCACGGAAAAGGGACACATCCGAGTGAACGATCGCCTGGAAACAACCGCCCCGAACGTATGGGCGATGGGGGAGTGCGCGGGCAGCCCATACTTCACGCACGTATCCGAGGACGACTTTAACATCATTCACGAAAACCTAAACGGAGGCCACCGCAGCACGACGGACCGGCTGGTTCCGTACTGCGTCTTCATTGATCCGGAACTGGCGCATGTTGGCCTCAACGAGTCACAGGCGCGGGAACGAAGTGTTGCTTACCGGGTTGCATCCGTGCCAGTGGACGCCGCTTGGCGGCCCTGGATCCTTTCGGAACGGCGTGGCTTCATGAAGACGCTAATCGACGCACACAGTGACCGCATTCTCGGGTTCACGGCCTTTGGGCCTGAGGCAGGCGAACTCATGGGTACGGTTCAACTCGCGATGCTGGCAGGCCTGCCGTACACGATTTTGCGAGATAGCATGTTTGCGCACCCGACGATGACGGAAGGCTTGAAGGCTTTGTTCATGGGCGTGCCGCAACGGCTAGAGAACCATGCTGAGCAGCTCCAACACGCGCGAACGTCCGCGAATTGAGCCGAAGACTGACGTGGGCCAACAAGGGTATGCCGAGCGCAGCCGACAGCCCGCGTCTTCACTGGCCGGAGTACCTGATGGAAGCAGGAGAGTCGGGCCTCTACCTGTTCTCTGCACTCGCAGTTACCGGCGGCGGCTGAGGTTTTCTTCTTGCCCCTGATCGCAGAGGTCCGTATTGCGCGAAGCTGCATCACCACAACGACAAGCGCTGCATCTTCCGCCACTCCGGACCAGACCCCACGGCGCGCCGGAGCACGACGGAAGCGAAGCAACGACAACGAAAGGAGAGAACCAGGATGCAAACAGCAACACAACCGGCCTACTTCCCCGCTAGCTGAAACGGTGGATCGCTTCGCGAAAATACCAACAAACATAACCAAGGAGAAAGGATCATGATTCGGACAATTAAGACAGCAATTCCGCTTGCGGCTTTGGCGTTCACGTTGGGTTTACAGCCCTCAGTGAACGCACAGGACAGCAAGGCGAAGACTCTGGAAACAGGCGGCACCTTTCATGGCAAGGTGCGTTTGGAGGCAATCTTTGATTTCTATAAGGGGAATGTTGTCTTAAATAAAGATTTCGTGTACTTAGATGATCCGATTCTGGAGCTGGGCGGCTTAGGCTACAAGGACATTAAGGAGCGCTACCCCCAAGTGGCAGAGATCTTTGATCAGTACAACTTGCTGGTTATGGCCGTTTCTGCCAAGTCCGAGGGGCCTATCAACGAGCTCTTTGCCCGCCTAAACCGGAGCAAACCACTCACCGGGGCTGAGATTCGCAATGCCATGTCCGGTCCCGTGCCCGAGGTTATCAGACAGATCGCCAAACATGAATTCTTTACAGTCAACGTCGGGTTTTCAAAGCAGCGTGGACAAGATCAGAATGCATCTGCAAAGTTACTGTACTTCGAATTCAGCAGGACTTTACAGGAAACGAAAAAGACGAGTTTGGATGCCTTTGTCAAGGAAGCTACCAAAAAACGCGAGAAGGTTGAACTCGCCGGCCGGAAAGCAATAGACCTGTTGGACGAAATGCAGGAGATCTTTCTACCGAAAGATCCGCTTCTCGGGTCAGCCGGACAACTTCCGGTCTACTATTGGTTCGTTCGGCAGCGCCGAATCCGAGAGTATCAGTTCGTAAGGGAGTTTCTAGTAAGGTTTGAAGATCAACGCCGAGAAAATCGAGCTCTCGTCAAGAAGAATCCACACGACCGTGCGATAGATTCTCAACTCGTTGAGTATGACCAATTCAACCGCAACACGAATGATCTTGCCAGTCATCAGGGTCGCGTGCGCATTTTAGAAGACCGATTCGCTCAATTTATTACCCAAATGGCGCAGCGCTCGTCATCCAAGCGGCCGAGGTCGACCTGAATGGAGAAAGGTCTTACTTGCCTAACTCGTTAATTAGTTACTCTTTGCTCGTGTAATTCTGTAATTCCGGTCCGAGGCAATTACTTAGGGCAATGGTTGATGGGTCCGGCAAAGTCGGCCAAGTCCGGCCAGACGTGAGGCAATGGCGTCATGCATGGGCGTTTTTCAATGATTAGCAGCTCTGGTCCAGGCAGCTTGCGCTGGTACTTGCGGCGGAACAGGCGGCGGTACTGCCTCAGCCTCGGCCAAACCTGAGTTCATCCGTTCATCGGGACCGGTACGTTGACCACTCTTTCATCAATGTCTCATGGCTCACAAACAACTCATCGGAATCCAGAGTGCGGGATAGCCAACCTGACGTCGGGCACTTCGGAAGAAGCGCCCGTGTTGCTGTCATCCTCGCTCGAACGTCGTCCAGTGGCGACGCGCTGGCGTAAGTCCGGAGCAGTGCCTCCACGTGCTTCGAGAGCTCGCCGACCGCGGCCTTATCGATGATGCGAATCGTGCCTGCCGCGGATCGTGCCGACGATTCGATTGACGTCAAATGAGTGACGACCGTACCGTGGGCCGAGTAGCCGAGGGGCTGCAGCTCCGCCTGTGCTCTATTGAGCTGATTATGCGCCTGGCCCATGTGATACGGGGTGATCTTGTTACCGTCTTTACTCTCAATTTTCGCCTCGAAGGTGATAACCTCTCTAACATCGCCGAATGTGCCTCGCCAGCGATTGTCCGTCGTCGCTTTCCCTTTGGGCCGGGTGGCGTGATAGCCAAGCAGCTTCCCAAGGCTCTCTAAACCTCCGCAGTACTCCTGGTGCTTCTCGCTCTTAAGCTTCTGATTGAGCCATTGGCAGCTCTTTTCGAAACGGTCGCGGGTACCGACCTGTTCTAGAAGATCGTCGAAAGCTCTCGCTAACAGAACACCATACGGCACGCTTTCAACGACGGAGACCTCTGACTTCTCCTTCAGCGCTCTATTGAGCGAGGCATGCATACGATTAAACCAAGAGGCCTTACCACCCCGATCGATAGCCTCCGCTGCAAGTTGAAACGCTTGACCGTATGCGCCCGGCTCGCCTACGAGAGCCTGCAGGTGCAGAGCCTTCGCCCAGTTCCACTTCTGGAAGGCTCCCATTTCGATCACGTTCTCAGCTTTATGGGCCTCCCAAACGGTTTCGAACCGATCCGCCGCTTGCGTGGATCTGTGCCAGCAGACCTCCGGCGGCTTTGCGTCAATGTCATACTTTTCCGAGTTGATCCAGCTTGGTCCTTCGGAGATCTGAAAATCGTGAAGCTCGAAGGCGTTTTGGATGAGGCCTTTTACGGTGATGCCGTGCGTCCAAAACCTCCCGTGCTGGCCTTCGATCCACATTCCCCGGTTGTTGGATCTGTCTGGTTTGATAGAGGCCACTTCGAATGTTGGGTGGGGTCCGGCGGATGCGTATGATTGGGCACGGGTGTGGCGTCGCCTTGAGTAGGCCGATGGCGATGTGTAGGGCGATGGCTAATGTGACAGCACTGGCGAGCAAGAGTTTTGTTCAAGTTCAGTTTCTGCGCGGCGCTTTGCATCATGATGCCGCCGACGATGCGCTTCTTAAGATCGGAGCCGGTCACCCCGGATACGCAGGCGAGAGGCGATTCAAGGTAGAACTGGCAGGTTTTTAGAATGCTCTCAGCGTAGATTTGCGGTGCGTTGCCGAGCTGGAGTACTTCTTCGTCGCAAGCGCGCTCGCGCTCTTCGACTAAGCGCGCTCCGACCCACCACAATAATGGATCGAACCAGAAGAGCGCTTCGATTAGCATGTGGATCGCGGCAAAGAGATTGTCGCGGCGGCGGATGTGGCACAATTCATGGGCGATTACCGCCTCGAATTGAATCGGCGTGGGGACCTGCCCCACCGTGAGCGGAACAGTCGGTGCCGCGATCTTCTTCGCCGTCGGGATGCATTCCAGCCGGCTGCCGAGGCTCATCAGCAAAGAGAACGGAATTAGGAACTTGAACGAGGCGCTTAACTATAAGCAATAGCGAATCTGGGCCCGATTCTTGAGGAAGGCGATAGTTAGGAACGCCACGGCGACAGCGAACAACGTCGATTGCCACACATGATTCGTGACTTCAGCGATCATTGCGATTCGCGCGTCCTTTCTGTCTTCTTGTTGCCAGTTCAAGTCTCTTGAGCGTGTTCTCCAGCTCGTGAACGTCGTCGAGCGTGAGCTTCCCAGCCTCGGCGAGCTGCGCCATCATTGGTTGAGGTCGTCCTCCGAAGAAGCTCAGAATCTCATCGAGCAGTCGATGTCGCGTCGCATCCCGAGCCAGAGTTGGCTCAAAAATGCGCGCATTGCTGATCTTTCGGACGCGGCGCACAGCCTTCTTTCTCTCAAGCCGGTACACGGTAGTCTGAATGGTGGTATTGGCAGGATGAGGCTCTGGAAGCCCTTCTTGAATCTCCCGAATGGATGCTTTCCCATGGGTCCACAGGATTTCCAGGATTTGAAGTTCCGGCCTGGTTAGCTTTGGTCGTCTCATGCCGTAAAAACTATTCCGTAACTGATACTACTATTTTGTAGTTTTCAAGCCAAGAGCGGAACTCATGCTTTCATACGCGGAAAGGGTGTGATCCATCATAATTACCCGCGGAAAATCACCTGCTGTGGCCAGTGCAATTCGGCTTGCTTGGACCTTCGGCGTATTGAAAGGCGAGCCTAGGCGCTGGATCGTTCCGAGACGTTGTCACGCTTAGGCCCCACCAGAGATGCTCTCCAGGAGTTCGGACTGTGATACAGGCTTACCGCCAACTGAACCGACAGAAGCCGGCCGAATCGCGTATTCCTCAAATAGGCAACCGCACATAATGCCAAGCCGGCCCGAGAGCTGGCTTGGCAGACTGAAAAGTCCAATGTCACGGTCCTTCGACGGGGCACGTTCTGATGTCCTTGAGCGACAAACTCCATCCGTCGTAGCCGCGGCCGCGAGAGGCGGGGTCATCTTCGACGGTAAACAGGATGTCGAGCTTTTTGCCGGATCCGAAGAGAGGGAGGCGATCGCCGAAATTCCACGCGTTGAAGACAAGAACACGCCCTTGGTGGCGGAACGGTACTTTCAGATGCTTGCCGTTCGAGAGAAGACGGGGCGGTCCGGCGATCTCCGCTTGCGCAGCCATAAAAATGGGTGCGGGGTTGCCGAAGCCAAATGGGGCAAGCGTAAAGAGCTCTTGGACGGAGCGGTAATTGAACTCGGCGAATGAGGCTTGGGCATCAATGGTGAATTGAGGGCGCATGTCATCGGGTGTGAGCCGAGCCCTTGCAAAGGAATGGAGACGCGAGCGGAATTCGTCCACTGCCTCGCGTTTAATGGTAATGCCGGCGGCCTGCTTGTGCCCGCCAAATTTTTCAAAGAGCCCCGGCATGCTTTCGAGCGCTTCGAGCAGGTGAAAACCTGGGATACCGCGGCCGGAACCGGAGAAACAGTCTTCTTCAGTTGAATCGCTAAGGACAAAGACGGGCCTGGAAAACCGTTCGGCCAAGCGGCTGGCAACTATTCCCACCACGCCGAGATGCCAGCCCGGCTCCGCGAAGACAAGCGCAGCGGAATCTTCGGCGATCGGCGCGGACTCGCACCGCGCGAGAATGCAGTCGACGATTTCGGCCTCGGCCTGCTGCCGCTCGCGGTTGAGCGTGTCAAGCTGTTCGGCCAATTCGCGGGCGCGGGCTTCGTCATTGGTAAGAAACAGGTCGATGACATCGCGGGCGCTGGCCATGCGTCCGGCGGCATTGATTCGCGGAGCAATTTGGAACGCAACTTGGTGCGCCGAAGGAGGCACGCCTGCGCTTAATCCGGAGACGCCGAGCAAGGCCCGGAGACCTGAGTTATTGACTCGGCGCAAGCCTGCCAGGCCGCGCTGAACGATGATTCGATTCTCTCCGGTGAGCGGCACGATATCGGCAATCGTAGCGATAGCGGCGAGTTTGAGAAATGAGTCGAGCAGCCGCGTCCGGCGCTCGGCGGTGAACGAGGGGCTTCGCTCAAACAAAGCCTGAATCAGTTTGAAGGTGACACCGGCGCCGCAGAGATCTTTTTCAGGGTAGGCGCAACCAGGCCGGTTCGGATTGAGGACGGCCAGAGCGGGCGGGAGTTGACGATCGGGCAGATGATGGTCGGTGACGATCACGTCGATACCGAGTTCGCGAGCGCGTAACACAGCAGCGTTGGCGCGAATGCCTGTATCGACGCTAATGACGAGCTTTACGCCTTTTGCCGCCGCCTCTTCTATCGCCTCGCTCCTCATTCCATAACCGTCTTTGAGCCGGTGGGGAATATGGAATTCTACGTTCGCCCCGAGAAGGCTGAGAGCCGTTTTCAGCATGACGATGGACGATGTGCCATCGACATCGTAGTCGCCGTAGAGCAATACGGGTTCGCGCGAGGAGGCGGCTTTCAAAATGCGGCGGGCAGCGATCTCCATGTCCAGCATGAATGAGGGGTCATGCAGAGCGGCGAGCGATGGCAGGAGGAACTCGCTTGCCTCGTGGCGGGTTTGAAAGCCGCGCGCGGCGAGCACGCCTGCAAGAAGCGGGCCGATGCCGAGTTCTTGAGAGAGGAGTTTGATTATCTGCTCGTCGGCTTGAGACGAAATCCAACGCGCGGCCGGGCGGGCGCGGCGGTCGAAGGCGATCGGGGTCATCAATTTCGAGAGAAGTAGCCGGAAATCGGGCCGTCCTCTTCGTCTTCGTCATCGTACAGGTCGCTGTCGCCGACAGCAACATCGGCGAAAATATCTTCAAACTCCTCGAACCAATCGGTGCGCGCCTGATAGACGTAGACGTGGTGGCCGTATTCGAACGAAATATCGAGCTCGCAGCTGAAACCTTCGAATTTTTGAAGCTCTTTCAACCGCGACTCGTAGCTGCGCTTTTCTTCACGGCTCAACTCGGAGCTTTCGAGGCGCTCGAGGGTTTCGTCAATCGAGACCTGGGAGAAAAGGCGCTCGTAAAAGACGACGAGCTTCGAGCCGGACTTCTCTGCTGTTTTGAGGAACTCCGCAAAGGCAGGACGGCGTTTGGCGTCCCAGTAGACGACGTTAAGCCCCTCGAAACCGGAATCGGTATAAAAGATCGCAAAATCCTCGTGGGCCAGTTGCGACAGAACTTCCTCTTTTAGAGCTGCCAGGTCGAGGGCCATTCGCCTTCCACACTACCAAACCAAGCCTTTTGTTCGGGTTATCTTTCTCTTTTGGACAAATCCTTACGGCGTAGGCGGCACTTTGGAAGACTTTCGCTCGTCTGAGGAATAGAGGAAATTTGACGAGGTCACTTATGAAGGGCATTGTTATCGCGGTATGTTACATGGTTCTGGTGGTGACGGCGCTGATCGCCATCACGCAGGGATAACCGGACAAAAAATTACGATCAACGACTATTCCCGGTGGAATGAGTACCACTTTCGCCCGCGTTTTCTCTTGAAGTCGGTCATTGTGAAAGAGGGATAGAATTTCAGTGGAACGCTCGAAAGGCGCACCCGTTTCTGTGGTTCGAATCGCTGCTATTTTCTTATGGTTGTGCGCCGGCACGGGTATTTTGTCCGCGCAGAGCGGAAATATCCGCGTGGGAAATCAGCCTATTCCGGGCGCCACAGTGACGGTCAGCCAGGATGGACAGCATTACTCGACCGTAACCGATGCCGACGGCCATTTCTTCATTTCCGTTCCAACCGGTGAATGGACTGTGGAAGTCAATATGTTCGGCTTCGATCCGCTGAAGCAGGTCGTGAGGCTCGCGCCGGGCTCGCCCGTGAACCTGCAATTAAAGCTGGCGGAATCGCCGCTCGCGGCGAGGCTGAGGCAGTTCGCCCAAAGACAGAACGGCGGCGAGCTGGCGCTTGGTCCTAACCTGCAGAACGCCGGTGGACCCGCCGGAATTTCGGCGCAAGCGGAGTTGCAGAACGCGCTAAATGGTGAAACCCCGGCGCAGTTCAGCTCGCAGGGCGGAGGAAACGAATCGTTTCTCGTGTCGGGAAGCCTGAGCCAAGGCATGGCTCAGAATGCCGCGCCCGATACCAACGGCTTCGGCATCCCTGGCGGCGGGTTCGGTCCGGCTCAAGGTATGTCGGCAGCGCAATCGGGAAGCGGCATAAACGGCGCAGCAAGCGGATTCACGGAGAACGCAAACCCGAGTAATGGCACGGGTAACGGAAATGGCGCAAATGGCCCGGGCGGAGGCGGTGGATTCGGGCCAGCAGGGGGTGGAGGTGGCGGATTCGGCGGTGGCGGGTTTGGCGGTGGAGGTGGAGGCGGCGGATTTGGTGGAGGCGGTGGACGCGGTTTCGGTGGCGGAGGTGGCGGCGGCCCACGAAACCGGCAGGGAGGCCCGGGCGGGTTTCGAGCCGGTGCGTTCGGCAACCGGCGTCAGCCGAACCAGATACACGGCATGCTTTCCATGCAGTTGGGAAATTCGGCGGTCGATGCGAAGTCTTTTTCAGTAACGGGTCAAAGCGTGACTCAGCCGGCGTACGCGCAAAGCCGCTTCAGCGGAGTGGTGGGCGGGCCGCTTATGATCCCCGGGCTGCTGAAGGACCCTTCGACATTCTTCTTTATAAGTTATTTCGGGACGAGAAACCGCAATCCGAACACGTTTACCGAGACGGTCCCCACCGATTTAGAGCGCACCGGAAATTTTTCGGACAGCATCACGTCGACGGGCACGACGGCTCAAATTTTCGATCCGACCACGCACCAGGCGTTTCCGGGCAATATTATTCCGACGTCGATGTTGAGCCCGATTTCATTGAAGCTGCTTTCCTACTTCCCACTGCCGAACCAACCGGGCGTAGTGAATAACTATCAGTACTTAGTCTCATCGGCGCAGAATACGGATAATCTTGGGTTTCGAATTCAGAGGAACGTCAGCGAGAAGGATCGCCTTTCGTATCAGTTGAACGTTCAGGACCGCAACAGCCAAACTCCGCAAGCCTTCGGATTTGCGGACGCCTTAACAGGATCAGGTCTTCGCACGAGCTTGGCGTGGACTCATAATGTAACGCCGACGTCGATCAATACTTTGACGTTCACCTTCAATCGCAACCGAAACGAGACGCTGCCTTTCTTTGCTAATGGACAGAACGTGGCGGCGGATCTGGGGATTTTGGGCACGTCTACGAATCCACTGAGTTACGGGCCGCCGAATCTGAACTTTACGAATTTTGGATCGTTGACGGACTCGTCGTACACGTTGACTCGGAACCAGAGCCAGACGGTGCTGGACGGCGCGGTGCTGAGCCGCGGATCGCACACCATCATGTTCGGTGCCCAATACCAGCGCAACGATCTGTCGACCCAAACGGATCAGAACGGGCGTGGAACGTACACGTTTTCGGGAACGCTAACGAGCGAGATTGGGCACAACGGGCAGCCAGTGGCGGGAACCGGGTTCGATTTTGCTGATTACTTACTTGGGTTACCGGAAGCGGCGACGATCACCTACGGCAACAGAAGTTTCTACTTCAACGAGAACGTATTGAGCGGGTATATTCAGGACGACTGGCGCATTAACTCGCGTTTGACGTTGCTTTTCGGTACGCGTTATGAGTATTTCCAGCCGTTCACCGAGAAATATGGTCTTTTGACCAATCTGGACATTGCTCCGGGATATACGGCAGTTAGCTTAGTAACTCCGCAATCGTCGCTGGGCCCTTATACGGGCGCGTTTCCACCGAGTCTTATCAATTCGGATTACAACAACTTTGGTCCTCGAGTAGGGATCGCGTGGAGGGTACCGGGCATCAAGCGCTCGACCGTAGTGCGGGCTGGATATGGAATTTACTACAACGGGCAGGCGTATTACAACTTTCCGCTACAGATGGCGCAGCAGCCGCCGTTTGCGGTCTCAAATACTGTAGTTTCGAACATCGCCGACCCACTGACCGTGGCGGATGGATTTCTTGGCGCCGTTCCGGGTAAGAATTTACTAAACACATACGCGATCAACCGCGACTATCACACGCCGTATGCCCAGACGTGGACGTTTTCCATTCAACATGAATTAGTGCACGGAATGTTTGTGGAGGGAACGTATGTGGGAACGAAAGGCACGGACCTGGACGTGTTTCTTTCGCCCAACAGCGCGCCGCCAGGCAGTCCGCTCAATTCCGAAAACCGGCTGCCGATCGCGAATGCGACTACGTTTACCTATGACACGCCGGTAGGGAATTCGAGTTACAACGCAATGCTGCTGCGGCTGGCGCAGCGCTTCAATCACGGCATTTCGTTCCGGGCGACGTACACGTGGTCGAAATCGATCGACGATGCGTCGAGTTTCGCGGGACCGGGCGCCGGAACGGTGGTGCAGAATTACCAGGATATTGAGGCCGAGCGGGGGTTGTCCGCGTTCAATCGCGGCCAGGTGTTCGACATGACTTTTATTTTCACTTCGCACTTCCGGGAGCATGAAGACGCCCTGATGGCGAAGCTTTTGAAGAATTGGTCGGTCAGCGGCGGCATCACGGCCGAGACGGGCACGCCGCTTACCGCAACCGTCCTAGGCAACCAAACCAACATAGCGGGAAGCGGTAATGTGGGAAGCGGACGGGCTGAAGCGACGGGCGAGAGCATAGACTCGAGCAGCGGCTTTTTCAGTCTAAACGCCTTCACCGTGCCGCCTGCCGGACAGTACGGCAACGCGGGGCGCTACACGATACCTGGGCCGGGCCTCTTTTCGCTTAACGCCACATTCGGCCGGTCGTTCCAGTTCGGCGAAACGCGGCGGCGGCTGGAGTTCCGGATTGAAGGCAACAATGTGCTGAACAACGTGAATTACTCGAGCGTCAATACCGTTGTGAACGCCACCAACTACGGACTTGCGACGGCGGCGGGCACGATGCGGCAACTGGACGCCGTAGTGCGATTCAGATTCTAGATATGAGGCCAGGACGTGCATCGAGAATTGGCGCTGCCATCATTTCGGTGATGCTAGCGGGACAGCCTGTTTTTGCACAATTAAACGGCATTCCTCCGCCTCCCGCGCCTCCGCCCGATGCGCAGGGAAGGGTTCGCACTCGCGGCCGTGCCACGTTCTCGGTAACAATGAGCCAGGTAATTGTCAACGTTTCGGTGACGGACCGCAACGGCAAGCCAATCGAGAACTTGACCAAAGATGATTTTGAGCTTTACGAGGACGGCAAATTACAGAAGCTCCAGGCGTGCGAATTTCAACGATTAGGAACAAATCCGCTGCCGCCGTTGACTCCCGAAACACAGTTTGCGCAGCGCCCCGCCCAACAGCCCAGCGAAACGCCAGCGCAGCCGGCAAGCCAAAGCCCGTTTAACAACGAGATGCTCTCGAAGTATCAGGACCGGCGGCTGATTGTGATGTTGTTCGATTTCTCGTCGATGGATATCCCCGAGCAGATTCGCTCCCGCGACGCGGCATTGAAATTTCTGGCGAAGCAGATGACGGCGAGCGACATGGTTTCGATCATGGTTTTTGGCAGCGAGCTAAAAACCATCCAGGATTTTACTTCCGACCGGGATTTACTGACACAGGACATACATAGCTTCCATATTGGAGAAGCGTCGGATTTGGTGTCTTTGGCCGATACGGGCCCGGACGCGCAGGACACAAGCGGCATGTTCACGCCGGACGACACGGAGTTCAATATTTTTAATACGGACCGGAAGCTGGCGGCCTTGCAGGAAGCGGCGCAGAAGCTAATGCAATATCCGGAGAAGAAAGCCTTGGTTTATGTTTCGAGCGGCGTGAACAAGACCGGCGTGGATAATCAGTCACAATTAGAAGCCACGGTGAATGCGGCCGTGAAAGCGAATGTGGCGTTCTTTCCCATAGACGCGCGCGGCCTTGTGGCGCAGATACCAGGCGGCGATGCGACGCAGGCGGGAGCCGTGGGCAACAATCTCTACAGCGGAGCGGGACAGCGCAGCTTGAAGGACACCTTCCAGGATTCACAGGAGACGCTTTATACGTTGGCGGCGGATACGGGAGGCAAGGCGTTGTTGGACGACAACGACCTGGTGGACGGGCTCCGCGAGGTCCAGCAAGACATCAACAGCTACTACATTCTGGCCTACGAAAGCTCGAATCAGGCTCAGGACGGAAAGTATCGCCGGATTCAAGTGAAGCTCGCGCCCGGCAGAGCCACCCTTAGGGCGAAACTCGATTACCGCAAAGGATACTTCGCTCCGGTGCCGTTTGGCAAGATGCACGATAGCGATAAGGAGACGCAGTTGCAGACGGCGCTCGAAAGCGAGAATCCGGTGACCGATCTGCCGCTGGCGGTTGAGGTGGATTATTTCCGCCTCGAAAAGAACAAGTATTTTGTGCCCCTCACGGTGAGGATTCCGGGTTCGGCGCTTTCGTTCAAGGGAAAAGGAACCAAGCGTGCCACAGCGCTCGATTTCATCGCGCAAGTGCGGGACGCGAAGAACCGGGCCGCCGACCAGGTTCGCGACATAATTCCGCTGAAGGTGAATGAGGACATCGCAGGCGAGGTTAGTCACAAGCAGATCGAATATGACACCGGACTTACGCTGCCACCGGGCAAATACACGCTGAAGTTTGTAGCGCGGGAGAATGGCGAGGGCAAAGTAGGCACGTTCCAGACGCCGTTCATCGTCCCGGAGTTAGACAGCGCGAAAACGCTACGATTGAGCTCGCTAGTGCTGAGCAACCAGATCCAGCCCGTAAAAGAGCAGCTCGCAGCGTAAAGAACAGCAAGAAGCTTACGGCGCAAGACCCACTGATAGGCGATAACGGACAGAAAATTGTGCCGAACGTGACGCGTGTCTTTCGCCCCGGACAGAATTTGTACGCTTTTCTCGAAGTTTACGATCCGACCGTGCCGGAGAAC
>CAVRNU010000007.1:0-270284 GCA_963722585.1 Bryobacterales bacterium | reverse complement strand
CCGTCAGGTTTCCAGGGCTAAGGCTCCACTCCCTTGCCGCCGATAGATCAGTGTGAGCATGGAAAATACATCCGAGAGCGCCACACGCCGCAACCTGGTGATTGTCCCGGCGGGCGACAAGTCACTCCACCCTGAGTACGCCAACACTTATCGGGAATTCGATCTTTGGGTCATTTACTTTGGAAGCGACAAAACAGTTCAGGACCGCTTTTCCAAAAGTGCCGATCGGCTCATTGCGATCAAAGGTATGAAATTAGAGCTGATCCGCAAAATATTCGTAGAGGGTGTCTTGTTTGAGCGAAGTTACGATCTTTCGAAATACAAGTACATCATGTTTCCAGATGATGACATACACTTTCCGCGAGGAGCCGAGTCGATCAATTATCTTTTCCGAATGGCTGAGATCGTTCGAGCAGATATTTTCCAGCCCGCGATTGCAAATCCAAACTATTCCTGGCCGTGTACGCTGCAAGTCCCAGGCGCATTCTGTCACCGCGTGAACATGGCTGAAGTGATGATGCCCGGATTCAGTTATGAAGTTCTGACGAGGGGTTTCTTGCCCGCGATTCACACGATGAATTTCATGAAATCGGGCTGGGGAATCGAAGCAATCACGATGAGGCTGAGCGAAGCGCAGTTGCGGCGGCCGCTCCGCACTTTCGTCCTTGATTGCGTACCCGTTATTCACACGCGGCCGCCCGGACAAAACAGTGAAGTCCGCAATGCAGGCGCCGCCGAACTTGCGTTCATACCACAATTCCGAACCGATCCGCCCAGAACAACGCGAATTTATCATTCTCGCGACGAAGTATTGCTCGATTCGAATTGAGTCGCAGAGCGGTTGAGGTTTCGCAACGCAAATCGCGTAGCCGGTGAGAGGCGCCCTGGTCATTGGCGACGCCAGGCCCACAAACTAAATGACATTAGTTGAAGGCCATATAGCGCCCCTGAGGTGGACCCATTGTTTAGGCAACGTTTCGCCGTCTCTTAGAAGGTGCGGCGGGCAGTCCAGGAGGCGGCCGGAAGGCTGCCATCCACTCCAGGCTTGATTCGGCACTCGGGTCGCATTCCTGTGTTGCCTATCCTCCCCTATCAAGCCCCTCCATGGTACGGCGGTCGCGGATGACCGGCAAACCAAAACCATTCACTCGGACAAGCCGGCGAGTGCCTGCTTCTAACGACCGAAAATTGCTGATCTTCGAAGCACGGCTGACAACGCAAACATTGATCGCACCTCATAAAGGTTTTCCGCAAAAATGACGATCTTCCAGTTGATGGTTGCCGTTACGGGTGCAGCGGGATTTATAGGACGAAGCTTGGTTCGGAAGCTTCTTGAGTCCGGTCTGCCCGTTATAGCACTGGACAATCTTCATCGGGGAGATCTTCGCGGCCTCGATTCTCGAGCCGAGTTTCGGTGCATAGACATCCGAAACAAACCCGAGCTGAAGCCTGCTCTGCAAGGGGTGCGCGACATCTACCATCTCGCGGCGCAATCGAATGTGATTGGTGCGGCCGAAGATCCTGGTTACTCAATCTCCACGAATATTCTAGGCACCTACAATATCTTCGCGTGTGCCCGGGAACTAGGCGTCCGGAAGGTGCTGTTCACCTCGTCCAGAGAGGTCTACGGAGACGTAGCGTCGCTTCCAGTCGATGAGAGCTGTCCCCTGAACCCCAAAAACGCCTATGGAATGACAAAGGCCGCTGGTGAACTCTACTGTGAGGAGTTCCGCCGATCCGGTCTCAATATCATTACTCTGCGGCTCGCAAACGTCTATGGAGCGGGAGACTCCGGCCGGGTGATTCCGCTGTTCACGGATCGCGCCATGAGAAATGAAGACCTCACCATTTTCGGGCATGGGAAGATTCTCGATTTCGTTCACGTGGATGATGTGGTTTCGGCATTGGCGTCGGCAGGCGCCTTAGATGGGCTGCATCCCGTCTATAACATCGGAAGCGGCATCGGAACAAGTCTTGAGGATTTGGCGCGCCAGATCGTGGCCCTAACCGGCTCTGCCTCCACCATTCGGTACGGCCAAAGCCGGTCGATCGAAGTTGATCGCTATGTTTCGAGTACCGAACGTGCTCGACGCGAGCTAGCCTTCCGTTGCACGATTAGTCTAACCGACGGCCTTAAGCGAGTGATCGAATACTCGCGCGGTCCGCTCGCTGCGCGCTCCGTCTCGCCTTATTCGCCTGTTCGCCCTGAAGTTACCCAGTACGCCTGAAACGCCATCAAAAGAGCCAGGTCTCCCAAAGAGATCGCGAAGCCTTGCAATACAAAAAAACCGCGGTCAGCGAGGCGCTGCCAATATCGCGTTTACGAGTCTTGGCTTAACCGCCACCTCGAACGTTTTGAAAGCCGCGGCGATAGCCTGATGCATATCCAGGTATCGATACGTGGCCAACCGGCCCGCAAAAAAGACGTCAGACTCGGCCGCCACGAGCTGGCGGTACCCTTCATAGAGTTTTTTGTCGGCCGCAGTGTTTATCGGATAGTAGGGTTCGTCACTCGCACTCGCCGCTCGGCTGAATTCTCGCGCGATCACGGTATTCGGCCCATAACTGCGCTCCGGATGGAAATGTTTGAATTCGGTGACGCGTGTCCATGGAATATCCTCGTCCGCATAGCTCATCACGGAGCAGCCTTGATAGTCGCCTGGATGAGTCTCCAGTTGAAAATCTTGCGTCCGCCAGCCTAAGCGGCCCAGCTTGTAGCCGAAATATTCGTCAACAGGACCCGTGTAAACAACGGGAACCATTGGCGCGTCCTGTCTTACCTTCAGCCAATCAACGCCATAGTGGACTCGGATGTTACCGCTGCGAACCATTTTCTCGAACAAGGGAGTGTAACCGCTCTTCGGCATGAACTGCCATGCATCGTTAAAGTAGCGATTGTCGAATGTGAAACGAACTGGCAACCGTGTGATAATCTCCGCTGGCAGCTCGCGGGGGTCTGTCTGCCATTGCTTTAGCGTGTAACCGCGTATGAAAGCTTCATACAGCGGCCGTCCAATTAACGAAATGGCCTTCTCTTCAAGATTTCGAGGCTCTTTGACTTCGGCGGCGTGCTCGGCAACCCACATCCTCGCTTCCGCCGGCGTCACATGACGGCCAAGAAACGACGATATAGTTCCGAGGTTGATCGGAAGGGAATAGACCTTTCCCCGAGAAGTCGTCCATGGCCGATGTTCGTAGGGAACCCAATCCGTGAATCGCGACAAATATTCAAACACGGTCGCCGTTGTGGTGTGAAATATGTGCGGCCCGTACTTATGAACTTCGACGCCCGTCGCCGGATCGATATAGCTATAGGCATTGCCTCCGATATGGGCCCGGCGCTCGAGAACCACTGTCCTGAAACCGAGTGCGCCGGCGCGCTCGGCAATCGTGAGACCGGAAAAGCCAGCTCCGACCACAATCAAATCCGCGTTTTCAAAAATCTGCATGTGCTCCTCAAGCAACGCGTAAATTCATTGAGGGACTACGATCGGCTGCAACGCCGCCTCGAGTGGTTCGTTGTGGTACACGAAGCACATCTTGTTCCAGTGGCACAGCGAAAAATCGACTTGGTCGATTGTAGGTGCAAGCTTCTGAAGAAACTCGTTTTCTCCGCCCACGCCACTGTGACGCCATATCGGAGATGGAAGGTGGAAAATCAAGCTGGACGAAAACGCAAATCCGCCCATGTCGACCGGATAGCGGCGCTGCGTCCAGCCTGCATTCCAGCCGGCTAGCGTTTTGTTCTGTATGATCGGATGCTCGATCCCAGTGGGGCCAAGGTTTCCAACGGGAAAAACTGCGACGCCAAATACTTTGCGCAGTTCGCGGCACAGTTCCGGATAAACAAGATTGTCGTCATCGAGGCTATACACGACGCCGTCGATTTTGTTATCCCGAATATGCTCGAGGGCCACATTCCGCTGGAAATTACCCTTATCTTTCGTGGGGCCGGCCGCAAGATACGTCGAGTTGTATTTTCCTATCAGAGCCTGAAGTTCAGGGTCTATGCTCGCGCCATCCTCGATTACAATCCACCGGTAATTGTCTATTCTGGATATCAACCGATCGATGTGCCGTTCGAAAAAGGCCAACCGGCCCGGACGACGATAGGTGCAGGTTATAAAGATGATGTTGAGCATAGCTTAATGCGAAGCGCCTATTCCGTCTCAACCACCACCGGCTCGCTGTCCTGATACACATCAGCCGAAAGACCACGCTCGTATCCGGAGACGGCGAATCCCTTCAAATGCTCGGGAATGGCAATCTCGAGTTTGGGGTCAGGCGTGTGCTCAACCGCGACAACATTGCCCCTCCAAGCGACCCCCATGATTTGCGCCGTGTAGCAGATCATTACGTTCCAGCCGACGGCTTTGAGGTAACTGAGGGCTCTTGCAACCTCGGGTGAGATGGCATCGTGAAGCAATATGATTGCGTCTTTTTCAGCAACTTCGTGCGCAATGGCGGCGTCCCGCAATGGCGCTGGGTGATCCGGATTGCCATCCATGAAGATAAGGGACCAACGGCGATTTTGCTGGATGGATAACTCGTACACCAGCCCCGGGCTGCTGCCGGGCCACAGGGAAACCCGGTTTGACAGACCCGCGGACTTGAGCGAATTGATGATGCTCCCTTGCACTACCGGATCCGCGAGCTGGGGATCAATGGCATCGACAATCACTCCCCCTGCCGCCAGATGGCCCGTCGACCATCCTAACCACGATCCGATCTCGAGTACTCTTTTGCCCGCGAGCTTTAAAGCTGAGTTATAGAGGATATGTGCTTCATCGCGGTTCACCAGGGGAACCGCCGGATATCTCCGGTCGCTGTAATGATGATGGGGAAAGTCCCGCTGAAAATATTTCCATTGGCACATCGATCGGTCGGCGATCGCTATGTTCGGAAAATGTTTATCCAGCTTTAGTTCGTTCAAGCCGGGCGAAATGTAGTCCCAAGTCCTCTTGCTAGCGGCTTGGCCGCCAGATTTTGCCAGCAAAGACTTATATAGGGCCAGCCGGTCGCGGTTCAGGATCTCGAGAAACAGAGTCTGGTGCTTATCAACCGAGCTCTCTTGCAAATACTGCAAACATTGGATTGCATAGACTCGCTGCAGGAGATGGTCTTCCCTGAATAGGGACGTAATGGGCCGCTTTGAGCCATCAACGGCATTCGATAGCCGGGTCAGTTCCGCGACGAAAGCTTTTTGCACGAGGTCTATGGCCGGCTCACTCGGCTGGAGCATGTGCACTTTCAGGAACAGGCATCCTTCCGGAATGCGGGCTTGCGGAATGCTCTGCGTGCCCGTCGGACTTCGCCAGGGGCCAACATTCGCAGTTTCCGGAAGATGACCGACCTTGAAATGCGCACAGGCATCGTCCAAACATTGCTGGTCAGCAAATTTCTCAGGCCGAGAGAGCATGACCGACTTCCACCATTGATGAAAGGACTCGTTTCGCATCAGGACAAAGCCGGAATTGAATTTCCCCCACAACTCCAGATCCTTCTCCTGCCTGGGCGACTGGAAATAGTGAGGCGTGAGCAAGACGTCGGCTTCGATCTTCCGAACGTGATCGAGAGTGGGCGCCGTAAAGACGAGATCGATGTCTAAATACAGGACGCTTGAAAACCTGCCGGTCTCCCATGCGTCTTGAATCGCTTGCAATTTGCGGAGGTAGACAGCTTTTGAATCATAAGGTTTCGAAGCCGTCTGATCCCGGGGCTCCTCGAAAACCCGGCACTCGGTGTACGGAAGGGAAGACAGGGTGGCAGCCGATTCGGGATCGCAGTGCAGAAACCAATGGTGCCCGGTACCATGAAACAGCTCGAAAGAAAATCTTAGGAGTTCATATTCCTCTAAAGAGTCATGTCTCACGACCGTTACGAGTCCGATCTCGTGTTTATCGGCGCTGGGCGTAGTCTGCGTAGTCTCGGCCACGCCTGTTAGTGGCGAGCATGTTCAGAAGTTCGCTTTCGGATTTGGATGAGCCTTTTGCGAGTGGTCTAATAAAGTGCATCTCGGTTGGCTCCAAAGCTAAAGGTCTCTGCTGTTCCCCGCCGATAGATCAGTGTGAGAACGGCATCCCGCAAACGGCGCGCTCCAGCCTGGCTGCCACAGCAGCAGTCGAAAATTCAACAATTTGCCCAACAACTTACCAGTTGGTTCCATGAGGGCGTAAGGTTTCAGGAGAAGAGGCAGTTCGAAGAGGCGCTTGCCTTATTCCAGCGGGTGGCCCGCGAATTCGAACGCCAAAATCTCAAGGAAGCCAACGTTTATGCGGCTATCGGATATGCCCATCTAAACCTTGGAAATTTTAGAGAGTCTTTGGCTTCCTCGAAAAAGGCGCTCGAGATCAATGAAAAGCTTGTCCAGGCGCATATCAATGCTTCCGCTGCTTGCCGGTTCCTCGACAATCTCGTGGAGGCCCAGGCTTTTGCTCAACGGGCGCACGAACTCGAGCCCGAGAACGCTATGCCCCTCGCCGCTGTGGCCGCTATCCTCGCCAGTCGGGGCTATGTCAGCCAGGCTCTCGCGCGCGCAGCTCTCGCCATTCGGATGAATCCCGATTCTCTCGACGCTATCGGTGCCATTGCAGCGGCGTACTCTCGCGTTGGAGATATGGAAGTTGCTCTTCCTTATTACGATCGGTTCGTTGAAAAGATGCCGGACGACCCGGGCGTTTCGAGCGGCAGACTATTTACGCTCCATTACAAACCGGATATCACCCGCGAAGAGCTGAAAGCCGCCCACAAGGAATGGGGCGATCGTTTTGGTTCGAAGTTCAAACGCTACTGGCCGCAGCATCGAAACGAACGAACGGCGAACCGAAGGCTGCGGATCGGCTACGTTTCTGGCGACTTTCGCAACCATGTCGTGGGCTTCTGGACTAAGCACATCGTGGAAGGCCACAACCGCGATCGATTTGAAATCTTCTGCTTTGCGAACAATCGGGAGGACGAATACACCCAACATTTCAAGGCAGCGGCCGACCATTGGATTCCCATCTTGGATCTGAACGATGCCGAGGCGGCACGTGTCATCCAGGAAGCAAAGATCGACATCCTCGTCGATTTGTCGGGCCATACGGGAGGGCACCGTCTGCTCATGATGGCCCGGAAACCAGCGCCCGTTCAGGCCACCTGGTGCGGCTACATAGATTCGACCGGTCTCGAAGCCATCGACTATGTCATTACGGACGAAGTTTGTGCCCCCTCCTCCGAGCCATCGCCCTTTGTTGAGCAACCCCTGCGGCTCCGGAATGGAGCGGTTTGCTTCGACCAGGTTCCAAACGTTGCCGATGTCGGCCCCCTTCCCTTTCTCCGTACTGGCCGCTTCACATTCGGTTGCTTCAACAACCCTTCCAAGATTTCACCGGAAGTCGCCGCGGTTTGGTCCGAGATCCTGAAAGCTGCTCCTGAAGCAAGGCTGATGCTGACCTACGGGAACCTTGGCGATGTGTTTACGCGCGAGCGAGTTGCAAAGTTGTTCCGCGCGCATGGAATCGAGGACGATCGCCTACACTTCCGTAAGGGAACCCGCGATGCCACGTTGCGGGCTTACACCGAAGAAGTGGATTTAGCTCTGGACACCTTCCCCTATACGGGTGGAACCACGACTTGCGAAGCCCTTTGGATGGGTGTCCCTGTCATCGCTTTGTACGGCGATTTCCCGATGAGCCGGTTTAGCTGCTCACTTCTCGCGCACGGCGGCCTCGTCGGGTTGACTACGAATTCGAAAGCGGAATACATCGAGCGCGCCCTTCACCTCTTCAAGAACACAGACTCCCTTGCCTACCTGCGCGCCAATATGCGAAGCCATCTGGTCAAGACCCCGCTCTTCAACACGAAGTTGTTTTTGGAAGGTCTCGAAGAGGCATACATCAACGCGTTCGACGAGTGGTGCCGCCGCTCATAGGCGCGATAGCCCAGTCGAACTTTCGTCAGAAACGCCCCCTTTCCGGTCGCGGTTCAGAGACGCACATGATTCGTAAGAACTTACAGAACCGCGCGCGTTAGCAAGCCGCTTGGTGACGAAAGTTCGGCAAGCGCTCCTGAATGGGGCTCATTTCGCCTGTCGATCTCCCGTTTTATTACGAGGCCGGTGCCCGCCTCGATTAACTCTTTACGTAATTTCACCGAATAGGTTGGATATTAAATGTAAAGCTTTTTCATGAATGCGGCAAGGTATTCCCCGATCCGCCAACTCGTTTATTCCGATCTCCTCGCCAAGAAAACTCGCATTTTGTTTAACTTACGACGGACCAGCAGGCCGCTTATTCAGTCGGATTCTCGCCATTTATACTTCCTTCCGTGCCTTCACTTACCGAAACCTTTGCACGTTCGTTCAGCATCAGTTCAGGTGTGGGTTTGGCGACAAACCTGCAGTTGAAAACACGTGAAAGGCGCGGCAGCCGTGGCACGAATTTTTAAAAGTGCGCCGATTCAAAAATGCGCTTCACGCAGCTTGGGCTTGGAGGAGTAATTTATGACACTGAGACAATCTTTCTTTGCCGCCACATGCGCTGGCCTCGCAGTATTAGGTTTCATTCCCCTTGTGCACGCGGATACGTGGGACAAGCGAACCACCGTCACAATAAAAGAGCCGATTATCGCCGGAAACAAGGTTCTTCAACCGGGAACGTATGTCTGGAAGTTGATGGATTCGCCGTCCAACCGGAACATCATCCAGATCTTCAATGAAAGCCAATCGAAGCTGGAAACAACCATTCTCGCGATACCCAATTACCGCTTGCAGCCTACAGGGAAAAGCCAGTTCGCTTTCTGGGAGACCCCGGCAGGCGTACCCAAAGCTGTTCGTGCCTGGTTTTATCCTGGTGACAACTTCGGGCAGGAATTGCCGTATCCGAAAAAGCTGGTCGCGCAGCTAGCCTCTGCTCAGCCGGTTCCGGTTCCCGCCAGCTACACTCCGCCTGCCGCAGCCGCTCCAGAGCCGGCTCCTGCTCCCGCAGCCCAGCCGGAAACGACGCAAGCGGAGGCGGCACCGGCTCCTGAGCCAGCACCAGCCCCAGCGGCGGAGCCTGCGCCTCAGCAGCAAGCGCCAGCCGTTAGTCAGGAACCTCAAAGCTTGCCAAAGACTGGCAGCTTTGCCCCACTCGCGGGTTTGATCGGTCTGTTCTCCTTGGGTTTCTTCGGCCTAATCACGTTGGCTTCTAAAAAGAGCTAACGCCAAGGCGCTACAATTACGTCGAGAGGACCGGTAGGGTTCCGGGAAATCGAGACGTTCCAAGCGACTCGCGTCTCGGGAATTCGCGGAGTTTGAGCGAAAACCCAAGTTGATGCGAGGCCGTCCGAAAATACGCCTGCCGGAACTCGGCCAGGCGTTTTCATGGGGAAGGAAGAGAGGAACGGAAGTTCGGCGTCGCGCCGAACAGTTCTGGGCTTACTCGCTGGCGCCCCTCTCGCAGTGTTGCTTGCGGGCAAGCAGAAGCTGCAAGGTTTCGCCGACGATCGCCCGTTCGTTATTAGCTCAACCGTTCAGCGAGTAATGCTCGATGTCAGTGTCAAAGACAGTCGCGGTGGATACGTAACTGGGTTGGCTAAGGACAACTTCCGAATCTTCGAGAACGGCCACCCGCAACCGATCATCAACTTCACCAGCGTAGATACGCCGGTAACGGTTGGCCTGGTCGTGGACAATAGCGGCAGCATGCGCGAGAAGCGGCCGGCAGTTGTCATAGCCGGTCTGTCGTTTGCCAAGGAAAGCAATTCACAGGACCAATTCTTTGTTGTGAATTTTAATAACACCGTCACGCCGGGCTTGCCTCCAGGCGTCAACTTTTCCGACGACTTGCAGAGACTGAGAGCCGCTCTGTACATGGGCACGCCAGCGGGACAGACGGCCCTGTACGATGCGGTCGTGTTCGGTTTAGAGCATCTCCGGAAAGGTGTTCAGCCGAAAAAGACGCTCATCGTAGTGAGCGATGGAGGCGACAACGTAAGCAAGACAACTTGCGACGAGGTAATGCGCCTCATCCAGGCGTCCCAAGCAACTGTCTATACAGTAGGGCTTTTCACCGAGGATGATCCGGACCGGAACCCAGGAGTTCTTCAGAAGATGGCGCGTATCAGCGGCGGAGAATACTTCGAGCCGCCTCTACTTTCCGATGTGATCCCTGTTTTTCACAAGATTGCAACAGATATCCGTAACAGGTACACGATCTGCTTTGCTCCCGATCCCACGCTCGACCCTGCAAAGTATCCTGACCGCTCGATCCGGGTGACTGCAGGCGCGCCCGGACACAGGAAACTAGTCGTCCACACGCGAAGGAGCTATACGTTCCGGAGCTTTTCAGGACTCCTTGCGGAGGCTCTGAAAAAAGAAGGCTGATTCCCATCTGGTAACAGGAGCGCTTGCGACAATGGCCGCAGAAGCAAGGCCGGAGGCAGTCCCGGCTTTCACAACAACGACTTTTACAAAACCGGGCTTACATAGCTATAACGTTCGCCGGAGAATGAATGCGCGCTCGAGGAGCCGCCCTCGTGGCTTCTTTGGCTGGGTACGCCTCCTTTTTCTGGCCGTTGGCCTCTGCGGACTCGCTTATTACGCGTATACGCTCGCGAACCAATATTTGTATCAAGTCTATGAGAACTGGGCCTTCGACCAGAACATCGCGGGCCGTCGCGCGACGTTGACCGATTGGATAATGGAAGCCACTCCTCTCGGACAATTAGTTGGCTACCGGCAGCCGGCTCTCGTGAAGCCACTCCCGGCTGCAAACGGCCCGGGCCAGGCGCAAGGTCCGGCCGCCCCTCCCGCGCTGTCGGAAGGCACTTTGCTCGGGCGAGTGGAGATCCCGCGCCTCAAGCTCTCCGCGATTGTAAAGCAGGGGGTGAGTCAGACGACGCTCGCGAGCGCCGTGGGTCATGTGCCCTCGACGCAGGTTGCCGGCGCAATCGGCAATTTCGCCATCGCCGCCCATCGCGATACGCTCTTCCGCGCTTTGAAGGACATTCGAATCGGCGATGAGATTCAGTTTCAATCGGCTGGCGGCGCCTTCGACTACGAGGTGGTCTCGACCCGGATCGTGAAGCCGAGCGACGTCAGTGTCTTACGGCCACAAGGGAATGAACGGCTGCTGACGATGATCACCTGCTACCCGTTCTACTACGTAGGCTCCGCTCCCAAGCGATTTATCGTGACGGCACGACTGGTTCCTCATAACACCGACACAGCCCGCCAGTAGATGGCGGAGACTGAGCCGCACCCGAAGGAAGCGGTCGTCGAATCCCGCACCTTGCAACCAGCTAGCCTAAGCATTTGGACCTTTCGACACCATTGCAGTTCGTCAAGGGGATCGGCGAGGCTCGGGCTGGGATGCTGCGGTCGCGCGGGCTGGAAACCGTCCTCGATCTCCTCTATCATCTGCCGTTCCGCTATGAAGACAGACGGCAGATTAAAGAAGTACGGAATCTGGTTCCCGGCGAAAAAGTGACGGTACTGGCGCGAGTGGAACGGGGCTCTGCCTCACGAGTTCGAAAAGGCGCCCTCGGTTTATTTGAAGCCACCCTAAGCGATGGACGCGGAACGCTCGAAGCACGCTGGTTCAATAACAACCGGCTGGCCGATGTTCTTGTG
Organism: Bryobacterales bacterium; assembly: GCA_963722585.1. Classification (GTDB taxonomy): domain Bacteria; phylum Acidobacteriota; class Terriglobia; order Bryobacterales; family Bryobacteraceae; genus KBS-96. The sequence goes on along the minus strand of CAVRNU010000007.1, from coordinate 258,691 downwards.
CCGGGTGTTCGCGTCGCGCTGTTCGGCAAAGTCGAGTCGGAGTGGCGAAACCGGCCGTTGATGGTACAGCCGGAGTTCGAAATCCTACATGACGACGAAGAAGACGAGAGCCTGCACACCGGGCGTGTCGTACCCATCTACGAGGCGATCGTCAAGATATCCACGCGCATTTTTCGGACCCTGTTTCATCGTCGCCATCGAGGTCTACGGGTACGGACCAAGCTGTTTTCTCCCATCGCCCAAGGTTCCGAAATCCCAGCAGCTCAACCAGCAAAAAATAGACCAGGTAATACGGAGGAAGCCTGCGCCCTGGTTGGGTACGTGCCGCTTTGATCAGCAAGTCGCGGTCTGCCGCCGAATTCTTGTCGGCTGGTTTAAGCGGACCGATGGCTCGCTGAGCGGCCGCTCGCACACGCTTCAGATTCTCCACAGAACCATCAGTTAACAGCCGTGTATTCACAAATACCTATATAGTTTTCAAGGCATTTTTCTGCCTTCGGCTTCATCCAGTAGGTACATCGCCAAGCTGCTGAGCGTCAAGTAATGTTCGGCGCGGGTAGGATCCGTTATCTTGGCGTCGGCGGTGTGAGCTTTCTCGTTCCGAAAATAATCTACGGCCATAAGCAGAAATTTGACTGCTTCGTTGAAATCGTGTTCCACGTTAGCCGCGGACGCACCACTGATATGAAGTCTGCCTTTACCGAAAGCCTCCGCACCTTTCTCGTAACCGGTTAAGGAGCGCAATCGGTCGCGCACGACCTTAAAGCCTTTCTCGACCGCCTCAGCGTGGTGGCCGGATGCGTACAGAGCGCTACATTTCTCCCGAATGGCTTGATGCAGATGCATAAGCGGAGCTGACAAAGAATCCCGTTGGCTGTTGTTTCCGCTGTTCTTCACGGCCTCGTTTTCGGCTTTGCGGGTTTCGTCCGAACTGGATGGCATAGTTCTCAGACGCTGGCGATGGTCAAGCTCGGCTTTGGCCCACTCAAAGTAATGGGAGCCGGGCTCCGCTTCCATCATCGTTTCGTGCAGCTCATCTTCAGTGAACTGTGCGAATTCTTTACGACCCCACAATCCAGCCGGTCTCACGACGACCTCCTTTCAAACATTATCGCTATCTTCTGTTTACCGCGTATGGTAAAGGACATTGTTATATACGCTTATGGCTGAGTTCACTACCACCGATCATGTGAGGGAACGGTTCTGGAAGGCAGCACGGGCGCTCGCAACAATGAAGGAAAGCCGCCACAAAAGGGTAGAGATGGCTGCCTCCCTGCTGACAGCATTCGGAAACCACGATACCGCTCAGTTGCCTGAAGACCTGCGCCACCAGTTTGATCGCTTGCGAAGGCTTTATACGCAGGAGATAACGCCACACAACGCCAAAAGGTGGGCGGAAGAGATTTTCGATTTCTATATCAAATTACGCGGCGGAATTTGAATCTATGAGCCACCTTAGCGAGTCGCGTCGGGGATAGTCGACGCCAATCAAGGCATAGATGATTATCGGGCTGCCGATGAATGCGCAAATGACGGTGAGAACGCTTAAGAGAACAGTTGGGCTAAGCCAAGTAGCTACGTCCGTCGGGGTTGTTTCTGCCACCAAAGCACTATATACCCAGCCCTCGGGGGCGTGTTGAATACATTTATCCGGCTCAGCCGTCAATCAGCTCAACCCGTTTGAAGGTCAACCGTAGGTTGCACATGAATTGATGCTCCAGTTCGTGCGCTTGCGCCCACCCGGAGCCATCCCTGTTTGAGAGTCTTAAGGTAACTGGCAGATAAAGTGGACCGGCGGGAGTTGGCCTCACCGTGTTCACTAAGCAGAAACAGAGATCCTTATTCTGCAGCGGACCCATGTTCTCGATTGTGTACGGGATTTCTGCGGATTCCGAGGCATGAAAATAATCATTCCGAGCTGATGAAAATAGTCGTTCCGAGGTAAGCGCGATTGGGAATTCCGCGGTCATGACGATCGAAAAATGGCCGGTTTCGGAATGGCTAATCGCGTGAACCTCGGAATGATCAATCGCGATGAACTCGGAACGGCGAATCGCGATTTGGTTGGAACGGAACTGGGTGGCGCTGGACAACAAACAAGACAATCTGATCCTGTTTGAAACAGGGAGGGTCGGATTTGTCGGAAAAGGCACTGTCCATGCGCAAGACACGAGAGGTACTCCGTTTATCGGCACTGGGGCTCAATCAGAACCAAATCGCCCGCAGTTGTTCGATCGTTCAAAGCACCGTTCATAAATATCTAAAACTGGCCCAGGCGGCCAATCTGAGTTGGCCGCTGCCAGAAGACGTCAGCGATGAGCGGCTGGATGAGCTTTTGTTCGGCCAGCGGCCCGCTCCGCCGAGCCGCCGGCAGCATCCGGAACCTGATTTCGCTGCCATTCACAAAGAGCTCGAAACCCACCGGGACTTGACGTTGGAGCTGCTCTGGCAGGAGTACAAGAAGAATGAACCGGGTGGCTATAAATACAGCCGGTTTTGTGACCTCTACCGCAACTGGAACCAGGCTCGGAACCTCAGCCTGCGTCAGCAGCATCATCCCGGCGAAAAGATGTTTGTCGATTACGCCGGCGCCACCATTGCCGTGTATAACCGCGACACCGGCGAGATGCATCCGGCAGCGGTGTTTGTAGCCACACTCGGATACAGCAGTTACACCTTCGCTGAAGCCACCTGGAGCCAGGAACTGGCATGCTGGATCGGCTCGCATATTCGGGCTTTTGAATATTTCTCAGGCGTACCCAGGCTGGTGGTTCCGGATAACACCAAAACCGGGGTCACCAAAGCCTGCCGCTACGAGCCTGATCTGAATCCAACTTACAGCGAAATGGCGGCCCATTACTCGGTGGCAGTTTTGCCAGCGCGCCCGAGAAAACCCCGGGACAAAGCTAAAGTTGAAAATGCCGTTCAGCTCGTGCAGCGCTGGATTATTGCAGCTCTGCGCAAGCGCCGCTTCTATAGTCTGGGCGAAGTCAACGAAGCGATTGCAGAACTGCTGACGCATCTCAACAACAAACCATTTCGCAAACGCGAGGGTACACGTGCTAGCCTGTTTGCCGCCCTTGAAAAGCCGGCCTTACGGCCGCTCCTTGGCGAGCGTTACGAGATCGGTCGCTGGCGCAATTTGAAAGTCGAATTGGATTATCATGTGCCGGCGGAAGGGCATTTCTACAGCGTTCCCTATCAATTGGTGGGCCAGCAAGTCGACATTCGCACCACGGGCGCCACGGTGGAGGTGTTTCACAAAGGGGTGCGAGTTGCCAGCCATGCTCGCAGCTTCGTAGCCGATGAGGTCACCACGGTTGCCGAGCACCGGCCCAAATCTCATCAGCAATACCTCGAGTGGACACCTTCGCGTCTGCTGAGTTGGGCCGACGCCGCTGGGCCCAACACGGGCGAGTTATTCCGCCAGATTCTGGCCACCAAGCCGCATCCGGAGATGGGCTATCGCGCATGCCTGGGCTTGGTGCGTCTGGGTGGCAAATGCAGCATCGAACGGCTGGAAGCGGCGGCCGCACGCGCCGTGCACATTGGCGCTTATTCATTCGCCAGTGTGGTTTCCATTCTGCAGCATCGCCTGGAGAGCCAGCCGCTCCCGGAAGCTGCAGCCATCTCACCTCCTCTGGTGATCCACGACAACATTCGTGGCGCAGCCTACTTTGACACCACCGTTCAGTAAAGGAGAATCTTCATGCTCAATCAACAAACTCTGCACAAACTCTATGTGATGCGTCTGAACGGCATGGCCGATGCCTTTCGGCAGCAGCTGGAACAGCCTGACCTGGCCACGCTCAGCTTCGAAGAGCGTTTCGGGATGCTAGTTGATCGCCAGTGGAGCTGGAAGGAAGAACGTGCCTTGGCCCGCCGGCTACGCAACTCGCGCCTGAAAAGCACGGCGTCGGTGGAAGACATCGATTATCAAACTGCGCGTGGACTGGATCGCGCTCTGATCCGTTCACTCGTGGCTGAGTCGGAATGGGTGAAACAGCATCAGAACATTTTTTTAATCGGTGCAACTGGCATCGGCAAGAGTTGGCTTGCGGCTGCCCTGGCGCATAAAGCCTGCCGAGACGGCTACACCGTCTATTACGCACGCGCGGCACAGCTGTTCCGTGACTTAGCCCTCGCCCATGCCGACGGCAGTTTCAGCCGCTTATTGCGACGCTTGGAGCAAACCGATGTTCTGGTGATCGATGATTTCTGCATGACACCCCTGGCCGAAACTGAGCGCAGGGACTTGCTGGAGATCTGCGATGACCGCTATCAGACGCGCTCCACCATCTTGACTTCGCAAATCCCCGTCCAAAACTGGCATGCGCAGATCGGCGATCCCACCGTCGCCGACAGCATCCTCGACCGCCTGGTTCATCATGCGCAGCGCATTGACCTGAAGGGCGAATCCATGCGTAAGAAGCGCGGCGGCAAGGAGGCGGCATGAGCGAATCCCGTCTGCTCCTCAAACACCCCACCGGTTTCTTCGCTGCCGGAGCGGAACTGAACCAAGCTCTCGAACTGCTCTCCGACGGCGCGTTCAAAATCTTTGTCTATGTTTGCCTCCATGCCGACCGGCGCAGCGCGCAATTGCGTTTCCGTATGGCTGAACTCGCTCAGGCTACGGGGCACAGCACACGTTCGCTCACCAGTTATTTGGAGGAGATCCGGAGATCCGAAGTGGCGCTGGTGTATCGCGCCGCCAACCAGCACGAGCTCGGGCGCATCGAGATCCGCGACTCGTTCTGGCCCTATCACAAACAAGTCGCCGAAAGTTCCGAAGACCCTGAGCAGTGCCTGTATGTCTCGCGCGTACGGGGACTCTTTCTCGAACCGGCTTGTGTACGTGCGGTCTTCTCGTCGGCCGATGAGAAACTGGCCGGCGACTGGTACCGCTCTGGTGTCCCACTGGATCAGATCGAGCGTGCCATCCTCATGGGTTGCGCCAGAAAATACGTGGCGTTGTTCAACCATTCAACCACCGTAACTCCCATCACCAGCCTCCAATATTTTGCTGGCCCGCTGGAGGAGATCACAGCCATGGAGACGCCGCTCAATTACTGGCGCTATCTGGCTTCTCGAGTCCGCAAGATGGAAACCGAATGGCGTGCCCATGCAAATTTTGCGTCAGCAGCGCCCGCCGAAAACCAAGAAACGAAATGACGTTGCGCGTGTGTCAATCATTCCTCTTGACGCATGACGATCATCTACACGACAATGCTTTCGACAGCGTCCTTCGGCGATGATCTGATCGTCATCAGCTCGGAATAGGTAATTTTCTTCGTCGGAATCGACAATTTCAATCTCTTGCCCCTGGGCCACGCTGGTCAACGGTTCAAACCTTACCGTCCACACATTCCACCCCGGTTGCCTAGCCGGTGCATCTTCTCCGGTTTGCGTGATAAATGCTTGGTCCTCCGCCAATCTGTTCCTTTGGGTGAGCTCCGACATGGGCAATTTGATGTCATCCATCGATACGTTCACTGCTTGTACGGTTCCGCTATTTCTGGCAGAAAATACAAAACGTCCCTTGGGTTCCGAGCCCGGCCTCCGCCTTATCTGACCAAAAAATTCAACCTCCCCTATCGAGCTGCAGGTCAACATGACCTCCGGCCTTCCTTCCAGTTCTAAGTTCCGTTTTTCTGCCTGCTCTACCCGAGTTACCTGCTCGCTCCACGACAAGAAGAAGGCTGAGAGCAAGGCGAATCCAATCACGACGAGATAAGTCCAACGTGGAACAGGAAGTCCCAGCCATTCCGCAGCCTGGAGAGTGGCGATGATAACGCCTCCGGTCAACAGCGAACCCCAATGTCGTACGACAGCAGCGATGAATTTAACGAATCTTTTCATTCAGTCTCCATTTTCGAAGAAGTCTGCACGCAGACTTACTTCAGAATCATTCTCGGTACTGAGAATCGGCACTCCTTGTTCGTTTAGACGGTTCACCAACGCGACCGGTGCCCTCTATCCGCTCGCCGAAAACTGCAACTAGTGAAGACTCGACTACGGCACTCTAAGGAGGAGACCGAAAATGACCACATACACTTTCCTGACCGAGATTGAGGAGAAGCTGAAGAAATACATGAGACCACAGGGGCAAGGGCGGGCGGCGAAAAATGAAGAAGCTAGCACCTTCCTCCTCAGCAGTTCGTGTTCGATAGCATCATCGAAGCAGGGCGCGAGGAGGCAAAAGTGGAAATGCAAAAGAGGGATCGACGTCTCAACAAATCTATACGCTTTGTGGATTTCTTGGTTTCCGGGTAGTCGACGATTTATTTAGAAATTTCCGATGAAGGAAGTCCAGCGCGGTGAGCCAAAATGACTCGCTCAGGTCGAGCCCACAAGGAGTGTGGGAATGAATAATATGAACGACAGCGGGAGTTCTGAAGGTGACCGGCCAAACGCCAAGCTATTTAAAGTCAATGTACGGGAAGCGAGACGTCATATGGCGACCGCCCGCGGCAGGTCTAACAAAGACAGTTCGGTGAATATTGTCTCGTTGGTGGCGAGCAAAAACATACTCGCATCAAATCCTCCGTATTACCTTCAGGCAATCCGATCAGGAGCTCGTGATAGCAAGACTGACTCGATTCTTGGCGAAGCGGATTACAAGCAAATTGAACAATATGCTGCCCAGCTATTATCCCGAGACATTGATGAGAATTCTTTTGACGTCATTGTATCCAGCCCCACGGATCGTCCGGGGCTTCTGGATCCCTACGACGAAGCGGTGAACCGCCGCTTGCCATCGGCGCCGGACTGGTCCGCTGATCTACAGCTTTGCGACAGAGATATGAAGAGCAACTCGCACCACTCGTTGGAGGAGAGAACTGAAAATATCAGATCATGTGGCGCAAACTGGAAGTCGGTCGGTCGCATTCTTATTATTGATGACGTGATCAGCAGAGGTCGAACCTCCGTTCCTTTGATTTATAGAATTGAGGAACTCTCCGGGAAGCGTTGCGAGTTCACAATCTGTGCACCACTTTGGATAGTACAGGATAGTACAGACTCATGGCTCATACCTGCAACCTTCTGACGCCTGCCGTCCAGTTGAACGCTAGGATGCCGTCTACGATCTATTCAAAGGTAAAGGAAGATGTCTCATACTGGCTTACCGTCCCTCGCACATCCTTGCATGTGAAGTACAGCACAGGTATCAGCCGAAACTTTCAGTCCACGCAGACCTGAATGATCCTTAGCTTGCGGAGCCGGAAACTCAAGATTTGTTCCCTTCATCACCCTTTTCGATTTTCGGGTGGGGCAAAAACAGCGCCTTCTACTGCTTTCCCCTGCAACCAGCTAGCCTAAGCATTTGGACCTTTCGACACCATTGCAGTTCGTCAAGGGGATCGGCGAGGCTCGGGCTGGGATGCTGCGGTCGCGCGGGCTGGAAACCGTCCTCGATCTCCTCTATCATCTGCCGTTCCGCTATGAAGACAGACGTCAGATTAAAGAAGTACGGAATCTGGTTCCCGGCGAAAAAGTGACGGTACTGGCGCGGGTGGAACGGGGCTCTGCCTCACGAGTTCGAAAAGGCGCCCTTGGTTTATTTGAAGCCACCCTAAGCGATGGACGCGGAACGCTCGAAGCACGCTGGTTCAATAACAACCGGCTGGCCGATGTTCTTGTGCCGGGTGTTCGCGTCGCGCTGTTCGGCAAAGTCGAGTCGGAGTGGCGAAACCGGCCGTTGATGGTACAGCCGGAGTTCGAAATCCTACATGACGACGAAGAAGACGAGAGCCTGCACACCGGGCGTGTCGTACCCATCTACGAGGCGATCGTCAAGATATCCACGCGCATTTTTCGGACCCTGTTTCATCGCATCCTCCAGGAAGTGGAACTGCCATCCGACCCTCTGCCCGACGACATTAGAAAGCGGCTGGCCCTTCCCGCCCTCGCCAGCGCCTTGCGCGAGGTACACGAGCCCTCTACGGATGCCAAGCTCGAGCTCTTGAACGAATTCCGCTCTCCGGCCCAGTTCCGGCTGATCTTCGACGAGTTTTTTTGGCTCGAGTGCGGTCTCGCCTTAAAGCGTACTAAGGCGCGAAAGTCCGAAGGCATTCCATTCAAGGTGACGCCGCGGGCACGGGAGCAAATCAAGAAAATGCTCCCGTTCAAGCCAACGGCGGCACAGCGAAGGGTGATCCAGGAAATCGTGGAGGACATGAAAGCGCCCTATCCCATGAACCGTCTGCTGCAGGGCGAGGTGGGCAGTGGAAAGACGATCGTTGCGGCCGAAGCGGCGGTCCTCGCCATCGAAAACGGATACCAGGTGGCTGTTCTTGCGCCCACGGAAACCCTGGCGGCGCAGCATTATGCTTATTTCCGAAGTCTGTTCGAAAAGCTTGGCTATGTGGTTCTGTTGCTCACCGGATCAATGAACAATCGGGCCAAACAGCAACTGAAAAAAGCCGTGACGAGCGGGTTTGCTCATCTTGTTCTCGGGACGCATGCCTTACTTCAGAAAGACGTGATGTTTAGCAAGCTGGGACTTGCTATTGTCGACGAGCAACATCGTTTCGGCGTCGTCCAACGATTGACGCTATATGGCAAGGGCGTAAAGCCCGATGTCTTGGTAATGACAGCTACGCCGATTCCGCGGACGCTTGCCCTGACTCTATACGGAGATCTGGAGGTATCGACCATCGACGAATTGCCGCCAGGGAGAAGACCTGTCTCGACGCGCCATGTCACTGAGGCGACGATCGAAAAGGTGTGGAGCTTTGTCGGGAAGGAAATTGCAAAGGGCGGGCAGGCGTACGTGGTCTATCCCGTCATTGAGGAATCGGAAACCAACGACATGAAAGCAGCCGAAAGAGGCTACAATCATCTCGCGAGCAGCGTCTTCCCAGGTGTGCCGGCTGGCCTTCTCCATGGGAAGATGCCGGCGGAAGAGAAAGCGGAGGCTATGCTGCGCTTTCAAAAGGGTGAAACGAAAATTCTGGTTTCAACCACCGTGATCGAGGTGGGAGTCGATGTTCCAAACGCTACGGTGATGGTGATCGAACAGGCGGAGCGCTTCGGACTCGCGCAGATCCATCAACTTCGCGGCCGCGTGGGCCGGGGAGCCGAGCAGAGTTACTGTTTCCTCGTCACGGGACGCTTAAATGAGTTCGCGCGGGAGCGCATCCGTACGGTGCTCGAATCGAACGATGGCTTCTACATCGCGGAAATGGACATGCGCCTGCGCGGGCCGGGCGAGTTTTTTGGAACACGGCAATCCGGCATACCGGGTCTGCGAATCGCAAACCTGTTCCGCGACGCGGACATTCTCGAACTGGCTCGCAGCGAGGCCCAGGCGTTAATTGCGAATGTAAACGCAAGCGATCAGATTCGCGATGTGGTCCGGTATATCCAGGATCACTGGCAGCGGCAGTATGGTTACGTGCAGGTGGGTTGATGGATGCGCGTGATTGGAGGCAAATTTCGAAGTCGCAAGCTGAAAACGGTGCCCGGATTCGACGTGCGGCCTACGCCGGACCGTTTGCGGGAAACTTTGTTCAATATACTGGCTCCCGAAATCCAAGGTGTGGTGTTCCTGGATGCTTATGCGGGCAGCGGCGCGGTCGGAATTGAAGCCGTGAGCCGCGGCGCCAGGCATGCGCTGTTGTTTGAGCGGAATGCGGGAGCGGTAGCGGTGATCCGGCAAAACCTTGATTCATTGGGCATCGCAGGCGAAGCTACAATCATTCGCGGGAACGCGCTTACTCTCATCGCCAAGCACGCTGCCGACATCGTGTTCCTGGACCCGCCCTATTCACGGGAGCGCGACTATCAGGCAGCTCTAGAAATGCTTGGAGCATCATCGCCGCGGCTTGTCATAGCTCAGCACGATTCACACCTGACGCCAGCCGAATCGGTCGGGGCGTTGCGGCGGGTCCGCTTGATTCGCCAGGGGAGCAATTCACTTTCGTTTTATCGTCCCGACAGCTGAACGATCAGCGGAGCATGACCGGCAGTAGAATGATTGTTAATGACGCGGAAGGTCAGCGTGGTAATCGAACAAGACGAACACGGATGTTACGCGTGGTGTCCGGAACTGAAGGGGTGCCAATCCCAAGGAAGAACTATAGAGGAAGCTCTCGCCAACGTTCGTGAGGCCATCGAACTCTTCCTTGAGACCCTGAGTGATGAAGAGCGCTCGTCGGCGCTGAGTCAGGAGGTTCTCACTACCGCGCTCGAAGTTCATGTCTAAAGTGCCGCGCCTAACCGCGGCGGAGGCCGGAGAGATGTTGTTGAAAGCCGGCTTCGTATGGTTACGGTCGAAGGGTAGTCATCGGATCTATGCCAAGGGTGGCCGAAGGGTGGTTGTTCCCTTTCATGGCGGCGCGATGCTGCACCCGAAGATCGTTAAGCAGGTCTTCGAGGCCATTGAGGAAGCGTCGACCCAGTCGAGTGATACGACCTAAGTTGACAACTCGAGCGACCCCCCGACCGGCGACGGTAGTGGACGACCTCGCCGGCCTTGAGTCATGAAACCTTTCTTCGAAAAAGTGCGGGTGAACGACGGCTGCTCGTGGACCGTCTTCGACCGCCGCCTCGAGTCGTTTCCTTTCGAATGGCATTATCACCCGGAGTACGAACTCACGCTCACGTTGAACAGTCGAGGCCAGCGATATGTCGGAGATCATATAGCGTCCTACGATAATGAGGACCTGGTGTTGATCGGACCGAATCTGCCGCACACCTGGTGCTCCCGCGAAAAGATACGGCCAAGCTTTCCGCACCAGGCGATTGTCCTGTGGTTTCAGCCGAGCCTCGCGGAAGAACTCATCGCGCGATGGCCGGAGTTCACCTCCATCGACCGTATGCTACGGATGTCGGCATGCGGATTAGCGTTTAGCGGCAAAGTACGGAAGCGCGTCAGTCAAATGATCCGCGAACTGCCCGGCCAGCCGCCCCGCGAGCGCCTGCTCGCTCTTCTTCGAATCCTCTCGACACTCGCAGACAGCCGCACGAGCGAGGCTCTCTCCTCCGCCTCGCCAAATCTTCCGCTAAAAGCCAGTGAAGACAGGGCTTCAATCGATCGCGTTTTATCGCATATTCACGCGCACTACCGCGAGACTATGCTGCTCAGCGACCTTGCTGATTGCGCCCGCGTCAGCGCGAGCACGCTGCATCGGCTCTTCAAGCGACACGCGCGAATGCCGATCACCGATTACGTCGCCCAACTGCGGCTGGGACAAGCCTGTTCGTTAATGATTAACACCGAAAAACCGGTTTCCATCATTGCCGAAGAAGTCGGCTACCACAACTACGCGAATTTCGAGAGACAATTCCGCAAATTCAAGTCCGTGACGCCACGCGAATTTCGCCGGTCCTTCCGGCAGGCATGAGGGAAAACGTGGTTGCTGCGATAGTTGCTGCCAACACATTTTTCGAATCATAACGCTACGCCGCTCGAATCAGGCCAACACCCAAAAGAAGGACGGCGACGGCCAGCAGCAGGGCGCCAACGTAGACCGAGGTAATCGCAGGGCCGGGCTTAGCGGTGTCAGGAGAGAGCGCTGAGAAGAAAAATCCCGCGGATATGAGAATTGCCGCAAGCGGAACCGCGACGCGTGTAAACCAAATCAAGCCGTCGGGAAGTTTCGCCGCATCTAGAAGCACTTGGCAGATTAGCGACAGAATGACAATTACGCCTGCGTGAGCGTGACCCGCACGAAACAGATTTTGGCGCAGAGCATTCGCTGTATAGGCGGGATTGGTAAGCGAGGTAAGCAAAAAGCTGCCGCCATATTCGATGGTGGGGACGGTGATCAAGATGATGCCGGATACCATCTTAGAAGCGCTCGAAAGTTCCATTCGTGTTTCACCTTTCTGTCCGTCTTGACAGTGTGCCATGAGCCGGACTTCGGTACGGTAAACGCAGATGCCCGTCGAGCATTCCATCGAGCCTGAAGCCGCGCCGAAAGTGCCGCCGGTTCTGGAACCACCCAATCGTTGGAAGTTGTTTTGGCGCGCAGTCACACGGTTTGAACGAAACAAGATCATTCCGCGCGTCGCGCTGCGCAACGCGATCGGCGTTGCGCTTCCTCTCGGGATAGGAGTGCTAACGGGATTCACGCTGAGCGGCGTGGCCGTTGCCTCAGGTGCGCTGAACGTCTCCTATTCCGATGGCGAAGATTCCTACTCGCAGCGTGCGCGCCGAATGCTTGCCGCGAGCCTGCTGACGGCGCTGGCTGTCTTTATAGGTGCAATGGTGGGACGTGACACCGTTTGGGCAGTGTTGATTACGGCGGGTTGGGCCTTCGTAGCTGGATTGGCAGTGTCACTCGGAACAACGGCGGGCGATCTCGGTGTGATCAGCCTGGTGACGCTTGTCGTTTATTCGGCTCAGGCGTTGAGCGCCGTTAACGCCGGCTGGGCAACTCTTCTGGCTCTAGGTGGCGCTTTATTTCAAACCGGTTTAGCGTTGATGTTTTGGCCGGTCCAGCGCTACCAGCCCGAGCGGCTCGCGCTGGGTAACTTGTATCTCGAGCTTGCCCGCGTCGCCTCCCGGTTTGGGGAAGCGGAGGGGGCTCCGCCGGCAAGCCAGGCGAGCACGGCCGCACAGCAAGTACTGTCAGCGCTCGACAAGGACCAGAGGATTGAGAGCGAACGCTACCGATCTTTGTTGAACCAAGCGGAACGTATCCGGTTGTGCCTGCTTACACTCAGCAGGCTGCGGCGAAGAATGTCTCGCGAGCCCTCGGGACAAGAAATAATGCCATCTCTAGATCGCCTGTTCGAGGTGGCAGCCGATCTGCTCTATTCAGCCGGACGGTCCCTAACTGCTGACGAACGCCTTGACGTTGCGCGCGACGATTTGAAGAACTTTTCCGCTCTCACCATAACGTTGCGAGAGAAGCTTTCGGGCGATCTGTCGCCGTTTGCGCGCGCTGTCATCGCCGACATACAACTTCAGGCCGACGCGCTCGCGGGACAATTCCGAGCGGTGGTCGATTTGGCGGAGCATGCGAGCCCGGCCGGGCTGATTGCTTTTGCCAAAAAGGAGTCGTCGCGGCCACCGTCGTTACGGATCGTGGGCACGTTAGCAACGCTCCGAGCCAATGTATCGTTGAACTCCGCCGCGTGCCGGCACGCCATTCGCCTCGCAGTCTGTCTGGCAGCCGGCGACTCCATTGCCCACATGCTCGGATGGCGGCGTTCGTACTGGCTGCCCATGACCATCGCCATTGTGCTCAAACCGGATTTCACAGCGACGTTCAGCCGCGGCGTGCTTCGCCTGGCTGGCACATTCGGGGGCCTTGGCATCGCGACAGTCCTGTTCTATTTCATTCATCCATCTCCGATGATGCAGGTTGTTTTCGTCGCTTTGTTCACCTATGCGCTTCGCTGTGTCGGACCGGCCAACTACGGAATCCTGGTCGTGTCTATCAGCGCTCTCATCGTGCTCCTGGTAGGACTGACGGGCGTTCCGGCGTGGCAGGTTATCTCGGCGCGCGCGGCTAATACAGCCGCCGGCGGCTTGTTCGCTCTTGTTGCGTACCTGGTGTGGCCGACCTGGGAGCAGACGCAAGTGCGCGAGCAATTCGCCCGCATGCTCGATGCGTACCGCAAGTATTTTCAGGCTATCGCCGCCGTCTCCTATCAAAAAATTGATGAGGAAGCCGCCGGACTAGCGCGGGCTCGACTCGACGCCCGTCTGGCACGCTCAAACGTCGAGGCCTCTGTTGACCGGCTGATGGTTGAACCAGGCGTCAGCAAAGAACGCGCTGGCGCGGTTGCCGCTATGCTCGCGAGTTCGCACCGCCTGATTTATGCCTTAATGGCTCTCGATGCAGGGCTTCGAAGCAGCGCTCCCGTGACTCCGCGCGAAGCGTTCAAAACCTTTGCCAAAGACGTCGATCTTACGCTTTTCTTGCTTGCCGGCGCGTTGCGCGGGTCGCCCTTCTCGAAGAAACAGCTGCCCGATTTGCGCGAGGATCACCGGATCCTTCTCGAATCAGGCGACCCAACGGCCGAGCGCTACGCTCTCGTCAATGTTGAAACCGACCGTCTGACGAACAGCTTGAACACGCTCCGGGAGCAGGTTGCAAGAATCACAGCCAGAAAGTGACTGCCGATGGAATACACTGTTTATCCAGCCATGAAGCTATGCCGTCTTCTGGTCTGGTTGGCCATTCTGAGCAGCGGGTCCTTGTGTCAGGAGCCCACTGCGGGGTCTCTTGCATCGTCGCTGCGCGATCTCTCGATCGATCCAAACGAGATTTACCACGTCCGCGACTTGCGGTTCTCGAGAGGCGACTTCACCATATACCTCAACGATGGTCTCCTCGCTTTCACTAAGCCCGTGGCCGGCCAAATTATTGGCGCCGTGTTCACCACGGCCGGCACGGAGGCGGGCGATGCCGAAATCATTGTTACTCCTCCGACTCGAGGCGAGCGCGCTTCACTCGCTTATTTCACAAAGACGCCGAACCTTGACGAACATTTTTCTCAAGCGGTTTTCGTTTTCACCGATCAGATGCGCGCCGAGGCACTCCATCAAATGGAACAAAATGAAGCCAAGAAGGCGGGTGTGGACGCCGAGGCTTTCAGCGCGCAGTGGAAGCAGACCATCGAAGCGGTTGCTGGAGACGCCGAGGTGCCGCTTCTTGGGTCAATGCTCAACCACGACCCGCCGGCGAAGGCCGTCTTCTATGCCGTGATAGGAGGGAGAACGCTTGGGGCGTTTGAAATCTCTTACAATCCCCACCAGACGGAGGGCAGCGCGGTAGGGCGTTCCGGCGAGGGTGCAGAGGCCAGCTTTCAGGTGTGGACCAGTTTCACTCCCAGAAAGTCTCCGTCCCCCCTGCCTCAGCCGTTCAGCACGCAAGCCTACAGAATTGAAGTGGACATTTCGCCTAGTCTGAAGGTCTCGGCAACAACAAGCTTCAGCACGGCTTCGCACGATCCGAACCTTCGCGCCATCGAGCTCGAGCTGAGCGGGCTGATGAATATCACGTCGGCGACCATCAACGGCGCCCCAGTCGAGGTCGTCCAATCCCAATCTTCGCGCGATGTCGACGATTTCAACGTCAGCAAGTTGTTGCTGGTTGCTCCGCGGCAGTTTCCAACGGGCGCGCCGCTCCAAGTTGAAGTCCATCATGAGGGCTCGGTGATTCGCGATGCCGGCGAGGGTATCTATTTCGTCGAGGCGCGTAACATCTGGTTCCCGCACTTACCGCTCGATTCAGCCACGTTCGACCTGACATTTCGCTGCCCTTCACGATTACGGGTCATCTCGAGCGGAAAGCTGGCGGGCGAAAGTGTCGACGGCGGAGTCCGCGTCATTCACCGCGTACTGGACACCCCCGCTCAGTTCGTCGGCTTCAACGTGGGAGATTTCGAGGGCGTAGTGCGCGATCGGCCCCCATTTCACGTCGAATTCTACGCAAATCGGACCATCGCGGAGCGTATCCTTCGATCGGGAGTACCGCTATCGGGCGCGGACTCGGAACACGTGAATATTTCGTCCGCAAGCGGTAATGAGTCGCTGCCAGCCGGGATGCCGCTCGAACTCTCCGGGATGGCCGGGCGCGCGGCCGAGATACTCGGAGACTTTGCCGGACAATGGGGGCCGGCGCCCACCAACAACATCGCCGTCACACCCATTCCCGGGAGTTTCGGTCAGGGCTTTCCAGGCCTTATTTATCTTTCCATTTACTCGTACCTTCCCGTATCGTTGAGGCCTTCCTACATTCGCGACTCGATCCTGAACGTCTTTTACTCGGAAATCCTGTTGCCGCATGAAATCGCTCATCAATGGTGGGGCAACCTGGTGCTGGCAGACGATTACAGAAGCAACTGGCTCGTAGAAGCGCTGGCGAACTATGCAGCCCTTGAATTTTTTGAGAAAGAGAGAGGCGGCGCCGCTCTCGAGGAATTGCTTAGGTTTTATTTGAAAGAACTCGGTTCGACCGGCAAGAGTGGAAAGCCGATCGAATCCGACGGGCCGCTCAATATCGGGTTGCGCCTTCGAGCATCGGACGCGAACGCCTGGCGCATTATCACCTACGATAAGGGCACTTGGGTGATCCGCATGCTTGCGCTGCGAATGGGCCGGCAGCGGTTCTCCGAGTTCTTGCGCGTCCTCGCTCGCGATGCAGCTGGCAAAGGCTTGTCTAACGAGGCATTCAGGCGCGAAGCCGTGCGGTTTTTGCCGGAAGGAGACCCGGACCCTGGCCTCGAGTACTTTTTCGATGCCTGGGTGTACGGGACGGGTATCCCGCGTCTTTCCTTGCAGCATGTCAAAGGGAATCAATACGTGCTGCGGCAATCCGGAGTGGATCGGGAATTCAGTGTGGACGTGCCGATGCAGCTGAAGACCACCGGTGCGGCTGATAAAGTGCTGTGGGTTCGTTCGAGCGCCGAGGGCACGCCTTTTACGGCTCCGGGACCCCCATCGGCTGAAGTGTTACTGCCTTTACTGTCCGATTTCCTCTACTCGCCCGACTGATGCGCCACGCTCGGATTCGCCTTTTATTCTGTTTGTAAACCTTCCGTCAACGAGCCCGTTTCTATAATTGCAGCGCGTATGATGAACGTCATGGCCGAGCCTCTGGAAGCCTACGCGCGGCAACGTGTGGATTTGGGGGACTTCGGCAGCTGGATGGCGAGCGAGCAGAAGCGAATTTTTCTGCTCTGTAAGCGGCTTCTCCAAGATACGGACGAGGCCGACTCCGCCACGCAGGATGTTTTCCTGAAGGCGTTCAAGGCTTTGAAGAACTTGAATGTTCAGGAGTTGGACCATCCCGAGAGATGGGTGACGCGAATTGCGGTAAATACGTGCCTGGATCGTTTGCGATCGAACGCATGGAAGATTTGGAGAAAACGGCCCGCGCCCGACGATGAAAGCCTGATACTCTCGATGACGGCTGGGCGCGAGCCGGACGCGGAGGCGCAAGCATTCGCGAAGGAAATCCAGCAGAGATTGGAAAAGGCTCTGATCAAATTGTCGGAACGGCAGCGGGCGGTGTTTACGCTGCGCCACTACGATGCGTATAGCTTAGATGAGATAGCCGAAATTCTGAAGCTCGATACCGGAACGGTGAAAGCACACTTGTTCCGCGCATTGGGGAAATTGCGCGAAGAGCTCAGAGACCTGTATGGGTCGCGCCAGACTGCTGGCGCGCCAAGAAGCATTGAGGGAGAGTAGTCATGACGGCGAGACATTGGACCGAGGATGAGCTGGTCGCTTATCTTTACGGCGTCGGGCCCGAGAACGGCCACATTGAAGAGTGCAGCGAGTGCGCGAGCCGCCTTCAGAGTATGCAAGACGCCCGCGCTTTGAGCGAAGCGGCGGCTGTGAGCTCGATTCAGCCGAGCTTTGAATTCCTGGCGGCACAACGGCGGAGGATTTATCAACGGCTCTCGAAGCCTGCCCAGTTTGCGCTTATGCGGCGGTTCGCCCCAGCTGTAGCTGCCTCGCTTGCCATCGCGGGCGGACTTCTATTTTTCGAGCAGCAGCACAGCAACGTCTCGCGTCCGATGGTAAAGCCGGCCGATACGGAGCTTGTGGAAGACGTCGGACGAACGGCTATGAACCCGGAGCCGGCGCCCTTAGCTCCACTTCAGGCGCTGTTTGAAGAATGAGGCGGCTGTTAATCACCGCTGTCCTGTGCGCGGCCGTAACGTTGCCGCTCACCGCGCAGAATCGCGCCAACTTTGCGTGGTGGAATACGCCGGTCGTCAACGACCTCAATCTTTCAGACGCCCAGCGCAAGCAGATCCGCGAAACCGTGTCCTCCTATCGGAGCCGGCTCATCGATGCCCGCGCCGCTGTGCAGAAAGCGCAGGGCGAGCTGCAGGACCTTCTAGGCAGTGAACACATCGAAAATGCCCAAGTGGACGCGGTTGCGGACAAACTGGCGAAGGCGCAGGCGGAAAGCGTGCGTGTGTTCACTGAAATGAGCCTGCACGTTCGCGCTGTGCTCACCCTCGATCAGTGGCGCGAGCTGGTGAAACGGTGGGGCTCGCTCGAAAAGGGCGCGCGGCCCACCGATACTCAGGTCCAACCGTAACTTTCACTTGTGAGAGTTGACGGCTACCATCACGTGCTGCGGCCCATTGAGCGTGTTGTCGGCCTCAAGCTCACTCGGCTTCACAGTCCGGAAGGAATAGGCTTGGCCAATTGCGCCGCAGTGGAACTCTTTTACAGCATACGAGCCGCCAACCTTTTCTAGCCTGAGGTAGTTGACGTCTGCTTTGTTAACAAACGAGAAGGCCCCAAGAATCTTGATTTGAGAGCCTTCTGGACCTTTAAGCCGCAACAGTTGCTGACCGTCAATCAAATCCTCTATCTGGAGCGTATAGTGTCCGGGCGGCAAAGTCATTTGGGCAAGGTGAGTTTTAACGGAAAGGTCGAACTCCCCTTTCACCTTCGTGGTTTGTGCGTTTGCCCGTAGCGGTAAGAGAGCTGCCCCGGCGGCCAGAGCGAATGTCAGTGCGTAGCGAGTAATGGAAGTCAAGTGAGTTCTCCTCGAACTGATTTGCGAACTATCCGCGTGGGAAGTTCGTCTCTCAATTCATAACCGCAAAGTGGCCGGTTGTTTGCTCAAGAAGAACTCAGGAAATGCTCAACTTGCAAGCAGCTCAATCGTCTGGACTTCCACCCAAGCTCCGCTTCGGCGCATTCGAAGTCGACCTCGAAGAAAGAGAGCTGCGCAAGAGCGGACTGCGTATTCGGCTTCAGGAAAAGCCATTCCAGATTCTCGAGCTGCTTCTACGTGCTGACGGCCGGCTGGTGACGCGAAAGGAACTAGCCGCCGCTCTATGGCCGTCACTGCACGTCAGCTACGATCAGGGGCTCAACACAGCCGTGAACGCTCTCCGGCAAGCCCTGGGCGACTCTTCCAGGTCCTGCCGCTACATCGAAACCCGATCCGGTCTCGGCTACCGTTTCGTGGCTCCTATCGAAAAGATCTTTACTCCGATCCCAAACGCGGACGCGGCCAGTCCCCAGAACGGACAGGAAACCGGGCAGACCGCCAATGAGGCTCACCACGATTACCTCAAAGGCCGGCACTTTTTGGAGCGCATGACCGAGGCTGGCATTCGAAAAAGTATCGCTTACTTCGAATCGGCCGTCAGCCAGGACCCGGGCCATTCCTTGGCGCTTTCAGGCCTCGCCGACGCATTCAGCGCGCTCGCAATCCTGAATGTCTTGCCGCCGCGGGATGCGCGGCTCAAGGTGGAACAACTGGCCTCCGCTGCGCTCGAAAAAAATCCCGGCGCTGCCGAAACGCATGTTTCCGTCGCGGTGCTGCGGCGCACCTTCGATTGGGATTGGGAAGGTTCCCACTCCGCGCTCGCCCGTGCTTCGGAGTTGAATGGGCGTTGCGCCTCCGTTCACCGCGAGCGGGCCGTCGAGTTATGCGCGGTCGGATCTTCGCAATCCGCTTTACACTCCGCCGCGAAAGCGCTCGAACTCGATCCTCTGTCTCTCGCCAACAACGCCGCTTATGCATGGGTGCTTTATCTTTCCGGCCGCTACGCCCAGGCGCAAGAACAGTGCTGGAAGACACTGGCTCTCGATGCCGCGCTGCCGTGGGCCCAGTACACGCTGGGTCTCGCCTATGAGCAGCTCGGGCTCATCGAGGAAGCGATTACCGAGTTAGAGAACGCTCGCCAGTGCTGGGACGATAATCCAGCCACAATCGCGGGGCTTGCGCACATTTACGGCGTTTCGGGAATGGAAGATGCGGCGCATGGGATGATCGACGAACTGAAGGCTTCGTTAAAGAGCCGGTATGTCTCGCCATATTGGTTTGCCGTTGCGCATGCCGGGCTGGGCAACGTCCGCCTCGCCCTCGACGCGCTCGAACAATCGCTCGAAGAGCGCGATGTCTGGCTGATTTGGATGAGGGCCGATCCTCGTCTCAAAACACTCCACGCCGAGCGGCGATTTGACCGCATTGCCAGCGCCGTCGGCCTGGAAAGTGTGGGGAGGGTGGGCTTCAGCCCAATGCCACTTAGTTAAGGTTTTTCAAAATAAAACAAAGGACTTATGTTGTTGGCGGGGCAATGAGATACGGTCGTGTGGCGCACGCTTTAGCGTGCTGGAGCGAGCTTTAGCTTGCTCTAGCCCAACTGCGGGCTGAAGCCCTCAGCGGCACGCTGAAGCGTGCGCCACAATTAAATCAGCAGTTTCGCTCTATGTCCTGCTTAACTAAGTGGCATTGGGCTTCAGCCCGCGCGAGGCTTGAGCCTCGTTCTCCGCTCAGTTACGGCGCCAGCACCACTTTCATCAGGTTGGGCTCTCGATGATACAGCCGGTCGAACCACTTCGGTCCTTCCTCTAGCGGCGCAACCGCGCTGATGAGCGGCTCGACGCGAATAGCTCCTCGAGCCAGGAAGTCTATGCACGCCGGATACTCACCGGATGAAGCGCACGAGCCCTGCAAGCGAATCTGGCGCGTAACGACCGATTGCAGCGGAAGCTCAATCTTGGGCGTGATGTTACCGATAAGCGTGACAGTCCCGCCTTTCCGTACGCTCTCGATCGAGCTCACGACGGTTGCCGTCGCGCCTACGCATTCAAACGCTACATCTGCGCCTAGGCCGTTGGTCAGCTCGCGAATGCGTCCGGGTACATCGGCATTGCTCGCGACAATCGTATCGGTTGCGCCTAACTTTTTTGCGGCGTTCAGCCGCGATTCGTCTATATCGACTGCGATGATGCGCCCGCAGCCCGCGAGCCGCGCCGCCTGCAGCGTCAACAGCCCAATCATGCCCACGCCCATTACCAACGCTGTGTCGTTCAACGATACAGGCGTCAAAGAAACGGCGTGCACTGCTACCGAGATCGCCTCAATCATCGCTGCATGTTGAAACGGAAGCGCATCCGGCAACTTGTAGCAGATGCGCCGGGGCACGGCGACGTACTCCGCGAAAGCGCCCATCCTGCGGTAATCGCCGCACGAAACGCCCAGCACTTCGCGGTTGTCGCACAGGTTCATGAGTCCGCGCCGGCAGAAATGGCAATGGCCGCAGGAGATGGTGGAATCGAACGTGATCCGCTCTCCGGCTTTCAGGTCGTTTACGTTGCTGCCGGTTTCGACAACGGTACCCGCTGCCTCATGGCCCATAACAATCGGCGGTATCCGTCGTCCCGATCCGCCATCGAATCCATGCACATCGCTGCCGCAAATGCCGCATGCGTTCACGCGAATCAGCACTTCGTCCGGCCCCGCCTTCGGCTCCGGCATATCCGTCATTTCGAGATGCTTGTATTCGGAAAGAAGCAGCGCTCTCATCGTGCTTCCATGATACGTTTCACGGTGGAGCGGGCCTCCCGGCCCGCCATGCCGCCATTCGTGGCGGCAACCTCTCGCCTCTAGCACCTACTGCCTACAGAACCGCGACCGCGAGAGAGCGGCACGCATCGTTTCTTCCAAACACGAGCTCTCAATCGGTACGCCCTACGCTTGGCAGCAATCCATAAACATCCACCTCGCCCTTCGTCCCGACGTACACATGCCCATCGGCAACCGTCGGAATCGTAAACCGGATGCCCGTTCCCGGCCGGTCGCGATCTATGTTTTCGCGGCTGTTGAAGACTTCCTTTGAAATATCCGCCGCATCATAGGCGTGAAGTATGGCCGGGCTCAATCCCGGCACATCGCATTCGACGGCCCAAACGATTCCGTTCGTTGTTCCATTCGCGGAAATAGCCGGCGTTGCGCCCGGTCCGGCGAAAGACTTGCTGCGATCGGCAATTCGCCAAAGCGACAAGCGCCCATCTTTGAGTACGAAATCCTTCAGCACATCGTCGCGGCAGAGATAAAATACGTGCCCGTTCCAATAGGCCGCGGCTCCAAACGACCCGGTACCGCAATCGTGCAACGTCTGAACGATGCGATCTTGCGCCACGCTGTATTTGCCCATGCGGTCTCGATCGATGACGTAAACTTCATCACCCTTGCCCGCCGCCACCAGCAGCCTTTGCCTCGAGCCCGGCTCTTCGGGCAGCAGCATAGGCCCTCCCGATCCGAGGTCGCCGTCCTGCCGGTTCCGCCGCTCCTGGTTGAGCGGCGTAAAGTAATCCCGCACTGCTAAGCCATCGCGAGCGAGCGAAAGTTTCAGGACGCTGTCGCCGTAATCGCGCCCTCCCGCAGTGCCGACATCGAACACGCCATTTCCCGTCTCCACATAAACGTTTCCCTGCTCATCCGCGGCAGGCCCGGTGTCCGATTGCCAGATGCCGCTCTGCCCTCCCACCGGCGCAGTGCTGAAGATGCCGGTCCGCTTGAGTGTCCGCGCATCGTAGGACATCACCCATCCGTAATAGCGGCCCACGTCGCACGACGAGGCCCACGTCAAATACACCTGCCCGTTGACGAGAGCGAGCGCGCTTCTCGGGTTCTCCCGCAGCGGGCTGAACCTGACCGTGTTTTGAAACAATCCGAAGAACCATGTGTCTCCCGGTACCGAGCCGTCGATCGCGACCGGGCTTCCAGTTCGCTCGGCACCAGTTCGCACATCGAGCGCATGAAGCTTTTGCCATACCCGAGGCGTGCCATCCTGATCGCGCTCTTCGGTTCGCGCGAGCACGTATAGAGCGCCTGTTTTCTCATCGATCACTGGCGTTGAAGTAATTCCGACTTCCGGGCTAATAAAAGGGCACTCCACAACCTGGGCCGGCACCGGCGCTATGCTGCGCGCTGCATTCGCAAAACTGGATTTCCATAGCGGTTCTCTTGTCTCGCCCGTAGCATCAAACGCGTAGACCGTGTCGGCTTCCGTTGCAACCAGCAGCAGGTTGTGAACGCCTTTGCCGGAGACGTTCACATTGGGCAGATACAACGGCTGCGCGTAAGCGTCGCCATCCACCGAATAAGAGAAGAGCTTGCCAAACTGCCTGGCATTCACGTTCGATGGAGTGAGCACGGTCTCCTCGAGGTTGGCTCCGGTGCGGGCGTTGTCGTACTGGGAAGTCGTAATTTTAGTTTTCTGCGAAGGAGTGGCGGCGAGGAGGAAGCAGAGGAGGAGAGGCATCGCCGGTAGCATACTACATAGTAAAAGAGGCCGCGCCGCCCCGCCGCTAAGCTGAAACTATCTCCCACTAATGCCCCTGCGAATCGCTTACCTCATCCTGGCCCACAAATCTCCACCCCAACTCGTCCGCCTGGTCCGGCGCCTCGAAGGCCCTGACCGAATTTTTGTCATCCATGTCGATCGCAAGAGCACGGGCGCCGGCTGGGATTCGGCGTTCGCTGCCCTTCGCCAGCCCAACGTCATTTGGGCCGAACGTGTTGCCTGTTCCTGGGGCGATTTCAGCCTGGTTCAAGCAGCCCTCAACTGCATCGAAGCATTGCCGGACTCGGGCGCCTCGCTCGATTTCGCCGCGCTGCTCAGCGGGCAGGATTACCCCATCAAGCCGAACGACTACATCGAAAACTTCCTCGCTCGCCGCCGCGGCGAGTGCCTGATGTACTTCCACCCGTTCCCCTATCCGGAGTGGCAGTGGAATGGCTACCATCGTTTGCCGACCTGGCGCATTCGTGTTGCCGGCAAAGGCCGGCGAATTATCCCTGCCCGCTTCGCAAGGAGTTTTCATCAGAAGCCCCCGCTTGGCTATCATCCCTGCGGAGGCTCGCAGTGGTGGGCGCTCCCGGGAGAGGTGATCGAATATGTTTCGAAATTTGTTCGGGCCAACCCCGACTTCGTCGAGTATTACCGGCGCGCGCTGTTTCCCGATGAAATGATGTTCCACACGATCGTGGGCAACTCGCCGTTCCGCGTCGAAGCCGGCGATCGCCACCTGCACTTCATGAAGTGGGGGAAGGACCCGAGTCCGGCGACGCTCACCGAACTCGATCTGCCGGCCTTGCGCGCCTCCGAGCGATGCTTCGCACGCAAATTCGATTTCGAAACCGGAGGCGCGCTGCTGGACCGGGTCGATTCATTAATAGCCGCCGATCAACGCCGATGAACGCGGATGTTTCATTCGCGGCCTGCAGGAAATCGGCGTTCATCTGCGTTCATCAGCGGCCAGCAAATAACTGCATGATGTGTAACAAAACACGCCTAGTAGAAACTAACTAATTAAAATTTGTTAATTCAATGTAAAGGTTTACACCCATCCCCTTGTAAGCGCTCTCAACCTGTGTTACTTTTGCCAACAGCTTTTGTTCCAGGGGAGATTACTATGCCTCGGTTGCGTAGTTTCTGTCTGCTTGCCCTGTTTGCACTTTTGTCGAGCACGTTGTTGCTCGCACAGCGCGACTTGGGCACGATTACCGGTACCGTCACAGACCAGCAGGGCGCGGCGGTTCCAAACGCAAACATAACCATCGTCGAGGACGCTACAGGCCTGTCGTACCAGGTGCAATCGAACGCCAACGGCGAATATATCCGTCCTCTTCTGAAACCCGGCACATACACGATCACAGTGCAGGGGTCGGGCTTCCAAAAAGCACAGCAGAAAGGCATCATTGTCACCGCCGGCGACCGCATAGGCGTCAACATCACGTTGCAGGTCGGCTCGGCTAGCCAAACGGTCGAGGTGACGGCGGCGGCGCCTTTGCTTCAGACCGAGACCACGACACAAGGCGCGGATTTGAACTCGTCGGAGATGTCGCAGTTGCCGCTCGGAGGCCAGCGCATTTTCACATTTCTGGCTCGTCTTTCACCTGGCGTCTTGCCGGCTGAAAGCGGCGCGCGCGACGCGCTGGGTGGCGGGTTCTCGGCGAACGGCGTCCGCTCGACTGGTTCCAACAACTTCCTGCTGAACGGCGTCGACAACAACGTCAACGTCATCGACTTCATCAACCAGACATCGTACGTGATTGGCCCTTCGGTCGAAGCCATCGGCGAGATGCGCATCATGACCAATGGCTATAACGCGGAGTATGGCCGCGCCGCGGGCGGCGTCATCGACATCAATATCAAGTCTGGCACGAACGAAATCCACGGCGTCGGGTTCGAAATTCTCCAAAACACCGTTTTAGACGCCAATCGCTGGGAGCAAAACCTAGCGGGTGAGCCGCGCGTTCCGTTCAAGCAAAACCAGTTTGGCGGCGCAATGGGTGGTCCGCTGATTAAAGACAAGTTGTTTATGTTCGGCGATTACCAAGGGACGCGAATCCGGACGGCCGGAGGCACCATTCAGAACCTGGGCTATGGCGGTTTCTATACCATCCCAACGCCGGAGATGATTCAAGGGAATTTCCAGAACTTGCTTGGGAAGTCAGTCGGAAACGATCCGGCATCCGGCGTCAACGTCGTGCAGAACGAGCTCTTCGATCCGGCGAGCACAGCTTGCGTCGGCGGCGGCTCCCTTGCCTCCTGCAGTAACTTCACGCGCACGCCCTTCCCCCTTAACAGAATTCCAGTGAGCCAGATGGACCCGGCCTCGATGAAGATTGCCAGCCTCTACCCAGCTCCCAACCAACCGATCGTAAATGGGAATTATCCGGCGAACGATTACTACACGGCGACGCCCGGATCGCTCAACCAGGACCAGGGCGACGGCCGCGTAGACTATCGATACAGTGACAACAGCAGCCTGTTTGGCAGCATAAGCTGGTCCGACACCTCAAAGGCCAGTACACCTCCGTTCCAGGGCATTCTCGACGGCGGCAACTTTAACGGCAGCAGCGAAGTGGATCTCAGCCGCGCCGCGCAGTTGGGCTACACACACGTCTGGACTCCTGCCATCATTACAGAAAGCCGTATCGGGTTCAGCCGCCTGGTGACCGAGCGCACGCAGGCTAACTCTGCTACGGACGCTTTCGCTGAAGCGGGAATCGGCGGCTACAATCCGACGACCACGGCGGCCCTCAACGGCGGCCTTCCTCAGATGAGCTTCACCAACTACGCTCAAGTCGGCGCGAACGACTGGCTACCCACAAAGGAATATAACAACGTCTGGGACTTCATCCAGAATGTCTCCGTCACCAAGGGCAACCACTCGATGAAATTCGGAGCCGAATTCCGCCCCATCCAGTTCCCGTTCTTCCAGACGCCATATCCGCATGGCGAAATGAATTTCGCTCGTACGGAGACCGCATTCCCGTCGAATGCGAAGGACTCCGGCGGTCTGAACGGCAACTTCGCTGCTGACACGGGCGATGCGATTGCGTCGTTCTTGCTCGGATCGATCGACAACGGCCAGGTTTCAACGAATAACTTTATCTCGTCTATCAAGCAGGCCTGGGCCTTCTATGGGCAAGACGACTGGAAACTAACGCCGAAACTCACGATAAATCTCGGTCTTCGCTACGAATTGTTCTCGCCCATCGGCGAAGCGTTCGGACGCCAGTCCAATTTCGATTACAATACGCTGACTCTGCAAATTCCGAGCGGCAGGAATCAGAACGCAGCGCTGCCGCCGAATTTCAATACTCCCTACACCGACCCGACGACCGGAATCACATTCCCGGCTTTGTTCCCGAACGTCTCCGTTACGCGCGGCAAGGTGGGCAAATACCTGATTCCGTGGGATAAGGGAGATGTCGGACCACGCGTCGGCTTCGCCTACAACATTCGTGAGAAGACCGTGATCCGGGCGGCGTACGGCATCTTCTATAGCGGTGAAGAGAACCAGGGCGGCAATCCCAATCGCGGTGAATCGGCGCCGTTCAACACATCGCCGCAGTTGGATCGGACCTCGGGCATAAGCTCCTTCCTGCCCGATCCGTTCTTTGCCAATTGCGGATCGCTCAGCCCCGCCTGCTCAACCGGCGGCGTCACGATCGGCTACCCGACAAATGTCTTCACAACGCTACCCGTCAGTTCGTTACAGTTCCGCGAAGTCGCAAACAACTTCGACAATGGAATGGTGCAAAAGTGGAATTTCGCCGTCCAACAGGAACTTGCTGGCCAAATGGCACTCGAAGTAGGCTACCAAGGCAACCATTCCTCGCATGGGCTTCTGCAGCCGGATTTCAACACCTGTCCGAATTTCGGCACGCTCAACTCGAGCATCAATTGCAACAGCCTCCGCCCCTATCCCGATATCGGTTCGATTTCGGGAACGGCGTCTTTTGGCTTTGGTAATTACAATGCCCTGGTGGCGCAGTTGAACAAACGGTTCAGCAAGGGGTTACAGTTCACGACGGCCTATACTTACGGGCACGCGCTCGCGAATACGGGAACGACGTTGAGTGGAGCGAACGGTCTTCAAACGAGAGACCCGAAAAACTACGCCACATCGTATGCCAATGCTTCATGGGACATCGCTCACAACTTTACTTCGGGTGTCACCTACGAGCTTCCTTTCGGCCGCGGCAAGCAATTCGGCGCGAACGTGAACAAACTAGTTGATCTTGCGCTCGGCGGATGGCAGGCCAACACCATCCTCACGTTCCATACGGGCCAGCCCATTGGGGTGACTTCTAATGGCTGTTCCGGTGTCTGGAGCTATTGTTCGCCGGTCCTGTTGCCCGGTTTCAGCTCCAATCAGGCGCCGCCCGGCGGCCGCACTCCAAGCGAATGGTTCAACACCGCGGCGTTCGCTACGCCCAGTTCGTTGGGCCTGTTCCAGGGCAATCTGGGGAACGTGACCAACTACGCTCCTGCCACGCGCAACGTCGACTTCTCACTGTTCAAGGATTTCGCTATCACAGAGCGGTGGAAAGTGGAATTCCGTGCGGAAACTTTCAACATCGCCAACACAACGCAGTTTAGTCCTCCCGACAGCAATGTCGGCGACGCGAACTTCGGCAAAATCACCAGCACGGCTGTAGGCAGCGAGCGTCACATCCAGTTCTCGCTGCGCCTCCAGTTCTGATCGCTTCCGTAGGGCGGACCTCCCGGTCCGCAGGCCGACGCCCTCGTCGGCCTATGGATCAAACCCCGCCCTACTTTCACGGTTTCGGAGGAGGAGGCACGTACAGCTTGACCATCTGCCCGCCGCCTTCATAATCGAGCTCGTAAACGCCTGAGGATTTCTTCTTGGAAGGCGCCGGAAAGTAGAGATAACCGGCGACCGGCGCAGCCGCCGCACCGTTTGGCAGCGACTTATACGTTAGCTCCATCTCGATTGCACGGCGATCCCGGTCCCTCGAGGCTGGAGTTGAACCCGGATAACGTGAGTCCGGTTCGCCTACTCCCACGCCAACCCCGGCAGCAGTCGTCCAACCGCCTGTGCGGCCGCCGTACGGCCCAGGTCCGCTTTCATAACCCACACCCACGCTCGGGCGCACAGTTACGTCTGAAGGCGAACCCGGCCCTGGCGTGTCTTTGCGCTCGAGAACCGCTGCCACTGTCTCGGGCGAAGCCGCGCGGATCACGTCGCCAGATCCCATCCGAAGGCAAAAATCGTCGCGATTCAAATCCACTTTCGAAGTTTTCCCGGGAAACACTCCGACTTCGAGCACAATATAGCCGCTCGATAGATTCGTCGCGAAGCTGTTCTTTACTTGCTCTTTGGATAGGGCGGCCGCGGCATACGTCGCGCTCGATGCTTGCTCGTAAGTGGGATAGTCTTGAGGGCTCGGGCGTGGCTTGATGCCACTATTCGGCGGAGCGGATAGCGCAATGACTGCGCACCCAGTCAAGATCGCAACCAACCGTACCATACCCACTCTCCTGAGTCGGAACATCTGACGCCGCCCACAACCTGACGGTTACAAACCCACTTTCCGAGCCGCGACCGCAAGGGAGCGGAGTTGCGCACTCCCACCCCAAACTAGCCTTTGTCCTGCGCCCGGCCCTTCCATTCGCCTCCTCGTCCCCTCCAGAATCTCACAGCCGAATGGACCGTTGCAGCCGCGTAAAACACCGCCGCCGCGGGCAGGCTGAGCGCCCAAAGCGGGTTTAATCCGTAGAACGCGACCATCGGCGCGTACGCCGCCGCCATCAGAAGCCACGCCGCGGCGCCAAACATCGAGTAGGGCACTCGAATCGAAAACGTAAGCGCCACGGGCAATATATAAGTCACCGCAAGGCCCAGCAGTGTACCCGCCAAAAGCAAAGTCGAATGCTTCAATTGATTGAACGCGGTTCGCGATATCATCCGCCCGATTTCCCCGAAGCTGCCATACGAACGCAGGCCGCGCGTCCGCTCCGCCAGCCCCAACCACACACGCCCGCCGGCGCGCTTGATGATCTGCGCAAGCGCGCAGTCGTCGATGATTTCGCCCCGAATTGCGGCAATCCCACCCGCCTGTTTCAACCTGCTGGGGCGGATCAGCATGCACCCTCCGGCGGCACCGGCCGTCTTGCGCCGCGGGTTGGCGATCCACCCGGGAGGATACAGCATGAAGAAAAAGAAAACGAATGCCGGAATGAGCGCTCGTTCGGCGACGGTTCGACTTTGAAGTTTCACCATCAGCGAGACCAGATCGTAATTCCCGCTCTCTGCAATCGTTATCAGAGTCGAAACGCTGTCTCGCGAGTGCTCGATGTCGGCGTCGGTTAACAGCAGATAATCGGGATTCGTTAAAAGCGCCTGTTCCACTCCTTGTGCAACCGCCCACATCTTCCCCGTCCACCCTTCACCCAAAGCGCCTGCTTTGAGCACGTGCAGCAGGTTTGACCGGCCCGCTTGATGAGCTGCCCGACAAGCAGCATCCGCCGTTCCGTCCGTGCTTCCGTCGTCAACCAGGAACACACTAAGCTCGCCGGGAAACGATTGAGTCAGCACCGAAGCAACCGTCTGACCTATCACGTATCGTTCGTTCCGCGCCGGTATCACAACTGCCACTTTTCGAGGTGTCAGCACTTGCGGCGGCGGCGGAAGATGCCGCGCCACTTGCCAAAATCCGCCGCGGCCGAAAAGCAGGTACATCCATATCAAGACTGGAATTGCGGAAGCGGCCAACGCCGCGACGTACTCGAGCGTCATTCAACGTTCTACGCGGGCTGCTGCTGCGTCATGCAATGCAATGTGCCTAACCCCAACACGAGATCGGTGGAAGCAATGCCAATCACACTTCGCGTCGGAAACAGGTTGGCTAGTTTATTAAGAGCGACTCGATCGTTCGCGTCATTAAAGGTCGGCACGAGTACCATTTCATTCGCAATATAAAAATTTGCATAGCTGGCAGGCAGCCGCTGTCCTTCGAAAAAAACAGGCGAGGGCATAGGCAGCGTTTCTATACGGAACAAGCGGCCGTCCTGGTCGCGCATCTCTTTGAGAAGCGCTAGATTCTCTTTGAGCGGTTCGTAATTTGCGTCTTGCCGGTCCTCCTCGCCCACAATCACAATCGTGCATTCGTCCGCAAAGCGCGCCAGGTCATCCACATGCCCATGCGTATCGTCTCCCGCAATGCCGTTTCGCAGCCATAATGTCTTTTCGGCGCCTAGAAAATCGCGGAAAATACCTTCCAGATCGTGCGCCGAGAGCGATGGGTTGCGTGCTTGCACATCGCTTAGCAAGCATTCTTCCGTTGTAAGAATACTCCCCGCGCCGTTGACGTCGATGCTGCCGCCCTCGAGAACCACGCGCCTGCCCTTCACCTCCGGGGTCCACATCGGCCAAGTGAAGCGGGCTGCAAGCCGGTCCGTAACGCGATCATCCCAGCGCCAGTTATCGTATTTCGCCCAGCCGTTGAAATGCCAGTTCAACGTACCCGTCGCGCCCGCTTCATTGCGAACGAAAACGGGACAGTAATCGCGCGTCCAGCTTCGATCGGTCTTGATCCGAAAAAACTCAACGTTTTCCAGCCGCGCATGACACTTTTCGAGTACCTTGCACGCTTCTTCCTCAATCTCCGCGTCTTCGACCAGAATCCGGACCCGCTCCACACCCGAGAGATGCCTGACGATGTCGCCGTAGACCCACTTAATCGCTTCGAATTTGCCGGGCCAGTCCGATTCTTCATGCGGCCACGCAATCCATGTCGCTTCGTGCCGCGTCCACTCCGCGGGCATCCGAAACGACAGCGCAGCCGGGGCCTGCACCGGCTGTCCGGGCGTCATTAGCTCAGCCATCGCTCGGTTATGGACGCATACGCGTCAATGCGGCGGTCCCGAAAAAACGGCCAATTGCGCCGTACTTCATCCATCCGCTTGGGATCGCACTCAACCACCAGCACTTCTTCTTTGTCGGCCGAAGCCTCCGCTATCACTTGTCCAAACGGATCGGCAACGAACGAGTTGCCCCAAAACTCGAGCCCGCTATTGGCTGGGCCCTCAAATCCCGTGCGGTTGACCGCTGCCACATACACGCCGTTTGCAATCGCATGCCCGCGCTGAATCGTTCGCCACGCGTCTAACTGTGCCGCCCCATATTGGGCTTTCTCCGACGGATGCCACCCGATTGCCGTCGGGTAAAAGAGAACATGCGCTCCTTGCATGCTGGTCAAGCGCGCCCCTTCCGGATACCATTGATCCCAGCAAACTAATACGCCCACTTTCGCGTATTTCGTATCAAAATTCTTGAAGCCCAAATCTCCAGGCGTGAAATAAAACTTCTCGTAATAAAGCGGATCGTCCGGAATATGCATCTTCCGGTACAGCCCTTCAATCTCACCGTCGGCGTCCAGAACCACCGCCGTATTGTGATACAGCCCTTCCGCCCGCTTCTCGAAGAGCGAGGCGACCACCGCAACTTGCAATTCCTTCGCTACACTCGAAAGCGTTTCTGTTGAAGGGCCCGGAATCGTCTCGGCAAGATTGAACAGTTCCACGCTTTCCTCGCGGCAAAAATATTGCGATCGAAATAGCTCTTGTAGACAAACAATTTCGGCGCCCTTCGAAGCCGCTGTGCGAATTCCGTCGACAGCTTTCCGCAGGTTCGCGTCAACATCGGAAGAGCACGTCATCTGAACCAGCCCAATCTTGAATGCGCTGTCGCGGCGCACTTCGGCAGCCGAGTTCTTGCTTGAAAATGCGGGCATTCTTCTATTCTCGGTGGTCCGGCCCCGCGGTTAGCCTCCGCCTTACAACAAAGCGGCTTCCGCTGCCGCAGCCGACTCGAAAGTTACAAGGTACTGATCCACCGCGCACATCGCGAATAGGCTCTTGAGACGCTCGTTGGCGTTCACCAGCGCGTACTTCTCTCCGGCCCGGCCGCACGAGACATGAAGGCCGATCAGGCTTCCAAGCGCTGTCGAGTCGATATAGGGCACCTCCGCCAGATCGATCAGCATTACGCCCGCCCGAAGATGTCGCCGGGTGAGGTCCTGAAACTCGAAGAAGTTGTGGATCGTAAGCGGTCCCCGCACCTTTATGATGCGAACACCTTCCGCCGTGCCGTCGAGCGTTTCCAGTTCAAGCGTCTGCGTCGGATGATGTTCCACAATCGTCAATCATATGCAGCGATTGTTGCAGTTTTGTGACAACAAGCCCCGCCGGTGGCGCGCGCTGAAGAGGATGCTAAAAAAGGTCGAAGACCGCTTGCTCACGCGCGCGGTTCAGAAATGCGGTTGCGTGTTCACACCCACTTACGGAACCGCGACCGCGAGGGAGCGGCCTCAGTCTGCCTTTTTCAGCACCGTCCACGAGCCAGTTAAAATAGTCCCTTGAGACTGACAATTTACAGTCTTTTGCTGTTATTGCTGCATTTTCAATCTGCCTTTAGCGCCCCGCCGCCTGTCACGTGTCCCGCGGGAACCTCTATCGGCAATGTCGACCTCAAGGTCTCCACAATCGGGAAGCCGCATGCGCTGCCACTGCGGACCATCAACCGACTCACCGAAGGTGACACCATCGCTTATGCACCCCTCCTCAGAACCGGCGAAAAGCGTTCCGGGGAAGTGTCGATCGTGCTCGCGCCCGCCTCGCCCGAATCGAAGGACCAAACCGTCGTGGTACTCGATCCCAAGCCCGCTGACCGGCCGGCCGACTGGAAGATTTCGCGCAAGATTTCAGTCGTGGCATTCGTCTACGGTCCCGACGGCCTCAATCGCACCAAGGTGCGGACCCTTCTCGCCAAAAATAGCGACTTGGTTACCCAGCTTGCCGACTATGCCGAGAAAACAGCTCAAACGGAAGCTCTCATCGATACCTTGACTTCCGCTACGGCTTCCTCCGCTTCTACGAGCGCTGCCCTCCAAGGTTTTGCGTCTCAGTACGGCCTGAATGTCAAGATCGACAAAACACAACCTGTCGACCAGCAGGCCATGACCCTTTTTCGCACCGTAAACCCCGCGATGGAAACGAGCGACCCGCTTGCCTCCGAGTCGTCCCAAAATGTCGGCGAAACAGCCAGCATCGCTACTTCCATTGCCGGCCTCTTCTTTGGAAGCCCCGTTGGTCTTGCCGCCGGCGGCGCGGCCATGGTTATAGATCTCAGGGCGCTCGCGTTCCCTCGCACCGATTTCCGGTCGTCCCTTGCCGAACCGCTGCCCGACGCAGGGCTAGCTCTCTGCGCCAAAAGAGCCCCTCCAGGCCCGCACACGAAAATCGCCTATCTATGGGCCTCGCGCATACCCAACGCCGCCCCGCCACAGATCACTATAGGGAAGGCCAACTCTATGCCCGTCGCTCAAAAGTCGCCTGTCCCCGTCGAAGTGCCGGAAACCGACTGGAAATATGTGGACCGAATCCGCGACTGGCAGCTCATCGGCGACGACAAAAAGCCGCTTACCGTCGGCGTAAAGAAACTTCTCGATGAGAAGGGCCTCGAAATCGACCTTTCCAAGGCAAAAGTCCCTCCCGGCACTTACAAGCTCGAAGCCGCCTGGGATTGGGATCGGTTTCCTATTAAAGGCGAATTGCAGGTTCAAAAATTCGGCGACTTCGCGCCCGCGCATGTCGACCCGCTCTCCCAGGACCAACTCATCGCCGGCAAAGGCAAGGTCCGCGCCGCGCTCACAGGCAGCGATTTCGAGTTTGTGACCGCTGTTCAGTACCAAAAGGCAAACGACGAATTCGCAAAGCCTGAGCCGATTCCCTATGTCCTGCCGGACGGCCTCCGCCGTGGACCGCAGGAACATCTTGATGTCCTAGTCGACACCAAGGACCTCGAGCCCGGCAAATACGAATTCCTTTTAGCTCAGGTCGATGGCCACACACATCCTGTCACCTTTCACGTCCTTCCCGAGCCGCCATCCATTTCGAACCTTCCTATTGTGATCAGCCGCGGCGACGACGTGCGCGAGGTCACGTTGAAAGGCGAACACCTCGACCTGCTCACCAAACTCGAAACGGCAAAAGGAAGCATCGTGCTAGCGCCCCCGCTGCCTCAGCAGAATGAGCGCACTGCGACAATCAAAGTCACCGATACACTGAAACCCGGAGCCGCTTACGACATCGACGCGTTCGTTGCCGGTCACACCGAGCCGCTGGTTTTCCCCGAAGCCATCCATGTCGTTGGCCCGCGGCCTCTCATTGCAAGCGCAAAGCTTTCTGCGCCGTCCGAGATGCCTATCCCACTCCAGCCCAGCGAACTTGCCGCCGGTGTGTTCGTCAGCGGCATGCTCGAAGTGAAGAATCTCGCGAACAGCAGCGCCGTCGAACTAAGCTGTGAGGGTGAGGAAGGCAATGTTGTCACGGTTCACATGGGCGAACACACCAGCTCGGCCAGCCTGCAGCAGCTCGCCGCCGGCCAGGTCTTTCTCTCGTTCGATACCAACGGCTGGCCCGCCGGTTGCACCATCGAAGCCCGCGTCGATAACGGTCCGGATGGCCTTTCCGGACCATGCCGGCTAGGACGTCTGGTCCGCTTTCCACGGGTCGATTCGTTTCAAGTCACCAGCAGCGAGGCGGCCACTTCCACCTATGTCGGCGAGCTCATCGGCACCGATCTTCAAAATATTGAAAAGATCGGCTGGGACGGCAGCGAACGGAAGCGTCGTTACCGACTTGCCCTCGCCCATCCCAGGTGCCGGCATGCAACAGTCGTTGAAAGTGAAACTACCCGCGGCCGAGCCAAGCCCCCACGCTCCTCTTTATATCTGGCTTCGCGGTGATCAGGAAGGCAGGCTCACCACCATCCACGATTAGTGGCCAGGCGAGGCAGTCCTCGCCCCTACAGCCGTTCACGGACTCTGTAGTGGCCGTGCCTGCCCGGCCTTGATTCTCGCCGCATTCTGACGACCCGCGATATAAAGGATTGGTACCGCCAGTCCGTGTCTGAGGCGATCTATTGGCTAGAAAATTGTTTGGCACAGATGGCATTCGAGGGGCCGCGGGCGAGCCGCCCCTCGATGGCCGCACCGCTCATGCGCTCGGCGTAGCGCTGGGGCGATGGGCTCGCGTGGCCGCCGCGGGCGAAACCAACGAAGCGCCTGAAATCATTGTCGGCATGGACACCCGCGAATCCGGTCCCTGGCTCGTTGCACAAATCGCTGGAGGCTTGAAGCGCTCCCGTGTTCGCACGAGATTCGCCGGAGTGATCACGACACCAGGCGTCGCGTACCTTGCGCGCACAGGCCATTTCATAGCCGGCGTCATGGTCTCGGCCTCGCACAATCCGTATCACGATAACGGCATCAAAGTCATCGATCACGCGGGTTACAAGCTGGCCGACTCTCTTGAAGAAGAGCTCGAGGGCCAGATGTTCCAATGGCTCGACAGCACGGATGAAGCAGTCGCCGAGATCGTGCCGGGGGATGCCAGCCTTGACAGTATCTACAGCGATTACCTTGCCTCGACCGTTCGCGGCAAACTGCCTTTTCATCTCGCCGTCGATTGCGCCAACGGTTCCGCCACCGCCATGGCCCCCGAGTTGTTCCGCCGGTTGGGTGCGCGCATCGAGCTGACCGGCAGCGAGCCGGACGGCCGCAACATTAACCTGAATTGTGGCTCGCTCTATCTCGAAGCCCTCCAAAAACTTGTGCTCGAAACGGGCGCCGACTTGGGTGTCGCTTTCGATGGCGATGCCGATCGCGCCCTGTTTGTTTCGCGGGATGGCAAGGTCGTGGACGGCGATGCCATCCTATACATCGCGGGGGCCGCGCTCAACGCCGCAGGCCAGTTGCCCGGCGATATCGTCATCGCCACGGTCATGTCGAATCTCGGCCTCGAGAAAGCGCTCGAGCGCCACGGCATTTCGCTCGTCCGCACGCCTGTCGGAGATAAATACGTGCTCGAAGAGATGCTGAAGCGCGGAGCCGCTCTCGGTGGCGAACAGTCAGGCCATGTGATCTTCTCCGAATATGCAACTACCGGCGACGGTATCCTGACCGCGTTGCGCGTTCTCGAAATTATGCGTGACAGCGAATTATCGTTGAACGAACTTGCCTCCGCCGTCAAGACCTTTCCGCAGAAACTCGTCAATGTCCGCGTCAAATCGAAGAAGCCGCTCGATATGCTCGATCATGTTCAGCACGAAATTCGCGCTGCCGAAGATGAGTTTCGATCGTCGGGACGCGTCGTGGTACGCTTCTCGGGCACCGAGCCGTTAGCCCGCGTCATGGTCGAGGCGGAATCTCACGAACAGGTTGAGAAATGGACTTCGCGGATCGCTCACGCCATCCGCCAGGAATTGGGAGCATTAGATTGAAACGCTTTATTTTGTGGTCTGCCCTCATCGCGGTTTTAGGAACTTTCACCGCGGGCGTTATCGCCCAGTCCAAACAGAAACCTCCCGGCGAGGACTGGGTGTCGCTGTTCAACGGCAACGACCTCGAAGGCTGGAACAAGGTCGGCAAGGAAAGCTGGACAGTCGAAAACGGGTTGATTCACGGCAAAGGTTTGACCAACGACTACGGTTATCTCGAAACCGCCAAACAGTACAAGGATTTTCAGCTTTCGCTGCGCTTCAAATGTGTCGGCGACGGCAACAGCGGTGTCTTCTTCCATTCCGCATTTAAGCCCGGCACCGCCGATGTGACCCAGGGCTATCAATTCGAAATCGACTGCACCATGATGCACCACACGGCAGGCGTCTACGCCGAAGACGGCCGCGGCTGGCTCGTATGGCCTGCTCCCGAAAACGAAGGCGTGGTGCGAATGGGCGAGTGGAACGACTATCTCCTCGAAGTAGTCGGCAATCGCTATCGCTCGCGCTTGAACAGCGTCGAGATGGTCGACTTCACCGATCCTCATCCCAAAGCCGCTGATGGAACCATCGCCCTTCAATTGCATGCCGGCGGCCGCGGCAACATGGAGTTTAAAGACATTTGGATCCGCGACCTATCACATCGCGACTGAAGAGCCCCGCTGTCCAACGCATCGAACGCGCCGTTGTCAGCGCGTTCCTTCTCTTCCACATCCTCGCCATCACCTGCTGGGCCGTTCCCATCGACACGCCGCTCCTTATCGCACTGCGAAACGCCGTCAGTCCCTACATGTTATGGTCCGGGCTCTTCCAACGCTGGAATATGTTTGCTCCCGAACCAGCCAAAGTCGACTTCTATATCGAGGCCGATATCACCCTGCACGACGGAGAAAAGCGTACTTACGTTTTACCCCGAATGGAGAAATTGGGTTACGCCGAGCGCTACGCCAAAGAGCGTTACCGCAAGTACAGCGAGTACCTGCGCCAGGACAATTACTCCGCTCTTTGGCCGGACGCGGCCAAACACATTGCACGCCTCTACGCAAATCCCTCAAACCCGCCAGTGTTCGTGATTCTCGTGCGCTACTGGTCCCAGATCAGCCCTCCATCACCCGGCGGCGGGCTTCAAAGGACTCCATGGTCTCGGGTTCCCTTCTACATCTACGTTGTTAAACCCGACGATCTGAAATGAGCATTCGTTCCGTCGTCAACGCCTGGAATCGATTCTTCTTCGAGCCTCAGTCCCCCACCCCCATTGCCCTCTTCCGAATCCTCTACGGAATCCTGACCATCGCCAATCTTCTGTTCCTCTATCCCGACTGGCTCAACTGGTACGGCCCGCACGCATGGGTGACGGCCGCGACGATGCATAGCGTCGAGCCGGGCACGCGGCTCAACCTGTTTATGCTCATTCCTCAAACCGATCTCTGGGTAAAAGCAATATTTTGGGTTTTGCTCCTGTTTGCAGTGTCTCTCGCGTTCGGCCTCTTCACACGGTTCAGCAGCATCGTTGTTTTCTTGTGCCTCACTTCAATTCACCAGCGGAACATCTATATCCTCCACGCTGGCGACACCCTGATGCGCGTAACCGGCTTCTTCCTGATGTTCGCGCCCGCCGGAGCCGCCTTTTCGATCGACCGCCTCATCCGCGTCCGGCGAGGAAAGGAAGGGCCTGTTATTGAGCCAAGAAGCCCCTGGGCCCAGCGAATGATCCAGTTCGAACTCGCGCTCGTCTACCTCACCGGCTTCGGCTGGAAGTCGCTCGGATCCGATTGGGTGGACGGAACCGCGCTCTACTACGTGTTTCATGTCGATCAGTTACGCCGTTTCCCCCTGCCTTCCTGGTTCTACAATCTGGCCGTCTTGAAATTATGTGCATGGTTCACTCTCGCCTTCGAGTGCGCGTTTGGAATTCTGGTTTGGTTCAAAGAAACGCGCTACGCCATGTTGGCCCTGGGAGCCGTCTTTCACCTCTCCATCGAATACATGCTGAACATCCAACTGTTCGAGTGGATGATGCTGGCGACATACGTGATTTTCATCGATCCAGCCGATTTGGACCGCGCCTGGAAGTGGATTGTCATGAGAGTCCGCCCTGGACCGTCTGCCCATAAGCGCTGTCTCTAGCCGAACCTCGTCGCATCCGCTCCCTGGCGGTCGCGGTTCCGATACGCACGTTAACTCATAGGAACCTACGGAACCGCGCGCTAGCAAGCGGCTTAGTGTGGCATCCTTGCAATACAAACCAAGCCTTCTCGAAAACCATGGAGGCGAAATTGAACGGCGGCCGATATTCTTCCCCAAAGCGGAAGCGGTAGAGTACTACATAGTGGCTCCCGAATGCCAAGAACTCAGTTCCGTGTCCTGTATCGACAATTCTTGTTTCGCATGGTGGACCTTGAGTTGCTTTCAGCCGACGCGCAAGGCGATCTGAGCAAGCTGTTCGGGCAGTTCGCGTCACTTCTGATTTTCCTTAGCTTGGGATTTTCATCTGACGTTTCTGTTGTGCACCGCTGCCGTGCTCAGTTTGATCGCCAAAGCCGTCCAACTCGAACGGAGTACGTTCGAGGATGCCAGAAGCTATGCCGCGCTGGTCACAACATTGACCGTACTGGGAATTTGTATGTGGTGGCGGAATACGGCGCTCGCGAGATCGCCTGAGACTGCGTTGCGATTTGAGGAAGCCGCGGACCCGGCGATCTTCGGGCTCAATCTGCATCGCGATGGCGTAACGCCGCTACCCGAACTTCATCACTAAACCGCTTGCTGACTCGCGCGGTTCTGTAATTTCTATGAATCAACGTGCGAATCGGAACCGCGACCGCCAGGGAGCGGATGTGTGGCCGTCTGCTCACCGATCGCGATAAAGGCCGCCACGCTATATTTCAATTAGCTCATTGCGCATCTCGCTATTCATCGCTTGTTACAACGACACGCTATTCCCCGAGACCGGCAAAGCAGTGGTCGCCGTTCTCGAGCGCCTCGGACACACGGTCGAATTCCGCTCCGCCCAGACGTGCTGCGGCCAGATGCACTACAACACCGGCTACCAGCGGGAGGCGTTTCCTATGATGCGCCACTTCCTGGAACTATTCGCCGACACGGAAGTCGTCTGCATTCCATCCGCGTCCTGCGTCGCCATGATTCGCGACCACTATCCTAAAATGGCCAATGCCACTAAAGACCCCCGTCTTGTCCAACAGGTTGATGCGATGCTCCCGCGCGTCTTCGAGTTCTCCGAACTCCTGGTCGACAAACTGGGCGTCTCGAACGTCGGCGCATTCTATCCGCACACCGTTACGCTTCATACCTCTTGCCATTCGCTCCGGTCTCTGCGCGTCGGCGACAAGCCTGTCCAACTGCTGAAAAACGTCCGCGGCCTTCAACTCCTGGAGTTACCCGAAAGCGGTGAGTGCTGCGGCTTTGGCGGCACGTTCGCGATCAAGAACGCCGAGGTCTCCGCTGCCATGCTCTCCGATAAAATCCGCTGCATTCTCGATACCCGCGCCGAAATTTGCACGGCCGGCGATAACTCCTGTCTCATGCACATCGGCGGTGCCCTCAGCCGCCAGCGGACCGGCGTCCGTTGCGTTCACCTGGCGGAAATTCTCGCGTCCACCGAAACCGGAGAAGCGCCGTGAGTGTCCGCGTCGGAGAAGCGGCCGGAGCGTCCTCCTTTCCGCAAGCCGCTGAGCGCCTCATAGCCAATACCCAGCTTCGCCACAACGTCCGGCACGCTACCGATGTCATCCGCAACAAGCGCAACAAGGTCGTCGGAGAAATGCCCGACTGGGAGCAGCTCCGCGAAGCCGGTCGCCGGATCAAAGAGCATACCCTCAGCCGTCTCGATGAGTATCTGCTCCAGTTCGAAGAGGCCTGCGCGCGCGCCGGAGGCAACGTGCACTGGGCCCGCGATGCCGACGAAGCTAACCGCATTGTCATCGCTATCATTCAATCGCACCACGAAAGGGAAGTCATCAAGGTCAAGACCATGACTTCCGACGAGATCCTCCTCAACGATGCGCTCGAAGCCGCCGGAATAACCCCCTACGAAACCGACCTGGCCGACCTGATCGTGCAGCTTGGCGGCGATAAGCCATCGCACATCGTCGTCCCCGCCCTCCACCGCAACAAAATGGAGATCCGAAAGATCTTCCTAGACAAGATGAAGCTCGATCATCTCGGCGAAGAACCCGAGGATCTCACCAACGCCGCGCGCCGCTACCTGCGCGAGAAGTTTCTTCGGGTGAAAATCGGCATCAGCGGCGCTAATTTCGCTATCGCCGAGACCGGTTCTGTTTGCGTCGTTGAATCGGAAGGCAACGGCCGGATGTGCGTCTCGTTGCCCGAGGTGCTGATCAGCCTCGTTGGCATCGAAAAAATCATCCCCGCATTTGACGACCTCGAAGTTTTTCTTCAGCTTCTTCCCCGCTCCGCCACCGGCGAGCGCATGAACCCCTACAACTCCATTTGGACCGGCGTTACTCCGGGCGATGGCCCGCGCGAGTTTCACGTTGTTCTGCTCGACAACGGCCGGACGCGCGTGCTCGCCGATCCCGATTCGCGCGAAACGCTGCATTGCATCCGCTGCGGAGCCTGCTTAAATGCCTGCCCTGTATACCGCCAAACCGGCGGCCACGCCTACGGATCTGTTTATTCAGGACCGATCGGCGCGATTCTCACTCCCCAGCTGCAAGCGATGCAGCACTCGCAATCGCTGCCTTACGCCTCCTCGCTTTGCGGCGCCTGTTACGACGTGTGTCCTGTCAAGATTAATATCCCCGAAATCTTAGTTCATTTGCGCGGCAAGATTGTCGAGAACGGGGACGCCCCGCGAAGCGAACGGCTGATGATGAAGGCCGCGGCCTTCGCACTCGAAAATTCCACCCGCCTCTCGGGCGCGCAAAAACTGGCCCGCATCGCGCAGCTGCCGTTTGAAACGCACGGCATCATCCGCCGCTTGCCGGGCTTGCTCGGCGGATGGACTCAAGTTCGCGACTTGGCGCCTATACCGAAGGAATCGTTCCGCCAGTGGTGGGCAAAGCGCGAGCAGAAGGGCCGGCAATGACAACTGCCAAAGACGAAATCCTGAACCGGATCAAAACTGCGCGTGGCGCCCCCTCCACTCTGCCTATCGAGCGCAATTATCTTCGTGACGGCCTGTTAAGTGCCGCCGACCGCATCGATCTCTTCATCCGTCGCCTCAATGACTACGGCACCGCCGTCCATCGCGCGTCCCTTCAGGACGTTCCGCAAACCGTCGCCAACATTCTTCACTCCCGAGCCAAAACCGGCTTGCTCGTGCCTGGCGGCCTCACCCCAGCCTGGCTGCCCGACGGCTTCGATTTCATCCGCGCGGACACCCTCACGTATGCCGAAATCGACTCAAGCGAAGGAGTGCTCACCGGATGCGCCGTTGCCATCGCCATAACGGGCACTATCGTCCTTCGCCACTCTCCTGGCGAAGGCCGGCGCGCGCTCACGCTGATTCCCGACTATCACCTTTGCATCCTGCTTGAACACCAACTCGTCGAAACAGTCGCCGAGGCCATTCGACGCATGACCGAGTTCGCCACCCATCCCATCACAACCATCTCTGGCCCTTCCGCCACGTCCGATATCGAGATGACTCGCATCAAAGGCGTCCACGGACCCCGCACCCTCGAAATCGTCCTTGTTGCAGATTAACCACAGAAACGCACGTTGATCCGTAGGACCTTACAGAACCGCGCGCGTTAGCAAGCGGGGCTTCCAGTTCCGCCAGGCATTCTCTGATACCATCTGCCATCATGCCTTCGCGACTAGTGGCCCTGCTACTCGCTCTCTCCTCGACATTCACGTTGTTTCCGCCCACATTGGCCGCGCAGACTGTGCTCACGTGCGGCTCTGATAACGGCAAGAGGCGCTACTGCCCCGCCAACACCCGCGGAGGTGTCAAACTGGGGCGTCAGCGCAGCGGGTCGCCCTGCAAACTGAATTACAGCTGGGGCTTCGACCAGCGCGGAATCTGGGTTGATCGCGGCTGCCGCGCCGATTTCATCCTGGGCCGTGTCAGCGCCGGCCCTGTTCCGCCGCCCCGTCCGCCTCTAGCC
The DNA here is from genome assembly GCA_963722585.1 of Bryobacterales bacterium. GTDB lineage: Bacteria > Acidobacteriota > Terriglobia > Bryobacterales > Bryobacteraceae > KBS-96. The sequence continues at coordinate 216,265 of CAVRNU010000007.1, read as the reverse complement.
CAGCCCCTGATTATTACCTGCTCTTCGAATAACATGTCCCGCAACTACTGTCCCGCCAACACCACCCGAGGTGTCCTCCTGCGTCGCGAGCTGAGTGGCTCCGTCTGCCGCCAAGGCGTCACCTGGGGCTACGACAAGCGCGGAATCTGGGTCGACCGGGGCTGCCGCGCCGAATTTGTGGTGCGCTAATCGCAAGGACGCCCCAACAAATAGTAGATATTCAGCGCGTTGTCCCTTTACTGGTAGTGCGTTGCTTTACTTTCCCGTTTTCCCTCGCTATCATGGAAGCACCCCCGAGAATATGGAGAGAAGGGGTTACTCTTTTTGCTAAAGCTCAAGCGCGTCGAAGTCCACGGATTCAAATCGTTCTGCGATCGAACGGAAATGAAGTTCAACGGCCGCGGCATCGCCGCCGTCGTCGGGCCGAACGGATGCGGCAAGTCGAACCTTAGCGATGCCATCAACTGGGTCCTCGGCGAGCAATCGGCAAAGAATCTGCGGGGCGGCCGGATGGAAGACGTCATCTTTGCCGGGACGCGGGAGCGCAAACCGCTGGGCATGGCATCGGTGACGATGACGCTGTTGGCGGACGAGACGCCGCCTGAGACAGAAGCGCCTCCCACGAAAGCCGGCGCGGAGAAGACGGCGGAACGCACAGGCGAAATCACTATCAGCCGCAGACTCTACCGGTCGGGTGAAAGCGAATATCTGATTAACGGAAAAATCGCCCGGCTGCGCGACATACAGGATCTGTTCCTGGGCACGGGATTGGGTCCGGAAAGCTACGCCATCATCGAGCAAGGCCGTATTGGGCAGATTCTGAGCCATAAGCCGCAAGACCGTCGCGCCGTAATCGAGGAAGCGGCCGGAATTACAAAGTTCAAGATGCGGAAGCGGCTGGCGGAAGCGAAACTCGAGGGGGCTAAACAGAACCTGGCGCGCGTGTTCGACATTTTGGAAGAAGTGACCCGCCAGGTCAATTCTCTCAAGCGCCAGGCGGCGAAGACGAAACGCTACGGGGAGCTCAAAGCCGAGATGGCCGCCTATCTGCGGCAAGTGCTGGCCGCCCGGTACAAGCTGCTCGAGCGGGAGATCGCAAAGACAGTTATCGAGCTGAACCTGGCGAATGGGGAGCTGGAATCGATCTTGGCGAGCGTGGCAAGCGACGAGGCGGAGCAGGCGGCGCTGACGGAATCGTTTTATTCGACGGAAGCCGGACTGACGGAAGCCCGCAAGCAGTTGGCCGATCTTCAGCTTGAAGCCGAGCGGGCTCGCAGCCGGCTCGAGTACCAAACAAGGCAGATTAACCAGATCGAATCGAGGTTACTGGCAAGGGCGGAGGAATGCTCTTTGCTCGAGCAACAGCAAGCCGCGATAGAAGCCGAACTCGATCAGCATGCAAACGAAATAGCCCGGCTCGAGGAAGAAGGCGCTTCGGCAAGCGCCACGCTCGAAGAAAGAGGCGCTGCACGGCAAGAAGCGCAAGCGCGTCTCAGCGAGCGCGAACACCAGCTTGAATCGTTGCATGAGCAGGCATTGCGGCTGCTCGGGCAATCTTCCAACTTGAAAAACCGTGCTTCGCAATCGGAAGCGCAGCTTTCCGCTCTGGAACGCGAGAGAGCCCGTGCGAGCGCCGAAGAAACTCAAGCTCAAAGCGATTTGGAGCGGATACAAACCGCCCGCAACGCGATATCGGAGCAGCTCTCGAACCGTCAGGGCCAGCTGACTTCAATCACCACGCAACGCCAGGACGTCGAGCACGCGCTTCACGGCAAACGCGATGCGTTCGACGCCTCGCGCCAATTGGTCGATCGCCTGCGGTCCGAGTTCTCGCGCGTCAAGGCGCGCCGGGATTCACTCGAAGAAGTCATCTCCCACCGCAGCTACACCACCGAAACAGTGAAGCGTTTGCTTGCGGCCACGGCCCAGAATCACGATCGCTCGTTCTCCCCAGTCGGCGTGGTGGCCGATTTTGTCGAAGTGGATCCCCAATTTGAAAAAGCCGCCGAGGAATTCCTCCAGGAAGAACTCGACTATGTGGTTGTTCGCGAGTGGGCGGACGCCGAAAAGGGTATCGATGTAGTGCGCGACGGCGGCGAAGGGCGCGCCACTTTCGTCGTTGAAAAGTTCGAAGAATCGTTAGGAGCGCGCACGGCTGTGCCGCCTCCGTCGAGTGAAAAAGGTCTGGTGGGCAGATTGGCGGACGCACTGCGATTCAGCAACGGCCTTAGCAGTGCGCCGCTCGATCTGTTGCCCCGCATGGCAAACTGCTACGTTGCCTCCGATCGCGAAGTGGCCCAGGAATTAGCTGTCAAATATCCCGATCTCTGGTTTCTCGCTGCCGACGGGATCAGTTATCACGGCCCCTCGGTGAGTGGAGGGAAGAAGACCGGCGCCGGGCCGTTGGCTCTGAAGCGCGAGTTGCGCGAGGTCGTTCAAATCGAACAGGCGAAGGGGCAAGAGTTGTCAGACAATGAGCGCGAGCTGGCGGAGCTCGAGCGCGATATCGCCTCGCTCGGCGACGAGCTAGAAAGCCTGCGCCAGCTTCAGCAGTCCCAGGAAAAGGATGTCGTCGCACTCGACCACGAGAGCCGCAAGTTGGCCGAAGATCTTCAACGCGCGAATTCGCGCCTTTCCTCCGCCCGATTGGATCTCGATCGGATTGGCCGGGAGCGTCGGCAAATTGAGGAATCGCTGGTAGCCGTTCGGGCCGATCTCGAGCAAGCCGAACAGGCGCGTCACGAGCAGGAGTCGGCTTTAGAAGAGGCACGCCGCAATTTACCGGAGTTGCAGGCCGCCGTGGCACGGCTCACCGAAGAGCATTCGAGTTTGCGCGCGGCTCTGGCCGGTTTTGAGGAGAGGCGCCGATCGGCATGGGCGGCAAAACAGCGTATAGAAGCCAGGGCGCGGGAACTCGACAGCCGCTCGGAAACCCTCGAGCGGGAAAGGAACGATCTCGAAACGGAACGCGAACAACTCCTGGTAAGCAATACTGGCCTGGGCGAACAAAACGCGTCTCTCGCCGAAACGATCCGCGGCGCCCAAACGCAAGTCACGCAGCTCGCCAGCGAGGAGGCCCGGCTCCGGATACGCATGACGAGCGGCGAGGAACAGCTCAAGAAGCTGCGGCAGAACGCTCAAGCAATTCAGGAAAAGCGCTCGGAGCTTCAGGTATCCAGAGTTCGTCTCGAAAGCGACGCAAAGCATCTCGAAGAGACCAGCCAAAACGAATTGCAGCTCGATGCGCGCGAAGTCGCTGCCGCGCTCGAAGTAATTCCTTCAGAGACCGAGCTGGCCGAGCTGGACGCGAAATACCACGAAGCCCGCCGCAGGTTGGAAGCGTTAGGCCCCGTGAATACCCAGGCTCTCGAGGAATTCGAAGAAGCTCAACAGCGGCAAGAATTCCTGCAAACTCAGCGTCAAGATCTGCTCGATTCGATCCGCGATACCGAGAGGGCGATTGCCGAGTTGGATGCCGAATCCCGGCGCCGCTTCACGGATGCGTTTCACGTCGTTAACGCCCATTTCACAGAGCTGTTCAAGATCCTTTTTGGCGGGGGCAGCGCCGAGATGCGGCTTACGGACGAAGGGAACGTCTCTGAATCCGGTATCGACGTGGTCGCGTCACCCCCCGGAAAACGGCTCCAGAGCGTGCTTCTGCTGTCGGGCGGCGAGAGAGCCCTGACCGCAATGGCGCTTCTGATGGCTGTGTTCCAATACACCCCCAGCCCGTTCTGCGTACTGGATGAAGTAGACGCGCCATTAGATGAGCCCAATATCGAAAGGCTCACGACATTGCTTCAACGCATGTCCGAGCACACGCAGTTCATCGTCATTACCCATGCCAAACGAACCATGGAAGCGGCACAGGCGCTGTATGGCGTAACCATGCAGGAGCCTGGCGTCAGCAGGTTGGTTTCCGTGAACCTCAAGCCGCGGGAAGAAGAGCCCGCCCAGCGGCGGCGAGACGCGCGGGAGCAGGAACTGGCGATGGCGTAGATGGATTTGGTTCAAAAGTAAACACAGAAACAGGAAATAGTTAGAAAACCCGCCTCTTATCTGAAGAGAGCGGGTTTTTTACTGCTTAAATCTATTAGTACCTAAAAAAGTGACTCAATTTGCGTAGAACCCCTTAAGATAACCTGAGACGGTTTCGTTATTGGAGTGACATTGACCAGAAAGAAGCGCTGGCAAAGGAAAAGCTAGCGAGCTACTTAGACGGCGAGGGGCGTGCCGCTGACGCATCAGCTCCTTTAAATCCATAGTAAACCGCGCTTCGTAGTGCCAACTGGAAGCTGAATGTTTCCGAGCACAGTGTCTAGTGTTTCGAAGGAAATACGCAATATCAGTTTTTGTCAAATTTCACTAAAGGAGATCTAACTATGTTCCGCAAACTTGTCGCAGCCACGATTCTTGCCCTTGGCCTTTCCGCAGCCACCCACACGGCGAAAGCCGGCGTGCCGCTTCCTCACTGCTGGCCATGCGGCAAACAGTAATTTAATTACGGCTACCATCGTAATTCCGCCATCGCTCGCGGCGAAGGGAGGTATCGTGTGGTATCGACTCCGGCCGCATGAAACTCATCCTCGATCTCGAGCAGGCGCTGAGAATCATCGAGCCTGTCGCGATTGCGATTCTGCTGAGCAGAATTGCGGCACAGCGGCTGCTGGGCCTGTATAGGGCCTTTGCCGCATACCTCGTAATCTGGTTGTGCCAGGATATTGCGCCGGTCGCGCTGGGACTCAACCTGGGCGGGGACAGGTATGCTCTGTTTTTCTTTATTTCAGAGCCATTCGCTTGGATTTTCGCATATTTAGTTTTAATAGAACTGTTCGACCTCACATTAGCCGATTTCCCTGGCATCCGGTCGGCGGGCAGGATCGTGTTATATGCCGGAATTCTGTTGTCGGTTGTAGTAGCCGCCGGGATGGCGATCCCAAGCCTGCTGCACCTCGGAGGAACCGGCTGGCTGTACATCGTGTATATGGTGATCGAGCGCTCGGTAATGGTTCTGTCGCTCATTTTGCTGGGCGCTTTGCAGGTTCTTATGGTCCGCTCGAGTCTTCAGCTACCGCGGAACACGGTTCGTTACAGCCGGGTCTATGCGATTCATTTCGCTACGCGTGCTGTACAAGTTTTTGTGTTTGGAGAGCTCGACCGGCAGCTGGTGTCATTTGGCAATGTTGCGGCCTCCCTGATCGACATCGCCTGCGTAAGCTATCTTGCATTCAGCTTGACCCGCACTGGCGTCCACGCCCAAGTAGTGGCCGGACCGAAGCTGTCCGAACAGGACAGGCAGGATCTTCGGAAGCGACTCGAAAGCGTGAATAGTTTGCTGGGACGGTTGGGCAGATAACTTTCCGCTGGCCAACCTTCGTCAGAAACGCTCCTGCAGTCGCGGTTCAAAACCGCGCGCGCAGCAAGCGGCTTGGCGACAACGTTCCCCCTAGCTTGGCAAAGCAAGAACCCGGCTTTGGAGAACAAGCGGCCGCAGGCTCTCGAGGAGACCGTCAAAGCTGATCTGGTGCAAGAGTCCAAGCTTCATAAGCGCAATTTCGGCCCGCAGCAAGGTCAGATTCGCGGCGAAACTCACCTCCTGCTTGAGCAGGAAAGCCGACAATCCGTCCCGGTCCTCTCCCGAAAGGGCTAGCGCATGATTCGCAAAATTCAACAACAGCCGCACGTCGCGTTCCAACTGCGAGAGATAGCATTCGGCGATCTTGAGCCGGTCTGCTTTGAGCCGGGCGCTGAGTTCCGGAGTGTAGCCAGGTTGCGTCCTGAGGAATTCGAAATCCTGCGGTTGCAAGAGGCTGGCTAGCGCGGAGTAGCGCGAAAAGTCGTAGCGATTGAGCCAGTCCGAAGTAGGTTCTATCTCGCGGCTGAGCAGGAATTTACAGGTGGGGCGAACGGCCGTTAGCAGTACTGCTGTCACAACCGACAGCATCGCAATCATCACAAGGGCCAAGCAGAAGTCCAGAGCGCTAACCAAAAGAAAACCCTCCAGCCGTACCAGAAACTTCTTAAGTCATTATAGCCCGATATATTCCATTAAGTTGTCAATTATTTGGTTCTTGCGTTTAAATTGAGCTAAGAAAATTCTGGCCCCCACCGCGTCCGGTGCCCCAATCTGCTTGAAAACCAGCACTGCCATGAGCGGCAAATACCCGGACACTCGCGAAAAGTTAGGCAAAATACGCCGGGAAATCGCGTGCTCGTAGTGTTGCCTAAAACCTTAAAGAAATTTCCGCCCCCGTCGATGAAGTGTGTATGCAAATCGGCGTGGAGTAGTCAGAGTCCGTTATATCAACGGCTGCGTTCAAACGAGGGGATTGGGCTCCCGGCGTTTGATAGACGCTGTATCGCGCTTTCCACGCGGACGAGGCGGTTGGAAAAATGAAAATCTCTCAACTCACGATAGGTATATTTGCGCGCGGACTCACCTCAACGGTGCTTTGTTCCGCGCTTGTGTCGCTCGGCGGCGCGGATTTTTTGGCGGCTCGTGTTCTCCCGACCGGATATCCCGCAAGCAATCAAAATCAATCGAACGGCTCAGCGGGCGCAACTGCGCTCCCTTCGCCCTCGGAATTGCTGGTCCGGGTGCGGGTTTCAGCGGAGCACGTGTACCGAAATTTGACGAACTTTGTGTGCAACGAGCAAATCGAGCGCTACCGGGGAAACGCGCATAATCCGATGGGCCGCAAAGTGGACGTAATTACTACGGAGGTATCGTACAGTAGCGATTCCGAACATTACGCCGACATTCATCAGAACGACAAGCCGTTAGGCCAGATCGGCGCTTTGTCAGGGGCGTGGTCTGAAGGAGAGTACGGAACCGTTCTGCGCGAGACAATCAAAGCGCTCGAGTCGCGCACCGTCAAGTTTGTCTCCTTCAGCATTTTGGAGGGGAAAACCGCGGCCGTGTATAGCTTCGACTATACGGCGGCCGATAGTCCGTGGGATATTGCCGTGGCGGGCACTCATTACACGCTGCCATTCCATGGCCAAGTGTGGGCCTCGCCCGTAACCGGCGACATTTTGCGGATTGACCGCATCGCCCACGATGTGCCGGCGGGAACGGGGATTTCCGGTGTCAACTGGGCCGTCATGTTTGGCCCAATGCAAGCGGAAGCCAAGATGTTCTGGTTGCCGGTCAAGGGTGTCTATAGCGTCTCGTACGTGAATTCCGATCGTCACGAGTGGAATCAGATTGCGTTCTCCGCCTACAAGCACTACGGCTCGGAAGTGGTGCTGCACTTTCAGTAACGAAACGCTGTGCCGGGCGTGCCATCCCCGCATCTAGCGGGGATGGCCGCTCCTTTTGCGTCTTAAAATTAGCGGAAATTCATTGAGGCAGCATGATATGTAAGTAGAGACATGAAAACACCGCCCGATTCCGCAGACCGTCGCGACTTTCTGAAAACTGCAACCGGCGCCTTTGGCGCTGCGCTCGTCACTGGGTTTCCTGCCATTGTTCAGGCTCAGACCGTGACGAAGGCAATCAAAGTGGGTCTGGTAGGGTGTGGAGGGCGTGGTACCGGCGCAGCCTCGCAGGCTCTGCATGCGGACGACTACGCGGAATTGACGGCGGTTGCCGATGTCGATCAATCCCACATAGACACTTGCCTCGGAACCTTGCAGCGGATCGGCAAAATCGCCGATCGGGTCAAAGTGGAAAAGACGAACCAGTTCCTGGGGCTCGATGCGTATAAACAGGTCCTCGACAGCGGCATCGACGTGATTCTGCTGGCGACGCCGCCGGGCTTCCGGCCCACGCACCTGGCGGCCTGCGTGGATGCGGGCAAGAACATCTTCTGCGAAAAGCCGGTTTCAACCGACGCGCCCGGCATTCGGTCTGTGCTGGATACGGTGGAGAAGGCGAAAGCGAAGAATCTGTCGCTCGTCGCGGGCTTCTGCTGGCGCTACAACGACATGATTCAGCAAACGGTCAAGCAGGTACAGGACGGAGCCATCGGGCGCATTGTCGCTTACTACGCCACTTACTACACGAATCCTGTAAAGCCCATGCCGCCGGCAAGCACCCGGCCCCCCGGCATGAGCGATGTGCAATGGCAGATCAGTAATTGGTACAACTTTGTGTACTTGTGCGGCGACAGCATTGTCGAGCAGGCCGTGCACAGTGTCGACAAGATCGCATGGGTGATGCACGACGAACCGCCGGAAAGCTGCGTGGGTGTGGGAGGCCGCGTAATTCCAGCCGAAGGCGGCAATATCTACGATCATTTCGAAGTCAATTACATTTATCCGAGCGGAGTGCGGGCATTTCTCGCGAACCGGCAGATTGAAGGCTGCTACAACGAAAACTCCGATTACATTTTGGGCACTGACGGAAAATGCACCATCGGCCGCGGCACCACGCCCCAAATTGAAGGCAAAACCAACTGGACATGGACCGGCGAGAAATATGACATGTACCAGCGCGAACATGACATCCTGTTCGCATCCATCCGAAAAGGCCAGCCCGTCAACGACGGCAAGCGAATGGCGACCAGTACGCTGCTGGCCATGATGGGTCGCATGGCCGCTTACACGGGACAGCAGATTACGTGGGATCAGGCCATGAATTCGCAGGAAAAGCGGTTTCCCGACCACTTGGACTGGAACGGGTCGATGGACGTGCCGCCCCGCGCCGAACCCGGCATAACAAAATTTGTTTAGCGTCCTACTCGATGAAATTTATCCTCCTCTTCGCGCCGGCCATTCTGTTTGCCCAGCCGAAAGTGGATTTTAAGAACGATGTGAAGCCGCTTTTCGAGCAGTACTGCGTCGAGTGCCACCACGCCGGCAAGCAGAAAGCCGATCTGGACATGAGTTCCCGGCAGGATTTGCTCGATCACCGCTCTATTGTTCCCGGCAAGCCGGATAAAAGCGTTCTCTACACGATGATGCGCGACGGGCTGATGCCTCCCGGCGAGCGTTTGAGCAAAGACAAACTGGAAACCGTGCGAACGTGGATTCAGGAGGGCGCTCCGTGGCCCGACAACATTCAGCTTGCCGATCACAAGCCGGCATCGCCGCAATCGGCGCCCAAATCACAGAATGCGGAACAGGCAAACGTTCAGGAGATCCGCAGCCGTATCGCAGGGCATCAGAAAGCGGCCGGCTCGCCAAAGGCCTATAAAGTAACGATCGCGAACACAACGGTTAGTTACGATATGGTTCCGGTTCCCGCCGGCGACTTCTTGATGGGCTCGCCCAATTCCGATCCCCAGCACAAGAAAGACGAGCAACCGCAACACAAAGTGCATGTCGACGCGTTCTGGATGCAGGCCCATGAAGTGACTTGGGACGAATACCGGCTGTTCATGTTCGCCAATCAGGCGGGCGAAATCACGCACAAAGACGACGTCGTGGACGGAGTGAGCCGGCCGACGCGCCCATATGTCGAAATGAGCTTCGGCATGGGCATCAACGGATTTCCCGCCATCAGCATGACCCAGCACGCTGCGAATAAATATGCGGAATGGCTCAGCGCAAAAACGGGCGAGTTTTATCGGTTGCCGACGGAAGCGGAGTGGGAATACGCATGCCGCGCGGGCACTACTACGCCTTACTACTTTGGCAGCGATGCTTCGAAGCTGGGCGATTATGCCTGGTATTCAGCAAATAGCGGCGGCAAATATCAGAAAGTGGCGACCAAGAAACCGAATGCATGGGGCCTTTACGACATGCTGGGCAATGTGATGGAGTGGACGCTCGATCAATACGAGCCGTACAAGCCCGGAGCGGAAACCGATCCCTGGGTGAAGGCAAGCCAACCGTATCCGCACGCCGTGCGCGGCGGGTCGTGGAACGACCCGGCGGGCATGCTGCGATGCGCCGCTCGCGTAACGTCGGACCCGTCGTGGAAGCAACAAGATCCCCAGTTGCCAAAAAGCATCTGGTATGAAACCGATGCCCAATGGTTGGGATTTCGGTTGATCCGGCCGGCGAAATTACCCAGCGCCGAAGATATGTACAAGTATTGGAACAGCGGTGTGGAGCACGACGAGCAGTAATTCCCGTCGCGTGTTTGCCTTTCTTGCGCTCGCCATTTCTTCGCTAGCCGCGCCTCCGGCATTGCCCCAAGAGCAGGGCGGCGGCCTGAAGCCGTTCGAAGCCGTCGAGCCGCACATGGGCACGCTGTTTCGCATCAAGCTCTACGCCACGAGCGAAGCGCAGGCTCAGGAATCGTTCCGGGCGGCTTTCAACCGCATTGCGCAACTGGACGAGACTCTCTCCGACTACAACCCGGAAAGCGAACTGAGCCGGCTTTCGCAGACTGCGGTTGGACATCCAGTCGCGGTGAGCTCCGATTTGTTTCGCGTAGTTTCCGCCGCGCAGGATTTAGCCGGACAGACAGATGGCGCGTTCGATATTACTCTGGGGCCGGTAATCCGGTTGTGGCGCGAAGCACGAAAGCGAGGCAGCGTACCGAACCAGGATGCATTACAGAATGCGGGTAAGCGTTGCGGATACAAGCTGCTCGAGCTCAACGTTGAACGTCATACGATTGAATTTAAGACAGCGGGAATGGCAATCGACGTTGGCGGAATCGCCAAAGGATACGCCGCGGATGAAGCTCTGCTCGTGTTGAGCGCGCACGGCGTACGGAGCGCACTTGTCGCTGCCAGCGGAGATCTGGCCTTTAGCGATGCGCCCCCGGGAAAAAGCGGTTGGAAAATCGGGATCGATTCACTCGACGAGGCGAATGCTCCGTTCACCAAGGTCCTGACGCTTGCGAACGCCGCGGTATCGACTTCGGGCGACACCGAACAGCACCTCGACGCAAACGGGAAACGCTACTCCCATATCATCGATCCAAAAACGAACATGGGTTTGACGGAGCCGCTCACAGTGACTATCGTGGCGCGCCGCGGCATTACTGCCGACAGTCTGGCCACAGCCGTAAGCGTGCTTGGCCCCGATAAGTGCATTGCGTACGTGAACGGGCGGCCGGAGATTGCAGCGCTGATCGTGCTGCGGGCCAGGAGCCCGCGAGTGCTGGAATCTTGGCCTTTTCGTGGCAATACGAATCCGTACGGTCGGTAACTGTCTCAAAACCACCACTCAAGTCCCGCTTTCGAACACTTGATGGCTCACGTCACGATGGCGATTCCCTGTCTTGAAGCACTTAGCAACCTTTCGCGACGGCGAGAAGACTGCGACTAGAAAAGCTTAAAGAAACTGTTCCATGCCATCCGCCGATGCTAACCTCTTGCTTGCGGTGAGCCCCAGCAATCGAACAATCGAAGGCCGCGCACGGTCAAACCGGGCCGGCCGGCCCAGGATTTTGATCAGCGACGACCAGCACGATATTCTGACGGCGCTTTCGCTACTGCTGAAACTGAATAACTACGCCACGGAAACCGTGGATTCGCCGCACGATGCGCTCGAGGCAGCGCACCGCGCCAGCTTCGATTTGATCTTGATGGACCTGAACTACTCGCGGGACACGACATCCGGCAGGGAAGGGCTCGACCTGCTCTCACGCCTTCGGGGGAGCGGCCTCACATCTCCAATCGTGGTAATGACCGCATGGGGTAACGTCGAGCTTGCCGTCGAGGCTATGCGGCTCGGCGCAAACGATTTCGTGCAGAAGCCCTGGGACAACCAACGGCTGCTTGGCACGCTCGAAAAACAGCTGGCAAGCGCAGAGTCCGCCGAACGAAGACATCGTCAGACTCAATCGGAAATGGATATTGCGCGTAACGTGCAGCAGAAACTGCTGCCGCAAACCTTTCAGGCGCTGGCCAGCCTCGAATTTTCGGCTCTATGCCTGCCGGCACGCGAAGTGGGCGGCGACTATTACGATTTCTTCGAGCTTGGAGAAGACCGGATCGCCGGACTTCTCGCCGACGTAAGCGGGAAAGGCGTGGCCGCGGCCATGCTGATGGCAAATCTTCAGGCATGCTTTCGGACTCAGCTTGACGCCGGGTTCAAAGAGGCCACCGAACTGCTCACCACGATCAATCGCCTGTTTTACGCATCCACGCCCATCGAACAGTACGTGACACTGGTCTACTTTGAATATGAAAACCACTCCCGCCGGCTGCGCTACGTAAATTGCGGACACCTGGCGCCCGCTTTGCTTCGAGAAAACGGAGAAGTGGAAAGGCTGGACGCGACGTGCACCGTGCTGGGACTGTTTCCAAATTTCACTTGCGAGAGCCGCGAGATTGAGCTGAAGGAACGGGACGTGGTCGCCATATTCACCGACGGCGTGTCGGAATTTGAGGATCAAAACGGAGAGGAGTTCGGCGAGGATCGATTCCTTGCACTGGTTGAATCGGCCCGCTCCCTTACGCCGGCGGCGGCTCTGCGGCACATTTCGGAGCGTCTCACAACCGAGAGAAACGGCAACGATCAATTTGACGATCAAACCGTTGTGTTGTTAAAAGCCCGTTAACGCGTCGACCTTCCGGAAATGAAATAATCAGAACGTAGGCCGTCCAACCATGGCAATACATGCTGTGCCACCGCTAGTGCTCGCCGATCCTTCCGATGATCCGGAGCACTACGAGTTTCTGAACGGCCAATGGGTCAAAAAAGACGTGGGCCGCAAGAGCCACTCGAAGATGGGCCGGATTTTATTTAACCTCCTGCTCCCGTTTGCCAAGCAGCTGAACTGCGCCTTGGACACGGAGTGGACTATCGTTCAGGGCCGGAAGAAGATCATCCCGGATGTCACGATGTCCTTTCCGGCTCCAGACTATTCCACATCTGATGAGTATCTCGTCGCCCCGGCCCTTCTCGTGGTTGAGACCCGCTCGCGAGGACAGCGACTGAGCAACCTGATCGACAAGTGTCTGAATGACCATTTCGGAATGGGTAATCGGACGTGCTGGATCATCGACATTGAAGAAAAACTCGGCTATGAATGCAAAGCCGAGACTCGGCCAAGCGGTCGTCGTTGAGACACTGACAGCCGGAGTCGCGATTCGAATCCCAGTGGCTTCCGTCTTCTCGGCGTTCGATCAGGAGATGTAACTCACGTTAAGAAAATAATGATCGCCGGCGTGCCAACGGCAGTGTAGCGGCCTGTGAAGGCTAAGGCTCCTGTATTGCGGTTGACGCGGAACGCAGCAATGGCATCGCTGCGCTGGTTGCATGTGAAGAGAAATTCGCCCGAGGGATCGGTGTTAAAGCTGCGAGGATAATCGCCTCGCGTCCACTCTTCACCCAGATATCCAAGCTTGCCGCCTGCTTCGATGGAAAACCGCGCGATCGTGTCGTGCAGCCGGTTGGCCGCATACAAAAATCTGCTGTCAACGGAGATCATGATTTCAGAGGTGAAGTTGGTGCCGGCAAAGCCTTGGGGCAATGCGGATATGGTTTGTTTCGCAACGGCTCCGCCATTTGTCGCGTCCCAATCGAATGTCACGATCGTAGAAGCTTCTTCCTGAAGCGAATACAGCAGGCGACCGTTAGGATGGAAGGCAAAATGGCGCGGGCCATCGCCCGAAGGAAACCGGATAGCGTGAGGATCGTTGGGCGACAAAGTTCCTCTATCCGCGTCGAATCGCCAAATGAAAATCTGATCGAGCGCGAGATCGCTCGACAATACAAAGCGGCCGGACGGGTCCGATTGGATCATATGAGCGTGCGGCCCGTCATGCCCGCTAATGGCAAAGCTTCCGGGAGGAGCGCTCGAAGCTTTTGCCGCGCCGGGCTCGCCTTGATCTCTCTTAACATCCGTAGGGCGGCCAAGCTCGCCCTTCGAACCAACTGGCAACACTGCTACGGTCCCGCCCGCATAATTCGCCACCAGCACGTAGCGGCCGGAAGGATGAACGCTCAGATGCGCTGGTCCCGCGCCCTCGGAACTCACGGTGTTCACTAACGTGAGCTTTCCGTTGGAACGGTCGATAGCGAATGCGCTGACCGATCCGGAGCTTGCTCCCTCATATGTCGCCGTTTCATTGGCCGCGTACAGATGCGTCCGAGCCCGATTGAATGCGAGCCACGCGGGATTGGAAGCATCGGCGAAGACATCGCGCTGTGACAAAATGCCCGTCGCCGGGTCGAATTCAAACAGATAGATTCCCTGCCCTCGTCCTTTACTGCCCTCGGGACCTTGCGGCGAACTGTACGTGCCGACATAAGCAAGAATCTTTTTCGGCGTAGCCGCTGAGTGCGCCAGCAGCGGCATTGCCGACGCGCTTGCCTTCAGAAATGTACGGCGCGAAGTTTCAATCATTGCTGAACCAGAACTTGCTGCCCTGAATATTCGACAATCTTGTCGGGATTCGAGGTAGGAGGCACGTCCGCTCCGTGACCGTTCGCCGCGAAAACAATCTGAAATGTTCTCTTGGCCGGCATTCCGGAAAACTGGCCTTTTCGATTTGCGATAGTGAGCACTCGCTGGCCATCATCCCAATGGAATGGGATGGTTGCGTACATTCCTTTTTCATAGTTATAGCTATCGCCTTCATCTTCATACAGCGTAAAATCGGCATCCGTCCCCGGAAACACACGGATTTCGAGCGGCGCGTCCGGATACTCTCGTGCCCATTCTTCCTCTGGTCCCATTGGCACGATTGATCCGGCGCGAACGTAAAGAGGAATGCGATCGAGCGGTGCGGGCGCATCAATCGCTTCGCCGCCATCGACAGCCGCGCCCGTCCAGAAGTCGTACCATTTCGTTTCGGGAAGATACAGACGACGGTTCGTCGCATTTTGTTCTGTAACCGGATTGACCAGAATCGAGGGCCCAAACATGAATTGATCGCCAATGTCAAACACTCGCGGATCATCGCGGAAATCCATAATCAGCGGCCGCATGATCGTGTAGCTTGCGTTTGTAACCCGCCATGCCAGGGAATAAATATAAGGCAGCAACCGATAGCGAAGCATATCGAACCTAGTAAGAATCTGCTGCGCCTCCGGGCCGTACGACCATAGTTCGTTCTGCTTTGTGGTCCGCGTCCCATGCGTTCGGAAAATCGGGCAGAACGCGCCGTATTGAAACCATCGGACAAATAACTCGCGGTAGGCCGGACTGGCCGGATCTCCCATAATGAAGCCGCCGATGTCGGTCGTCCAATAAGGCATCCCCGACAGCGCGAAATTCAGCCCGGCTGGAATCTGCCGCTTGTAGGTTTCAAAATCGGAGAGAACATCGCCGGACCATGCCGTTACGCCGTACCGTTGCGACCCCGCGAAAGCGGACCGGGAAAGAATGAATACCCGCTTTTTATCGGTTTCGGAACGCTGGCCGTCATAGATCGCGCTTGTATCGAGCAGCGGGAAGATGTTGGCGTACCGAGTGCCGCTTCCGATCGCTAGCTTGCGGTCGAGCATGACGTTTTCTTCCCTCCCCTCGGTCTCTGGCTCGGTCGTGTCCATCCACCAGGCATCCACGCCCATTTGGAAAAGCGGCTGAACAAGATGCCAGTAGTATTTACGCGCTTCCGGATTCGTGGCATCGTAAACCGCCATGCCCTGCGGATGAAAGCCGGCTACCTTCGTGTAATCGAAAAAGAAGCCGCGCCTCTTCATGTCCTCATAAGTCGCTGTGCCCGGATAAAAGAACGGCCAGATCGACAGCATCAAATGGAAATGATCGCTATGGAGCTCATTGATCATCTGCTGGGGATCGGGATAGTTTTCGTTGAATTTCATTTCACCGGTTCTCGTCCACCAGAACCAATCCTGCACGATGTTGTCGGCCGGGATATGCAGCTCACGGTATTTCCGTGCCACGCCCAGCAACTCACTTTGAGAGCTGTACCTGTTTTTGCTCTGCCAAAACCCGTAAGCCCAGCGCCCCAGCAGCGGAGTCTGCCCCGTAAGTTGCCGGTACGCCGCTACAATGCTGTCGAAATCGGGCCCGCAAATGAAGTAGTAATCGATGGAATCGGCGACTTCGGAGCTGACATACATGTAGTGAACGAAGCGATTGTTTACGCGGCTCCGGGAAGTATTGTTCCAGAACACACCGTAGCCGTTGCTCGACATCCAAAGCGGAATCGCGATGTTCGTATTCTCCTGCGAAAGATCCACGCTTTCACCTCGATAGTTCCAAACCCCCGCCTGGTGCTGGCCAAGTCCATAGATGGCCTCGTGCGATCCGTACATGTTGAAGAAGTCTTCCGCGCGATACGTTTGCTCCCCGTCAACGGTCTCGGGAGTCATCGTCTTCGGCCCTTCCGCCACCAATTTCTTGCCTGAAGAATCCCGGTAGGTGAGCACACCGTCCTTGCGCGTGATCTCCACCTTGATCTTCGCCGTCGTGAGCGTGACCTGGCGTGAATCGGCGCTCGAGTTCCACGTCGGGGCAGGCCAAGTTTTCTTCGTTACGACATAATCTTTTCTATTTGGAAAGGAATTGCCAAGCGTGTATTCGACATGGATTATAGATTCGGTGCAAACGGTCACGCGCATCCGGCCGGTCTGCAGATGAAGAAGCAGACCATCGCTATTCTTCTCGAAGCCCGACACAGGATTGGGTGGATTCCATTGTGCCCAACTAAGAACGGGCATAATCAAAATGCCCGAGACAACAATGAGGGCCGACTTAATTGTGCGCATAGCTTCCGTGCGTCCTAAACAATATGACAGATGACCCGCTTGCCCCGTTGATCAATCTCGACGATTTCGAATCGCTCGCACGCAGTCGAATGACCGCGATGGCGTACGAATACGTCGCATCGGGTTCAGCGGACGACCTGACGCTCACCGAAAACCGGCAGGCTTTCGCCAGAATAAAACTTCTTCCGCGTCACCTTGTGGACGTCGCGAAAATCGACACTGCCCTCGATTTGTTTGGACGGCGCTTCGAGTTCCCGATTTTGCTGGCGCCCACCGGCTATCACAAGTTGTTTCATCCGGAAGGAGAACTCGAAACGGTGCGAGGCGCGAATCTGAGCGGCGCGACGCTCGTCGCTTCCATTTTTTCAACCTTCAGTTTCGAACAGATGGCCGGCGCTTCGTCGCAGCCGTTATGGTTTCAGCTCTACTTTCACCCTGATCGGGCGTTCACAAAGGATCTTGTCGAGACCGTGCTCGCTTATCGGTGCGCAGCGCTTTGCGTAACCGTCGATTCGCCCGTGAATGGACCGCGCGAAAGGGAAATGCGCGCCGGCTTCTGGCTACCAGAGGGAGTCGAACGCGCGAATCTCTCGCCCCTGGGCAGTTCTATCGCGTCGGCGGCGCATCGCCGTACCGGGCGCGACATTTACACGCCGGTGCGTGCCGCTAATGCTACCTGGAAAGATGTGGAGTGGCTCCGCAGCGTTACACCGGTTCCCCTGCTCTTAAAGGGAATTCTCCATCCCGACGATGCCTACCGCGCTTCCGAGACAGGCTGCGACGGAATTATCGTTTCAAATCACGGAGGACGGACGCTCGATACGGTTCCATCCACCATTGACGCGCTCCCCGCAATTGCCGGCCGCGTGGGGGGACGCGCTCCGATTCTGATGGACGGAGGCATCCGCCGCGGCACCGATGTATACAAGGCTCTCGCTCGTGGAGCCGCCGCCGTTCTAATCGGCAGACCCTACCTCTACGGGCTCGCAATCGGCGGGGCACAGGGCGTGGCACGAACCGTCGAGATTCTGCGGACCGAGCTTGAAATGACCATGGCCCTCATGGGCCGTCCGCGCTTATCAGCGATCGGCCCGGACTCGATCTGGTAGACCCGCGCTCTCGAAAAATGAGATATGCTTTGTACCTGGCTAACGCTGTTACGCGGACGTCGGCACTCCACTGGCAAGAGGGGGTATTCCAATGCACCTGCTTTGGACTTTAATCATCGGCCTCATCGTCGGGGCCGTCGCGAAGCTTCTGATGCCCGGCAAAGATCCCGGAGGCATCATCGTGACGATGCTTTTGGGTATCGCGGGATCGTTCGTTGCGACTTATTTGGGTCAGGCGATTGGACTGTATCGCGAGGGGTCCTCAGCAGGCTTTATTGCGTCAGTCCTCGGCGCGATGCTTCTGCTGCTCATCTATCGCTTGTTTAAACGGAAACCGACGGCCGGGTAAGCCTTCCGGTGTCTCCGTGCGCTGCTGGCTAGTATTCTGGAGCAAGTGTCGTTTGCTCCTCCAGAACAGCAACTCATCTACTTAAAAAAGGGTCTTGCAGAACTAATCCGTGAAGAAGATTTGCGCGAGCGGCTGACGCAGTCGGCAAAGGAAGGAAGGCCGCTTCGCGTGAAGGCGGGTTTTGATCCCACCGCGCCCGATCTTCATTTGGGCCACACAGTTCTGCTCCGAAAAATGAAACACTTTCAGGATCTTGGCCACGAAGTGATCTTCCTGATAGGCGCAATGACGGGTTTGATTGGCGATCCAACCGGAAGAAATACGGCGCGGCCGCCGATGACGCGCAAGGAAATAGATGAGAACGCCGAGACCTACAAGGCGCAAGTGTTCAAGATTCTCGACCCGGACAGAACGCGAATCGAATTCAACAGCACGTGGCTCGAGCCTCTGAAATTCGAGGATGTGATCCGGCTGTGCTCGAAATATACAGTGGCTCGCCTGCTCGAGCGCGACGATTTCTCGAACCGATTCAAGGAAGGCCTTCCGATTTTTATGCACGAGCTGTTGTATCCGCTCGCGCAGGGTTTTGATTCCGTAGCTCTGCATTGCGATGTCGAGCTTGGCGGCACCGATCAGAAAGTCAATCTTCTCGTTGGACGCGAATTGCAGCGCGATTTCGAACAGCAGCCCCAAATTGTGGCGACCGTGCCCCTGCTCGAAGGTCTTGACGGCATCGAAAAGATGTCGAAATCGAAGAGCAACTACATCGGTATCGCCGAACCTCCGAAGATCATCTTCCAAAAGATGATGCAGATCAGCGACGAGCTCATGTACCGCTATTACGAACTGCTCACCGACATGGCGGTTTGTGAGATTGAGGCGCTGCGAGAGTCGGTACGCGCGGGCGCAAGCGATCCAATGGAAGTCAAAATGTCGCTCGCCAAACGTATTGTGGCGGATTTCCACTCGCAGGCGGACGCCGAAACGGCTTACGAGGCGTTCAATCGGGAAGTGCGGCAAGGTCTCGAACCTACCGACACAGAAACCGTCCCGCTTCCTCCCGAAGTGCGCAGCGAAAAAGGCATTCGCGTCGATAAGCTGCTTGCCAGGCTGGGGCTGGTTACGAGCGTGAGCGAAGCGGTGAGGAAACTGAAGGAAGGCGCCGTTGAGATTAACGGCGAGAGGATACACGAGTTAGTGTTGCCGAACGCGCCCAGTCTGCTGGTGATCCGAGCGGGCAAGAAGTGGAAGCGCGTGAGAGTAGATAGCCCTTAGCTCTTGATGCCCTGAAGCGCTTGTTCAATTTCGGCGCGAGCTTCCGCGCTAGTGGGAACCAAAGGAAGGCGCGGCGGCCCGCCGTAGTATCCATTCAGATCCATCGCATATTTCAAACCGGGGATACCATAGGTGGCCGTCACAAGCTTCGCGGCCAGCAAAATGCGATTCTGCCAATCTTCCGCCGCTTCGTAATCGCGGGTGCGGAACGCTTCCCAGATTGTCACACAGGCATAGGGGGCGCAGTCGGCAAAGGCGAGGATACCGCCCGCCGCTCCCGCTTGAAGAGCCGGCCAGAAGGTCGTGCCGGAACCGGATAACACCTGAAAACCTGGCTTAACGGCCTTGACCGTGGCGCCGAGTTTTTCGACATTGCCGGAACTGTCTTTCATCCCGATAATATTCGGGTGCTCAGAAAGAGCGGCGATGGTGTCGACCGGAAGATCGTAACCGGTCACGTTAGGAAAGTTATACACAAGAATCGGAATGCGGGCCTGATCCGCAACTGCCCGATAAAACAGCGCCTGTGTATCGGGGCGATGCATCAGGTTGCGGAAATAGCGGGGCCCGAGAACGAGAGCCACGTGATATCCAATCTCCGCGGCGCGATTCACGATACACACTGTTTCCCGGACACTCTCGGTAGCCGTGCCCGCAATCAGCGCTTTGCCATCGGCCGCCGCTTCCTTCACCCACTCGAACAATTGAATGCGCTCGTTGGTGCTGAGCAGCGGGCTTTCGCCCGTAGACCCTCCTACTACATAACCTATGAGGGCCACGGCGTTCAGACGGCTGACATTGTGAGTCACCTTCGTACGGTACAAATTGCCCTCATGGTCGAACGGCGTTGTGAGGGGCGGGAGGACTCCATTGAGCTTCAGCATACCTAGTTATTTTCCGCCGCTGGAATAGACGAATCTGCGAAAAGGAGCCGGAAGCATAAGCGACCGGCCCATCAAGCGGAATCGTTATACACTCAAGAAACCACAAATGCGGTACTTGAGAACGCTCGCGGCGCCAATCACTATCGTTGCATGCTTCGGTTCAATATTTTGGATATCGCGGGAGCGGGCTCGCGCGCAGGCCGCGCCGCAGGTGAAGCCGTTGGCCGATTACGACCCGCAAGTGAACGCTCTGCTTGGAAAGTTGACGCTTGAGGAAAAAATCGGGCAAATGACGCAGCCCGATCAGCAGTTTCTTAAAAATATCGACGATATTGAAAAGTATCATCTCGGTTCCCTGCTCAGCGGCGGCGATTCCGATCCGAAATCCGGCAACGATCTTCAATCGTGGACCGATCTGTACAACCGCTACCAGTCGCGAGCATTGCAAACCAAGCTGCACATTCCGCTTCTCTACGGAATAGACGCAGTCCACGGGAATAATAATGTGCTAGGCGCAACGCTGTTTCCGCAGAACATCGCCCTGGGCTGCACTCGCAATCCGTACCTGGTCGAGCAAATCGGCCAAATTACCGCTGAAGAGGTCAGAGCAACCGGCATCAACTGGGCCTTCGCTCCTTGTGTGGCTGTGCCGCAGGACATACGCTGGGGCCGAACATACGAGGGATTCAGCGAGGATCCCGACATTGTGAAGGAACTCGGGGCGGCGGCCGTGCGCGGACTGCAATGGGACGGGCTGAGCAATCCGAAAGCCGTGCTCGCCTGCGCGAAACATTTCGCGGGCGACGGTGGCACTGTATTGGGAACCGGATTGATGAACAAAGCGACCGGTACGAAGCTGCTCGATCATGGCGACACTCAGTTGGATGAGGCGGATTTTAGAAAAATTCATCTGGCAGGCTACCTAGCGGCACTACCCGAAAGCGTGGGCTCGATCATGCCTTCCTACAGTAGTTGGAACGGCGTGAAATGTTCGGCCAACAAGCACTTGTTGACTGACATTCTCAAGAATGAAATGGGATTTCAGGGCTTCCTGATTTCAGATTATGCGGCGCTCAACGAGATCAAGGTCGACGGCGGGTATAAGGCTCAGATTCGCGAATCGATCAATGCCGGAATGGATATGGTGATGGTGCCGGAACATTACGAAGAATTCTTCAACGATCTGAAGGAGTTAGTGAATGAAGGCACCGTGCCTCAATCGCGGATTGACGACGCAGTTCGCCGCATTTTTCGTGTCAAATTTGCGATGGGCTTGATGGACGAAAACATTTCGCCGCTGGCCGACATGAGCCTGCACAAATCGTTCGGCTCCGCCGAACATCGCAGAATAGCCAGGCAGGCGGTAAGAGAGTCGCTGGTCCTTTTGAAAAACGACAACAAAGTGCTGCCAATTGCCAAGCGGGCTTCGCGCATACATGTTGCCGGCAAAGGCGCGGACGACGCGGGAATTCAAAGTGGCGGCTGGACTGTAACGTGGCAAGGCAAAGCCGGGCGGAGCCTGCCAGGTACAACCACAATTCTCGCTGCCATGAGGAAAGAGGCCCGAAACGTAACTTATTCGAAGGATGGATCGGGCGCGGAAGGCGCAACTGTCGGCGTGGCATTCGTCGGCGAGGACCCCTATGCAGAGATGTTCGGGGACAAGACCGACTTACATCTCTCCCAAGCGGATGTTGCCGTAGTTAAGAAATTGAAAGCTGCGGGCATCCCGGTGGTTGTCGTCCTGATTTCGGGGCGTCCGATCTTCATCGAAGACATTATGAGCGACGCTGACGCGATAATCGCCGCATGGCTTCCAGGCAGCGAGGGCGAAGGGGTTGCCGATGTCCTTTTTGGAGACTATAAACCGGTTGGCAAGCTGTCTTTCACTTGGCCCAAGACTTCATCAACTTCGCTTCATCGCGGCGACCCCGGCTACCAGACTTTGTTTGCTCTGGGGTACGGGTTGAAGTACGAGAAGTAAATGGGGACACCACAAACGTGTATCCCCGTTCTCCTGTTACCGCTTGACAATAAACGAAGCGACGAGCGCATAAAGCCCGAGTGACTCGATCAGCACCAGGCCAAGAATTAAGGCAAATCGGATTCCGGCTGTGGCTCCGGGATTGCGCGCTATCGCCTCGGCGGAGGAAGCGACGGCCTTGCCTTGCCCGAGGCCGCAAAGCCCGCTAGCGATGCCCACGGCCAGATAGGCCGCGGCAAGCGAATGGTCTGCCGATCCTGAAGAAGGATTGGCCTGGGCGAACATGGGACTGGCCGCGGCCAACAGGCACGCACCCAGCATGGTGAGTTTACTCTTCATTGATGCTCCTTATGAAATGCTCCGAGGAGGTGGTTCCACACGGTGTCCGGGGGGACCCTGGGCTCACGCTCGAAAGCCGATGATGCCGGAATTAATGTTCATGGGCCACGGCGCCACCCACATAGACCATCGCCAATAGGGAAAAAATATAGGCCTGCAGGAATGAAACAAATATATGCAGTCCCATAAATATAACGGGCACAATCACGTAAGTCAGAGTCATGAACGCATCGGTCACCTGCTCGCCTGCGAACATATTCGCGTAAAGACGAACAGTAAGTGAGAGCAGCCGGGCGGAATGACTAATCAGCTCAATCGGAAGCATTAACCAAGCCAGATATATCATGGGACCGAAAAACTGCTTTATATAGCCGCCCAGACCATGCGCCCGCAGCCCGACGCCGTGATAGTAAATGAACGTGCTAACAGCCAGACCGAACGGAACCGCCACGAACATGGTCGGCGACACCAATGTGGGAATGATTCCCGTAAGATTCATGAACAGAACGAAAATGAAGATTGTTCCAAAGAACGCCAGAAATCGCTTACTCCCGTGTCCCACGACTTCCTCAGCTTGTGCGCGGAGAAACTCGTACAAAAGCTCGAAGCAATGCTGCAGCTTCCCTGGTTTATCCACCGACAGGCGGGTTCTGAGGAACGCAAATAAAAGAATAATGAAGAGGACGACGGCAATTTCGATAGTCAGCCAGTCCGCCCACGGGCGTGCCGGATTGGCAGCTTTTATCCCAAAGGCATTCAAACAGGCGTTCGCCGGCCCCGCAAGGAACTTGTTGAACGGTACGCTAATCCAGAGTTCTTTTTCCATTTCGATAGATTGCGCCGCTTAACGCGCGACTAACTCGAGTAGTATTTCAGCGATAACAGCCAGGGCACTGACGAAAAGTCCCAGTACCATGGCCAGAGGCTGAACATTCAAAGTTCTGAGCATAACATAACCCAGGGCGAACAAAGCTAGAAAACGGCCCGCGAAAAGACCAGCCATCGTCCGGCTCGGCTTTTCCTCCCCACCGCTCAAGCCCTTGGCGATAGCGTGCCAAATCCAAAGATTTACCAGCGAAGCAGCGCTTCCGATCAAGAAACCGCCTCCAGCTGGATTTCCTCCAACCCACCAGGCCACGAGCGAACCCGTAAGACCAATTCCGCAAGTCAGCCAGAACAGGCGCCGGGTGGCCTGACCATAGTCGATATCGGCCAATGAGGCGTTCTGTTTCATGGATTACGGGCACCCGAGTTACTCGCGGGAGTCCCGCAGCAATTCCTGAAACAGCTTAGCGAGACCTGCAATAACACCAAATATAATGCCTGCCGGCACCCATCCCGACCAATGAACATAATGTTCAATAAACCTGCCAAGCAGATACCCGGCGGCCGCCGACGACGGCAGCAGAAACGTAAGTCCCACGTATTTGCCAAGAAGATACCAGGTATTGTCGGGCTTACGCGAAACGGGCGCCATCGTGCTCCAGTGTACGGAAACTCGGTCTTCACGGGCGTTTCACCGTCCGGGACGGAAACAGCTTTCTGAACCATGTAGGCAGGGCTAACGAGGAGTTAATCTGCTCCAAGCGCTTTAAGTAGCGTTCTCCGACGGCTTTCGTGCTATGTTGCCGCCGCATGAAATCCGCGGCGGCGCTCCCCAGACGCCTGCCGTAATCCCGATCATCAACAAGAAGACGCATATATCTGGCGGCGTCATCGACATTCGGATCTGCCCAGACTTGTCCCTCGGGAAACAAATACTCGCCAGCTCTAACTGGTACGAGGCGACAGTCCACCAGGCAGCTGTTATCTTTCTTTGTGAAGTCGAGATTCCCGGAATAGTTTGTCGCGATAACCGGCTTACCAAGATACATCGCCTCGGCCATTCCGAATCCGAATCCCTCGGAGCGGTGTAAAGAAATAAAACAATCGCACGATGCCATCAGCTCGCGCATCTCCTCCTGCCGCAGCAAACGATCTATCAGGAAGATCCGCCGATCATCTCCAATTGCCCGCAATAGGTCCCAGAATTCGCGCTTGTGGTGTGAGTGCCGTATCGTCTTGATCACAAGACCGGCTTGCTCGCAGTTTTCAGGAAATGCCTTTCGAAACGCGTCGATACAGGCGGAAAAATTCTTTCGAGTGACGAACGAGGAAAAATCGAAAGAGAACAAGAAAAGAAACCTGTCGCTCGGAAGACCGAACTTTTCCCTGTTCCGGCTTTCTTCAATCGAGGCGGAAGACGTGGGAAACTCGACTGCCAGAGGCATCCAGACAACAGGCTTGTTTGTTTTCTTTGAAATTGCTTCCTGGATGAACCTGGAAGGGGCCCATATTTCGTCGACAAGATCGATCGCGCCCTTCCATTGGCTAGGGAAGTTGCTCAGCTCCCATGTCCAATAGCCAACATTGTAATGATTGCGGAAGAATTGCGGTCCCAATTTTTCCCAGGCGAGACGCATTTGATCCGCAGTGATGTGAAACAGATTTATGTGGAAGGGATTGTCGGACCGTACAAGCGCTTCATATCGTCTGTCGCGCTGGCTGGCGACAATACCGAAATTGAAATCGACAATGCAGAAGCGAAAGTATGTTGTGGACAAAGCCGCGGCAGACTGGCGAAGCAGCTCACCCATCCCCATCTCAGCGCGAGGGTATCCCACAAGGTTCACTCCCGTGCGCGTATCTGCCGCCGGTTCGTCTCGCCCGACAGAGACAACTCGCTCCGCCGACAGAGCAGCGGAAGGTCTTTGCCGCTCAGATCGAACCGGCCCCAGAAATTCCTCCGCGATGTCGTACTCGATGACGGCTCGCTCCAGGAACCAATCGACCAAGCCCCGTCTGCCATCGGGCAGGGACAAATTGAACGCCGTCTGCACTTCGGGCCGCGTCAACCAAATGAAAAACATCAGAGACGTAATCAGGTTTCCCGAATCCTGATGGACTTTTGGCGAAGGTGCGTTCAATGCACGGACTGCGTTTGCGAACGGGTCCTCAAGGAGCTGTTGAGACTCAGGCAACAGCGCTCTTACGGCGCCGCGTAGAACCGAGTTGATCTTAGTTCCTGTGGGAAGACAACTCGATGAGCCGTAGGAAATTGGTTCTTGTTCCGTATCTCTGATGGAGCCTACCCGGTCGCAGAGGTAGTCCACCAGCTTACTGCCCAGCGAAAGATTGAAAGGTTCCGTCTCGTTGGCGTCCGACGAAAAGCGCTCCATTCGGTCGGCCCAATGATCCACCATCCGCTCGTTACGCGTATTACTAGCCAACGCAAGTACGACGGGCGCTTCGTCGTCGCGCCGCAACAGGACAGCCTCGCAGCCTCGCTCGATCATTTGGTGCGCCGCCATAACCCGTTCCGCGGAAACGCCAGGATAAGCAACAACGGAATCTCGTGCCTCCTCCTGATTCCAGCCGTGACGCAAAAGCAGAGGCGCCACCGCGTACGGCAGGTACTCCGCACCGGCGAAGAACGCGAGGCGCCTCAAGAGACTCCGCCCCAGGGTTTCTTCGGGCACAACCCTGATCCCAGGTGGCATACGCGCTGAGCCGCTCAGGTCGAACGCGAACACCGCATCGAATGCTTCCTGATTGTTCGCCGCAATAGTCTCGACTATGCGCTCTTGTTGGTTTATGACCGCCGCCTCACAGATGAGAATCAGCGAACTTGGTCTCTTTGCTGGCTGCACGGGACGGAATTGGCTCCGATTAATCTAAAATAAAGGTTTTCGCTTCTCTCATGACTGTAAGCGGAGTCTACTTTTTCCACATTCCCAAAACTGCAGGGATGTCGGTGTGGCGCTTTCTTGAACAGGCCTTTCCGCGCGCAGGGATTTGTCCCTGGTGGCTGTGGGATCAATTGATCGCCGTTCCAAGATCCGAATTAAGCCAATGGGACATCTTTCGCGGACATTTTCTGTCGCACTTGGAACCCTATTTAGGACGACAGCTCCTTACGTTTACGATGTTGCGCGACCCGGTCGAACGCACAATCTCGCATTATTACCATGTTCGACGAGCCGCCGAGCACCCGTCACATGAGCACGCTCAGCAAATGTCACTGGCGGAGTTTTGCATCAATCCGGCGACCCGGCATATGGTTGAGAATTATCAGGCCGCCTATCTGGCCAAGGCGCCGCGTGATCCGGCAGCCGTTGCTCAGGGGCTCAGTCCGGCATCTTTGGCGAGTTTCGAACTGCAGGAACGGCTTCAGTACGCCGATCAGTTTGACAGCGCGGCGACGTTATTCGAGCGCGCAAAGGAAAGCCTTATTAACTTCATAGCCGTTGGGTTTGCCGATGACTTCGCGAGCTCGCTCGTTCGCATAAGTCGTTCCTTGAACTGCCATGAGCCAGAGCCTTTCGAAGCGCAAAACGTCAGTCCAGAAAGGCCACGCGTTGAGGAGCTGGATAACGCCACATTAAGTTTGATTCGCGAGGCGACAGACGTCGATCAGCACCTTTATGAATTCGCGAGAAGCCGCGACTGGGAGAACCGATCCACAATAGCGAACTCACTTACAGCCATTTCTGGGTCCGCAGCGACAACTGTTCGCTAGCCAACCCTGTTTCACGGTACGCCCCCAGCTACATCGGCTGGCCGAGGCGCGTGCCTAAGCCGGCTTCTAAGCTGCGCCTCCTTTATGCTATGCTCGCTCCAAGTAGCTCTTGATTGAAGCAGAAGTTCTTCGGAACACTTGGCATTCGAGATGGGGATCGAACGTCATATTCTATTTTGAACTGGAAACACTAAGCAATGAAGTTCGTCGAACGGGCAATCATCTCTATCCTTCGCCCTATCTACCGTGCCTTAATTGAAAGGCCGCTTTGGTGGTTTCTCGCAAAGGTTAAAGCGTTCTTTTTTGCAGAAATCAGCGTTCAGGTCGCGGAAGGCTTTTCAAAGCTGGAAGATCTTGAACGCCGCTTGCGCGCGATCGAGGAACGGCTGCAGGGCGTGGAGCGGAACAATGCGGCGCAATGGGATGCCTTGGAGCAGTTGCTTCTTGCTATGTTCCGTCAGCAGCAATTGCAAACTTCGGAGCTGAATGGGAAACTCAGCAGTCCGGAAGAGACTTCAATTTCGAACGCCTCCGATTTACTCCGAGCGCATGCAGCCAGTAATATACGTTGACCTTCGATGCCTTCAAGACCAGGATTTCCAGGGTCGAGGGATTGGCTATCATACGGCCGCCCTGCTGAGAGCGCGCAGGCATAGTCCGTTATCGAGCTGCAAACTTACCGGTTTGATTGACCCGCGGATGGCGGCGCTTCCCACTGAGTTCATGCCGCTGGTGGACGACGTTAGCTCTTCAGCGAACCCCTGCCTGAACGGCGCCTCTGCCGTATTTGTAGACGGTTCGCCAATGACCCACGATCCGCGATTCAGCCTTCGTTTCCAGAATCATCCCGGTGTTCTTCGCGCGGCCGTGCTCTATGACTTCATTCCGCTCGACTGGCCAGGGTATTTGCCAACCGCCGCCAGCCGCATAGCCTATATGGCCAAGCTTGCCCGGCTCAAGCACTTCCACAGCTTTTTCCCAATTTCGGAATACACCGCGTGGCGCCTTTCCGAACTTATAGGCACTCCTCCCAGCCGAATCCACGTTACCGGCGCCTGCGTGCGGCGTTCCTTATACGAATTTCGAGACTGTTTGCCGGCTATGCCTTCCCCTTACGATCAAAGGGAGCCTTACTTCGTAACGTTTGGAGGCGATGACAGGCGCAAAAACACAGATATTGCTGCCAAAGCCTTACGGCGCCTGAACCTGGTCTACGGACAGCGGATTCCGCTCAAAGTCATCGGCTTTTACAGTCTCGCTTACAAGGCCGAGCTTTTGCAGGCAGCCGGTCACAAGGAAGGCGCTGGTTTTCTGGAATTCTATCCCAGCGCCCCTGAGGAGAAGGTTTTTCGCTCTGGCGCCGATGCCGGTTCGCCCGATCGATGGATGAGGCCCAGTATTCCGGATAAAGACGTGGTGTCGCTGCATGCTGGGGCCGTGGCTTCGATTGCACCCTCTCACATAGAAGGATTTTCGCTGCCCGTTGTGGAGGCGTCCGTCTGCGGTTGCCCGGTTGTTGCCTCTACCTGCGCCGCGCATTTGGAGTTGATCGAGCAACCGGAGGCTTTGTTCCCGTCCAACGATTCTATTGCTCTCGCCGATAAGTTGGAAGGTTTGCTGAAATCCCCTTCTCTTCGAGCTTCTCTTGTCGCAGCCCAATCCCACCTGGGTCCCAAGTTTCACGAAGATGAGGTGGGCAAGCGGTTTTGGAGCGCCATCGAAGCAGCCGTCGAAAGCCGAAGCAGAGCTGTTGTTGCACCAAAACCCCAAAAACCGCGGTTAGCGTTTTTGAGCCCGTTTCCACCTGATCGGTCAACTGTTGCCCAATACACGGCCATGACGATACAGGCGGGCGAAAAACTGTTTCATTCAGGTCTTTATACGGACGCCGCGCGCCCGCTCGCGTTCGAAGGGAATTTCTTTGATGCCGGCGAAGTCAGTCTCGCTCCCCTGCTGGATGGACAATACAACGGCGTAGTCTCGGTAATTGGAAACTCTCCTCTTCACACCCGCATCTTGGACGTATTCGAACGCTACGGCGGCCCTTGCATCCTTCACGATGCGCGCCTCAGCCAGGTCTACCTTCAACGCTTAGGACCTGAGGAGTTCCAGAAATTAGCCGCTAGAATCCTTCGTCGTCCCGTCTCGGCGGAGGAGGCGAATAACCTGCCGCATGACCCCAATCCAGCGTCGCTGTTTCTCGAGCCGGTGGTCGAACGCGCCTCTCCCCTGATTGTGCATACGGTGACGCAGCGGGCTCAAATCAAGAAACGCTATGGAGTCGAGGCTCAGGTCGTCAGTTGTTCTCCTACCGTCCTCTTTGACGATGCCGAGCTGACACCGTCTGCCAGACAAGCGGCGCGCGAGCAGCACCGCATCGATCCCGGCGTTTTTCTCGTTTCCAGTTTCGGCTCTGTGAACCGCGCAAAAGGCATGGACATTTGTATTCTCGCGATTGAGCTTCTCCGAAGCTGGAATGTCCCTGCCGAATTATATTTTGTCGGCGAACCGGGAGATGCAAAAGTAGAGGTGGATCGGATCTCGACCACGTATGGAGTCTCCGACCACGTGCATTGCGGAGCTGAATTTGCCGGCGATGCGATGTATCGCGATTTCCTGATTGCCTCGGACGCCGCTATTCAGCTTCGGTATTATTCCTTCGGGCAACTGCCGACCACGCTCACCAATTGCATCAGCGCGGGACTGCCAAGCGTCGCGACCGCCGATATGGCCGAGTCCTGTGATGCTCCTGTCTACATATCGAAGGTGCCGGATCGCTTTTCCCCACTGCAGGTGGCGGAACAACTCGCGCTGATTTGGGAAGTGCAAACCGCGCGCGCCGCTCATGCAGACGCGCGCGCCGCTTTCCTCGAGACGCATAACTTCGAGTATTACGGAAAGCGGCTGATCGAAATTCTTGGCCTCGCATGAGTCTCTACCTCGATTTGAGCGAGTTCTTAGTGAACCCGATCAGGACTGGAATCCAGCGGATCGCGGGCGAATTGTGCAGGTATTTGCCGCCAGGCGCGGCCTTTCCGGTCCGCGTTCGCTCCGACCGCTATGTCGCTCTTGCCCCGGAGCTGATACAGGTGATTGGAAGTTACTTTCGTGACGCCCAGCACTCTGCTCTCGAAGAAATTCGCCGGCTCGGCGCGCCTGAAAATGGCGAGCCGACTGATGTCTCGGCAAGCGACACTGTTCTTGTTCCCGAAGTCTTCGATAACGCGGAGCGGCTTGCCTACTTTCGCAAGGTGCCAGACCGTGAATTGGAGCGCTATCGGTTCCTCGTTTATGACCTGCTCCCGATGACTCACCCCGAGTATTTCCCCACAGACGCGCCTCCGCGTCTGCACAGCTATTTTCAACTCGTTAAGCGCGCCCGCCGGTGCGGATTCATCTCCGAATACACGCGCGACACCTACTACGGGCGGCTAAGGCGAACCAACGCTCGCGGCGGCATTGTTCTGCCGCTGGGCAGCGACTCGCTTGGTCCAAGACCTGATTGGCCCGCTCTCAACCGTCCGCTGACGTTCAGCGTTCTCGGAACCATTGAACCCCGCAAGAACCACGAGTTGATACTCGAAGCATTTGAGCCGTTGCTCCGGCAGATCGAAGGGCTGAACCTGTCCTTTATCGGCGCAATGGGTTGGGTCGATCCGGCGTTTGCTCACAGAATTCATACCCTCGCATCCGACAAGAATTCCGGGCTCCTATTCCACCCAACCCGGAGCGACGGAGCCATCAGAAGCTACATCGAACAGTCTCGGGCAACAATCTACGTCAGCAGCGCGGAAGGTTACGGGCTCCCGCCTGTCGAAAGTCTCTGGCTGGGAACCCCGGTTATCGCTTCCACTACGATTCCCAGTCTGCAAAACCTTGGTTCGGCGGGCATTCACTATATCGATCCGCTGAATGTCCTCAACCTGAGGCGAGCTGTGCTGGCCTTTCTCGAAGACGACTATGCTAACCAGAAGACAGAAGAAACCATGCGCCTGAATCTCCCCACCTGGAAGTCGTTTACCGACGAGGTTCTCCGCTGGTGCGACCCTGCGGCATGCTCCTGCGAGCAAGGCGATTTGAAAGCCTCAGGAGCGCCATCCTCCGATCTTCACGGCCTTCAAACCGTATGAGTCTGTATATCGATCTGACTGAATTCCTCACTAATCCAGTCACTACCGGAATTCAGCGGATTGAGGGAGAGATCTGCAGGTATTTGCCGCCAGGCGCCGCCATTCCAGTCCGCCTTGATGCAGGCTCTTGGATTGCTTTCCCTCCCGCTCTAATCGATGCCATTGCGAGATACTTCGAGGATCCAGGCGAGTCCGGAATCGCGGAAATCCGCCGAATCGGCGCGGTCCGTAATGGCTCGGTAGTCGAAGTATCACAGCGCGACATCGTCCTCGTCCCGGAGGTCTTTATCGAGTGGCAGCGCCTCGAATATTTTCGGGAAATGCCGGACCAGGAGCTGCAACGCTACCGGTTTATCGTCTATGACCTGCTTCCGGTCACCCATCCGGAATACTTCTGGTCGGACTGGCTCCTGCAAATCTGCGAATATTACAAAGTTCTCCGGCGAGCCAGTTGTTGCGCCTTTATTTCCGAATACACGCGTGACGCCTATTATGGTCGCTTGAAGCGAACCAATGCTCGCGGCGGCGTTGTTTTGCCGCTCGGTTGCGATTCCCTGGGCCCAAGGGACGACCGGCCGGCCTTAAATCGACCGCCGGCATTCAGCGTTCTTGGAACGATTGAGCCGCGGAAGAATCACGAATTAATACTGGAAGCGTTTGAGCCCCTCCTCGGGCAGATCGAGGGATTACAGCTCAATTTCATCGGCAAGATGGGATGGGTTGAACCGGCGTTCGCCCACAAGGTACAAAGACTCGCCGCCGACAAGGCTTCAGGACTTAAATTCTCCTCCGCTCCCGGTGACGGCGCAATCCGTAGTTACGTCGAACAGTCGCGCGCAACCGTCTACATTAGCGCCGCGGAGGGTTACGGGCTGCCACCTGTGGAAAGCCTCTGGCTCGGAACACCCGTCATCGCGGCTACGACAATTCCCAGCTTGCAAAGCTTGGGAGAGGCTGGCATCCACTATGTTGAGCCGCTGAGCGCCATCAATCTTAGACGGGCCGTGCTGTCCTTCTTGGAAGACGACTATGCTAATCAGAAGACGGAAGAAACGTTAAATCTGAATCTGCCCACCTGGCACTCATTTACTCAGGAAGTTCTCCGCTGGTGCGCGCCGAATGGAAACGGACACTAAGCAACAGCTTCAAGGCGAGACTCTTCCCCAAGCGCTCGGCTCCGCCAGGCTATTTGCGTTAAAGCCTCCATCATTCTTGACTGTCGTAGCCGCTTTGATCTTGCTCGCCGCTCTCGGTTTGCGGCTTCTGTTTTCATATCCGACCCCTGGATATCCGCCTGGTTCCGACTCCGACGTCGTTCTGCCCGGCATGTGCGGCATCAACGTACTGCACGGCAGCCATCCCATCATGTTTCCAGGCGCCTCCCGCCTGGGTGCGCAAAGCTGTTATGTAGCCGCTGGAACGTTTTGGCTATTCGGCGTATCCCGGCAAACTCTAGCCGTTCCGGTGATCCTATATTCCTTTCTCTTTGTCTGTTTCATGTACCTCTACTTGAGAGAGGCATTCGGATCCCGGTTCAGTATCCCGGGCCTCCTGGTGACGGCAATTCCCCCCGCGATGATTCTCATCAATCCGTACGAGGGGTGGTCTTATGGAGAGACTCTGATGTACGGCGCCTGTAGTCTGTGGCTCGCTACTCTCTTGGAGCGTCGCAGACCCCGCCGTTACTGCTTCTTCGCCTTTGGCCTATCGGCAGGCCTCGCACTGTGGTGTTCCATGGTCACACTGATGATCACCTTGCCGGTTGTCATTTGGCTCTTGCTTCGCCGCGTTCTGAATTCTCCGTCAAAAATCATTTTGGCGGCAGCCGGAGCATTAGCTGGCAGCTCGCCAGTCTGGATATTCCTCGCTCGTGGGGGTGGGCAGGAGATTTCAGGCGATAGACTTACACATTCAGCCAGTACTCTGACTCAGGTTTTTTCAAACATCTCCTATCTCATCTTCACTCAGGTTCCTGAACTCTTGGCCGACAAAGCACCAGGCGCGTTCACTCCGTCTTCCCGTATAATCCTCTTGATTTATGCCGCAGCTCTTCTGCTTTTTATCTTGCTTGCCGCCTGGCCTGAGTCCCCGGTCAGAAAGCAGCCCGCATTGTTGTCACAGGCGATGTTGGTCGGATTGATTTTGCTATGTTGTGCCGGTATTTATGTGCTCTCCGGCGCCGGTTCAATCCGCGGCTGGACCAGCCGCTATATTCTGCCTGTCTATTTTGCTGTTCCCCCACTCGCGTCGATTCTATTTGCCGCGCTCGAGGGCGGGTGGCGGGTTCTGCAAGCCGCAGGTATAGCTTTTCTGGTCTTAATAAATGCAACAGACACGTTTGGCTCACCCTCGGTCAGCTTGCTGCATCCCGCACACGGCGCGTTACAGGCCTCGGCGGCGGCTGATGAGCCATTAATTCAGTGGCTGAAGAAAAACGAGATCCAAGCAGTTATAGGCGCTTATTGGGATGTTTATTACTTGAATTTCGATAGCAAAGGAACCATTCTTGGAATTCCGGCCGAGAGCGAATTTGACTATCTCTCTGTCGCCGCGAAAATCGGAAACAGACAACTCCGCTGGGCGATCATCGACCGAAGCTCAACCCACCTTACGGCTTGGCAGCACCGCCTCGATCTGCCCGGTGACATATTTCCTGTCGGCATGGGCCGCTATCTTTTCGTGCCCGACACCAACCCGCCGCCCGGCGATCCCAAAAACTTCCTCGTGCTTGCCCGATTTTTAGACCCGCATTAGCCGCACGTCGAACAGAACCGCGCGCGCAGCAAGCGGTTTGGTGTTGCCGGCTTGCAGTTCACTCATACCGCCCAAATTCCGAAGCTCTGCCGGCGACCACCAGCGTGCCGCCCCGTGAGAGCATCGTGCTGATTGGCACAAGCGGGAGAGCTAAGCCGCACAATATCGCACCGAGAATAAAAGTAAAGATTTGCATCGGACGACTCGCTGCCGTCGGCCGTTTCAGCAACGTGTAAAAGAACACATTTTGCGGCAGAGACAGCGCGTTTAGCGCGCTTTGTGACCAGCCCATCAGGTCATATTCAAACTCCTGATGCCATTCGGCTACCGGAGTAAAACCGTTGCGTTGCATCAAACCCCTAATGGACTTCAAAGCAAAATGATACAGGTGCCGGGGCGTATCAAGGTGAAACCAATGCCGGCCGAAAAGGCTTGCCTGTAATCCGCCGGCATCAGGCACCGCAATAATCAGAACCCCTCCGGGCCGCAAAAGGCGATGGGCATCGAGCAAAGTTTGAACCGGATCGGCCAAATGTTCCAGGCTGTGCCACAGCGTTATGCACTCAAACGGAGCGGCGGTCAGGCACTCCTGAAGAGTCTCGAAGACTCGAAGTCCGGCGCTCCGCGCACTCTCCGGGCTGATTTCCGTTCCGAAAACATCCCACCCTCGATTACGGGCGCTTATGAGGAACGTCCCTTCGCCGCACCCGACATCCAACAATCTCCGGTTGTTTCCCGGTCCGCAAACCTTCGTCAATATGGAGACCCGGCGATTCGCGCAATAAGTTGTCGTCGTTCCGTGGCGACCGCCGTGATAATCGACATAATAAGGGTCGAGGCTCGCAGGCCGCGGCGACGTGATCCCGAGCTTGCAGTTTACACATCGCCGTATCTCGAATTTCTCGCCGGTCGAGGAATCGCGGCTACCGTGAAGATACGGCTCAACCGGTCCTCCGCAAACAGGGCACAGTCGTTGTTCAGGCAAGTAGCTCATTCCTGAGCTGGCCTGTATAGCTTGCCTTTCAAGTTCTGGAGCTCTCACTGAACGGATACCGCAATACTCACGCGTGGGTGGCACGTGCCGACTCAGTGTCTGTGCCATCGTAATCAGGGCTGTAATATCGTTGGTCTAACTTCCGTCCTTTCGGACTAAAGATGCGAAAGTGTGCGATATGCAGTCTTTCCAAAAGGAATTTTAAGCTAGTGGCGATCACGCCGAAGCCGTATTTTACGCTTCGCCGGAAGTTAATGGATGACGCTTCCTGAAAGTATTTGGTCGGACACGAGATTTCTCCTATGCGAAGGCCAAACCACACGCACTGCGTCAGCATCTCGTTGTCGAACACGAAGTCGTCCGAGTTCTCAAGTAGCGGTAACTGCGTTAGAACCGCCCGGCTAAAGGCACGATAACCGGTATGGTATTCCGATAGCTTAACCCCCAAAATCACGTTCTGAAACATTGTAAGGACCCGGTTCGCGATGTATTTGTACAACGGCATGCCCCCGCCAACAGCGTTGCCGCCAATGATTCGGGAACCGAGAACAACGTCGTAAACCCCATATGCGATCATCCCTGCCATAGCGGTCGCAAGTAGCGGCGTGTACTGGTAATCGGGATGCACCATAATAACGATGTCGGCTCCGCGAGCGAGCGCTTCGCGGTAACACGTCTGTTGGTTGCGTCCGTAGCCATAGTTCCGATGATGAACGAACACCTCAAGACCTAGCTCGCGCCCGAGGCTCGCCGTCCGGTCGGAGCTGCCATCGTCAACCAGAATCCGGTAATCGATCGTGTCCGGAAGTTCGGAGACAGTGGCGGACAGTGTCCTCTCCGCGTTATACGCAGGCAGCACCACGGCGACAGACTTCCCATTCAGCATTTCTCACCTCACTACAACAATTCCATTATGCCAATCTCAGTCAACCGTCACGTGCATTACCAGGGGCTTACTGCCTTTGTCGTAAAACCAAGCCACCCCTTCTTGAACCATGGATACCCATAAAGTGTATGCACCTGGATTGGGCGGGGCCGTGACCGGCAGCTTTAATGCATCGCTTTCTCCGGGCCGAACCACACGGCGATCAAGCTGCGCTCGATTGTCGTCGATTGTTGTCAGCACATTGCCGCTGTTATCAATCCAGCGGTAGCTTAAGTCAACCGTCATCGGCTTGGCTTGGCCTCCAAACCAAGACTGGGTTCCAGTGTTCTTCACTGTGACATCGACTATAGTCGTCGCGCCGGCCTTGATTCGAAATTCACGAATGGGAGAAGTAATGTCTTGAGAGAAGGAACTCAATTGGTCGCCCTCTTGTATCCCACCCGAGCCGCTAGTTCCGCAACCCGGCAACCAAATCAACACGCTGAGTCCGGCACAGCTTAGGGCGTACTTTGTGCCATTCAGCATTGTCTCTTCACGTATTGTACTCGCCGACCCTCTTGGCACTCGGCTCATTTAGAACATCAACGGCCAAGGGGGCGAGCCTCCAACTTAGCCTCCTTGGCGCAGTTTGCGGACTGCCAAATCCTGTGACAATCGTCCTATCCATAACCGGCTCTTTACAAGCTCGGCTTCCAACTCGCGGTGTCGTTTCTCCAATTCTGCAATCCGCTCCTGATTGCGCATCGCTTGCGCTTCCATCTCAGCCAACCGCCCTGCCTGATTGTCTCGCTCTTCCGTCACGGCCCGCCTGGCTTGTTCCGCAGCATCGCGAGAGGCCCGCGCGCAGCGAAGTTCGACCTCTTGAGCGCGGAGTAGCTCCATAAGCCGCAGATTCTCAGCCGCTGTACGGTTCAGCTTCTCCTCCATCTCCGCGACCGTACGGTTCAGCTTCTCCTCTGTCTCCGCGGCCGTACGGTGTAGTTTTTCCTCCAGCTCCGCCACTCGTGCTGTCAAACTGTCTCGCTCCTGTACCAGAGCATGGTTGGACTCTTCCGCTGCTTGAAGGGTATGGAGTTTGAAATCGTCGAAGACATTGGGCGGCGCTTCGAAGCGGGAGCGCAGATCCGCATATTCTCGCCGAACGTAAAAGCGGTTCAGGCCATCAAAATAAACCATCTCATATCGGGCGGTTTCGATCAGATAGGGTTCCCAGTCCGACCAGGCGGGAGTCGTGGTACCGGGCTCCGTCGCTTCAACGATCACGACGATCGGGCGGAAACGATCCCAATCGGCGCCCTTGAGGGCGAACTTTTCCCAACCCTCGCAGTCCACCTTCAGGAAATCGATTTGGCGCCTGACGTAATCTCGGCACACCGCCGCCAGTGTGGTTACGTGTACTGTTTTCTGCTCCGCCCCGAATCCTTTCTCGACGTAACGGTCGCGGCTCGCCTCCTCAAAAGTAGAATTCCCAATTTGCTCGAAGACGTAAAACGGCCGGCACTCTTCGCGTTCGCCCACCGCCAGATTCAGATTGATGTCGCGCGGGCGGTCCGCCAACAGCTTGCTGTAAAACCACTCGTTTGGCTCGATATTGATACCGGACCAACCTTCGTCATAGAAAAACTTCGTTACTGACTCGACAACAGGATCGCATGCGCCGACGTCGATATAAAAGCCATCCCTCCGGCCCTCGAAGACCCGATGCAACATCACGTCCTCGAAATTTTGAGCATAAGAAATCATCCTCTTTATTATTGACTCCGCTACTTTTGCTATACTGCTGCCATGAAAAAGGCGCTCATCACGGGTATCACCGGACAGGACGGAAGCTACCTCGCCGAATATCTTCTCGACCAAGACTACGAAGTCCACGGCCTGGTCCGGCGCGTGGCGCTCGAACAGCCCGAGCAGCGCCTAGGCCGGATATTGCATATCAAGGACCGCATTGTGCTCCACGCCGGCAGTCTCGAAAGCTACCCAAGTATATTTCACATCCTAAGCCGCTGTAAGGTAGACGAATGTTACCATCTCGCAGCGCAAAGTTTTGTCGCCGAGAGCTTCGAGGACGGCTTCTCCACGATGGACACAAACTGCGACGGTACTCATTACCTGTTAGCGGCTTTGTGCCAGCTCCAGCCAGAATGCAGATTTTATTTCGCGGGGTCGAGCGAAATGTTCGGCAAGGTTCGGGAGACGCCCCAGTGCGAAACCACGCCGTTTCACCCTCGCAGCCCGTATGGCATCAGCAAGGTGGCCGGCTATTATCTTACTAATAATTACCGTGAAGCGTACCGGATGTTCTGCGCGAACGGTATGCTGTTCAACCACGAGAGCCCGCGCCGCGGCTTCGAGTTTGTTACTCGCAAGATCACCCACAATGTCGCGCGTATCAAACTCGGGTTGGCCAAGGAACTTCGCCTTGGCAATCTGGAAGCCCGCCGCGATTGGGGACATGCCGCCGATTATGTGCGCGCCATGCATCTCATGCTGCAGCGACCGGACCCGGGCGATTTCGTTGTCGCTACGGGCGAAACTCATTCGGTGCGCGAATTCTGCGATCTGGCGTTTCGCGAAGTCGGCCTCGATTACCGCGAATTCGTTCGTCAGGACCCGCAGTTCTACAGGCCAGCGGAGGTCGATTTGTTGGTAGGAGACGCCACGCGGGCGCGCGATTCCTTGGGATGGCGCCCTACTTACACCTTCCGACAGTTAATAAGCGAGATGGTCGCCAACGACATGGAAAAGCAGCAAGTGGCCCTCCACCGCGCCGCGGCTTCCGCGGCAATCTGACTTGCCGTATGTGGGGCGGACCTCCTGGTCCGCAGCCGACCTCCCGGTCGGCTTCTGTATTGCACGGACAGATCACTAGATCCCAACCCGTGCCATCATAGCCGCTGAATAGCGATCGCCCGCCGCTGCGCCGGCCGGAAAGACGCTCTCGATCTCATCCAGGTCTTCTTTCGAAAGTTGAATGTCGAGCGCGCCGACATTCTCCTCGAGATATCGACGGCGCTTCGTTCCGGGAATGGGGATAACGTCCTGCCCCTGCGCATGCACCCACGCCAATGCAAGCTGCGACGTGGTGCACCCTTTCTTACGCGCCATCTGAGCCAGCTTATCTACCAGCTCGATATTCTTCTGAAAATTCTCGCCCTGAAAACGGGGCTGAGACCGTCGCACATCGTCTTCGGGCAGGTCGTCAAAACTCTTCAGTTCGCCGCTCAGAAACCCTCGTCCGAGCGGACTATAGGGAACAAAGCCGATTCCAAGCTCACGGCATGTGGGCAGAATTTCACGTTCGACATCGCGGCTCCAAAGCGAATATTCCGTTTGCAGCGCCGAAACCGGGTGAGTGCGCATGGCGCGCCGCAGCGACTGTGGACCAGCCTCGGATAAACCGAGAAACCTGACCTTGCCCTGCTCGACCAGTCGCGACATTTCCCCCACTGTATCCTCGATGGGCACATTGGGATCAATTCTGTGCACGTAATACAGATCGATGTAATCGGTATCCAATCTCTGCAAACTCGCCGCGCATGCCTTACGAATGTAGTCGGGCCGCCCGCAAATATCACGCTTCGAAGGGTCGTTCGGGTCGCGAACGAACCCGAATTTGGTGGCGATGATTGCGCGGCCGCGATTTCTCTTCAACGCCCTCCCAACGAGTTCTTCGTTGCGTCCAAACGCGTACATATCCGCCGTATCGAAAAAATCGATGCCCAGATCGAACGCGCGGTGAATGGTAGCGACAGACTCCGCTTCATCGTCGCGAACTCCGTAGAAATCGGACATGCCCATGCAGCCGAGTCCTTGCGCTGAAACTTCAAGTCCTTGTTTGCCTAGTTTTCGGCGTTCCATGCGATTCAATTCATATAATAATTCGCCGCCCAAACCGGCCCCTGCGCCTACACTGGAAGCTGGAGGCCAAGCATGGAAGAGCAGACGTCTCGACGAGAGTTTTTACAAGCAGCGGTTGCGCCGGCAGCGGCGGGACTTGCTGTCAGCGGGATACCGGCCGAAGCAAAACAAACAGCGCAGGTTCAACGGCCGGATGAGTGGCGAAACAAGCAGCCGGGGATGGCCTACCGCCGGTTGGGCCGCACGGGCCTGATGATTTCCGAGGTTATCTCCGGCGGCGATCCCATTACCAGCAGCAATTATCAGCACTTGAACCTGGCGATCGAGATGGGATTAAACTATCTCGACATGGCGCCGGCATACTCAAATGGCGATTGCGAAATTGCGTACGGCAAACTGCTTGGAGGGTCTTCTGCCAAACGCGACAAAGTATTCCTGCAAACCAAAGTCTCGGCATTCCTGAACCTTCGTTACCGCATGTATCGCACTATCTTCGAAGGCTTACCCGCCGATAAGCAAGCCGCGATCACGAAGCGAGCCGAAGAGCTCCATCAAAATAATCTCGCTGAAAAGCCAGGTTACTATCTGGACTATTTTCCAGGGCAGAGGAATCAGTTTCCGCCGGCCTATCTGGCCTTGGCCATGATGGCCGATTACGCTCATCTCGTTGAAGGCAGCCAGCAGTTTCGAAGGTGCATTTCCGATTCACTCGAAGGCAGCTTGAAAAGAGTCGGTACCGATCATTTCGACCTGCTTATGTGTCCTCATGGCGCGGCGGTCCCCGACGAGTTGGACAATCCTCACATTTACGAGACCTTCCTCGAATTAAAGCAACAGGGAAAAGTCCGCTTTCTGGGAGTCACATCGCATAACGACGCAGCCGGCGTTCTTCGAAAAGCCACTCAACTCGGTCACTACGACGCTGTCATGTGCGCATATAACGTCATCAACGGCGGCTATGTAGACCAGGCAATCCTCGACGCGTCCGCCAGGCAAGTGGGCATCATCGCCATGAAAGCGGCCCACGCCGTCGCAACCCACCACAAGGAATTACAGCCTGTGCCCCAATGGCGAATCGACAAAATTAACCGCATCATTCCGGGCGACATGAAGCCACCCATGAAAGCATATCTTTGGGCTTTGCAGAACCCTCACATCTCTGCAGTCAATTCGAATTTGTGGGATGAAACTTTCGTCCGCGAAAATCTATCCGTGGCCGGCAAGAAGGTGGAGTTGCAGCGAGCCTAACCGAACTTCGTCACCAAACCGCCTGTTCTTATCGGTCAACGTCCGTATCGGAACCGCGACCGCCAGGGAGCGGATGCGACGAAGTTCGCCCAGCCGCGCAGCTAATCATTTAGCCCCCACCGACCGGTACACGACGCCGCCTTTCATCACCCACTCTACTTTCTCGAGCCGCGTAACATCGTCGAGCGGATTCCCGGAAACAGCAATCATATCGGCAAAATAGCCCGGTCGTAACTTGCCGATCTGGTTACTCCAGCCAAGTAACTTCGCGCCGTTGATAATGCTTGCCTGAATAGCAGCCAGCGGCGTCATGCCGTACTTTACCATCAGCTCGAGTTCACGCGCCTGCGTGCCATGGGGAAACGGGCCAACATCGGAGCCGGATGCCATCGCCACTCCCGCTGCAAGCTGCCTCCGAAAATCTTGCACATGCAAATCAAGCACGCGTTGTTCAAACTTCGAGTGCTCGGGCGAAGACGCGTGCAGCGCAAAATATTCCGAGATTGTAAACGTGGGAACCGCGAATATCTGCTTTTCACGCATGATCCGCATGGTTTCCTCGCTAAGTTGAAACGCGTGGTCGATCGAGGCGACTCCGGCTTGAGCTGCATATAGCGTCCCCGGCTCGCCGGTCGCGTGAACGGCAACTTTTCGCCCGACCCGCGCCGCTTCCTGCACCGCGGATCGCAGTTCATCGGCCGTGTACTGGTAAACTGTCGCGAACTTGTCGTCACGGAGAGTGTCGCGCCCCGTTTCATAGACCTTGATGAAATCGGCGCCTTCTTTAAACTGCTCACGAATCACCCTGACAAGCTCGAACGAATTATTCGCCCATGTCGCGTTCGGGAGCACATGTTGCGCGGGGTTAAATCCAATTGCGTCCTCGTGACCGCCCAAAATATCGACTGCATTCCCGCTGATGCGTAAGCGCGGTCCCGGTATCGAGCCTTTGTCAATCGCGTCTCGAACGGCAGTGTCGGCCGATCCAGCACCTTCCGTGCCCATGTCGCGCTCCGCCGTAAAGCCCGCCATCAAGTCGTCACGAGCGGCAAGCGTGGCGAGTATAGTTCGATGCGGCACCGACTCTTCTATCGTCTGAAGATCTTCGGCCCCTGGATGCAGAAACAGGTGAACGTGCGCATCGATGAGGCCGGGCATCAGCGTCCGGTCTCCCAGGTCGATAATGGCCGCGCCATCCGGGTGCGGGACCGACGAGCCTACTTGCGCGATCGTATCGCCTTCTACAAGCACTTCTCCCGGTGCAACGAACTTACCGGATTCGACGTCAAGAATTC
This sequence comes from Bryobacterales bacterium, assembly GCA_963722585.1. Classification (GTDB taxonomy): domain Bacteria; phylum Acidobacteriota; class Terriglobia; order Bryobacterales; family Bryobacteraceae; genus KBS-96. Next base: position 174,072 of record CAVRNU010000007.1, on the reverse strand, counting down.
TCGCGGCGCGGACTACGATCGAACGGGAATCACGAGTCTGCGATTGGCTGGAACATGCCACAAACAGAGTCGACAAGATAACTTGTGCATAGATACGCCGGGTGAGCATGATTGGACGAAATGGTACCATTTCGGCGAATCGCAGGAAAGAGATAAATCCTTTTTACCAGCCAATTAAAGATGTATCTATTTCACATCTTCCGTTCGTTTCTGCCATTGCACAATCCTATTGGGTTTGGCGCGGCCGATCTCGTTGAACTCGCTCTCGCCGCCTGTCTGTTGTTCGTTGTGCTTGCAAATCCGCCTGCTGAGCGGCTGGCGGCGTTGCTCCTGGGCCGGCCCGCCATATCTATGGCGATGTTGGGCGCTTTACCAGTGATTTTGCGGCTCGCGCTCCTCCCGCAATCACCCGCGCCAATGCCGGCCGGAGCCGACGATTTCAGTTATGTTCTGCTTGCGGACACGCTCACGCATCTGCGCCTCGCGAACCCCACCCACCCGATGTATCGATTTTTCGAGACGAATTTTGTCCTGCAGCAGCCGACATACAGCTCCATCTTTCCGCTTGGGCAAGGGCTCATGCTCGCGCTCGGCCACGCGCTCTTCCGGAGTTTCTGGGCTGGAGTGGTCCTCTCGGTCGCGCTAATGTGCTCTCTGAGTTATTGGATGCTGCGGGGTTGGACGACGGAGGGGTGGGCGCTCGTGGGCGGCTTATTAGCGGTCATTCAGTTCGGGCCGTTAAGCCGGTGGATGAACACCTATTGGGGCGGCGCTGTTTCAGCAATAGCGGGGTGCCTCGTCTTCGGCGCTTTGCCAAGGCTGCGAGCATCTTGGAAAAATCGCGACGCCGCGCTCCTAGGCGTTGGAATGGGACTCCAGCTGCTAACACGCCCTTTTGAATTTACGTTGCTGGTCTTAAGCGTAATTCTCTTCTTCATTCCTGCGATTCGAGACCGTGCAATATGGAAGCTGGCTGGGACCAGAGCCGCGGCCGCCGCTGCAGCTATGCTGCCGGCCATCGTCCTCGTATTACTTCAAAACAAATCAGTGACGGGCAATTGGACAACACTTCCCTATATGGTTTGCCGTTACGAGTACGGCGTCCCGGTCACATTCACTTTTCAACGCAATCCCCAGCCCCACCGGACGCTGACCGCCGAACAGGAAATGGATTATAAGGCGCAGGCAGGCATTCACGGAGATGGAACAGATACGTTCGGAAAGTACCTTCAACGGCTCGCCTACCGGATACGCTACTACCGCTTTTTCTTTCTTCCCCCGTTGTTCTTTGCTGTGCCGTTCTTCTTCGCCAGTGTGCGAAAGCCCGCTGCAGTATATATCGCGTCTACGGTTGTGATCTTCGCGCTGGGAACAAACTTTTATCCATATTTTTATTCCCACTACATCGCCGCGCTAACGTGCCTCTTTTTGCTTGCGACTGTAATCGGCCTCGAGAGATTGTCGAATCTTACTATCGCCGGATTTCATGTTGGCCACGACGTAACGAGGCTGATTGTGCTGCTTTGCCTCGCTCACTTCCTGTTCTGGTACACGCTCCATCTCATCGAGTCAGACGACATATCCGACGCGTTCGACTACGAGACATCGAATTACATCAATTCGGACGATCCCGAAGGCCGCATCGACATCGATTCCCAGCTTGCCAAAGTGGGCGGCAGGCAGCTTGTCTTTGTGCGTTACGGACCAAAGCACGAATTCGAAGAATGGATTCATAATGCCGCGGACATCGACGGCGCCCGCGTGGTCTGGGCTTGCGACCGCGGCGCCGCCGAGAACCAACAGCTCATCCGCTACTTTCGCGACCGGAACGTCTGGCTCGTTGAACCCGACGCGGACCCGCCAAAGCTAACTCGGTACCAAGCGGAAGCTCCCGCATTTGAGGACATCCACTAACCGAATGCGGTCGCGGTTCCGGAACTTACAGAACCGCGCGCGTCAGCAAGCGCCTTAATGTGTTTGCGACGCTGGCCACTCCCTGGCAAACGCAACCAAAAGCGCGCCCCCTAAGCTGAGGAGCAAAACCCTCAATCCGAGCGTGGGTTCCGAAGCACAGAAGATCCAGATGAGCGCGCCCGGAACGGCGCCGCCGATGAATGCCCAGCGCCAAATATCGCGTCGTCGCCGGCTAGCCACTCCGAGGAGTCCCAAAAGACCCATCGCCGTAAGCGAGCCAATCACGATTTCGCAAATGTTGGTCTCGAGATCGGGCACTGGCAGCGACGGCGGCAATATGCGCAAAAGCTTGTAAGGAAACCGCGGCTGGCGCGAGGCGAGATTCGCGCGAGCGGCAAGCTTGCCATCCACATAAATCTTCGAAACAGCCCCATCGTAAGTCACTGCGATAAACGATTGCCGCCCGGCCGACAGCAGAGGAGGCGTATACAGTGCAGGGTCCATCCCGTTTCCGCCTGTATTTGGGGTGCGCAAGCGAAACGTTAGCGTCCGCCCCATCTGGCCTAATGTGAAATTGCGCCTGTATAGATCTTTCGAACCGGTCACGATCCTCGCCGGACCCGTCTGCGTAACGTCCTGGGGCGTCATCCAGACGAGAATTGTAAGCTTGCCCGTACGGCGAAGCGTTTCAAAAAACCGCACGTTCTCATCCGGAGTAAACAGCTTCAGGGCACAGTTAGGCGGCGCGCCCGGAATATCGCTTGAGGCGTAGATTGCAGTCGGAAGTGAACCCTTACTGCCGGATATCGTAGCGTCAGGGCCGCGTGCCGCAAGCTGCTCAATTAAGGAAGGCTTGAGGGAATTTGCATAAATTGCAAGCTTTTCGATGGTTCCTCGCCAAGGCTTGTCGCCGGTCAGTTCATTTTCGACCGCAAGCGGAAACCTCGAATCCCAGTTGGAAAAATCGGCCATCGTCCTATGCCAGGCCAGCGCGAAAACCGATACAGCAGCCACAGTGAGGCAGAGGGCAGCCAGTAGCCGGCCGATTTTGATTGACTCAAGAGCGAACCCAGTTACGTTCCACACAAACCACGCCAACACGAAACCCACTAACGCGCCGGTGACGTTCGAAGCGACGTCGACAGGCGAGGGATCTCTGCTGACATACCCGAATTGAAGAAGCTCCGCAAGCACCGATAAGCCCCCGGCGACGGCGATACAGCGCGGAAGACCGGCTCTGACGAGCGCTATGCCCAGCGGCAGATACAGCAACAAGTTATTGGTGATATCGCTGCGACTAATCGACGTATCGAGAAATGTCAGCGACGGCCACCGCAGCTTAATGGGAATCATCGTTGTAGCGATAATTGCCCCAATACTCAGCGGCAGAAGCCCGAGCCGCAGCGTCGAAACCGGCTTCGACTGAATAGCGGAACGGCGCCCGCTCACTGAATACACCTGTCCACGAACCGAAACACCATGGTTTGACAGCGTCACTTTCGAAAAACGCCTTCCGAGAGCCCTATCTCACTTGTCCAAATACAAACCGGCAAACCAATGCGCGGCCGGCACTTTCGCCAGAACTGAGATCGCGACATTCAACCCTGCAACCGTCCACACAATCCTCCGGTCTCGGGGCAGCCGATCGAGAAAAACCAATAACAGAAATGGAATAAGTGGTATCACAAACCGCGGAAAATGGAGCCATGCCCAGTAGGGCGCATTGTAACAGAACAAAAATATCGCGAATGCGCCCGCGAACATCGCTTCCACACGATAGATCTTCGCGTAACGCCAGAAACGCTTGTCTGTCGCCATCTTCGCCACGCCAATTAACGTCACTAACACCCACGCCGTTATCAAGACTTGCAACCTCAAATGGCCGTGCTCCATAAAGGCGCCCCTAATCTCGGGCAATAATGGAACGGTCACAGGAAAAGAGCTCGACCAATCGTGCGTCTCATATCCGTGAACGTTTGCTAGCGCGTCGCCGTAAATGAGCTTCATCGGAATCGCGTAGAGGACGCCCGTGAACAGCCCAATAGTGAACGTAATTGCCAGCTGCCGCCACTCCCTGTGGACAAGTAACACGACGCCGATAGCCGCGAGCACGAATATTCCCGTCGGCCGCACGACAGTTGCTCCCGACGCAAGTACCGCGGCAATCACCCATCGCCCTTTCCGAAACGCAAGGAACGCCCCCAGTACCAAAGCCATAAACAGCGGCTCCGTCAATCCCTCCGTCGCTCCATCCAGCCACCACCAGCTCACCACCATGAACCACGCAGCCACTGTCGTTCCCCATAGCCGGCAGCAAAGATAATTCGCAAGCACAAACATGGTGGACGAAACCACTACGATGGCGTAGATGTCCGGCAATCGCGTTACTGCCGCAACCAATGCCGACAAGTACGAGTAGCCCCAAAGTTCCTTGGGTTGGGTCGGGCCGAGCCCGCGAAAATCCCAGTGGCGAATCCCCGCGCTCAATTGATGAAAGCAGCATGAGTAATACGGATAGTGCGATAAAGACGCGACCAACACGGCGCAAAATACCACTAGAAATATTGACGAGAAAACGACCTCTCGAACAGTAAATGGTTTTTCCCAAAAATCGACTGCGCCCCCGCGGCCGTCTCGAGGCGCTCCGGATGACGGCTCACGTACCCCCGTTCGTATCTGCTCGTTAGAGGAACGCGATTCGAAAATCTCAACCGCCGATGGACTCATATCATCTATTCCGGTTCGTCGATTCTCGGGCAGCATACGGCAAAATGTCTCCCGTCGCTGAATCGTTTCAGTGATTGCCGCGCGCGGCGGAGAAATCAGCCCCACGAGAGCCGGTCTCCGCGGAGCTTTGCAGGGGACAGCAGGAGAAAGAGTCCACAGGTTCCTCGGTACCTAATGAGACTTCCCTCTGGTTCACGGGCGTTTGTGTCGAGCCGTAGCTGTTTCGGCGAAGAACTTCATCATATATTGCCATCAGGCGATGATAGTTGCGTTCGCTCGTGTACTTCTGCTCGTACTCGCGGCGCGCTCGATACCTCATCTCTCTCATTTCACTTGGATGATCGCGATACCAACCGATCTGCGCGGCGAGATCGGCGGCATCGCCCGGCTGAAAGAGCAAACCGGTTTTTTGATGCGCCACCATCGAAGCGATGCTGCCGAGTCTGCTGGCCACAACCGGAATGCCGGAAGCGAATGCCTCAACAATCGTGAGCCCGAACGGTTCATACCATTCCGAAGGAACGATGAGCACGGCCGCCGTTCTCAGCTTCTCGAGGAGACGATCTCGCGTTATCCAACCATGCCAGCGGATATTGGGGTTCTCCGTCGCTGCCTCCTCCACCTGAGGCGCCAGTGGGCCATCGCCCGCGATCTCGAGCGGCATCGACAATCCAGGCTCTTTCCAGGCCTTAAGCAGCGTGAGAATCCCCTTGTCTTCGGTCAGTCTGCCAGCAAACAGGGCGAATGTGCCTACGGCCGAAACCATCCCCGGATCATGATCGAGGAAATTGGGCTTCACGTGGATTTTACTTGCCGGCAAACCGCCCTGGATATACTTCCGCCGCGCGAAATCTGTCAGAGCAATGAAGGCCGCCACCTTGCTGTTCCAAGTTCGCGCCGTACGGTGGATGGCGATTAGCGCAGTCGAAACCGCGCTTGCCGGCTTGCTGCCTCGATAACACGAATGAACGACGGCCGGCCATGTCACTGTTTTGCCGAGACAGCTTTCGCACACGCCACCTTCGCGATAAAGCGTGGCCGCAGGGCAAAACAGACGGTAGTTGTGAAGAGTCTGGACGACCGGCACTTTCTCCGCGGCAGCAGCATAGTAAGCTGCGGGGGATATCAGCGGAAACGTGTTATGCACGTGCATGAGGTCGATATGGTTGTCTCGTATTGCGCGGCGCAGGTCTGCGTAGGCTTTCCGATTCCATACTGTTTGGGCTAGTAATACGAGCCCGCCACGATGCTTGACCGCGTCATTATGAGCTTGGTGCCTAACCACGCGATGACCGTGTGATTCGAGCAGCGCTCCTTCCATGGCGAATACCTGATCCTCGCCCCCGGGCTGCTGATACGAATTGTGAACTAGAAGAATATTCATCGCAACTCATTCGTCCCAAGCAACAGACACATTGACAGAAATCTCACTGGGCGACCTGATCCGTGGCCGGACGCGCGATCGAGTCCCCGACGGCATCTGCCGCCGCCCGACGTGACGTAGCGCGGCGAGACCGAATCGCAACCGATATTCGCTCGCGCAGCCGTAAGAATGGCGTCTCAACCAAGTAGTACGACGCCAGTGAAACGGCAAATGCCGCCACAATATTTTGCGGAAAACGGTTGATCCAAAATCTTCCGGCCTCACTCAGAAAGATTTGCTGCCAAACGTATAACGAATAACTCAGGACCCCGATAAACACAAACGGCCTGCTATTGAGGATGCGAGTCGCCCAATCCTGCCAGGAAATGACTCTCCAAATAGTGGCTGCTATGCAAGCAAGTGAAAGCGTGTTGCCAATCGCGAAATGAAACTTGGGCCAAAGATTACTTTGAAGCGTTGCATACATCGCGACCGCCAGCACGGGAACCGCGACAAAATACTTCGATCCGAAGAAACGCTTTGCCCGATCGTTCTCACAAAGCCAGCCGGAGAATAGCGCTAGTAAGCAGCCCATCGCAATGGCGTCGCCGACATACAAAAGACTGGCCTGCATGGCATCGTAGACCCTGGGCGCATACAACAAAGTGGTGATTCGCAAAATCGGGGCAAGCACTACGATTGCCAAACAAGACAGACGCCGGGCTCTTGCCCCTGTCAACAAGAACACAAGCGGCCAAACGAAATAAAACTGCTCTTCCACCGCGAGCGACCAAAGATGCCCAGTCCACCATGCTCCCTCGGGAGCGTGGTTTGTAGTAAAGGTGAGAGCGTAAATCAAGTTATGTGGCGGCAGGCTGATCAATCGCGCCGCCTCGAGGAGAGCCACAACGAGTATAAAGGTATAGGCGACCGGCCAAATCCGGAACGTTCGCCGGAGATAGAACATCCCGAGCGAAATTCTTCCCCGCTTAGACTCTTCATTCAGCAGCAGTGTAGTAATCAGAAACCCCGAGATGACGAAAAACACCTTAACGCCAAATGAACCGAACCCATAAAGCGCATGAGTATACGGTTCGAGGCGCAAGTCGATGGTGCCCGATACGTGTGCCAATAACACGATCGCAATCGATATCGCCCGCAAACCGTCGAGCGAGGGAATCCGATGACTTACTGCCGGTACTACCACCGCCGCTCGGCTACGAGTGGATTGCAAAATCGCGGGCCCTCCTTTCCGGCACATAAACCGGGCGCGTGTCTATCACTTCTACATCTCTGGATTGAAATACAGGCGCAACAGCCAGCCCCATGATGAGGTAAAAAGGGATCGCTCCCAAGGGCGTCTCAAACGCGTTCCCAAAAAACGAGGACAACAGAAAGGACGCCCAGAACGCGATCCCGTACGGTTGGCCGGTCAGCCGGTACGTACGCCAAAGCAGGTAAGCGATCGAGCCTTGCAGCGAGAAAAACAACACCACGCCCACCGCGCCGCTGTATCCGAGGCAGAAATAAAAGATACTGTGGGGGGTCCGGATGTCCAGGTTTCTTGTGTAGGACACGAGATCTTTTAGTGGATACCCATAGCCGTGCCCAAACAGAAATGTTGGCACGTCGACAACCACCGACTCGCGAATTGCCTTCCACCAGGTTGTTCTCCACGTGACGGTGCCTGCGTAGGTCTGTGAATTCGAGCTGTAGTCGGCCGCGTCCTCAGGATCGAATGCCGAAAGCGCCCGGCCAATCACTTCGCGCGTCGATACTTCGCCGCCGCGGCTTGACGCTCCGGGCAGGTGCACGTCGGCAATCGCTCCAATTACCAATAAGCTCGCTATCAGGCCGATCGGCAGCAATAACCGGCCGATCTTTTTCCCCAAGATTCCCCAAATCGTGAGCATGCACAGGAAGCCGACCCATTCCGCGCGGATTTGCATCGCCAGAAGCATGAAACCGGAAACGGCTATCGGCAACCAAAATTTCCCCGGATTCGGCTCGAAGCACAGCAGCCCCACCAAGTAGTCGGAACCCCCTCCCGGTTGCGGAAATATTGCGGCGTCCGTGCCAGGCAAGTTCCATTTCAATTTTCCTAAAAATGCCAGATACAACGGGCCGTAAAAAGTCGCCCACCAGGCGATATAGCGAATGTATCTTCGGAGCAAATCGGGACAATGCAGGCCTGCCCACAAGCCAAGAAACAAGTACAGCGGGTATACGTTGAAGACCAGGTTTTCGAAAGCCGTAACTGCCTTGTACCCCGCGAGCAGCCCATAAATCGCTTCGAAACACCCGTAGATCAGCGAAAGCAGCAATATCCACCCAAACGCTGCCATCGCCCCGCCGCGCGTCAGCGCGTCAAGCCAGCGGTCGAAAATCGCTCTGGGCTTGAAGACAATGAACGCAGCCAGCGCCACTTCGCCGATGAAGATCTTTAGTGGCGGGATTCCGATGTACGCGAATGCACGCGAAAACAGGGAATACCCCATCAGCATGAAGAATGCTATTTTAGTCCAGAAATCCATTTGTTATAAAACACACGCCATCTCTGCTCAAATTGCATCGGATTGTATTCGGCCGCCACTTGCGCCGCCTGCTCGCCCATCGCCGCGCGGCTCGCCTCCGGCAATTCCACTACCTGTCTCAATGCCGCGGCCACGTTCTCTCGCGTGCGGCTGACAAGAAACCCGTTCTCCCCATCTCGAAGCAACTCGTCGATTCCATTCAACGCAGGCGCAACCAGAGGCAAGCCTGCCGCCGCCGCTTCGTACGCAACCAACGAAAAGGTTTCGTATGAAGACGGAAACACAAAGGCATCCGCCGCCCACAGATAAGGCCGAACATCGGCTTGCATCCCCATGAAGACCACAGCCCGTTCAAGCCCCAGCCGCGCCCCCAGCTCCTTATACGCAGCGATCAGGCCGCGTTCGCCGCCAACCACCATCAGCTTTGCTCGCCCGCAATCGAGTTCCTTCAATGCCTCGAGCAAAAGCGGAAGCCCCTTCCGCTCAAATTGTCCCAGGGCTGTGAACAGAAAGACAACATCCGCCGTACCAAAACCATGCCGGGCTCGAAAACTATCGCGGTCGAACGAAGCCGGCCTTTTCAGCCGCTCCACATCCACCGCGTTCGGGATTACTTCGATCTTTTCCGAGGCGAATGGAAACGCAAGGGATAGTTCGTTCGCTAATCCGCGGGAGGGTACCAGAATCTTGCGCGCGCGACGGAAGGCGAATGGTTCCACCATTGCATGCAGCACGTGATCCAGCCTGCGAAGGACGCCGCGCAGCCCTCGCAAGCCGGCTTCCTTCCAGTGACCCCTCAAATACGACGTGTGGCAGAAGTGCGCATAGGAAACGTCGCCGAAGCTGAGATTGCTTTCTACCATCTGTACCAAATCGAACCGGGCGCCGGTTCTCAATCGGTAGAGCAAGTAGAATACCGGCGCCATGATGTGAAACGCGACGAACAGCAGCGCCAGCGGCCGCATAGGAGCCGGAATGCGTACCCACTCAATCCGCTCTGGACACGGATTTTCGAATTTAACCGAAAACACCGTGAACTGATGTTCATGAGCGAGGCCCTGCAATAAGCGCAGGTGGCAGCCTCCGGTGGGATTAGTGCGCGCGACACGATAATCAAACACGGCGATCCGCAGAGATCACCTCATCGTACGCCGCAGTCAAACGTCTTACGCGGCGATCCCAGGTTTCTTGCCTCGCCTGTTCCAATGCCGCCGCCCCCATAGTCGCCCTGCACGCGGCGCAGCGTGAAATCTTTTCGATAGCTTGCGCTAACCCTTCGATTACCTCGCCCGGCGTTGTCACCGCGATCTTGGCTCCGGCGCTATCCGGCACAAATGCGCCCACGCCTTGATGGTTTAACGTAATCACCGGAAGCCCGTACGACATGGCTTCGAGCACCACCGAACCGAACGAATCGCGAAGGCTCGTGAATAGGAACGCGTCCGCGCTCGTAAAGACTTGCGGCATCCGATCGTAAGGGACAGGCCCCAGAAACTGCACTTTGCTGTCCAAACCAAGCGAGCGCGCCTTCTGCTCCCATGTTTCGCGAAGCGGGCCTTTGCCCGCCACCAGTAATTTCACCGGCAGATCGCGGATTCGCGAAAACGCCTCGAGTGCCAGCGGCAACCCTTTTCTGTGTTCAAGGCGGCCAGCCCACAGGAAAGTTCGGTTCTCGCCGGATGAGGACACCCGCGTGCCTAGCGGGGAGGGCTCATGAAACAAACCACAGTCCAGAAAGAGCCGGACATTGCCGGCGCCTGCTTCGCGCAACAGCTCCGAGGTCTCGCGGTTCGTTGCCAGCATCAGTCCCGCTGAACGGACCGCATGCCTGAGTGACGGCGAATGCCGCAAGAGGCGCGTATACAGATTTCGAATCCGCTCTTTATAGGCGCCGGCTCCGAAATACGAAAGAAACAGCTTTGGCGTGATTTGGCCGCCGCCCAGCGGTCCCCATACCGTCGGCGCCGCAATTTTCCACAGTGGCGGTGCCGCTCCTACCGTTCCCCAACTCACATGGTGCACCACGTCAAAGGCAATCTCGCGGTGCAGCCGCTGTGCCTCGCGATACGCTTCCCGCAGCCAGAACACGTAATGCAACCGGATGCCCGATTCGCCCTTTTCCGGTTTCCATGGATCGAACCGCGTGCGTGTCGTGACCCACGCGATCCGAAAGTTCGGGTGCGGCCTCTCGGCAAGCAGTTTCTCGACACGGTCGCGGTGTTCCGGATGTGCGATCAACCAAACCTGGTGATGCGCGGAAAGACGCGATGCGAATTCCCAAGTATTACCGGGTTCTGAGCCGAGCCCCGGTCCGCAAGCGTGCCCGATGAGTAACACCTTCATGAATGCACGCCAAACCGAAAAGTGGAGCGGGCCTCAGTCCTGCCATGCCGCCATTCCTGGCGGCATCATCGCCTGACCGCCGATTCGCGGCGTTGTGCGCGATTTGAATTAGCCACCAGCTTTGTGAGGCGGCCCCTTAACCGAGCCGCGGCCGCAAGAAAGCGGTCTTGCGATGCTCACACCGTGACTACGGTCGTCGAAAGACCCATCCGGCGGAGATCCGCTTGAATCTCCGGCTGGTAAATCGGATTCATCGCGATCGCTACGTCAGGCTTGTACTTGGTGAGAAATTCCGGTGAAACGATCTCCTGGCCCGTTCCCGCCATGAACTTGCCCTGCCGGTAGGGATTGATGTCCACTACGTATTCGATTGCCCCATTGACCTGTAATGCGGTAAGAAACGCCACTCCCTTCGATCCCGAACCCCAAACAACGGCGCGCTTATTTTGCCGGTGGAATCCGTCGATGTTGCCTTTCCATTTCTCAATCAACGCTGTCTGGTTACTCAGAAAGTGTTCTATATCCGCAGCCACTTTCTTCACATCCGCCGCGTCAAACCAGTTCCGCTTTGGCCCCTCCCGAACCGGACGCGCCGTAATCATCAGATATTGATCGTCGTAATCGGTCCAAACGTCCTCCACCTCGAAACCCGCTTCCTGAAAGAGCCAGATCAAAGACGGCGAAGTGAAGTAGGAGCAATGCTCGTAGTAAATGTCCCAGAACGCCACATCGCGCAAAACGCGATGCATATCCGGGATTTGGAAGAAGACCAGCGATTCCGGTCGGTCGCCTATCGCGCGCCGTACCATGCGCACAAACTCCGCTGTATTCGGAATGTGCTCGAGCGTCATCTTGCAACAGAAGAAATCGGCCGAAACATTCGTATACTTCTCGGAATAAAAATCCGCGATAAATTCAGCCTCGGTCTCCGCTCCAGCGGGATTGCGCTCTTTTACGAACGCCGGATCGAAACCGATGCCTCGATTCGGGCCCATTTCGCACAACAGAGTCAAAAACTCGCCCTTGCCGCACCCGATCTCGACCACCGTCTTTCCATGAAGATCGTATTTGTCGATGAGGCTTTGCGCCAACCGCTTGTGAAACGCCTGAAAGGTCGGCGAGAACCCTTGCGTCTCTTCGTATTGGCCCGAATAATTGTGCACGCTCGCATCGAAACGCGTATTCGAGATGAATCCGCACACGCCGCAGAATCCGAGAGCAATGTCGCGCTTCGGGAAGTTCACGGCCACTTCGCGAGTCGGCATCAGCAACACGCTGTGTACCGGCGCGCCGCGCACCTCGTAAAAAATACTCATCTCGCCCGCGAGACAGTTCGGGCATCTAGTTAAGCTCGGCATGAAAAAACAGTCCGATCCTTCCCAACGGCGAGCCGTTACGGCTGATAAACGAGAACGCCCTCTGTCTTTTCGGAATTCTCGTACAGTGCCACCACGTCTTCCGGCATCCGGCTCAGGTCCGTGCCTTTCATGAAATCGCGGAGCGATGTGCCTGTGCAGTACGAGTCGATGTTCGGCGCTCCAATCTTGTTCTTCACATCGTTCAGATTCACGGTGCGAAAGTCGATGCTGAAACGAGTCTTGCCGCTCGTGTTCGGAACCGTGGAATGCATATTGGCCGCTGAAAACGCCACAATGCCGCCCGGTTCGTTAATCACGCGGATCTGCGGGTCCAATTCCATCGGCTGCTCCGGCTTAGGCTGTTTCCGCGTGTCCGATTTAATGTGCTTGGCCGCGTCCGCCCGCCCTACGCTATTCCATTCGTAATAGTTGAATTCATGCGATCCGTTCTTCACCGGCTCGCTCCAATACCGCGGATGGAACGCCATCGAACTCTCCGATGCGATCTCGACAATCGGCAGCCACCAGTTGATTTGACACATCGGAGCCGAATACCAGGTATCGCGGTGCAGGTGATGCGCGTATCCCACACCCGACGTCAGATACGCGTCCGAGGTGACGGCCCTCAGCCTCGGAACATCGAGATACGTTGTCTCCATATCGCATCCAAAGTCTTCGAGCATCGCCTTAATCAGCCGCTTCGATTCCGGATGGTGAATAAACTTCGGCTTGAGTGGCCCGAAAATCGCCACAAACTCCTCGACCGGCATATGGAACTGAGCGGTAACCGGATCAAGATCGCCAAAGGCCTCCCGAATCATCTCCCAGGCAAAATCGGTGAAGGCGCGCGAACTCGGACGTGCCGGATAAGTAAACAATTGCCCCTGATACAGCAGCTCGCGCCGCTTCTCGTCGCTCAACCGCGAATCCACGTAAATTGTGTTCATAAAATGCCTTCCCTCCTAAACTAACCAAAATCTTCAGCCCGAATCAGATTCGCCAGTAACCGCCGCCAACATGTGCGGCGGACGTCCTCGTCCGCGCGGCCTCCTGGCCGCGCTTTCGCAGGTATTGTCAAATCCCAAGCGGGACGGCACACTTGAATCCTGATTTCTAAACCACTGCCGGCGACGGAATGGGAATGATAAATTTCCCCCCGAGCGCGCTGTACGCCTGCTGCTGCTCAATAATTTCGCCCGCGAAGTTCCACGCCAGAACCAGCACATAGTCGGGTTTCGATTCCAGTAATTTCTTGGGCGCGTAAATCGGCAAGTGATTCCCCGGCATATAACGACCCTGCTTGAACTCGTTTAAATCCACTACGTAGTCGAGCAACGTTTTGTCGATGTTGCAAAACGAAAGCAGCGTCGTGGCCTTGGCCGCCGCAGCGTAGCCCGCAATCACCTTTCCCTCGTTCTTCAAGTTCCGGAGAAGCAGCGTGAGCTTCGAACGGATCCCGTGAACCCGGTCAGCGAACGTCCGGTAGTATTCGATCGTATCGACGCCCGCTTTCTTCTCTTGCTCGAGCAGGTTCAATACCCCCTCCCGCGGGGCGTCCCGCCGCTCTACGAACAGCCGCAGGGAACCGCCATGGATCTTTGTCCGTACAACGTCGTTCAGATACAGGCCGTGATTACGGAATAAACGATCGAGCGCAACCACTGAAAAGTAGCAGAGGTGTTGATGATAGATCGTGTCGAATTCGCAGTGGTCGATCAAATCCACCAGGTACGGACATTCGATCACCGCCACTCCATCCGCTTTCAGCAGAGCTGCAATCCCGTCCACAAACCCGTTCAAATCGGCCACATGCGCCAGAACGTTGTTCGCGAGAAAGACATCCGGCTGCCTGCCCTCTTCGCGAAGTGTTTCAGCCAGCCCCTTCGTGAAGAACGTGCATACACTCGCAACTCCTCGTTCTTTCGCTTTCTTCACCGGCCCTTCCGCAGGATCGATGCCCAGAACCGGGATGCCCTTTTCGACAAAGTTCTTCAACATGTAGCCGTCGTTTGAAGCGGCTTCCATCACCAGACTGTTCGCGTTCAGCCTGCGCGCTTCGATCAATTGCTCCGCGCTCGCCCGGAAGTGCTCGAGCAGACTCTTCGAGACGGAAGAAAAATAAGGATAATTACGGCAAAACAAGATTTCCGGAGGAACCGTTTCGGTAATCTGCACCAAAGCGCAATGCGGGCAGAACACCAGATCGAGCACGGCCGTCAGCTCAGGCTCCGATAGTTGATCGTGCGTGAGCAGGGCATCGGCGAGCGGCGTATGCCCAAACGACAGTATGGGCTCAACGCCCGTCTCACCGCACGAGCGGCACTGAAACGATGTGTAATCCATCAGCTAATCTCCCGTCGCCATTGCTGCCGTGGCCGGCTCTAAAGCCGTCACCCGAAGCGCCTTGTCCAGCGCCCCCTCCGCGAGCAACGCGCGAATATGAGCGATCCGTTTGTAGCGGATGCCTTCGAAGTCCTCTACCGTTACCCCGATGCGCCGATACGCCTCGTACAGCTCTCGCGCGCCCTTGCGCGCATCCCAGACCGGCTGAAAGGCGGGCAGCACCCGCCGGATCTTGCTGCAATCGACGCGATAGCAGCGTTTGTCCGGCCCGGCATCGGACGCGTATTCGATCTCCGTTCCCGGCACTGTCTCCTTCACAATATCGGCCAGCTCGCGCACACGGTAGTTGTCTTCGTTCCTGCCCACGTTGAACGCTTCGTTGTGCACCAGATGCTCAGGCGCATCGAGCACCGCAATAAACGCCCGCGAGATGTCCTCGATGTGCACGATCGGACGCCACGGCGTTCCATCGCTCTTAATCAGCACACGGCCCGTCGAATAGGCCCACGCCACTAAATTGTTCAGAACCAGGTCAAACCGCAGCCGCGGCGAAACTCCGAACGCCGTGGCGTTGCGAAGGAAAGTCGGGCAGAATTTCGCGTCAGCCAGCTTCGCTACATCCTGCTCTACCCTCACTTTCGATTCCCCATACGGCGTCACCGGATTGAACGCCGATTCTTCCGTCAGCAAATCCTCGCCGCCCGCGCCGTAATTGCTGCACGAAGAAGAGAAGATAAACCGCTTCACGCCGGCTTCCTTCGCGAGCTTCGCCAGACGCACCGATGCAACGTGGTTGATCTCGTAAGTAAGCTCGGGATTCAGGTCGCCCAGCGGATCGTTCGAAAGACCCGCCAGGTGCAAAATCGCGTCGAAGCCTTCTACGTCCCTCGCCGTCACATCGCGCACGTCTTTTCGAATCGACGGAATCTCTACAAGGCCGTCTCCGAACGTGCAGCGCTCAAATATATTGCTATCGAGCCCCGTCGGCTCGTGCCCCGCTCGCAACAGCATGGGCACTAGGACCGTTCCGATATAGCCCTCGTGACCCGTCACTAACACTCGCATTCGTTTCCTCCCAAATTTTCCAAGGCGCTTTCCCGCTTTGCCACAACGACTCGAGCAAATTTCTTTCCCGGAGCGTGTCCATGCACTGCCAGAACGATTCATGGCGATATGCCATCAACTGCCCCTCCGCCGCCAGACGCTCGAGCGGCTCCTTCTCGAAATGCGTATCGTCGGCGTCAATGTAGTCGAACACCTCCGGCTCGAGCACGAAAAAGGCGCCGTTGATCCAGCCCTCTTTCGTCTGGTTCTTCTCCGAAAATTCAACGACGTTATCGCCCTGCATCTCGAGATGCCCAAACCGCGCCGTCGGACGTACGGCCGTTAAAGTCGCAAGTTTCCCGTGCGCCTTATGAAACTCGAGCAGCTCATGCAAGTTCACGTCCGAAACGCCATCGCCCCATGTCAGCATGAACGTTTCGTTTCCAATCCAGGGTGCCAGCCGCTTGATACGGCCCCCGGTTTGTGTCTTCAGACCGGTGTCCACCAGCTCGACTGTCCACTCCGGCGCCGCGCCGCCGTTCCGCGTCACCGTGCCGTTCTTCATGTCTACTGTCAAGTGGCTCGCGAGCGAGCTGTAATCGATCATGAACTTCTTGATCACCTCGCCCTTGTAGCCGAGCGCGATCACAAAATCCTCGAAGCCAAACTGCGAGTAATACATCATGATGTGCCACAGAATCGGCTTGCCGCCAATCTCGACCATCGGTTTCGGCTTCACTTCGGTCTCTTCCGCGAGACGGGATCCAAGGCCGCCTGCCAGAATTGCTACTTTCATGCGGACTCCCCTCTGACTGTCTTGAAATCGGTTGCCGCCGCTTTCGGCACTTGCACGTTATAGAGCACCTGGTCGGCCGCAATCAGCACGTCCTTCATCATGCGCCGGAAGTGCTTCTTAATCCACGGAAACAACAGTACGTAACACCGGAATTTCTCGGCCGCCCCAATGGGCGCGCGGCCAATCGAGAGAAAGTACTCGCGCAACTGCCGGAATTCCGGGAACGAAATCGAGCGCGTCTTCGCCGGGTCCCACCACTCCGGACACGGCAGCGTTCCGTATCGGTTGGTCAGCCGGAACCGCGGCTGCTTGACACGGACCGGAGGCGTCTTCGAGGACTGCTCGCTGTGCCGCGTGCTCACGAAAAGATGCTCGGGCGCTTCATAAAACCGGCCGAGCAGCGACATTTGCGCAAGCAGCACTCCGTCGCTGTTGACATAGCTGCCCTGTGGCGGAACCTGCCGCAGCGCGCTCAGCCGCATCACCCCGAAAATCTGGTAACACATGTGATCGTTCAACAGCATCTCGTGAAAACGCTTCACTGCGTCGCTTGATTCAGTCTCCATCGGCCAGACATAGTTCTCGATGAACGTTCCGTTTTCATCGACAACTTTGGTCTTCGAGTGAGCTACCACACAGGTTTCGTCGCTTTCGAGCGCCTCGATGCACTGCCGCAGAAAATCCGGCTCGAGGATATCGTCCGCCGCCGCCCATTTGAAGTACTTGGCGCTCGCGAGTTCGCACACCCGCCGCACATTCCAGCCGGCGCCCATATTTTTCTCGCTCCGGTAATACCGCACCCGCCCGTCGCGCCTTGCATAGTTTTGGCAGATCTCGCCCGTACGGTCGGTCGAGCCATTGTCCGAAATAATCAGTTCGAAATTCGTAAATGTCTGGTTCAGTATCGAGTCGACTGCTTTCTCGATAAACCGTTCACCGTTGTAAACAAATAATCCAACGCTTAAGAGCGGTGTTGAATCCATCTCCAGTCGCATCCCCTTACTTCCCAAAATATGTAAACCCCGTACAGGCGGCCGTGTTGTGCGGGCGGGTATGTTCTGCTCCGCCCTTCAGACAAGGCCTTTGATGCGCGCCAGCAGTTGCTTGACGGCTCCTTGGCCCATCAGTAGATTGACGGCAAAGGCAAACGCTGGCTTTGGCATCATTCGCGTCGAACGCCAGAACCAAGCGTATCTCGCGTCCGAGTTCTTGCGGACATCGGCAATAAACGCCGCATAACACTCGTTCGCCGAGCCATCTCCGCTCAACCGGGAGCGAACGTACTTCAACAGCAGAAAGTATCCGGACCGGCCTATCGGCTCGAATCTCTCGGCGAGTTCAGGCGCCAGGCGAGCCAGGAAATCGCGTTGCGCTTTCCACAGGCTCTCTCCCAAACTGATCTCTCGCGATACCGTCTCGACCGTGCGCCGGTTCGTCGCGTACGTATTCGAACCATGAACTCTGTATTCGGCCAGTGCATCGTCCAGTTTCGCGATCGAGCTGATCAGGGGAGCGAGACGCATCATCACCTGGTCCGGACACGCTCCAACAGGGTGGTATACCGGCAGCGGAAAGATCTGCTCCGCTACTTCCCGCCGGAAGCTCAAACCGGACGTTGGCGGCAAATACGGAAGCACACCGCCGGAACTGAGTAATTCGCGGCCCCGCCAGCCCTCCGGCAGCGCGCCATAGAGCGGCCACACACCCTGAGGGCGCCTCGCTTCATTGACGCGAATCACGCGGTGCAAGCTAATTCCGGCGCCGCGCTGCTCCCTAAAACAGGACACGACGCGCTCGAGCTTCGCAGGCAGAAATAAATCGTCTGAATCCAGCAGACAGACAATCTCACCGCGGCAAGCGTTGAACGCCGCATTCAGCGCCGATCCATGTCCCCCGTTAGCCTGCCGGATGTGCCGGATCCGCCGGTCGCGCTTTTCATACGCCTCGATTATTTCAATTGATCTATCCGTCGAGCCGTCGTCGCAAATCACTATTTCAAAGTTCTGATACGTTTGACCAAGCACGCTGTCAAGCGCCTCGCCGATGAACCGCTCGTAGTTATAGTTGGCAACCAGCACCGATACCAGCGGCTGGGCCTCGAGCGGGCGGAGCGGAAGTGGTTCCACGCCTATTCCCTGAACAGCGGGTCCCATTTCGGTGGCGCTCGATTTCATGCGGCTGTATGTCCCGAATTAATCGGTTCCGGCTCGGCTTCTTGCGTCATTCCGCACAGCGCCCTGTACCGGTTGTGCATCTTTTCGGCAACTCTGTCCCACGTGAAATACTCGAGCGCCCGCTTCCGCGCGGCGCGGCCCATACTTTCCCGCAGGTCTTCGTCTTCGAGTAATTTCAAAAGCCCTTCCGCCAAACCCTCCGCATCGTTCTTTTCGACGAGAATGCCCGTCGCCTGATCCTTCACCGTCTCGACTACCGCGCCCGAGCGGCTTGCCACCACCGGAACACCCGCCGCCATCGCCTCGAGAGGCGGAAGTCCGAATCCTTCATTCCAAATGGGAGCGAATGCGAAAACGTCAGCCGCGTAATATCGCTCGATCAGATCGGGCCGCGGAATGAAGCCCAGAAAGCTGACCTTGCCGGCAATTTTCCCGGCGACTTTCGATTTCAAGTACGATTGGTACGTTCCCGCGTCCGGCGGCGCCAACCGCAGCTTCGCTCTGACGCGCGACAGGCGGCTCTTCGCGTAAAGCCGGGCTATGCTCTTAATTGCCGTTTCGTCGTTCACATCGAACGTTTCTTCGAGCGGATAAGTCCCCACCGAGCCGGCAATGTCCAACCGGACGTTAGGATAGCGTTCGACGACCATCCGAAACGCATCCAGAAGAACATGCACGCCCTTGTGAGGCGAAATCGCTCCCGAATAGAAAATCCGCTTTTCCTTTCGCTCCCGAATCGCGCGATAATCCGGCTCCCGGCTGAATTCGCCCGCATCAATGCCGTTTGAAGTCGTTTCGCACCGGTCCGCCAGTCCGGGAAATTCTCGACGGGTCTTTTCCGTAATGTAGTCGCTTACGGTTGTCAGAAGATCGACGTGACGCAATCTTCGCTCGAGACGCGCGGGATTATTTTGAGAAAACCATTCGGCATGCAGATGCAGGACGATCTTTGCCGAGGGATTGAACATCCGCATCACGGGCGCGTATTGGGACGAGTGCTGAATGTGAATGACGTCGCATCGCTGTTTCCCAAGCTCAATCGCTACTCGCCTCGCGAAATCCGGATACAGCCATCTCGAGCTCGATATCGGCGAGTGAGTCTGAAACACACGCGAATACCTGGCATGCGTCCCGTACAGCAGCCGGTCCGTCGGAGTCGATGGGAGGAATTGGAATTTTACATTTTCGTCGACCACAATCGACTGGGCCCCCGGATGCCGGTCTTTCAATCCATAAACGGCTACATCGCAGAATTTGGCCAGGGGCCGGGCCGCTCCATACGTGCAGGCGCCGACCGACGATTGGTACGGCGGAGTAATCGTGTCAATCGGCTGGTTGACGAAAACTATTTTCATTCCTGCGTCCCGGTTTCCGATCCTCAAGCGACACATTGCGGTTCGATAGCCTGAACGTCGCGAGATACGCGGAAAATACGCCGCACCTCGTACAGCTGAATGGGCCAGAACGTTACGATTTTGCTAACTGCCATGGCGAGCGCGACGCCGCCCAATCCCCACCACCGCGAGAACAGAATGCCGAGCGCGACACAACCGAGCGCGCATAGGAAAATCGAAATCGCAAGCGCATCCACTCGCTCGAGTCCGCACAGCAGTTGCCCGGCGGTCATCAGAGCTACGCCCACAAACGTGTAGATGCACAGCCACGCGATCAGCGGCCAATCTGGAACCGCAGCCGGACCGGCCCAGATCCGGATGAGAAACTTGCAGCTCACGGCAATCGCGAGCATCACCGGTATTCCGATCGCAATGCAGGCCGTTGTCGCTCGTTTATACGCCACTTTGATCCAGGTCCAGTCGTGGCGCGCCTTCGCTTCGCCAAACGCGGAGATGAAGGGAACCGTCGCCATATACGCGAGGTCCACAGGCAGGGTGATGATCTTTTGCGCCACCACGAACACCATCACTTGCGCCGGGCCCAGCATCTGAGTAATGATCATCGGTTGGCTTTGATAGATGCCCAGACCCGCGAGTTGCGTCACCATGTATTTGCCGCCGAGCTTCACCAGCCGCCGGATGCACGTCCATCTCACGGCCGAAGGCCAGGGCGTGAGCCACCGGTAGCGCCGGAAGAACGCATGATGCGCGTTGGCCAATCCCACCAGAACGCGCGTGCCCGAGAGCGCTACCACTAGCTGCGGCAATCCCCCGTGAAATCGTGTCACGACAATCAGGCTTGCAAGCGCCACGACATTCGTGATAATCGACCAGACGTTCCACATGAAACCGTCCTGGTACCCGTTGTAAATCGATGGCAGCAGGCTCAGCGGCACGTTCATCACAAAAAACGTCAGCACTAAGGCGCAAGTCACCAGCAGTTCCTGGTTCGAGGTAGCCGCCGAGACGCGGAATACGGACCGCCAGGCAATCGAATGGAATACCGCCAGAAATATCGCCCCCAGACTCACGGCGATCGTAATAAGCGCCCAGAATGCCGACGCCGTGTAATGGCGCGCCGATTCCAGATCGTCCTTTCCATGCGCTTCCGACAGCACATTCACCAACGCGTTCCCTGCCAGCCCGAAATCGGTCATGCTCATCCAGACAAGAAGGCTGCTGATCGTGAGCCACACGCCGTACCGTTCGGCGCCGAGATAATGCATCGTCAACGGCACTGAAACGAAGCTGATCATGATCGTGAGCGCCTTGGCTACAAACGACGTCGATGCCGTCATGCCCGCCCGGCGATAACGCTCGCGCCCGCGGTCGAGACTCGCACGCGTGAAAAGCGACTTCAGCGCTCGCGGAGTCAGATAGGTCTTCGCCGCCCCGGCAAGCTGCTGAGCAACATTAGGCGCTGCGGATTCTGGTAACGGCATGAATGATTCGATCGAGCGAACAACAACAACTAGCCAAGGATTCCTGAAATTCTAGTGCCCCGCCAACCTGTGGGGCGGACGTCCTCGTCCGCGCGCGACCTCCCGGTCGCGCTGAGCGCTGACAGCTGAAAGCCATCTCCTACGATCCCGACGTCAGAGATCCCTTCAACATCTGCCCGGCGAGCAAATACACGAATCGCGGATTGTGCTTGGTATACCGCTTCCACAGCCTGCGTGGCTCGCTTGCCAGGCGAAACACCCACTCGAGCCCGGCGGCCTGCATCCAATCGGGCGCCTGCGGCTTCGTGCCGGCGAGAAAATCGAAGGCGGCTCCTACGCCAAGCATCACGGCCGGCACGCGCCCCCGGTGCTCCGCGATCCAGCGCTCTTGCTTCGGGCATCCCAGCCCGACGAACAGTATTTTCACGCCCGACTGCTCAATCGAGCGCACCACGCGCTCATCTTCTTCGGCCGTCATCGGCCGGAATGGCGGCGCCTCATGGTAGGCAATCCGCAGCGAAGGATAGCTCGCCGTTATCCGCTCCATCAGTACATCCAGCACGGCGTTCTCCCCGCCGTAAAACCCGACGCTAATTCCCTCCTCTTCGGCCGCCTTTAATACAAACGGCGTCAGATCGGGACCGTAAACCCGCGTGGCATGAGCCACGCCATGCAGCCGCAAGCTCCACACCAGCGGCACTCCATCCGGCGTCACCAAATCCGAGTCGTTCACGATCGCCCGGAACGCGGGGTGGTCATAGGCTTCCATCACCATATGGACGTTGGCCGCAAAGACCGCGCGCGACTCCCCGGCTTTGGCCCATTCCACAACCCGCCGCGTGGCCTCCGCGTAGCTTGTCCCGTCCACTCGTGTTCCGAGAATCAGCCGGCTCGCGGATCTCAATTCCTTCATCATCGCATCCCTCGCGCTCGAAGCGCACTCCGAAAAACGCCCTTCAATATGCCCCCACGCCCTTCAGCACGAGTGACGGAGTTTCGAGAATGATCTTCAAATCGAGAAATATCGATTGATTCCGAATGTATTCGAGGTCCAGGCGAACCATTTCCTCGAATGACAAATCGCTTCGTCCGCTGATTTGCCACAGACCCGTGATGCCGGGCTGCACGGCCGAACGGCCCTCCGCCCACGCCGCGAATTGCCGGCTCATCCCGTCCGGGTCGAGGTCTTGCGCCGGAAGCGGCCTCGGTCCTACGAGGCTCATCTCGCCTCGGAGCACATTAATCAGTTGCGGCAATTCGTCGAGACTGTAGCGCCTCAAAAAACGGCCTACCGCGGTTACGCGCGGATCGTTCTTCACCTTGAAGATATGGCCGTCCTTCGCGTTGGCGTCGCCCGCATGTTCTCTTCCGTTGTTGACGTACATCGACCGGAATTTGAAAAACGTGAAATACCGGCCGCCTTTTCCCACCCGGAGCGAGGTGTACAGAACCGGCCCTTCGGAAGTCAGCTTAATCAGGACCGCGATCGCGAGCATGACAGGCGCAACCAATACCAATAGCCCTCCGGCGATAGCCACGTCGAAGATGCGCTTTACGATCTCCTGCGCGCGCGTAAAACGCACCGGAACAATCTCGACGAGCGGCGTGCCGTATTCGGTCGACAGGTTCAAACGCAACTGGTCGGGAACGAAATCGACCGCGCAGCTGACCGCCACTCCCATCCGCTTGAAAACCTGGCTGCACGCTTCGAGTTCCTCGCCTTTGACCGACCCGTTCAGAACAATGATCTGGTCGAGAGCCTCGCGGTTGATGAGTTCCGCCAATTGCACCGTTGTTCCCAGAACCGGTACCGGAGACGGGATTTCCCCATCCGCAAGGTCCTTCGGCAGGATGAGCCCTTTAATTCCCTTGCCGAATCCCGTCGAGTTCATGCGCTCGACCAGGCGGACGGCGTTCTCCTGGTCGCCCAGCAAGGCGATCCGCCGCGCCGGCGACCACTTGGATTCGAACAGCAGCATGGCGCTGAATCCAAAGACGCGAGACAGGCCCAGGCAAATGAACGCCACCGGTAATTGAATCAGGACAAAGATACGCGACGTGTCCGATCCGAACTTCCGCGAAAAGAATGTAACAAAAACGGTTACGATGCTCAACAACACCGCGCTTTCCGCTATCCACAGAACACTGTTCCAAAACCGCACCTGCGCGGGACTGCGATATAGGCGGAAGCGCAACGAAATCACGACCCAGATCACCGCGATTACTCCGAGCGGCGGGGCAAACAAAGCAGCTTCCCACGACGTAACCTGCGAATACGTTACAGGGTTGAGCGAAGTTCGCAATTGGATGGTGCATTGCCAAATGGCAACGAACATAACCACGTCGAGAAAGATTTGCCAAACGTGATACAGCCTTGGATTGCGTACATACATAATAGTCGGATCAGGATTCTTCAAATACCTTGCGCCTAGTAACTACTTGCAGAAATTCGCGTAGCGCCGTTCCTTACGCGGCGCCTACAGAACCGCGACCGCAAGGGAGCGGCAAGCATACCCTTCCTTCCGCAACCTGGTACTAGGGCTTCGAAACCCGTGCATACTCGGCGTATGAGTTCAGGTAAGACGGATCCTCGGACGCCGCGTTCCAGTCGTTTAGAATCGTGCCCATCACGTGTATGCCGTCTTCCGCCAGCCGCCGCCGCGTCGTCACCAGCTGATCCATCGTCGTCTGCCCCGAGCGGCAGATCAGGATCACGCCGTCTGAGTGCTGGCCGAGCAATCGCGCGTCAGTCAGCGGAATCATTGGCGGGCTGTCCACCAGCACAAAGTCATACTCGTCCCTCATGAGTTTGAGAATGTCGTCGAGACGGGTCGAATGCAGTGCTTGCGCTACGTTCCCCGGCATCGGCCCGCTTGGCAGAATAGACAATCCTGGAATGCCGGTCGGCTGCACCAGATTCTTTGCGTCGTTATCCCGCGCGTCGCTGGTCAGAAGGTTGCTCAGTCCGTCCGCATGGTGAACCGCGAAGATCTGGCCGAGTCTCGGCCGGCGGAGATCGCCGTCCACCAGCAAGACCTTGCGTCCGCTTTCCGCCAGACCCAGCCCCAGGCTGAACACCGCCGTCGTCTTACCGGCCTGCGGATGAGCGCTCGTCACCACAATCACACGCTGGCCCGATTCGCTCCGGCCACCCAGCAGAATCGAAGTCACCGCCGAGCGGAACGACTCAGCTATCAGCGAGTCGAATTCGCCCCACTTCACCGCCGGCCCTCCGGGCATCTCCACCAGATTCGCCGGCCTCTCCCCGGCCGCCGCCGCGCTGAGCCGCCGCGCCGCCTTCTTCCCTAACGGAAGCGGCGTGCGGGCGTCCGGCTTCGCCGAAGGAATCACCGCCAGCTCGGGCACGTCCACAATCATCAGGCTCTCGCCAGGCATTCTCACGCTCCGGTCCGCCCGCTCGCGCAACAGGATATACAGAACCGATCCGACACACCCCAACAAAAACCCGATCCCCAGGTCGATCGGCCAGCTCGGCCGGTAGGGAGTCAGTGAGGGCTTCGCCTGGGCGACAATCCGCACCGGGCTCGCACGCAGCGCCGACATCACGTTCGCTTCATTCACCCTTTGCAGCATCGATTGATAGATGTCCCGGTTCGCATCCACCTCCCGCTTCAGCATGTTGTACTTCACTTCCTTCATGTTCTGCTGGGAAACAAGCGCCAATTGCCGTTCATAGGACTGCGACTCGAGGTCCTGCCGCCGGCTCGCTTCTTGATAGTCGTTTTGTATCCGCTTGACGATTTCGCCCCGGGAGCCCTGGGCCTCCGCTTCAAGCTCCTTGATCTGCGATTCGACCCGCTGCACTTTATAGTGGGAGGGGGTTAGCGTGGCCCTCAGTTCGACATCCTGCCGCCGCAGATCGTCCAATTTACTCTTAATCTCGTGCAGTTCGCCATCGCCCACCACTTGCGGGATCGTATCGGGCGCGCTGTTCTTGATCAGCTCCAACTGTGCTTCCTTCTGCGTCTTGTCGGCCTCTGCCTTGGCGAGGTCGCTTTGAATCTGCCGCAGCTTTTCCGTCGCAACGCTTTCGTGCGTCGCATCCGCTGTGTACACAAGCCCCGTTTCGCGGGCATAGTTTTGCAGCTCGTCTTCGGAAGCCTGCAGCTTTTTGCGGAATCCGTCCAGCTGCGTTAGGAGAAACCGTCCGGTCTGCGCCACCGTGTCCCACCGAGCCTGCTGCGTCTGGCCGATGTACTGGTTCGCCACCGTATTGGCGGCGTCAGCGGTAAGCTGTGGCGTCGGTCCTTCCACCGTCAGGTCCAGCAGGCTCGAAGTGCCTTCCGCCTTTACCTTCGCGCTCCCCAGCATCTTGCGGACGATCTCGTCGGCATCTTCTGTGGTCGTCTGCGGCAACCCAAACCAGCCGCGCGCCGTCCCCAGGAACACCCGTTTATTGGTCAGCGTGGACGGCACCGCCGGAGCGAGGAGTTCCGCCGTTTTATCCAGCACCGGACCGCTCACGAGCAGCTTGGTTTGCGTATCGAGATAGGTATCGGTCTGGGGCGTGTTCGGGTCGACATTCTTGTTGTTCATGAAGTCTTGATTGATGCTCATGACCTCGAGAACCGTTGTCGACTTGTACACCTTGCTCGAAACGGCTGTAAAAATCACGCTTGCGAACAAACACACCGCGATCATGAGCGCTACCGCCATCCTGTACCGCCTCAGCAGCACCAGGTACCGCACGCGCTCCTCGGCTTTGCCGCCGCGCCCGACATCGAACCGCGGATAGTCTACCTGCCGCGCGATGCCGCCGTACGGCATCGGTTCTACCGCAAAATTCCGGTCGTGCCACGGCCGGATCCGGCCGTCATGATTCCGTTCCATCTTTTTTCCCGTCTCCCTCAGAACCGCCAGATCGCGAGCCCCGTCCCCACATTCACTGCCGTCTCCGCCGCGCGTAGACCGGCGGCTTTGGCCGCGCTGTTAGGCACAAACAATATGTCGTCGGCGTGCAGCGTCACATCCGGCGCCTTCCCCTGCAGAATCTTCGAGACGTTGTCCGGCAGTTCCACCCGATCCGATTTCCCGTCTTCCTCATGCAGGATCTTCGCGTGCTTGACCGCCGCCGTCCTCGTCAATCCCCCGGCAAGCGACAGCGCCTGCAGCAGCGAAAGCGAGTCCCGCTCGTTCAGCACAAACCCTCCCGGCCTTTGCACTTCGCCGATCACGTACACCATCTGCGCCCGTGGAATCGTAATCACGTCGTCCCGCTTGATCACAATGTTTTCCTGCGGCGCTTGCCCGTCTACCACTTTGCGCACATTGACGTGGGCGATGCTGAATTTGCCGGTCGGATCGGTTACCGCGTCCGGCAGCGGGATCCGGCCCTGCCTCAGCTCACGCGTGATCGTCACGGTGTTCGAGGCGTCCGTGCGCATGCCTCCTGCGAGTGAAATTACCTGAACGAGCGTTTTGTCGCCCCGCAGTTGAACCACGCCCGGCGTCGTCACCGCGCCCATCACGGAAACCGGCTGGCTGCGGTACTCGCTGACCAGCACCGTCACCTGCGGGTGCTCGATATATTTCCCCAGATCCTGGGTCAGCGCCGCTTCGAATTGCTCGACCGTTAGCCCGGCCGCCTTCACTCTCCCCACAAGCGGCAAGCTGATATATCCGTCGCCTTGAATCTGGAACGGCTTGTCCGAAATCTCCTCCGCCTGAAAAGCCCGGATCTCAATCTGATCTTCCGGACCCAGCACGTAATCGGCCACTCTCTCGGGAGTCGCGGGACTCACCTGCATCTGGGCCGCCTTCGTCACCGGAGGCGCGTTGACCGGTAGCACGGGCGCGGCGTCCTGGGCGACGACTTGCGTCACGAACGCTGCAAGAAAGAGTAATGTTGCCGGGATTCGGCTTGAGTAACGCTTCATCATGACTAAACCCGCTTTACTAAACCAGCTTTGCAATTCCGTTCAAATAAATCCGCTCCCCCTCCGCCATAACCGCGCGAAAGAAAGCCCGCGCCGTCACGTCTTGCTGCTCGCGCTGTTTATCCGCGTACTAAGCATCTGCAGAATGCGGCCGCGCACGTCGCGCAGCGCCAGCTCGAACACCTCGAGGCGCAGATTCAAGGAACTGAGGTCTTCTTCGCTGGCCGAAATTCCCGCGGGTAGGCCGACGTTTTTGAGCACCGCCGCGCGCGCAAATTCCGAGATGCTTCGCGCGCCTTGAGAAAGCGCGGTCTCCTTCAACTCTTGATATTCGCTCTCCGCTAAACGGAAAGTGATGGCGTGGGTTCTGCTTTTGAACACAAATTTGTAACTGTCAATCTCGTCTGGAAAGAGTCGTTCCGCCGGAGGATGCGGCGGCCGCGAACACGAAAACAGGGTGTGGAACGGACAACCCGGGAAGGGAGCGCGGACTTGAGATCAGCGCGGCGCGCCCGCCGCCTGCCGGTAGGCAAGCAGCGCGGCCGCGGTGCCGGTCTTCGCAATCGAGTCTCGATCGACTTCGACTAAAACCGACCGGCGCAGGAGACTGACCGACAACACCAGACGCTGCGCTTGACGCACTTCGACGACAATGCCCGTCAGACCGGTCAGCGGGCCGCTCGTGATGCATACTGGTTCACCCACTTCGGTGTAGGTCCAGGGCTCTATGAGCAGGCTCGCGTCGACCGCTCTCTTGAGCGCGTCGATTTCTTCTCGCGCTGCCGGCAAGGGCTGTGATCCCGCGCGGACCACGTCGACAACCGCGGGCAAAGTCAAAATCGGGTACATCGTCGACCGCTGCGCCTGGCAGAAGATGTAACCGGGAAACAGCGGCGCGTCTACGATCGCCCGCCGGGTGCCCCACTTCCGCTGCTCCCGGATCAGGGGCAGAAACTCCGTGTATCCCTTCTCCCTCAGCTGCGCGGAAGCGCTTTTTTCATGCCGCGGCCTGACCCGAAACGCATACCAATCGCCTTGGCTTCTATCGCTGAACAAGCTCTTTCCTCCGAGTATCGCCTGTGCTCGCGAAAACTCCTTCGTTTTTAAGCCACCCGCCCCAGTTCTCGTCCGAGAGACCTACCCTGGGATTCGCGCGGCCGACGGGCGCTTCCGGGCACAGCTATCGCTAACTCAACTACAAATTCACTCGCAATTCGTCCGCCAAATGATTCCGACCTGAGACACGAATCGAGTGGCGCACTTTCGCCCTGAAAAGGTTGAAGTGATTCGAATTGTGAATCGAATTGCCACGTACTGTCAACATTTACGCCGCACTCGCATCGTTACGAGGTCCTAGTATCTTTGACTTGAACCGGGAGACTGAAAACAAGGAATCTTTCCCATCGCCGCCATCCGTTTTTGATAACATCGGCGTTTACCGATTGGGAGACTCAAGTTACTGCCACATGGTCCCATCGAGAGACAAAGCTATCGCACTCTCAACTACATCGCGCCTGCGATGCTGCTGAGCCACAAGCTATCGCGAGTCCAATTTCCCATCTGCTGATGCGAACTTCGCAGCCGCTTCTCGCAATTGGACGTGTTCAAATTGTGAACTGTTCCGCTGTATTCTGTCAACGATTTCAGGCCCTCCAAAGCGGCGAATTAGTTTTAGTATCGTTGCCGGTGGAGTAGGCCTTCGTCATTAAAGCGTGATATTTTCCACCCAAACTCCACTTGCTATTTCAGTTTTTTTCACAGTTTCTTCGTTCAGGCTTGCTTCCCAATTGATTCCCAAACGCCACAAACCTGCACTCAAATGTATTACGATTCGCTGACGGCCAACGGGGCGTCGCCGCTCAACACTCTTCCTAAACACCGCTCCGCGCGAAAGGTTGCACGTCAAACTAGTACCTCTATCCAGTTTGCCCTCATTCATGACCCCTAATAGCCGGCGTATGTTACATCCTCACGCCATGCCCAAAAGCAGAAAAGCGCCCCGATGCCGGCATGGCATCGTGGCGCTTCCAATCGGTCCCACCCTCGCCCAAGCAGGCCAGAGTGCTGATTCCGAATTAGCTACTTAATGACCCAGTCTTGATTTTGTCCACCGTTCGCCGGCCAGGTAATGATCGGGTTATCGTTCGACGTCGCCCGGTTGCTGTCGTCCAACACTTTTCCGGTCGATTTGTTCACCAGGGTGTAACTCGAGCCGGGAGCCGCCTGCAATGTCCACTTCTGTGTGTCCGCGTTATTCTGCGTCACTTCTTGTGCCTGGCCGTTGACGTCCGTCAGATACATGCCGCTGAAGTCGTTCATCACCGTGTAATAACCAGAGCCGTCAAAGGTCAAAACCCATTTCTGGTTATTCCCCCCGTTGGCTTGCCATTGGATGAGCTGCGTTCCACTCTTCACCGAGAAACCCGGGTCGTCCAACAGCAGAGTGCTCAACACGTTGGTCAACGTGTAGGTTCCGTTGGCCACCGGCCCGATCGGCGTGGTAGGCGTCGTCGGGGGCGGCGTCGTCGGGGGCGGCGCCGGCGCGATCGGGTTCGGAAGCGTGGCTGGGCAGCTATTGGGGTCGATTGTGTTATTTGCGACGGACACGTTCGACGAGGGCGCTGTCTCGTACGCGATGTTCATGCTTGCGCCGTTGGCTAGCCCGCACAGAAAGTTGTTATGAATCGTCGAATTCGGCGCGCCATCGTAAGTAATCCCGACGCCCCACGGCCCCGCCAAGGTGTTTCCGTAAATCTGGAGGTCGGCGGAACCAGCTTCGATCCCATAACCATTAGGACCGCTCATGCCATAGTTCGGCACCGCGCTCACGATGTAGTTGTAGCGGATAATCGCTCCGCTACCGCCATCCGGAGCAGGGTTGGCCAGGCTGATCGGATAAGTCCACCAATATGGATCGAGCGGGCTCGTAAACGAGTTGTACTCGATTGTCAGATTATTTGTATCCGGCCCCGATAAAACGTCTTGACCCCCGCATCCCTGCGGTCCCTGCAGTTCCATTCCCATCCGGTGAATGTTCGTAAGCGTGTTATATCCGATGTACACGTTGTTCGACTGGTAGCTGTTCTCAAAGCACACCTTGATCGCTTCCCCGACATGATCGAACGTGTTGTGGTCGATCGATGTGGCATCCAAGCCGTAGAACATCATGGCGCCGTTGTTTTGATAGTCGATGTTCCCGTTCGGTTCCGGCGTCCCGTCTACCAGCAAATTCTTAAACGTGTTCCCGGAAATCTTCGACGCACGCAATCCCCCGCTGCCCGAAAAAATGGCGTTCCCAAGAGTCCAGTTTCCCTTGCTGTTATCGGCGGTCAGATTCTGAAACGTATCGCCCGTAAGCGTCAAACCGGTAACAGTTCCATTGAGGCATAACCCGCCGCTATCGAACGTAATCCCCTCAATCGCGGTATTGGCCGCGCCCCACGCGGTTTGCATCAGCCAGAAGTAGCCGCTTCCGTGTAATGTCGCGCCCTGGCCTTGATATGTCACATTCGAAAGCAAATTAATTGTATTACTGATTTTATAAGTGCCGGCAGGAAAAAGCAGTGTTCCCGAACTCGTCGAATTTACTGCATTTTGAATCGCGGCAGTATCGTCGTTTACTCCGTCGCCCTTCGCCCCAAAATCTTTCACCGAGGCAGCGCTCGCCGCCGCGGCCGAGAATAACACCAGTGAAAGCGCTATGGCACAAGCTGAACAACCTGTGGTCCGGGTCGCGGTCTTGGCGACACATGCGGTTCGCGACAGCAACTCGAGAACAACACCTCGAGCATTCGCTGCGCGGAATTTCTGATTTTTCATTCATAATTTCAGTACGGCCCGTGAGCATGGCGTCTTTAAAAATGAAATTAGGAAAAATCTTGAAATTTCGCATCAACAAATCGCGTAGTTTCTCCAAATTAAATGCTTTAAAAATTTGAGAGGAATTTGAGAGGAATTTGTTTGAGATTTTTCTAAGCCGCGGCGAAGACCGCAAGGAGCCGGAAGCGTAAGCGCACCGCCGTTTGGTGGCGTTGTGCGCGATCTAAACAAAGCCACCGGCCTACCAGTAGGGGCCTTACACCAGGCCCCGCACAAGTTCCGCGAGTTCGATCGGATCGTTCGACGTCTGGCCTCTAGCCATCTTCGGACTAATCGCAAGCGCTTCGTTGTGGTTCTCAAACCACGCCAGAAATGCGGATTGCCCGGCGTCCGGCAAACGCTGTTGATTGATCCAGGTGTAATAGGCTCCCATGTCGGCATCAATCAGCGATCCCCGCGCATCGAACTCTCGCGGCTTCGAATTCTCGATCATCTCCGCCATCGACCGCTCCTGTTGCCGGGGCGCGTAGCGCGTGAGTAAGGTGAGCGGCTGAGCGCGCCGCAACAACTCCCGCGCAGACCATTGCACGAAGGTCGTGCTGTAAATCTGCGTGCCCGAGCCTTCCGTGAGAACGCTCATCTGAAAACGATTTACCAGGCCCTCGGCTCCTTTCGCATTCAGGCCCAGTTGTTCCGGGCGCATTTGCGCGAGCGATGTCCGCAACGCCTCCGGACCAATCCCCGACTCCATTGATGTCTTTATGTGTTTGAGCAATGCAGACCGGATGGGCTCGATGCGGTGGTAGGAAATACATCTAAGCTCGGAAGCATGGTAGCCCAGCTCCTGGCCGCCATCGATATACCAGTGCAAATACGGCCCGTGATATGCGGCGGCCCGGGCACAAACATAATCCAGCAGCGTCTGACAGCCATTGTCCGCCTTCACTTGCTTGAAATACGTTCCGTTGCGCCGCAACTTGCGAAACAGCGGGTAGTCGTTTTCACTGACACCCTGACCGATAACCACGATGCTCAATCGCGGGGTCGCGGCCTTGTCCTCGGGAAATGACGCGTGTACCTCATCCACGAACTCCGTCGCTGCCTTCCGGAAGGCATCAATCTGTCGAGTCGCCCAGAGATAGGCGGAGAGTTGTTCGGAAAATACGCCAGGCGCATTCACCCAGTCCACTTGCTCGAGCTCGCTCGACAACCGCAGTTGAGCAAAGCCCGACATGGATTGCTTCAGCTGCTCTGCCCCGAGCTTCTCGAGGAACGTCAATTGCCGATCGATCTCCACACGTTCCGCCGGAAATTTCCAGTCGTACCCGATGGTTTCTCTCAAGAGCAGAGCGACGTAACTTGTCGGCAACTTTCTCAGAAGCGGGAGGTGACCCGTAACAAGCTGCTTCGCCTCCGGCGGGTAGCTAGCGAAATTTTCCGGCTGAAGCTGATCGGGAGTCATTCGAGCTGCCCTAGTGTGCCGTCCCGCCAACATGTGGGGCGGACGTCCTCGTCCGCGCGCAGCCTCCCGGTCGCGCTTGCGCAGGTATTGTCAAATTCCAGGCGGGATCGCACATTACACAACCTCAGCGAGCAGCTTCCCTTGCGCCAACCGGGCCGAGAACCCCAGAATCGAACCGAGAGTCGGAACAAGATCGACCGATTCAACAGCCCGCTCGACGATTACGTTCTCCCGAATTCCCGGACCAAGTGCGATTATCCAAGTGGTTCGCGACAGCGGATCGCCGGTCCGATGGTGCTGAAATCCGTTCCCGCCCACATCTGTATCGGAATCGCGGCCGAAATCAGGCAAGATAAACAAGTTCGTCTTGCCCGCATACTCGGGCTCGCTTTCAATCGTTCGCCAGATTTCGGCGCAAAGCCGGTCTGATCTTTGAATCCCTTCGAGGTATAGGGAGTAGGCACCTGAATGAGCGATATCGATATCGTGCAGCGTAATCCAAAGCAGGCTCGGAGCAAGCTGCCGCATCAGTTGACGGGCGATGTAGACCGACAATTCATCCGGGCTCGCCAGACTGCGCGCGTGAGATGTGAAATCGGCCACCGATAGTCTCAAGACCTCGGCCATCTGCCGCAGTTCAAACTCATTTCCGCTCAGCTCCGGTGTGTATAGCGGCGTCTCGTAGTTGTCGCGCAGCAAATGCTCGTACTCCGTCGCGCCGCCGCTCGATAGCGCTGCCGCCAGCAGACGTTTGGGCAGAATCACACCCGCGCCCGTCCCCGGGCCGTAACCCTTGTAACCGCTCTCTCCAATTCGATTGAACCCGTTGCTCGGAGCCACCACCCACGTGTCGCGGGCCGGCCGCTTCAGGTCCCTTCGAAAGTATTCGAATACCGTCGGGTTGTCGGGCGGCACGGCGGCAAAATTGTTGAACGTTTCATATACGCCCGTCGCCAGACTAGCCGTCGCCACGTAATGCCCCAAAATTCCGCGGTTCACCACTTGCGTAAAAACCGTGGCACGCGGAATCAGCTCTTTGAGCAGATGAGGTATGTTCTCCTGGCCTTCAGGCATAAAGGTCTCCTCATCACGCGCCCCTCCCCCGAATGTGACGACAACCGCCTTGCGGCCCAGCGATACCGAAAGCGCGCGGGCCGGACCAAGTCCGAACAACGCGGCGCCGGCGCTCGCCCCTGTGGCAGCCCGCAAGAAATCGCGCCTGCTACAGGAAATTTCATGCGCTAGCTCGCGCATGCTTCCTAAATTCCGTCTCACCGAACTAACCCTGTGAACGATCCAGTGTAACTCCTCGGCGTAACGTGGCGCACGCACTCCTGCGTGCCGCGTCGAGACTTTTCCCGACGCAGGCAGGCCGGAGGCCTGCTATTGTTCAAACTTCAAATCCATTGCGCCTAAACTGAAGTGATGAAGGGGAGGGAAGGCCAGCGCCCGGTTTCTATTAAGGACATCGCGCGAGCTGTCGGTGTATCGCATCCCACGGTATCTCGCGCGCTCCACGGGAGTCCGCTTGTCGCCCCGGAAACCGCCGCCCAAATCCGCAAGACGGCCGAAGAAATGGGCTACAAGGCCAGCCTCGTCGCCCGCAGCCTCGTCACGCGCAAAACTCAAACCATTGGACTCGTGGTCACAACCATCGCCGACCCTTTTTACGGCGAAATCGTCAGCGGCGCCGAGGAGGCCGCCGCCGCAAAGGGCTACTCCGTCATCCTCGCCAACTGCCAGATCGATCCGGAACGCGAAGTCCGCGTTGTCCGGTCGCTCCAGGAAAGGCGTGTCGATGGCATTCTCGTCGCCGCCTCCCGTGTTGGCGGACTCTATCTCTCGCTCATGTCCGAGATGGAGGTTCCCATCGTTTTGATCAACAACCAGCACGACGGCGAATTCATCTATTCGGTCTCGATCGACGATATGGGAGGAGCCCGCAAAGTAACAAACCACCTGATCGAGTTGGGTCATCAACGCATCGCCTATTTGGGCGATCCGTTTGGCTGTCAAACCGATGTGCAACGCTTCGAAGGCTACAAAACGGCTCTCGCCGACGCCGGCCTGCCTGTCCGCCCCGAATTCGTCATCGAAGCCGATGGCCTCCCTTCGGGGGGCTTAGCGGCTACCCACAAACTACTCTCGCTCACCGAGCCGCCCACGGCCATCTTTTGCTATAACGACATGTGTCTACTCGGCGCTTTGAGAGCGGCGGCCGAGCGCGGTCTTTGTGTCCCGCGCGATTTGTCGTTGGTTGGATTTGACGATCTCTTTTTCACACCGTATGTCCAGCCCCCCATCACCACGCTTCGCCAGCCAAAACGCGAAATGGGCCGCCGCGCCATTGAACTCCTGTTTGCTCTTCTTAATAACGAACAGTCCGAGAAGAAAATCCAGGTCGAGGGCGAACTCGTCGTCCGCTCCTCCACCGCCCCGCCCCGCCTTTGACACCCATTGGGGTGTAGCCGAACTTCGTCAGAAACGCATGTTGATTCATTCATAAGAGCTTACAGAACCGCGCGCGATAGCAAGCGGCTTGGTGACGCACGCTTGATACACTAAACTAAATATCTGAAGTATTCGCGCCGCAAGGTTCGCTTTTGACTCGCCGCTTTCTCCTTTTCTCCACGGTCCTAATTTCCCTAACCGGCTGTCTCTCGCCCGCCGCACAGGTTGCAAGCAACGAAAATCAGTTCGGCGTCAGCATCACCTTGTTTTCCACCATGGCAGCCATCAATGCTGCCGGATACGACGCCGGTGTCCAGTCCGACTCGAATTATCCAATCCGAAATCAGATCCGCGCCGAGTTAGCAAAGAAGAGTATTCCATCACTGAACGACCTTAAGGAATTTTACAGAGATCATCGCAGAGGTACGGATACCGCCACCCTC
This sequence comes from Bryobacterales bacterium, assembly GCA_963722585.1. Taxonomy (GTDB): domain Bacteria; phylum Acidobacteriota; class Terriglobia; order Bryobacterales; family Bryobacteraceae; genus KBS-96. Next base: position 138,568 of record CAVRNU010000007.1, on the reverse strand, counting down.
AGCCAGTACATCTCGTTTGCCTTGCTCGCCGGTGGACCCCCCGATTTCAAACTGGAAAGCGGCGACCTTCCGGCAGACGTCCAGCCGCTGATTGGCTTCCCCCAGTTGCTGGCGGATTTTTATAAGGAGGCCGGTCTTCAAGACCTGTGGGCACGTTCCCAGCAGGCATTTGCCGCTGCAATGCAGAACTATCAGCAACCGGTAGTCAACGCCTTGCTCGAAGCCAACGCTTACCTTCGTAACCCCACTAACGGTCAGAGCGGAGGACGGTTTCAAATCTTTCTATCGCTCCTCGCCGAGCCCAACGTCATCGAAGTTCGCAACTATAAAGGCGATTCCTACGTCATCATTACTCCGTCACGCCAGCCGTTGACCGATGAGGTTCGTTCAGCTTATCTGTCATATCTACTCGATCCGCTGAGTCTACGGTTTAGCAATGTGCTTGACACAAAGAAGGAGCTGAAAAAATACGCGGAACGGGCACCCGCCCTCGACGAGGCATACAAAGACGAATTCTCGCTCCTTGTCACGAAGTCTCTCATCAAAGCCATTGACAGCAGGATGACGCACGGCCAGGAAACTCGAGACGCCTACGTGGCTTCGGCCATGCGCGAGGGCTACATCCTCACTGCAGCCTTCGCTGAACTTTTGCCTCTGTACGAAAAGCAGCCTGAAGCCATGCGGCTGTATTATCCCGATCTGATCAATGGCATCGACGTCGGCAAGGAGAAGAAACGGTTGAAAGGCATCGAGTTCGCCCAATCCGTCTCGCATCCGGTCGTAGCGCCGCCGCCCGAAGTTCAGCAGGTCAGTGAGGCTCAACGGTCGCTCGATCAGGCCCAGGCGCTGCTCGCCCAGCATGACTTAGACAATTCGAAGAAGCTCTTCCGGAAATCTCTCGAGCAGACCGACAGCAAACAGATGCATGCGCAGGCCTATTTCGGGCTTGCCCAGGCTGCGGTCCAGGAAAGGCAGGCAGATCAAGCGGCTCTGTTCTTCCAGAAGGCTATCGACCTCAATGCCGATCCCGGCATCGTTGCCTGGTCGCAGGTCTATCTTGGCCGCTTGGCCATGCTCCACGACGATTCTCAAGCCGCAACAGACCACTTCAAAAAGGCGCTCTCGCTCGAGGGTGCGCCTGGCAAGGCCAGAGAGGCCGCTCAAGACGATCTAAAAAAACTATCAGGAGATAGAGAGGAATGATGAAATCTTTTTTGGGAGTGGCGGTTGCGCTTGCTTTGGCCGCCGCCACGCTCGCCCAGCAACAGCCACAGCCACAACAACAAGGACCAAAGCCTAAATCGCAAAAGGAGTTGCAGGCTCTTCAACAAGTACAAGCCGCTACCACTCCCGAGCAGCGAATGCAGGCCATCGATAACGTACTCGAAAATTTCACCGATACCGAGTACAAACACATCCTGCTCGATATGGCGATTCAATCGGCTCAGCAGGCCAACGATCCCGCCAAAGTCGGATTTTATGGAGACCGGGCTCTGAAGGACGATCCGAAAGACGTCACCGCCCAACTCGCGCTCGCCAGCTCCACCATTCAAGGCACAAAAGAATTCGACCTCGACAAGGAACAGAAGCTCGCCAAAGCCGAAAAATACGCCAACGATTCGCTGGAAGCTTTGAAAACCGCGCCTTCCCCCAATCCGCAAATGCCTGATGCGCAGTGGCAGGAAGCGAAGAAGCAGATGGCGGCGGAAGCCTACGCCGACCTCGGCGCAAGCGCCGCTCTGAAAAAGAAATACGACGTGGCACTGACGAATTACAAGACGGCCGCGGAGAACGATCCCGAGCCGGCCATCCTGGTGCGTCTTGCCAGCGCGTATAACGAAGCCAAGCAGCCCGACAACGCCATCACGACCTGCGACCGCATTCTCGCCATGAATGACGCGCCGCCTCAAGTAAAGCAAATCGCGCAGCAGATCAAGGCCACCGCACAGAAATCGAAGACCGTCCCAGCCAAATAGAGCCTCCGAACCCCTATGGAAGCAGCTCGCGACGCGCTTGAGTCAAAGCTTGGCTACAAGTTTCGGAATCGCGAGTTGCTTCAGCGCGCTCTAACCCATCGGTCTTGGCTTGAAGGACGTCCGGCTTCCAACTCTTCGGCCGGTGACAATGAACAATTGGAGTTCCTGGGCGACGCCATTTTAGGCTTTGTCGTCAGCGAAGTTCTTGTGTTCCGCTTTGAGAAGGCCAAAGAAGGACCGCTGTCGCGCTGGAAAGCTCATCTTGTCAGTGCCGCGCATCTTCATCGCTGCGCCCTCACGCTCGGACTCGGCGAATACTTGCTCCTCGGCCGCGGCGAAGATAGAAATGGCGGCCGCGAGCGCCAAACCCTGCTGTCCGATGCGATTGAAGCGCTCATCGCGGCCCTGTATCTCGATGGCGGCATCGAGCCCGCTCGCGCCTTCATCGAAGCCAACATCCTTCAGTACGGCTCAAACCTCGATGAGCTCTCTCTCAGCAACAACCAGAAAGTCGATTTGCAGAACAAGGCTCGCGCCCTGGGCCTGCCCGCGCCCCGCTATGCCGTGGTCGCCGAAGAGGGCCCCGACCACGCGAAAGTATTTGTCGTCGAGGCTCGAGTTGGCGACGCTTTCGTCAGCCGCGCCAAAGCCACCACCAAACGTACCGCCAGTCTCTTGGCTGCGAAACAAATCCTCGAACGCTTGCAGACAGACGCCGCGAAATAATCGTTATTCCTTGGCAACCGCGTTCGACAGCTCCGCGGAACGCACAGCGTACAGCTTCTTAATAACCCGGCAGATTTCATCCGCAACCTTGTCCGGTTTCTCACCTTCATCCAGTTCCACTTCCACTTTGATATACAGATCCATTCGCTTCATTCCCTTCAATTCTCCCAATTGCCCTGGGTTACTTTGTAGCGGCCGGGCCTGCCCGGCCTTTCAACTTTTTCACTTTGACCGCAAGATCCGGATCGACGTAGCAACTCAAATCCTGGCAACATCTAGTTAGAGGTATTCGAAATGCAATCGGTAGAGCGTTGGCAATTAGTTTTGGACCGTAATCCGCTGGCGGACGGGCAATTCGTATACGGAGTGCGTTCCACAGGCATCTATTGCAGGCCCACCTGCCCGAGCCGGCGCCCCCGCGCCAATCAGGTCGAGTTCTTCGAAACTCCCGGCGATGCCGAACGCGCCGGCTATCGCTCCTGCCGGCGATGCAAGCCTGAGGCGCGCCGTCCCCGCGCGCAGACCGTCATCTCGGCCTGCGCCTATCTCAAAACCAATTTGGATCGCAAACTTACTCTTGAGGAAGTCGCCCGGCACGTAGGCTTGAGCCCCTTCCACCTGCAGCGCATATTTAAAGAACAAACCGGCGTCTCCCCGCGCCAATATCAAGCCTCATTGCGAATGGGAATGGTTCGCAACAGCTTGCGAAATGGCTCCTCGGTGACCGATTCTGTCTACGAGGCCGGCTTCTCCTCGAGTAGCCGCTTCTACGAATCCGCCGGTCAGAATCTCGGAATGTCTCCCTCCGCCTGGCGCAAAGGCGGAAAGGGTGTTACAGTTCGTTTCTGCATCTTCCCCTCACCCCTCGGCAAAATATTGCTGGCTGCAACCGACAAGGGCGTCTGTTTTCTGGCAATCGGCGACCGCGAATCGGACTTGGAATCGCAACTGCGCACCGATCTTCCCTCGGCCGCGATTCAGCGCGACGAACAAGCCCTTCTCGCACATAAAGACGCAGTATTCGATTACTTGTCGGGATCGGCACCTCATCCCGACCTCCCGCTCGACATTCGAGCAACCGCATTTCAAGCGCGCGTCTGGAACGTGCTCCGCTCCATTGCATCGGGCGAAACGCGCACCTACTCCGACATCGCCATCGAGCTCGGCAATGTGAACCTTACGCGGGCTGTCGCCAGAGCTTGCGCCACCAATCCAGTCTCTGTCGTCATTCCGTGCCATCGCGTCGTACGCCGAACCGGCGAACTGGCCGGGTACCGCTGGGGACTCGAGCGCAAGCAGAAGCTGTTGGCCCTTGAACACGACGTGAAATAATGCCGGTCAAAGGTGGTACCAAGCCGCGCACTCTTGACATGGGCCGCCGCCCTCGTGTTCCTGCGAGCCCAACCCGCTAATCCCGACCCGCAGAAGCTCTTTAACCTGATCCGCCAAAAGATCTCCGCTCTCGTGAGCGCCGCCCCCAATTACACGTGCGTCGAAACCGTCGTCCGCTCGCGTCTGAGGAGCAATTTTCAATCCCGGGGCGGTTGTGAACAGAGTGCCTTCGCCAGGCTCGACGGCACGTACAAGAGCGTCGAGCAGGATCGCCTTCGCCTCGACGTCGGCGTCGGCGAGCATGGAGAGGTCTTCTCCTGGCACGGCCAACGCAACTTCATAACCAGCGATCTCACTCAGCTCGTAAGCGGATTGGCCATCAGCTCAGGATCGTTCTATGGATTTGTGGCCGATATTTTCATCGGCGGACGGGGCCGTTACTTCTATCACGGCCTTTCAATCGTCAACGGAAAAGAACTTGCCGCCTTTTCATACGTCATCCCGAGGGCAGTCAGCCATTTCTCGACCAACACACCCAGCGGCAAGCAGGTCATGGGATTTCATGGGGAATTCACGGCCGATCCGAAATCCGGCGATCTCGCAAGCCTCACTGTCGAGAGCGAGGACATTCCAAAGGAAATCAGAGCTTGCCAGGTGAGCCAAACAATTACGTATCAGAACTTGCTTTTGAACGGTAAGTCGTTCCGGATTCCGGAAACCGTCCAATTTGTTTCCATGCTCGAGGATCACGACCGTCTCACCACGCTCACCCGCTACACCGGTTGTCACGAGTTTGTCGGCCAATCCATCATCCACTTCAACACCGACCCGAAGGCTATTATCGCCGCGGCAACGCCCACCTCCTCGCTTCCCGCTCTGCCGCGCGGACTCCGGGTGAAAGTACGCCTCGCTTCGCCCATCGATTCCGACACTGCCTGGACCGGCGACGCCGTCAGCGGTGCCCTCGAAAACACGTTGCATGACAAGCACGGCCATACTCTCGCCCCTAAGGGAGCGCTCCTCACCGGCCGCATCGTCCAGCTTGAACATTTCGCCACCGAGGAAGACCAGTATTGGACTCTCGCCTTCCGCTTCGACCGGCTACATACTCCCACTGCCGATTACCGGCTGGGGCTCGATTTGAAATCCGAGTCCGGTGCCCGGCCCGACATGCCGAATCACAGGGGATTGGGCCGGCGCAGCTTCGAAGTTTTCGCAACCCAAAGCAAAAATCAGCCCGATACAGGATCGTTTCGTATCCCAGGAGATCACCTGAAGCTCGACCAGCATTTCACCACCGAGTGGGAATCGGTCAAACCCTCAAAATAGCCTTCCGCAACCTTTATACTGAAAGATAGCCCGCAATTAGGAGTACCTCCGGAAGTCTATGTTTAATCTGTTCCGAAGCCGCGAGAAGAGTGTGCGCTATCTGCTCGGCGCCATTCTCGTCGTCATCTCGCTTTCCATGCTTCTCTATCTCATCCCCGGGGGCCCTGGCAGCTCGAACGCAACCGGCCAGAACGTGCTCGCAACCGTCGGCGACGCCAAAATCACCGTCACCGACATACAGGGAGCCATCGAGCGCATGATGGGCGCGCAGAAGAACATTCCCCGCTCCTTCATGTCGATGTACGTTCCCACCGTCGTGAATCAATACGTCGAGATGTACGCCAAAGCGTACAAGGCGAAACAATTGGGCCTGTCGGTCTCGGACGAAGATTTAGCAAACAATATCCAACGCATGATGGCTCCTCAGATGGGCGGCAAGTTCAACAGGGACTACTACGTCGCCATGCTGCAGGATCGCGGATTCAGCGTTCAGGATTTTGAAAATTTCTTTCGCGTGAATCTGCTTGCCTCGCGATACGACGCCATTGCTGCTCAATCGCTCGTCGTCACCGACCAGGAAGCAAAGGCCGAATACCAGCGCGAAAACGAAAAAGTGGCGCTCGAATATATCCAATTCTCGCCCAAGGACTTTACGAAGAAAGTCAACATGGACGCCGCCGCCATCAACGCCTGGTTCGCAAAGCACAAAACCGAGTTCCGCGTTCCGGAAAAACGCAGCTTTAATCTGATCGTCGCAAGCGACTCGAGCTTTGCTCAAAGCGCGCAGGTCAGCGATGAGGATCTACGCCGGCGCTACCAGGAAAATATCGACTCCTACCGCACCCCCGAGCGCGTCCATGTACGCCACATCCTGATCAAGACCACCGGAGTTCCAAAGGACCAGGTCCCTAAGTTGCACCAGAAGGCCGAGGACCTGTTGAAGCAGTTGAAAAATGGAGCCGATTTCTCCGCGCTCGCCAAAAAGAATTCCGAAGATCCCGGCTCGGCTCAAAAAGGCGGCGATCTCGGCTGGGTTGTCCGCGGGCAGACCGTTCCCGATTTTGAAAAAGCAGCGTTTTCTCTCAAGCCGAACGAGCTGAGCGGCGTCATCAGCACCGAATATGGATTTCATATCATCCAGGTCCTCGAGCACCAGGAGCCGCGAGTCCAAAGCTTTGAAGACGTCAAGCCTCAATTGCTCGCCGACGCCAAGAAGGAAATCGGCGCGCAGAATATGGAGAAAGCCGTCACCGCCGCCCGCGATGAAACAGCCCGCAATCCCTCTCAGGCCGCCGCCATCGCAGCCCGCTACGGACTGACTGTCGCCAAAGTCGATCAGGCGGCAAGCGGCGACCCGTTGCCTGGCCTGAATGCCGCCCCCGATGTTTCAAGCGCCGTATTTTCCACCGCCAAAGGCGACATCACCCAGGTCATCCCCCTCGACACAATGGGTAAGGCTGCCTATGCCGTCGTTACCAACATCTTTCCGTCGCGCCAGGCAACTTTCGACGACGTTCAAAAGGAAGTGACCGATCGCTACACCAACGATGAAGCCTCTCGTCTGATGCAGGAAGCCGCCAAAGCCGCCGCAGACCGCGCCAAAAAAGGCGAGGATTTCAAACTGGTCGCTAAATCGGAAGGAGGCGAGTTGAAGACCGCTCAACCCTTCACCATCATGGGTGCTGCCGAAGGCCTGGGGCCCGCGTCTACTGTAGCCGATGCGTTCGCCCCCACGACCAAAGTCGGCGGCATAATCGGACCGGTCGATGCCTCGGGTTCGGTCTACGTTTGCAAAGTCACCGAAAGGGATCCCGCCGACATGAGTAAGTTCGCTCAAAGCCGCGACGCCATGCTTCAGACGCTCAAACAGAAAAAGGGCGAACTCATGGGCCCCTTATTTGGAGACAACGTAGTAGCCGATCTCACCAAACGTGGCCTCATCAAGTTCAATCAACAAGCCATCCAGCGCTTGTCTGCATCCTACCGTTCCTAAACTCTCGCGCCCAACAAGAGAAACCCGATTGATCACTCAAATCATCGACTTCATCCGCAGCTTGACCGACCCTGAAAAGCTGATTCACCTTCTCTCCACCGTATTCACCGGCTGGATTGGCTACCTGGTTTTATTTCTCGTTGTCTTCGCCGAAAGCGGCCTGCTGGTCGGATTCTTTCTCCCAGGCGATTCTCTCCTGTTCACTGTCGGAGTCGTGGCCGGAGCGGGTAAGCTCGACGTCGCAAGCATGATCGTCATGCTTGCCGCAGCCTCTATCCTCGGCGATGGAATCGGCTTCCTGATTGGCAATAAGATCGGCTACCGCCTTTTCACCCGCGCGAATTCCACCATCTTTCGCCGTGAGTATCTCGATCGCACGCATGCCTTCTACGAGCGTCACGGCGGCAAGACCATCGTCTATGCCAAGTTCGTTCCTATCATCCGCACTTTCGCCGCCTTCATTGCGGGCGTAGGCCGCATGAATTACCTCCGCTTTCTCACCTTCAACGTATGTGGCGCCATCGGCTGGGTCACGTTGATGCTCCTCGCGGGCTATTCGCTCGGCAACATTCCCTTCATCCGCCATAACTTCGAAAAAGTCATTCTGTTGATCATCGCTGTGTCGCTCCTTCCCGCAGCCATCCACACGCTGCAAAGCCGCCGCCAGGCGGTAACTTAATGTGGCGCACGCTTCAGCGTGCCGCTGTGGGCTTTAGCCCACAGTACTGAAGACTAGTAACCCAAGCCGAACCTTCCGCCCCCGTGTGATAGCATCGAGCAATATGAGAGCAGGGCTTAGCCGGGGAGCCATATCTTGCTCGCTTTCCTGACGAGGCTCATTGCCTCTTTTCAGGATTTCTTGTTCCTTGCAGCCCGGGCGTTCAAGAATCTGGTTCTCCGCCCGCATTACTACGACGACGTCTTCCTACAGATGGACAATATCGGCGTCGGCAGCCTCTCCATTGTTCTTCTAACCGGCTTCACAAGCGGCGGCATCATCGCCTTGCAAATGGCCCGTGCACTGAGCACCTACGGAGCCGCCAGCCAGGTCGGCACCATCGTCTCTCTCACCCTCGTTCGCGAGCTTGGTCCCATCCTCACCGCGCTGCTCGTAGCCGGCCGCAATGCCTCCGGAATCGCCAGCGAACTCGGCTCCATGAAAGTCACTGAGCAGATCGACGCCATGCGCGCCCTCGGCACCGACCCGGTTCAAAAGCTCGTCACCCCGCGCCTCACAGCCACAGCCCTCATGCTCCCTTGCCTGACTGTCATCGCCGATGCCGTCGGACTGTTCGGCGCCTATCTTGTCGCTGTACCCCTATTGCGCCTGCTAACCGCCAGCGAATACTGGTCTACCTCCTGGAGAGCGCTTGTCTACAACGACCTCACTCAGGGTTTGACGAAGCCCCTCATTTTCGGCATCATCATTTCCCTCGTCGGCTGCTTTTATGGATTGCGCGCCAGCGGTGGCACCCAAGGCGTCGGCCTGGCCACTACCCGGGCCGTAGTTGTCTCCTCCATTTGGATATTCATCGTCGACTTTGTGATCATCAAGATATTCGCGTAATCTCTTTGAGATGTCCACTGCCCAACATCAAGAGCTAATCGCTGACTTCGAGAACGTGCAGTTGAAGTTTGGCGAACTCTGGGCCCTCCACGACGTCAATATGGAATTAAATCCCGGAGAAACGCGCATCATCTTCGGCCAGGCCGGCAGCGGCAAAACCACTCTGCTCAAATCCGCCATCGGCCTTATTCAACCCGATGCCGGACAGATTACTCTGTTTGGCGAGCAGGTCAGTGGAACGAACGAACAGGAACTGTTCCACTTGCGCGCCAAAGCCGGCGTCTTGTTTCAAGAAGGCGGTCTGTTCGATTCATTAACCGTCCGCGAAAACGTCGCCTATCCGCTCGAAAATCAGCAGGCAGGGAACCGAATCGACCCGGACGAAATCGAACAGCGCGTCCGCGATGCGCTGCGCTTCGTCGAGCTCGAACATACTCTCGATAAGTTCCCTAATGAACTTTCCGGCGGAATGCGCCGCCGCGTCGGCATCGCCCGCGCCATTGTGACCGAGCCGCCTTTCGTGCTCTACGATTCGCCCACCGCCGGCCTCGACCCGATCACCGCAAACACCATCATGGCGCTGATTGCAAAGGAACGCGACGTCCGCCATACCGCATCGCTGATTGTGACTCACAGATATCAGGATGGCGAGCTGATGGCGAACTTCCGCTACCAGCCCGAGACGCAGGAGCTCATACCGGTCAGCGAAGAAGAGCACCTCGATCCCGCGCGCAGCCGAACTAAATTTCTCGTGATGAAAGACGGCGAAATCGTCTTCACGGGTACCAGGGCGCAAATGGAACAGGAAGAAGATCCCTACGTGAAACGATTTGTCAGACACTAAGGCAAGAGGCTATGCCCAGTAAGGAAAAGGTAAGTTTGGCGCAGCTCAAGGTCGGTATCCTCGCCCTGGTTGCGATGTTCTTTGTTGTCCTCTTGGTTTTTCTGCTGACCGGCAACATCAAGTTCTTTGTCAAGGACGTGCCGCTTCACACCTATCTGTTCGACGCCGCCGGGCTCGCTGCGGGCGCCCCCGTTCGCATCAACGGCATCGGCGCAGGCAACGTCAAGGGCGTCGGCCTGTCCGGTTCCGCGGACCCCAATAAGGTCATCCGTGTTGACTTCGTCGTCGACCAACAAATGCTAAAGGAAATTCCAAAAGACTCCCAGGCGGCCATCGTGGCCGACAACCTGCTGGGCAGCACCAAATTTCTTAGCATTACGAAGGGCAAGAGCCACCAGACAATCGGCCCGGACGGCACCCTGCAGGCAGTTGATACGCGTCAGTTCGACCAGGTCGTTCAGCAAGGCTATCAGGTGCTTGGCTCCCTTCAGGGAATCCTGCAGCAGGTCCAGGACATCGTAGGCCAGGTCGAGGCCGGCAACGGAACCATCGGCAAGCTGATCGTCGACGATTCCTTCTACAAAAGCATGCAGGCAACAGTAGACCAATTGCAGCTTCTCGCCAGCACTTTGAACTCGACCAAAGGCTCAGTTGGAAAGTTTGTGCACAGCGATGAACTCTACAATCAGGTTCAGAGCACTCTCAGCCGCTTCGATTCGCTTCTTTCCGGCCTGCAATCCGGCGAAGGCACGGCCGGCAAAATCATAAAAGATCCGGCGCTGTACACCGATCTACACGCCAGCGTGCAGCAGATCAACACGCTTCTCTCCGATTTGAACTCCGGCAAGGGAACTGCCGGAAAGTTTCTGAAAGACGAGCAGCTTGCGCGCCAGATGTCTCAAACTCTTACAAACATCAATACAACGTTTGACAAAATCAATGCAGGCCAAGGCACAATTGGCCAGTTGATGGTGAATCCGCAGCTGTACGACAGCCTCAACGGCAGCACGCGAGAGTTGCACGAACTTTTGAAAGACTTCCGCGCCAACCCAAAGAAATTCTTGCGCATCAAATTGTCGGTCTTCTGAAACTTCTAATCGTAAATGCCGATGATTTCGGCTTCACGCACGACGTGAACGCCGGCATAATCCACTGCCACACTCATGGCATTCTTCGCGCCACAACTTTGATGGCGAATGGCGGTGCGTTCGATGACGCTGTGCGGCTCGCCCACTTGAATCCATCCCTCGACGTCGGATGTCATCTCGTTTTAATCCAGGGCCGCTCAATGCTAACCGGCGCCGAACTTCCCAAGAACTGGAAACAGCTTCTGGCAGCGGTCGTTTCCCGCCAAATCGATCCGTACCGCGAATTGCGCGCTCAGATCGAAAAGATCGTCACAGCCGGGCTGCGCCCCTCGCATCTCGACACCCACAAGCACACGCATGTCTTGCCGGCCGTTTTCGCTGCTGTCATTCGCCTCGCCCGTGAATTCGAAATCCCATTCATCCGACTTCCCTTCGACGCAGGCTGGCGCGCCGTTCACTGGCTCGACCAATACGGCCGCGCAAAACTCGCTCAAGCAAACGTGCGCTCCACCGATCATTTCCTCGGCTTTCGACTCACCGATGAACTGACCGAAGAAAACCTGCTCCGCACAATCTCGAATCTGCCCGAAGGTTCGACCGAGTTCATGTGCCATCCCGGCTATCTTGGTCCTGAGCTCCGCCAGGCCGAAACCCGCCTCAAACAAACGCGCCAGCGCGAGCTCGAAGCCCTCACATCACCCGCCGTAAAATCGCGGATCGACGAACAACGAATCCTCCTGACCAACTTCCGCAACCTGATCTCGAATTATCCTTGATTGTGGCGCACGCTTCAGCGTGCTGCCGTGGGCTTCAGCCCGCGGAGAGCGGCTTTTTTAAGCAGCGGTTTCGATGATGCCATGTCTCTCTCCACACTAATGCGACTCTTCCACCGCGTTGACCATACGCCCGACGCCCAACTGCACGCCATTGCTCGGCGCCGCGACGAGCTATCCGCACTGAGTGACCATCAACTCAAATCCGCTGCCACGAGTCTTCACGACAACTCCGACGTCACTCAAATCTTCGCCTTAACAGCAGTCATCGCAGAGCGCGTCCTCGGCCTCCACATGTTCGATGTCCAGATCCTGGGCGCGCTCGCGCTGCAGCGCGGAGAGATCGCCGAGATGCAGACCGGCGAGGGCAAAACCCTGGCCGCCGTGCCCGCCGTAATCTGGTATGCCCTCAACCGCCGCGGCATGCATGTGCTGACCGCGAACGATTACCTCGCTCGCCGCGACGCAAAGTGGATGGGCCCCGTCTACGATTGGTTCGCGTTATCGGTTGCGCACATCTCGCAAAGCATGTCTGCCGTCGAGCGTCGTGCCGCCTATCTCTGCGACATAACCTATGCGACCGCCAACGAGGTCGGTTTCGACTACCTTCGTGACGGCCTCGCTCGGAGCGCGGACGAAGTCGTCCAGCGGCCGTTTGCATTCGCCCTGTTCGACGAAGCCGATTCCATCCTGATCGACGAAGCGCGTATCCCCTTGGTCATTGCCGGAGGCGTTCCGGACGACGCCTCGCTTGCACACCGCGCCGACGCCGTGGTACGCATGCTGCGCCCTTACGTGCACTTCTTCGTCGATGAATTCGCGCGCAACGTGCGATTGACCGACCGAGGCATTTTCCTCGTCGAAGAAGCGCTCGGCTGCGGCAGCCTCTTCGATGAACAAAACCTTCCCATTCTCACGGCCGTCCAGGACGCCCTGCACGCACGAGTACTGCTGAAGCGCGATATCGATTACGTCGTCAAGAACGGCGCTATCGAACTGGTAGACGAATTCAAGGGCCGCATCGCTCAAAACCGCCGCTGGCCGGCAGGCCTGCAATCCGCAATCGAAGCGAAAGAACAAGTTGCACTGAAGACTCAAGGGCGCATTCTCGGCACAATTACCGTCCAAACACTAGCCGGTATGTACGAGCGTATTTGCGGCATGACCGGCACTGCCGCCACGCAAACCGAAGAATTCCAGAAGGTATATAAGCTCCATGTGACAGTCATTCCGACGAATCGGCCCGTGATTCGCCGCGATCTTCCCGACATCTTGTATGCAAATAAAGAAGCTCGAAACCGCGCACTCGTCGAAGAAATTCGTAAAGTCCACCAAAACGGCCGCCCCATCCTGGTGGGCACGGCCAGCGTCGCGGAATCGGAGCGGTTAAGCCGTCGCCTCGAAAGCGCCGGCATCCTGCATTCTGTCCTGAACGCCAGGAATGACGAGGCCGAGGCGGAAATCACCGCCCAGGCTGGCGCGCTTCGAGCTGTGACGATCTCCACTAACATGGCGGGACGCGGCACCGATATTATCCTCGGCGGCAACCCGCCCAAAGATCGCGAGAAGGTCGTCGAACTCGGCGGCCTGTACGTCATCGGCACAACGCGCCACGAGGCCAGGCGCATCGACAATCAGCTCCGCGGCCGCGCCGGACGTCAGGGCGACCCAGGCACGTCCCGCTTCTTCATCAGTCTCGAAGACGATCTGCTCGTACGATTCGGCGTCGCACAGAACCCGGACATTGACAGCGTGCAGCGCGTCGCGGAAGGGCAGAACCTCGAAATCCGCCAGATGCTCTGGAAATACGAATCCGTCATCGAACATCATCGCCGCGAGGTCTGGAGCCTGCGGCGCGACGTTCTCTTCTCGCCCGGCTGGAGCGTTCGATCGATGCTCTCCGAAGAGCAATACCAGCAACTCGTAGCGGCCGCCGGTCAAGATACACTCGAGACCGCTGGACGCCATCTGACTCTCGCCGTTATCGACGACCTGTGGGCCGACTACCTCGCGAGTGTCGCGGACTTGCGCGGCGGCATCCATTGGGTCTCCTGGGGCGGCCGCGACCCACTCCACTCATTCCTCACCGGCGTGCAGGAGATTTATGCCGATTTCCAGGCGTACCTGAATGAGGAGATCGCCCAGGCGATCCAGTTTCCCAACGCCGAGCGCTTCGAGCGAGGAGCAACCTGGACCTACCTCACCACCGACCAGCCCTTTGGAACGCTTGGCGAACGCATCGCCAAAGGCTTCCGCCGAAAATTCTCAAAAAGATAATTTTTTTGCTCACTTGTGTGGCGCACGCTTCAGCGTGCAGCGGTGAACTTTAGTTCACCGTTCTGGCCCGCCCCACTCAACCTCTTAACCAACCCATACAAAAACCTCTGCCCATCAAAAAACGATTCCACCAGCATCCTCTCGTCGCGCCCATGTTCCCGTGTATCCACTTCGTCGATAAAAAAGCCCGAGACGCCATAACACGGAATGCCCGCCTGCCGTATCATCCGGCCATCTGTCGCGCCTATCGACATCGTCGGAATTACAGGAACGCCGGGCCACAGAGCGCGCGTACTTCGCTCCACCGCGTTCATAATAAGCGGACTCAGCGGCGAGGCCGGGCCAACTTCGGCAGGCTTTACTTCCGTCAGCTCAACGTGCGAGTCGTCCACGATCGCGCGCAGCTTCGCTAAAACGTCTTCCGGCTTGTCTTGAGGCAGCAGCCGGCAATTCACAATCGCTTCAGCGGATTGCGGCAGCGCATTTTCCGCGTGCCCGCCTTGAATCTCCGTCGCCACGCATGTCGTTCGCATCATCGCGTTCTCATGCGGGTCCGTCGACAATTCATCGATAGCGGCCCTATCGGTTGGATTCGATGCAAACGTCCGCATAGCCAATGCCAAGGGCCCTTGCGATATCTTCCCTGTCCGCTCGAAATACAGCCGCGTCACTTCGTTGAGCTCCACCGGAAATTGATACCGCGAAATCTTCAGCAGCGCCGCAGAAATCCAATAGATCGGATTGGCCTTTCGCGGCATCGAGCTATGCCCGCCTGCGTCCGTTGCCTTCAACCGAACCGAGTAATAGATTTTTTCACTCGCCTGCACATAATTCGCGACCTTTTTGCCGTCCCGTATCCCTCCGTCGCCGCCCTCGTTCAACGCCAAGCCGGCATCGATCCAATCGCGATGATTCTTCAGCAGCCATGCAACGCCGTTATGCTCTCCGCTCTCTTCGCCCGCCGTCAGCGCTACGATGATGTCGCGGTCCGGCTTGTAACCCTCTTTCTTATACGCAATCAAATTCGCAATCCAGCACGCCGCTTCCGCCTTGTCATCCACCGTCCCCCGCCCATAAAAATATCCTTCTTTCTCTGTGAATTGAAACGGATCGAGCGACCAATCGGACCGCCGCGCCTCCACCACATCCAGATGCGCAAGCAACAAAATCGGCTTGTGTTGCCCGCTCCCTGCGTAACGCACAACCAGGTTCTTGAAATGCGGATCGGGCCCGTCTACATGAATTTCGCTCTCGCTGAATCCCGCATCCCGCAGCCGCTCGGCCATCGCTTCCGCCGCGCTCGTCACGTTCGCCGCCGAATCGGCTGTATCAATGTCGATGAGCTGCCGGTAAATATCTTTCACAAGCTGCTGTTGCGGCGTCAACCCAAATGCGGGAACAATTGAAAACAGCAGAAGAACTGGAAACGCCCGATTCATTTTCGCTCGAAAATCACCTTTCCACCCAAAACCGTCAGGTCCACCTTCACGTTCCTGATTTCCACTGGCTCCATATGAAGGATGTCTCCAGAGAGCACCACGAAATCGGCAAGCTTTCCTGTTTCAATCGATCCCTTAATCGTTTCCTCGAAAGACGCGTAAGCGCTGCCCATCGTGTATGCCCGCACAGCTTCAGCAACCGTGATCTTCTGTTCAGAAACCCAGCCGCCCGGCCGGCTCCCATCGAGAGGCCGCCGGGTCACCGCCCCGTAAATTCCCATGATCGGCGCCATCGGCGCGACATCCCAGTCCGATCCGAACGCCAGTATCGCGCCCGCGTCCAGCAGTGACCGAAATGCATAACTTGTTTTCGCCCGCTCCGGGCCAATCCGCTTCTCCGCCCAGCGCCCGTCGTCAATGCAGTGATAAGGCTGCATCGAAGCGATCACTTTCAATTGCGCGAATCTCGGAATGTCCGTCGCAAGCAGATGCTGAGCGTGCTCAATGCGAAGTCGCCGGTCCTTCATCCCGTTCTCTCTTCGAGCCGCTCATAGAAATTCAGAGTCGTATTATTGGCGCGGTCTCCAATCGCGTGTATGGCGATCTGCAAGCCGGCTGCGTCCCCTCCGCGTATATTCGCGTACATCGCGTCGGGAGAAGCGAGTTCGTCGCTCGCGATACCGCTCGTATTCGGCGAATCCAGATATGGTTGAAAAAACCACGCTGTTGTCGATCCCAGCGAGCCGTCTGCAAATCCCTTCAATCCCCCAATGTGCAGCCACTCGTTCCCGAAATCGGCTTTCACTCCCACATCGGCCAACCGGTTCCATTCCCTAAGCGGCTGATGTCCCGAGATCCTCACCCGCAGCTCTCCTTTGTGGAGCATCGTCTGGTATGCGCGAAAAACATCCGGAGCGGCCGACATGTCTTGCACGCTCGTAACCCCGTTTTCCGCCGCATACTTCTGCGCGGCTCGTGCAGCTTCAATGATCTGTTTTTGCGTCAAAGCCGGAATCACCCGCTGGATCAGCTTCTGAGCAGCATCCTTGAAAATGCCCGTCGGATTGCCTTGCGCATCTCTTACGATCACGCCTCCCGGCACATCGCTTGTCGTTCTCGTTATGCCCGCTAGTTTCATGGCAACCGAATTCGCAAGCGCCATGTGCCCATCCAGACGGTTCACAAAAACCGGATTGTCGGCCGTCACATCGTCTATGAGTTGGTGCGTCGGCAGCTCCGCGGGCCGCCAGTTTTCGTGATCCCAGTCCCCGCCCAGAATCCATTCCCCTTGGGGACGCCCCTTCGCGAAATCGGCCAGACGTTTACGAAACTCCGCCTCGCTCTTCGCATCGCGAAGCTGAACACTGGTAAGCTGCGCGCCGCCGGAGACGAAATGAACGTGCGCGTCGTTGAAACCGGCCACCACTCGCCGGCCCCGAGCGTCAATAACACGCGTTTCTGGACCCTTGAGCTTCTCGATAGCGGCCGAAGATCCCACGGCCGCAATCCGCTCGCCCGTTACCGCCAGCGCCTCCGCTTCGGGTTGCTCAGGATTGCCGGTCCAGATCTTGCCGTTAATCAGAATCAGGTCACCTTGCGCCTGAGCCAATGCAGCGCAAGCCAACAAAACCATCGCCAGCCACCCGGAATACGCAAAGCGCATAAACCATCCATGGTAGCCGTGGGGCAGGTTGTCAACCTGCGGCCGATTGTCAATCGGCCCTAGACGTCCAAATTCCTCACGTCCAGCGCATTCTCCTCAATAAACTTCCGCCGCGCTTCGACATCCTCTCCCATCAGCGTCGAAAAAATCGGTTCCGTCTCGGCAAAGTCTTTCAAATCGACCTGCAGCAGCGTCCGCGTTTCCGCATTCATGGTGGTGTCCCACAACTGCGAGGCATTCATTTCGCCTAAGCCCTTGTACCGCTGGATGCTGACGTCCCGGCTCCCCTCGTTCTTCACATGCGCCAGCATGTCGCGCCAGTTGTCAATCGTTTCGCGTCGCGCATCCTTCACCACCACGAATGGCGGCGTGTTGTATTTGGCCACCTGCTTCACCAGCGCGCGCAGCCGCCGGAACTCGGGCAGGCTCAAGAATTCCGTGTTGATGTATCGCGTCGCATTCGTCGGATCCTTGTAACCCACCATCCAAGCCGAGTGCTCTTCTTCCCGCTCCATCTTCGCTTCGAGCTTCACAGCCAGTAGCCGGTCGAGCAGCGTCTTTATTTTCGTCTCTTCCTGAAAATCCGCCTTTGTTTCCGCCGGAAGATTAGTTTCGAGCAGAACATCGACAATGCGCGGATCGCGCACGCGCCGCTCCAGCCGCCGGCATACCTGCTGCAATTCATCGAGCGACATCAAAAACTGCCGCAAGTCCGCCCCTTCGAGTTTTTGCGCCGTGGCCGCATCGGCGCCTATCTCGACGCTCAAATTCTCCGTCGCCCGCCGCAGAATCTCCCGCGTAAACTCCTTATCGTCCTTGATGTACTTCTCGCTCTTGCCCTTCTTGATCCGATAAAGCGGCGGCTGCGCTACAAAGACTTTGCCACGCGTAATCAACTGCTGCATGTGCCGGAAGAAAAATGTGAGCAGCAGCGTTCGAATATGCGAGCCATCCACGTCGGCATCGGTCATGATGATGATCTTGCCGTAGCGAAGCTTTGCCAGTTCGAAGTCCTCGCCCTTCCCAATACCCGTACCGATCGCCGTGATCATGGCGCGTATTTCTTCATGCCCCAGCATCTTGTCGTATCGCGCCTTTTCCACGTTCAGAATCTTCCCCTTCAGCGGAAGAATCGCCTGATATCGCCGGTCCCGCCCGCTCTTGGCCGTTCCGCCTGCCGACTCGCCTTCTACCAGAAACAACTCGCAACGATCCGGATCCCGCTCCTGGCAGTCGGCCAGTTTGCCCGGCAATCCGCCCGAATCGAGCGCGCCCTTTCTCCGCGTCAGGTCTCGCGCTTTTCTCGCCGCTTCGCGCGCCCGCGCCGCATCAATCGCCTTCGAAACGATTTTCCTCATCACGGCCGGATTCTTGTCGAAGTATTCGCCCAGCTTCTCGTTCACGAATTGCGTGACTTCGCCCGTGATATTCGAGTTCAGTTTGCCTTTCGTCTGACCCTCGAACTGAGGCTGTGGCAGCTTCACACTTACGACGGCGGTCAAACCTTCCCGGACATCGTCGCCCGTCAGGTTCTCTTTCTCTTTGAACAATCCCGCCTGCTGCCCGGCATAGTTGATCGTGCGTGTCAGAGCGCTGCGGAATCCGCTCAGATGACTGCCTCCATCCACCGTGTTGATGTTGTTGGCAAAACTGAAAACCGTTTCCGAATAAGCATCGTTATACTGCAGCGCCACCTCCATCGTCAGCTTGCCGTTCGGAATTTCGCGGTCGCCCTCGAAGTGAAGCGGTTTCTCGTGCAGAACCGCCTTCCCGCGGTTCAGATGCTTGATAAATTCCGCGATCCCGCCGCTGTAATAGAACTCCTCGCGCCGCTCATCCTCTCCCCGCTCATCCACCAGCGCGATCTTCAGCCCCTTGTTCAAAAATGCCATCTGCCGCAGCCGGTTCGCCAGAATATCGAAATCGAAGCGCGTGGCCGTCATGATGGTCGAATCGGCCTTGAACGTGATCTTCGTCCCTGTCTTCTTGCCCGCCTTTCCCGTCTCCGCTAAGCGCCCCTTCGGAATCCCACGCTCGTAATCCTGTTCCCAGGTCGAGCCCTTGCGCCAGATCTCCAGATGCAGCGTCTCGCTCAGCGCGTTCACGCAGCTTACGCCAACCCCGTGCAGACCCCCTGATACCTTGTATGAATTCGAATCGAACTTGCCTCCCGCGTGGAGCTTCGTCATCACCACTTCCGCCGCCGAGACGCCCTCGCCCTCGTGCAGATCGACCGGTATCCCGCGTCCGTTATCCACAATCGTTACCGAGTCGTCGCTGTGCAGAGTTACCGTAATCTCGTTCGCGTATCCGGCCAACGCTTCGTCCACCGAATTGTCCACCACTTCGTACACCAGATGGTGTAGTCCCATTTCCCCGGTCGATCCGATGTACATCGCGGGCCGCAGCCGTACTGCCTCCAGCCCTTCCAGCACCTTGATACTCCGCGCGTCGTAATTTTCGTGTTCGTTCGAAGCCACTGTTGCCATACTTCTAATCTGTTTTTCTTTCTTACCGCTCAAATCCGCATCGGCATAACCACGTACCGGTAGTTCACACCCTCCGCCTCGTCTTTCGGCCGGAGCTCTCCCGCGCTGTTGCCATCCTTAAAGTAAAATTCGATCTCCGCCTGCCCGGCCGCCTTTAAGAAATCCAGGAGATACTGCGCGTTGAAGCCAATCTCGGTTTCCGGTCCGTCATACTCCACCGGAATGGTTTCCTCGCTCTCGCCCGTCTCCGATATCGAAGAATGAACCCGCATTTCGCCCGGCACGATCTGCAGCCGCACAGCGCGCGACCGTTCATCCGAAAATTGCGAAACCCGCTCCAACGCCGAGCGGAAATCGTCGCGCCCAATTGCGATCGAGTGCGCATGCTCCTTCGGCAGCACCCGCTCGTAATCCGGAAAGTTGCCAGTCAGCTTCCGGCTTAGCAACAGTCGCTTGTCCAGGTGAAAAAACAGATGATTCTCGTTCCCGGCAAACTCAATTTCCTTTTCTTCTCCCTCAGCCGCTAGCTTCAAAATCTCGAGCATCGCCTTCTTCGGCAGCAGTGCCTTGTAGTTACCCTCTACTTCGAGTTCCGCTGCCCGCTCAATCATCGCCAGCCGGTGCCCGTCCGTCGCTACCATCACCAATCCGTCGCTCTTCAGCAGCAATAGCGCTCCGTTCAGCGTGAACCTCGATTCCTCCGCCGAAATCGCGAAAATCGTCCGCTCAATCATTTGCGCCACCGTCGCGAGCGATAGCTTCGCCAGTTCCCCGGGCATCTGCGGCAGCTCCGGGAAGCTCTCGCGAGACATCCCCGCAATCCGCGTCCGCGATCGCCCGCAAACCAGGCTCGCCCAGTGATTTTCCTGTATCTTGACCTGGACATCGGCGTCCGGTAATAACCGTACATAGTCCAGCAGCCGTCGCGCCGGAATCGTCCCCGCGCCTTCCCTCTTCACTCGCGCTGGACAGGCGCATCGAATCCCTAACTCGAGGTCTGTCGCCGTCAGCCACACCTGGTCGCTGTCGGTTTCAATCAGAATGTTCGATAGGATCGGAATGGTCGTCTTCTTCTCGACTACCCCCTGCGTTAATCCCAACTCCCGTACCAGATCCGACCTGCTGACCGAGAATTCCATAACCTGTTTTGAAACTGTCTCCTAGCGCAGTCCCTACTCTCTCTATCCTCTTTTTCTCAATAAGAAAGAGTCGTATTAGTAGCTCGCGCGGAAATGTTGATTTCTCTCTAAATTATACAAAATTCTGAGCCTTACGTCATCTCCACCATGTGGATATTTGTACTGTCGGCTGTGACTCTTTGCCCCCGAATCGCGTTTCCCACCGCACCCAACCCCCCATCACAGGGGCCCTCGTGAATAATCGCGCTACCCCTTACTGATCAATCGCCTAATCTGTGGACTGCCCTGTGCAAACCCCGGAATTTACGCCGTGGGGCGGACCTCCTGGTCCGAGCCGGACGTCCACGTCGGGCTCATCCCTCATAACCTGTGCAAAACCCTGTCGAAATCCGGAGCAAATCTATTGTAATGAATCAAATAGGCTCTGAATAAGCCGGTTCAGCTCGTCATCGCGCCTTCGCAGATCCTCAATCTTCTGAACCGAATGCAGAACCGTCGTGTGATGCTTCCCGCCAAAGAACCGCCCGATCTCGGGAAGAGATGCGTTCGTTAATTCCTTGCACAGGTACATCGCTACCTGGCGCGGATACGCGATCTGAGGCGAGTTGCTCTTCGCTTTCATCTGCGCGGGTGCCAGATTGAAACGCTCGGCGACCCCGCGAAGTATCGAGTCGAGCGATATCTTCCGCTCTCCGCTCGACCCCAGGTATTTCAGTCCCTGCTGCGCCATCGCCATCGTGATCGGCTCGCCCGTCAGCGAAGAAACGGCAATCAACCGCGTTAGCGCTCCTTCGAGCTCGCGGACATTCGATTTCGTCTTCATGGCAATGTAGCTCCGCACGTCATCCGGAAGATAAATGCCCTCCGATTCGGCCTTCTTGTCCAAAATCGCCATCTTCGTCTCGAGATCCGGCGGCTGCACATCCACAATCAAGCCCCATTCGAAACGCGACCGGAGCCGCTCGAAAAGTCCCGAAAGCTCCTTTGGCGGCGAGTCGCTCGACAATACGATCTGCTTTTGATGTTCGTAAAGCTCGTTGAACGTGTGGAAGAATTCTTCCTGAGTCCGTTCCTTGCCGCCCAGCACGTGTATGTCGTCCACCAGCAGTACGTCAGCCGACCGGTAGTGCCGGTGAAATTGCGTCATACGCCCGTTCTTCAGGCACGCAATCATCTCGTTCATGAATCGCTCGCTCGACGTGTACACCACATTCAGCCCGCCGAAATTATCGAGCAGGCTCCGCCCCATCGCATGCATCAGGTGAGTCTTCCCGATGCCTGTATCGCCGTAGACAAAGAGTGGATTGTAACTGCGCGAAGGCATCCTCGCAACCGCCATCGCCGCCGCGTGCGCTAGCTGATTGCAAGAGCCGACCACGTACGTATCGAACGTCAATCTGGGATTCAGCCAAGACGCCGGGTTCTCGAACATCGGCTCCATTGAACCCAAACCAGACCCGTCCATCCGCTGCGAGTATCGTGGATATTCCTGGTGATCCTGACCGTCCCGGCCATGGCTGCGGTTCGCGAGGCCAAGCGAGTACTCCACCTGCCGTACGGGAAGCCTCAGCTCCTTCACCACACGCCAGATATCCGGCGTATATTCCTGCTCAATCCACTCCCGCGCTGTCTCGTCGGGAACTCTCACCACGAGCAGCCCATCCTTGATACCCTCGAGTTGCGTCCGCGCGATCCAATTCTGATAGGCCTCGGACGTCAGCGTCCCCGAAAGCCGTTCCTTAATCTGATTCCATATGTCCAAAGGAGTGACCCCCGAACGGAAGACAAGACATTTCCACAGATTTTACACACCTGTGGAAAACCGCTCTACTCGCTGTGTTTGGAGTAGGCCAGGTACCCGGTTCGGGTGCCCGTCCGAATGTGCAACCGACCGCTTCCGCCCTTCCGGAAAAGAACAGTCTAACAGGAGCAAACGAGCAGGGGAAGATAAATCTTACCAGTTTTTATCTCATAAAAAACAAAAGACTTATATCTCCCTGTAAACTCCTTGTCACCCTCCATTCCAGGCCTCGTGCCACTCTCCCCTTACCCTAAGAGTTGCCGTTACAGCCACATGAATTGACTTCACAACAGGATCATTAGAGAATGTGACTTGCGCGTTAGAGAATGTGACTTACGCGTTCAAGCGGGAGTAACTCAGCTGGTAGAGTGCAACCTTGCCAAGGTTGATGTCGCGGGTTCGAATCCCGTCTCCCGCTCCAGGTAACCGCTTCTTTTGCTCATCTGCGTTCGCATCCCCACACAATTTCGCATCCGGCCGTCGCTCTCGACACGTCTCAAGATCATGGGCGCCAACCGATGCATCCATTGAGGTAGAGTGGCCTACAAGTCTCACCGGCTAAAACCCGCCCGGCGGCCGTCGTCCCGCGCCGCAGCCTTCATGCTAAGGACTGCCCCCCGGATACTGCGGCAAATCTCACGCGAGAATGCCCGGCTCATTGTTCCCCCGCCTCACATTCCCTCGCCGGCAAAGTGGCCCGATCAAGGCCTTCATGCAGCATGGCTCGGCCACAGCACCGTGCTCCTAAAAGTAGACGGACTCACCATCCTGACCGATCCCGTCTTCAGCGACAAGGTCGGCATCGAGATAGGACCGGTCACCGTCGGACTCAAGCGGATCGTCGCCCCCGCTCTTTACCGCCACCAGTTCCCGCGCCCTGATCTGATCCTGCTTTCGCACGCGCATATGGATCACTTCGACCGCCCCAGTCTGCGTTCTCTTGAATCTCTCAAAACGACGGTTGTCACGGCCTCGAAAACCTCCGATCTGCTGCGCGTCCGCCGCTATGCCGCCCTGCATGAACTCGGTTGGGGCGACGAGATCCACGTCGGCCCGCTCAAGATACGTGCCTTCGAAGTGAATCACTGGGGAGCGAGAATGCGCACCGACACATACCGCGGCTACAACGGTTACATCATCGAGACGCCCAAACATCGCATCGTCTTCGGCGGCGACACTGCCTTCACGCGTTCGTTCCGATCCGCCAAGGGCCCGCGCTCGACGGACTTGGCCATCATGCCCATCGGAGCTTACGAGCCGTGGATTCGATACCACTGCAATCCGGAACAAGCGTGGGAAATGGCCCAGGACTGCGGAGCGGAGTACGTGCTCCCGGTCCACCACCAAACCTTCATGCTAGGCCGCGAGGCCTACCGCGAACCAATCGAACGCCTCGTCCGCGCCGCCGGACCCCGCCCCGACCGAGTCTGCCTCCACGAAATCGGCCAGGAATTCCATTTGTAAGTGAGCCGGAAGCGTAAGCGACCGGGTTCGGTTATTCCCCGCTCTCCCCCACCTTCAACACCGCTAAAAACGCCTCCTGCGGAATATCCACGCGCCCCACGCGCTTCATCCGCCGCTTCCCCTCCTTCTGCTTCTCGAGCAGCTTGCGTTTGCGCGTAATATCGCCCCCATAGCATTTGGCAAGAACATTCTTCCTCATCGCCGAGATCGTCTCTCGCGCAATGATCTTCGTCCCAATCGCCGCTTGGAGCGCCACTTCAAACATCTGCCGCGGAATCAGCTTCCGCAACCGCTCGATCAACGCCTTCCCCCGGTCGTACGCAAACTCGCGGTGAACAACCATCGACAGCGCATCCACCGGCTCTCCCGCCACCAGCACATCCAGCTTCACCATCGGCGACACGCGATGCCCCGACAAGTGATAGTCGAGCGAAGCGTAGCCCCGCGACGCCGATTTCAGCCTGTCGTAAAAATCGAGCACAATCTCGTTCAGCGGCAATTCATACAGCAACAACACCCGCCCGCTGCCGATGTACTCGAATTTCTTCTGCACGCCGCGCTTCTCCTCGAGCAGCTTCAAAATTTCGCCGATATACTCTTCCCGCGTGATCACCGTCGCATCGATGATCGGTTCTTCCACTTGCTCGATATCCGACGGATCCGGAAAGCGCTGCGGATTATTCACCTCGATCACCTCGCCGGCAGTTGTTGTCACCCGGTAGCGCACCCCCGGAGCCGTCGTAATCAGATCGATGTTGAACTCCCGCTCCAGCCGCTCCTGAACAATCTCGAGATGCAGCAAGCCCAGAAAACCGCACCGGAACCCGAATCCCAGCGCGACCGAATTCTCCGGCTCGAAACTAAACGCGCTGTCGTTCAGCCTCAGCTTCTCCAAAGCGTCGCGAAGCAATCCGTGCTCGTGCGATTCCACCGGATACAAACCCGCGAACACCATCGGCTTCACTTCTTGAAAGCCCGGCAGTGGCTCGCTCGCGGGCGTTTCATCGTCTGTAATCGTGTCGCCTACTTGCGCGTCGGATACCGTCTTGATATTTGCGAAAACAAAACCCGCCTCGCCCGCTGTCAGCTCCGCGCAGGCCACAGGCTTGGGAGACTGAAACCCAAGCCCTTCCACTTCATAAGCGCTGCCGTTCGACCATAGGCGAATCTTCTGCCCCAGCCGCAAGCTCCCGTCCACCACGCGCGTCAAGATGATCACGCCGCGATATGGGTCGAACCACGAATCGAAAATCAGCGCCCGCAGCGGCGCTTCCGGATTCCCTTTCGGAGGCGGAATCCGGCGCACCACCGCTTCCAGAATTTCTTTAATCCCCAACCCTTGCTTAGCGCTTGCCAGAATCGCATCGCTTGCGTCAAGCCCAATCACTTGCTCAATCTGCTCGCGAATGCGATCGGGTTCAGCCGAAGGCAGATCGATTTTATTGATCACCGGAACAATCTCGAGATCGTGACTGAGAGCCAGATACGTGTTAGCCAGTGTCTGCGCCTCCACACCTTGCGACGCGTCCACCACCAGCAGCGCCCCTTCGCACGCCTGAAGGCTTCGCGACACCTCATACGTGAAGTCCACGTGCCCTGGCGTGTCAATGAGATTCAACTCGTAGGTGTTCCCATCCTCCGCCGGGTAATTCAAGCGCACCGCGTGGGCCTTAATCGTAATGCCCCGCTCGCGCTCGAGATCCATCGTATCGAGCACCTGGTCCATCATTTCCCGCTGCGAAAGCGCGCCCGTAAATTCAAGCAAACGGTCCGCTAACGTCGATTTCCCGTGATCGATATGCGCAATGATAGAGAAATTGCGGATGAAGCGGGAATCCATGCGGTAAACTGTGGGTTAAACCGAATTATCCCATAGCGTCACACTCGTGCCGTCTGCTCAATTTGAATGGAAATAACATTTTGCGGCAGCAAACCGGCATGCCTGTAACGACGCTTCAAGGAAATCTCGACGCCTCCGGCCTTCGCATCGGAGTCGTCGTCAGCCGCTTCAACGAATTCATCACCGAACAATTGGAACGAGGCGCACTAAAAATGCTCGAGGAACGCGGCTGCAAGGCCATCATTGTCGCCAAGGTCCCCGGCGCCTGGGAGCTGGCCATCGCCGCTCAAACGCTTTCCCCACAATGCGACGCAATCGTCGCCCTCGGCGCCATCGTGCGCGGTGATACGCCTCATTTCGAGTACGTTTGCCAGGGCGCAGTCGACGGCCTAAGCCGTGTCAGCCTCGATCTCGGAATTCCAGTTGCCTTCGGCGTTCTCACTACCGACAATCTTCAACAGGCCATGGACCGCGCCGGCGGCGTCAGCGGAAATAAAGGAAGCGAGGCCGCCGAAGCCGCAATCGAAATGGCGAATCTAGTAAGACAACTGAAGGAGCCTAAATAGCCATGGCTGCCCGCCACCGCTCCCGAAAGCGCGCCCTTCAGGTTCTCTTTGAGTGGGACCTCCGCCGCGAGCCCATCGATCGCGCTATCTGCAACTACTACGAGACCCTCTATTCCGAAGAGCAGGAAAAGAAGCCAAAGCCCGACAAGTTCATGGAAGAGCTAGCTCGCGGTACCGCTGCTCAGGCGGTCGAGATCGACAAGCAGATTGAAACCAAAGCCGCCAACTGGCGCCTCGAGCGAATGGCCGCCGTCGATCGCAATATCTTGCGCATGGCCGTTTACGAGCTGAGCCTCAACCAGCTTCCCGCGCCGATTATCATCGACGAAGCACTCGAGCTGGCCCGCCAGTTCTCCAATCACGAATCGATTTCGTTCATCAACGGCGTCCTCGATGCCGTCTACAAACAAGCCATAGCCGCCGGCTCCAGTTAGAATCGGGCGATGCCTCTTGAGACGCCGCAACTTCTCAATGAAAGAAACGCCCTCGTCACCGGAGCCAGTAAAGGCATTGGAAAAGGCATCGCGCTCGCTCTTGCATCCGCAGGCGCAAACGTCGCCGTCAATTACAACTCCGATCGCGATGGCGCCGAGGCCGTTGCCGCCGAAATCCAAAAGATGGGCCGCCGCGCCATCGCAATTCAAGCCGACGTGGGCATTGCCGCCGACGTCGAGCGCATGTTCGCCGCCGTCTTTGAACAATTTTCGCCGCTCACCATTCTCGTGAACAACGCCGGCATCCAAACCTGGAAGCCGATGCTCGACTTACTCGAGAGCGAATGGGATCGAGTCATCGCCGTAAATCTCAAAGGCTGCTTCCTGTGCACACAAACCGCCGCACGCCACATGCGCGATAATCATACCCCCGGAAGCATCATCAACATTGGTTCAGGCTGCAACAAGGTGGCTTTCCCCAACCTCTCGAACTACACGGCGAGCAAAGGCGGAATCGAAATGTTCACAAAGGTTGCCGCCGCGGAGCTCGGTAAACTCAACATCCGCGTGAATTGCGCCGCCCCTGGAGCCATCGAAATCGAGCGCACCAAACTCGAAGCCGGCGATTACGCCGCAACGTGGGCCCGATTGACGCCGCTCGCCCGCATTGGTGTCCCCGACGATGTCGCCCGCGTTGTCGTGTTTCTCGCAAGCGACGCTTCGGCCTTTGTAACAGGGCAAACCATCTGGATCGACGGCGGCTTATTCTCGCAGCCCGCCTGGCCCTACTCGTAGGTGGCGCACGCTTCTAGAGCGCACAGCCGCTTGGTGGCGTTGTGCGCGACTCAAGTAACCGTGCAGCGGTGAACTTCAGTTCACCGTTTTTGGGCCAAACCATTCTACTGCGGCAACGTCACGCATTCCATCCAGAAACTCTTAATCTGCTGAGCAGCCGAAATAAGATCGTCCAGGCTCGAAGGCTTCCGCAAATACGCATTCGCATGCGAATCGTACGCCCGGCGAACATCTACATCCGCGCGCGACGAAGTCAAAACAATAATTGGAATCCGCCTTGTATTCGGATTCGTCTTCAGCCGCTCCAGCACGTCATGCCCGCTGATCTTCGGCAGGTTTAGATCTAACAGGATCAGGTCAGGCCATGGCTGAACCCTTTCGCCAACCCGTTTTTCTACTATGTCCAGACCTTCCGCGCCGTCCTTCGCCACTTGAATGCGAATATTCGCATGCAATTCGCGGAACGCTTCCTCGAGTAGCCGGACATCTCCAGGATTGTCCTCAATCAGTACGACTTCGACAGGCCTCGTATTGCTCTTCAACGCCATCCCGTACCGCACTTAGAATCTAGAACTATAACAAACACAACGAACTCCCTGATCGCATTCTGAACGCGACACACCGCTCGCAATTGATAACCCTGACCGAGCCCCGACCGCAAGAGAGCGGTCTTGCCGCGCACAAAGAGTAAGTGCCTCGCCAGCCGTGTAAGTTATCAAGCAGTTCGTCACATAAAGATCGCACCCAGGGAAATCCTAGTAATAGGGACCGCCAGACGCGAAAAAAATTCGACAATCTTCTAAAGTTTCTTTCAATTCCGCCGATTGCTCCTCAGAATGACAATCTCGTGGCGTCTGCTTCCCCGTTTGATTTGGTTCGCTTCCGTCGTTTTGGCCGCGCAGGAACAACCCTCCTCTGGCCAGAACTCGTTGAGTCTTCAGGAACAGTCGATCGCGCGCCAGATGGATGCCATCACTTCCACAGCCGCTCAAAACCAGGCGGACTCGATTCGCAGGCAGGCCGAATCTTTGAGACGTCAATACGGAACCAGCTCGGGAATTTGGACGAACGGGAACGATGCCAGCCCGATCAAGGAAATTTCCAGCGCGCTTCCATCCAAGCCTGTCGAAGATCCAAAGCCGGCCGAACCAACGGATGTAAGCGCGGATACTAACCGCGTTCGCGCCGGCTTCTATACCGTACCTTGGCCAACCTCGCCCGATTTCGTTATGCCGAACGTGCAAGTCGCCACCACAGCTTGCGATGCCCTGGCGTCGTCTGAAGTTAACGCCCTAATCACAGATGCGAGCACAAAGAATAAGCTCGATCCTTCTCTACTCCGCGCCGTGATGGTCCAGGAATCCGGTCTCCGTCCTTGTGCAGTCTCAACCGCGGGAGCCATGGGCCTGATGCAAATCATGCCAGACACAGCAGACGACCTGGGCCTCGCCGATCCCTACGATCCGGCCGCAAACGTCGATGCCGGCGCCCGCTACCTGAAGCAGATGCTCGATCGCTATCACGGAAACACCGCACTCGCCCTCGCCGCCTACAACGCCGGCCCCGGCAGAACCGATCAAGCCAACGGAAACATTCCCAATATCGCCGAAACCCTCGGCTACGTCTCCCACATCCTCTCAAACATCCCGCTTTTCTAGTGTTGAAGGATAGTGGCGCACGCTTCAGCGTGCAGCGGTGAACTTTAGTTCACCGCCGCTCGGCTTTGGCCATTTATAACTCAACCATTGGCGTAACAAACGGCGGAAGCGAGCGGGAACGTGCATTTCTGGGACTTCGAGTCAGGTGAGAGGTCGGAAGCGAAGCCGGAGAAACTATCGATACCGAGACCACGGCCCCAGACCTCGGCGCGGAGTTGATGAATCAGTTGCTGGGTGGAGGTGCGAGGACCTTTGGAAGCAGCCGCCCACTTGGGCTGAGGCAGCAGTCCATCGGTCGAGTTTCCGAAGGCGCGCTGAGCCGAGACCAGCAGCAGGCCGTAAGCGGCGACGGCCAAAGCGGGTGCTGACTCGACAGAAAGGTCCGCCCTGACCTGTGCCTGACCGATTCCCAACAGTGTTTTTTCATCCCGGAAGTTCACCTCGATATCCCAGCGTTGAAAGTAAGTTTCGATGATCTGGCGCGCATCCAGTGCGGGGTCGGTGCAGATGAGATAGGCGGGATCGCGATAGAGAAGCTTCGATCCTTTGTGGGGACGATAGGCAAGCGGCGCGATGACGATGAGTTGCAGAACCTGCCCGGCGCCGGCGGTGCGCCACAGCAGGTTTTTGCGAAGTTTGTAGCGCAGTGGATGGGCGACACCAGAATGCGTGAAGGTCATGGTTTGCCAAGGCTCGGAGTCATCGGTACGGAACTCGTCAGGCGTCGGAGCGTCGGCACCATAACGCAAACGGCGACCGCGTGGTTTCAGCAGCGCCGGATCGGGCAGGAAGGACAGATGGGCGTCTTTGCGAATGCGGCCGATACAGGTGGTATGAGGCGGAATGTTTTTGAGGACGGTGGAGTTGGTATAACCGCCGTCGAAAGCAACCAATAAAGTACGCTCTTTGCCGCCCGCATCCTGATCGAGGGACTGGCGAAGCTGCGTCATCTGTTGCGTGGCACGCAGACCGAGGCGAGAGTGAGAGGCATCCACACGGTATTGAGCCACAACTTTGACAGAGGCAGTGCGTTTGGGCTTCTGAGGAGTGGGGGTATGAACGAAGGCGATGGGCGACAACCGGTAGACACCGTCATTTCCCGGCATCCCAGCGGATATTTGCAAGAAGCGCTGGCCCCGCACGAAGTTGGTTTGAAAGCGCGGTCCGAGAGGATCGCGACGCCAGGCTACGCCGGGTGTATGAAGGCCAGAACGGCGCAGGAGCGAGTCATCCAGGACAGCGCGAAAAGGTGCGCCTGGGGGCAACTGATCGGCCACGCCACGGCGCACGACGGAAAAGATCTCAGGCAGCGGCAGTCGATCCTGCGAGAAGAGCCGATAGGCGGCGCTCCAATCTTGAAACTGAGAGCCGGAAGTGGTGAGCAGACCAGTCACGGTGTGGCGTCCGAGGCAGAGCAGCGAACTCAGCGCGAGGGTTTGCGCGCGGTCGGCGATGCGGCGCTGGTCGAAGGAAGGGACGCACTCGTTCCAGAGCTGCTCGAACTTGGGGAGGAGACTGGCAGAGTTTTTTTTAAAGTCGGCGATGGCGCTTCCAGCCGGCGCAGCGCGAGCAATGCTTTGTCTTCGACGATCCACTCGACGGTTTCCCCGCGCGAGAACTCCATGGCCTGAGCGATGGCGGAAGGGAAGTTGATGTACCACTGCTCGCTGGCTTTGCGTTTGATGAGCTGCACTTTGGTGGGGAATCCCATGGTGACGAAGGTCCTTTCGTTATATCTAGTCTTATAACTAGATATAACGATACAGGAAAACCTGGAACATTGCACAGTAAAAATGATTTTTATCTAGTCAATGGCCAAAGCCGAGAGCGGTGAACTTTAGTTCACCGTCAAGACAGGTGCTCTCACCTGCCTTGTGGAGTTTTCACTTCATATAATCGCCGGTATGCGAGGCGTCCTTGCAAAAGAAGCAATCATCGTCCTCCGAGGTCTGTGCCGCGAACGCAGCTACGCTGCGCTGTCGATTCTGCTTCTAGCAATCGGAATCGGACTTACCTCCGCCGTATTCACGCTCCTGTGGCAGGCCGTCTACGCCAACCTCCCAGTCCCCGATCCCGCTCATCTCTATGCGCTAAGCACAAACGTAACGCACAACGGCCGAGCCGAAAGCGACGTCCCAGTTGGCCCAGCAGCAGTGTTCAGCCTGCCCACCTACCGCTATCTCGCCACAAACTTCACAGCCGCGTCCGGCGTAACAGCCCGTCACGGAGAGCTAGTAAACATCGAAACGCCGCAAGGCCCACAGCACTTGCGCGCCGATTTTGTCTCCGGCAACTTCTTCGCCGTAATTGGCCTCAAAACCATCGTTGGGCGTCCCCTCTCACCCTCCGATGACACCCGATCGAGTGACCATTTCGTTGCCGTACTCTCCTACAACTTCTGGCAGGAAGCATTCGGCAGCGAGCTGAGCGTGCTGAACAATACCATCCGTGTGAATGGACTACCGTTCCGAATCATCGGCATTGCGCCCAAAAATTTCACCGGCCTGATCTCCGGCCAGGCGCCGCACATCTACTTACCGGTCGCCTCCTACGCCGCTATCAACCCCGGCTGGAACAAATTCGACGACTGGAGTTTCCGCTGGTTGAACGTATTCGCCCGCCTGCCCGCACAAATGCCCCACGCGCGCGCCTACGCTGAGCTGCAGCCGGTCTATCGAGCCGCAGTTCGCGAGGAACTGGCCACCGAACCAACTCAATCGCCGGAATATCTTCGCGAATTGGCGCACGAGCACATGTCCCTCACCCCGGCATCCCAAGGCCTTCACGCCATGCTCGACGAATGGCGGAAGCCGCTCGAAATCCTGCAGTGGATGACGCTCGCCGTCCTTCTGCTACTTCGCTCAATGCCGCCGG
This sequence comes from Bryobacterales bacterium, assembly GCA_963722585.1. Classification (GTDB taxonomy): domain Bacteria; phylum Acidobacteriota; class Terriglobia; order Bryobacterales; family Bryobacteraceae; genus KBS-96. The sequence goes on along the minus strand of CAVRNU010000007.1, from coordinate 106,501 downwards.
CCTCACCGTTGTCCGCCATTAACAGCGCCAGGAGACGCTTGTCCGCTACGCCATGGGTGCAAGCCGCGCCGCTGTCATGCGCCTTCACTTCATCCAAACCTTAACGCTCTCGATCGCCGCTGGAGCGCGCCCTGTGGATCGCGCATTGGGGCGCTAAGCTGCTGATCCATCTCGCCCCATGGATCGCGGTGGCGGCGTAGGTTCGCAGCCCAACAGCCCAACTATCGCCTTCCACTCAATCGCCGTCATCGGAGCCGGCCTACTGATCGGCCTGTTTCCCGCGCTATACGCCGCCCGAATCGATCTCGCCGCGGGTCTAAGAGAGGCGTCGAGCACTCATTCGTTCGCGCGGTCGCACGTATTGGCACGCCGCGGCCTCGCCGCCATGCAAATCGCTCTGTCGCTGGTGCTCGTCATCGCCGCCGCGCTCTTCGCCAAATCGCTCCACGCCTTAACTTCCGTGCCGGTCGGCTTCAATTCCGACCATCTGACGCTCTTCTCCATCGACCCAAAACTCTCCGGAGCCACCGTCCAAACCACCGAGCTCCTCTATTCACGCATCGCAAACCGCCTGAAAGAAACGCCCGGCGTAGCCGCAGTGAGCTACGGAACCGGCGGCCCGTTTCCGCAGGGCGATCGACCCGGCACACCCGCAGGCGTCATCATCAACGAGAGTCTCGCGAAAAAACTGCTCGCAAACGCCAATCCCATCCGCCGCACCGTCGCCATGTTCAATGGCGTCGATCCCAACTGGCTCGCAACAATCATCGGCGTAGTAGCGGATTTTCATGTTTCCCGGAAGCGATCAAACGCCTCGCTGATATACACTGCTGCTCAGCAGGCGCCGCGAGTCTCCGAAATGACGTTCTATCTACGAACGCTCCCCGGCGCCACGGTCACTGAACCCCAAATCCGCAAACTCGTCCAAGACGAAATACCCGGCCTACCTGCCTACGACCTCGCAACCATGCCCGCACGTATGTATGAATTCGCCTCGGGCGAACACGCCATGACGCTCTTAACCGCGGTCTTTGCAAGTCTCGCGCTACTCATCGCCGTAGTCGGAATTTATGGCGTGGTTGCCTACACCTCCTCGCTGCGCACCGTAGAATTCGGAGTCCGCATCTCCGTCGGAGCCCAACGTTCCGACATCATCTGGCTCATCGTACGCGAAGCCGCCTTCATAGTCGCAACCGGCCTGATTCTCGCCATCCCGTTCACCTGGCTCGCGCTCGTCTCCATCCGAACCCAGCTCTACGGCATCACCTTCAACCAGCCGCTCATCTATACAAGCGCGATCCTGCTCCTGGCCGCCTCCGGTTTCATCTCCGCCCTGATCCCCGCCGGCCGCGTCACGCGAATGAACGTCCAAGCCGCCCTCCGCCACTACTGAGTTTTTTCGTTTCGCAACGCGCTGTCGCGCTTCCGAACACCAGTCGCCGCCATCTTGCTGAAAACAGGCACACAAACGAGGAACTCACCGTGCATAATCACTTCAAATGCGCACCATTCTTCAGGATTTGAGTTACGGCCTCCGAGGCCTCCTCAAAAACCGGGGCTTCACAGCTGTCGCCCTATTAACGCTCGCACTCGGAATCGGTGCAACCTCCGCCATTTTCAGCGTCGTCTACGCCGTCCTGCTGCGCTCGCTGCCATACCGCGATCCCGCACGGCTCGTCGCGGTCTACGAGGACATCAGCCAGGCCGGCTTCCCTCACAACACGCCAGCTCCCGGCAACTACGCAGCCTGGAGGGCTCAAACAGGCATCTTCCAAGATGTTGCCGCGTCGAAGGGAACTAGTTATGACTTAACTGGCTCCGGCGAGTAGTCCGGAAAATCTGGACGCCGCAGCCGTCACGCAGAACCTCTTTACTACGCTTGGAACAAAACCCGTGCTGGGCCGAACTTTCCTGCGCGAGGAAGACCGGCCGGAAGGCCCGAAAGTCGCCGTCATAAGCCACCGCCTCTGGCGCCGAAGGTTCGGCAGCTCTCCAAACATCATCGGTCAGCAGATTTTGCTGGACGATCTGAAATACACCGTCGTCGGAGTCCTCCCGCCCGGCTTCTCGTTCCCCAATAGCGAAACAGACGTCTGGACCCCGATCGCCTTCACGCCCAAAGAGCTGGCCGAATTCGGCTCTCACTATCTCGATGTAGTGGCGCGCCTCCAGCCAGGCGTCTCCATCGAACAGGCAGACGCCGCATTGATGGTCCTCCGCGACCGGCTCGCACGCCAGAACCAGGATGTGGAAATGGTGAAGCGCTTCTTCGCCGAGCTGCTCCAGTACAGCTACACCCGCGACTCGCGCCAGGGCCTCATTGTCCTATTCGCCGCCGTCGGCTTCATTCTGCTGATCGCCTGCGCTAACATTGCGAACCTCCTTCTATCGCGCGCCGGCACAAGACAGCGTGAGATCGCCATCCGCCGCGCCGTCGGAGCAGGCCGCGCCCGAATCGTCCGCCAGCTCTTAACCGAAAGCGCTCTGCTGGCAATCGGCGGCGGTGTCATCGGCCTGGCGCTCGCCAACTGGACATTCGCCTTTCTCAAGAACCTAATTCCACCCGATCTCACGGCGTCCGTTTCCATAACAATGGACTGGCCCGTAGTCGTGTTCAGCATTGGCGTCACGCTCCTCAGCAGCTTCGTCTTTGGCCTCGCGCCGGCGCTCCAGATCACAAAGATGGACCTGAACGAAGTCCTGAAAGAAGGCGGTCGAGGAATGGCTGGCTCGAAACGCTCGCGATTGGGCGGCGCGCTCGTCGTCGGCGAAGTGGCACTGTCTCTCATGCTGCTCGCTGGCTCCGCGCTCTTGCTTCGCAGCTTCGCCAATCTGCGCGGCATCAATCCCGGCTTCGAAGCCGATCATGTCTTAACCGCGCGCCTGAGCGCCCCAGTCCCGAAGTACAAGGACTTCACGAAACGCTCGGCGCTCTACCGTGCGATTCTCGATCGCGTACGCGCACTGCCAGGTGTCGAAAGCGCCGCCTTTACCAGCGCGCTCCCCTTGACGTGGGCAGGCGGCACAAACGGCTTCACCCCGGAGGGCGCTCTCGTCCATGTCAACGAAACCTACGACGCCAACAATCGCGTCGTAACGCCCGGCTACTTCGAAACCATGAAAATTCCGCTTCGCGAGGGCCGCTTTTTCGACGAGCGCGATACACAAGACGCAGAACCGGTAGCCATGATCAACGAAACCATGGCACGCAAATTCTGGCCAAACCAGGACCCCATCGGAAAACGGTTCAAACGCGCCAGTGCAAAGAACCCGAATCCCTGGGTTCGCATCGTTGGCATCGTCGGCGACGTACGGCAAATGCGTCTGAACGAACCGCCCCGGCAGGAGATGTATTTCCCCGACCCGCAATCCGAGAACAACTGGATGAAACTCCGCGATCTCGTCATCCGCACGAAAGTCAACCCGGAAAGCCTCGCAAGCACAATCCGTCAAGCCGTCTGGTCGGTCGATCGCGATCAGCCCGTCTCCGATGTGATGAGCCGCGACGATCTTCTCGATAAAGAAGTAACGCGCTGGCGCGTCGAAGCAACATTATTGGGAGCGCTCGCGCTGCTTGCTCTCACGCTCGCGTGCGTAGGCATGTACGGAGTCCTCTCCTATCTCGTCACGCAGCGAACGCCGGAAATTGGCATTCGCCTCGCGCTAGGCGCAAATGCATCCAACGTTTTCCGAAACGTCACGGGACACGGCATGAGCTTAGTCGCAATCGGAATCGCCATCGGACTCGCAGCGGCCCTCGGTGTCTCGCGCCTCCTCGCCAGCCTGCTCTTCGAAGTGAATGCAACGGATCCGGCCATCTACGCAGGCACGGCAGCGGTCTTCGCCCTCATCGCCTTCGCCGCCTGCGCCGTACCAGCTCGCCGCGCCGCGAAAGTAGACCCAGTCATTGCGCTACGTTATGAATAGCTCATGCCGGGCCCGGTGGTCGCCGTCTTAACTCTCGAAATCATCGTCGAGCACTCCCACTCACTCAAGGAAAAACGCCACGTCGTCAAAAGCTTAAAAGACCGCCTGCGCCAGCGCTTCAACGTAGCCGTCGCCGAAATCGACGGCCTCGATTCCTGGCAGCGTTCCGTCATTGCCGCAGTCACGGTCTCAAACGACCGCACGCACGCCGAACAAATGCTCCAAACCGTCGAGAACGACTCCGCCAACATCCTAGGCTCCATGCTCTCCTCCGCCACCGTCGAATGGCTGTAAAGACCGCCCCTGTGGCGCACGCTTCAGCGTGCAGCGGTCGAACTTCAGTTCACCGTTTCTTATCCTTTCCATCCCACATGCAAAGCCGCAATACCCCCCGTCAACAACTCATAACCCGCATCAGCAAATCCCGCCCGCCTCATCATCTCCTGCAGCGCCTCAGCCTCCGGAAACTTGCCAATCGACGCCGGAAGATACGTATACGCCTCACGCGACCCCGAAATCGCCCCGCCAATCAACGGCAGCAGCAGCCTTCGAGTAAAAGCCATAGCTAGCGCCGACAGCCAACGGTTTTCGGATGAGAAAATTCAAGAATCGCCACCTGCCCGCCCGGCTTCAATACTCGGGCCAGCTCCGCGAGGCCCGCGCGATAATTCGCGAAATTCCGGAATCCGAATGCAATCGTAACCAGATCGAGCGAGTTTTCGCGCAAAGGCAGCCGCAGACGCATCGCCTTCAAATAATCGCGAGCGAAATTTACGTGCCGAAATTTTGTCGCTCGCTCTGACCAACATCGGATGGCAGAAATCGGCGCCCACCACGTTGCTCGCCGCATGCTGCTGCATCTCGAGCAAAACATCTCCCGTCCCGCAGCAAAGATCTAGAATCACGGCATCCGGTGACGCGAGCGCCGGCCGCACCTGCGCGATCAAACGTTTCCGCCAACCCTTATCGACATTGAACGACAGCAAATGATTCAGCAGATCGTATCGCGGCGCAACTGCCGCAAACATTTGCCGAACCCAACTCGCCGCCTGTTCCTCGTTTTCGGTTCCAGGCGGAGTCGTTCCGGAAGTGGTCTCTGCAATTTTCACGAACGGCTTCTCAAGGCAGCGACTGTTGCTTCGCGGACAAGCGCCGGTTCAATCCCCGAAACCACCGTCACATCGCCGATCCGCGCCGGCAGCACAAAATGCACTTTCCCCTGTAGCGTCTTCTTATCGCTGGCCAAACGCGACAACAAGTTTTCGATATTCAGGTCCGAGGCATCCGGAAGCGGGCCATAAGCGCAAATCGTCCGCGCAATCTGCTGCGAGTCCTCCTCGCTCAGCATCCCCCGCAGCCGCGCCAGCTCACTTGCTGCCAGCATGCCCCACGCGACCGCCTCTCCGTGCAGGAATCGCACATACTGAGTCTCCGCCTCGATCGCGTGACCGATCGTATGCCCAAAATTCAAAATGCGCCGAAGCCCCGTTTCCTTTTCATCGGCGGATACGACCTCCGCCTTCACGCGAACCGCGCTCGCAATCAACCGGTCCATCAATTCAGAGTCCATCCGCAATATATCCTCGGCTCGCTCGCTCATCAACCGAAAGGTTTCAGCATCCCGAATCACGCCGCATTTCACGACTTCAAACAGACCCGCTCTAAATTCGCGCTCTGGCAAAGTGGCCGTTAGTTCCGGATCGATCAAAACCGCAACCGGCTGATGAAAACGGCCAATCAAATTCTTTCCGCAAGCCAGATTCACACCCGTTTTCCCACCGACGGCCGCATCCACCTGCGCGAGCAGCGTAGTCGGTATCTGCAACACTGGAATGCCCCGCATGAAGATGGCTGCAAGGAACCCTGCAACGTCCGTAACGATGCCGCCTCCGAAACCAAGCACTACGCTCGTACGGTCCGCGCCCCGCGCCACCATTTCTTCAGCTAACAACTCGACATGATGCAGCCGCTTATTCATCTCCCCCGCAGGCATCTTCAATACGTCAAGAGCCCGGCCATCGAACCCCTCGGAAAGTAGCGCGCCATGTAAACGCCAAACATCGTCCGTCGTAACGACAAACAACTTTCCCGCTCGCGGCGGAAGATGTTGTGCCGCCTCGCGCAAAACGCCGCGCCGCACGACATTTAAATACGTTCGCCCCTCGGTGCGAACCTCAAACTCCGGCATACCTCTAATCTAGCGTCCGGTACGCCGCAACAGAACCGCGACCGCCAGGGAGCGGTCTTGCGATTTGTTCACGGCCCCTGAACGACCGACACGGGTTATATCATGGTGGATATCAACCCGCCACTCCAGCGCATTCAAACCGACTTCGTTGTCGTCGGAGCAGGTGTTGCAGGTCTGCGCGCGGCGATCGAACTAGCCCCCGCCGGCCGCGTGCTCGTGATTGCGAAGGACAGCCTCCGCGAGTCCTCCTCTGAATATGCCCAAGGCGGTATCGCTGCCGCCCTGAGCGACGACGATGAAGTCGAGCTGCACGAGCACGACACACTTGTCGCGGGCGACGGGCTGTGCGACGTGCCGGCAGTTCGTGCGCTCGTAGAAGAAGGTCCCGCCGCCATTGAAGAATTGATTGAATGGGGCGCGGCGTTCGATCGCGAAGGAACGAAGCTCTTGTTTGCCCGCGAAGGTGCGCACTCGAGAAGCCGCGTGCTGCATGCGCACGGCGATTCAACTGGCAGCGAGATTGTGCGCACTCTTCGCCTTCGCGCGTCATCGCTTGAGAACGTGACATTTCAAAGCTTCGCCGCCGTCACCGATCTGCTTCTGGACGATGGCGAAGTGACTGGGGTTTTGGCTTTCGATGAAACCACAAGCGCTCGACCGTTCTCGTGAACGCCCGCGCTGTCCTGCTCGCCACAGGTGGTTTGGGCCGCGTCTTCGAAAACACAACGAATCCCGATGTAGCGACCGGTGACGGAGTCGCCATGGCATACCGTAACGGCGCGGCAGTCGCCGACATCGAATTCGTTCAATTTCACCCCACCGCCCTGTTCCAACCCGGCGCGCCCCGTTTTCTGTTGAGCGAGGCTCTTCGAGGGGAAGGCGCTTACCTTCGAAACTCTTCGGGCGAACGGTTCATGCAGCGCTATCACCCATTGCAAGAGCTCGCTCCGCGCGACGTCGTGTCCCGATCCATCGTGCTCGAATGCCGCGCCACCGGAGATGCCAATGCCTTTCTCGATCTCACACATCTTCCCGCTGGTTTCGTAGCGCGCCGATTCCCGCGCATCTACGAAACATGTTTGCGGTACGGCGTCGATCTCGAAAGGATTCCCGCGCCTGTTCGCCCCGCCGCTCATTACGCGATGGGAGGCATACGCACCGATCTCGACGGGCGAGCCAGCCTGCCGCGCCTCTTTGCCGCCGGCGAAGCCGCTTCAACCGGGGTACACGGAGCGAACCGCCTCGCAAGTAACTCGCTGCTTGAAGGCGTGGTCTTCGGAGCGCGCGCTGGCCGGGCCATGCGCGACCTGGCCGTCACTCCCACTACTCCTCCTAAACTCTCACCGCCGCCGGCGCCGCGCTTCCCCAAGATGACCGAGCGCGACATCCGCGCCATCGCATGGAATTACTGTGGAGTCCTCCGCAGCGGGCCGGAGCTTGAAGCCGCATTGAAGCTGCTTCGCTCACGCGAGCGCTGCCCGCTTCCTGACGCAACGCGCCCCGATTTCGAGCGCCGCAACATACATTTGATCGCACTGTTGATTTCGTTCGCCGCGCACGCGCGCAACGAAAGCCGCGGTGGGCATTTCCGCATCGACTATCCCGAGAAGTCGCCCGAATTCGAAAAGCACTCGATCATTTCACGATCCCCGCTCACAGGCGAGCTGGAGATCCGGTTTGAGTGAGTTCGTCTCTCCGCAGCCGTCGCCTGTCAACCAACTGACTCGCTATAGCCTTGCCTTTGGCCTGCTGTTTGCCGCCGAGCCCATTCGCCTGGTCAGTCCACTCGCCGCCTTCTGGACCACGCCCTGCATCCTCTGTGCCTCCGTGCTGATTGCGTGGGGCGCCGAGTCCGCGCAGTTCTTCGTCGCGCAAGGTTTCGCCCTCGCCATTCTCGCGTGGCTGCAAACACTCCCGGAATTCGCCGTCGAGGCCGTTCTCGCGTGGCATCAGGAAAGCAAACTTCTGCTTGCGAATCTGACCGGAGCGCTGCGCTTGCTCGTCGGCTTCGCATGGCCGGTAATTTACGCGACCGCAGCCATCTCACACCGAAGACGAACCGGTTCGCCGCTAAAACGAATCGAGCTGCATCCGGCACACAGTGTCGAAGTAGTCGGTCTCATTCTTCCTATTGCCTATGCGCTCCTCATCTGGTACAAGGGCAACCTTCATATTTATGACGGCGTGGTTCTCGTTGCTGTCTATGCCGTGTATCTTTTCCTTCTGACCAAGCTTCCGCCCGAAGAGCACGAAGCGATTGACGATCTCGAGCGCATCCCGCGGGCTATAGCAAAGGCTCCTCGCGCCACGCGTGTTTTTGCAATATCGCTATGCTTTGTCCTCGGCGGCGCTCTTATCTATTTCACGGCCAACCCGTTCGTCGGAAGTTTAATCTCACTCGCGACGGCGGTTGGTATCTCGACCTTCATCGCAGTTCAGTGGCTTGCGCCAGTCGTCTCGGAATTTCCTGAGCTCGCGTCAACGTTTTATTTTGCGCGCCAGGAAGAGAAGGCGCCTATGGCACTGATGAACATCGTTTCGAGCAACATTAATCAGTGGACCCTACTCGTTGCCATGCTGCCTGTTGTGTTTTCGATCGGTGCAGGAACAATCTCTGCAATCTCTTTCGACGCCGAGCAGGAATCGGAGCTGCTGCTCACCATCGCGCAGAGCCTGGTCGCCCTCGTTTTCCTCCTCAATATGAAATTCGAATGGTGGGAAGCGACTATTCTGCTTCTTCTTTATTTGGCGCAAGTAATCTTTGCGAATACTGGTGCGCGAGGTACACAGCTCGCATATCTCTCGCATCATGTTCGCCTATGGGTCACCTACACATATATAGGTTGGGCCGCTCTGTCGCTCATGTGGACCCTTTCGCGCGATCGCGTGCCGCCAGCATTTCGGCGTTTTCGCGAAACTTCGCGAGAGCACTTTTAATCCTGTTTGGTTCTTTGCATACTCTGAAATGCGAATACGTTTCGATACAAATAAGGCGCGGAAAATTTTTGAAAATTCGTTAACCTCTACGTGGTTTGCTTCGTCGTAATAAGCAACGCAACCATACGCCCGCGTGGTTTTCCTTCCCCCCACCAGAATCACGCGGGCCCCCCCTAATCGGTCTGGGCGCAGCACAGGCGACTGGTGCCGTTGTGCGGAGCCCGGCTCAATGAGACCTTTTCTCATTGTTGAGTACTCTGAGGATGAGCATGTGCATCGCCAGGCGACTGCAACAAATTGGGGGGCTGCATGTTAGTTCCGATGTGCCGCTAGCCCCTTATACGCGATTCGGAATAGGTGGGCCGGCGGCGCTAGTTTGCGAGTCGTCGGACGGGCACGCTTTCGAAACTGCATTACACGCAGTCCGGGAAAGCGGCACATGTCATGTTGTGATTGCAGGTGGAACCAATCTCATCGTTTCCGATGCTGGATTCGACGGTGTCGTTCTTAGGTTCACCGGAACGCGTATTTCCAATCACGGCGCCCGGCTGCGCGTAGAAGCCGGCTTACCGCTTCAGGACGTTGTCGACCACAGCATCACCATCGGTTTGCGAGGCATGGAAACCATGACGGGTATTCCGGGCTCGCTCGGCGCGGCCGTCTATGGCAATGCCGGCGCTTACGGCAGGTCTATCAATGAGTGCGTCCAATCGGTTGTATTCACGGACGGAGATCGCACGCGCGTCTTCGAGAATGCTCAATGTGAATTCGACTATCGCGAAAGCATTTTCAAGCGCAACAAAGACTGGATCATTCTTTCCGCCGAGTTGAGTTTCGAGCCAGGGAACTCGAAGGAGCTCCGCCAGCGGGCCGATGAAATTCGCGCGATTCGCGATGCGAAATATCCTCCGTCGATGAAGTGCGCGGGAAGCATCTTCAAAAATTGTTTTTTCGCGCATCTTCCGTCCGCAGTGCAAGCCGTGGTTCCGCCGAACATTGTGCGCGAGGGCAAGGTCCCATCGGCTTGGTTTCTCGAGCAGGTGGGCGCAAAAGGGATGCGAGCGGGCAATATTCAAGTGGCAACGTACCACGCGAATCTGATCTATAACGACGGAAACGGAACCGCCGCCGACGTCGCCAAAATCATCACTGATTTGAAGCAGCGCGTGAAAGACCGCTTCGGTTTCGACATAGAAGAAGAAGTCCAGTACGTAGGCTTTCCCTGAAACCCTGTGGCGCACGCTTCAGCGTGCAGCGGTGAACTTCAGTGCACCGTCCTGATCGACCTTGTATGTAATCTATTTAACAATGGCTTCGTATACCCGCTGCAAATCCTCCTGCGAATAATATTCGATTTCTATTCGTCCTGAATGCTCGGTCCGAGCTATAATTCGAACCTTCGTGCCGAGCGCCATCGCCATCTCCTCAAGAGCCGCCTTTGTGTTCGGATCCAGCCTCTTTTCCCATTTTATGTTCGCCTTTTCATCGCCAGACTTTGGAGTGAGGCCATGGCGCACAAGCGATTCCGTCGCCCGCACAGATAGATCTCTCTCGATCACCTCTTTGCAAAGAGCAACCTGGGACGCGAGGTGTTCAATCCCAAGAAGTGCCCTGGCGTGACCCATTGCAATACGGCCGGCAGCAACGTAATCCTGGACTTCCGGTGCCAGGCGAAGCAGACGAAGCGAATTCGTAATCGTCGAACGGTCCTTTCCAGTTCGTTCGGCAATTTGTTCGTGGGTGAGGTGATATTGACCGCCCAACTGCTCGAAGGCGCGGGCTGTTTCGATGGGGTTCAGATCCTCGCGCTGTATGTTTTCGATCAATGCGAGCTCGAGGAGTTTGTCGGGTCCTACGGCGCGGATAAAGACCGGCACTTCGCTCAGGCCGGCAAGCTTGGCGGCCCGCCAGCGGCGCTCCCCAGCAATGATATAGAAGTCCCCATCTCTGTACGGCACCTCACAAACAGTGATCGGCTGGATGATTCCGTTCGCCCGAATCGACTGAGCCAGTTCCGTTAAGCCGGATTCTCCGAAATCTTGTCGCGGCTGATCGGGGTTCGGATGAATCCTATCTAGTGGAACTGTACGTGAAAAAGAATTTTCCGGAGACGGCGAGGGCAAATGCTCCACTTCCAGTGGAGGAGGAGTGTGCGTCGCCGAGTGGCGTTGCGGAAGGAGGGCCGAAAGCCCTTTACCCAACACCCTTCGCTGTGCGTCCGTGGCTTTGCTCATGAGAGAGGACTTCCTTTGCTAATTGAATGTAGCTTTCGGCACCCCGAGAGCGGGGATCGTAGATGAGAATCGGTTTCCCGAAACTGGGCGCTTCGGCGAGCCGAATGCTTCTCGGAATGACCGTATGAAAGACATCTTTCCCGAAGAACTCCCGGAGGTCGGACTCGACCTGACGGGTGAGGTTCGTCCGGTCGTCGTACATAGTGAGCAGGACCCCCTCCAGCTTGAGTGGCTGTTGGAAGGAGTCGCGGACACGTTCGATGGTGTCCATGAGCTGGGAGATACCCTCGAGGGCGAAGAATTCACACTGGATGGGGACGAGGACGGAGTCTGAAGCCACCAGTGCGTTCAGAGTGAGTAGATCGAGCGCCGGCGGACAGTCCACAATCACAAACTGATAGTTAGATCGGATAGGGTCGAGGGCATGACGAAGCTTTTGCTCCCTTCGATCTTGATCGACAAGGTCGAGGTTGGCGGCGACGAGATTTTGGTCTGCAGGAACAACCGACAGCCCTTCGTAAGCCGTCGGAACGATCACATCAGCCAGATTAGCTTCGCCAATGATGACGTTGTAGAGTGTCGGCCTGCCATCGGTTTTCTCGATGCCAGTTCCAGTAGTTGAATTTCCCTGAGGATCCGAATCGATTAGGAGGACTGAGAATTCACTTGCGGCGAGCGAAGCGGCCAGATTGATGGCAGTAGTCGTCTTACCGACGCCACCTTTTTGGTTGGCGATCGAAATGACTTTCGCCGAATTGTTATCGGGCATTTAAAACCGAGAGGATAGCACGTCCAACTCGGAATGTTCCACGTGGAACATCTATTTACTCGCCGACGCCACGCTCAAATACACGTCCAACACCGCAACCGCCGCCGGCGTCACGCCCGGTATTCGTCGCGCCTGGCCCAACGTCGCCGGCCGCACCCGTGACAGCTTCTGTTTCACCTCCGTCGAGAGCCCCGGAATGCCGTCGTAACCAAACCCCACCGGGATTTTCCGCTCTTCGCTTTGGTTCAGCCGGTCTATCTGCCGCTCCTGCTGCGATATGTAGCCGGCGTACTTGGCTTCGGTCTCTACCGTCGCGAGCACATCATGCACTGGCTCCTCGCCAATCCGGGCCGCCAGCCACGTCTTCAGTCCGTCGATCTTCGCTTCCGTCCGGCGCAGCCACACATCGAGTGTCGGATTGTCCTCGGCAGCGCCGCCGATCAGATTCGCAACCTCCCGCGCCCGCGTCTTGCGCAATAAATCGCCTAGCCGCTGCTTTTGGCTTTGTTTTTTCAGGTACGCATTCCACCTGTTGTCCTTCACCAGTCCCGCGTGGCGCCCTATCGGCGTCAGCCGCTCGTCCGCGTTGTCGATTCGAAGATGCAGCCGGAATTCGGCCCGCGACGTGAACATCCGGTACGGTTCGTCCGCGCCCTTGCTGATCAAGTCGTCAATCAGAATGCCGCAATATCCGTCGCTGCGGCCAAGTATCAGCTCGGTTTCGCCTTTGACCACCAACGCGGCATTCAGCCCCGCCATCAACCCCTGGCAGCCCGCCTCTTCATACCCTGAGGTTCCGTTGATCTGCCCGGCCAGGAACAGGCGCCGGATGCTCTTGACTTCGAGCGTATGCGCCAATTCGCGAGGATCGATTGCATCGTATTCAATGGCATAGCCCGGACGGATCATTTCCGCGTCTTCGAGGCCCGGGATCGAGGCGAGCATCGCAGTCTGCACGTCGATCGGCATGCTCGTCGACATGCCGTTCACGTAAATTTCGTGAGTATCCAGACCCTCCGGCTCGAGAAAAAGCTGATGTCGCTTCTTATCCGGAAACTTGACGATCTTGTCTTCGATTGAAGGGCAATACCTCGGCCCGACCCCTTCAATCTGTCCGCTATATAACGGCGATCTTGGAATCGCCTCGGCGAGGATCCGGTGAGTCTCGTCAGTAGTGTATGCCAGATAGCACCGAACCTGCTCGCGCTCGATTTTTTGCGTCAGGAACGAAAATGGAGTCGGTTTGGCATCACCCGGCTGCGGCTCAAACCGCGACCAGTCAATCGTCCGGCCATCCAGCCGTGGCGGCGTTCCCGTCTTCAGGCGCGTCCACGCGAGGCCCAACTGTCTCAGTGCTTCGCCCAGATGGTTCGAGGCCGCTTCGCCATTGCGCCCGCACGCGTACTTCGTTTCGCCCACGTGTGCCAAGCCGTTGAGAAACGTGCCGGTTGTTACGACCACTGCTTCAGCTTCAAGGTCTCGCCCATCGCGAAGCCGCACTCCCCTAATCGTCCGATCGGCCCCTTCCGTGGAGAACTTTAGGCCCGCCACTTCAGCCTGAAGGATGCGCAGGTTGGGCTCGCGCTCGAGCCACTCGCGCATTCGAACCCGGTACTGTTTCTTGTCGCACTGCGCGCGTGGCGACCAGACGGCCGGGCCGCGGCTCGTATTGAGCAGCCGGAACTGAATGCCAACATCGTCGGTCAGCTCGCCCATGATTCCGCCCAATGCGTCGATCTCGCGTACCAGATGCCCTTTCGCAATTCCGCCGATCGCCGGGTTGCATGACATCTGGGCGATAAGATCGATATTCATCGTGATCATTGCCGTTTTCAACCCGAGACGTGCAGAGGCTCTTGCCGCCTCGCAGCCGGCATGACCGGCGCCGACAACAATCACGTCATACTTATTCCGGGACGAAACGACGGTGGGCATGAATAATGCTGAAAAACGGGAATCTGAATCTCTATCTTATCGAGGAAAGGGCTAATTTCGTTGAAGATCCTGATCGTTGGGGGCGGGGGACGCGAGCATGCCATAGCCTGGCGCCTCGCGCAGTCCCCCGGAGTCGAGATTATCGCCGCGCCGGGAAATCCGGGAATTGACCAAATCGGTCGCTGCGTGCCGGCGCCCGGCACCGACGCGGCGTATGCCGAATTAGCTGAATCGGAGCGTGTCGACCTGACCGTGGTCGGTCCGGAAACCATGCTCGTTTCCGGCATCGCGGACGAGTTTCATGCGCGCGGCTTAAGAATTGCCGGCCCTAGTCAAGCTGCGGCGAGGCTCGAGGGGAGCAAGATCTTTGCCAAGGAATTTTTCCGGCGTGCGGGCATTCCCACCGCCCGATCGGTGAAACGTGCTTCAGCGGCGAGGCGCTTTGCAAAATAAAGTGACTTTTCATTGCCGCTTCTGGTCAAGGCTGACGGGCTTGCTGCCGGCAAAGGCGTCGTCATCGCCCATACGGAGAGCGAGGCGCAAGCCGCTATCGCAACGCTTGGCCCTCGTCTCGTCCTCGAAGAATTTCTCGAGGGCGAAGAAGTCAGTTTCATCGCTATCAGCAACGGCACGGATCTCATCCCGCTCGAAGCCTCACAAGATCACAAGCGGATTTTCGATGGTGATACAGGGCCCAACACAGGCGGCATGGGAGCCTATTGCGATGGCCGCATCTTAACAGCGGCGGAGGTGGGCGTGGTTATGGATCGCATCATGTATCCCGCCATCGAGCACATGAAGCGTGACGGCTCTCCGTTTCGCGGTTTTCTATATGCCGGGTTGATGATGACAGCCGATGGGCCGAAAGTTCTCGAGTTCAATGTTCGGTTAGGCGACCCGGAAACACAGGCTCTTCTTTACCGCTTGGAGTCCGGCTTTGTCGAAGCGATCGAGTTTGCGGCCGGCGGGCCGCGCCCGCGTCTGACGTGGAAGCCCGATCCCTCCGTCTGTGTAGTTGTTTCGGCTGAAAGGTATCCGCAACCGCCGCGCTTGGGCGACATGATTCGTGGCATAAGAGAAGCGGAGCAAACGGGCGCAACCGTGTTTCACGCGGGTACCGCTAAGAAAGCGTCCGGTGAGTTCGTCACCAATGGCGGCCGCGTCTTGGGTGTCACGGCGAGTGGGCAGGGTCTCGAATCCGCGATCGCCCGTGCATACGAAGCAACGTCGAAGATTCGTTTCGACGGCATGCATTACCGCCGCGACATCGGCGCCAAGGGATTGAAGCGCTGGTGATGGCCATAGATGGCGTCCAGGGTGATCGAGCCGTCGCCCGTATGAATGATGATGGGCGCGCCGCCGCCGTTCAATTTGCCATGGACTTCGTGCTCATTCCGCAAATCGCTCACGGTGATGGGTACATTGGCGCGTATATGGCCGTCACCCGTGCGCAGCTCGATATCGGCGGCAAGTTCCTTTGGCAGCCGGACGGAAATGCTTCCGTCTCCCGAATTTAGCTCCCAACCCATGTTCACCTTCGAGCCGGCGCCTGCCTTGAGGTCAATCGATCCATCGCCGGTTCGCAACCGGAGATCGGTAAACGAGCCGTCGAGATGCATCGAGCCGTCGCCGGTATGTGCGTCGAGTGCGCCGTTTAAACCGACTCCATCAATGCCGCCGTCGCCGGTATCGGCCCTCAGTTTCCCGCTGATGTTCGACAAGCGAATCGAGCCGTCTCCCGTTTTCACCGCTCCCGTCAGGGCCTTCGGGACAATCAGCTCGAGATGAACTGAGTGGCGTCGCCATCCGAAATGCTCGTTCGGTTCCTTGACACGAAGGTCGAGCGAGTTGGCGCTCTGGTGTTCAATCAACTCCACGCCTCCGTATCCGATCTTGTATCCTTCTGTGGTCAGTTTTGCTCGAATCTCGCTCGTGTCGGCTCCGGCGACTTCGATCGAGGCGTCGCCTGCCTCGACGCGGAGTTCGGGCTGGCTACCGACGTTCCAGCTTTTGGTAAGTTCTTCGGCTGAAGCGAAGGAAAGGAGACCCACACTTCCCAGTAGCAATGCGAAACAAGTGTTCTTCATGGCGGACGCTCCCTGTGAAGCTTTGAAAACTCGCGGACCGCTCCCTCGCGGTCGCGGCTCGGTAACGGTTACTACGCAAGTGGCCGATCTGTTGTTCCCGCCAAGTATATACTGCAAAAGTCATGAATTATACGCGCCGGGATTTAAGCCTGTTATTGCCACTGCTTTTTTCAGCTCGAGCGGAACCGGACGCAGCGGAGTTGCCTTCGCAGGCGCATCCTTTCGACCAGCTTCCAATGAAGCAATCGGGCGAGAACAGACAGTGGGCGGTGCTCGATGGCATGACGCATGCGGGGTGTCCACTCGAGGTGCATATTACGAACCTTCCGGCTGGCGGCGCGCCGCATCCGCCGCACCATCATGTGCACGAAGAGATGATTTTGGTGCAGGAAGGCACGATGGAGGTTACGATCTCCGGGAAATCTACGCGGATGGGCCCGGGTTCGGTGGCTTTCGTTCATTCGAACGAGGAGCATGGGTGGAAAAACTTGGGCGATACGCGGGCGCAATATTTTGTGATTGCGATTGGGAAAGGATAGCGGGTCTCGGTGAACTGAAGTTCACCGCTGCACGCTGAAGCGTGCGCCACACGGTTACTCGTAGCGGATGGCTGCCATGGGATCTATTCGTGAGGCGCGAATTGCCGGAATTAGGGAAGCGGCTGCGGCAATGGAAACCAGCAGAAGCGCTGCGGCGCCAAGAATGACTGGATTGCGCGGCGTGGTGCTGTAAAGAAAACTGGCAATTACGCGCGATGCTGCGATTGAAGCTGCAATCCCGGCGAAGCAGCCGCCGAGCGCGATGCTCAAATTTTCGCGGCAGACCATGGACATTACATCCGCTTGCTGCGCTCCGAGCGCGAAGCGGATACCGATTTCGGCGGTTCTACGCTCGGTAGCGTAAGCCAGTGTGCCATACAGACCGATGCCCGTGATGAGCAGCGCGATGGCGGCAAAAAACAGGGCGAGCGTAGCCATCATCCGTTCGGATGCGAGCGATTCGGCTATCGTTTGCTCCATCGTGACCGCAACGGGCGGCGGGATCTCCGGAACGACGCGCCTGACTATGTCGCGCGCCGCCGAAATGGCCGGGGCCAGAGGGCCTTCAATGCGCATGACAACGGCATCGGAGGGCTTATCCTTTACACCCTGGGTTATGGGCGAGTACGCTGTGGGCGGCGCGACGTCTCGTAGGGTGGTGTATTTCGCGTCGGCAACCACGCCGACCACCTCAGAGAGAGCGCTGCCGTCGCCGACATCTACTCGCCGGCCGAGTGGATTTTGCTTCGGGAATAACGCGTGGGCTGCGGCTTCATTCAAAATCACGATGCGTCCGCGGGCATCAGTGTCGGTCCACTGGAACTCGCGCCCGGCCAGGAGGGGGGTTCGCATGGCGCGAAAATAATCCGGACCCACTTGGTTTCGGTAGACCTGGTGGTTCGGCTGTCCGGGTACGTGGGTATCGCCCCAGATCCACCAGCCTGAGAGCGGAAGCATATTTACGAAGCTGACGGCCGTTACGCCTGGAAGCTTGGCAAGTCCGTTTGCGATTTCGCGATACGCATTGACCAGCGCTTCGCCATCGCGCGGTTGCTTGTCCATGTCCAGATACAACGCGGCGAGGCCGCGCGGCTCAAAACCGGTCGGGATCTCATGCAGGCACACGAGGCTGTATCCCAGCAGTCCCGCTCCAGTTACTAACATCAAGGCCAAAGCCACTTCGCAGGCCAGCAGCACGCGCGGCCAGAAACGCCGGTTATCCGATCCGCGCAAGGCCGTGCCAATTTGTCGCATCCGCTGCTGCAAGTCGTGTCCGGTTGACCGCAGTGCTGGAGCAAGTCCCGTCAGGATAGTTGTGATCGCAGCGAGCGCTGCCGTAAACGCGAACACGCGAACATCGGGCGCGATGTTCAATTGCGTGCCTGTCGGGTCCCGAGGGTCTGAAAGGAACGTATTCAACAGGTCCGCGAGAAGCGGCGAGAGAGCGAGTCCGAGCGCCGTTCCGCCTGAGGCGAGCAGCATGCTTTCGGTTAACAATTGACGCAGTAAACGCGCGCGGCTTGCACCCAGGGCGAATCGTGTTGCAATTTCACGCTCGCGCGACGCCGCTCGCGCCATCAGCAGAGTGGCCAGATTCAGGCACGCGATCACCAGCACAAGCGCAACCAACGCCATCAGCACGCTCAACGGTTTGCGGAATCGCATCCGCAAATACGAGTAACCAGTAACTCCCGGCTCCGCGACTAGATACAACTGAGAGCGATTATGCCCATCGAAAGTGAAAGTCGGATTGGGAAACGTTGCTTCAAACATGGCGTGCGCGGCGGCTCGTAAAAATGCGTTGGCTTGCTCCGGCGTCACGCCGTCGGCGAGCCGCGCACCCACCTGAAACCACCATTCGCGATAGCCCGCCGCAATGTTGTTGATTGGCGCATCCACCACCGGTTCGGCTTCAAAAGGAACGAAAACGTCCGGTGTTGCCTGTGCGTCCGCGCCATGAAAATCCTTGGGCATGACTCCGATCACGGTGAAGACGGCGTTACTGAGCACGACCTTCCGGCCGAGTACATGAGGATCGCCGCTGAACCAGTTGCGCCAAAAATGGTCGCTGATAACCGCGACTTGCCCGCCGGGAATCCCAGGCCTATCGTCGTCCGGGCCGATATATCTGCCGAGTTGCGCATTCACGCGCAGCGCGGTGAAATATTGGCCGCTTACTAATTGTCCTGAAACACGCTCGATGCCGCTTGAGCCGTGAACCTGAAGATCGCGCCCAGTGAAGGCGAACACGTGCGAAAAGACGTTGCCGCCATTCTTCTCGACATATTTGAAAAGCGGGTACATGAATGCGTAGCCAAACTCGTCCGGCTGGATGCGCAAAATTGCCAGTCGGTTGGCTTGAGGGACGGGCAAGGGGCGTAGCAGCAGCGCATTGATGAGGCTGAAAATCGCGGTGTTTGCGCCGATGGCGAGTGTCAGCGTGATGAGCGCGACGGCCGTAAACGCCGGCGATTTGCGGAGCATGCGCGCGGCAAGCGCCAGATCGCGCGCGAAATCTTCGAGCGTGCGCATTCGGCCCACATCGCGGCAGACTTCCTTCCATTTCTCGATGCTGCCCAGGTCGCGTTTCGCCGCATTCGCTGCTTCCGCTGCATTCAACCCGCGCTCTTCCGCGTGTTTCCGCTCTTTCATCGCGAGATGAAATTCCAGCTCATCCGCCATCTCGCGCTCGGTTCGCTCGCGCCGGAACAGCGCGGCAAGCCGGAGCATCTGCTCGCGCAGATCGTGCCACGTCATCATAAAAACTCCTTCAGGCGCTGGCCATTACAAATCCAATCGCGGACGACAATCTTGCCCAGCGCTCTTTCTCGGTCTCCAACTGTCTGCGGCCCGCTGGAGTGAGGCGATAGTACTTGGCTCGCCGGTTGTTTTCGGATGCGCCCCATTCGGCCGCGAGCAGGCCGCGGAGCTCGAGCCGGTGCAGAGCCGGATACAGCGCGCCTTCTTCTACTCGCAGTACATCGCGCGACCGTTCATGAATCCACTCGGCGACGGCATACCCATGCAGCGGCCCGCGAGCCACGGCCTTCAAAATGAGCATGTCGAGAGTGCCCTGCATCAGCTCGCCGGAGCGAGCGGCTTCGGATTCCTGTTTTCCCATAAACCTCTATGGGGAGTGTACGGCGAACCGGCGCGGAAGTCAATATCGCTAGGAAACCAGGAGGCCGCCGGTGGGTTGCGGTATTGGGACGTTCAGGCGCTTGCGCAGAAAGTCGATGAAGGCGCGCCCGCGTGGACGTCCGTTTCTTTGGGCGAGTGCAGAGCGTTCGAGAAATGCGAGCACTCCCAGGACTTCGGCATTGCGAAAAGGGGCGAGCCCTTCTTCTGATGAGCGACGCTTTTGGAAGTCTTCGAGCGAGCGCTCGAAATGATCCTGGACGGCGGCGGCTACTCGATCTTCTGCCTTGGTTTGGTAAACCAATCCCGATTCGAGCGTGCGATGGGTTTTGATGAGCGCGTCAAGGGCAGTCAAGACGTCCGCGTCGGTCGCGCCGGCGGTTCGCAAGGCTGCATCGGCCAGCGTGAAACTGCAGAAGAGGACGAGTTCCTGATGATCCTGCAGAAATTCTTCAGTGAGCCGGATATCTTTATTCGGGAGAGCATTCCGGTCCAGCTCCACAGGACGTTCGTGCAGCCGCGCCTCTTCGAGATAAGCGCAATCGAGCGGGCAGGAAACATTCACCTCGCGCTGCTCGCCGCAGCACAGCGGGCAGATTTCGCCGCCGATTCCGGGGCAGTGACGTTTCGGGCGCCTGGCGTTACAGATTTGGCACAGTTCCGGCATCGCTTTTTCAGGATAGCGAACGCGGTGAGTTTGCGATCCATAAAAGCATCGTGGCGCGTTATATTGCCGCGCGATATACTGTTGGCGATGAAGGCTAAACCGGATCCGGATATCACGGGGTTGCTGCCGCTCAGCCCTCAAGTCTTCCATATTCTTCTCGCGCTGGCTGATCGCGAGCAACACGGCTACGGAATTATGCAGGATGTGGAAGCGCGAACCGGCGGCAAATTGCGCCTGAGCCCGGGAACGCTCTACGGCTCGATGAAGCGGATGCTCGAGCAGGGCTTGGTTTCGGAGCTTCGCGAAAGCGAGCGGCCGGCAGCGAAGAGCGATGACGAACGGCGGAGGTATTACCGGTTGACGGCGCTGGGCCGCAGCGTGGTGCGCGCCGAAGCGTCGCGGATGGCGGAACTTTTACAACAAGCGAGGGTGTATGGGCTGGCCCCTAAACGCAGCTAGAATTTACCGGACGTTGCTGCTCGCATATCCGGCGGAGTTTCGCCATGAGTACGGGCCGGAAATGGCTCAGTTGTTTGAGGACCGGATGCGATCGGAGCGGCCGCTTCGGTTGTGGCTCGACGTGCTTGCCGACATTGCCTTGAACGCGCCGAGGGAGCACTGGAGCATTCTCGTTTCCGACATTCAATACGGCATGCGAATGCTCGGGAAGATGCCAGGCTTTACGCTGATCGCGGTGCTTGTGATCGCGCTGGGTATCGGCGCGACAACGTCGATCTTCAGCCTGGTGAACGCCGTGCTGCTTCGAGCAATGCCGTATGGAGATGCGGGGCGGCTCGCGTACTTGTGGAGTCCGAACGAACGCTGGAAGGGAACGATGGTACCGCAAGAGGTGCCGCCGAGCGATCCCGATTTCTACGACTGGCAGCGATTGAATCGTTCGTTTTCGTCGATGGCTATGCTGCATCAGCAGAAGGTCAACTTAGTCGAGCGTGGCTCGGTCACTCGAATTTCAGGGGCGCTCGTTACCGGTAATTTCTTCAGCGCGCTCGAAGCACAGCCTGAACTGGGCCGCGCGATTGAGGCGAATGACGATCAACCGGGCCACGCGAAAGTGGCGGTCATCAGCGACGGTCTCTGGCGGAACAAGTTTAACAGCGCCGGGGATGCGATTGGCCAAACGCTTCAGCTAGATCGCGAGCGATACGCGGTTATCGGCGTGATGCCTAGGGAATTCGGATATCCCTTCGAAGGAGACATCCCATACGGGATGAGCGACTTCGGAAGAACCGATATCTGGATACCGATGGCTTTGAGCGTCAAGGAGAAAACGGATCGGGTAAACTTTCTCGACTCCGCCGATGCCGTTATCGGTCGCCTTCATCCTGGCGTTACGGTGAAGCAGGCGGAGGCGGATTTGAAGTCGATTGAAGCGCACTTGAGTCCTCTGTATCCACCGCAATGGCAGGGCTGGACCGCGATGGCGCGGCCGATGGTGAATACGATTGTCGGCCCGGTTAAGCAGATGCTCTGGCTGCTGCTTGCCGCGGTTGGCGTGGTGCTGCTGATTGCGTGCAGCAACGTGGCCAACATCCTTCTGGCACGGATGGCTGCGCGAACACAGGAAATGGGAGTCCGCGCGGCGTTGGGCGCGGAAAGGGGTCGTCTCATCCGGCAACTGTTCACTGAGGCTCTGCTTCTCGCCTTGCTCGGCGGCACGGCAGGCGTTCTGCTTGCCGTTGTGGCCGTTCACGTGATTGTGCGGCTCAATCCAGGCAATATCCCCAGATTCGAAGAGACTTCGATTGATGGTTCGGTGTTGCTTGTCACGTTGGCGATTTCGATTGTCACCGGACTCCTGTTTGGGTTAGCGCCCGCGTTGACTGCGTCGCGTGTGAACGTGAATGAGTTATTAAAGCAGGGCGCAGGTCGAGGTTTGGCGGGGACTTCGAGCAAGTGGCGGCACTCGCTGATTGTGACGCAAGTTGCGCTTTCGGTCGTATTACTCGCGGGCGCGGGATTGTTGATCCGGAGTTATTTGCGGCTCGAGGCGGTGAATCCTGGGTTCTCGTTGTCAACGCTAACGTTTCGATTGGCGCTGGATAACGGCTACAACAAACCCGAGCAGCGGACGGCGTTCTTCCGGCGTTTTCTGGATCAAATCCACGGCCTTCCTGGAGTGCGTATGATAGGCGCGGCGAACGAGATACCGCTCGATCATTCCGAAAGCGTTGCCTTCCTGGACATCAAGGGCTTTGGCAAGCCGAAAGAACTGATCGACGACCGGACGGTCACTCCGGAGTATTTCGACGCGATCGGGATGCGTCTTCTGGCTGGCCGGTACTTTACCGAGCACGATATTGGGAATTCCAGTCGAGTCGCAATCGTGAATGATAGCTTCGCACAGATGTACTTGCGAGGCGGCGATCCGCTCAACAGGCAAATTCGGGAAAGTGACGGCGACTTTTCGCGGACTCCATGGTCTAGGGTAGTGGGAGTCGTCAGTGATCTTCGCCATTCCAATCTGGAAGACAAGCCGCGGCCGGAGGTGTTCCGGCCGTACTGGCCGGGGCAAAACAATGACGCGCATTTTGCGGTAAGTGCAAGTGTCCGGCCGGAGCGGCTGATTCCATCCATCCGAAAAGTGCTTCACGATTTAGACCCAGCGCTTGCGCTCGAAGATGTTCGGACGATGAGTGAACGCGTATTGCGCGCCAACGCCAAGCGGCGGTTTCAAACTGTGCTGTTGATGTCGTTTGCTGGATTGGCTGTTTCGCTGGCGATGGTTGGTTTATATGGGCTGCTGGCCTACGCTGTGCGACAGCGAACTCCCGAAATCGGGCTGAGGATCGCTTTGGGAGCATCGCGGCGCCAGGTTCTAGGGATGGTTCTTCGCCAGGGGCTCGGATTGGTGGCGCTTGGCTTGGTGATCGGCATCTGCGGCGGCGTTGGGCTTGTTGCGGCTGCTGAGAGGTTGGCTTTATGAGACACGGCCGGCCGATCCCCTGACATTTGCGGGCGTGCTGCTACTTCTCTTTGTGGTCGCGCTTTGTGCCTGCGTCATTCCGGCGGTTCAAGCTACGCGCGTCGATCCGACGAGCGCGCTGAGGTATGAGTAGTCCGGCAGACCACACAAACATCTGTGGGCTAAAGCCCACAGCGGCACGCTGAAGCGTGCGCCACAGACCGGGCCTCATCATGCCTCGATGTCGCCCTCCAAGATCACTACTGCCATGGCGACGGTCGATGTGTGTGTAAGAGAGAGCGAGATGCGTGTAACGCCCATCTGGGCGGCTATGATTGCCGCAGCTCCTGAAAGACGCAGAGTGGGGCGCCCGCTTGGTTCGTTCACAACTTCGAAATCGCGCCATGTGACCCCGCGATGCCAACCCGTGCCGATCGCCTTCATCCCGGCTTCCTTTGCCGCGAAGCGCGCGGCGAGGCGCTCGGCGTAGTTCTTCTTTCGCATGGAATAAGCGATTTCGCGCGCGGTATAGACGCGGTTGAGGAAGCGCTGGCCGTATTTTTCGAAGCTTTGTTCGATGCGGTCCACTTCAGCGAGATCGGAGCCAATTCCAAGAATCATCTCCCGGTCTCTCTTCACCGTTTTCCAATGACAGGGGCGAGGGAAAGGAGCGCGAGTCCGCTCGCGAACAGCACTAACATGGCGGCAATCAACGCCCTTACTATCGGCCCGGTGCCTGCGAACTCCTTCCAGAGCAGCAGACCCCATAACACGCTCACCAACGTAGCGCATTGGCCAATTGCCAGACTGATTGCCGGACCTACATTCACTTCGGGTGGGGCGCTCGCGGCAACGAAGTTCGAGATGGCTCCGGCTGCCCACACCGCACCTCCTGCGATGCCCAAAAAATGCCATCGCGGCCGGCCGAGAAAATAGTTGCTGAATCGCACGCGATCGCCGCTGATGGGCACATTCATGAAGAAGACGTTGAAAACGAATGTCGAGAGGAAGACGCCCACTGAAAACAACACCGCGGCGGAATACGGGCCCAGCCCCAAGTCTCCGCCCATGCCCTTTTCGACGAGCGGGTAGAACGTTCCCATCAACACACCGCTCAGAATGCTGATGACTACTCCTCGCCCGGCGCGCCGGTTTCGCTTCGAGGTTCCTTTCGCGGCATCGCGCGCAAAATGAGCTCTCGCATCGACTACAATCGCCGCAATCACGAGCGCAAGTCCCAGAAACAGGAGCGTGGGATTTCCGCGCGGATCGATTAGATAGTTCCAAACGACGCCGATGATGAGAGCCAGTCCGATGCCGACCGGAAACGCGACCGCAAGGCCCGCAACATCGATGGCGGCAACGAGCAGCATGTTCGCCAGATTGAAAATCACTCCGCCAACAAGTGCGTAGGCCTGCTTTAAGTGGCCCGCAACCAGCATGCGATCTTGAAAGTTCATGTCACCGCCCACCATTCCGAACGTAAACGCGGCCAGGATTGAAGCCAGCAGGACGCCGAACGAATAGTCGAAGTAGAACAATTCGAACCGCCAGCGTGCGCCCGTGAGCTTCAAGGCGTTGGCCCAGGAACCCCAGCAAATCATCGAGAAAATCAGAAGGCAGAGGGTAGAGAGATACGTTGTGGGAAGAACCATGATGAGGGGCGAGGTGTCTCTTCGCCACGTCACATTCTAACTGCTGCATGCGCGACCAGGAGGTCGCGCGCGGACGAGGACGTCCGCCCTACATGTTGGCGATGAGTGACTTTGCCCCTAATTCAAAATTTATCCGTAGATTTCCGTGTAGAATGAGGCATGAATTTTGTGAGAAGCAGATAGTAATGGAGAAAGAATCTCCTAATAACACCAAGCGGATTCTTCTTATAGACGACGATGAGGGCATTCGAGCGCTTTACTCGAAGGCGCTGCGGCTGGCGGGATTCGAGGCGAGAACGGCTCGAGACGGAAAGGAAGGCTCTCGCGCGGCCGAGGAATTCCAGCCGGATTTGATCATTCTCGATTTGATCATGCCGGAGCAGGAGGGCATCGAAACACTGCTTCAATTGCAGTCGAAATACCCAACAATTCCCGTGATAGCGGTGTCGGGCGCGTTGGGGGCGAGCGAATACCTTCATGTCGCGGATTTGCTCGGAGCGCGGCATACACTCGAAAAACCAATCAAGCCGGATGAGCTGATCCGGACGGTGCGCTCGATTCTAGAGAAATTGAAGCGGGCGGGCGCGCCATGCGCTTAATGGTTTGCTTCGTGCGGCTCGGTCGAACCTGAGACCTGGCCAGTTGCCCCTGGCGGCAGCGGAGCGAGCATCTGCTCCTTGCGAACGATTAAGCTCGCTGTGTCGTAGCTGGCCAATTCAAATCCATGCCCGTGTGTGATTGCGTCTGTCGGACAGGCCTCGACGCAGTAACCGCAAAAAATGCAGCGGTTGTAGTCGATGTTATAGACCTTCGCGTAGCGTTCGCCGCCGCTGATTCGAAGTTGCTTCGTATTTTCCTCGGCCTCTATGTAAATGCAGTTAGCCGGACACGCCGCCGCGCACAAAAAACACGCCACGCATTTCTCGAGGCCGTTCTCGTCGCGCTGGAGAACGTGCGCTCCACGATAGCGCTCCTGAAAATGCGGAGGAGCGTCGGGATATTCTTCGGTCAACGCTGGAGACATCATCTCCTTGAACGTGATCGACATGCCTTTGGCAATTGCGGCCGCGTTTTCGAAAACTTCGCCTATATTGGCCATTCAGTTTTAGGGTAGCGCAGCGGCTGGGCGGGCAATTAGTGAGCTGTCAGCTTTCAGCGATCCGCCGCGGTACAACGGACTAGAGATGCAGCGTTCCTCGTTCCCGTGGTTTGCGTGGTGGTATCTTGCGATCTCGCTCGGGTTTGTTTTGTTGGCCGTTAGTCGGATGATCGCGGGCGAGAAGGCATGGCTTGTCGGCATCCGCCTCGTGATCGGCGCCGGATTTGCCGTGCTGAGTGCGTTTGAGTTCCGAAGGGGAGACAGGCAGCGGTAGGGGACTTCGTTACCAGCCGCTCCCTGCCGGTCGCGGTTCCGATACGCTTATTCCACTGTGACGCTTTTGGCGAGGTTTCGCGGTTGATCGACGTCGCAGCCGCGGCGGACGGCGATGTAGTAAGCGAGCAACTGAAGGGGAATCATTTCGAGTAGCGGGAAGAGGAGTTCGCGCGTATGAGGGACGGTGATGAGATGGTCGGCCATTTTGGCGACGTCTTCATCGCCTTCGCAGGCGATGGCGACTACGATGCCGCTGCGCGCTTTCACTTCTTGAATATTTGAAAGCGTTTTTTCGTAGTGGACCTGGCTTTCCTGCGATTCGGGATCTCGCGTGGCGAGAACAACCACGGGAAGATTTTCGTCGATCAGGGCGTTTGGCCCGTGCTTCATTTCTCCGGCTGGATAGCCTTCGGCGTGAATGTAGCTGATCTCCTTCAGCTTGAGCGCGCCTTCGAGAGCGATGGGGAAGTGGATGCCGCGGCCCAGGTATAGAAAATCGGAGGCGTGTGAAAGCGCGCGGACGATCGGCTCGTAGACGGAGGTATCGGAGAGAATGTGTTCGAGCTTGCCGGGAAGCTGCGCCAGTTCCTGAACGAGAGCTTTCGATTGCTGACAGGTGAGAGTGCCGCGTACCTGGCCCAGGTGCATGGCTAGAATCACGAGCGCGGTAATTTGCGAGGTGAAGGCTTTTGTCGAAGCGACGCCAATTTCGGGACCCGCGTGAGTAAGCAGAGAGCCATGGGCTTCGCGCGTAATCATCGAACCAACGACGTTGCAAATCGCCAGAGTCTTCGATCCCTTTGATTTGGCCTCGCGCTGAGCGGCGAGCGTATCGGCGGTTTCGCCGGATTGTGAGATGACGACGGTGAGAGTCTTGGGGGGAATGATCGGATCGCGGTACCGGAACTCGCTGCCATAATCGACTTCGACGGGAAGGCGGGCCAGACGCTCGATAATGAATTTGCCGGCCAGGCCCGCGTGCCAGCTTGTGCCGCAGGCGACAATCTTGACCTGTTCGAACGCTTGGAATTCGCTATCGCTGATGCCTATTTCGTCTAAAAAAACCCGGCCGCTTTCAAGACCGATGCGGCCAAGCATGGTGTCCTTGATGGCGCGCGGCTGCTCGAAGATTTCCTTGAGCATGAAGTGCTTGAACCCGCCCTTTTCGGCCATGATCGGGTCCCAGAGCACTCGAGAGACCTGGCGGCGCACGGTGCGCCCGTCGAAATCCGTCAATTCGACTCCCGAGGGACGCAGAATGGCGACATCGCCGTCGTTGAGGAAGAACATGTCGCGGGTGTGGCTGAGAATTGCGGGCACATCGGAGGCGACGAAAAACTCGTCCTTGCCGAGGCCAACGACCACCGGCGGACCTTGACGCGCAGCGACGATCTTATTCGGATCGCGGCTCGAGATGACGCTAATGGCAAACACGCCGTGAACTTTCTTGAGCGCCTCGCGAACAGCGTCTTCCAGATTGCCCGTGAAGAACTGCTCAACCAGGTGGGCAATCACTTCCGTGTCGGTTTCGGTCAGAAACCTGTGGCCCGCCGCTGTCAGTTCCTTGCGGAGAGCCAGATAGTTCTCGACGATTCCGTTGTGGACAACGACCATCTCGCCCTTGCAATCCCGGTGAGGATGGGCGTTCTCTTCGGTCGGCCGTCCGTGAGTGGCCCAGCGCGTATGGCCAATACCGTACGAGCCGGCGAGCGGCTTGTTGCGGATGGCGTCTTCCAGATTGCAAAGCTTGCCGGAAGCGCGGCGAACGTCCAGGGAGTTGTGCCCGTTCAGTACGGCGACTCCGGCCGAGTCATATCCGCGGTATTCGAGACGCCGCAAGCCGTCTAAGATGACCGGCACGGCTTCGTTCTTGCCGATGTATCCGACAATTCCACACATCTTGTTCCTCCGAGCTAGCAGGCCGGTCGCTTACGCTTCCGGCTCCTTTTCATCTCGCGTAGGCCGGTCACTTTTCTCAAAACGCGCACAACGCCACCGAGCGGCTGTGCGCTTCGACGCTTCCGGCTCCATTAGCGGCTTACCATGAATTGTCGCCTATGGGCGGGCGGAGGGGAAGGGACCGAGTTCCCAGTACTCTTAATCCTGTGAAATCAACTAAGTATCTCTACTCGGTAATCTTCGATCACGGGGTTTGAGAGGATATCGCGGGCGATTTCATCCAGTGCCGAAGCGGCTTTATCGGTGGGGGTGCCGTCCGCCATGACAATTTCGAAGTACTTGCCCTGGCGGACAGAGGCGATCTCCTTATGGCCCAGTCCGTTGAGGGCGTGACAGATGGTCTGGCCCTGCGGATCGAGCACAGTTGGCTTCATGGATACGTAGACGCGGGCTTTCATGAACATTCATTGTAGGGTGGGGATCGAGCGGTGTGTCGGGGGACGTTAGCATAGTAGTGTGAAGCGGTTCTTACTCTTCGCCGCGGCGGTTGTGGTTGCCGGGGCCATTGCTTACTCCGCATACTACGAAGGGAAACGGCTGAAGGCGATGGACGCGAAGATTGCCGAACTCACCGCGGAAGTGACCGAAGCCAGCCAAATGGCGAAAGAAGAATCGGTTGCCGCTTCAGCCGCGGGCCAGCGCGCAACCGAAGCAGCTGCTCGCGCGGAAGTGGCGGCGGGAGCGCGGGCACAGGCTGAACAGCAGAGGGAGCAGGCACAAGCCGGGCAGGCGCAAGCGGAATCGACGGCAAGGCAGGCGACGGAACAGGCGAGCCAGGCGCGAACCCAGCTTGACGCCCTTCGCAAGCAGCGGGAAGAAGAGCTGAACCAGATGCAGCAGGCTTTGAGCCGCGTGGTGGAAACGCGGCGCACGCCGAACGGCATGGTCATGGTGCTGCCCGACTCGATGTTCAAATTCGATTTCGACAGTTCGGATCTCAAGCAGCGCAATCGCGAGCTGTTGAGCCGGATAGCCGGTATTCTTTTGGTCTCGAAAGGCTTTGGCTTGTCGGTGTTCGGCTACACGGATGACGTAGGCACGAAAGAATACAATCAGAAGCTTTCGGAACGGCGCGCCGAGGCGGTGCGCAATTACCTTATCGAAGCCGGCATCGATGCGTCCATCATCAATACGAAGGGCTATGGGAAGACGAACCCGCTGGTGGCTGGCGAAACAGAACAGGCGCGGGCGAAAAACCGGCGGGTTGAAATCGCGTTGACCGACAGCGAGATCAAGTATGTTGGCGAGCCGAATGTGGCTCAGTAAGAACCCTACGGCGAACTGAAGTTCGCCGCTGCACGCTGAAAGCGTGCGCCACGCAGTTGTGGGCAACGTGCGTTTAGCGGATGGAGGAGATGTTGTCGACCACGTAGGCGTTTCGCACGATTGTCCAGCCGAGGAAAGCCACGGACTGGCCGTTGGGAGCGGCGATTCCGAACGTGCGCATGCCACGGCCGCGCATATTGGCTACCATCTGAACACTGCCGTCGGAGAAAACATGTAAGAGCGAGCAGCCTGTCGAGTTGGGCGCGCCGACAAACCAGGAGCGGTTATCGGCCGCCCAATCGATAGACAGAAAGCGGTTGAACCCCTTCACTCTTACCTGCTGCGCGAGTTCTCCATTCAGCTTGTATACGTCAATTTCGGCGCTTTCCAGATAGTTTCGGAGCATAGCGATTTCAGTCCCATTGGGAGAAAGCGTCCAGCTCATACCCTGTCTGGGATTGGGCTGCAACTCAAACAGCCGGTGAACCGTGCGGTCGGGCAGATCGAAGCCTGAAAAAACAAACCGCTTTTGGTCCGCGCTCAGAGTGTCTATCAGGCAATTTGTAGCGGGCTTCCAGGCACAAGTGACACTTAAGACGCGGCCATCAAATCCGAAAGGTTCCGACGCACCGCCGGAGATTGGCGCAATCCTCAATTCCCATTTCCCGTTGGCGTGATCGACATAAAGGAATGAGGAACCGTCGGGCGTCATGCGAATGGGATCCATGGAATCGCGGCCGCTGAGAACAACCTCGGGCTGATCTTCATTGATGTTCTGCCTCAAGATTTGATACGAGCCTGGCTCGCTCGAGCTGAAGTAGATGAACTTGCTGTCGGGCGACCAAAATGAGGGATTGTCGTCGTAGTCGTCAAGCGTGAGGCGGCGAGGTTTTTCGACGATTCCCCTGCCACGCACCTGAGCGACGTAGACATCGGTCTGCTGTTCAACCTTATTAAATGCCAGGCGGGCGCCATCGCGGGAGAGCGAAATGTTTTCGATCTCAAAGTTCGTCCAGTCGGTCAGTTGCCGTGGGATGTCCATTGGGCGCGCCGGTTTTCGAATTGATGTCGAGCTCCCAGAGGTTCATATCTTCCTTGGGGAGGTTTGCCGCCGGGGCCGAGTAAACGATGCGCCCGTTCAACAGGTAGCAGAAGTCTCCCCATAGATGGGCATCGGCGGCAACCGTAACCGGCGGATTGTTGTCGAGCGCTTTGTTCTCGACGGAGATGCGGCCGTCTTCAATCAGTTCCTTACGGTAGATAATGCGGCGACCGTCCGGCGACCAATGAAGAGACGAGAGAATGGCGTGAGCGCTGCCGGCGCTTTCAATCTTTCGCGCATCCTCGCCTTGCGGGCCCATCACCCAGATTTCGTCGGTAAGGCTGACGCCGCCGGTGGTGAAGGCGATTAGTGCGCCGTCTGGAGAAACCGCCTGGGCGATACTATCGTCGCGGATCTTGATGGCAGCGCCGGAGAACGTGGAAACAACCCAAGTGGCGAACTTGAGGCCCTGTGCTGTTTCGGTAGTAGAGACGGCGAGAAAATGATTTCCGTCCGGGAACCAATCGACGGGCCACCAGGTGTCATCCCGCGAAAAAGAGCCAGGCCGTTCAATGAGCCGCGTGTCGTGCGGCGTCGAGGTTGTTTGCAAATGAATACCGAGGCGGTCGCCATACGCGATCATCTTGCCGTCTGGGGAAAGCGTCGATTG
This sequence comes from Bryobacterales bacterium, assembly GCA_963722585.1. GTDB lineage: Bacteria > Acidobacteriota > Terriglobia > Bryobacterales > Bryobacteraceae > KBS-96. The sequence goes on along the minus strand of CAVRNU010000007.1, from coordinate 75,190 downwards.
GACAATTGTGTTTTCGACAGAGTTGGCGGTTACGGCCTGAGGCCGCAAGGGTACGGCAGGGCGGGAGAAAAACCACAGAGCGCCGAGTAGGGCGGCGGCGGCCGAGGCGGCTATAAGCGCCAGCCATAGGCGACTTTTCTTAGGAACGATGGTTGTGGCTGCGATTGTGCCGGATTCGAACTCGCGCTGGAGCCGCTTCAGGTCGGCGAGTAGATCGGCCGCGTGCTGATAACGGAGATCGCGATCTTTCTCGATTGCTTTGTCGATGATGCTGTTCAGTTGTTGGGGCAGTGAAGGGTTCAACTTCAGCGCAGGCGTGGGTTGTTCTCTTAAGAGCTCTGTAAAGATGATAGCCGCGGTATTGCCATTGAAGGCGCGTCTGCCGGTTGCCGCTTCATATAGAACAAGTCCCAGGGAGAAAAGATCGGTGCGGGTGTCCAGATGCTCGCCGCGCGCCTGCTCGGGTGACATATAGGCGACAGTTCCTACGGCGGCGCTGGGCGCGGTGAGCATTTCCTCGGGTTCGACCCACGTTGCGGTGAAGGGCTCGAGGACGGAAATCGTTTTCACCGGGACCATGAGCTTTGCAAGTCCGAAATCCATGATTTTGGGGTGAAGATGTGTCGTCAACACAATGTTCGCGGGCTTGATGTCGCGATGGATAACGCCGTGTGCGTGCGCGGCCTCAAGCGCGCTCGCAAGCTTGATAAAGAGGTCGAGGAGGTCGCTTAAGGAAAGCGGGTTGCCGCGGAGAAGACTGGCCAGCGATTGTCCATCCACGTATTCCATAGCGAGAAAGGGACGTCCTTCCCATTCGCCAACATCGAAGATGGTGCAGATATTGGGATGATTGAGGGCAGAGGCGGCGCTTGCTTCCCGACGAAAGCGATCGCGCGCGCTCTCGTCTCGCGAGAAGCGCTCCGAAATTACTTTGACGGCGACAATTCTGCCCAGGCGCATGTCGCGCGCGAGATAAACTTCGCCCATTCCCCCGGATCCAAGGAGTGTTTGGATCTCGTACGGCCCCAAGCGCGTCTTGGAGGAAATCGGCATTGCGTGACTGGCCAGCCCTTAATTGTCTCCAATCCGTTTGTTGCGTTCAATTGGATTTGGCGGGGTGGGGCTCATAGGCCGGACAAAGGCCGGGCAGGCCCGGCCACTACAAGCTCCACCAAGCTGTCAGATTCGGAGTTCGTAACCGGCGGCGCGCATGCCGTCGATGATGCGCGATCGGATGTCCGCTACTTCTTCGTTCGTCAGGGTGCGATCGGATGCGCCAACCTCGATGCGGTAGGAGACGCTTTTGCGCCCGTGTTCGAGGGGAGGTCCGGCGTACTGGCGGACAAATTCAACGGAGACAACGGCGCTGCCTACCAGGTTGAGAAGATGATTTTGGATCGTCGCGACCGGTTCGCGGAAGGTGGTGACGACAGAGAGGTCAAATGCGCTCGTGGGATAGCGCCTGGGCGGTTGGTATTCGACAGTTTGCCCGGCTACCGTTTGCGCCAGATCGAGGTCAACATCAAACAGAAAGGCGCGGCCCTCTATCTTTTCCGATTCGAGCAGCCCGGGATGCAGCTCGAAGAGGCGGCCTAGAGAAACACCGCGCCAATGCATTGAGGCGGCACGGACGGGATGTTCCCACGCCTCGGGCTGCTCCGCGCGAAGTTGCAACGCGGGGAACAGGCATTCCGCCACTCGTTTCATTTCGAAGAAATCCCGTTCATCCGCCTTTGCTCCATGGAGCACGGCAACCAAGTGCTGGACCTCGTTGGGAAGAGAATTGGGGCATGGATGAATCTCGCGGCCGATCTCGAAGAATCGAAAGTCGCGAAAATTCCGGGCGTTTTTTAGGATGACTTCGAAAGCGCCCGGAAGAAGGCTGCGGCGCATGTGGGTCAGTTCGGAAGCAATCGGATTGACGACTCGCAGATGATCTGCCTCTTTGAATCCGAACCGTTTCCATTGCGACTCATTCACGAATGAGTAGGTGTAGGTTTCGGTGAATCCCTGGGCGGCGATCTGGGCGCGGATGTTCCTCAGATACATTCGCGATGGATTCGCGGGTGGCGCGGCGACGGGCAAAAGCGGAGCAGCCGGCGTAATCTCTCCATATCCGACCATGCGGCCTACTTCTTCCACAAGATCGTCTTTAATCGCGATGTCCTTCGTGGCTCGCCAGGAGGGAATCGAGACGACGAGATTTCCCGAAGCTGCGGGCTTTACGGCGAAGCCGAGCGACTCGAGGATCTCGCGAACTTCGGCCTCGTCCAGCTTCTTGCCAAGTCTGCGCGACACCAGCGCGACCGGCAGCTCAACGGGCGGCGGAAGGTGAGGGGCGGTGCGATTGTCCGCCAGCCCACCCACAACCCGAATGCCGGGACTGACCAGCGAGAACAGTTCCACTGCGCGAGCGAGACCTCGGACTGTGTTTTCAGGATCGAGTGACTTTTCGAATCGCATCGAGGCATCGGTTCGGAGCTTGTGCTTTGCGGAAGTGAGGCGGACGCTCGCGGCCTGAAAGTTGGCGCTCTCGAGAACGACGCGGGTTGTTTCGGCGGAGATCGCGCTCGAAGCGCCGCCGATTACGCCCGCGATCGCTACTGGGCCGCTTGCGTCAGCGATTACTAAGTTGGTGGGGTCGAGTGGGTAGCACTCGCCGTTAAGCGCATTCACGCTCTCGCCCGCGCGCGCCCGCCGACATAGATTGTGTTGCCCTTTAGCTTGTCCGCATCGAAGGCGTGCATTGGCTGCGGCAATTCAGCGAGGATATAGTTCGTCACGTCGACGATATTGTTGATTGGGTTCAGGCCGATCGAAGCGAGCCGCGTCTGAAGCCACAGCGGGGATGGCGTAACGGTTACATTTTCAAAAACGAGAGCGCTGTAGCGGGGGCAGAGGAGATAGTCTTCGATCTCGACCGCGATGGGCGACGAACTTAGAGTAGGAAGGTGGTCGAGATGCACTGGATCGATTAAGGGGTTCTTCGTGATGGCGGCCACTTCCCTCGCCATGCCGTAATGGCCCCAGAGGTCGGGGCGATGCGTCAGGCTTTTGTTGTCGATTTCAATGATCCAGTCGGGCGGTCCGGGTTGGTCCCAGGGCTCGATGCCGTCGCATTCGGCTGTTTTCATGGTGATTAAGCGTTCGAGTTCGCTGGGCTTCGTTTCGAGACCCGGAACCATTTCGCTTAACCATCGATAGGAAAATTTCAACGATTACACCTCTCCAAACTCGCAAGCAGCCGCAGACGACAAAAAGCGATCGTCTGCGCCACCAAACTAGAACTGGTTTAGGAAACGGAGGTCGCCGCCTTGCAGCTGCCTGATATCGTCAATCGCGTAGCGCATCATGACCAGGCGCGTTAGTCCGAGGCCAAAGGCGAAGCCGTTCCACTCGTCGGGATCGATTCCGCTGGCGCGTAAAACATTGGGATGCACCAGCCCGCAAGGCAGGAGCTCGACCCAGCCGCTATTCTTGCAAACTGCGCAGCCTGATCCGCCGCAAATCAGGCACTGAATGTCTAATTCGAATCCCGGCTCAACGAAGGGAAAGTAGCCGGGACGCAGGCGGACCGTGATTTCGCGCTTAAAAATGCCGCTTAGCAAGGTCTTCATGAAATAGATCAGATGAGCAACGGAGACGTCACGGTCGATCATCATTCCTTCGACCTGGTAAAAAGTGTGCTCGTGCGAGGCGTCTACTTCTTCGTTGCGAAAAACCCGTCCCGGTGCAATCATCCGCAGCGGCGGTCCGAACTCTCGCATACCGCGCACCTGCACCGGCGAAGTATGGGTTCTGAGCAAATGGCCGCCGTCGAGCCAGAACGTGTCCTGCATGTCGCGCGCCGGGTGATTGGGCGGAATATTCAGAGCGTCAAAGTTGTGCTCTTCCGTTTCGACTTCGGGCCCATCGAGTACAGCGAAACCTAGAGACGTGAAAAGGTCTTCAATTTCGGTCTGGATCTGCGTGACGGGATGCAAGCTGCCTGGCCGAATACCTGGAGCGGGCAGGGTAACATCGATCCATTCCTTTTCGAGGCGCGAAGAAAGTTGATCGCGATCGAATCGCCGCTTCTTTTCTTCAAACGCTGTTTCAAGATCGTGTTTGACGGCGTTTAGTAGTTTTCCGGCTGAAGCGCGCTGATCGGGAGGCAACTTGCCGAATTCCTTGGTGATCTGGGCAAGGGTGCCTTTACGGCCCAGAGCTTCAACCCGGACTTCTTCGAGATCGTCGGACGAGACGGCAGCGGTGAAGCGGGCGAGTGTGGCGCGACGCAGGTCTTCGAGTTGCGCTTCGAGCATCTTTATTGTGGTGAGCCGGCGAGTTGATCAAACAACCCGGCAATATCCTTATGGCCTTTCAATAGAGCCAGGTCGAGCGGCGTCTGGTTGTTTTCGGCGCGAGCGTTCACCTCGGCTCCGTGTGCCAGCAAAAGTTCGACAATCGCGCGATCGCCATTTTGAGCAGCTCCATGCAGGGAAGTCCAGCCGCCCTGCTGGCGAGCGTTCACGTCCGCGCCGCGTTCGAGAAGCAATTGAACAAGGCCGGCCTTTCGTCCGGCTGAGGCCGCATGAAGCGGTGTATTCTTCATCGCGTTCGTGGAGCGCGCGTCTACTTGGGCGCCGCGTTCGATTAACTTGAGCGCGAGATCGTTATGGCCGAAAAACGATGCCAAATGTAATGGAGTCCATCCATCGGATGAGTATTCCGCCAGTAGCGCGGGATCGCGATCGAGTTCGCGCAGAACGAAAGCAGTGTCGCCGACCGCAGCGGCGGTAAAGATGTCGAGCTGGGGGCCGAGACTCAAAAGATGGCTTGTGACGTCGTGCCGGCCGTAGTACTTGGATAACAACACTGCGTTCTGGCCGGTGTCGTTCTTCGCATTCAACAACGCTGGATCTTCAGCAAGCGAGGCGCGCACGCCGTCCAGATCGCCGCTTTTTATGCTTTCATGAAAAGCTTTTACATCTGTCATCGCAGTCACTTTCTCCAGAAGTTACGCTGCCGGCACAAATACTTTTTCAGGCTTTGTAAGTTCCCAGTCCAGGTGATTTATGTAGAAGAGAAGCGTGGATTTCGGATACTTATCCTGAAAGTTGTCATAGACTCTTTTCTGCCAGCCATCGCTAAGGTACTGCTCCGGCTTGAGATCTTTCTCGAAAAAGCCATCCTGATGAGGGATGTTGAGGAAGTTGAGGACGTCGATGATCATGCCGAGATGTGAAATCAGCAGCACTTGTGAAAGGTCGGCGGCGAAGTCTTCCTCGCCTGCTTCAATGCGAGCCCACAGCTTGCCGTGCGCTTTTCGTAATGTTTCGCTATTCAGTTTCGGCAAGTGCGCCCGGGCCTTGAAGCGATCGTAAATCTGGAAGACTTTCAGCTTGCCTATAGACACATGACGCAGCAGATCCTCGAAGACTGCGGGTCCCAGAGCCACGAAAACATCACACATCCGCATCGTGCCAAGGTTAGCATACAAACATCTTCCGAAGCGCTTCAAACGGCCTGTTTACAAGGGGTTCGGGCACTATACGCTACAATCGGAGATTTGGGTGTTTTCCCCTAGCTTTGCATGTCCAATCTTATTGTTCTCGGCGCGCAGTGGGGCGACGAAGGTAAAGGCAAAATCGTCGATCTGTTGTCGGAGAAATTTCACGCGGTTGCGCGCTACCAGGGAGGGCATAACGCCGGACATACGGTTTATATTGGCGAACGCAAATTCATACTAAAACTGATTCCGAGCGGTATTCTTCGGCCGGGTGTGTTGGCGGTAATCGGCAACGGCGTAGTTGTCGATCCGGCCGCGCTGCTTGAGGAAATTGCGGGACTCGAGGCGGTTGGCATCGACGTCAAGAGCCAATTGCGGATCAGCAACCGGGCGCACGTGATTTTTCCCTTTCACCGGACGATCGAGAAGATCTCCGAAGGGCGCGAGAATAGGGTTGCCATTGGGACCACTTCACGTGGAATCGGTCCTTGTTATGAGGACAAGATTGCGCGCCGCGGGATTCGTGTCGCCGATTTGATTGATGTCGATTTCGCGAGCCTGTACGATGCTCTTGCTGAAGACAAAGCGTTAATGGCGGAAGCGTTCCGAATCAGCGACCCGGCAGATTTCGGCCAGATTCGGGAGCAATACAAGGGATTTGCGGCGCGGATCCGGCCGCTGGTGTGCGACACGGCGCATCTATTGAACGGACTGATCGGGGAAGGGAAAAGCGTGTTGTTTGAAGGAGCGCAGGGTACGATGCTCGATATCGACCACGGCACGTATCCATTTGTGACGAGCTCGAGCGCGGCAGCCGGCGGGGCGTGTACAGGTACAGGAGTCGCTCCCACTAAGATCGACGGCATTATCGGAGTTTCGAAAGCCTATATCACGCGCGTCGGCGCGGGGCCGTTCCCCTCGGAAGATCGGGGAGAGTGGGGAGAAAAAATCCGCCGCGCAGGAAACGAGTACGGCTCAGTCACCGGAAGGCCGCGCCGTTGCGGCTGGTTCGATGTTCCGCTTCTGCGCTACACGGCTGAGGTGAACGGGTTTGACAGCTTGATTATCACGAAGCTCGACGTTCTGGATGAACTCGAGCAGATTCCCGTTTGCGTCGCTTATGAAGTGGACGGGCAAGTGATGTCGCAGATGCCGGCGAGCACCCGTAAAATGGAAGCCATCAAGCCGCTGTTTGAATGCCTGCCCGGCTGGCGTACGTCGACTCGCAGCGCGACTTCGATGGATTCGCTTCCTCCCCGAGCGAAGGATTACCTTCGGTTTCTCGAAGAGCGGACGGGAGTAGAGGTTGGATCGGTGTCTATCGGTCCGGAGCGCAACGAGACGATGATTGTGTCCGGCTCGAAGCTCGAAAGTCTTCTGGCTTAAGCCGCGCAGCTAATCTCGGGCCCGTACTTCCGCAAAAAAGAAACGGCGCTGCTGTGAATCGGCCTCCGGATTCCGTTCACAGCCGTAGAGGTGCATCTCTACAGCGCGCCGTTCGTTCAATTCCTTAGTCATACGGTCCGTGGGAGCCAATCGGATGTCCCCGGTGCGTATGAGGTTCTTGTCACCATATACAAGGCAAGCCGCTTGCCATTTACGCCAGCAGCTGGAAACTGATGATTTAACTGGAAAAACTTACCGCCCAGAGACGTGATAGGAGGGCGGCGATGGCATCCATGGAACGAGATGGATAATGAAAGGAAGACTGGGGATAATGCGCTTGTGAACGTTACGGGGTTCTGTATGCTTGTCAAAAGCGGTCTATGTCTCTGAGTATCACTTCGCGCCCAGACCGAAATTGCCACGTTCTTACGGTTTCGGGCAATTTGACGCTCGGGCCACACCTGAAAGGCTTGCAACAGATGGCTAGGGCGGCACTGGAAGCTGGTCCGCCGGAAGGGCTGATTCTGGATGTCAGCGGTCTTCGGTACACCGATAGCGCGGGGCTAGGCGAGCTAACGATACTCTACACGTTGTGCAGGAAACAGTGCGTTTTGGTTCTGAGCGGCGTCCCCAGCCAGTTAAAGCAGATGCTGGAGCTAACGAGACTGGATGCGCTGTTGCCGTCGGCCACCGATATTGAGGCGGCAAAACGGCACGTGAAGGTCGAGTTGCAGAAACAGCGAGGCGCAAACGGCGAAAGAGAGCCGGAAACGTGAGACCGAGCGTGGCAATGAATGTGGCCTGCGGTCCCTTGGTGTTTACCGCGCCTCGTCCCACGACAACTTTTCCGAGCGGTGGTTTGTCGACCAGCGCGGCGTCCCAGGGCGGCGACGACCATTCCGACGGGTCGGCCTGTTTCACGTCGTACATGAAGTACAGCCCCACTGTTCGCGGCGCGCCCGCGTCCAGGGTTGCGAAAATCCCCGGATGCCGGTCGGTGGGCATTTTCGTCACCTGATCGAATCCCACCTCGCGTAGATACCGCATGGTCAGCTCGCAACCCTCGTTCATTCCGCAGTTTTCCGCCGCGATGGAAGGCTGCTTGATCCATTCTTGGAGCCGGGCCAGAGATTCGTCATGACGCTTCTCAATTTCGGCTCGAATCGGCTTGAGATCAGGCGCATCCGAGCCGCGCATGCCTCTCGTGGACGCAAAGGCCGCAGCCCCCGCCATAGTCTGATGAAGAAAAGTACGTCGATCCATTGTCGTCTTGCTCCTTGCGGCGGTCGTAGTGCCTCCTGCGGCGCCTGGTTTAGAACGTCAGTCTCGCCGCGATTTCCAGTTCGCGCGGATCTTGCGCCGACGCGACGGTTCCAAATGCCGAAGTGCCGAACTGCGCATTGGGGTAATTGAAGTTCGGATGATTGAACGTGTTGTAGAACTGCCCGCGAAGCGAGAATATCGCGCGCTCCTTGATTTTGAAATTGCGCACCAAGGATGAATCCAGATCTACCAAATTCGGTCCATTGATTATATTTCGCCCCGCATCGCCGAAGGTGCCGACCGGCGCAGGAATCAACGCGGCGACATTGAACCATTCCTGCGGTGTCTGGGGTCCGCTGTTCAGGCTTACGCCGCCCGCGACGTTCGGGCGATCCTCATTGTTGAGAGTCCCGCTGTTGTTGGTCGTATAGTAGGGCGTCAACGGCGTTCCGGTCGATGCGGTGAACAGCGCCGAGAGCTGCCATCCTCCAATGATTTTAGATAGGATACCGTTCTGCAGGAGCGGTTTTCCCGGCCCGAATGGAAGCTCGTACACCGGACTTAGAACGAACCGGTACTTAACGTCGAAATCGGAGCGACCCCGCTCGCCCTGCAAATTGTAGGCGTCCTGCGGAATGGTGGAGGAGGCCGACGTGCTCGTCGAGATTCCGTTGCCGTCGTCAATCGAACGTCCCCAGGTAAACGATGCCAGAAATGAGAGGCCGGCACTGTAACGCTTCTCGATCTTGGCTTGAAGCGAGTTGAAATCGGAATTGCCGGTGCTTTCGATCCAGGTGATGTTCGCAAATCCAGGATAGGGGCGCGGATTCGTCACCGTGGCGCTTCCCGAAGGCTGGGGCTGATTGATGTTGCGATTGATAGGCAAGTGAGTGCCCTTGGTTCCAAAATAAGTTACTTCCAGAACCATGCTCGCGGCGAGTTCCCGCTGCACGCCGAAACTCCATTCATCCACTGTCGCTGTCTTGAACTGGGAATCGATACCGCTGAGAGTGATGGAACTTCCAGCGGCGGCTGAAGGGAATGGATTGGATATCGAGAGAGGAGTAGCGAGCGTCGATGTGAAGGTCTGCAGGTTCCGGATCGGATATTGGTATTGCAGCGCGAGCAAGCCGTTGCCGGCGGTCTGAAAATTATAAAAGATGCCGGCGCCGCCGCGCACCACTGTCTTGCCGTCATGAAAGGGCTGCCATGAGAATCCAAGCCGCGGCGCGAAATTGTTCCAGCGATAGCCATACAGGTTGCTGGGATGACCGTTTTGGCCCGCTAGAAACACGCTATCGGTTGTTGGGTCGAAATTCGATTGGTTGTTGTGAATCTCAGTGACTGGCGTATTCAATTCCCAACGCAGACCGTAATTCAGTGTCAGGTTTGGCAGCATTTTGTAGTCGTCCTGACCAAACAGGGCGATCGCCGAGGCGTCGTTGTAGAAGCGAGGCGCGGTCGGATTCTTCGTACTTTGGAACGGAATGCCAAGCAGCGCGTCGGCCAAGGCATACGTTGCGGAAATCACTCGTTATATTACGTGTCGTAGGCGATACGAAGTTCCCTTGCAATGGCGGCGAACCGAGGGTCGGTGGTCCATAACCGCATTTGCCCGACGATGGCGGACGCGAGTAAGTGAATGTCAATCCAGCCGGCTCCGCGCCCGTAGAGGTTGCGATCGCGGACGAACATGACCACATCGCGATGGGGAACGATCCTCGCCTGGTGCATCTGCTCGTAGGCGGCCAGCAGCTTTTTGCGGCCTCCACGATCGCCGATGAGGAGCTCGCCGTAGACCAGCTCGTGCGCGGCCACTTCCTCGAGCTCGAGGAGGCGCGCCAACTCTGCCGCGTAGGGCTCGCGATTGGAAAGGAACCGAATCCAAACGGATGTATCGACCAGGACCATCACTTAGTGGTGTGCTTTGCCAGAGGCTTCTCGCGACGTCGAGGCACGTCCTGTGCGTGAGGCTCCGATCCGCGGAGGGCCCGAAGGCGTTCGTATGCCGCATGGCGCACCAAGGCCTGAAGACCTAGCCGGACAGTCTCGGTGTCGGTAGCCGCGCCGCAAGCAGCCTTTGCTTCCTGGAAGAGCTGGTTGTCGATATTAAGGGTCTTCTTCATATGTACTATTATGCCATAAAGATATGGCTGGTCAAACCATACTGCTGAGGGCGAGCGCTTTGATCCGGGCGTCGCGTCGTCCTATCGCTGCTTGGTACAGTAGGTTCGCTTGACGCTATGGAGAACAGCCCTAGGTACGGAGTCCTATATGAAAAGCGCCGCCACAGGCTAAGAGAAGACGCGCGGGCGAGGCTAAAAGGGACGAACGCGAAATCCCTTCGTGGCGTCGTAGAGAGGGCTGCTGAACTCGCGGGCGACCTCACTAAGCTGATAGCAGCCCTATCTGCCCTCTCCGCTGGAGCCGGAATCGTTCTTCTCGTCGCGTATCTACGCTCGGAGGGTGCTCCCTTTCCCTTTATCGACTCGTCCCTCATTGTCTTTCTGACACTGATTGCAGTGGCGTTCGTATTTCTATTCGCCGTAGGTGCGTTCCTTCTTCTGTTGCCCGCTTTTCTGAAGGGAATTATTCCTCTTATTTCTCTTGAGGAAACGCGAGCAGCGCTTCCGGGCCTCTTCGCTGAAGGGAGCGGTTTTAAACGTTTTAAACGATATTTCTGCGACTACCTGCGCGTCTTTGCACCGTTTCTGCTTTCAGCCCTCGTGATCGCTTTGTTCGTCTTGCTGGACCACCTGCAGCATGGCAAATGGCTTGTGGTCTCTTTGCTCATCTCAACGCTGGCGGGAGCGTGCATCGTCCGGTGTTTCACTCAAAGCTGGAAACTTTTTGGTGAGTCCGTCCAAGTGTCGGTTTTCGCATTGTTGTGGCTATTCGCTCTGCCGCAGATTGTAATTGCGGAACTCGGGGAACCGTTCCCGCAGGCTTACCTCTGGCGTGCGATATTGCTGGTCGCTCTCGTGGTACTCCACTTTTTTCTCAACCTCGGCACAGCCCGGCGATGGATCGGAGGCCTGAGCGCCGTTGTCATGTTGTGCATCATATTCGTCTACCCAGGGCCAGCTTCTGACGCCCGCGCAGTTCTACGATTCCTGGGCCTTGGAGGAGGAACCCCTGCGACTGTCCTTGTCAAACCTATGGGTACCGGTTCCTCGCAAAGAGCCGCTGAAGAAGTGAACGGCTGCTTGATCATAGGCGTAGGCAGCGAAATCCTCATCCGGTTAGCTTGCTGTCGGGAGGAATGCTCTTCGAGCCCGTCGAGCCCGCCGGCGACCTACAGGAACGTCCAACGCTTCGCGAGGAGCGACGTTCTGAGAGTGTCCGAGTTTCATGACCAACCCTGCCCCAAAAAATAAGCGGCCCGTTCGGGCCGCTCAGGAAGGTCTCGCATTTTCAAAACGAGTAGAACTGGCTGCTTATCTATTCGGCTTTTTCGGCTACCACCTTTAACTTTTCTCGCTGTTCTTTCAAAATAGCCTTGCGGCTCAGCTTGATCTTGTTGCCTTCGAGTGCCAAGACCTTGACGAGGATCTGGTCTCCCTCTTTCAGCTCGTCCCGTACGGCCTTGATGCGGCTTTCGGAAATTTCGCTGATGTGCAAGAGTCCGTCGGTGCCTGGGAAGATTTCGACGAAGGCTCCAAAATCGGCGATTCGCACCACTTTGCCGAGGTATGTCTTACCTACTTCCGCTACCGCGGCGATATCGGCTACCATCTGCATGGCGCGGCTGGCCGATTCTCCGTCGGACGCGAAGATGTTCACGGTACCGTCGTCGTCCACGTCGATTTTGACGCCGGTCTGGTCGATGATGCCTTTAATGACCTTGCCGCCCGGTCCGATGAGTTCGCGGATCTTATCGGTCGGGATCTTGGTGGTGTAGATGCGCGGCGCATACTGAGATAGCTCGACGCGCGGCGATGCAAGCGTTGAAATCATGGTGCTGAGAATCTCGAGCCGGGCTTTCTTGGCCTGCGCCAGAGCTTCTCGCATAATGTTGGTCGTCACCGTTGGAATTTTGATATCCATTTGAAGCCCGGTGATGCCATCCTTGGTGCCCGCCACCTTGAAATCCATATCGCCGTAATGGTCTTCCGCCCCGGCGATATCGGTCAGAATGGCGTAATCGGAGCCCTCCATCACGAGGCCCATCGCAATGCCCGCCACGGGAGCCACAATCGGCACACCGGCGTCCATCAGCGACAACGTTCCGCCGCAGACGCTCGCCATCGAACTTGAACCGTTCGACTCGAGAATGTCGCTGACCACGCGCAGCGTGTATGGAAACGCTTTTTCATCGGGAATTACGGGACTAAGCGAGCGCTCCGCCAGCGCTCCATGGCCGATCTCGCGGCGGCCCGGCCCCCGCATGAATCCGACTTCGCCCACACTGAACGGCGGGAAGTTGTAATGCAGCATGAAGCGCTTCGAAGTCTCGGTGGGATCGAACAGCTCGATCCGCTGCTCGTCGTCCTTGGTTCCTAATGTTGTCGTCACCAGGGCTTGGGTTTCACCACGCGTGAAAATGGCCGATCCGTGAGTTCGCGGAAGCACTCCGACCTCGCACCAGATGGAGCGAATTTCATCGAAGCGCCGGCCATCCGGGCGGCGGCGTTCCTTCAGCATCTCGTCCCGGAAAATACGTTCTTTCAACGCATCGAAGAGCTTTGCGGCTTCGGGCTGCTCTTCTTCTCCAAACAGTCCTAAGGCTTTCTTCTTCGCCTGGTCAACGCGGCTATAACTTTCGAGCTTGGCGTATTTCTGCGTGTTGAGCGCATCGCTCAGCTCGGGCCGGACTTCGGCCGCAATCTTCTCCGCCATCGACGCGTTCGGCTGAGGCGGCTCATACGCCCATTTCTGCTTGCCTGCCTGGGCCATCAGTGCGCGTATGCCTTTGGCGATCCGCTTGCAGCAGTCGTGGCCAAACTCGATCGCCTCGACAACTTTCTCTTCCGAGACCTGGTTCGCCCCGGCCTCGACCATGACAATGCCTTCCTCGGTGCCGGCAACCACGATGCCCAACTGGCCATCGCGTGTTTCGTCGTAGCTTGGATTGGCGACCAGCTTGCCATCGCTCGACCCGACGCGAACGCCTCCTAGAACGTGATGGAACGGGATGTCCGATAGCGCCAGCGCGGCTCCAGCCCCGACGATTGCCAGTGGGCCTGGATCGTTCTTCGGATCGGCCGACAGCACCAGCGCGATGACCTGCGTCTCGTTGCCGAATCCCTCGGGAAACAGCGGCCGTATCGGACGGTCGATCAAGCGGCTGGTGAGAACTTCCTTCTCCGACGGCCGACCCTCCCGTTTTATAAATCCGCCCGGAAATTTCCCCGCGGCGTATGTGTATTCCCGGTAGTCGACAGTCAGCGGGAAAAAGCTCGCTCCGGGCTTAGGCGACTGATTTGCGCAAGCGCTCACCAGAACCACTGAATCGCCGGAACGCACTACGACCGAGCCGTTAGCCTGCTTGGCTAGTTTGCCGGTTTCTAACGTGACCTTCAGTCCATGAAGGTCGATTTCAACTGTGTGAGCCATCTATCATCCTTGATGAATGGAAGCCCTCAACAACATAGGAACTTCCCAATCCAAGGGACTAAGTGGGGACTTAGAGGTGACCGACGGACTTCTACAGCCCGCCGAGGAGGGACCGTTCACCGGAACGGTGCTACGCGGGAACATTCCCGCGCCTGCCCGAGAGCGCTTCCTAATGGCGAATGCCGAGACTTTGTATCAAAGCCTGGTAGCGCTGCGGACTGCGATCCTTTAGATATTTCAGAAGCTTCCGCCGCCTGGCCACCATCGTCAGCAATCCTCGCTTGGAATGGTGATCCTGGTTGTTAGCTTTGAAATGCTCCCTTAATTGCTCGATCCGCTGGCTTAATATTGCCACTTGCACCTCGGGCGAGCCGGAATCCGTTTTGTGGATCCGATACTTCGCAATCGTCTGGGATTTCTGTTCTGCAGCCAAGGCCATGCTGGAAACGATACTCCTCGTCTTACCTTAATCTCTTGCTTTTTGTACGCTTTTTAGACTAACACAAGCGAAGGGAGACGTGGCGCTGGGGAGGATATCGGAGCACGACAGAAGCGCGACCTTGGAAAGCCGCGCTCCCATCTCCGTTTCAAACTGCGGACAGCAGGCGAATGGTACTAGATAAACATCTCCTCATCGGCCGTTGCGTGATCTACGGTTGGCCGGTTGCCCCGGGCAAATGCTGCGATGGCCGCGCGGATTCCGCTCAGGACTCCGTGAACTTCCCGAATCGGACCGATAACGCCCTTTTGCACGACAACCACGGTCTGCTGCGTACGGCTCATCGCGTCATCGAGCACCAGCTCGGCCCGTTCCATTTGAACTTTGGCGCGGTTGGCCGCATCCGTGAACACGGCATCGAGCTTGTTAAGCTGCGCCTTGGTTACATCCAGAATATCCACAGTGCGGGCATTCGCGTCGGTGACAAATTTACTGGTCTGGTTGAGCGTGGTTTGAGCCGCGTCCAGGATCCGCGCTACTTCGGGCAAAAGACCGTTTAGTTTTTCCTGAATCCGACGAGCCGCTCGAAACATGCCAACCATGGCAATGGCCTGCGCCACCATCGCAATGGTAGTGATCGCGACAAATACTATCAGGACAATGAGCAGCGAGGAATCCATGAGCACCTATAGAACACAAACCAGCCTGGAAGCGAGGGCGTCCGCTATACGCCCTCGCCGCTTTCGAAATTGGACACTGCATCGCGGTATGCCTGTTTTCCGGCCTCGACAGCCGCAGACAGGTGGTCCTTCCGGCTCTTCACGGCCGACTTACCGCGCTCCACAATATCGCTGGCCGAATCGCGAATCTCTTCGCCTCTCTTTTTGAGATACTCGCGGCTGTCGCCGGCACGAGTACGGACGTAGTCGCTTCCTTCTTCGGCCTTCGACCGGAGATACTCGCGAGTCTCTGAGCCCGACCTCGGAGCGAGCAACACTCCGGCGGCCACGCCGATCCCGAGGCCTAGCAAAAAGTAACCGAAACCGTTCTTCTCTTCCATTTCTACCTCCCATGCACGTTCAATTGAAGTTTACTCGAAATCAAATTTGCAGCCGCGGCTGTCAAAGAAGCAATCCTGCCATTTTTCCGCACCTTCTCTCCGCCGTCCTGCCACCAGCTTCTCATGCCTGTAAGAGCGTGCTAGACTCGCAAACGTTTCGGCAAAACGATGCCGTTTCCGCGCAAAGTCAAGAAACTGGCGGCGGACGCCCTCTGGGAACATGCCCTCCGCTGCCTGGATAGAAAGCCCTATTCTGCCGCCGATCTTCAGCAGAAGCTCAAATCGAGAGCCGATTCGCCTGAAACGCTTCGAGAGGTGATGAACAAACTGCGGGAGTATGGGCTGCTGAACGATCGGAAGTTCGCCGAATCGTTCGCTAGTACGCGACTCGAACGCCGCGCTTACGGGGCCAGCCGGGTTATCCGCGACCTCCGCACACGCCGCGTTGCCGCAAAGACAGCCGAGCAGGCTGTGCGCCAGGTCTACGGCGAGGTAGATGAAGCAGATCTGATCCGCCAATACCTGAACCGGAAATTCCGGTCGAAGGATTTAGGCCAGTTTTTCAGTCTCGAGAAGAATCTCGCTTCTGCGTACCGCCGGCTCCGCGCGGCCGGCTTCTCAGCGGGTAATTCCATCAAGGTGCTGAAAGAGTTTACGCAGCGAGCGCAAGAACTGGAAGATGTCCTTGAGGAGATCCCCGAGGACGGCGAACCGGCCGGATCGGATGATTGACGCTCATCCTGCGACTGCCGTCCACGACCGGGAGTAATCTGCGTACAGAGGTGCATTTATGGACACAAGAACCAAACTATGCTGGGCCGGCACGGGCCTTCTGGTTATTGGAACAGGACTCCTGGTAACGGGCGCGGTCCTGCTGACATCGGTGGGCGTCAGTTGGGCGGCAGAAAAGGTCCGTAAAACGGGCGCGAAAAACGCCGACCGGGCGTTTGCCAGGTTGGAATCAGCCAGCGCGAGCCTCGGCTCGGTGGCTGGGCGCATGCAGCATCACTTCACCCGCGCCGCAAACATCGCGCGCAAAGCGGGACAAGGCGCCGCAAAGGGTGTCAGCGAAGCGTTGGCGAGCGATTGACAGCGCGCGAGATGCGTGCGTCTTTATAAAATCCTTATGTCGCGCCTATTACTTCCTTAGGTCCCGGCCGCTAGTCTGGGGGTAATCAGTATGCCCGATATCATCTTCCTGATATTAGGAACGCTTCTATTTCTGTTGTGTTGGGCGCTCGTTCGCGCATGCGAAAAGCTTTGAATCTTATGGACTATTTCCTGTTCGCTATGCTCGGTCTGTTTCTGTTCGCGTATCTGCTGTACGCGCTCCTGAAGCCGGAACGGTTTTGAGGCAGGTTCGATGAGCGCTTCCGGCGTCATTCAAATTGTTCTGTACTTCATCCTCGTCGCGGTTCTGACGAAGCCGGTCGGACTGTTTCTGACCAGGGTTTATCAGGGCAAACGTACGTTCCTTCACCCTCTTCTGCGCTGGCTCGAGGTGTTGATTTACCGCCTGTGCGGGATTCGCGAGCAGAACGAGCAGCGGTGGACTCATTACTCCGCTTCGCTTCTGGCCTTCAGCTTACTTAGCTTCGCTGCTGTTTACCTGATTCAACGCCTGCAGGGAATGCTCCCCTGGAACCCGGCACATTTCAGCGCGGCGAATGTCAGCCCGGATCTTGCGTTCAATACGGCCCTCAGCTTTGTTACAAACACGAACTGGCAGAACTACAGTGGCGAATCGACACTCAGTTATTTCGTTCAGATGGCGGCCCTCACTGTTCAAAATTTCGCGTCTGCTGCCGCCGGTATATCAGTGGCTCTGGTCCTCATTCGAGCCTTTTCGCGCCAGGAATCGAAGACGGTTGGCAATTTTTGGGCCGATCTGACACGATCGGTCGTTTACGTTCTGTTGCCTATCTCGTTCATTGTTGCGATCTGGCTTTGCTCGCAGGGAGTGATTCAGAACCTCGATCCTTCGGTTACCGCTCATACTTTGAGCGGCGCCGTCCAGACCATTCCGCAAGGTCCGGTGGCCTCGCAGGAAGCCATCAAAATGCTCGGTACCAACGGAGGCGGGTTCTTCAACGCAAATTCCGCGCACCCCTATGAAAATCCCACTCCAGCGACCAACTTCGTCGAGATGCTTCTGATCTTTCTGATTCCCGCCGCGCTCACTTACACATTCGGCCAAATGGTTGGCGACACGCGGCAGGGTTGGGCTCTGTTTTCGGCTATGAGCGTCATGTTTCTCGTCGGAGTGTTTGTGGCCTATGGCGCGGAGCAACGCGGAAATCCCCAACTGGCAAAGCTCGGCGTTCAGAATACCGCGACGCCCGGCCAGCCAGGCGGCAATATGGAAGGCAAGGAAACGCGGTTCGGCATTGCTGCGTCCGCGCTTTTTTCGACCATTACAACTGACGCAAGCTGCGGAGCCGTCAATAACGCTCACGACAGCCTCATGCCGCTCGGCGGGTTGGTCGTGCTCTTCAACCTTATGACCGGCGAGGTCATATTTGGCGGAGTCGGAGCCGGGCTCTATGGCATGCTGCTCTTCGCCATCGTTGCCGTTTTCATTGCCGGGTTGATGGTGGGCAGGACGCCCGAATACATCGGCAAGAAAATCGAGCAGCGCGAAGTGAAGATGACGATGCTTTCCGTCATTGCGACGGCTCTGGCCATCTTATTGTTTGCGGGCATCGGAAGCGTGATTTCGTTTCCCGCGCACGGCTATTGGAACCCCCCCGGCCCCGCCATCGCCAACCTTGGCAATGGTGGCCCGCATGGGTTCGCGGAGCTTCTCTACGCCTATACGTCGGCGGCAGCCAATAATGGAAGCGCGTTTGCCGGCATCAGCGGCAATACGCCCTGGTACAACATCACTCTCGGCATGACGATGCTTGTTGGCCGCTTCTTTTTCTTGCTGCCCCTCATCGCCGCTGCCGGAAGCCTGGCAGGCAAAAAGAGGCTGCCCGAAACCAGTGGGACGCTGCCCACGCACGGGCCTCTGTTCGTCGGTCTGCTGGTTGGAACGGTGGTGATCGTCGGCGCTCTCACCTATTTCCCGGCGTTGTCGCTCGGGCCTGTCGTCGAACACTTCCTGGTCGAACAGGGCAAACTGTTTTCGCTCTTGCTGATCTTATGAGGCGACGCTTCCGGAGCAACTGAATGCCAACTATTACCGACATACCGCACATTTCAGAACCCGGAGCGGCCGATTCAACCGATCTTCTGCCGCGCCGCCTGGCAAAGGCCCGGCCGCTTTTCGAGCGCGAGATCCTGTCCCGCGCCATTAAGGAATCGTTTCTCAAACTGAATCCGGCGGTGCTCGCCAAGAATCCCGTCATTTTCGTCGTTGAAGTCTGCGCCGCGGTTACTTCTCTTCTTCTGATTCGCGACGCGTTCCGTGGAGTTGGAGCTCTTGGCTTCACCTTCCAGATCAGTCTTTGGCTCTGGTTCACGGTGCTATTCGCCAATTTCGCCGAAGCCATGGCGGAAGCGCGCGGAAAAGCCCAGGCCGATACTCTGCGCAAGACGAAAACCGATACGAATGCCCGGCGTGTTAGCGCCAAGGGCACGGTTGAAATTGTCTCGGCGGCACAGTTGCGCTCAGGCGACGTGGTCTATTGCGAGGCGGGCGATACCATTCCGGGCGACGGCGAGGTCATTGACGGCATTGCCACCATCGACGAGTCTGTTATTACGGGCGAAAGCGCGCCCGTCATCCGCGAATCGGGCGGCGACCGCAGCGCTGTCACCGGCGGAACGCGCGTCCTCTCCGATCACATCAAAATCAATATCACATCCAATCCCGGCGAAACCTTTCTCGACCGGATGATCGCCCTTGTCGAGGGCGCCGAGCGGCAGAAAACGCCGAACGAAATCGCCCTCAACATTTTGATTGCGGGTCTCACCCTCATCTTTCTGCTCGCGGTCGTCAGTTTGCAGCCGTTTGCGATTTACAGCGTGAAAGCCGCTGGAGCGGGCACCGTCCCCTCGATCGCGATGCTAGTGTCACTGCTCGTTTGCCTCATCCCCACCACCATTGGCGGCCTGTTATCGGCTATCGGCATAGCCGGCATGGATCGTGTGATGCAGCATAACGTTCTCGCCATGAGTGGCAAGGCCGTCGAAGTTTCTGGCGATGTCAATACGCTCCTGCTCGACAAGACCGGAACTATTACTCTGGGCAATCGCCAGGCTGTCGAGTTTGTTCCTGTGGATGGCGTCACTGAAAGTGAGCTGGCCGATGCAGCCCAATTGTCGAGTCTCGCCGACGAAACGCCCGAGGGCCGATCCGTCGTAGTTTTGGCGAAAGAGAAATACAGGCTTCGCGGCCGCGAAGTTCTCGATCACAATGCGACGTTTATCCCGTTCTCGGCCTATACGCGCATGAGCGGCGTCGATATCGATGGCCGTACATTGCGCAAAGGAGCCACCGAATCGGTTGCGAGTTTTGTTAAAGGGCGGGGTGGCCAGGTTCCCCCACAACTATTCACGATCGCGGAGCAGATCTCGAGGGCCGGTGGAACGCCTCTCGCCGTTGCCGGGGACGGGCGCATGCTCGGCGTCATCCATCTGAAAGATATCGTGAAGGGCGGCATGAAGGAACGCCTTTCTCATCTTCGCGCCATGGGCATCCGCTCGGTCATGATTACCGGTGATAACCCGTTGACCGCCGCCGCCATCGCCAACGAGGCCGGTGTCGACGATTTTCTAGCGCAGGCCACTCCGAAGGACAAGCTCGAATATATTCGCCGCGAACAAGCCCAAGGACGGCTCGTGGCCATGACTGGCGATGGCACAAACGACGCCCCCGCTCTAGCTCAGGCCGATGTCGGTCTTGCCATGAACACCGGAACCATGGCTGCCAAGGAAGCCGGCAATATGGTCGATCTCGACAGCAATCCGACCAAGCTCATTGAGGTTGTCGCGATCGGCAAACAATTGCTCATCACGCGCGGAGCGCTCACTACCTTTTCGATCGCCAACGACGTGGCCAAGTATTTCGCTATCATTCCAGCCATGTTCATGGCCACATACCCGGCTCTCGGCGCTCTCAACATCATGCGTCTGCATACGCCTCAAAGCGCAGTTCTTGCCGCTGTTATTTTTAACGCGCTGATCATTGTCGCGCTCGTACCGCTCGCGCTCCGCGGCGTTCGCTACCGGCCGCAAAGCGCCGCGGGCTTGTTGCGCCGCAATCTTCTGATTTATGGTTTGGGCGGCATTATTGCCCCTTTTCCGGGAATCTGGCTGATCGATCAGCTTCTGGCCGTTCTGCATCTTGCCTGAGACATTGTCATTATGTTCCGTCAACTCTTATCCGCTCTCCGAATGGTGCTCGTCCTCACGGCGCTCACCGGCATCGGGTATCCGCTTCTCGTAACCGCCATCTGCCGTGCTGCTTTCCCCACGCAAGCCTCGGGCAGCTTAATCAAGCGCAATGGCCATATCGTGGGATCGGCGTTAATCGGGCAGGAAGCGGGCAGCCCTAAGTATTTTCACTCGCGGCCGTCGGCAGCCGGCAATAATGGCTACGACGCGACGAGTTCGACAGGTTCGAATCTCGGACCGACGAGTGAAAAGCTCATACAGCGTGTGCGAGGCTCCGTCGATTCATTCCGCGCCGAAAACCCAGATTATAAAGGACCCGTTCCCGCGGACCTTGTCACCGCGTCCGGCAGCGGACTCGACCCCGACATCAGCCCCGCTTCCGCCTACGCGCAATCGGCGCGCATCGCCAAACTGCGAGGATTGCCGAAAGCGCAAGTTGACAAGCTCATTGCCACTCGTATCAAACCTCCGGTTCTGGGCGTAATCGGCGACCCTACCGTAAACGTGCTGAGTTTGAATCTCGATCTCGACAAACTCGCCAAGTGATCTGCGCACCCAAACCGCTTGCTAACGCGCGCGGTTCTGTAAGCTCTTATGAATCGATGTGAATTTCTGAACCGCGACCACAAGGGAGCGCTTCTGACGAGGTCTGCCTAGCTGTCGCCTAGCCGAACTCCACACCGGACCGCTTACTCGCGTGCGCGGTTCTGTAAGTTCTTATGAATCGATGTGCGTTTCTGAACCGTCAACGGCAACTCGAACGTTACTTCTGGATAAACCGCCATCTCGAGCGTTAGCGATGCGCGTTTTGGTCATCCTTAATCAGAAGCGAAACACATTTGGCCGGGTCCATGGAACCGCGCACTGCGATAATGCCGGACATCTTGATACGCATGTGGGCGCGGAGCAGAATTGTGGGGAAACCTTTGCGCTCTAGCTCGTGCATTCTATTCAACAGACGATCAGGGAACGCGCTCGACTACGGTTGTGGCGTTCAGCATGACACTTTCTGACAGTTGCCCGCCGGCTCTCCGGATAATCCAGGATTAATCGAGTTTTCACAGAGACGTAACGGTCGCGTATACTTTCGCAGGCTAGTATTCACGTGGAGGATTGGACATGAAGGCGAATACGCTGGTACTGGCTGGAGCCGCAGTGGCGATGACGCTGGCGGCGCATGGAATGGCGGCTGATACGAGCACCGCGGGCTCAGCGAAGATCAAGCATGTGCTGCTATTGAGCATTGACGGCATGCACGCCGCGGATTTCTACAACTGCGTGCATGGAATCGAGGGCGTGAATGACGGAAATCCGTACTGCCCGAATATGGCGGCCCTGAGTCAGATGGGGATCAACTATGTGAACACCTCGTCGTCAAAGCCCTCGGACTCGTTTCCAGGATTGGCGGCGTTGGTTTCTGGCGGTTCGCCGAAGACAACCGGCCTTTACTACGACGTGGCGTACGACCGATCGCTCGACGCGCCGGCAACAACGACGGGCACTGGTCTGGCTGGTGGCGTGTGCACACCGTATGGGACACCGACCGGAACAACGACAGACAACGATCAGGGAATCGATTTTGACGATACCAAGCTGAACGGTGGCGCGCCTGGCGCCGAGTTGACCGAGGGCGGAATCGCCTCTATCGATCCGAAGAAGCTGGTACGAGACCCGGCCGCGGGTTGCGCGCCGGTGTATCCGTGGAACTTCATCCGCACGAACACGATATTTGGCGTGGTCCATGCGGCGGGCGGATACACGGCTTGGATCGACAAGCACGCGTCATATTCATTTGTGGCTGGGCCGGGCGGCACGAGCCTGGACGATTTTTATGCGCCCGAGGTGGATTCGGCTGTGGTGGCGCTGCCCGGTGTAACGACGTCGCTGGGCGCTTCGTGCGCCGCCATCCGCGACACGACCAATCTGGCATCGTGGACGAACAGCTTCGCAAATATTCAGTGCTATGACGCGCTGAAGGTGAATGCGCTGCTTAACGAGATTGCGGGCAGGACACACGCGGGCGGGGCGGCGAAGATACCAGCGGTCTTCGGCATGAACTTTCAGTCGGTCTACATAGGAGAAAGTGTGAACGAGCCGGGAGTGGGCAGCGGCGGTTACCAGAACGCGGCAGCGGCTCCCAGCGCGGAGCTGCTTAAGGAGATCGAGTATGTGGACGCGTCGATCGGCGATATCGTCAAAGCGGTTAAGAATGCGGGTCTGTATGAAAATACGCTGCTCATCATCACGGCGAAGCACGGAGAGTCGCCGATCGACCCGAGCCGGTACGTAGCTGACGGCGCCAATACGCCGGCCACGCTGCTGGGAAGCGCGATTCCCTACTCGGAGTCGCCGCTGAACGCAACAGGCATTGGCGCAACGGAAGACGATGTTTCCGTGCTCTGGCTGAAGGAGGGCGCGAGCGTGACCGAGGCTGTCGAGCTGCTCGAAAAGAATGCGACGGAGATCGGTCTAGGGCAGATCTACTACGGGCCGACAGTCGCGTTGAACTACAACGTGGGCGGTCTTGGGCCGGGACAGGATCCTCGGACGCCGGACATCATCGTGACGCCGAATGTAGGCGTAACATACTCGAGCAGCACGACAATGATCGGAGATCACGGCGGGTTTGGGCATGACGATACCAACGTTATGCTGCTGGTCGCGTATCCATTCTTTACGGCGCAGACTGTCTCGGACGCGAGCACCACTGCACAAGTAGCGCCGACTATTTTGAAGGCGCTGGGGCTGGATCCGGCGGCGCTGGACGCGGTGAAGGCAGAAGGCACTCGGGTGCTGGCCGAAGTTGCGGCGCAGCTCGCCGCCAGACATGCCTCGGAGATCGGTGCGCCGTAGGTCCGTAACAGCTCTAGGGGAACTTCGTCACTTAACCGCTTGCTGACGCGCGCGGTTCTGCAAATTCTTGTGAATCAACGTGCGCATCGGAACCCCGACCGCCAGGGAGCGGATGTGACGAAGTTCGGCTAGTTTTGTTCGTCGACGATACCTTGGTAAGCGAGTTGTTTAAACTGATCCTTCATTGTGCGTTGGGGCATGACCTGGGTCATGAATACTCCAACCATCTGCTCTGTTGGATCTATCCAGAACGCCGTACCCGCAGCCCCGCCCCAGTTATATTCCCCCTTCGATCCAATCGCAGCTGTTTTGTCGACGCCGAGATTCACTGCGAAGGTAAGGCCGAAGCCGTAGCCGGGTCGTCCGTTCACGTTGTTAATAGCCGGGAGGTCGCCCAGGACATTCGAGTGCATGAGGTCCACAGTCTTTGGACCAAGGATGCGCACGCCGTCGAGCTGTCCTCCGTTTAGCAGCATTTCCACGAACCGCGCGTAGTCCATCGCAGTCGATACAAGCCCCGACCCGCCGCCCATCAGCACAGGTTTCTTTTTGTAGCTATCCTGAGCAGGACTCGTGGCCCTCTTGGCCGTTCCCCCCGGGTCCGGAACATAGAGCGCCGCCAGCCGGTTCCATTTTTCTTCCGGGACAAAGTAGGCCGTATCGTTCATGTGCAGTGGATTGAAGATATGATCGGCGAAATACTGGTCAATCGATTTGCCCGAGACGACTTCGACCAGGCGCGCCAGGACATCGATCGAATAGCTGTAGTCCCAAACGGTTCCGGGCTGGTGGACCAGCGGAGCGGAAGCCAGTCGGCGAATCATCTCGGACAGCGGAATCTCTTCGCCTCCATCGCCGCTGACTTTCAATTTACGGTAGATTGGCTCGCCGTTTTCATCCTTCGGTCCCGCATAGTTGAGGCCGGAAGTATGGCGCAGCAAATCGAGAATAGTGATATCGCGATCGGCGGGAACCGTGTAGTAGATGCGCCGCCCTGTGACCGGATCGGTCCTGTCGACGGCCACTCTCATATTCTTAAACTCGGGCAGAAATCGCGACACAGGATCATGGAGCGAGAAGCGTCCTTCTTCGTAAAGCGTCATCACGGCGACCCCCGTGACGGCTTTGGTCATCGAGTAGAGACGGAAGATCGAATCCTTGCTCATCGCTCTACTCGCCTCGCGGTCGGCCATGCCATACGTTTCAAAGTAGGCGATTTTGCCGCGCCTCGCTATCAGGCCAACAGCGCCCGCCATTTCGCCCTCGGCGATATCTCTTTCCATCGCAGGACGGATTCGGTTAAGGCGTTCCTGTGAGAGTCCGACTTGGTCAGGAGGAGCGTGGGGCAGGGTCTGAGCACCGAGCGACGCGGCGAGGGCGAGCAGAAGAAGAGCGATGTATTGGTTCATCATGACTCCATGGCGGCAGCCGCGTGGGCAATGGACTGTCCGCCTACTCCTCTTCCTCGGTGTGAGTTATTCGCGCTTTGGCGTTGGCGATGATTTTCTCGGCTTGCGGCGCCGGCACGTAATCGTAATGGTCAAATTCCATATGGAACGAGGCGCGGCCCTGGGTTTTTGAGATCAAGTCGTTCTGATAATTCAACATCTCGGCCATGGGCACTTGCGCGCGAATGACCTGGCGTCCGCCGTTCAAGTCCATGCCTGAGATACGTCCGCGGCGTCCATTGAAATCGCTCATCAGGTCGCCCGCAAAGTCGGTTGGGGTTTCGACTTCGACCTTCATGACCGGTTCGAGGAGGGCTGGTTTGGCCTGCTGCATTGCAGCGCGAAATGCCTTCCTTCCCGCCAGCTTAAATGCCAGCTCGGACGAATCGACATCGTGGTACGAGCCGTCCGTGAGCGTGACTCGAAAATCGACGACGGGGTATCCGGCGACATAACCCTGCTCGGCCGCTTCCAGAATTCCCTTTTCAACGGCCGGGATGTATTGCTTGGGAATGGCTCCGCCGAAAATGCTGTTCACGAACTCGAATTTTTCGCCGCGGGGGAGCGGCTCTACTTTGATCCAGCAATCGCCGAATTGGCCATGACCGCCGGTCTGCTTCTTGTGGCGGCCCTGCACCTGCGCGGAGCCGCGTATGGTTTCGCGATAAGGGACTTTGGGCGCGTGCAGATCGACATCGACATGGTAACGGCGCTTCAACCGGCTGCACACGACTTCAACGTGCTGCTGCCCGTTACCTGCCAGCAGGAATTCTTTCGTTTGCGGATCGCGATAGAAGCGGAGCGAGCGATCCTCTTCGAGAATCTTGTGCAGCGCGGCGCTGAGGCGGTCTTCATCGTTACGGGTTTTCGCCGAGATAGCGTAAGCAATCGAGGGATCCGGCTGATCGATGCCCTTGAACACCGCACACGTCGCCTTCTCGCAGAGCGTGTCGCCTGTCAGAGTATCTTTCAATTTTGCGACCAGACCGATATCGCCGCCGCGCAGCTCGCCGATTTCAGCTGTCTGCTTTCCGAATGGCGTCGAAATATGCGAAAGCCGTTCCGGTTGATTCGTACGCATATTAGTGAGCGAGGCATCGTTCGAGAGCGAACCCGACATCACCTTGAAATAAGACAGGCGGCCGGCGAACGGGTCGGCCAAAGTCTTGAACACGAACAAGGAGACGGGTCCCTCTGCCGTGGCAGCGCGGCGGATCTCTTTTGATTCCTCGAGAGCCGGAATTTTTGTTCCTTCGAGCGGCGAAGGCAGTGTCTCAGCGATAAAGTCGAGCAGCAGGCCGGCGCCCATGTTCTTGCAAGCAGAGCCGCACAGGATGGGGAACAAGCGGCGCTGACGGGTCTCTTCGCGCAAGCCGCTGACGATGTGCTCGACAGGCAAAGTTCCGGTGGAGAAAAACTCTTCCATCAGATCGTCCTTGCCTTCTGCGACCATTTCGACGAGGGCTTCGTGGGCTGTTGTGGCCGCTTCCTGGTGGGAAGCGGGAATTTCCGTTTCCTTCCCGCGCGGATCGCTTGCCGAATAGCAGTAAGCCTTCATTCGAATGAGATCGATAATTCCCGTGAAGTTCTTTTCAGCGCCGATCGGCATCTGTATCGGGACGGCCGAGCGCCCGAAACGCGCATGAATATCGGCGACAGTCCTGTCAAAATCGGATCGCTCGCGATCGAGCTTATTCACAAACAACGCGCATGGCATGTCGAGATCGGCAGCGAAGCCCCAGACTTTTTCAGAGGACACCTCGATGCCGGCGACGCCGTCCAAAACGAGCAAAGCCGAGTCGGCTGCGATCATGGACGACCTGGTGTCATCGAGAAAGATGTTATAGCCTGGGGTGTCAACGATGTTGATCTTATTTTTCCGCCATGTGAATGCGGCGAGCGAGGAGGAGATGCTTATCTTGCGGTAGATTTCCTCTTCATCGAAATCGGTCACCGCATTACCCTCATCAGGGGTTGTCAGACGTTCCGTCGCGCCCGCCGAATGAAAAAGGGCACTGGCAAGCGACGTCTTTCCCGCGTGCCCGTGCCCAAGTAGAGCCACGTTCCGGATCTCGGAACTATCGTAAACTTTCATAGAACATCCTCCCAGCCGGCCGCGAAGACCGGCTGTGACCGGAATGTATCACATTCGAAACCCAGTCGCAGTCTTGGAACCAATCGCATTGGCGGCGGGGAATTACCTGGAGAAAGGCGAGTACAGAGGTTCCATGAAATCAACTTCGGATGCGCTCCTGTATGCGGTCGATCTTGCTGGAACGTTTGTCTTTGCAGTGGAGGGCGCGAGCGCCGCGGCGCGCGGCAATCTGGATGTTCTGGGCATGATGGTACTCGCATTTGCTACCGCGGTTGGCGGGGGGATTTTTCGCGACCTGCTGATCGGCGCTATTCCCCCGCGAGCAATTCAGGACTGGCGATACGGTGTAACGGCATTTGCCGGCGCGGCAGTCGTGTTCTTCTTGGACGACTTTATTCATCAGCTTCCGCCGAACGTGCTTGTGGTTCTCGATGCGGGTGGGCTCTCGCTTTTTGCCGTCTCGGGAGCGGGAAAAGCGCTCGCTTACAACATAAATCCGTTTATCGCCATTCTGATGGGCACGATTACGGGAGTGGGCGGGGGCACCATCCGTGATGTTCTGCTCGCGCAGGTGCCTGCCGTTCTCCGGGTCGATGTCTATGCCTCCGCTGCCATGGCCGGATCGACCGTCATGATTCTGGGATTGAAGCTACGAGTGCCCCCTGCGGTGATGGCGGCCACGGGCGGCCTGGTCTGCTTCACGCTGCGGTTAGTCGCTGTCTGGCGCCATTGGAACTTGCCTAAATTGATGGCGCCTTAGGCGAACTTCGTCACTGGACCGCTTACTCGCGTGCGCGGTTCTGTAAGTTGTTATGAATCAACGTACGTTTCAGAACCGCGACCGCAAGGGAGCGCTTCTGACGAAGTTCGGTTGGCCGCAGCCGCTCGACATCTGGTCAAGTAAACACGGTTGGGATACTATGTCGAAGAAATGACACGGCGCTCTTTGTTCGAAATTGCGGGTGGGCTGGAGGCGGCCAGTTCGATGAGTTTGGCAGCTCCAGGCACGGCAGGACGCATCAAGCAGTCGGCCGCGCGGTGGTGCTACCGGAAGATGAGTCTTGATGAGCTGTGCCAGCATGGCGCCGAGATGGGCCTGAGCGGAATCGATCTCGTGAATTACACGGAGTGGCCGACGGTTCAAAAATACGGACTCGTTCCCGCGATGACGCCGGGCGCAGGAACGATTCCGGATGGTTGGAACCGCAAGGAGAGTCACGACCGGCTAGAGAAGGAGATGCAGGAAAACATTGAACGCGCGGCAGCGGCGAAAGTTCCGAACGTGATCACGTTTTCCGGAACCCGGCGCGGCCTGCCCGACGAAGAAGGCAAGGAAAACTGCATCATCGGCTTGAATCGCGTGAAAAAGATTGCCGAAGACCACGGCGTAACCATCTGTATGGAGCTGCTGAACAGCAAGATCGATCATCACGATTATCAGTGCGACCACTCGGTATGGGGAGTCGCGGTGATTAAGGCGGTAGATTCGCCGCGCGTGAAACTGTTGTACGACATCTACCATATGCAGATCATGGAAGGCGACATTATACGAACGATTCGCGAGAACATCAATTACATCGCGCATTTCCATACGGGCGGCGTGCCCGGGCGTCATGAATTGGACGATACTCAGGAACTGCAATGGCGGACGGTCGCGAAGGCGATTGCCGATCTCAATTTTCCGGGTTACATGGCGCATGAGTTTGTCCCGACGCGCGACCCGATGACGTCGCTAGGGGAAGCGGTGAAGCTGTGTACGGTGTAGGACTCCCCATGGCCCGGCGGGCATCGAGGTACGGTCGCGTGGCGCACGCTTTAGCTTGCTGGCTGGCCCCAACTGCGGGCTGAAGCCCTCAGCGGCACGCTGAAGCGTGCGCCACAAAAACTAAGTGGCATTGCGCTTTAGCCCGGGGAGACTTCAGTCGCCTACTGCATCTTCAGCGAAGCGTCGACCTTCAGCGGCTGAGACAAAGGTGGTCTTTCCAGACGAAACGGAGGGGCCAATCGCCGCAATGCTTGATTCCAATTCGGGGCGTCGCCTCAATTTCGAATTTGGGCGGGCAGTGCCAGCTTCTGATCTGAAGAGGGCGGCGGTCGAGCCGCAGCCCATATTGCGCGCGGCCGATTCCGAGCGCCTGGGTGAGCTTGCCCGGCCCGTTGGCCAAGCCTCGGGGAGAGCCTTTCCACCCGCGCCGTTCATACATCTCGGCTAAGCCCGAGAGGGGCTCGAGCGCGCGGATGAGGACGCATCCCGGCGTGCCCTCGCGCTCGGCGACTACGTTCAGGCATTCATGCATTCCGTAAATGAAATAGACGTAGGCGCGCCCCGGCGGTCCGAAAATGACGCGCGTCCGATCGGTTATCCCGCGCGATGCATGGGCTGCCAGATCGCCGAGGCCGAGATAGGCTTCAACTTCTACAATCGTTCCAGCGGTACCATGGTGAATCAGGATACAACCTAAAAGATCGCTCGCGACGGCAGCCGTGGGCCGGTCGTAAAAGGACAAGTGTATGACGTGGCTAGCCTTGAAAAGGGCGTCCGCAGCCCAGGGATCCGCCACCTGGTGGTCTAACATATCTTCGAACAGCGGGGGAGAACCATGCGTTTGTTCACAGCGATTGACCTGCCCGATGAAATGATCCGGAAGCTGGACCGGCTGCTTAGCTTTCTCCGCCCGGAAGCCTTCATCAAATGGAGCCCTATCGATAATCTCCATATCACCATCAAGTTCATCGGCGAGTGGCCGCCTGAACGTTTACCGGAACTCGAGGAGGCTTTGAACGGCCTGTTGCCTCGCGATCCTTTCAAAATCGAAATCAGCGATCTGGGCTGGTTCCCGAACGAACGGTCTCCGCGAGTTTTGTGGGCGGGCGTTCACGCGGAGTCGGGATTGTTTGAATTGGCCCGCGACACCGAAGCGCGGCTCGCGCCGCTGGGCATTCCGGTCGAGGAACGGGCGTTTACGGCGCATCTCACCCTGGCGCGGATCAAGAATCCGGTTCCGCTGAATCAATTGCGAAGGAAAGTGGAGGAGACGCAACCGGCGGCCATGGGTTCCTTTGAAGCAAATCAGTTTTGTCTCTTCCGCAGCGATCCCGGCTCTCACGCCTCCATCTATCGCAAGCTCCGCGCCTTCCAGTTTCAAAAAGCGATGGTTGCCTGAACCACTTGCCGGGCAAACCGCGGCTTGAGTCATGACCCTGTCGCTCGTATCAGCCACTGCAATCGCCTATTTGCTTGGCGGCGTGCCGTTCGGTTACCTGTTTGTCCGCTTTGCTCTCGGAAAAGATATTCGAACGATGGGCAGCGGCAACATCGGGGCGACAAACGTTCACCGCAGCGCGGGCGGAAAAGCGGGGCTGATTGTTCTCTTGCTGGACATCCTGAAAGGCTATCTTGCGGTCTTGTTTGCGGGTTGGCTGACGCATGATAGCCCGCTCGGTTTGGCTCTGTCGGCAGCAGCCGTGATGATTGGCCACTCCTTTCCTGTTTTCCTGCGATTCAAAGGGGGAAAGGCCGTGGCCTGTTTTATCGGCGCCTTTTTGTACATCGCTCCTCTCGCGCTGCTGGCTGTGCTCCTGGTCTTCGTACTTGTTGTTTGGGTAAGCAAATACATTTCGCTCGGTTCCGTGCTTGCCGCGCTTCTTTTCCCCCTCGCCGTTTGGATGATCATGCATCCGCCCGAGCCCATTCTGATTTCAGCCGTCTTCGCGGGATTGCTGATTACGTACAGGCACAAAGCGAATATTCAGCGGATTCTGGCCGGCAATGAAAATGTGTTTTCGCTCCGAGGCCGACGTAAGTGAATAAGCTCGCGATTATTGGGGCGGGCAGCTGGGGAACCGCGCTCGCCCTGGCCCTTTCGCCGCGCTTCGGCCAAATCGCTCTTTGGGCTCGCGACCCCTCATTTGCAGAAGAGCTGTTCGAAATGCGAATCAACCGCCGCTATCTTCCGGGCATCGGGCTTCCGAACAATGTGCAGCCGACAGCCGCTCTTGATTGCGCCCTGCGCGGCGCCGCAATTGTGCTGAGCGCAGTTCCCTCGCGATTTGTGCGGGCGCTGTATGAAAGCATGCGCCCTTATGTGACTCCCGAAATGTGTTTCGTCAGCGCGACCAAGGGGATCGAGAACGGAACCCTCATGCGGATGTCGGAGTTGATTGAGCAGGTACTCTCGCCGCGCTTCACGCCTCGCGTTGCTGTCCTTTCCGGTCCCACCTTCGCGAAAGAGATCGCTGAAGGAGAACCTGCCGCGGTCGTAATTGCCGCGCGGGAAGCAGCGCTGGCCGAGCTTGTTCAAGCGGCGTTTTCAGGTCCTTCGCTGCGGCTATATACGAGTTGCGATGTGATTGGCGTCGAAACCGGCGCGGCTCTGAAAAACGTGATTGCGATCGGGGCAGGTATTTGCCGGGGTCTCGGCCTGGGGGGTAACAGCGTCGCAGCGCTCATTACGCGAGGACTGGCCGAGCTGACGCGGCTGGCCGTGGCGCTCGGCGGCGAGGCAAGAACGCTCTCAGGCCTGGCCGGCCTTGGCGATCTGGTTCTTACAGCAACGGGCGATCTTTCGAGAAACAGATTCGTCGGGCTGCAATTGGCGGCGGGAAAGCCGCTTTCCGAAATCATCGCCGGTATGACACAAGTAGCGGAAGGCGTCGATACGTGCCGCGCGGCTCGCGAGTTGTCGCGAAGGGCCGGAGTCCACATGCCAATTTCAGAAGCGATGTATGAAATTCTGTATCTGGCGAAGCCCGTCGCGGTCGCTATTCGCGAACTTATGGAGCGGCCCCTGACCAGCGAGTAAACTGTAGCAGCCTGTGGCAGAAGCCCGGCATGCTGAATGCCTGCCCCACCACGGCCGTCAAGTCATTTCGACTCGATGGTTGGCGCAGGCGCTTTCGCCTGCGTTAGGCCGATTAACAATCAGCCGGACGGTGAACTAAAGTTCACCGCTGCACGCTGAAAGCGTGCGCCACACGGTGCCCTGCCGAAATGTCCAAACTCCAGGCGGACTGCTAGTAGAATTTCGCGCTCGATTGGAGCGACAATCGAGCATGGCTCTCGAGTTCACCGCTTCTTATCTAAAAGATTCACTCGCTATCTTCCGGCAGTACAAAAAGCTTGCGGAGGGAGCCATTGCGCAGCTTACCGACGAGCAGCTTTTGGCTGTCCTCGACACTGAAATGAATTCGATTTCGACCATTGTCAAGCACATGGCCGGCAATATGCGCTCCCGCTGGACCGATTTCCTGATAAGCGACGGCGAAAAGCCGGACCGGGACCGCGATTCCGAGTTCAGCGATCCTCCGCAGAATCGCCGGGAACTGCTGGATTTATGGGAGGACGGATGGAATCGTGTTTTCGCGGCGTTGTCGCCATTAAGCGACGACGATTTGGGGCGAACCGTAAAAATTCGAGGCGAGGCGCATACCGTGATGCAGGCGATCAATCGTCAAATCGCCCACTACGCCTATCACTGCGGCCAGGTCGTGTTTCTGGCAAAACACTTGCACCACAAAGATTGGAAATGCCTGAGCGTTCCTCGAGGACAATCGATGAGTTTCAATCGGCGTGTTGCCGCAGGGTTGGCGAGCCAGCGTTGAGCGCTAGCCACCCGGAGCGAGACAGTCGGGCGAAATTTCGACGTTTCGTTTTTGTTTCTTGGATTTGTAATGATCCGGATTCAATTTTTTGCGGGGTTCGCCGTAAACCTACGGGCCTCGGAACACGTTCATTCAATTTGAGCTGATATTGTGCCACGTTGCTCTCAGTAACATTTTTTGCAGCTAAAAGGGGCTTCTTATGGAACGATCCAGCTATTCTCTCGAACTGGACACACACTTGATGCTTCGCGTTCGCCAAGGCGACGCACACTGCTTCACTCTTTTGCTCGAGCGCCATCGGGCGCCCGTGATCCGCTTTCTCTATCGAATTGTGCAGAACCAAGCGATTGCAGAAGAACTGGCTCAGGAAGTCTTCCTGCGAGTGTACAAGTCGCGCGATTCCTACGAACCATCGGCGAAATTCACAACCTGGCTGTTCCGTATCGCCACTCATTTGGCGCTGAACTGGTTGAGAGATCGGAAATACGAAAAAAACAGCGAAAGTCTCGACATCGATCTCGATGAAGGACTTTATCGGCAAGTGCCCGATAGAAAGCCGACAGTCGAAGAAATCCTCCTGCAGGAAGCGCGGTTCCAGGAAATCCGCGGCGCCATCAGACTGCTTCCAGGTAAACAGAGGGCCGCAGTAGTGATGCACAAATATCAGGAACTCGAATATTCGCAAATCGCTTCGGCGTTAGGATGTACCGATTCCGCAGTGAAAAGCCTATTGTTCCGGGCCTATGAGAGCCTCCGGTCTCAACTGGCGCACATGGCAGCGTAACAGAGTTATCGCCACTCGAGATTCGTGGCCGCGACCCCCACATTCCTATCGCCGCCGCCATAGTACAGTAGGCAGCGGTCCGGGGTTCGGACGAGGCCTTCCACGAAAACCACGTTTGGAACCTGACCGGTCTTCTCCCATTGTTCTTCGGGCTGGAAGATCGGCGAATCGGACCGTGCGATCACGCGGGCGGGATTCGTTCTGTCAAATAATGCCCACCCGGTTCTATAAACGAGCTTGTCGTCGGCTCCGTTGTAAATCAACAACACACCTTTATTCGTCAGTATGGGAGGCGGTCCGGGCTCGACCACTTTCGAATCGAACATTCCAGTGCGATGCGCGAGAACCGGATGATCGAGCGGCTCGGACCAATGAATCAGGTCGTCCGAATAGGCCACTCCCATCTGGCTGCCGCCATTCTCGCCAGCCGCATCGCCGAGGAAGTACATCCAATAGTGGCCAGCTAGTTTTTCGGTCAAAATTGCTCCGGATTTTGTCCAATGGACATTCCACCGTCCCCGATTGGCGGGCATAATGACGCCAAGCCGCTCCCAATGGCGTAGATCGGTCGATTTCGCCAGGCAAAGTTGAGCGTCAACACGGTTGTAGCCGGTGTAAGTCAGGAAAAAGGCGCCTGCGATCTTTACCAAACGCGGATCTTCCACGCCGCCGCCTCTTTCGTAGGCGGTTTCCGGAGAAAAAACGGGTTGGGCATCGCGCATGAAATGGATTCCGTCACGGCTGGTGGCGTAGCCGAGACGGGAAACACCTTCCCGGTCCTGCGCTCGATAAAGCATCACGAATTCCGATCCGTTGCGGATGACTGCGGGATTGAAAGTCCCGGCCGACTCGAAGCCGTCGCCGCGCGGCGCGAGAACGGGGGTCTCGGACAAGCGTTTCCACGGCGAGAACGGCGATTGGATTGTGGCCGCGGCCCCCGCCAGCATCAGTGCCGCGGCAAACGAGGCGACGAGTTTCATGGGCCTTTAATTTAACGATGCTGTTGAAAAAAACGTGATCGAGGAAGACATCAATGATTCAATCAAAAGACGACGGCGAGTACGCGGAGGTCACTAGGAAGATTCATGTAAGCGCGTGTATGTTTTTAGGCTATGTTCCGCTTCGCGTTCGTTCCCGCGAGGTCAACTTCCGGTTTGCCGACTATCATGCTCGATCAGCACACTTCGGTGTGGTAGCTGTTAGTTTGCGGGTCCAGCAAACAGCAGCAGATTCCCATCCGGATCCTTGACGACGAAATTCTTGGCGCCCCAAGGCTGCTTTTTCAGCGTCTGGTGAAAGGCAACACCGGTGGACTGAAACTCAAGAAACAGCAGCTTGATCTCGTCCGCTGTCGCGACGGTCATAGATACCGACAACAGTTCCTCCCGATCGCGGACCGTCGACTCGATTACTGGTCGCTCGACACACCTTAGATTGAGACGCGCCGCGTCGCGACCCACCTGTGCATAGTAGGGAGGTTTGCCGTAACTGAATACAAGCGAAAAGCCTAACTTCTCACGGAAAAATTCGCATGATCTCTTGATATCGGTGACGAACAGTTGCGGCTCTGCATTGACAATCGCTGCTTTGGATGGCGATGATTTCACCTTGAGCGACGTGGTTGAAAGTCCAGTTTTCAGGGCTTGCCAACTATCGAAGCCTTGCTGTCTTGCGACCATTTCTTGCGCATCGCTAAGCTTAAAGCTCGCTGCAAGAATCTCGGAGTCGGGCATATTCAGGAAACGAGGCAAATACCTGCGAATTTGTGCGGCGACGGGATAGTGGCGTTCGCGATGCCACCGCAATAAGAGCTTGGCTTGCTTTTTGAGGTTCTCTAGATTGGGCATGTAGGCCTCCACGATGAGATCGTAGGTGGGCATTGCCCTTCGGCGACGCGCCGTTGCATCCTACATGCGCAGATTCCAGTATCTGCGACGGTGTCAGTAGTTGTCAATTGAGAACGACGCCGGGTAGTGGCTCAATTTGAGCATCGGGTTTTATAGTGGGGCATGACCATCAAAGAATTAGACGCCATTCAGATAGGAGAGCCTTATATGTGGACGCGCTCAGGCCCTGTCGTGGACTACGCCGAAGAAAACGCCATGTCCTACAATCTGCTTGGGCTTCCTCCGCACATAACCTCAAGCCTCCATCTCGCGTCCCCAGGCCATTGGTATTTCAAAGTGCAGATCGAGGCAGTAAAACATGAATCTCCACATTGCTTCCAAAAGAAAGAAGCGGCACTGGATGGCCTAAAGGATTGGCTTCGCACCAATTCGGCGAACCTTAGTTAGGAGGATTCAATTTAAACTTCGGAGCGGAATTGTCTGTCAAATAAACAGACGCGAAAAATCAGAGGCCAGCATTTTGTGGCTCGTTACCTTCAAAAAATCACTCGGATCGGTTTGGGTGGGGAACTCAAAAACACAGTTTATGAACGCCACATTTCTAATTTTCGAGAGGTGGTTTGTGAAGATTATCCTGCAATTTTCGAAGGTTCCGTCTTCCAGTGACCCGCCGTCGAGACGGACTATCTTGTGCGATATCGTACCGAATGTGCGGTTTAGGTTCTTATCGGTGACGTCCGTCAACGTGAGATTGGGCTCACCAGGAGAAGGAACATCGACCGATAGATTGGCGCTAGCGAAGCTTATGAACTGAAGTGTTGTTGGCCAATAGTCAGGCGTGTTCTCTTTCGTCTTCAGTAATTTGTCGGCGATTGTGCGCAGCTCTTTGACATTGGCGGTTGTCTTATCAGGTGGCTGTTGTATCACCTTGCGCAAGGCCGGAAGATTCATCTCAAACTCACTGAGAGGAAGGCGCTGAATTTCATTTAGAACCTGTTGTGGATACTGGGTGGCATTGATCTCGCGCAGTTGCGACTCGATGTTCTCCAGCCTCTTGTTTGTGGCACCTTGAAACTCCCTGTAGTTGCCCCACTCCATAGCGACGAATACGGCGATTGCTGCGAGAACACCAAAGTCCCGTAGGAACGCCGGGAGGCGTTTCCATCCCTTCGAAGTCGTAGCACCGTGAATCTGTTCTCGAATCCAAGCCCGGTCACCTTCATTGAGCGCCATATCAAAGTCGAGATTTACAGGGAATATTTCGGGTGGCATCTTGATATACTTGTCCTGTACAGGGCAACGATTCTCATGAGTGCGGCAACACTCGATCAGTAATCGCCCAAGCTGGCCACGGGTTTCTGATAATTCCTATGGCTACATTACCACCGTTGCAAATTTATCTTCTGCTCCCGCTGGTATCTCCAGGATCAAATCCCAACGCTGGCCCATAATGCGCCTCACGCTGATAATTGGGCGTTTCTGCCTTTTCTTCCAATAGTCGAACAATATCCGCAATCTCCCAAACACGATTCGTCACACCAGCGGCCATTGCAGGAGTGATGCGGAGCGTCTGGTGAATCCGAACGAAGTTGTAATACATGAAGTGGAGCGAAATGGCAGCAATTTGGTTCTCCAGCTTC
Organism: Bryobacterales bacterium; assembly: GCA_963722585.1. Classification (GTDB taxonomy): domain Bacteria; phylum Acidobacteriota; class Terriglobia; order Bryobacterales; family Bryobacteraceae; genus KBS-96. The sequence goes on along the minus strand of CAVRNU010000007.1, from coordinate 38,387 downwards.
TTCGAGAAAGCGTTGGCTAGACGGGTGAACCGGCGCATGTGCATCCGCATCGTGAGGTTCTGTCGCTCGACGTAGCTGGTGCTGATGTGCTTCGCTTTCGGACTCCCCGTAACGCTATGAGTTTTTGCTCCAATGCAAGGAGCGGGGCTGTAGCGCGTTTCGCCTTCCGCATCTGCGCCATAGAGCTTGACGAGCATTGCGTAGTCGATGTTTGCGCCAAATGCTTCGTCTACCGCTTCCACATACGCCTTGAGACCATCCGTCGTTAGCTGAATACGGCCATTCAGCCTACCGGCGAGACCCTGAATAAGCTCGCGTGCTGCCACTGCATCGCGGTTGCCCACCATCCATGAACAGACCAGTTTCGTATCGGCGTCAAGCGCCGTCCAAGTCCACACGCTGCCATAGCCGAGGACCCCGGTTTTGTCGTCCGGCAGGTTCTTGTCCTTGGCATAGCAGAAACTCCAAATCTCATCGCACTGAACCCGTTTGCAAGGCAAATTGCGAAGGGCCTTGTCCTGGTACTCAGCGCAAGCCGCGCCAACAGCAACGAGCAAGCTCGTAACCGTGTTCCGCGCAACGCCAGTCATCCGCGAGACCGAGCGAATCGAGTTTCCCTCGACCAGAGCGGCCATCACTTGGGCGCGACGGTCGGCGTTAAGCAGGTTCATATTGATATTATGCTTAAGCGGTAAAGAATAGTCAACAACTTCTTTTGATTCAGATAGAAAACTGGTATTCTTGAATAGGGTATAGCCTCGTAGCGGTCCGTTAATGTATGCTCTTGTCAGACTTGAGTAGAGATACGAACAAAGGGCGCAAACAACCCGGCCGACAGCGCTTCGAAAAGCCCGTTTTGCAACTCCGTGTTCGCGGCCCTGGAGTGACGAGCGGGAGAATTCCCGTACCGGATCTTATCAAGCTTTGCCAGGAAGCGCAAAACGCAGTCAACCGACAAGCTGAGGCCAATGAAGGCAGAAAGACGATGCATCCGGGTCCGATTACCGACGCTATTCGGCACGAATGCACGCTGGAACTGGTTGCGATTAGAAAAGGCAGTACTACTCTTCAGTTTGGACTGACTAAACCGCAGATGCCTCTTCCCGTGTCAGATCACTTCGGGAGCCAAGTCATCAGCGATGTTGCGGAAACAATAAGGGCCTTGGGTAATGGCAATAAAAAACGGCTGGAAATTGATTCCGGAGTCCTCCAGGGGTTATATAATTTAGCGGCGGTGGCAGAAAGCAAACGCATTACAGAAGTGGACTGGATAGCGCCCAAGAGCAATACTAAAAAGCGCATTATCGCGCCTGTAAACAAAGCAGTTCGCGAGAAGCTTGCACAGCGGCTCAGTAGTCCAACGAAGACGATCATGCATGTAGATGGGATTCTGGACATGGCAGATTTTAAACCAAAAGAGCACAAATGCCGAATCGATCCTGCGATTGGAGCGTCAGTTACGTGCACCTTTGATGAGCCTTTGGCGAACGAAATACAATCGTTACTTCGAAGATCAGTAAGAGCAACTGGCGAAGCAACGTTACAACCATATACCGCCCGCATCGAAACTCTAAAGATTCATGCTATTCAGCCCTTGCCATCGCTTGCCCTAGGAGAAGGCAACTTCTTCTCAGTGCGGTCGATTTCAGAACTCGCCGCGGCGCAAAAGGTAAAGCCGCTACGAAATGTCTCTACATTAGCCGGAGCTTTTCCGAGCGACGAAGACATTGACGAATTCCTGGAAGAAATCTACAGCGCAAGAAGGTAGGTAATCGCACTACGCCAGAAGACCCCGATGCTGTTCTATTAGACACTGATGTCTTCTCATACCTCGGCAGAGCGGGAGATACTCGTGCTGCTATTTACCGCCCCCTAGTCGAAGGAAAGCTAATTTGTATTTCGTTCATTACTATCGGCGAGGTTCAGTTCGGCGCGTACAAAAAGGGGTGGGGGCCTCAAAAAATTGAGGGACTAAACGCCCGATTACGTTCATGCGTAATCGTGCCATATGACGTTGAGATTTGCAGAACATATGCAGATCTTAAGGCGCGATTGCAGAAAGCGGGAAGATGCGTCGCCGACAACGATTTGTGGATAGCCTCGTGCGCAGTCAGGCACTCGATTCCGCTTGTATCAAACAATCGTGGACACTTCGATGGTATCCCTGACCTCATATTGATAAGTGAGGCACCAGTCATTAAGGAGATCGAATCTCAAATGAGTCTTGAAGAGGTCGACCCGCTTAAGCCTTCCACCGCGCCTGAGCCGCCCTCTTCGCGATCTCGGAGCGCTTCTTAGCCGAAAGTTTATCGGCCCTCGCCTTTCCGCCCTTCAATCCACCGAGGCGTCCGAGCGTAACCGCAGCCGGGTTCTTCTCTGGTACCGTGGGCTTCTCCATCTGCCCAGTAGCCTGCTGTACGATGTTGTACGCAGTTTGGTTTAGATCCTTCGGCCCGGAACCTCGTTTGCTTGAGCGGTTTGGCATACCACCAGCGTGCCAGATGCACGGCCAAAGTCAAGATGGGCTTATTTCAAATTGAGCCACTACCCGACGCCGCGCTACACGTTGTTGGGCCGCGCTTACGGATTTTGTCGTATCACGGGCAACCGGAAGTAGGCCGCACAGGGGGCTGCACGCAAAACGCGACGAGTTTCATGGGCCGTTAATTCAACGTCTGTGCCAGCAGTTCCTTCAATTTTCCGTAAGCGCGTTCCGCCTGAGGCTGGTTATACACGGGACTGTCCGACATTGTCCAACCGTGGAAAGCGCCCTCGTAGATTTCGCTTTCATACTCGCCGCCCCAAGACTTCAGGGCACTGTTAAATTTTTCGATGGCCTCCGCCGGCATGCTACGATCCTCGATCGCGTGTCCGAAATACAGCCGGGCTTTGATGCGCGGCAAGAGAAGATGCGGGCTGGTTGGGGCATCGGTTAGCAAGCCGCCGCCATGGAACGAAGCGGCCGCGCGGACTGTGTTTGGCCGCGTCGCGGCAATACGCATTGCAATCGAGCCCGAGAAGCAATAACCGGCGACTCCCATCGCGCCGCTGCCATCATGGGCGCCGGCGAACTCGACATACGCCGAAGCGTCGCGCTCGATGGCGTCAGGCGTTAGCGGGAGCCCTTATCTCGTCCATCCGCTTCTTTGTCCGCTCCTCTGCGAAGTTAGGAACGAAGTCGAAGACAGGCACTTTCGTAGTTCGATAGAACAAATTCGGCATCAGTACGGCATAACCTTCGGAGGCAAGCCGCCGGGCGAGATCGCGGTTTGCCGGACGAATGCCGCCGATGTCGGTCAACATGATGACGGCAGCCTTGTGTTGCCGGTCTTCAGGGCGCCAGAAAACACCGTCGCACTTTCCTTCCGGCGTACGAATCTCAATTTCTTCCTCGGTCATTCTAAGCTCCCGCTCAAATCTTTGCCGGACTCACAGGAAAAGTGCGGCAGACGCCACTACGCCCGACACGATGGCCCACAGGGTAAGTTGATGCAGCTCGATCAATTTGCCGGCCATCACCGGAGCTGTTATTTGCGCAATCGATGTGAGCGACTGCGTTAAGCCGATCACGACGCCGGTCTCGCGGCGCTCCGCTTTTTGCGTAATCACGCTCGTCAGGGCGGGCCGCAATCCCGCGCCGCCAATCGATGAAAATGTCTGGACAACCAGCAGATCCCAAATCCGGTAGGTAAAGCCGATAGCTGCGTAGGCAATTGCACTGGTCAAAAAGCCCAGGCGAACCACTTTGGTCTCGCCCAGCCATTTCACCATACGTCCCACCAAGCCGCCTTGCATGATGATTCCCAGCAGCCCGCTGAAAGCGAACAAGTATCCTACTTCCCGGACGCCGAATGGATGCCCATGCCAGGTATAGCGGCGCTCGGCAAACAGCGCGAACACCGAGACGAAACTCGAAAACGAGAATGCGAACAGAAACCACTGGATCAGCAGCCGCCGCATTGGCGCTTCCGCAAAATATTTCGCGTATCCTTTCCAGTCAAGCAGCGGCAGTCTCTTCCCAGCGGGCCCGGGATTGGCATCGTTTTCTTCGTGGACCGGTTCTCGCCGCGGAAGCAGGAAATACGTGCAAACAATGCTGAGCGCGGACAAAACAGCGGCCGCAATAATCGGATAAATAAAATTGAAGGTGGCCAGGTAACCCGAAATTCCGGGGCCAACCATGAATCCGAAGCCGAATGCGATGCCAATCAAGGCGAACGCCTTCGCGCGGTTCTCGGGCGTGGTCACATCGCTGATATAAGCTTGGGCGATTGTCAGGTTTCCAGCCGTCGCGCCGTCGATCATTCGCGACAAAAACACCAGCCATACCTGGCTGGCAACAGCCAGAACAATGAAGCCGATAAAGGTGCCAACCTGGCTGATCAGCAGCACGGGCCGCCTTCCCACCCGGTCGGAGAGTCTGCCCAGGTACGGTCCGGCAACCAACTGGCACAGCGCGTAAATCGAAACCAGCATCCCGACTACGGTGGGCGACGCCCCCATCCTCTCTGTGTAGAACGGCAGCAGGGGCAATATCAATGTCATGCCCAGTACGTCGACCGCTACTATGAGAAAAATTGCAAGTAACGGAGACACCGGCCGGCGTGTCGAGGCGTGGGCAGCAGCTTCGGCTGGCGAGAGGCTCACTTCTTGAGTTTAACGGCTCGCCCACAGGATCGAAGCGTGGCTCGCGCCCAATCGTGAGAAGCCAACTTTGCCCTGACGGAAAAGACCTTAAGATACTGCTCTTTGAACCGTTACACTATGGAAGTATGCCGCTGCCCAGCGACGATTTCTTTCGAATCAAGAAGCTTCCGCCCTATGTGTTCGCTGTCATCAACGAGCTCAAGGCGCAAGCTCGCGCGGCGGGGCTGGATATCGTCGACATGGGAATGGGCAATCCCGATGGCGCCACTCCTCAGCCGGTTGTGGACAAACTCATCGAGGCGGCGCGCAACCCCCGCAATCATCGCTACTCGCTTTCGCGCGGTATTCCCCATCTCCGCGACGCGATTGTGGCCCGCTACCAGAAGCAATACGGCGTCACGCTCGATCCCGAAACCGAAGCCATCGTCACCATTGGCGCCAAAGACGCCCTGGCCCATCTATTGTTCGCCATCATCGGTCCGGGTGACGTGGTTGTCTCTCCGAATCCCGCTTATCCCATCCACCAGTACGGCGTCATCATGGCTGACGGCGAGGCATGCAAACTGCCCATGCCGGACGCCGCCACGTTCCTCGATGAGCTTCGGAAACTGTACAAGACTTCGGCCAAAGCTCCTAAGGTAATCCTGATCTCGTTTCCGCATAATCCCACTACCGTCTGCGTCGATCTCGACTTCATGAAAGAGATCGTCGCTCTGGCGCGCGAATACGGTTCTTACGTCATTCACGATTTTGCCTACGCCGAGCTCGGCTTCGACGGTTATGCGCCTCCCAGCATTCTTCAGGTCGAGGGCGCCGCCAGTCATTGCATCGAGATTTATTCGATGACCAAGAGCTACAACATGGCAGGCTGGCGGGTTGGCTTCTGCCTGGGAAACGCGAAACTCATTGCCGCTCTCGCTCGGATCAAGAGCTACCTCGACTACGGCATCTTCCAGCCCATTCAAATCGCCTCGATCATCGCTTTGCGAGAGTGTGAGGACGCCCCACGGCAAATCCGCGCCATCTATCAGAACCGGCGCGACGTTCTGTGCGAGGGTCTGAATCGCGCTGGCTGGCCTGTTGTCCCGCCCAAAGCTTCCATGTTCGTGTGGACCCCCATACCCCAGCCCTTTCAGAACATGCCTTCGCTCGAATTTGCCAAGCTGCTCATGAGGGAAGCTCACGTCGCCGTTTCGCCCGGAATCGGGTTCGGCCCCATGGGCGAGGGCTTCGTCCGTTTTAGCCTGATCGAAAACCATCACCGTACCCGGCAGGCCGTTAAAAACATCCAATTCTTTTTGCAGCATCAGGGAGCGTTCACCGGCCTACAGGCGGTTAACGCATAATCGCGAAAATGGCGGCGGCAAGCGACGCACCTCTCGTGGAAGTTTGTGAGCTGCGCCACGTCTCCGTTCCCGAGTTGGACCGGCTGCTTGAAGAGGAAATCGGTGTCTGGCAGCGGGAACTTTTCTGGGACTTCCGCCCTTCGGCCGAGCTCGTCCATCGTTTTGTTCAATTGCAATCGCTCGCCGGGTTCGCGCTGCGGGTTTGCAATCAGCTTGCGGGTTATGCCTATCAGGTGTGCGATGAGCGGAAAGGGCTCATCGGCGATTTCTACGTTCGGCCCAGCGCCCATTCGCCAAATAACGAAATGACGCTGCTCAGCGCGGTGGTTCAGAACCTGATGCGCACGCCGGGCGTCCGCCGAATCGAGTCGCAATTGCTGCTGTTTCGCCCGCCTGCCTCCGAGCCCCTCCCATTTGCCCGTTGGCTGACTCGCCACGATCGCCTGTTCATGACGATTGAGAGCCCTGCCGTTCGTCAGCTTCGGCCTCGCGCTCCCGCTCATCGTGCCCACATACAGCCTTGGCACGACCGTATGCACGAAGAAGCCGCCCACGTCATCGCCGCAGCTTACCGGGGTCACGTCGATAGCGACATCAACGACCAGTACAGAAACATACCGGGCGCGCGCCGATTCCTCACCAACATCGTCAGGTTCCCCGGATGCGGACGCTTTTCCGTGCCCGGATCTTTCGCGGCCATCGACGAACAAACCGGACGCCTGTGTGGCCTCTGCCTTTCGAGTTTCGTCTCACCAGAAGCCGGCCACATCACGCAGGTTTGCGTTCTTCCCTCGCTTCGCCGCACTCACATCGGCTACGAGCTGCTGCGACATTCGCTCTCGAGCCTCGTCGCCGGCGGCTGCCAATCCGTCAGCCTCACCGTGACCGCGACCAACTTGGACGCCGTCCATCTTTACGAGACGATTGGTTTCCGCACCCACTGCACCTTCCCGGCTTTGGTCTGGGACGGTTTCTAGAATACCGCTCCGTCTCTTGCAGAGGGTAGCTATCAATCGATTACCATTGTTTGGAGGACTTTGGAACGTGACAATTCGGTCGATCCGTGCCAATAACTTTTGAAGTTTCAAGAGTTGGGACGTTGAATTCGATCCACTGACCGTTGTCGTCGGCGCAAATGCCTCGGGAAAGTCAAATCTCGTCCAGATCTTTCGGTTCCTCCGTGATCTTGTAGATAGCGGCGTTGAAGATGCAGTTATCTTCCCCGGCCTGGCGGGTTTGGGTCTACAGTCTAAAGACCTGCTTGCAGACTACCAGCGATTTCCGCGGGCGAAGACGCCATGGATCCAATTTATCGATCTGTTAGTCGGAAGCTCGAGTTGAATATCGCTCCACCGGCGAGACTTCACTTCTCGAGTACGAAATTCCCCACGTACAGGCTATCGATGCCCGAAGAGTAGAAGCTCCGGACTGCATCCCGCGGGGTGCAGACCAACGGATCACCAAAGAGGTTGAAGCTGGTGTTGTACAAAACCGGCAGTCCTGTTTTTCTGCCTGCTTCGATCAGGAGAGCGTGGTAAAGCGGGTTTTCGGCGCGATCGACTGTATGGATGCGAATGAGATTGTTGCCGAGCAGGGCGGCTTCGAAAGTTTTACTACAGCTTGGCTTCACTTTTCCGACGCTCGCCAGGAATCGTGCGTTTGGTCCGACTTCGAAATACTCGCCGGCGAGTTCGGCTGGAACTGAAGCCGCGAACTTCCGGAAGGCTTCCCTCCGTTTAATAAATGCGTTCAGGTTTTCCGTGGAATAAGGATTGAGCGGTGAAGCGAGAATACTACGATTTCCCAGCGCTCGCGGTCCAAACTCCATCCGGCCATGCATCCAGGCGACGATTTTGTCGCCGGCAAGGGATCGGATTGCTTCTTCGATCAATTCGCCCTCTGTGAGCAAGACACGGAATCGCAGTTTACAGTTTTCGAGCACTCGTTTAATTTCCTCGGGCGCATATTCTGGTCCGAGGCACAGTGTGGCGAGCGAGCTGCGAGTCTGCCGGCCATAAAAAACGTGCCAGGCGTGAAGTGCGGCGCCTATTGCGGTTCCGGCGTTTCCGGCAGCGGGCTGAACGAACACGCGCGCGTATCTGGACTCGAGCGACGCTACGAGCAAAGCATTCAATCCAAGGCCGCCCGCGAGGCATACATTTTCCGCCTCGCCAATCATTCCTGCGATGGTCTCGTTGACCGCTTCCTGCAGGCTCGCGGCGATCTCCGCTTGTTTGCCGCGGTGAACGGGCTCGCCGGGCGCCAGATGCAAGCCGCTTAGGAATGTCCGGCTGAATCCGCCTTGCGCCGGCTGGCCCGCATCCAGGTATTTGCGTTCAATTCGTGGCCAGGATGAGCCCGAACGATGGAAGAGATCGAGGAAGAGGCCCTTATATGTGGGGTCCGCCGTGGTAGAAAGCCATTGCACCTTATGTTCATCGCTTCGCGCTTGATAACCAAGTAATTCCGTCGTGCGATTGAACACGTCTCCAATGGAATCCGGAAAATACATTTCGCGCAGAGCTGTCAGGCGGGTTCCATTTGCATCGAAAAGCACGGCGGAGCGATAATCGCCGGCCCGATCGACACTGAGTGTCGCGGCGTGGTTGAAACCGGAGACGAAGTAGGAGGAGGCGGCGTGAGCCGTGTGATGCTCGACCACTACGATCTCGGCTTTCGGGAATTGTGAGCGCAGAGCCAGCAGCGTCTCGCTCTCCGATCCGCGCGAAAAAGGCCGTGCTATAGCGATGCACTCGATCTGCGACCGCTCGACGCCAGCAGCGCTAAGGGCAGTGTCGAAGGCTTCGTCTGGAAACGGCTCGTAGCGCTCGCGGCGTGCCACCTTGCTCTGCTCGACGGCGGAGACGAGGTGCCCGCCTTTGAGGACGCAGCAGCCCGCATCGCTCAGGAGGCCGCCGAGTCCGGCAATCACATCGGGCGTATCCATCAGACGTTTCGCAACCTGGCAATGACGCGCTCGCGTCCTAGGCACACGAACACCGTAAACGCGCTAGGGCCGACCGGCTGCCCGGTTAGCGCGGCGCGGCTGGCGTTGATCAGCATTCCTGCTTTCACTCCTCGTTCGTTCGCCAGCTTGCGCAGTTCCGTCTCGACGCTTGCTTCTGTGAATTTGGGATTCGCCGCAATCCTATCGGCAAGCTCTCTCAAGAGTTCGCGGGCGCCCGGGGCGTTCAGTTTTTCAAGCGATGCCGGTTCAATCGTGAAATCGTCCGCGAAGTAGGCCCGGCCCTTGGTCGGGAAATCGAGCAGAGTACTAAATCGCGTACGGATGGTCTCGATTATGTAAGCGAAATGCGCGGCATCTTCGGGGGGCGAAATCCCGGCTCTCCTGAGAGTTGCACAGACGGGTTCGATCAGTTCCGATACCGGAACAGTCCGTAAGTGCTGAGAATTCAGCCACAGCGCCTTCGGATCGATTGGGTCTTCGTCGCTGAAATTGACGACAGCATTACTGCGATTGACGCCTTCGAGGCTGAACGCCGAAACAAGTTCAGGCACCGTCATTTGCTCTCGATTGTCCTTAGGCGACCAGCCGAGAAGGCAAAGAAAGTTGATGTATGCGATCGGCAGGAATCCGTAATCGCGGTAGGTGGTGACGCTCACGACCGGGCCGTGCTTTCGCTTCGAGAGTTTCGCTCCATCGGGAGCAATCAGGAGGGGCAAATGCGCAAAATTGGGGAGATCGGCTTTCGCTCCCTCAAAGATGAGCACATGCTTGAAAGTATTCGTAAGATGGTCCTGGCCGCGAATGATGTGAGTGATGCGGAGGTCGATATCGTCGGCGCAGGAGGCAAGATGATATGTCGGCATTCCGTTGCTGCGCAGCAGAGCAAAGTCCTCGATGTCTGTCGTGGATTTCGACTGAGCTCCGTAAACCAGATCGGTAAAGGTGACATCGCGCGGCACTTTACGCGGAACCCGGTAGCGGATTACGAATGGCTCGCCTGCCGCTGCCTTTCGATCGCTTTCCTCTTGTGTGAGAGCGCGCATCGCGTGATTGCAGAGCCAGGGACCTCGCTCGCGGCTCTTCTCCTCGGCCTCGGCGCCGGCTGGCGTAAAATCGCGGTAGGCGCGGCCGGAAGCAAGGAGATCAAACGCTAGTTGCCGGTGAAGAACGAGGCGTTCGGACTGCCGGTAGAACTCGTCCCACTCGAGGCTAAGCCACTTCAAACCGTCCATGATGGAATTGAGCGAAGCCTGTGTGTTGCGCTCGATGTCGGTGTCGTCAATTCGAAGCACCGTTGTCCCGTGACGATGCCGCGCATATAACCAATTGAAGATGAACGTGCGCGCGCTTCCGATATGCAGGTATCCGGTTGGCGAAGGGGCGAAGCGAACGCGAACCATGAATTCTCAGTGTACAAAGGCAAGTACGCCCGCCCGCTTGCTAACGCGCGCGGTTCTGTCAGCTCTTACGAATAACGTAGGTTTCTGACCCGCGACCGCTAGGGAGCGTTTGTGTGGAAAGGCGCTGTTCGAGATCGATGAATTGTTCTAACGACAACTGCTCGGCGCGCAAGCCCGCTTCCGGCAAGCTGTCAATAACTTCCAACGGATAATGCGGTTTCAAATTGTTTCGCAGAGTTTTCCTTTTCTGTGCGAAGCACCAGCCTGCGAAACGGACGATTCGCGCGACCCGTTCATCCATCTCCCGCCGCTTCGTCAGCCTGACCAGCGCCGAGCGCACTTTAGGCGGCGGGGAAAATGCGCCCGGAGGCACTCGCATGACGATTTCCACATCGCAAACGAGCTGCGTCTGCACAGTCAGGAAGCCGTAGTCTCTTGATCGGGGAACGGCCCGCAGCCGCTCCGCGACTTCTTCCTGAATCAGAAAGACAGCATGGGAGAATCGCAAATCCAGCCGCAGAAACCGCGCGACGATGGGAGAAGTTATGTAGTAAGGAAGATTTCCTACCAGAATGGCCGGTCCCCATTGAGTCAAATCCATTTCAAGAACATCCGCCGCGTGCAAGTGAAAGCCGGGATGACCGTTAAACTGGCGCTCGAGCTTCTCCACGAGAACGCGATCGATCTCGATGGCGTCAAGCCGGTCTGTCCGTTCGAGAAGATGCCGGGTTAGCGCTCCGCGTCCCGGACCGATTTCAATGACTTGGGGAGTGTGAGCGCCGCACGCCGCCTCGGCGATGCGGCTCAGAATGGAATCGCGGATGAGAAAATGTTGGCCTAAGCGGCCGGGCATGAGAGGTCGCTGCTATTGCCGGAACGCGAGGGGAGTAAACCGGATTTGTATGTCGCCCGAAATCGGTTGAGCGACGGCAAAAACGTTGGGCATGCTCGGAAGCGTAATACTGCCCAGATGCGATTGAAGGCCGGCGGTGAACTTTTTGGCCGGATCCGAGACGGCGTAATCGCCGATGCGGCCGCTGCTATCGAGGGTCATGTTCAAAACGATGAGATTCGAGCGAAGATCGACAGGAAGGAGGTTCGGCTCGTCATCGGTAATCGCGGAAAGAGGGATCTCATAGCTGGCAATCCGGGTGGTAGTACCCATGGTTAGGACGAAGGTTCCGAACAGGAGAATGGCCGAAATGAGGCCGCCGGTCGCAGGCAAGGCGAGCGGGCGCATCAGCTCGCTCACGTGAAACTTCCAGCGTTCCCATACTGCTCTGAACCGCGAACCTTTCCATTCGAGCACATTCGCGCGTTCACGAGATGCGATAACTTTCAGACTGGTCTGCAGCCGCCCAGGTATGGGCGGCGCCGAAAGGCCTTTAAGAGCGGACCGGATAACCGTAAGCTGCTCGAAATAAGACGTGCATTCCTCGCATTCGGTCAAATGGGCTGCTACACCGGTGCGCTCGTCGGACCGCAACCGGCCATCAACGTAAGCCGTACTCTGGCGTTTGGCGTTGTGACAAGAAAAGACCATAGCTAGCCCATTCCGCCTTCGAAAGCCGTTGCGTAACCCGGTTCCAGCCGTTCGCTCAGAACGCGCCGCAGAGCCTCGCGGCCCCTTAATATTCGGGACTTTACAGTCCCGAGTGAGATTTGAAGAATCTCGGCAATCTCTTCATAGCCAAGCCCCTCGACATCGCGCAGCACAACGGCAGTGCGAAATACCGGGCTTACTTCGTCAAGAGCGCGTTGCACCAAAATATGTGTCTCCCGGTCAAGCGTGAAATCGAACGGCGACGGTCCCGGATCTGGCGTTGTATCGAACGCCCTGTGGTCCTGGTCCTCATGCTCAATGGCCACTTCCCGTTTCCTGTGGCGCGAAAACCAGCGCCGGTGATTGTGCGCCTCGTTGACGGCGATGCGGTAGATCCAGGTCCGAAGGCTGCTTCTTTCCTTAAACGAGTTAACGCTCCGAAAGATCTTCAAGAACACTTCCTGAACGACATCGCAGGCATCGTTTTGGTCGCCAAGGAGCCGGTACACCATGCTGTACACCGGCTGTTGATACCGGTTTAGCAATTCTTCATAAGCCGACTCGATACCCGCTCGCAGGCCCCGCAGAAGTCGCGCGTCTTCCTCCGACAGCGGGGATTGATGGTTACCGGCAATCGATAGCGTCAGCGTGGAATCGGCCAAAGTACTTCCCTCTGCAGTCGATTCTACTCCCTGGACCAAGGGAAAATAAACGTCCGATTACTTAGACACCACTGGCGGACGGCAAGTTCCCCTGGTTGGCGCCAGACGAGGGCGGCGCGTCGTGGGCGTGTGCCGCGGATCGCTGTGAGTTCGTCAGAGGATTGGGCAAGGTCGCCGGGCAGCTATGTGGAATGATCGTGTTTTTCCAGTACGCCGCGCCTGGGGATGGAGTGGTCTGTGGACCGATGCTCACAGTCGCGCCTTTCGCTGCACCGCAAACGAAGTTGTCATGGACCTGCGCATTAGGCGAGCCCGATATAGCAATGCTTTGTCCCCAGTAGCCCTTGACCGTATTGCCATAAACTTGCAGGCCTGCGCTGGCGGCTTCGATGCCATAGCCATACTTACCGCCCGGTCCATCCGTATCCCAGTATTCGGCTTTTCCGCCCACGATGTAGTTGTAGCGTACGATTGCGCCGGCACCGCCCGCGGGGGCGGGATTTGCCAAGCTGATGGGGTAGCTCCACCAATAGGCGTCGTCCCAATCGGTCAGGCTGTTGTACTCGATCGTCAAATCGTAGGTATCCGGTCCGTCGATAGCAGGGTGGCTTGCTCCGCATCCCATCGCGCCTTGAATTTCCATGCCCATGCGATGAACTCGCGTAAACGTGTTGTGTCCAATGTAAACGTCGTGAGAAGGCCAGGGATTTGTGAAGCAAATTTTGATGCCTTGCCCCACGCGGTCGAAGGTGTTGTGATCGATCGAGGTCCGGTCGATGCCGTAGAACATCATGGCCGTGTTCGATCGATCGATCGAGTTCCCGGTTCCATCGGGACGCGTCGTCCCGTTAATCAAAATGTTCCGAAACGAGTTCCCGCTGATTGTCGCGTTGTGAACGCCATCGGGAGAAAAAATGGTGTTGCCCAGGGTCCAATTGCCTTTGGAATTATCGGTGGTCAGGTTCTGAAACGTATTACCGATAACCTTGACCCCGAGTACTTGCCCCTGCAACAAGAGTCCGCCGCCATCGAACGTCAGTCCCTTGATTGTCAGGTTCACGGTGCTCTGGGGCATCTGCATGAGCCAGAAATAACCATTGCCTTTTAGAATCGCCGAGCCTTCACCCTGGTAGGTAACGTCCGACCGGAGGGTCAATGTTGAGGTTAGTTTGTATGTGCCTGCTGGAAAGACCAGCGTGCCTGACTTCGTCGAGCGAATCGCCCGGTCGATTGCGGCAGTATCGTCTGTGACGCCATCGCCTTTCGCACCGAAGCGTTTTACCGATGCGGCGGGAAGGGACAGCGAAAGCGACAAAAGTAAGGCAAGGGTCCGTGCCTGGGTCAGACTCATCGATGAGTCTATTTTGTCAGAACGGCTGGACCGGGACCGGACAGCTCGAAGGTGGTGGGCCCTGTAGGATTTGAACCTACGACCAAGGGATTATGAGTCCCCTGCTCTGACCAACTGAGCTAAGGGCCCTGGTTGATGCTTCTCCGTCTACGCTAGCACGCCCAATGTAGCTGTAAATGGCAGGCTCGGTCGAAAAATAGCTCCGGAAATGCAGCAGTTCTCTCGTTTACACTCGGAGAACACATCATGTATCGAATGTTGATCGTAGTAACGTGCGGGGCAATCGTGTTATTCGCCATGGCCGACGAAAGAAAGCCCAAAAAGACCGGTGTGACGACGGCGAGCGTTCAGCGATCCATCTCGGGAGTCAAGCCAATCGCTGTGTTTACCGTCGAGGGAGCTCCGGATTGGATGGCTGTTACGGGCGATTCCATTTGGGTGGCCAGCTCTCCGAAAAATAGGGTCGTTCGCCTGAATCCGAAAACGAACAAGGTTGGCGAAATCGTTACGGTCAATAAGCCGTGCTCCGGCCTGACTTATGCCTTCGGCAGCGTTTGGTCTCCCAGTTGCGCCGATCATGCTCTGGTGCGCTTCGAAGCGGAGACGGGCAGAATTTTGGCGCATATTCCGGTTGGCCCCGCGGAATCGGAAGGCGGTTTGTGCACAGGAGCCGGCAGCATATGGATGCTCTCGGGCAAGCAGGGCGAGCTGTCGCGTATCGATCCGAAGACTAATCAACTCAGCGCGACGATTGAAGTTCCACGCGGGCCGGCCGCTTGCGCGTTCGGCGAAGACGCGGTCTGGATCACGTCGCCGGAGCTAAGCGTACTGAGTAAAGTCGACCCAGTCGGGAATCGAGTGGTGGCGAAAATCGCGGTAGGGCCGAAGCCACGATTTCTGACTTTTGGAGAGGATTCTGTCTGGACACTGAACCAGGGCGATGGGACGATATCTCGCGTGGATGCGCATGCGGCGAAGCTGGTGAAGAATATTGAGGCGGGTATTCCCGGCGAGGGCGGTGAGATCGCTTATGGAGAAGGAGCGGTGTGGACGACTTTATTCGGATTCCCGATTACGAAAATCGATCCGGCGACGAACAGTGTCTCGAAGCAGTGGATCGGCCCAGGCGGAGACAGCATTCGTGTAGCGTTCGGTTCAATATGGTTGACGAATTATAAGCAGCAGCAGGTATGGAGGATTCGCGCGACCGAGCTATAGATGTTCAGCCCTGCTGAATGCCAAGGGATGGATCGAAATCGGGCGCGGGCAGCACGCGGCGCCTGCTCCTTCTGAAGCGCATCTGGAAGCGATCCAGGTAGAGATAGACCACAGGGGTCGTGTAGAGCGTCAGGATTTGACTCAGAA
Organism: Bryobacterales bacterium; assembly: GCA_963722585.1. Lineage (GTDB taxonomy): Bacteria > Acidobacteriota > Terriglobia > Bryobacterales > Bryobacteraceae > KBS-96. The sequence goes on along the minus strand of CAVRNU010000007.1, from coordinate 23,105 downwards.
TCAGTCCGCCGACGATTGTGATGCCAAGCGGCCGGCGCAGTTCGGAGCCGGTCCCGGTGCCGAGCGCGAGCGGCAATCCTCCAAGCAATGCCGCCATGGTTGTCATTAGAATTGGGCGGAAGCGCAGCAGGCACGCTTCGTAGATTGCATCGCGCGGACTTAGGCCTTCCTTCCGCTCCACTTCAAGCGCGAAATCAATCATCAAAATCGCGTTTTTCTTCACGATGCCGATCAGGAGAATGATGCCAATGAGAGCAATAACGCTCAATTCAGTGTTAAACAGCAACAAAGCGATAATCGCTCCGACGCCTGCCGACGGCAAGTGTGGACAGGATTGTAATCGGATGAATATAACTCTCGTACAGCATGCCGAGCACGATGTAGACCGTCACCAGCGCCGCCAAAATCAGCAGTGGCTCGTTCGACAGCGATTTTTGAAACGCCCGGGCCGTACCGGAGAAACTGCCGCGGACGCTTGACGGCATACCGATGTCGCGCTCAGCCGCACTCACCGCATCGACGGCATCGCTGAGCGCCACACCTGGAGCCAGCGCAAAGGACATCGTGATGGAAGGAAACTGGCCTTGATGATTGATGCCGAGTGATGTGTTGCGAAGCTCGTAATGGGAAAACGTGCTGAGTGGAACCATCGTGTTATTCGAGGAACGAACGTAAATGCTTTTCAGAGCCTCGGGGCTTTGTTGGTACTCGGGAGCGACTTCCATTACGACGTGATACTGGTTCAAGCTCTCGTACATGGTCGAGACCTGGCGCTGTCCGAATGCGTCGTAGAGCGTGTTGTCGATGCCGCTCGGCGACACTCCCAACCGCGATGCGGTGTCTCTGTCAATTATGAGCGTGCTTTCCAGGCCACGTATTTGTTGATCGCTATTGGCGTCGCGCAATTGCGGCAGTGTGCGTAGTTTGTCGAGGAGCCGCGGCGCCCACGTGTTCAAGTCTTGAATCGAATCGGATTGAATCGTGTACTCGTACTGCGAGTTGCTGGCGCGGCCGCCCACGTGAATATCCTGCGCTGCCTGCAGATAGAGTGTTGCTCCTGGAACAACAGCCAGTTTTCCACGAAGCCGGTCAATCACCTGATCGGCTGACAACTTTCTCTGGTCAAGCGGCTTTAGGGAAACAAATAGACCCGCGACGTTGGCGGTTCCGCCGCCGGCGAAGCCGGCGACTGTGTCAACAGCCGGATCTGTCCGCACGATATCGACAAACTGCGTCAGCTTCTGCCGCATGGCTTGAAACGACATGTCCTGCGAGGCGACAATGGCTCCGCCCAGCCGCCCGGTGTCCTGCTGAGGGAAAAAACCTTTGGGCGCCGCGATGAAAAGCATGACATTGACGGCAATAGTGGCGAGCAGGACGACAAGTGTGAGCTGAGGATGCCGCAGCACCATGCGAAGCGTGACCCGGTAGAACGAGTGGACTCCGTCGAAGAACTTTTCACTTATCGCGTAGAAGATGCCGTGCTTCCGCTGGCTATGCGGCTTCAGGAAGCGGGCGCACATCATGGGCGTGGTGGTTAATGAAACGATGAGCGAAACGCCGATTGCGACTGCGAGGGTAACCGCAAATTCGCGGAACAGGCGCCCGACGATACCTTCCATCAAGAGAATGGGAATGAAAACCGCCACGAGCGAAGCGCTCATCGAAACCACAGTGAATCCGATCTCGCGCGAGCCGCGCAGAGCAGCCTCGAGGGGCGTTAAGCCTTTTTCCAAGTAGCGCGTGATGTTTTCAATGACGACGATTGCGTCGTCCACAACGAATCCAGTAGAGATCGTCAGCGCCATCAGAGACAAGTTGTCGAGACTGTACCCGAGCAGATACATGACGCCGAACGTTCCGAGCAAGGAGAGCGGCACAGCCACGCTCGGAATCGCCGTGGCCCATGCGTTCCGCAGGAAAAAGAAAACCACCAGGACCACAAGCAAAATGGAAATTATGAGGGTGAACTCGACATCGTCCACCGATGCCCGAATCGTAGTTGTGCGGTCGTTGGCAATGCTCAGGTCAATTGCCGGCGAGATGGAGGCTCGCAACCGCGGCAACAAGCTCTTCACGCGATTGACCGTGTCTATGATGTTTGCGCCGGGCTGTCGGAACAGAATCAACAATACAGCGTCCTTGCCATTATCGAGACCCGTGTTCCGCCGGTCTTGAATCCAGTCGTAGACGTTCGCCACATCGGACAGTCGGACCGCGGAACCATTGTGATAGGCGACGATTAAGGGCTGGTATTTTACGGCAACCTTTAGCTGATCGGAAGTCTTGACGAGCCACGACTCGGATGAGTTCGACAGTTCGCCTGTGGGACTGATTGCATTTGCGTTTTGCAAAACCGTTCGCACGTCCTCGAGGCTGAGGCCGTAGCCGTTCAACGCCATCGGATTTACTTCTACGCGGACGGCTGGACGCGCACCTCCGCCGACTTCCACCTGGCCCACGCCCTCAATCTGAGAGATCTTCTGCGCGAGAATCGATTCCGCCGCATCGTACATATGCGGTTTGTCGATCGTGTCGGAAGTGAGCGCCAGAATCATGATTGGCGCGTCGGCTGGATTCACTTTGTAGTACCAGGGATTTGAGGGAAGATCGGAAGGCAACTGGCCGCGCGCCGCATTGATGGCGGCTTGCACATCGCGCGCGGCGGAATCGATCTTACGGCTCAAGTCGAATTGAAGAGTGATGTGCGTCGAGCCGGTCTGGCTATTCGACGTCATTTCAGTGACGCCCGCGATGCGCCCGAACTGCCTTTCGAGCGGTGTTGCGACGGTGGCGGCCATCGTCTCCGGACTTGCGCCTGGCAAATTCGCGCCCACTTGAATTGTGGGGTATTCTACCTGGGGTAGCGGCGCGACGGGCAGAAAGCGGAAGGCGAGGGCGCCCGCGAGCGCGAGCGCGAACGTAAGAAGCGTTGTGGCAACTGGCTTGTTGATGAAAGGGGCGGAAATATTCACTTATCTACTCCGCCGGGACAGGCGTTTCCCACCGGCGCGCCACACGCTCGCGCCGCCGAAGCCCATGCGCCAGGCGATCGAAGAACAGGTAAACAACAGGGGTCGTGTACAGCGTCAGAATCTGGCTGAGGATCAGTCCGCCGACGATGGTGATGCCAAGAGGCCGCCGCAGCTCCGAGCCCGTTCCGGTTCCCAGCGCCAGAGGCAAGCCGCCAAATAGCGCAGCCATAGTGGTCATCATGATGGGGCGGAATCGAAGCAGCGACGCCTGGTAAATGGCTTCGATCGGAGTCTTGCCTTCTTTGCGTTCCGCTTCGAGAGCGAAATCGATCATCATGATCGCGTTCTTCTTCACAATGCCGATCAGCAGGATGATGCCGATGAGCGCGATAACGCTGAAATCGGTATGGCAAATCTGGAGGGCGAGAATGGCTCCCACACCCGCCGAAGGGAGCGTAGAGAGGATGGTGAGCGGATGAATGTAGCTTTCGTACAGAACGCCCAAAACGATGTATACCGTTACCAACGCCGCGAGAATCAGGAACGGTTCATTGGCGAGCGAGTTCTGGAAGGCCTCCGCCGTGCCTTGAAAACTGGCATTGATACTGGCAGGCATGCCGATCTGCGTTTCAGCGCTTTTGATCGCCTGCACAGCGTCTCCCAACGACACGCCGGGCGCAAGATTGAAAGACAACGTCACAACCGGGAACTGGCCCTGGTGATTGATGGCGAGAGGGGTGGTGGAAGGCTCGAAGTGTGTAAACGCACTGAGCGGGACCTCCGCTCCGGCGCTCGATTGGACGTAGATGTCTTTCAACGAGTTTGGGTTGAGTTGATATTGAGGATCGACCTCGAGCACAACATGGTATTGGTTTAACTGCGTAAAGATGGTCGAGACGAGCCGCTGTCCAAAAGCGTCGTACAACGTGTCGTCGATTGTTTGCGGCGTGATGCCAAGCCGCGATGCCGTATCACGATCGATGACGATATCCGCCTCGAGGCCGTGATTCTGCTGATCGCTCGCCACGTCGCGCAACTGAGGCAGCGTTTGCAGCTTCGCGACGATGCGCGGCACCCAGGTGTCCAGTTCGCGCGGGTCGGCATCTTCCACGCTGTACTGAAACTCGGTGCGGCTCACGCGATCTTCGACCGATAGATCCTGCACCGGCTGCATATAAAGCGTTATGCCGTTCACCTTAGCGAGTTGAGGGCTCAGCCGCCGGATCACTTCCGAGGCATTCGCATTCCGCTGTTCAACCGGCTTCAGATTGATTTGAATCCGGCCGCTGTTCAGCGTTGCGTTTGTTCCATCGATGCCGATGAAGGAGGAAAGGCTTTCTACCGCCGGGTCCTGCAAAATGATGCGAGCCAACTCTCTCTGCTTCTCGGACATTGCCGGGAACGAGATCTCTTGAGGAGCTTCCGAGATGCCTAGAATAAGACCCGTGTCCTGAACCGGAAAAAATCCCTTCGGAACGTAAACAAAGAGAAGCAGGGTGGCCGCAATCGTCGCGACGAGGACGAAGAGCGTGAATGCCTGGTAACGCAAGACCCATCGCAAAGTCGCCCCATAGCGATCGATCACCCAGTTGAAAGCGCGCTCGGAGGCGCGGTAGAACCAACCCTGCTCCGATTCCGATTTGAATCGCAAAAGCTTGGCGCACATCATGGGCGTCAAGGTGAGCGAGACAAAAGCCGACACCAGAATTGTGACCGCCAGAGTGACGGCGAATTCCCGGAACAAACGGCCTACAATGTCGCCCATAAAGAGCAACGGAATCAGCACGGCGATCAACGAGACGGTGAGCGAGACGATGGTGAACCCAATCTGTTCCGAGCCCTTCAGCGCGGCTCGTAGCGGCGATTCGCCCTCTTCGATATAACGCGAAATGTTCTCGATCATCACAATCGCGTCATCGACGACGAAGCCGGTCGAAATGGTCAACGCCATTAAAGAAAGGTTGTTCAGGCTGTAGCCCAGCAGATACATCACCCCGAACGTTCCGACGAGCGACAGGGGCACTGCGACGCTCGGAATAATGGTGGCCGCCAAGTTTCGCAGAAACAGGAAAATCACCATTACCACGAGCGCAACGGTCAACATCAGCTCGAATTGCACGTCCTTGACGGAAGCGCGGATAGTGTTGGTGCGGTCGGTAAGCACCGTGATGCCGATGGAAGCGGGCAGGGACGCCCGAAGCTGCGGCAATATGGTTTTCACCCTGTCGACGACGGAGATGATGTTCGCGCCCGGCTGCCGCTGAATGTTCATGATGACTGCCGGGGTGGTATTCATCCAGGCAGCCTCCTTCACATTCTCGGCGCCTTGTATTACCGTGGCCACGTCGGACAACCGTACGGGCGCTCCGTTCTTATAAGCGACAATCAATGCTCTGTAGTCGGCGCTCGAACGAATCTGATCGTTTGCTCCGATCGTGAACGATTGGCGCGGACCATCAAAGTTGCCCTTCGCCTGGTTCACGTTGGCCAGGCCGATCGCGGACCGGAGATTCTCGAGGCTCAATCCGTAAGCCGCGAGCGCCGTGGGATTGGCTTGAATGCGAACGGCCGGCTTTTGGCCGCCGCTTAATGTCACGAGTCCAACTCCAGGCAATTGCGAGATCTTCTGAGCAAGCGTCGTGTCGGCCAGGTCTTCCACCCTCGAGAGCGGCATTGCGTTTGAAGTGAGTGCCAGCGTCAGGATCGGCGCATCGGCCGGGTTCACCTTGTTGTAGACCGGCGGGTTCGGCAAGTCGGCCGGAAGGTATGTTCCCGATTGATTAATCGCCGCCTGGACTTCCTGCTCGGCGATATCGATGTTCAAATTCAGGTCGAATTGCAGCGTAACAATGGATGCGCCGAATGAGCTGATGGAGGTCATCTGCTTCAACCCCGGCACTTGTCCAAATTGCCGTTCGAGAGGCGCGGTGACCGTAGCCGTCATCACCTCGGGGCTGGCCCCGGGGTAAAACGTGAGAATTTGGATTGTGGGGTAGTCGACCTCGGGCAGCGCCGATACGGGGAGTTGCTTATAGGCGATGGCGCCAGCCAACAGAATGCCGGCCATCAGCAGCGAAGTCGCTACCGGCCGGAGTATAAACGGCCGGGACGGGCTCATGCGTGAGAACCTTGCCCCGCGCCGTTGGTATTCAAGGTACGAACGTCAACTTTCATCCCGTCGGTCAGCTTGTCGGCGCCGTCAACGACAACCTGCTCGCCGCTTGAAAGTCCCTTTTCGACGCCGATTTCATTACCCATTACCGGTCCTACTGTGACAGGGCGGACGATCGCGCGTTCGTCCTTGACAACGTAGACGAAAGTGCCCCCGGGACCGCGTTGAATAGCGGCCGCCGGCACAATCACTACGCCGCGCTTCGTGTCCAGCCGCAATTCGACGTTCACGAATTGGTTGGGGAACAGAGCATAGTCGGCATTAGCGAATTCAGCCTTTAATTTCGAGGTTCCCGTAGTGGGATCGATCTGGTTATCGACAGTAACGAGCGTTCCCGTGGCGAGTTTTCGGTTGCCGTCGCGATCGTAGGCAATCACCGGAAGATGAGGATTCAACCGCAGCCGCTTCAAAACTTCCGGGAGATAATCCTCCGGAATGCTGAACAGTACGGAGATGGGCTGAAGCTGGGTAATGACCGCAATGCCATTTGCATCGGCGGCGTGCACCATGTTTCCCGGATCAACTTGCCGCAGGCCGATTCGGCCGCTGATCGGAGCCTCGATGCGGCAGTAGGTAAGCTGTAGCTTGGCGGCGGCGATCTGCGCCCTATCTGCTTCAATCCCGCCGTTGTACTGGCCGACTAACGCCGCCTGCGTGTCGAGCTGCTGCTTAGCAATCACCTGAGCGGCATACAGGGCCTGGTTGCGGTCCAGGTTCACCACCGCATCTTTCAACTGCGCCTCGTCGCGCGTAAGCTGCGCTTGCGCCTGTAAAAGCTGAACCTGGTAGGTCCGCGGATCGATCTCGGCGAGAAGATCGCCTTTGTGCACGAACTGACCTTCGGTGAAATCGACACGGGTCAGTTGTCCGTCTATGCGCGTTTTTACTGTGACTGTTTGAAAGGCTGTGACCGAGCCGAGGCCCCGCAGGTCCATTGGCATGTCGCCGCGATGGGAGTCGACGACCACCACGGACGCGAGGTGCGAAAACGCTTTCGCCTGCTGAGCTGCTGTGAGGGCCGCCGACTTTTGAACTTGCGCCTGGTAGAAGCGATAGCCTCCGTACAGTAGCGCGCCCAGCAGAAGCAGCCATAGCCACCATAAGTTCCGCCGCGGCTCGCCCGGGGGCGGGAGAGGCTCAAAGCGTTGTGTCTGCGTAGCTGGCGTGTCTTCTAAGACGCCAGGATTTTTCATCCGGTGCTCCAAATTAGGGGGTTAATACTAAGGCGAAACGAGACTGAGCGGCGCAACGTGCCGGGAAACCGCACCACTATCCCACTTAATCACTGACATGAAGAAAGACGAAGCGGATAGGGCTGATGTTACTCCGGCTTGCCCCGCCACAGATGCGGGCTGCCCCTTGATTAGCGCTCAACACTGGGCGGCTGCGAAGCCGGAGGGTGATTCGGCGAAACGAACTGGTGGGCGGCGGGAAGTCCGTTGCCAGGCTGAGCAGGCGCAGGCCGGGCAGGCCCGGCCACTACGAGGCGTACTGGGCGATGGGGGCCATGATGAGGCGCTCGATTTCGCGCTGGACGGCGGCTTCTTCGTCGTCCTGCTGGCGGCGGGCATCCTCTCGTATGGAAGTGCGGAGACGCTGGAGCTCGGCAAGGGCTTTGTAGAAGGCCCGCTCGGCGGCAGTGCGGTAGCGGAGAGTGAGAGCCAGAGCGGCGGGGTCGAGAGACTCCTCATCGAAGACGGCGATTTCGAGCGAGAGTGCGCGATCCATGCGCCACTGGCTGAGGGCCATCTGTTGGAGCAGAATGCGCTCGGTTTCGGTCGTGGGTTCCCATTCTTCGTCGAGCTTGGCACGTATGGCGTTAAATTCTTCGAGATCCGAACCGGTGAGTTTGGTCGAGCAGAGATTGTGCTTGACAGCATTGCGGGAGGAGATGGCCTTACCTTCTTCGGAGGTAGGGCCGGAGGCAGACGGTTCGGCGACCGGAGATGTTTCGATTGCGGACATATGAGTTCGCCAGCAGATATAGCACGCGGCAGGAAGGATGTTGAGGGCCGGTAGGAGGTAAGTTGTGCAGGTTGTATAGATTAGCTGGGTGAAGATTTCTGAACTGGATGCGTGCGGATGAGGATTTTGCGGGTGAGGGCTTTTAGGATAGGAGATTCTCTAGAACCTAACGCGCTTCCCGGAGATCTTTGAGAAGCCGTCCGGTTGGCTAAACAGGATTAGCTTAGCTACAGCTACATGGCCGATGACAATATATCGCTACTTAATATTCGGAGGCCGTGAATTACTTCCGGATGGCCCGTTATCCTGGCGCAAATCCGGAAAGTGCACGCTCTTGCGAGCTAAGATGGCCGCCCGATTCGAATCATCAGCTCCTTGAATCGAGCATCACTGCGGAGACCATCAAACCGGGGGTCTACTCCCAGGAAGGCAGCCCGCGGCGAGCGCTCCTCGACCGCTCGCGTGAGCAACGTGAATGCCTGATCTGTTTCGCCAATCCCCAGTGATGCGAGTGCAAGGTCATAAGAGGACACATATCTCTGTTTGGACAAGTTCCTGAGATCGTCGAATAGCTTCTTCGCTTGGCTTTGCCTGCCGGCAACTCCGTAGGCGTGCGCTAAGGATGCCATATAAACCGGGCTGCCGCCGGATAGACTCACTGCTTTTTCGAGTTCCGCGATGGCCTCTTGGTACATGTGCTTCTGCTCGAGCGCGTGTCCGAGCACCAGATGCACCGGAACGAAGCCTGGATCCATTTCTACGGCATTTCTGTACTGCTCGATCGCCTTGTCGTACTGGCGCGCAAAGAAGTACCGTGAGCCCACCCACGTGTTGATGATATTCGACAGCGGATCGAGCTCCCGGGCGCGTTCCGATTCTGCGATAGCTTCTGCATGGCGGCCTACCAGCGACAGGAATTCGGCGTACCAGTGGTGCCCATTTGCGTAGTTTGGATTCAACTCGATAGCGCGCCGGAATTCACGCTCAGCGTTGGCCCAGTCGCGATCGTAGTAGAGCGTTACGAACGCCAGCGACGTATGTGTCTCTGCGAGCGAGTCATCCAGGGCCAGCGCCTTCATCACCGCGACTTTCGCATGCGGAAAAGTCTCTGATGGGGCCATGTATGCGTACCATCCCAGCGGCAACCAGCAATCCGCAAGGCCGTCATAGGCCAGCGCGTAATTCGGGTCTTTTTCAATCGCCTGCTGAAAATAACCGATGGCTCTCTTCAGGTCCACTTCGGTCCTCTTGTTCCAGAAAAACCTTCCCTTGGAATAGGCGAAGTAGGCATCCGGGTCTTGAGTGCGCCGACGGGCCAGCCGCGCGCGATCAGGAGGGCTCAAAGTTGCCCGGATTTCATCAGCTATTTTCTGGGCCACTTCAGCCTGCAGCGCAAAGATATCCTTCAGATCGCGGTCATAACTGCCGCCCCACATTTGTGTTCGCTAGCGGTTTGGATAAGTTCGACGCTGATACGCACCCGGTTACCCGTGCGCAAGACCGAGCCATCGACAACTGCATCCGCATTCAACCGACGCGCAATCTCTGGAAGGGCCTTATTGCTTCCCCGGTAGTACATGGATGAAGTCCGAGAAATGACTTGCAGAGCGCTGATGCCCTCAAGGCTCTGTCGAAGGGAGTCGGCCATCCCCTCCACGAAATACTCCTGTTCGGGATCTCCGGAAAGGTTGGCCAAAGGGAGAACGGCTAAAGACCGGATTGGACCCGAACCCGTGTGAGTCGGCCGCCTTTCGTGCAACCCGATGATGAAGCCGGCAATTACCATGGGGAGCAAAACGCCGGCCATTATGCGTGGAAACGCAAGGAATCGCAACCACTTTGCCGCCTTTTTCACCGGGGCAGCGGACTCTTCAGCCTGCTTCTGGCCAGCAGGTTCCGCTAAATCATCAATGCGCTCGCTCAGCGGAGCGATGAAGCGATATCCATTACGAGCGAGCGTCTCAATAAAGCGCGGCGAATCTGCCGAGTCGCCTAAAGCCTGCCGAAGTCTCTTAACGGCGGCGTTGACACTATGCTCGAAGTCCACGTAGGTGCCCGCCGGCCAGAGCCGCGCTTGAAGGTCCTCTCGGGTGACTACCTCGCCGGGGCGTTCCAGGAGCATGACAAGCACGCTGATCGGCTGGCCGGCGAGCTTAATCCGAAGGCCGTGCTTCCGCAGCTCGCGCGCTGGGACATGGAACTCGAATGCTCCAAATCGGAAAATTCGGCCGGAGGCAGTCGATTCCCGTCTGGCAACTACGCTCGACATTTATTGGAGATACGATTCTACACCCGGCAGTGATCTTTCACCACTCGCCGGAACTCCAGATCAGTCAATGAGATGCGATGTCCCCTACCTTTCGCTCGCGTTGTATTGCTGTATTAACCCAAACCCGCGAAGCTGTTCTCACGCATAAGATGCCAAAGTATCTTTTCCAGCCTCGCGGTTTGTTTCTATGCGGCCTAATGGCCGTCGCCATACCGAGCGCTGCCAATTCCGAGAATCATCAGCACGACGCCGGGCACATACATTTTCCCGTCTCCTGTGCTCCCGAGGCACAAAAGGCCTTCGAATACGGTGTCGCCCTTGTCCACTCGTTCTGGTACGACGAAGCGGAAAAGACATTTTCCAGCGTAATCCGTGTCGATCCGGCTTGCGCGATGGCTTACTGGGGCATCGCTATGAGCCTCTATCACCCCTTATGGTTTCCGCCCACGTCGTCCGATCTGAGGAAAGGGGTTGCTGCGATCGAAAAAGCCAATTCGATTGGAGCCAAAACGCAGCGTGAACGCGACTACATTGCCGCAATCGAAGAGTTCTATAAGGATTCGGATAAGCTACCCCATCGGCAGCGCGTGCTCTCCTGGCGTAACGCTATGCAGCGGCTTTCTGCGCGATATCCGGAAGACCACGAAGCCGCCATTTTTTACGCGCTCGCCTTGATTGCAACTGCGCCTGCGACCGACAAAACCTATACGAATCAAAAACAAGCGGCGGCGATCTTGAACCGCATCCTGCCGGAGCAGCCGGACCATCCCGGCATCGCCCATTACCTGATCCACAGCTATGATTCACCACGGCTTGCGATTCTCGCGCTGCCCGCTGCACGGACCTACGCGAAAATCGCCCCGGCATTGCCGCATGCGCTCCACATGCCGTCGCATATCTTCACACGATTGGGTCTGTGGGACGAGTCGATTCAATCGAATCTCGCCTCGGTTGCCGCTGCGAAGAGCCAAATGGCAAAAACTCTTCCGGCCGCTACCTCGCAGGATCAACTCCACGCGATGGACTATCTCGCCTACGCCTACCTCCAGACCTGTCAAGACGAGAAAGCGAAGCGCATCGTTGACGATGCTGCATCCGTGTCAAGAGTCGATCAGCAGGTCTTCCAAGCTGCTTATGCCTTCGCTGCCATTCCCGCGCGCTACACGCTCGAGCGGCGGCGCTGGTCGGCAGCCGCTGCCCTTCAGGTGCGGCCGGCATGGTTCCCCCGGACGCACTTTCGTTACGCAGAGACCATCACGCATTTCGCACGTGCGCTTGGCTCGGCGCACGATGGAAACATAGCTCAAGCCCGGGCCGAAATCGCAGAGCTGGCGGAGATTGAGCAGACGGTTCGACAGCATCAAGAGGGTTACGACTGGGCTGCGCAAGTAGAAGTTCAGCGGCTTGCTGCCGTGGCGTGGCTCAAGCATGCAGAAGGAAATGAGGAACCTGCACTGCGCTCGATGCGAGCCGCAGCCGATCTCGAAGACACAATGGAAAAACATCCCGTAACTCCGGGTCCAGTGTTACCGGCGCGTGAGCTTCTGGGCGAGTTGCTGATGGAACTGGACCAGCCGGCACGCGCGCTTCCCGAGTTCGAAGAAGTGCTGCGGAGTTCGCCGAATCGATTCAGTGCGATTTATGGAGTCGGGCGTGCGGCCGAGCTTTGTCGCGATCGAAAGAAGGCAAAAGCACGCTATTCGCAGTTACTTCAGTTATGCGGACACGCTGATACGCAAAGACTCGAACTTCAGAACGCCCAAGCTTTCCTCGAAGCACGCCGAAACTGAACGGCACGCGTAAACACGCAACACCTAACACCCTACATCAGCAAAACAATCACAAGAAAGGACTATCACACATGTCAACACTCGAAAAGTGCGTCAACACGATCGGTTTATCCGTTCTCCTGCTCGTTAGCTGCGGAATCGGGCTAGCCGATGAAGTAACTGACTGGAATCACATCATGCTCGAGGCGACGCTCACGCCGCCTGCAACGCCAGCGCCTGTTTCAACGCGGAGCACCGCCATTGTGCAGGCTGCGGTTTTCGATGCCGTGAACGGCATCGACCCGCGGTACACTCCTATTCATGTCTCGAGCACAGGTCCTCGAAACGCGTCGAAACGTGCCGCCGCAGTACAAGCGGCCTACGCTATTTTGATTCGCCTGTATTCGGCACAATCGGACACACTGGATCAACAGCGGTCGGCATCGCTGATGGGCATCTCTCGCGGTTGGGGCGCCGAGCGCTCCGAATCGATCCAAGAGGGGATTGAGTGGGGCCAGACGGTTGCCGATGCGATCTGGGCTTGGCGCAGCAACGATGGGTTCGCCCAGACAGTGCCATCATTCACCGGCGGAACCGCTCCCGGAGAATGGCGCCCGACGCCGCCGGCGTTACTGCCGGGTCTCGCTCCGCAACTCGCACACGTGACTCCATGGGTCATTCAGTCGCCGTCGCAGTTTCGGCCTTCGGGGCCTCCGGCTTTAGATAGCGCCCAATACACAGCGGATTTCAATGAAATCAAAGTCATGGGAAGCAACTCCAGCACTAGCCGTACACCCGATGAAACCGATGCTGCTCTTTTCTGGAATCCGGGCAATCCGCCCGACTTCTGGGATCCCGTTGCCACTACCCTTGCAGAAAAGCATCATTTCAGCCTGTTGCAAACTGCACACCTGCTCGCGCAGGTGAATCTGGCGATGTCCGACGCCATTATTGGCTGTTGGGATGCGAAATACACGTATGTATCCTGGCGGCCGATCACAGCCATTCAGTTGGCGGGCACAGATGGAAATCCCGATACGCTGGCTGATCCAACATGGACGCCGCTTCTGGTCACTCCGCCGTTCCCGGGCTACCCATCGGCTCATTCCTGCGCCAGCAGCGCAGCGGCCCGAGTGCTTTCACACTACTTTGGAGAGGACACGGCAATCACTATCACAAATGACGCGCTGCCCGGACAGATGCGCAGTTTTCCCAGCTTTTCCGCAGCCCTCGAAGAGATAGTAAACGCTCGCGTGTTCGGCGGGATTCATTTTCGGACAGATTGCAATGCCGGGCAGGCGCTCGGTAATGCCGTCGGGGAATATGTCGTCGAACACTCTCTCCGACGAATTGATGGGTGTGATTGGCGTGATGAGCGGCGATGCGATTGGGACCACTAAAGTCCGTCATTGGCAAAGCTCGTTCGCGCTGTTACACATAACTTGAGTGATTTGGGAATTGACTCCGAAACTGCTGCGCTTTCGCGATAGATCGCAAACCCGATATGTTGCGAACCGGCACGTTATCGGAAACTGACGATGCGACCAAGCATTTGTCCGGATCACGTCCAGGGTAGTCTGCTACTCGTAGATTGAGATGGGCAGATGGGCCACTGTCGAGCTTACCCGTCATTGAGGATCTACTCAAAGATAATCGGCGACGGCAACGCAAATCGGGCGTTTTCAGGTAACGGGTTTACCGTTCGCCTTCGAAAAATGCAGTCTGGAGTTCGCTTGGGACACCGCGAAACGCCAGGGTGTGCACCTCATCGCCCACCCGCGGCTGTGCTCAATAACTGCGAGATCCAACCCATGCCCGTCGCATCTATCCAATCAGATCGAAGATGAAAAACCGCTTACTCGGCCGAGGTGGCCCCGAAGTCTCCGCAATTGGATTTGGTTGTATGAGCATTGGCATCGACGATGTGTACACCAGCAGTGCGCAAAGCGAAGCCGATGCCATCGCGCTTATCCATCGTGCTCTCGACCTGGGTGTCAATTTCCTCGATACGGCGAACATTTATGGTGACTCCGAGATAAAGGTCGGCAAGGCTCTCCGCGGTCGGCGTGATCGCGTTGTTGTCGCAACTAAATTTGGAATTGTGCCCGGTCCTGCTTCTGCTCCAGAACGGAGTGTGGACGGTACCCCGGAAAATGCCCGCCGCTGTTGCGATCTCTCAGTGCAGCGCCTCGGAGTCGACGTGATCGATTTGTACTACCTGCACCGCGTGGATCCTCAAGTCCCAATCGAAGAGACCATCGGCGCGATGGCCGATCTCGTTCGGGCTGGCAAAGTGCGACACATCGGAGTATCTGAGGCGTCTGCCGCTACTGTCCGCCGCGGGCATAAAGTACATCCGATCAGTGCTGTACAAACCGAATACTCCCTGTTTACACGCGATCCCGAGGGCGACTTGCTATCCACTTTGGGTGAGCTTGGAATCTCGCTCGTTGCGTACAGTCCGCTGGGCCGCGGCTTTCTCGGCTCCCGGTTTCGCAGCATCGACGATCTCGCGCCGAACGACTGGCGTAGAACCAATCCTCGCTTCCAGGGAGAACAGTTCCAATGTAATCTCGCCATTGCGGATCGCATCGCGGAGATGGCTCGCGAAAAAGGAGTTGCTCCCGCGCAGCTCGCTCTCGCCTGGGTACTCGCCCAACGCGAGGACATCATTCCCATTCCCGGCACTAGCAGCCGCGCACGCCTAGAGGAAAACATCCGTGCGGTGGACGTCGTGCTGACGAGGCAGGACCTGAAGCTGCTCGACGAGGTGGCTCCCAGGGGCGCCGTAGCTGGCGACCGCTACTCCCCTGGGATGATGGAGCTCGTCAACGCCTGATGTGGCGAGATGGTCGTTTGCACCGCCCGCCAACAGTCCGCCAAGTTCGGAGTGGCGCGTGATCTGGTACCAGCCAGTGCCTCTTCCTTACAACCGTCTTTTGCCACGGCCCGAAATTAGAAATTCGAAGGTGCGTAGAGCCGATTCGATCTTGTCATTGCTCTTGAGATCGTCGCCGGCCATTCTGGCGAGCGGTCCCTCAAGCAGCAGTCCTGAGAGACCTTGAACGAATGCCCAAGTAAGGATCACCATCCCGTCCGCGCGGGTCCGAGGCAGGAATTTTTCTTTGACCACACCATCAATGAGGGACTGAAGTATGGCGAAGCCGCGGTTGGCTTCGGCGAGGGCGGAGGGGTACTTGTCCAGGTTCACGAGTTCGGGCCGGAACATGACCTGAAAATGAGCGGGATGAGACAGCGCGAATCCGATATACGCGCGCCCCGCCGCAATCAGGCGAGCGACGGCTATTGCTGCCGGATGCCGATTCTAACGTCGCATTGAATTTCTTGAATCCTTCCTCGGCGATCGCGGCCAGGATCGCTTCACGGTTTTCAAAATAATGATAAGGAGCTTGATGACTTACGCCGGCTCGGCGCGCAACCTCGCGCATCGAAAGAGCTGCCAGTCCTTCCTTGGTCATCAGCTCCACTGCGGCGCTTCAGAATTCGTTCCCGGCTATCCATTTCTCTCTCTCTGGGTTCGTACTTGACAGTGTCTAGCTTTGGGTGGACAATGTCAAGTAGACACTGTCAAGTCAGCAAGGAGCAACTATGACCGATGCAACCAAATTGATGGCAGGCCTTCTGCTGATCGCCGTGACGACGATTGAGTACGGCGGCACATTTCTCCTGGGTATCCTTTCGGGCAAGCAGCCTGAATTCACCGACTTTCAACGGTCGATGTTCCGAGCCGGGCATGCGCACGCAGGAGTGCTGGTGATTCTTGCGCTCGTCTCGCTATTGTTCACCGAGCAAACGAAGTTATCCACGCCAATCGCATGGGCGGTGCGTATTGGGTTTGCGGCTGCGCCGATATTGGTGAGCGCTGGCTTTTTCGGTGCGGCGCTAGGCGAGGGCAGAACTCGGCCAAGCGGACTTATCGCACTCCTGTGGATCGGTGTTTTTGTACTGGGCGCAAGTCTCGTCACCCTGGGAATTGCGCTGATTCGAGCGCGAGGATAAGCAGATGGCCATACATGAGCGAAATCACGGCACCGTCCTAATAACCGGGGCATCGGCAGGCATCGGACACGAACTCGCGCGGGAGTTCGGCGCATGTGTGGAAACGCTTGTGTTGGTAGCTCGGCGGCTGGACCGGCTTGAGAGGTTGCGAGACGAGCTGCTAGGGCGTTATCCGGGATTAAAGATTGTGGTGTTGGCGGCGGATTTGTCGGACGAGCATGAAATAGAGAGGCTGCTTGTGAAAGTATCCGAGCAAGCCGGTGCGGTGGATGTGCTAG
This sequence comes from Bryobacterales bacterium, assembly GCA_963722585.1. Lineage (GTDB taxonomy): Bacteria > Acidobacteriota > Terriglobia > Bryobacterales > Bryobacteraceae > KBS-96. The sequence goes on along the minus strand of CAVRNU010000007.1, from coordinate 6,657 downwards.
TGAACAATGCAGGATTGGGCGATTCGGTGTTGTTCGATCGCTCGGATTGGACGCGGACTCGACAAGTGTTGCGGACCAACATATCGGCTGTGGCCCAACTTACCTCGGCACTCGTGCCGGGTATGGTGGAGCGCGGCCGCGGCGGAGTGCTCAACATCGGATCGGGCGCGGGGCTCACGGTTCTGCCAAACGCGGCGGCGTATGTAGGGAGCAAGCATTTCGTGGCCGGATTCAGCGAAGCGCTACGCGCTGACCTTTCGGGAACGGGCGTAATCGTGACAGAAGTGTGCCCAGGTCCGGTGGAGAGCGAATTCGATCAAGTAGCCGGTTCTCCGGGAGGCATGATCGGCACGCCCCCGCGCTTCCTCCGGATCACTGCCGCACAGTGCGCGCGAGAAGCGCTGGCTGGATTCGAGCGCGGAGAGGATCGAGTTTTCCCAGGCCGAGGCTATCGGTTTCTGATGAAAATGCTGCCGCTGTTTCCGTTGTGGATGCGACGCAAGCAGGCCGCAAATATAGCGGCTCGGCTGCGAGCGGGACAGATAAGCGGCAGGTAACGCTGCGGCCTGCTGAATACCCTGTTTGAGTTCGGCGCCCGGACACTGTGGAGGACTCTTTCGGTGTTGCCGACTCAGCGAGCGGACCAGAAGGCTATGACGATGAAGAGCACCTGCATCGGGATACGGAGCCACAGGCTTGTGACAGGCTTGCCGCGAAGAGTTACGCCTGCGCGTGCAGCGTGAATATTGGCCGGCAAAACGGCGATAAAGAAAGCGATCAATGCATAGGAGGCGGCGTGGCGGAGCTCGGGAATGAGAAGCCCGACGGCTCCCGCGATTTCACAGAGGCCAGTGAAATAGACGATCCCGCGCGGCCATGGAATCGAGGGAGGCATCATGCGAACGAAGTCTTCCTTCATGAATGTGAAATGGGAGATGCCTGTGAAAATGAGCATCAGACTTAGCCCATCACGCGCGCACGCTTGCCAGGTGGTGAAAGCGGGGATGCCTGCAACACCGAATCCCCGAAATATGAGACAGGAAAGAACGAGAACTAATCCTGAATTCCGAAATTAAGCATGGAAGTGAGCTGGTGTAGGGGGAGACCGGTATCAAGTTGCGATGGCTGGATTGAACTTCGGCGAAGTTGGAATTTGCCAGCGCAAGATGTTGTCGAGTAAGGCGCTTCGTGCTTTTAGTCCGCCCCAGCTTTCCGAGAGATGAAGCACCAGGCGTCGGCCGGCACGACCGAGAATGGCTCCGCAGGTCAGCACTTGGGTGCGCAGCGTGGCTGGCTCTTTATAGCTAGGCAAGCCGATTGCGCGCTGGAACTCCGCCAGGAGATTGAAGACCAACAGCACGGCCCGGAAGGCAGCCTCGGTAGCGAAGAACTTCTGCAAGCAGAAGCCATCGGCTCCCAGATCGTGCTTCAGCTCGGCGATTCGATTTTCCACATCCGCGCGGTGATTGTAATCGCGCCAGACTTCCTCGGCGGCTTGCGTCTGGCTGGTTACGAAAATCCGAAACGTGTAGCCCGGCACGTCGATCAGTTTGCGACCGGCGCTAGAGCGTGATTCGCGCACACGTTCGCGCACCGCGATGAAGCGCCGCTCGGTTTTCCAACCCCAGAGTTGTAAGCGGAACTCACCGATCGCGTAATTCTCATCCAGAGGCTGCCATTGCTCGACACACTGCGCCGCGCGCTGCACCCACTTGGTCATGCGTGCGACTACAATGTAGGGCAGACGGCGCTCTTCTAAAAAGCTGAGCAGTTCGTCATCGAAGAAGCCTGAATCAGCACGTACGACACGAATGGTTTGGCGCTGCTGCCACAGTGCCAGTGCTTCTTTGAGAAACTCGACTACTCCGCGCGCTGGTCCGCAGTTGCCGCTGCGTAACCAGCCGTGGAGTAGGAAGTGAGCCTCGGCTAGAACGGCCAGCAAAGGATGATGACTGGGGCGGCCATGCTTGCGTGGGTTGTGTCCCTTGAGCGAGCCCTCCTGCTGTCCATAGCGCTCAAATACGGTCGAATCCAGGTCCAGGCTGTAACCTTCGTTTCGCACCGGCAAGCGCTCGATCTGCCACTCCGTGAGAGGCGCATAGAACTGATGAACTTCTCCCATTCCAAAGCGCCGAAACAGATTGCGGATCGTGTCATCGGTAGGAAAGCGCGTGATGCCGAGCAGTGCATGTAAGGCTCGATCGCCGCGCAGCCAGTTGGCGTGCACAAATCGCCTGGCTCCCACCACTACTGCCATCAGGAAAGAAATCAGTGTGGTTGCCGGATCGATCTGATTGTGCGACCGCCAGCGAATCGGCATATGTTGTCGAATCCGCCCTACCAGATCGATCCGCTGAAGATATGCCACAAACACCACCATCCCGCCAAACGGCGTGACAGCTCGTTGCGTCTCCCGCACAATCAGCCGCTCATTCGACAACAGAGCATGCATCTCGCGAGGGATTAAATTGTCCGTTACGTGTCGTTCCATCTCCTTGTTTTCGCAAAGAGATCCTTACCTCTCGCTTAGTTAAATTCGCATTTCAGGCTAATAGGACAATCACGAAACCCCCGCCGACACCGGAGCTGGTTTATGGGGCCGATTAAGGTATGAGCCAATCAAGGTCGCTTACGCTTCCGGCTCCGTTTCAGCTTTGCGGCGGATCGAATAGGGTCCAGACCGCCGGCCCGCTCAGCGGATCAGCTTCTTCCGCACCGCATACAACACGATTTCAGCCGCGCTGTGGAGGTTCAGTTTTTGCATAAGGTTGGTGCGGTGTGTCTCGACTGTGGAGAGGCTGAGACTCAGCACGGCGGCAACCTCTTTATTCGAGCGCCCTTCGGCCAGAAGCTGCAGAACTTCCTTTTCGCGCTCCGTCAGCAAGTCGTAGGAATCCTGCAGGCCGCGCTTCTGCAGATAGCGAATGTGGTCGTCAAGCAGTGTTTGGGAAATGCCGGGACTGAAATAGCTGTTTCCGCGTATCACCGCTCGTACAGCGGGAAGAATCTCTTCTTCGGCTGTGTCCTTCAGCAAATAGCCTCGGGCCCCGGCGGTTAACGCTCTTAAAATGTAGGTCTCGTCGCGGTACATGCTTAACATAATCACCTTAGTTGGCGACGAAGAGCGCTGAAGCTGAGCGGCCGCCTCGAGCCCGTTTAATTGAGGCATACCCACGTCCAACACGGCTATGTGAGGTTCGAGCGATTGGCACAGATCGACCGCTTCGCGCCCGTTAGCCGCCTCGGCGACCACTTCCAATCCCCCATCTTCTTCGAGGATTGAGCGTAAACCCTTCCGTACGATGCTGTGGTCGTCGGCGAGCAGAATTCTGTATTCAGGCATGACCCACCACCGGAACTTCGGAGGGGATCTCCGCGGTCAAAATGGTCCCTCCGCCTTCCCGGTTCTGCGCTGAGAACCATCCTCCCAATTCTCGAACACGCTCCTGGATTCCAAGCAGGCCCAACCCCGCGCGCGTTTTCCGATCCACCAACCCGACGCCATTATCGGAAATGGAAAGGCTCACGAGACCGCCGAGATGGTGCAGTGAAATCTCTATCGATGTTGCTTTCGAGTGCTTGGCACAATTGGTCAGGGCCTCCTGCACCACGCGGAAAATCGCCGTGCGATAGCCATCAGGCAACGCATCGAGGGAGTCGGCCAAGTCCAAGGAGACACGGATATCCTGGCGCCGCTCAAACTCTCGAGCCTGCCATTCGAGCGCCGGTACCAATCCCAGATCGTCAAGCATGGCGGGCCGCAATCCCATCGCAAGGTCGCGCACGGACTGTACGGTGCGTTCGAGCAGGAGTTTGGTTTGATCGAGCCTCGCGGTGAACTGTTCCTTTGCGGCGCCGTGCAGGCGGTGCAGCGCTCTCAACTCCATTCGCAGGCCGGTAAGCATCTGGCCTACTTCGTCGTGTAGTTCACGCGAAATGCGCTTGCGTTCTTCTTCCTGCGTCCGAACCAGTTGTTGGGAGAGCCGGCGCATCTCGGCTTCCGCATCCTCCGCTCTGCGGCGCGCCTGATACGCGTGTCTACGTTGTTCGAGCTCCCGTTTCTCGAGCGATCGCACGCCGAACATACTGAGCGCGGCCACGCCGATGCCCAAAATCATCGAGATAATCAGAATGCGTTTCTCAAACGATTTGAATTCCTTCTCGCTTTCAGCAATCTGACCTTGCTCGCGCGCGAGCGCCGCTTCGCTGAACTGCTGCACCTGGTGCGCGAGATCGAGCACGTGGTCGCGCCTCGGCATGACCTGCCGCCGAAGAAACACATAGCTCCAGGAACGCTTCTGCTGGGGCGTCCACTCAAAAACCGGATTGAGCGATTCCCAATATCCGTTCACCTGCGATCGCAATTCCTCCAACTTTTTCTTGTTGGCCCGCGCCGTCCGCGCCAGTTCGTCGAGCGCATTGTCGGTTTGAGAGCGCAACTGAAGGAGCTGTGTGCGATAGTGCTCGGCGCGCAGGAAAGACGGATCCAGCAGAAAATCGCGAACCAACACATTCGAGGTGTGAATACCGCTTCGCACGTCGTTCAGCGTGCGCTCGAGACGCTGGTAGCTCTCGCTGACCTCGGAAAGCTTCGAGTAGAGCTGCTTTGATTTACGCAGCGCCACGATTCCTGAAATGCCGATCAGCAGAAGCAGGCAAACAAAGGCGAACGTCAACGGCTGAGTGTACCGAAAGCGCCTGCTGGTTAAGGGGTTACCGATCGTGAGCATCTTCTGCCTAAACTCTACACTTTTATTGTCGGGCAATTACTTCCGGGCAATCGCCTTCTGTTTCGGCAAAGATTCCCGAAATGCCTGTCGGGGAAGTGTATTCATGACATCGCCGGCATCGAGCCAGCCGCGCCGGGCCATCGTTACGCCGAACTGCATGTTGCGCAGGTGCCTGGGGTGGTGAGCATCAGTTGAAATCGCGAACTTCACGCCGCGTTTTTTCGCAGACCGGAGTAATGGAGCGGACAGATCGAGGCGCTCAGGGCTGGCGTTGATCTCGAGCCACACGTCTTTTTCGGCCGCTTTCGTGGCGATTGCATCGAAATCGAACGAGAACGGTTCGCGCTGCAGCAGCATGCGTCCGGTCGGATGACCCATGATGCGGAGCGACGGAGATTCAAGCGCCCGCAAGAGCCGGTCCGTCATTTCGGCCGGTTCGAGAGTCATGTGACTATGGACGCTTCCGACAACCAGATCCAGCTCCGCCAGCGCGTCTTCGGCCAAGTCCATCGAGCCGTCACGCATGATGTCGCATTCCAGCCCCGAATAGACGTGAAGAGGCAGCCCGCTGCGGTTCAATTCGCGGACCTGCCTGGCAAAGGCCACCGCACGGATCTCATCTAATCCGTTCGCCATGGCGAGCGCTTTCGAGTGATCGGTAATCGCAATATACTCATAGCCCAGCGCCGCGCACGCATCCACCATTTCGCGAAACGAAGCTCTTCCGTCGCTTTCTGTCGTGTGCATGTGGAGGTCGCCGCGGATGTCGCTGAGTTCCACGAGCTTCGGCAGCCTGCCTTCGGCTGAGGCTTCGAGCTCACCACAGTTTTCCCGCAATTCGGGAGGAATCCAAGCAAAACCTAGGCGTTCATATACGCCTTCTTCGGTCGCGCCCGCCACGCGCTCATTCCCCTCGAGCGTAAACAGGCCATATTCATTGAGCGTCAGGCCCTGCCGCAGCGCATTCGTGCGAAGGCTGACATTGTGCTCCTTGCTGCCGGTGAAATATTGCATCGCCGCGCCAAAGCTCTCGTGGCTCAGCGCCCTCACATCTACTTGAATACCCTCGAGACCGTACCGGACGCTCGCTTTGTTGGGGCCCAGCCCCAGTACTTCGTGTACCTTCGGATGCTTCACGACGAAATCGAGGACCGCCTGCTGGCCAGGTCCGGTAACAAGCAGATCGAGATCTCCTACAGTTTCTTTGCCGCGGCGAAGGCTTCCGGCGGCTTCTACGCGATCGACTCCCGCGATCCCCCGAATTTCGTCCGAAAGCTCATCGGCAACACGCCGGCCGAAGCTCATCAGGAACCGTCCCGCGCTCTTCATGTATGCCTCAATCGAGCGCAAGACTTTTTCTTCGAGCTTCGCTCCCATACGTGGCAATTCGCGCAGCTTCTTTTCGCGGCAGATTCGTTCGAGGTCACGAACGTTGCGGACGCCATGATGCTCGTATAACAGGGCGATGCTCTTTCGCCCAAGCCCCTGTATTTTCAAAAGCTCCAATGCAGAGGCGGGGTACCGCTTCAGCATCTCGTCGCGCCGCTCGAATGAGCCGCGCTGCGCAATTTCGACCAGAACGGACGCAATCCCTTTGCCGATGCCTGGGATTGTGATCAGTTTCTTTTCTTCGGCGCGGACGATATCCTCGATACGTTCCGGATGGCTCTCGATAGCGGCGGCAGCGTTGCGGTAGCTGCGGATGCGGAAGCCGTCTTCGCCGCCGATCTCCATCAGATCGGCTGTTTCAGACAGCAACCTGGCTATTTCTTTGTTCTCCATGGATTGTTCGCGATGCGATGGGTTTAATCACTGCACACCGGATGCCCGTCCACGTCGGGCTTTAACATCGCGACTGAAATCTTGCGCAGGCTCGACGTGAACTAATACATCCGCCACCCAGTCCAGCCGCTGCTTTACCTGCTCC
>CAVRNU010000006.1:0-155967 GCA_963722585.1 Bryobacterales bacterium | reverse complement strand
TCCGGCTAGCGGATTCGAGCGTCCGGCGCGTCATGATTCCCCAGGCGCCCGCCGTCAAATACTGCAGCATCACGATGCCCATGGACCCGAGCGTCAAACCCAGCCAGAAAAGGTATCCCATCAAATACGAATGAAAAAAATCGCCAGGGCTGTAAACGCCGCCGGCAATGCTGACGCCGCCCAGAACTATTCCGGCCCCAAGCGCGAGGGTGGACACCCGCCGAAGGTCGTACTTCAACTCGGGCGATACATCGAAGGCGGAGGTCATCGTCATCGTAGGACTCCCTGCCCCGGCTGATCCAAGCCGCTCAACTGCCCGCGCTGCTTCGCCGGCACGTCGTTCAGGCTGGCGTCCCGGCTGAGCTGCAAGGCTCTCACGTAGGCGACTATCGCCCAGCGGTCTCTCACCGGAATCTGGTCTCCGTAATCGCCCATTGCTCCATAGCCGTTTTTGATCACCTGGTAGATGTAGCCGGGCGGCACTTCGCGCAACCGACCGGTGTGGAAATCCGCCGGGATCTTCACGCCGCGCTTAGCAACCATTCCGTTGCCATCGCCGGTGCGCCCATGGCAAGGGCTGCAATAGATATCGAAGCGCTCTTGCCCGCGATGCAGCAGTTTCGAATCGATCTTGAGTGGAATGGTGTCAAGAAATGCGCCGTTGGCTTCGCCGGTATGAAAGGAGTCGGTGTCATTCAGCTCATCGCGAGCAATGGTCCCGGGCGGAATCGGCCGCGCATCTCGCCCGTCGGCAAAAAAGCGACTGGCGCCGAGCGGTTTGTATCTCGGCTGGTCCTGCATATCTTGCCGGCAGGAAGCCATTAACAAGAGCGGCAGGGCGATCGTCGCAAGTGAACTAAGTGTTCTCAACTTCCCAAACTCCTATCGGATTGAGACCACGCAGAAAGCCGGCCGTCAGGTCGGGGTCGTACAGCGGATCGCGCTTCTCGATGCACAGGAAGAAGCGGCTGCTCGATGCCTTGCTGAACTGAGGCAAATTGAACAATGGGAAATGCGGCCGCGGAAAACCGCACAACGCCAGTGTGCCGAAAAACGCGAAGATCCCGGCAACCAGCACCGTCAGCTCAAACAAGATTGGAATGAACATCGGCCAGCTATACAGCGGCCGCCCGCCCACATTGATCGGATAATCGATCGCGGCGATGTAATACTCCATGCTCCAGGCCGTTGCCGCTCCTATTAAGCCGCCAATCAAAACGATGAGGGGAACGAGATTCGGGCCAGGAATAATTTCTTCCAGATCTTTGATTGAGTACGGCGTGTACGCTTCGAGTTTTCGATAACCCTTGCTCCTTATTTCGTGCGCCGCTTCCAGCAGCGCGGTGGGATCGTCGAACTCGGCCACCATGCCGTAAATCTCGCCTTCGTCTTCGTTCATTTCTCTATCCCTCCCCCAGGCCTCGAGAAGGGCAACAGCTCGCGCACTTCCGACATCGGGATCATCGGGAGGAAGCGCACGAATAGCATGAATAAGACAAGAAACATGCCTATCGAGCCCCAAAACATTGAGTTGTCCCAGAAGGTCGCAATAAAATTCGACCAGGAAGAAGGCAGAAAATCGCGGTCCAGCGCCGTGACGATGATCATGAAACGCTCAACCCACATCCCGACCAGCACCACCATCGACACAGCAAACAGCGGGATCGGCCTGGTGCGCACTTTATAGAACCACAACGCTTGCGGAATGATCACATTCAGCAGAATGACTAACCAGTAACTCCACGCATGGGGTCCGACCGCGCGATTGTGAATCGTGTACATTTCAAAATCGTTGCCGCCGTACCATGCGGTGAACGGTTCAATCAAATAGGTGTAGGCGAGGAAAAGCCCTGTCGTCAGCATCAGCTTTCCGCAATTGTTCAAATGCCGCACGGTGATGAGATTATGCAGTCCATAGACCTTGCGGAGCGGAATTCCCAGCACTAATACCATCGCGAACCCCGAATAAATTGCTCCCGCGACGAAGTACGGCGGAAAAATTGTCGAGTGCCAACCGGGCAAGATAGCGATTGTGAAATCGAAGCTGACTACGGTATGTACTGACAGCACGAGTGGCGTGGCGATCCCGGCAAGCAGCAGGCACGCCGTTTTGTGCAGCTTCCAATGATGCGAAGAACCTCGCCAGCCGAAAGAGAGCACGCCATAAAAACCTTTCTGGAACGTGCCCAGGGCGCGATCCCGCAATGTCGCGAGATCGGGAATCATCCCGATGTACCAGAACAACACTGAAATCGTAAAGTACGTCGAGACCGCGAAGACGTCCCAAACCAGCGGGCTGCGGAAGTTTGGCTGCGCGGTCATGGTGTTGGGGTAAGGGAGAATCCAATAAAAGATCCAGGCCCGGCCCAGATGGAACAAGGGGAACATGCCGGCACACATGACGGCAAAGATGGTCATCGCTTCCGCGAACCGGTTTATGGAATTGCGCCAGCCCTGATTCATCAGCAGCAAAAAGGCGGAAATCAGTGTGCCCGCGTGACCGATTCCGATCCACCAGACGAAGTTCGTGATGGCGAATCCCCACGCGACCGGAATTTCGACTCCCCAAATGCCTATCCCTTTGGCAAGCAGATACGTAATCGTGATTCCGAACACGATAAACAGGAACAAGCCGAATCCAAAAACACACCACCAGAAGAGCGGCGTTTTCCGGGTCAGCACGATGGAGCTGATCTGTTCGCTCACGGTTTCGAAGGTTGTGGCCGGCGCCACTACCTCCAGAGGGTTGTTGGGGTCGAGCGGCCGGGCTGCGTGACGTTGCCGTTCTTCAAGCGCGATCAACTCAGGCACCTTGAAACTCCGGGTTCTGATTGCGAAGCTCAGCCAGGTAGGTAGTCCGCGGGCGTGTGTTCAGTTCCGCATACATGGCGTAATCCAGTTTTTCGGCTTTCAGCTTGGCAACTCGATTGTTGGGGTTATTCTTGTCGCCAAAAACAATCGCTTGCGTGGGGCAAACCTGCATACAGGCCGTCTGAATTTCTCCATCGCAAATGAAACGACTTTCGTTTGCCGCCTTGATTTCCGCTTCCCGGATGCGCTGCACGCAATACGTGCACTTTTCCATCACTCCGCGGCTGCGCACCGTCACATCGGGATTGCGCTGCATTTTCCACGTTTCACTGGTCCAGTCCTGAAACAGCATGAAATTGAACCGGCGCACTTTCCACGGGCAGTTGTTCGAGCAGTAGCGTGTTCCGATGCAGCGGTTGTAGACCATATCGTTCAAGCCGTCGCGGCTGTGATTCGTCGCCTGCACGGGGCAAACCAGCTCGCAGGGGGCGTTTTCGCATTGCATGCAAGGGATCGGGGCGTAATACGCAGTCGGGTAGCTGATGTCGCCCTCGTAGTAGGTGTCGATTCTCAGCCAATGCATGGCGCGGCGCGCGAGCACCTGCTCTTTGCCGACCACCGCAATATTGTTCTCCGCCTGGCAGGCGACTACACACGCCTGGCAGTTGACGCAGGCCGTCAAGTCGATGGACATGGCCCATGCATAACCCCGGTAATCCCATTGCGGATACAGCGTGAGGTTGGTGGGCGGCTCGTGTTCGGTCTGCTTCGCGAAGTCGGGCTCTTTCTTGTAGCCGTCGAGCGTGTTTCGAACCACCACGTCGCGGTGCTCCATGGACTGATTCATTTGCGTGGTCGCCAGCGGATACGGTGTATCGAGCTTCTGGAACTCCACACCGGTGCCGGCCCACAGCGCGTCGGAAGTGCGCAGCGCGTACGCATTAAAACCCGCGCCGTTGCCGGCACTTCCGGAATGCCATCTGCCCCAGCCAAGATCCACGGTGATCGATTCGTCGGGCTGGCCGGGCAGAATCCAAACCGAGCCTTCCACGCTGCGGCCGCGGTATGTCAGTCGAACGTGCTGTTGATTGTCGAAGCCGAGCCGCTTGGCTGTTTTGGGACTGACAAAAATTGCGTTGTCCCAGGTCAGCTTCGTCATGGGGTGCGGCAGCTCCTGCAGCCACACATTATTGGCATAGCGGCCGTCGTACATGTACACGTCGGGCCGGAAGACTATCTCGATACCGCTGGCAGGTGACGCCTGCGGCGCACCGAAATTATGGTTTGGCGTTACCGCAATGGGGGGCAAGGCCGAATCCGCAATCAGCCCGTCGTGTACCGACTTGCGCCACCATGCTTCGAAATCTTTCGCGCCGCTCCGCTCAGACCAGTAAGCACGCACGATTTCATAAGAAGAACGCCCCGGGAATTGCAGGATGGCATCAAGTACCTGTAGCTGCGAACGCGAGCCGCTGTAGAGCGGTGCAATCAGCGGCTGAATGATGCTGATGGTACCGTCGAGCGATCGCGTATCGCCCCAGTCCTCGAGGAAATGCGTCTCCGGAATCTGCCACGTCGCTATCAACGATGTCTCGTTGAAGTGAGTTCCGACGTGGATGGACGTTTTGACTCTCTCGAGTCCGACTGTGAAGTTGAAGTCGACCGGAGCGTTATAAACCGGATTTCCGCCCAGAATCAGCAGCAGATCGACTTTCGCGTCGTTCATGTCGCGCGAAAGCTCGCGCAGCGATTGGATCTGATCGACCGGCTGCGTTTCCAACGGGTCGCTATAGATTACCGTCTTGCCAATGTTGCCGAGCGCGGTATTCATCGCGTGAGCGAGGCCGTGCACAGCCGGAGATTGATGTTCGCCTGGGATGATCGCATTGGCGCCTGTATGAGCCTGGAGATCGCGCGCCATCCGGGTTACCCAGAATTGGTACGCGCCGTTGCCGGAGCCTGTCCCGCCGACACCGAGCGCGGCCGCCAATTCACGCGCAAATTCCTCCACCTCGGCGTAGCGCAGGGCGAGCCTGTGATCGGCTTTTCCGCCCGTGGCCGTCATGGTGCTCTCGATCACGTACAGCCGGTTCATGTCCAGCCGGTGGCCTCGTCGCCGCCGCGTCGAAAAATCCCGCGCATAGCGCGTCGATCCCGCGCCACACGCCAGAAAATCGGCATCGAGCGAGACCACGATATCCGCGGTATCGAGTTTGTAATACGTATGCACGGGTTTGCCGAAGACCATCTGCGCCGCTGCACGCGCCGTATGCGGTCCCGCCGGATCGAACTGGTACCACTTCGCCGCTGGAAATTTCTTGAGCACCGCCCGTATCTGCGCCCCGAGCGTTGGCGACACAATCGTTTCACTCAGAATGCAAAATCCCGCGCCATGGCGTTTCTGAATCGGATCGATATTTTGCTGCCAGGCAAGTTGAAACGAATCCCAATCCCGCGGTAGCCCGAGATACATAATCTCTCTGGCTCGATCCGGATCGTACAGATCCATCAGGCAGGCCTGCGAGTGAACACTGGTGGCTCCGAGGCTGGCCGGATGATCCGGATTCCCCTCCACCTTGGTTGGGCGCCCCAGATGGCTTTCAACAATCACGCCTTCCGCAATCCCGTTCACCGGCGCCGCTGTCGCGTAATACTTTGGCCTCCCCGGAATGACGTTCTCCGGCGGATCGACGTAGGGCATGATGGTCTCTTCCGGCTGCCGCGTGCAGCCGGTGAGTCCGGCCAAGGCCATCGAACCAGCCATCAAGGAAAGAAAACGCCGCCTGCTGGCTCCGGAAAACTCGATGCCTTCTTCGGAGACTTCTTCTTCCTCTATCTCCGGCGCATGCCCGTCAAACTCCTCCGGCGTCCGCCATAGTCTGCGTTTTCCGCCTTGCGTGAGCGCTTCTATTGGAACAAGATCGTGGTTGGGCATCTTCTTCACCGGTGGCAGGTCGAACAGCTTGTGAGGCTTTGGATGTGATATTCGCGAACCAGGCGCCCGCCGAGCGCGATCTGGTCGGCAGGCGGCGTGTACTCCATCGAAAACACCTGATCTTGCGGCCGGACGTACCGCTCAGGATGGCGGTGACAGTTCAGGCACCACTCCATGGTCAGCGGCGCCGCCTGCCACATCAATGGCATCTTGTCCACGCGCCCATGGCACGTTGAGCAGCCGATGCCGTGGCGCACGTGGATACTGTGATTGAAATAGACGAACTCAGGCAGGTCATGTACCCGAGTCCACTCGATCGACTTGCCGGTCCGGTAGCTCTCGCGCACTGGCTCGAGCATCGGGCTGGTCGCCCACATCTGCGAATGGCAGTTCATGCAAATCTTTGTTGCCGGAATGTTAGCGAAGGAGGAATTTTCAACCGTTGTGTGGCAGTAGCGGCAATCAATGCCTAACCCGCCCACGTGGTGTTCATGACTGAAGGGGACAGGCTGTTCCCGTGGAACGTTCTGCATCATCTCGTACGGCGATCTCACGATCAGATATCCAAGCCAGCAGACCAGCACAAGAAGCGAAACAATTCCAAGAATTGTGAACCTTGCAAACGTGTTGGCACTTCTTGAAAAGAACTGGGCCATCGGAAGTACGCCTTGCTCAGTGGCCACTTTGTCGATTTATTTCGAAGAAGCCAGTTGACCACCAAAGTCCTGCATCAAGATTGAGCCGGACCGGGATCGCTTTACTGTGCCTTTAGTCACGACTTCTTATATGTGATCCCTCGATTTTCTACGGGCCCAATCTGTGACAAAACGCACGGGCTTAAACAAACATCGAGCGTGACGATAGGTGTGGGTAATAAACCCGCGGGTTACGAGCCTCCTCACGTTCGGATCCAGCAATAAGTAATGGCGCACAGGTTACAATGCAGGCTCTCGCGCCCCAATTTGTCAAACAATATACCGGACAATTTTACTCGATGTGGGAGAAATTAGGCGCTGCTTCAGGTTACGGCGCTCAGTAAAGACATCTTACTTAGTAAATAGGATGCAGCTGTATGTATGTGTGCTCGATCCGTTCAGCGCGGAACCGCCCAGCGCGGCAAGGCGAGGAGCTTGTCGTTCAGCGATTTGATATTGGCAGTTTAGGATTCGTGTCCGTGAATGACCTTGGGCCGCTAAAGCAGAAAGAATACAGTGCTTGGGAGGAACTCCTCGGTTGGCTGTTTCCAATATCTGTAAACATAACCAGGGTCTGCGTTCAACCGGGAGCCCATCTGCTCCTCACCAATGTGCCTCGAAACGTGCAACAAGCTCTGGAGATTGGGGCATCTGAAGAAGTCGTCTTTCGCAAGATTTCCGGTAGAGACTATTCCTATCGCGCGGCGTTGATGCTTCCTGACCGAACCCAAGTACTTGTACAGGACCTTTGCGAAGGCATTCACGCGACCGTTCTATTCCTCCCGTCAGATGCCTCCGCACACAAGACGGGGGAACTGCAGCTCGCCTCCTGACATGGTTTCCGCCTGCTCTATGCCCTTAATCATTCTCGGGAACCCTAAACAGGCAATGCATAGATAAATACATATTCGGACGCGGAATCGAACGGCCAAACAGTCTGGCATGCCGGCGCGCTTCGCGGCGGTATCGCCGCCCTGTGGATAAACTCGGCTCCGCCGCAGTGTCTCCGATCCCAAGTTCTCAGAGGTTGGTTACACGGGAATGTAGGGAATACATTTTTCGTTCGGGTTATCAAACGAACCGTGTACATTTGCGACTCCTACAACCTCGGGGGTAGTGCTATTATGCTGCTGGCTTATGGCATCTTGTCCACGACAGACGAGTGTTGACAAGGTCGCAGTGCTCCGGCGAACGGACCTCCTTGGAAGTTTGACAGACGATCTCCTGAAGAAGATTGCTGGCTTCGCGTTTGTCAAGCATTTGGAGCGGGGTCAAGTTCTGTTTTCCGAACACGAGAGAGCCTTAGGGTTGTACGTCGTCGCCAGCGGCGAGCTTCGATCTATCCGGCAAAATACCGATGGTCGCGAACAGGTGCTATCGACAGAGAGGGCTGGTGCCATTCTCGCGGCGGTTCCGGTTTTCGATGAAGGAAAATTCTTCAGCACGATGGTTGCCGATGCGAGAACGGACGTCCTTTGTATTGAAAAACGCTACGTCTGCACGCTTTGCCGTGAGCACCCAGAACTGTTGTGGAACCTCGCAAGCGCCCTTGCGCGCAAGGTCCGGCAGTACGCTGAGCTGATCGAAACACTGGCCCTCCAAAACGTGGAGCAACGAGTCGCTCGATATCTCCTAACCGTGGCCCAAGAGAGAGGAGCCCGGTTAGGGAATGGGTATACGTTTGAACTTACGTGGACTAGGGGCGAAATTGCAATCCGACTTGGCTCTACCCGCGAGGTGGTCTCCCGCTCTCTCAGCCATCTGGACACTATCGGACTAATTCACCTGGAGGGCAGGAGACTTATTACGTTGCCCGATGTGCGAAACCTAAGCGTCTTCGCAGGAGCCCAATGTCAATTTGGTGAGATCGGGCTGGACTCTGAGATATCGTTGGAAATGCGGTGATGCCGAGCAAAGAAGCAGGCCACTCAGAAGAGGACCGTTTGCGGCGACCTCAAGGCGCCTCCCAATCGAGCGCGTAGATTTCGCGGATGCTGTCGCGCCATGAACCCCAGAAGTTTTCTTTCTATTTCGGCCGCTGGAGGTATCATCGGCGCGCCGCCCTCTCCTTTCCAGATTGAGAAAAGCAAACAGAAAATCACGAGCGTTCGTCTGGTCAACACACGCGCTAAGCGCCCCTTGCAGAGCTACACGCCCGCCCCAATAGCGTGGTCAGTGAACGGTGTCGATGTCGCAAGTCCGAGGTCGATTTACCCGGGGCACAATGCCAGAAGGTCTCTATTCCTGCCCGATCCCGGAAAGGTTCCCATTTTCACGGTCGAGGTGGCGACCGACAAGGGAGTTAAAGGCTACGGGAGTCGAGGACCGGGCGAAGCCTACAAGCGCTGGGAAGAGGATAATCACATTACGCGAGGGCCCGAGCGAATCTATACAAGACCCTCCGACAAAGCCGGTTTTGGCTGGGATTTCGAAGTTGTTACTTAAAACGGCATGGCCATAGTAGGAGCAAATATGTTACGCAGAACCTTTCTTACCAGTTCCGCAGCGGCGGGCCTCGCTATCGGTGCGAACAATCCGCCAACGGGCAAAGTAAAGCCGGGCGATATTCCTAAGCGGCTTTTTGGAAAAACCGGCGAACGGCTGACGATCATCGGCCAGGCTGGCGGCCGTTTTCCGCTTTGCACTTTCGAGGACGCAAAAGCCATCACCCTGCGTGCTCACGAGCTTGGCATCAATTACTTCGATACCGCTCGAATCTATTGGAACGGCAGATCCGAAGAGGTGTACGGCGCGGTGTTGCCGCCCTTCCGGAAGGATATTTTTCTCACGACAAAATCTCCTCAACGCTCCCGCCAGGGGGCGGAAGCGGATCTCGAGAAATCGCTTCGCGCCCTAAAGACCGATTACGTGGACCTTTGGCAGATTCATCAGGTGAGCGAAATGGACGAAGTCCACCAGATCTTCGCTCCCGGCGGCGCGATAGAAGCGTTCGAGGCTGCCAGGAAGGCCGGCAAGTGCCGTTTCATTGGCTTCACGGGCCACCACGATCCCGATGTCCATCTGGCAATGCTCAAGAACTACGACCATTACGACACCATCCTGATGCCGCTCAACGCCGCCGATCCCTCGTATTTGAGTTTCGAGAAAAATGTGCTTCCTGTCGCGGTGGAACGCGGGATGGGAATACAAGCGATGAAGAGCACAGGAAACGCGAAGCTGTTGCAGGGAATACATCTCAAAGAGTGTCTCTCGTATGTGCTCAGCCTGCCGGTTCACTGCCTGGCGCTCGGATGTACCACAATCGGCCAACTCGAGGACGACGTTCGGATTGCTCAATCGTTCAAGCCGCTGACTGAAGACCAAATGGCTCAACTACGCGAACGGGGATCGCAATTCAAAGGTCCGCAAGTGGAAGATTGGAAGCGAGGCGTCGGCACCGCTTCGATAAGCAATCATCGGGACGGCGATGTCAGTTAGCGCACCAATGGCTATGTTCTCGTCAAACCGGCGCGAAATTCTAACCCTGCTGAGCAGAGGGGCGATCGGCTTCGCTCTTCCGGGCAGCGGAATATTCGCGGCCGGGAATCGCGATTTGAAGCCGTTGCGGGGCATCTTCCCCATCGCGCAGACACCCTTTACCGAAGACAACAAACTGGATTTGGATTCTCTCGTAAGGGAGCTGCACTTCATCGATCGCGGCGGAGTGCATGGATTCGTCTGGCCCCAACTTGCGAGCGAGTGGCAGATGCTCACCGATTCCGAGCGCATGAATGGCGCGGAAGCCATCGCTTCCACGGGCAGGAACTTGAAGCCGGCCATTGTGATCGGTGTGCAGAGCGCCGGCATTGAAACAACGGTCAAATATGCAAAGCATGCGGAAAAAGCCGGCGCCGCCGCCATCATTTCGCTTCCTCCAGCCGGAGAAAAAGATCTGCGAGCAATCCGCGAATACTACAAAGTTGTGGGCAGCGCGACAGAGCTTCCGCTATTCGTTCAGGCCGTTGGCAGTCTTGACGTAGAAACGATACTCGAGATGTATCGGGAGACGCCCACTTTGCGATACGTGAAAGACGAGGCCGGACAGCCGTTAATGCGGCTATCCGCGCTTCGCAAGGGCAGCAACGATCAGCTCAAAGTATTCACCGGGTCGCATGGCAAAACTCTGATCGATGAGATGATGCGCGGCTTCTCCGGAAGTATGCCCGCCGCATCCTTCGCGGATATCTATGCGTCCGCCTGGGATCTCTGGCACGCAGGGAAGAAAAGAGAAGCCGTCGAAATATATGGCAATGCCACCATCCTGATCAATGAAGTCTCAACCTACAACGAAGGCATGAAATACATTCTTTATCTCCGGGGAGTGTTCAAGACTTACAATTTGCGAACCCGCCCTCCTGCCACTGGCGTGTCGTCTACCGTGATACCTTCTGGCGGAGGGCTCAGGAACGGAACACCGCTCGATGAAACGGGAAAACAAGTACTGCGAGAGCTACTCGATCTTATGAAGCCCTATCTGAGAGCCTAGGAACATTCACTGACTCGCGCCTATGACTAGCCTGGAAGGTCCGAAAGAAGTTGGGAAAAGGGCCGGCTTCAACAGCAAGCTGTCGCGGCGTGATCTTCTCGCTGGGGCCGCATGGGCAGGAGCGGTACCGTCTCTGGCCGCGCGTGTGCAAGCTTCGACGCAATCCGCCGGCCTGGCCAGAAACGACCTCGTCATTAAGGAAGTCAAGGTTTATGTCATCGGTCCTGGCGCCGGCGCACCACCCGGACACGGCGGCGACAGCCGGGTCGCAGCCGTAGTCACCAATAGCGCGATTGAAGGCAACTATACTCTGGCTGAGCGCTACCCCCATCCGAACTGGAGCAACCTGGGTTGGTTGGAATACGCAAAAGCGACGCTGCCTGGTAAGAGCGTTTTCGACCTCCCGGCTCTCACCTCTCAGTGGGCGCCTACTAAAAGGCGTTTAGGTCAACTCTCCTATGCGGCGGCCATCGATAATTGCCTGTGGGACATTCTTGGCAAAGCCGTCAACCAGCCCGTCTATCGCCTCCTCGGCGCATACACAGATCGTGTGCGCGCCTATGCGAGTTCACAGCACCTCGACACAGTCGACGAATTTGTCGCTGACCTGAAGCGCGCCAAAAGCGAAGGGTTCACGGCTTACAAGATTCATCCACCGTGGAAGGTCTCTCCTGGACATGATTACAAGCTCGACATGGAAGTCTGCAGGGCCCTTCGCGAAACGGCCGGTCCCGATTTCCCTCTATTGCTGGACAGAGTGGGCGTCTATACGCGCGAGGAAGCGATCAAGGTAGGACGGCTCTTGGACGAGTTGAATTTCGTCTCGTTCGAAGATCCGCTGCCGACGAAAGACATCGACGGGCTCGTCGAGCTGGCAAAAGCGCTGGATGTGCCCATCGTTATCGGAGAATTTCTGGCGTCGCCCTATTACTACGCCGAGTACATCCGGCGGGGAGCGCTTGACGAGGTCCGATTCATCGTCGATAACATCGGCGGAATCACCAGCGGCATGAAAGTCGCGCAGTTAGCCGAATGTTTCAATCTGCCGTGCCAGCCGCACAACTGGGGCGATGTGTTCGATCACGCGGTCCATTTCCACTGTGAACTTGCTATGCCGAACAACATTTGGTTCGAGATGACTCAGCCGCAAGGCTTCAGCGATCGCCCTTATGTCAAAGATCGCATTCGAATCGCCAAAGATGGCTATGTCTATGCCCCGGTAAAGCCCGGTCTTGGCTACGAAATCGATCGCAACATTCTGGATAACCTGTTGAAGAAGGTTGAGACCTAGCGGAGAAACGGATGACGGGAGTGACTTTATCGCGTCGAAATCTGCTCGAAACTGGGGGCCTTGGCGTATCTTCTCCAATGTTTCTGAAGGCCCGCGCAGCTATCGAGTCGTCTGGTCTGAAGCCGGCAGATCTTGTCATTAAAGAAGTCAAAGTTTATGTAGTGAAGGCGAAGGCAGTCAAGGGGGTGTCGGGAGCAGAACAACAAATCGCGGCGGTTGTGACCGAAAGCGGAATCGAGGGAAACTACACTCTCGCCGGGCGCTATTTTCATCCAAACTGGAGTAATCTCGGCTGGCTTGATTACGCGAAGACGGCGTTGCATGGAAAGAGCGTCCTCGATTTCCCCGAATTTACAAACCAGTACAGGTCGAACCTCGGCCAGCTTTCGTATTCCTCGGCTATTAACAATTGCTGTTGGGATATCGTCGGGAAAGCGCTTGACCTGCCGGTGTACAGGATTCTCGGAGCGTACAAAGACCGCGTTCGCGCATATGCCAGCTCTCAGCACCTCAATACAGTTGAGAAGTTTGTCGCAGACTTGCAGCACGCTCGAGACAGTGGGTTCACGGCATATAAGATCCATCCTCCATGGCTGCCCGGAGACGCGGTGGATTACAGACTGGATATCCGCGTGGCAAAGGCAGTGCGCGAACACGCGGGAGACAGCTATCCACTGCTCTTCGATCGAGTAGGCGGCTACAACCGGGATGAAGCGATCAAGGTCGGCCGCGTGCTGGACGAACTGGGCTATATCTCCTACGAGGACCCGATACCTACAAGCGACATAGACGGTTTAGTCGAGCTGGCAGCCGCTCTCGACCTACCGGTTACGATCGGCGAGTTCATCTTTTCTCCGTACGATTTCCCGGAATATATTCGCCGCGGCGCTTGCGATATCGTTCGTTTCATCGTCGATAACCTTGGCGGAATTACGGGAGGCATGAAGGTCGCGCGATTGGCTGAATGCTTCGGTATGGAGTGCCAACCCCATAACTGGGGTACAGCTCTCGATCATGCCGTTCATTTTCATTGCGAACTGGCAATGCCGAACAACATATGGTTTGAAATGACCCAGCCGCAAGGTGTTACAGATCGGCCGTACTTCAAGGATCAAATTCGCATCGATCGCGACGGCTATGTGCCGGCGCCGGCGAAACCCGGCTTAGGATACGAACTCGATTATAACGCTCTCGAGAAAGAAATGATCCGCGTTGACCGATAGCGAGGAGCATCGACGATCTCAGAATCTCGTCCCCCAAGCAGTCTACTCCTGTTATGCCCCGGGCCGGCTACGACCGGCACAGATCGGAACGCGCCGTTCAAATCGCGGTTAAGTGGGGTTTCATTCCATTGGGACGCGCTGGGCCGCCTATAGCCAACCGATCGAAAGCAAGGAGCGTGCGCGAGCTTTCATCAGCCTCCACGCTGTATTACGATTGAGTTAGCTAAATTTCTTCGATACCTGGGCAGTACGTCTCGAAATGTTGGAGGATAGCGATGCGGAAATCATCTCGTGCTCTGGCAACATGCATGGTTCTTGTGGTCCAGATTCTTTCGGCTGCTTCGATTTATGATTATCAGCTCAATTCCATCGACTATGAGAGAGTACCTTTGCGTGACTTTAAAGGCAAGGTGCTCATGATCGTGAATGTCGCCAGCCGCTGTGGATACACTCCCCAATACGCGGGTCTTGAGACGCTGTATCGCCGCTACAAGAATCAGGGGTTCGTGATTCTCGGCGTTCCCTCCAATGATTTCGGCCAGCAAGAACCGGGGACGGATCCGGAGATCAAGCAGTTCTGCAGGCGGCAGTACGATGTCACGTTTCCTATGATGTCTAAGATATCTGTCGCGGGTAACAACCCGATCCCGCTCTATCGGTACCTGACGGACAAGGGCCAGAATCCCAAAACAGGTGGCGACATTCAATGGAACTTCACGAAATTCTTGATTGGCAGAGATGGAACAATTTTGGCTCGTTTTGAGCCGCATGTGGCGCCCGACGATCCGGCATTGGTGAGTGCTGTCGAACACGCTCTGAAATAGCCGCAGCCCTTGCACCGAGCGGTACTGTAGTGTGGAAGCTCAGTCGTATTGCTCCGAATTGAGAACGGCATGTGGGGTTCCATCCCACTTGGATTTACCAGCTCCTCCCTATCGGACCCGCGGGTTAATGCCCGAGCTTACTGGATATGGAAATCGTGTACTATCAGCCTGGTATCGACAGTGACATGCGGCGAAATGGCATGGAAGGCCCATAAATGAACCCACGCGTTCCCAGTGCGGATGGTAAGGAACGACTTCATCAGTCCCGGGGGAAAGAAGGTGAGAAGGACAAACAGGAGCGAGACGACTGAATCCGAAACGCTGCCGTAACGGGTCCACGGCTCGAATAAATGCATGATGGGATAGCTGACGGCTCCCAGCAGGTAACCAGTCACTGGGGAAGTCAGCTTTACGTAGCGTGGCAGCAAAATGCTATAGATCACAACCATGATCGGCAGATCAGTGCCGGCCATATTAAAGAGGAAGGATAGTAGGCCGCCGGCGATTTGCTGATGAGCAGAGAGCTGGAAGATATTGGGTCCGGCAAGATCGAGCAGGCAGCTGATTAGTAAAACAACAGCAATCACGAGGCAATCGTTTTTGAGGTTGACGGATTTTAGGTTCAGCGCCTGATGCGAGTAGCCCCGGCGTCGGAAGACAACGTAAGGAATCAGGGCGAGTAAGACGCAGTTGTAGGCCGCCCAAGTCCAGACTTCGAGCGGCGATTGGACGCGGGTCGCTCCCACCACCGATCCGTTCAGGTGCATAGCGATGCCTTCGCCGAAAAAGTAACGTCCGAAATAGTGCCCGGTCACCATGATGATCGCGATGTAGATCCACAACAACCACATTTCTTTTTTCGCAATGGCGCGGTCCGGCGCGCGCTGGTCGAGTTTGGGAAACGGCCGGCCGCGCGTAAGGAAGAGGACGATGCCCATCTCGGCGAGGAGCACCGCGATCGCTATTGAAGAAAAAGCAACCGCAAAGATGGGATTCATCCGGTTCAAGGCGGGAATGTTCAAGGGAATGCCGCCACGGATCAGTACCCCGGCCGAGACGCTCACCAGTAGCCAAAGAAGGACTGCGATTTGAAAGCTGCGATTTCGCACCAGAGGAACGATGCCGGGATTTTGTCGGATCACATTCTATGAATACAATCCGCGGTGAAGGGGCGCCTTTGAAGGCTAGTTGGTCAAGATCTTGGCTCAGGGTATAGCGCAACAACCGAAGCGACGAGAAGAGCGGCGCCTTAGAAGCATCACTCGGGTTCCCGCACCGCCAGAACCCGGTCCGCTTTCACATCTCTCAAAACCTGCCGCTTACCGCTCGGCCATCGTATCTCAATCTCGTCGATATTCGCCACCGGTCCTAATCCGAAATGCACGCCATCAAGCTCGACGAAGCGTAGCTCACGGCGCTCGTCATTTCATTCCACTGGCTCCCGATCCGAATCCTCGCACCAATACCATCGCGGTTGCTACGTGTTCCTTGCAATTTCAAGTTGATCCAGTGGTTCTGGGCAGGGCTGATGTTGTGCCAAATTTCAACGCGATCGCCGAGCGATGCCACGGCAATATCCACCCGCCCATCCCCGTCGAAATCGGCGAAGGCGGCGCCGCGATGCGCCTTGCTCTCGGTTAGACCGGCTGCGGCAGAAGCATCGCTGAACGAGCCATGACCGTCGTTGAGGAAAAGGCCATCCGGCTCTTTGTAGACAGCCGCTTCGAACAGCTCGACGCGATCGTTCACATGGGAATTGGAAGTAAAAATGTCTTTGAACCCGTCATTATTGAAATCCACCAGGCCAACACCCCAACCGCTGTGATGAATGCTGAGCCCTCCCAAGCGGCTACTGTAGGTTGCATCTGAAAAATTCCCCTTCCCCTCGTTTCGAAACAGCGGAAAGGTTTCGCCGCTCAAAGCTGTAAAAACGATATCGGGTAATCCATCGTTGTTATAGTCGCGAAAATCCGTGCCCATGCTCGCCACGGCCTTTCCGTCACCACGCAGGGCCACACCGGCCGGCAACGCTACCTCTTCGAACGTGCCGTTCCCTCTATTGTGAAAGAGAAAGTTAGGCATGTTGTCGTTGGTGACAAATGCGTCCATATAACCGTCCTGATCGTAATCGGCAAATGCCACGCTCATCCCGCGCCCGGGATATGCGGCAATGCCTGCTTTCTCCGACACATCCTCAAACGTTCCATCGCCCCGATTGTGGTACAGCGTGCTCGCTAATCCCTCGTAGTATTTTGGATGGCAATAAATACGAATGCTCCGGACGCTGTCGCCGCAGAAACGGTCCGTTTCGGGCGTCCATTTCGCATAGTGCACAACCCACAGATCGAGCTTCCCATCGTTATCGTAGTCAAACCATCCCGCTGCCACGGCCCACTTTCCGCTCTTGATGCCGGCCTTTTCCGTGACGTCTTCAAATCGGCCGTTGCCTAGGTTGTGATACAAAATGTTGCGGTTCACTCCCGCCACGAACAAATCCACGTGACCATCGTTATCGTAATCTCCCGCGGCCGCGCCCATCGAGTAGCCGTCGCCCGCCACGCCCGCGCTTTCCGTGACGTCTCTGAAACGCAGCCCACCCTCGTTGCGGTAAAGACGGTTCCAAAACCGCGGCTCGGTCTTGCGCAACCCGGGAATCGGCGCGCCGTTTGTGAAGAAGATGTCCGGCTTTCCATCGCCGTCAAAGTCAAAAACCGCCAGCCCTCCTGCCATCGTCTCGATCATGTGCTTTCCCGGCGTCGGAAAATTGTCCAGAATGAAATTGACGCCCGATTGCGAAGCCACGTCCTCAAAGCGCGCCGGAGCGGCCGGATTTCCGGCGGGCAAAAGCCGCGCAGCGACGAGAAGAAGACCGCCCAGAGCGCCGCCTGCGGCAAAAGTGCCGCCCAACAGCCGATTCATAGAGACCGGATCGCCCCGCGAAGCATCATCAAGATATTAACTGTAAGGACAGCGCCCATCTTCACCAATATTTCATTTGACGTGGACGCGTCTTTCCGTCACAAGTGAAAAGAGGTTCCCCATGCCCCAGATTGACGATCCTTTCATCGGCAGGTCCGTCGAAGCCCTCGAGCGTTCTTTTTTGGACAATCTCTACTATTCTCAAGGCAGATTTCAGGAGTCCGCCTCGACTAACGATCTTTATCAGGCCGTCGCCGTTTCGGTTCGCGACCGCCTCATCGCCAATTGGATTGAGACTATCGAAGCCATTCACAAGCAGAACGTCCGGGTAGTTTGCTACTTCAGCGCCGAATTTCTACTCGGACCGCTGCTTGAAAATAATCTTCTGAATCTCGGCCTTTGCGACCAGGCCCGCCAGGCAGCTTCAAATCTTGGTTGGAATATGCGGAAAATTATCGATCAAGAACCGGAACCAGGTCTTGGAAATGGAGGTCTCGGCCGCCTGGCGGCTTGTTACCTCGACTCGCTATCCACGCTCAGCATTCCTGCCATCGGCTACGGCATCCGCTATGAACACGGTATTTTCAGCCAGGTCATTCAAGACGGCTGGCAAGTAGAGATGACCGACAAGTGGCTCCAGCTTGGCAACCCTTGGGAGCTGAAGCGGCCCGAGCGCGCCGTCAATATTTGCTTTGGCGGACACACCGAAGCCTTCACCGATTCCGACGGCAAATATCGCGTCCGCTGGGTTCCCGATCGAATGGTGAAAGCCGTCCCATACGACACCGCAATCTCCGGCTATGAAACCGATACCACGAACACGTTGCGTCTCTGGAGCGCCGAGGCAACCGAATCGTTCGACTTTGCCGCCTTCAACGTCGGCGATTACTTCGGCGCAGTCCACGCCAAGGTTCAATCGGAAACCATCTCTGAAGTGCTCTATCCCAATGACGAGCATTCTCAAGGTAAGGAGCTAAGGCTCGAGCAGCAATACTTTTTCGCGTCCGCTTCGTTGCAGGATATGATCGCGATTCACCTGAAGGAGGGCTGGGCTCTCGATCAATTGGCTGCGAAGTGGGCCGTACAGATGAACGATACGCATCCTTCCATCAGTGTTGCCGAGCTGATGAGACTTCTCGTCGACGAGCACGGCATGGGTTGGGAGCCGGCCTGGCGTATCACTCAGCAGACGCTCGGCTTCACCAACCACACCTTATTACCGGAGGCTTTAGAAAAATGGCCGTTGTCTTTGTTTCAAAGCCTTCTTCCACGCCATCTCGAGATCATCTATGAGATCAACCGACGTTTCTTGGACGACGTGAGAGCTAAATATCCAGGCGACGTCGATCGCGTTCGCAGAATGTCGCTGATTGACGAGTCGGGCGACCGCTATGTGAGGATGGCCAACCTGGCAACCGTGGGAAGCCACGCCATCAATGGCGTGGCCCGCCTACACACCGAACTGCTCGAGAAGGACGTTCTACGGGATTTCTACGAGATGTATCCCGGCCGGTTCAGCAACAAAACAAATGGCGTCACGCCTCGCCGCTGGATGGCGGTTGCCAACCCGCGCCTCGCCACACTTCTCAGCCGCACGATTGGCCCTCGCTGGTTAAAAGACATTTCGGAACTGAGTCGCCTGCGGCCGCTCTCAAACGATGCCGGGTTTCGCGCCGAATGGCGGAAAATGCGGAACGCCGTGAAGCAGGACTTCGCTGAATATATACGCAACGTCACAGGAGTCGAAATCTTCGCCGAATCGCTCTACGACGTAATGGTGAAGCGTCTGCATGAATATAAGCGGCAGCATTTGAACGTGCTGCATATCATCGCGCTCTATCACCGCATCAAGCAAAACCCGGGCATTTCCATCCATCCCCGAACATTTCTGTTCGGCGGAAAAGCAGCTCCCGGCTACTACATGGCGAAGCTGATCATCAAATTCATTAATTCCGTCGCCGAAGTCGTCAATCACGATCCCCAAATTCAGAACCGGCTGCGTGTCGTGTTCCTGCCGAATTACAACGTTACCTCCGGGCAGCACGTCTATCCCGCCGCCGATTTGTCCGAGCAAATCTCGCTCGCGGGCAAGGAAGCGTCCGGGACGGGAAACATGAAATTCATGATGAATGGTGCCGTTACCATCGGAACGCTCGACGGCGCAAATATAGAGATTCGCGAAGAGGTAGGCGCCGAAAACTTTTTCCTATTTGGCCTGACCGCCGATCAGGTCTACGATTTGCGGGCGAGGGGCTACAATCCTCGCGCCTATTACGAACATGATGCCGAACTCCGGCGAGTGATCGACAGCATTGCCTCAGGAGAATTCTCGGGTGGAGACCGGCAGCTCTTCCGCCCACTCGTCGATTCGCTCCTGTCAAGCGACCCATACATGTTGCTCGCCGATTTCCGTTCCTATGTCGATTGTCAGGACAGAGTCGGCAAGGCCTTTGAAGATATCGAACGTTGGACTCGAATGTCCATACTCAACACGGCGAGTTCAGCCGCGTTCTCCTCCGATCGCGCCATTCGCGAGTACGCAGCTGACATTTGGAAGGTCGATCCGATAAAGATGAAAGCAGCTAGCAGCGCCGCCGATTAATCGATCGGCCCACCTATGCGATAAAACGCGGCTGCCGCAAGTGAGCTCAGTTAGCGTCAGCGACCGGCTTAGTACTATTGCCGGTGCAAAGAAGCCCCGCTCGAAACAGTCTCCTCAAACGGGAAGTTGTACAGTTATCTTTATAAACGGTTTTGCCCCGCGTCGAATGGCGATTCTGCCGATAGTTGACATCGATGAGACCGTCGGCTATATTTCTGAAGTATTGAGCTATCAATCATTTGAAGGCAAAGTGTGCTTTTGATCAGCTCTAGTCTTCCGGCTCCTCTGGTAGTCTCTCCGGCTTCAACCCTTTCGATGGAGGTAGAGTGCCGAACTTGGGGTTAATAGCAAAATGGCGGGTCCAATCGACGAGTTGTTTGAAACACCTGGCGGGGGTGATGCCGAAGATTACCAGGCGCTTCTCGACGACTACAGCTCATTCGCCCGCTCCGCTGAAGGCGAGGTCATTCACGGCCACGTTCTAACCGTCACCGACAAAGAAGTTATCGTCGACATCGGCAGGAAAATCGAAGGCCTCGTTCCTGCTTCCCAATTCCCCCTGATCGAAGGCAGGCCCGACATCCATCCCGGAGACGTCGTCGAGGTCATGATCGATCGCAGCGGGGAGCAACCGGAAGGTTACGTCCTGCTGTCGTTTGAGCGCGCCCACCGCAAACAAGCCTGGGAGAATCTTGAAAAATCCGCCAGCGAAGGCAGCACCGTAATAGGTCGGGTGCTCCGTAAGGTGAAAGGTGGACTCGAGGTCGATATCGGCGGCGTCACCGCCTTCCTCCCGGGATCGCAGCTCGAAGCGCGGCCCGTCCACAATCTCGATCCTTACGTCGGTCAGAACTTCCCCGTACGCATTTTGAAATTAAATCGCCGCCGCAACAACGCGGTGGTATCGCGGCGCATTCTTCTCGAGGAAGAAATGGCCGCGCGGAAAGCAGCCGCGCTCGAGCACATTTCAGAAGGCGCTGTCGTCACCGGCGTAGTTAAGAATCTCACGGATTACGGTGCGTTTGTCGACTTGGGCGGTATCGACGGGCTGCTCCATGTAAGCGACCTCAGCTACGGCAACATCACTCACCCGTCCGCCGTTATCCAGGTCGGCGAACAGATTACGGTTAAAGTACTGAAGTTCGATCCCAGTAAAGAACGCATCTCGTTGGGGTTGAAGCAAATGCTGCCCGATCCCTGGGAACACATCGAGGGCCGCTACCCGGTTCACAGCCGCGTCGTCGGCCGGGTCGTCAGTGTAACGGATTACGGAGCCTTCGTCGAACTTGAGCCGGGCGTTGAAGGCCTGATTCACATTTCTGAAATGACCTGGAGCCGGCGCATGAAGCATCCCAGCAAAATCGTGCGCGTCGGCGATCAGGTCGAAGCCGTGGTTCTCGAAGTCAAACCCGCCGACCGCCGGGTCTCTCTCGGCATCAAACAGCTCGAGGCCGATCCGTGGACCACCGTGTCCGACCGCTATAGTGTAGGTTCGGTGGTTGAAGGCAGGGTTCGTAAGCTGTCGGACTTCGGAGCATTTATCGAGATCGAGGAGGGCGTCGATGGATTGGTGCATATCTCCGACATGTCATGGACCGTCCGAGTGAAGCATCCATCTGAAGTGGTGAAAAAAGGCCAGGTAGTTCAGGCCGTGATCCTGAACATCGATGCTCCTAATCGCCGTCTCTCGCTCGGTATAAAACAACTACAGCCTGACGCCTGGGAGACCTTTTTCCGGACACACCAGGTCGGCGACATCGTTCGCGGAAAACCCTGCCGTACGGCGCAATTCGGCGTCTTCGTTGAACTTCTACCCGGCGTCGAAGGACTTTGCCACAAAAGTGAAATTCCGGGCGATTCGCGCCGCCATCCAGGTAACAGCGGCGACGCGCTGCTGCCATTGGGCGAAGAACTTGATTTCAAAATCATTAAGATGAACGAGGCGCAAAAACGGATTGGCCTCAGCCTGAAAGCCATGGCCGAGGAAGAGGAGCGCCTGCGTCTTAACGAATATCAGCACCAGGCTGCCATCGCCGTTTCAACCGTCGGCGAAGTCATTAAGCGCCGCTCGCATCATGAGCCAGATTAGCGTTTCGGCAAGGATTACAAATGACAAAGGCTGAACTTATCGAAGAGGTCTCGAAAGTCGTTGAGATGACCAGGAAAGATTCCGAGGTTATCGTCGAGACTATCTTTGAAAGCATTGTGAACAGTCTTCACTCTGGGGACAAAATCGAGATCAGAGGATTCGGCAGTTTTCGCACCCGTCAGCGGCAGCCCCGCATCGGCAGAAATCCAAAAACCGGAACGCGTGTCGAGGTTCCGTCCAAACGAATCCCGTACTTCAAACCCAGCAAAGAGCTTCGCGACATTGTGAATCGGGCCGCGGCCAATCAGGCGGGGGAGCATTCCGGCCACGCGCTCCCTCCGGAACCCGGCCGCCAGAGCTAAGTGTTATCCCGGGAGTGAACATATGGAACACCTGTGGACGCCCTGGCGCTCCACATATGTCACACGGAATCCCTCCGCCGCGCAATGTGTCTTTTGCGCCGCGCTCGCCCAGTCGAATGACGAAGAAAATCTCCTCCTCTATCGCGCGAAATACAATTTCGTGATCCTGAATCGCTACCCGTATTCAAGCGGCCATCTGATGATCGCGCCCAACGTACATGTTTCCCGCCTCACCGACATTGCCGACGACGATGCCGGGGAGATGATGCAGCTGGCTCGCACCGCTGAAGCGATTCTCGAAGACGTTTACCAGCCTCACGGTATCAATCTTGGTATGAACCTGGGCGAAGCCGCGGGCGCCGGCATCGCTTCGCACATTCATCTCCACATCCTCCCGCGATGGACCGGAGATGCCAACTTCATGACCGTCGTGGGCCATACACGAGTCATTCCCGAGGCCCTGACCGAGACTTTCCAGAAGCTTCGCAATCGTTTCGAACATCTCTGATTAAGGGGTGTGGCGCGGCTACCGTAATTATTCGCAATGGCGGAATTTCGATGCGCCGTCGTCCTACTTGCGGGTGATGTATCGCTTTACGATTCGGGTTTTCGTCGCTCTTTCGCTTCCAGCTGTGACGTGTGTCTGCAGCGCCCAGAATATTTTGCAGCCCCCAGTCCAGCCAGGTACGTTACGGGGCGGCGATAACGGCAGCCCATCAAAACGGCGTGCCGATCCGGCGCAACCCGTCCGGGAACCGCCTCCGATTTCAACCTTCGGCGAGCATTGGAACCTATTTCTGCAGGAGACCTTCGGTCCCCTTAGCGGAGCTGGCACAGTTTTCAACTCTGCTTTCTCTCAGGTGACAAACTCGGACCCGAGATATGGCAGGAATGGAGCCGCTTTTGGTCAGCGCCTCGGCGCTTCGGCGGCCGACATCGCTACAGAGAACTTTTTTGGCGACTTCCTCGTTGCCTCCGCTTTTCACGAAGACCCGCGCTATATCCGCCGCGGCGAAGGCTACGGCTTCTGGTACCGGTTCGGCTACGCCATCAGCCGCGCCGTCGTCACCCGTACCGCCTCAGGAGGCGCCAGCTTCAATTGGGATAACTTCCTTGGCAGCGCAATGAGCGCGGGCTTTTCCAATCTCTACTACCCAGCGCCCAGCAGGACTAGTGGCGCCATGCTCATCCATTTCGGAACCAGCGTCGCTGATAACGGCTTCATTAACCTGGCTCCCGAATTTTGGCCCGATTTCCGCCGTAAAGTGCTGCATTGGCATCATCACGGAAACCCTGACGCTCCCGATGCAAACGGCCAAAGATGAGCACCGGAAGCGATTTGCAAACCCGTGGATTCTTACGCTAGCGATACTTGTTCAGCTTGAAGTCCTTTGGGTCCGTTCTTGACAACAAAGGAAACGCGCGCCCCTTCATCCAGGCTTTTATAGCCCGCCGACTCGATTGCCGAGAAATGGACGAATACGTCTTCGCCATTCTCACGGGCGATGAATCCAAACCCTTTCGAAGCGTTGAACCACTTTACGGTTCCGGTTTCTTTCATAAATTATCTCTTTCTTGCTCTTTCTTTGCTCTTAAAAACCCTGGGCACATTCCACCAACTTCATGGATTACGTTTCTCGTTTATAAGGCAACTAGCAGTCCCGCAGGTGCAACTAGCAGATCGGTATCATGAGCGTACTTTGCGGATCACGCTTCCGCGTTCCGCGCGTTCCTCCGGCGTCGCTCGAGTATAGTCGGCAGTTGGCCGGTCGGAAGGTTGCTGACTCTTACCGTTAGCAATCTTCTCTGAAATAGCGCGATTCTGGGCGATCCGAAGGGCAGTTCGTTCCGCCGGTGTCATCAGATGAAATGGTTTACTCATTGTTGCGCCTCCGCCTCGGTCAGGTTTTCGCCCTCGGAAGGCGGCATTGGCCGCTCATCTTTACGCGCAAGCCGCTTGGCCATTTTTTCCTGCTGTCGCTCTTTGCGCTGTTGTTCCTTCTGACGCTTCTTAAAGGTTTGTGGTCCACGACCTGGCATTGCTTGCTCCTTTAGAAATGAAAAAGACCGCCCGCCCAGCTTCTTGAATCCGGATTACGGGCGGCCCACAATGGCGCTTTATGCGGCTTTAGTCCGCCGAATCGGCCAATTTACCAGCGCGACCCTCGTCCGCGACCGCCGCCGGAGTCGTTCCGCCGTCCGCCGTAACCGCCGCCGCCGGTTGGCTTCGGCCGTGCTTCGTTTACGTTCAGCGTCCGCCCGTGAAGTTCGGCGCCGTTGAGTTGAGAAATGGCGGTTTGCGCCGCCTGCGATTCGGTCATTTCGACAAAAGCGAAGCCACGAGCCTGCCCTGTGTCACGATCCGTGACGATATTCACCCGCTCCACGCTTCCGTAGGTGGCGAATGCGGAATGAAGGTCGTCCTGAGTAGTTTGATAACTGAGATTACCGACAAAAATGTTGGTCACAGTGTTGATCCTTTAGTTTGCGAATTATCTTTGTCGGACTGCTCTGAAACCAACTTGTAGAAGAAGGAGAGAATAGCGGCCAGAAGGCACTCGGAGGTAAAATCGGATGCGGGCAAAGACAACACGAGTATACCAGAAGTTGAGGCGTGCTGCTGTGCCTTGAATGTGCGTATGCTCATATTGCTTCTCGGCGTGCGCCAGCTACAACTATTCTGGGCGGTGGTCGAGAAAACTCCGGCCGGCGATCTGCCGATGCTGGAAAGCGTGCGATTGGTTCTGGAAACCCGCTGCCTAGGTTGCTGATCCCGCCGGCAACTCGGCCAGGTGGAATACCTTCCGGATGGCTAAAAATAACCGGTCCAAATCTGCTTGCACCTTAATCCAGCGTAAGCGCCTTAGTAATCAAGCAGTTTGGCCGGTTATTTTCGGCATAACTGGTTCCAATCTGTGCACGCGCTCTAAGTTCCACAATCTCGAGCAGTTAGATAGTAAGCGGGCAAATGATTGGCCAGTCATGCCGATAATGCAAGAGTAGAGTTGAGCGACTCTGGTCAACGCATTCGTCGTTAATCGCGGGCAAACCCTTGGTGTGGTCGCGCCGTCTTACGAGTTCGCGCCTGCCGAGACGGCAGAATCGACAACAATATCCGATCGGGTGCTGTTCACGATCGCTTTTAGTTCGGCTTGTTCTTCGGCGGGAACCGCGAATTTATCCAAGGTGTGTTGAAAATCGTCCAGGAAGGCATCCCACTCTTTGCCGGTGATCTTCAGATCGGCATGCGATTCCGCCATTGCCCTGCCCGTATACTTTTGCGGGCCGCCAGTGGCCCAGCAAACCATTTCCGTTACCAGGTACTTGAATCCCGCGGGCGGGACCCGATGGTGCGCTTCGTTCACCTGCGGGTTGGCATTCAGTTTCGGGTCGGTCATAACCCTGTCGATAAAGTCGTCGACTACGGTAGCGATGCTATAGACGCCACCCAGTCTTTCATACAGAGACGGCTTGTCTGCTGACAACATCTTAAATCTCCTTGTGTGTGAGTAGTGGCCCCAGCCTGACCGAATCGCCACGGCGAACCTTGCCGCCCTCCAAGACAGACGCATAGACCCCAACGTTAGCCCGGTTGTACTGGGCTGCTGTGCGCAGAATACCCGTATCCTTTGGGAGATCGCTCTGAGGGAGCGTCGTCATCACGCAGCGGGCACACGGGCCAGTGACACTCAGGCGAACGACTTCCCCGATTGCGAGGACTTGCCCGATCCAAGCATTCTCCACGAAATCCTTCTCACCGTCCCCGGTCTCCACCACGATATTTGGGCGAAAGCGTCGGACCTCGAAGCGTCCCTGTGGATACAGCAGCCGCAGCCGATCAAGCGTGGCGGTTGTCAGCAGATGTACAACGGCGCAGTCGAAAAAAGTACCCTCAGGCAGACCGAAATCGGTGACGGTGTCCCGGTAATCGAGACCTTCGATATCTGGCCAGTACTCCTCAGCTGTGGCGGTCGGCACATCGGGCGATGCGCGTTCAACTACCTCCTCTTGACCGTGCATGATTGCACGAAGCGTCACCTCACGGTTGAGCACCTTCGAGAGGATCTGGTGGAGATCAGCTTGCTCGCTCGTAACCATCGTGCCGTCCGGCAGCGTGATGCGGACCGGCGGCACCCTCACACTGGTTTTCGGGGCGTCGGCGAGTGCGGCGCGGAAATCGAATAGCCGCGGCCATTTTCGCGGGTTCTTGGCGCTGGCAACTTTCCCGTCGGAGCTGTCGACGAGCGCGTAGGCACGATCTCCCGATAGCCCGCGTTTAGTGACTTCGGCAGCATTCAGCTCTTCTCCCAACATGGATTTGACTGGGTAACGCCAAAGAGAAACAGCCGAACCAAGAACTCGTTGCGTTGATGTCATCGTTGGGCCCTCCACGCCGCTGCCCGCCGGGCAAGCCCATGTTCGCTGCCAATTCCTGTGTGCTAGAAATTATAATCCATGAAGCCGGAAAAGCCAACGCCACCTTCGCCCTCCAAGTTAAACCCCTGTTGGGCCTACCCGCCGCCGGCCGCCGCCCGAAACCGCTCCCCTTCCAGCTCATTGATACACTGCGTCAAGCCAGGCAAATTGCCCGGAGTTTCAAATGCCATCCATCCAACGCGTAGCGGTACTGGGCGCAGGCACCATGGGCTCGCGAATCGCGGCTCACTTCGCCAATGCCGCGTTTCCCGTACTTCTTCTGGACGTCCCTGGCGATGGGCACGATCGAGATACTTTCGCCCGCCGCGGCCTCGAATCCGCGCTCGCCCAGAAGCCCACTGCGTTCTTCACTCCCGCGGGCGTTGGACTGATCGAGCCCGGCAATTTCGACGACCATCTTCCTCAAATTGAAAAATGCCAGTGGGTGATCGAGGCCGTAACCGAAAACCTCGAGATCAAACGTTCCCTGTGGGCTCGCGTCGACGGATTGCGCGCTCCAACCGCAATTCTGTCAACCAATACAAGCGGCATTCCCCTCCGCGAGATAAGCCGCAGTGGGAGGCGCTTTTGAGCCTCGGCAAATATTGAGTCATCTGGCCGCCTAACGGTAATTGCTGCGTCACTCTGATCGCTCATCGCCCGACAGGGAAGGCGCCACAGGGAAGCGTAGCCGACTACACTGACAACTGGATTCGCGGATGCTAGGGCGTTTATCGTTAGTAATCCCATATCACGGACGTAAATCGCGTCGCGTCATGCGCTTGCAAGGCACAGGGAGGCGACAGGTATTCAGCCTCGACGCAGAGGTTGTGCCGGCGCCGTATCCATCGCCGTTCGGGTCGGATTACGGTACGCTTGTTGAGCAGAGCGAAAGATGAACCCCAAAGTTGATGACGCTTTCAATTCGATGTTGCGTACGGATTACATCGCGCTAAACGATACTGCGCGCTTAGGATTGCTTGCCGATTATTACGTTGACTACTACGGATTTCTCCGTCAGATTCTAAGCGAGAGTGACCAGTTAATTGTTGGTCGTCGCGGCACGGGGAAAACAACTCTGCTGTATCGGGCTCTCGTTGAGAGCATGCGTTCCTGGGATTCAGATCAGCAGAGCGCCGCGAAGCCGCGCACGCTGGCCATCTACATCGACCTAAACAAATGCCAGTCACTCCTAGAGCTTGATTCCGAAGAATTCGCCGATTTCGAGCATGTCTTCGTTTCGGAGGTTTGCGATGCCATAGCCGAGGAGATCACTCGGTCATGGCCCGCAGTGAGCGCTCAACCAGGTTTTTTCGCTAGCTTGTTCCGGTCGGCGGAGCAGAAACAGGCAAAACAAACGAGAGATTTGCTGCACCAGTTGGCGGCGCTGTTACAAACTGGGCTGCCACGTGTAATCGATCGATCAGGGAAGATCGAAGTTAAAGGTTCTTCGAAAAGCAAATATGAGACCGAAGTCTCGGGTGAGGGCAAAATCTCCGAGAAGCCGTCTGTTTCAGCTAGTGCCAAGAGCAAAAGTGAGCTCACGAACGAGGAAGAACAGAAATTAGCGTACTCCGTGGCATATCGACTCACGATAGCTGATATCGTGCAGCTAATCGGCCAACTGCGAGAATCCGCTGGCGTCCCGGCTGTGTTTTTGTTAATTGACGAGCTCTCCGCGCTTTCCGACGAACTTCAGAGGCGATTCACTACTCTAATCAAAAAGTTAATTGGCAATCATTCCGGACTGTTCGTGAAACTGTGCGCGATAACAGACAAATTCACCCTGGGTAGCTCGCTGATACTTCAACGTGATCTCTTTGAGGTCTCGCTTGATCTCGATGCCTTCGTCGAGAGAAGTGATTCGCTGAATGCGGCAATGTCAGAACTGGAGAACTTGACAGAGCGGATCGTCACCGAACGCATCAAGGTGTACACCCACCTAAGTCCAAGACAATTATTCGAAGAACCAGCGGACGCGTGGCGAGAACTGAGCCGATCTGCGATGGGAGTGCCGCGCACGCTTGGAATCGTTTTGAAGCAGGCCTGGAGCCGCGCATCCCAATCGGATCGGAAGATAAACAGAACCGACATTGACTACGGGATACGGTATGCGTCCCGTGCATACCTTGACCAATTGGAAGGCGCTTCAAAGGGTGGAGTAGCGCTGCCCGAGTATGTTTCGGACATTTGGGATGCGATCCTCACGCGGGCCGTTGCCGAGAGAGGAAAGGGCGCGGAAGCGAGCCACTTCATGGTATTAGCCCGTAACGAGATAAAACTGAAATATCTGAGCATGTGCTTCGTTGTTCACCTTCTCACGAAAGGAAGGACCACAAAGAAGGACAGATCGGCGAGGAGCCTCTACTGCATTGATTACGGAATCTGCCTTGAGAACAATCTAGGCTTCGCGACGGACAAGAATATCCTCCGGCAGCACCGATTTGCATACGACAGCGACTTGGAGCAATTCGATCCTTTGTTCGAGAAGGCATCCGAGCCGAAATACATCTGCCCAACATGTGGCGATGTGTACCGCGAAAGCGAGCTGCTCATTCGTGGTGTGGTCATGCCTTTCTGTGTGAAGGATCATGCCGCCTTGAGGAAGCACGAGCTCGGAGATCTTGAGACGAGATACACAGAAGAAGAAATCAAGATCATTGGGTCCATCCGTTCCTCATCGCCTCAGGACAGATTGATTGCACGTCAGATTGCAGACGATGTCAGTTGCTACGTGCAAAAGGTTGCAACATTTGGGCGGAAGCTTGACCGAGAAGGTGTCATTTCCCGCGAGCTGGTCGAGGAACTGCAAAAGAACATTTACTATAGCCCAGAAGAAGATAAGCAGAATCAAGAAATCGCATCGCCCTCTGCCTCCGGTTTGTAACGAAGATCAAGCGTGGAAGCGAAATTTGAGGGGACCGCTCTCCGGATTCATCCAAGGGAACGAAACGGGAACGGAGTAATCGATTCCTGATTGTTGCTAGACCGGAATCTACCGGATTAGTACCCGCAAGTCGGCTTGTATCCGCTCATCTGCTTCCACTTGGACGTATCTCGGGCGAGCCGGAGATTCGATCAAGTCGCTCATATTTCGCATGAATCTCTTTCGCGTCCTGTCCGACATCCGGTCGCCTCGATGGAACTCGGCTCACTTCCACTTCCTGCCCTCAAGTTAAACTCCTGATGGGCTACCGCCGCCGACTGGCCGGCCCGAAAACCGCCCCCCTTCCAGCTCATTGATACACTGCATTCGAGTCGGACAAATTGTCCGGAGTTTCAAATGCCATCCATCCAACGCGTAGCTGTACTGGGCGCAGGCACCATGGGCTCGCGAATCGCGGCTCACTTTGCCAATGCCGGGTTTCCCGTTCTTCTTTTGGACCTCCCTGGCGATGCGCGCGACCGCAACAGCGTCGCCCGCCGCGGCCTCGAATCCGCGCTCGCCCAGAGACCTACCGCGTTTTTCACTCCCGCGGGAGTTGGACTGATCGAGCCCGGCAATTTCGACGACCATCTTCCTCAAATTGAAAAATGCCAGTGGGTGATCGAGGCCGTAACCGAAAACCTCGAGATCAAACGTGCCCTGTGGGCTCGCGTCGACGGATTGCGCGCTCCAACCGCAATTCTGTCAACCAATACAAGCGGCATTCCCCTCCGCGAGATCAGCCGCAGTGGGAGGCGCTTTTGAGCCTCGGGCAAATATTGAGTCATCTGGCCGCCTAACGGTAATTGCGTCACTCTGATCGCTCATCGCCCGACAGGGAAGGCGCCACAGGGAAGCGTAGCCGACTACACTGACAACTGGATTCGCGGATGCTAGGGCGTTTGTCGGTACTAATCCCGCGGAAGCACGGATCACTTCCAGGTTGCCTGTTATCCACTCCGCAAGACGTTCCAAAATAGCGGTTCAATCTGCATGAGCTTTTGCCAACTTCGCTTCGCCGAGCGGCCTGAATACATCCTGAAAAATGGGAGCTCCAAAGGGAGCGCCCGTGGCTCCGCCATCCACAATCAGCTCGACCGCGTTGACGTACGAGGAATCGTCCGACGCGAGGAACAGCACGGCCTTGGCAACTTCTTCCGGCTCGCCCCAACGGCCCTGCGGAACCGCAGAAGAGAAGAACTTCTCCAACTTAGCGGAATCTTCTGCGGAAGCGTTGGCGCGGGGCCCGCGCTTCCAAATCGGAGTTTTCATCGCGCCAGGTGCGACGACGTTCACGCGAATGTTGCGCGGTGCAAGGTCCGCGGCGATGCAACGCGCCATCGAGACGAGACCACCCTTAGTGGCTGCATATGCGGCGACGCCAGGTTGGCCGAGATAGTTCTGTACCGACCCATTAAAGATGATGCTGCCGTTGTCGTTCAGCAGGGGCGCCGCTGAATTCACCGTAAAGAAAGCGGCATTAAGGTTGGTGTGGATCACGTTCTCAAAAATGGCCTCGTCGGTCGAGCCGGTAGGAGTCCGGCCGGAGATGCCGGCATTGGCGAAAACAATGTCGAGCTTCCCAAAATCTTTGGCCACGGCTGCGAAGAGCCGCTTGCGATCTTCCGCAATGGTGACGTCAACGCGGTAGCCACGCGCGCTCGATCCAAGTTCGGCGGCCGCTTCATCGAGCGTCTTCTGGTCGCGACCAGTAATGGCGACCTGCGCGCCCTCCGCAATGAAAAGTCGGGCTGTGGCAAGACCGATGCCGCTGTTGCCGCCGGTAATAAGAGCCTTTTTGCCTGTGAGCTTCATAATGCCTCCTTTTTGCAGGACGGGCATCGGATAGGATGCCCCTCATACATCGTATGACCATCATCGATGGAGGGCGCAAGAAAAATTGTGCGCTATCCCGTCGAAGAGACCGCCGCAAAACATGAACCGATTGTGAAGAAAGGCCGAAAGCCAAGTCCGTGCGGTTATCCGACGAGGGGGCCAGGCTGTCGGAAGAATTGTTCGAATATCGCAGGAACCGTTATCTCCAACTGGCCACCCGCGAGCTCCTCAACGAGCGCGCTGCCGATCTGCTAGGGCTAATCGCATTACTGAACGAGGCGGGAAAGATCAAGTTTGAATCCCCATTGGAAGACGGCGGGTGGCACATCCTGTTTGCGCACGTTCTGGAGGAGTTCAAATTACGAGGCGAATCACTCGATCTTGATTGTGGAAAGAGAGCTCATCTGCCAAAGCCCCTTTCAGACCGGGTTATGGCAGCGATAGCTATGGAGGAGCAGGTCGCACGAATGCCAGAGCATTCGTTATTCAGGTACATGGAGGCCAAGTGGGTCGAACGCGCTCTTCGTTCGGGAGAAATTCGCGTGAAAGCGGCCTCTAGCTTCGACGACAGCTCGTTGAATCAGGCCCGTAAGGACGACGAGCTTAAGGTCTCCATTTTCTTAGAATCGGAAACTGCACGCCAGCTAAAAGCCACTTATCAACTGCAAGTGAATCTAGAAAATCTTAACCGATCCAGTAAAAAGGCGAAATCCGATTACTACGTTCTTTGTTTGTGCGATAGGTTTTCGTACCGGCTCTTTGATGATTTTCATCCTTCTGACGCGTGCTTGGTCATCAAGAATCGCGAATCTTTCTTCGAGCGATCGAACATCTCGTTCCTAAGTCGTTTTCCGCGCGTTGGATGCAACGGGCTGAGAGCGTATCAACACGAGTTCAGGATTACTTGGTACCCCCCGAAACCTACTGTCCCGTTCCGTCTCTACAACCAAAGATCTGGAGAGTTGGAATTCCAATCTAGTCGGCGGATAGCGGGAGCTTTTGCAAAAGAAGGGGTTCACATCTTCTGGTGCCGTTCGAAAGGGATCGATATAGCGATATCTTGGGGGATCAATGAATGTCCGCCAGCTACTGTTTCGTCCTATACGGTCGTTGTATCGCACCCTCGCGTTCGGGACTCTATCTTTGCGGAGCATCAACGCCCCCAGGTGGCGGCGTTCATGGAATGTGTGGATTTCATGCAGCCAAGATGGCCCTCAAGGATCTCAACATTTAATTCGATTTTCTGTCGGTCATTTCGCTTTGGCACAAGCGGATCCGTGTGTCAAACAGGAATTGCAAGCGGAATACACCCGAATGACCAGACCCATCGTGAATGCGCTTTCCAATCCTTTTCGGTGTTCCGGAATGGATTGTCCGCCATCGGGACAGAACCCCTCGCCTTCCACAACATTCGTCCCGATATGTCGGCTTGTATCCGCTCATCTGCTTCCACTTGGACGTATCTCGGGCGAGCCGGAGATTCGATCAAGTCGCTCATATTTCGCATGAATCTCTTTCGCGTCCTGTCCGACATCCGGTCGCCTCGATGGAACTCGGCTCACTTCCAGTTCCTGCCCTCAAGTTAAACTCCTGATGGGCTACCGCCGCCGACCGTCGGCCCAAAACCGCGTCCCTTCCACCTCATTGATACACTGCATTCGAGTCGGGCAAATTGTCCGGAGTTTCAAATGCCATCCATCCAACGCGTAGCGGTGCTGGGCGCAGGCACCATGGGCTCGCGAATCGCGGCTCACTTTGCCAATGCCGGGTTTCCCGTTCTTCTTCTGGACCTCCCTGGCGATGGGCGCGATCGCAACAGCGTCGCCCGCCGCGGTCTCGAATCCGCGCTCGCGCAGAGACCTACCGCGTTCTTCACCCCCGCGGGCCTCGAACTGATCGAGCCTGGTAATTTTGACGATCATCTTCCTCAAATTGAAAAATGCCAGTGGGTGATCGAGGCCGTGACGGAAAACCTCGAGATCAAACGTGCCCTTTGGGCTCGCGTCGACGGCTTGCGCGCTCCAACCGCAATCCTGTCAACCAATACAAGCGGCATTCCCCTCCGCGAGATTAGCCGCGGCTTCCCTGAAAATTTTCAACGGCAGTTTCTCGGAACCCACTTCTTCAATCCCCCACGCTACTTGCACCTGCTCGAAGTCATTCCAGGCCCGCTCACCGATCTCCCGATTCTCAGCTTCGTCACCGCTTTCGGGGAAGAACGGCTCGGTAAAGGAATCGTGCCTTGCAAAGACACGCCTAACTTCATCGCCAACCGCATTGGCAGCTTTTTCGCATCGGCAGTTGTCCGCGCGATGATGGAAGGCGACTATTCGATTGAGGGAGTTGACACCCTCACCGGCCCGCTCATCGGCGTTCCTAAAAGCGCGACGTTTCGCTTGTTCGATATCGTGGGACTCGATGTCTGGGCGTTCGTCTCGAAGAACCTTTACGAGAGCGTTCCCGAAGATCCCTGGCGCGAATGGTTCCAGGTGCCGCCGTTTCTTCAGAATTTGATCGACAATGGATGGCTCGGCGAAAAAACCGGTCAAGGCTTTTACAAACGGGTAGGCCCGGAAAAGCAGATTCACGCCATCAATTGGAAGACCCTCGAATATTATCCGGCCGCCAAGCCCACCTTTCCGATTGTGGAAGA
This sequence comes from Bryobacterales bacterium, assembly GCA_963722585.1. Lineage (GTDB taxonomy): Bacteria > Acidobacteriota > Terriglobia > Bryobacterales > Bryobacteraceae > KBS-96. The sequence continues at coordinate 121,899 of CAVRNU010000006.1, read as the reverse complement.
GACAAAGAGGATCGCCGATTTTGCTGAACGCCTGCGCGCCCTTGTCTCATCTTCAGATCGGGTCGGCCGGTTCCTGTGGAATATCTTTAAGCATGTGTTCGTCTACTCAGCCGCTAAAGTGGGCGAGATCTCCGACCGGATTGTCGAGATTGACCGCGCTATGCGCTGGGGTTACGGTCACAAGCTCGGACCCTTTGAGTTCTGGGACGCCTTGGGCTTCGAACCAATCGCTCGGCGCATGGAAGCCGATGGCATGGCATTGCCTGAAACTATCCAGCGCATGCTTCACAACGGAATTCAGTCGTTCTACCGGCCGGCCGATCAATCGGGTACGCCGCGTACCGAGTATTTCGACCTAACCCATGGCGCGTACGCCCTGCTTGAATCTCGCCCTCGGGTGATTTCGCTCGCTGAGGTGAAGCGTGCCCGCGGCGTGGTTCAAAGCAACCCAGGCGCATCGCTCATCGATCTTGGCGATGGCGTCCTTTGCCTCGAGTTTCACAGCAAAATGAACGCGATCGGAGAAGATGCCTTGTCGATCATCGACCGTGCTTATCAAATTCTCTCCGATGAATTCGAGGGTATGGTTATCGCGAACGAGGGTGAAAATTTCAGCGTGGGAGCCAATCTCGTACTCCTGCTTACCGCCGCCCAATCCGGCGATTTCGATTCCGTCGAGGAAAGCATCCATCACTTTCAGCAATGCATGCTTCGCATCAAATATGCGCCGAAGCCCGTTGTAGCCGCTGTATTCTCGCGCGCGCTTGGCGGCGGCTGCGAAGTAGTCTTACAGAGCCACCGTGTCCAAGCTTCAGCCGAAACCTATATTGGATTAGTGGAAGTAGGCGTCGGTTTAATTCCCGCTGCGGGCGGTTGCAAGGAATCGGTTCTGCGATTTCCGGACCCTGAGAAAGCGTTCGAGCTGATCGGCCAGGCCAAAGTTTCCGCAAGCGCGACCGAAGCTCGCGATCTCGGCTTGCTTCGCTGTTCCGACAGAATCAGCATGAATCCCGATTTTCTAATTGGCGACGCGAAAGAACTTGTTCTCGAGCTGGCAAAGTGTTACCGGCCGGGCCAGCCTCGCACTGACATCGCGGTGGCGGGCGAGCCGGCTTATGCGCGCATGCGTCTCGCGGCATGGCAGTTCCGTGAAAGCGCCATGATTAGCGATCACGATTTCACCATCGGCGAAAAGCTGGCGTTCGTTTTAAGCGGCGGGCGGGTCACACCCGGAAGCCGTGTCACCGAACAGAATCTGCTCGATCTCGAGCGCGAGGCGTTCTTGAGCCTCCTGGGGATGCCGAAAACTCAAGAGCGCATCCAATACATGCTGAAGAACGGAAAACCATTACGTAATTGAACCAGGAGCAATCAACGCCGTGTTAGAAACGTTGTGGGGCAGCTTGTTAAGCTGCGGGCCGATTGTCAATCGGCCCTTTGAGTAGGCCATCGAACATGACACATGCTGTAATCGTTGATTGCTTAAGAACGCCGGTCGGAAAGGCGCCGCGCGGCACGCTCCGTAATACACGCCCCGACGATCTGGGGGCCACCGTCATCAAAGCGCTGTTGGAACGCCACCCCGAAATACCGCACGACGAAATCGACGATGTGATTTTGGGCTGCGCGATGCCGGAAGCGGAATCGGGCCTGAACATGGCACGAATCGCCGCTTTGCGCGCCGGGTTGCCGGACATGGTTCCGGGCATGACCATCAATCGCTTCTGCTCCTCCGGTTTGCAGGCCATTGCCCTCGCTGCCGAACGCATCCGCGCCGGAGAAGCTCAAACCATCCTCGCGGGTGGAAGCGAATCCATGAGCCTTCTTCCGCGCGCAGGCCACGCTTTTTCGCCCAACCCGGAGCTCGTCGACGAGCGGCCAGAGGTGTACATGGGCATGGGGCAAACCGCTGAGCGGCTCTACCACCGCTACAACATCTCGCGCGAAGATCAGGATGCCTTCGCATTCCGCAGTCACGAGCGCGCCTTGGCCGCCCAGGCCAATTGCAAATTTCAAGACGAACTTGTCCCGGTACAAGTAGAAGAAGCAAGGTTCAACGGCCGCAAGGTCTCGCGCATTCATTCGGTTTTCACGAAAGACGAAGGACCTCGCGCCGACACCTCGCTTTCAGCCCTCGCCAATCTCAAGCCCGTATTTCACGCGAAAGGAACAGTTACTGCCGGCAATTCGTCTCAAACCAGCGACGGCGCAGCGGCTGCCATCGTTATGTCGCCCAGACGAGCCCGTGACCTGGCCCTGCGGCCCATAGCGCGCTTTCTCGGCTTTGCCGTCGCCGGTGTTCCCCCGGAGATCATGGGCATCGGCCCGGTGGTCGCCATTCCCAAGGTTCTGGCGCTGACTGGGTTGTCGCTGAAACAAATCGGCCTGATCGAATTAAATGAAGCATTCGCCGTCCAGGCGCTCGCCGTCATCCGCCGCGCCGGCCTCGACGAAGAAATCACAAACGTGAATGGCGGAGCCGTCGCTCTCGGTCACCCCCTCGGCTGTACTGGCGCCAAACTCACTGCCACCATTCTTCGCGAGATGCAGCGCCGGTCCGTCCAGTTCGGCATGGTCACCATGTGCGTTGGCGGAGGCCAGGGAGCCGCCGGAATTTTCGAGCTACTCTAACGGCAAGGAGGCCGCTATGTCGAGTGCCACAGTTACAGCAACCCTCGCCGGTGGCGAGTTTCTGCTGCGGGACGTTTCGCCGGATTTAGTCTTTACTCCTGAAGATTTCACCGAAGAACATCGCGCGATCGCAAAGACGACCGAAGATTTCTGGACATCCGAAGCCCTACCCCGCCTCGATGCTCTTCAGCATCAAGAAGCCGGAGTGGCTGTCGGCCTCCTTCGAAAATCCGCGCAGCTCGGCCTGACCAGCGTCGTTCTGCCCGAACAATACGGCGGCATGGGGCTCGATTTCACCTCGATGATGATTGTCGCCGAAGGAGTTTCAAAAGACGGCTCCTACGCCGCATGGCACGGCGCGCAGACCGGCATTGGCACTCTCCCCATCCTGTTCTTTGGAACAGAGGACCAGAAACAGCGATATCTGCCTAAACTCGCCACCTGCGAAATGATCGCGGCTTATTGCTTAAGCGAGGCTCACGCCGGCTCCGACGCCATGGCCGCCAGGACAACGGCAAAGCTTTCCGAAGACGGCAGTCATTACGTCCTCAACGGCCAAAAAATGTGGATCACCAACGGAGCCGCCGCCGACCTCTATACCGTGTTCGCCAAGCTTGACGGCAAGCTCACCGCATTTCTCGTGGAACGCAATTTTGAGGGCGTGCGCCAAGGAGCCGAAGAAAAAAAGATGGGCATCAAGGGAAGCAGTACATGCGCCATCTATTTCGATAATGTCCGGGTGCCTGTTTCAAACTTATTAGGCGAAATCGGCCGCGGCCACGTTATCGCTTTCAACATTTTGAATATCGGCCGTCTGAAACTCGGCGCATTCGCTTCAGGCGGAGCGAAACAAGTGCTCGCCCAGTCGATACATTACGCCAAAGACCGTGTCGCGTTCGGAAAACCCATCGCCGAGTTCGGCATGATTCAGCACAAGATCGCCGAAATGGCTGCGTATTTATACGCTGCCGAATCCATGACTTATCGCGTGGAAGGCATGATCGGCGATGCGGCCGGAACGCTCGGCTCGAGCGAACCTGAATCCGCCAGCCGCGTTTTGAAAGCCGCCGAAGAATATGCGATCGAATGCTCATTCGTGAAAGTGTTTGCGTCCGAAATGCTCGACTACGTTGTCGATGAAGGAGTCCAGATTCATGGCGGCTATGGCTATCATCAGGACTACGCGGTCGAGCGCGCGTATCGCGATTCGCGCATCAACCGCATCTTTGAAGGCACAAACGAAATTAACCGCCTGCTCGCAACCGGCATGTTACTGAAGCGTGCTCAGCGAAAACAGTTGCCGCTTGTCGAAGCTGTCCAGAAGCTCCAGGCCCAGCTTCTCGAACCTTTGTCGAACGGCTCCGGCCACAATGACCCGGAGTTGCAGATACTTCAAAACTCGAAGAAAATTGCCTTGCTGCTGCTGGGCATCGCTTATCAGAAATTTGGAGCCGAACTCGAGAACCAGCAGGAAATCCTGGCCGGAATCTCCGATTGCATGATGGCCTCTTTCGCCTTCGAATCGTGTCTCATGCGTTCGCGAAAGGAAAAAAGCGCTTCCAGTCTCGCCTCGTCCTACACGGTTATCTATATGCAGCATGCGTTGCGCGAAATTGAACGAGCCGCCACGGAAACCATCGCAGCCTGCTCAGACGGCGACGAGCGCCGCACCAACCTCGCGATTCTAAGGAAGCTACTTCGTCACGACATAACCGACGTCATCGCTCTGCGCCGAACTGTAGCCCAGCGCCTATGCAACCTCGGCAAATACACCGTCTGAGGCGCAAGCCTTACTCCGGCACATACAACCCCATCGCGCGCTTTGTATTGCGTATCGTATTCTGCGCGATCGGCGAAACACGCTCGAATCCCTGCTGCAAAACACCGTCCACGTAGCCCTTTTCCCCAGTAACTTCCCGATATTTCTTCTGAATCGGCTCGAGCCGCGCAATCACCGCGTTCGCCACATGCTTCTTAAAATCTCCATAGCGCATCCCCGCTACGGATTCCGCTGTCACCGAATTATCGCAAGCCTGCGCGATGGTAAGCAGGTTTGCAATTCCCGCTCCCATGTTCTCGGGATCTACCGCCGGCTGCGAGTCGGTCGTAGCTCGCGCAATTTTTTTCCTGACAACGTCCGCAGAATCCAGCAATGCAATCGCATGATTCGCACCCGGAATCGACTTGCTCATCTTAACGGTTGGATCGTCGAGCCCCATAATGCGCGCGCCAACGGCGGGCAATCGCGTTTCTGGAATGTTAAACGTTTCGCCGTACAGAGAATTGAACCGCTGCGCGATGTCGCGAGTCAGCTCCACATGCTGCGATTGATCTTCACCAACCGGCACGATGTTGGCTTGATAAATCAAAATGTCGGCTGTCATCAACACCGGGTACTGGAGTATGCCATCGCCAATCGTCTCCTGTTTTTCCGCCTTGGCTTTGAATTGCGTCATGCGATTCAACCAGCCCAGTGGCGTCACGCACGTCAACATCCAGGCAAGCTCCGCGTGTCCCGAAACACTCGACTGTACGACAATCGACGATTTTTCAGGATCGATGCCCGACGCAATGAAAAGCGCCGCCGTCTCGCGGATTTTCTCCGCCAGCTCTTTTGGCTCCTGGTAGACGGTGACGGCATGCAGATCCACGATGCAAAAAATGCTCTCGTAATCGTCCTGAATCTCCGCCCAGTTCTTGAGCGCGCCGAGATAATTACCCAAATGCAATTGACCGCTGGGCTGAACACCAGATAAAACGCGTGCCTTCATGCGAGTAAGCGAAACTTTTATGGTAAGGGATGCCACCGCCAGATACCGACGCCTCACCCAGCCGCATCACAATTGAAAAACTTGTTTACGGCGGCGATGCGCTTTCCCGCGTGAACGGTCAAGTGCTGCTTGTGCCGTTCGCTCTTCCCGGTGAAAACGTGGAAGTGACAACCGCGCGGGGCAAGGGCAAAATTTTGCGGGGCCTTAATCCTCGCGTCGTCTCCACCTCGCCTCACCGCGTTCAACCCGCGTGCGAATACTTCGGCCGCTGCGGCGGGTGTCATTACCAGCACGCCGAATACGATTACCAACTGAAGCAAAAGGCAGCGATCCTGCGGGAAACGCTCACGCGCCTGGGACGGATTACGCTCGATGAAGAAATTCCCATTCTTAGCGCGGAGCCGTGGCAGTATCGCAATCGAATCCAGCTCCACTTCGACCAAAGAAAGCTTGGCTTCCTCGAAACGGGATCGCAAAAACTCTGCCCCATCACCCACTGCCCTATCTCGTCTCCTAAGCTAAACTCCGTAATCGCAGCCCTCAGCCAGGCCGTGACGCGCCCGGAATGGCCTGGGTTTCTGCGCGGACTGGAAATTTTCACGAACGAAACCGGCGTACAGCTCAACGTCTCCGACAGCCCGCGGCCTCTCGCCGCCCGCTTCTTCTCCTGGTGCGCTGAATTGATCCCGGGCTTTCAACCTGCGTCAATCAATTACGAAGTCCTGGGGCAAATATTTCGGATCAGCCGCGGTACTTTCTTCCAGGTAAATCGCTTTCTGATTGAAAAGCTCGTCGAAGAGGTCACGGCGCCCTACGCGGGCGAAACCGCCATCGACTTGTACGCCGGCGCAGGATTGTTCTCGCTGCCCCTCGCCAAGCGCTTTCATTCGGTCGTCGCTGTCGAGCGAAACACCGCGGCGCGCCGCGATCTCGAATACAACGCCTCCCAGTACCAGGGCATCATTACAGCCATCCAGGCGCCAGCAGAAGAATTTCTGGAACAGCTAAGCGAGCCCCCGGACCTGATCGTCGCCGATCCGCCGCGGCCCGGCTTGACTCGTGCCGTTGCCGCGCGCTTACTTGCAATTCAGCCGCTGAAAATCGTGGCCGTCAGCTGCGATCCGGCAACACTTGCCAGGGACCTCGAAATCCTGACACGTTCGTACCACATTCGCCGAGTCGCTCTCATCGACCTATTCCCGCAGACTTTTCACTTCGAGACCGTGGTTCATCTCGAGCTGAAGCGCTGAACGATCCCGCGCCATTTCCTCACCGCAAGCTCTATAATCGTTACTCCAATCGCGAACGCCAGCAGCCCCGGCCATAACCTCCATACCGCCGGAATAAAATGCCCGTCGTTTCGAAAAACTGCCTGCGGCTCGGGATCGAAACGGCCGCCCGACAGAGTCGAAATCTGACGCAGCAGATCGGGATTCGAGCCGTAGTCCAGCAGTTCGTCTCGTTGACGGTAAAACCCGATCTCCGGAAACGCCTCCAACTCGGCCAGCGGCCGTATGCGAAACAGGCCGCGAAGATCGCCAATATGCAACCGGCCGTGATATGTACCGGCCGAAGTCTGATTGACATCAATCGGCTTCTCAAAACCGCCTGGACCTATAGCGAATATCCGCGGGATTTGCGCCGGCTCGGAGACCCCTTTTCCGAGACGGTAGTCGACCACCAGGTCATTGTTTGCCGGATCGAATTGCGCCACCGCTTCCGCCGCGCTGCTGTGCGGCAGCAAGTCGCGAGTCACATTAATCCAGAATTTGTCGAAGCCCGGCCAACCTATCCAATCCACCGCCCAGCGGCTCTTCGCATCCGAAGCGAACACGGCGGCGCGGCCTAGTCCGTATTGCCAGCGAACATAAAGCGGATCCCGCCTCTCCTCGTCAATCGACAATATCGTCTCGGCCGTCGGCTTCGCCCTGTAGCGCGCGTAGCCCTTCAGCGGCGGCGCCGACTCGATGTCCGTTCCTTCCAACACCTCTGCCTTATCGTCTACAAGCGCTTTCAGAGATCGCTCAACGGCTGTTGTGCCTGTGTACTCGAGCACATCTTTCAGCAGAAGCTGCTGTAGTCCCTGCGGTTCGTTCAAAAAATAGCTCTTGCCTCCCGACAGATTGGCCACGCGGTCCAGATAGCCCCGGTTCACATCCTGCCCAAGACCGACTGTCGAGATCGTGACCTGATGGTTTTGCGCTTCCTTCGACAGTTCGAGGCTGTCGCCCTCTTCCGAGATTCCGTCGGTCAGCAAAACAATATGTTTATATGTTGCCCTCGCCGCCAGTATCTTTCGATACGCTTCCGTCAGCGCAGGCGCGATCTGCGTCCCGCCATCGGGCGTAATTCCCGAGATCAACCGTTTGATCAGGCTCTTGTCTTCGGCCCGGCGAATAGGCACCGCCCATTGATACGAATTGTCGAAGATCAGAACTCCAATCAAATCCGTAGGCCGCAGATGATCCACCACGCCGACCGCCGAAAGCCGCGCCAGCTCGATTTTTCTGCCCTCCATCGACGAAGACTTATCGATAATCAACGCGACACACGTGCCCTCAGGACTCTTCGGCGGAGCAAGCTCGGCGGGCAGAACACGATCGAGCGCATCTTCTTGCTTCTTCTCTTTATAAGCCTGCTTTTCTCCGCCAATCAGCAACAAGCCGCCGCCATTTTTTACGTACTCTTCCAGCCGGTCCTTCTGCTCCTTGCTTACGGCCCGCAAGTCGAGATTATTCAGCACGACAAGCTGAAAAACGTTGAGAGACGAATCGAGCAGACGGGGATCTGTTTTCACGTCGAATTCAGCCTGGCTCAGCGCCTGAAGAAAATTACTGCCGCTCGACGTTGGATCGTGCGAGAGGTAAAGCACCTGCGCCCGTTTCAGATTGAGAGCTTGTTCGAAGTCCACGCTTGCGTCGTTCCGCAGCGCCAGCCGCCCGCCAACAGTCGTGGCGCCGCTCGTGTTAATCCGCGTGCGAACATGCACCTGTGTCACGCCTTGGTTTAACTCAACCGGATCCTCGCCCAACTCTTTGCCTTCCGCGCGGATTGAGACCACGGCCGGCGCGGTGCGCGGCGATTGCACCGTCAAATCAATCGGCAGTTGTTCACCGGCGTATGCTTGACCAGGAATCGATACAGAGAGCAGCCGAAGACCGTTTTCCGACCGCCCGGCGAGCGGGAACGTATCAATGGGAATGCCCAGACGCTGCACCTGCGCAATGGCACGCGCGCTGCTCCCTTCGTTTTCCTTGCCATCCGAAATGAGCACAAGTCGCGGTACTCTGCCGTCCGGTATTGCCGAAACGCCTTCCCGAATGGCTGCTTCGAGATCCGTCGCCTGCCCGTCTTCATTCGACGTTCTTTCGAGGCGCCAACCTTCTCTAACCTCCTCCGGCGCGAGATCGCGTGCCTGTTTCGCAAACGGAATCACTCTCATCCAATTGCGTCCCACCGCCTGCCCCATACTCGAAACCAGCGAGCCGGCCTGCGCGAGATCGGTGTCTGAAATGCTGCCTGAGGTATCCACCAAAACGACCACGCCCGTCTTGGTTTCGGGCATGGTGATCGTCGGCTCCGAAAGAGCCGCTATGATCGCGAGCAGGCTTGCGACCTTCAGCATAAGCGCGAGCCTCCGGCCTCCGCTACGCCATTCGTAGATAAGATACGCAAGCGGCAGCACGGCAAGCGCCAGATAGAGCGGCTGCGTGATAATCATCGGTGCACCAACTCGCTGCCTTTACTCGAAGCGCGCTCGCGCGTCAAGGTCGATCGCCGCCATCTCAACGGCCGTTGCTTACCAAAGAACAGCCATTCGACAATAAGCCCCACGCCGCCCAGAATCGCAAGCCATTTCCAAAGATCTACCGCCGACCGGCCCGGCCATTCTATCCCCGGCAACGAATGCGCCGCCGTCGATGGCGGCTTCCACTCAAATTCACCGATGCCCGGAAGCGTTAGCGACAAGATTCGCTCACGTTCGGGACTAATCACGCGTACGATGCTCGGCTTGCTGGCGTAAAGCTGCAGCATTCCGCCGCGAACGGTGAAAGGCACCGCGAAGCCTCGCTCGTCAATTACACGAAATCGCTGCTTCGACTCGTTAGCGTCAAGAACCACCGAAGCGTTGCCCACACCCGTGGCCGTCAACTCCGTTGTTCTCAGACTCTCGGGCTCCAGCCAGTGAAATAGATTCGCGAACAAGAGCGGAGTCGAGACCTCGTACTTCAAAGAACCACCCAGCGGATCAAAGCCTATTTCCGCTAATCGCGGCAAGTTTCCCCCGGCCGGCCGCGCCACCACCACTGGCCCTCGATTCGAAATCGCGATCGCAACATCGGAGGCGCTCTTGTCGAAAACCTCAGCCTGAGCCAGATGCGTCTCCTTCGACCGCAGTCCCTCTCCGAGCGGCGTATCGGTGTTCCACCGGCTTAAAACCACGTCGTTTTGCATTGAAGCAACCGGCACAGGAGAACGGTCGCGCTCGGGCGAGATCCAGATACTCGGGACTCGCGGAGCCTTCACCGGCGAAAAGCCGTCGAGAATCACCACATCCGCCGATGGAACAGCCGAATACAACGTGACTGGCAGATAGGTTGCCTGCAACTGGCTGTCTGCCTCGAGCAGCGGTTGCCATGCCGCCGGCCGGTTCGAATAAACAGTCACCCGCAACCGCCCGGCGGCCGGCAGTTCGAGTTGAACCCGGTTGTCAAGCGCCAGATCGTCCCGCGTGTCGATCGAAGCCGTCAGCGTCCCCGGACCTGTGGTTGTGAACTTGTATTCGGCAACGCGTTCTTCGCCCGGCTCGAGATTCAGCGTCCTCCCGGCAAACTCGCTCGCGCCAAACTGAAGCTTGACGTGAACATTTGTCGCCTTTCCGCTGTAGTTTCGCACTGCCACGGAAGCCAGCCAAAGATCGTTCGTGTCCGGGTCGCGCCGCACGCTCACCCGCCGGATGCCGGCGTCGTCCGACTGTTCGGTCACTGCCAGCACGCGCAATCCCGGAACCGCCGCATTTTCGTCATCCCAATTCGCAACGCGCCGCCCGCCGATAAAAACCACCTCTCCGGTACCCGCATTCGACCACTTCAACGCGTGATAACCGAGGGTCAGCGCGGATGAAAGATTGAGCGCCGAATACGACGGCGCCGATTCGTCAATCGCTCGAAACAATTGCTTGCGATTCTCGGAAAAGCTTGTCACCGGGGTGGCAATACCGTCCGCGCGAATCAGCATCACGCGGTCATGTGGCGGAAGGCTGCGCACATACTCACGGGCTCTCCGTTTGGCAGCTTCGAGAAGCGTCGCCGCTCCGCTCCTCTGGGCCATCCACGATGACGTATCCAGAACGATCACATGATTGCGGCCCACTCGACTGCGGCTTCCCCACTGTAGCTGCGCAATCGCAAGCAACAGCAGAAGAAGACTGACAAGCTGCAGTATCAGGGACCATGGCTCCCGTATCCGCTTGCGCCGCTGTTGTTCGTCTACCCGCGGCGCCGCCACCCAAAATCGCAGGCTCGAAACTACTTTTTTCCGCTTAGCCCGGTCCAGCAGATACAGAGCCGCTACAATTCCTGCGAGCGATCCTAACAGCGTGAGAAATTCAGGGAGGCTCAGGTTTAAGAAGAACATCTACACTACACCTTGCGACCGGATCAGCGAACCGAAAATGATCTCCTCGAGCGACGCGCCAGCCGGTATACTGGCATACCTTCCGCCATTTCGTTGGGCCAGTCTCCGAATTTCATCGGCGTACCGGTCGAAATTCGCCATGTACTCCTTTCGCGACTCCTCCTCGAACCCAAGTTTCAAAACGTCGCCTGTTTCCGCGTCCGTCAATTCCAGCTCGCCCGTGTCGCTCGGAATCCGGTCTTCCTTACCCCAAACCTGCACAAGATGCAGCTCGTGACCGAAGTCCGCTAGATATTGCAGCGGCCGAAGGCAATCCTGATCGTCCATAAAATCCGAAATCACGATCAGCAGCCCGCGCTGCGCATACTCCGTGTTAAATTGGCGCACCACCCGGAAAAAATCCGTGCTTCCCTTGGGCTTCAACAGCCGGAGAAACTCTTCGGCCGGTTGAAAGCGGTGCCGTCCCCCGCCGCACACGAACGGGTCGAACAGCTTGTTCGAAAAAGGTTGGAGCGTAATCGTATCCAGGCGAACCAAACCGACGTAACACAACGCAGCCGCAATCTTTCGCGATACGTCAAACTTTGCTGGTTCGCCCACGCCGCCGCCCGCCCTCATCGATTCGCTCACATCCAGCAATAATCGCACAGGCACACGCGGTTCCACCTGAAACATTTTCAGAAAAAGCCGTTCCAGGCGCATGTACGCGCGCCAGTTGACCGATCGCAAATCGTCGCCTTCATGGAACAGCCGGTGATCGAGAAACTCTTGGCCGGGGCCGCCAAAACGGGACGGATTATGGCCGCCCACGAGTCCGGCAAACGACTTACTCCAGTTCAGCGTCAGCCGCTCCAATCGCTCTAGAAACGTGCTTTCGAGCAGCGGTTCCCGCATGTCTTTGAACCTGGCGCTGCGCGTTCCCGTCTAGCCCGCGGCGCGGCGCCGCGCGCGCACGTCGGTGCTTTCAAGCACGCTCTGCAGAACCGTTTCCGTCGTCTGCCCATCGGCGTGCGCATCGAAATTCAAAATCACCCGGTGACGCAGCACGCTGGAAGCCACCATTTCTACGTCTTCGAGGCTTAAATGGAGTCGCCCTCTCAGCACCGCCAGCACCCGTCCGCATTCAATCAGCGCTTGCGCTCCTCGCGGCGAGCTCCCATACCGCACATACCGATTGGTGATATCGGGCGCTTGCGCCGCTCCCGGCTGCGTCGCCATCACCAGATCGATCGCAAAATCCTGCACATGCGGAGCCACAATCACCTGCCGGCAAATCGCCTTGACCTCCGCGATTTCGCTCCGGTTCATAACCTGCTCGAGAATCGCCTCGTCCTGCCTTACCGTTACGTCCACAATGCGATTGAGCTCTTCCCGCGACGGATACGTCACCAAGACTTTCATGAGGAACCGGTCGAGTTGCGCCTCGGGTAACGGATACGTCCCTTCCATCTCGATCGGATTCTGTGTCGCCATCACCAAAAACGGCAGCTCCAGCGAGTAGGTCATCGTCCCGCTCGTTATCGTGCGCTCCTGCATCGCTTCCAAGAGCGCCGACTGAGTTTTTGGCGTCGCCCGATTAATCTCGTCCGCCAAAACCAGATTCGCAAAAATAGGCCCCGGCTGGAATCGCAACAGTTTGTGCCCTTGCTCGTCGTTCTCCATCACCATGCTGCCCACAATGTCTCCGGGCATCAGGTCGGGTGTGAACTGAATCCGCGAATATTTCAGGTGGAGCACGCGGGCAAGCGTGCGCAGAAGCGTGGTCTTTCCTAACCCAGGCACCCCTTCGAGCAGCACATGTCCACCCGCGAACAGACAGATCAACACACTGTCAATCACATCGCGCTGCCCCACGATTGCTTTCGAGATTTCTTCGCGGACACGCTCCATCTGAACGGTAGCCCGTTCTATTGGCGGCATTTCTGTGTTGACGATCTCCGGCACGATCACTTCATTCTAATGTCTGAACTTCGAGATAACGGTGAAGTTGAAAATTTCCGTAGCCTCTCCTACAAAGACGCGAACGTCATATCCCCAGGTTCCACGCCACGCTCCGCGCAATAGTTTCGGTATAACGTTCCATAGCTTTCAAGCACATAGTCCGTTTGCGAAAAGCCCAGTCGTCGCGCTGTTTCGTCAATCCACTCGCCCGGGCCCTCGAGCTCGAGGTAAACGCCAATCGGAGTCTCATCAAGAACCACCACCCCTTCGCCTTGGGCGCCCCGAAACTCGGTCCGAAACTTTTCGTACCGGAAAGTAGGCTGATATCCAAGCCGTCCCAGGATGTGAGCCACCGTGCGCAGCGACCCCACGCTCGTTTCGAGCTCCGGCCTCGATTTGTGCGGCCCGGGAACCACACGCCCCTTCCACGTAATCACCTCTCGCTCGCCGGCCTGCCGCAACCGCAGCAGCATTCCCTGCCGCAAAAGCGCTCGATCCTCGGTATCGTAAAGCGTGTTGGCCTCGAACTCTCGAGGCACAGAAATCTGAAACCCAGCCGCCCGTATCCGCTCGGACGCGCTCCGTTCCTCGGCAACACGCAGCTTAACCTCCGTTTCCTCGCACTGGTCATAAACCGATTCTCCCATCGCGGCTATACGCGCCGAGTACGCGCGCCACAAAGTAGATGAAGATGGTAAGGAGCCGCGAGCGTCAGCGACCGCCTTGCGCGGTGGAGCGGGCCTCCGGCCTGCCATGCCGCCATTCGTGGCGGCATTTTCCCAGCAATCCGAGCCGGAAGCGTAAGCGACCACATTTCGCGAAAACTAAGTGGCATTGGCTTCGTCGCAAAATTGCCGTCGCTGACCTACTCAAACCAAAATAAAGTCAGGCGTCTATCGGATGAAATACCTGCGCCAAAGTTAGCTCGGTATGAGGGAAGGGATAACGCAGCGTAATCGTCTCCGCGGCGGTGTAACGAGCAACCTCGTCCGTCTTCGTCCATATTTCCAGAACCTGCTTCCGAGGAAATACGACCCACACCTCGACGGACCCATGACGCAAATAAAGGCTTGTCTTCCGTTGAATCTCTTTCCGCCGGTTGGCGGGCGAGACAATCTCAACAGCAAGAACTGGGCTTCCCGAAGGATACGTATCCGTCTCGACCGCTTCACACCACCGAGATTTGTCCAGCACAAATACATTGGGGCTGGGCATGCTGTGGCAGTCTTCCATCCGGAAATTCACCAGTTGCTGCACGGCAAACGGCATCCCACCCAGCTGGGCTTTCAAAAGCTCGGAGAGCCTGTTAGCTACAGCAGCGTGCAACGGCTTGGGATCGGGCGACAAAACAATCTCTCCTTCGATCAGTTCGTCCCGAAACCCGGGCGGAGCTTCAAAGCCCAGATACTGCTCGATGTGGATGGGGGGCGCCTTAGTGAGGGTGCTCATACCGGCATCTCTCTTCATTATGAAACTAAAACCAGGTTTAACCCGTGAACGACCCCGCGCTAAAATGCCAATGAAGCAAAATGCGCGCCCGTAGCTCAGTTGGATAGAGCGGCAGACTTCGAATCTGTAGGCCGGGGGTTCGAGCCCCTCCGGGCGCGCCAGTAAGCATCATAGTTAGTTATCTAGGTTAGAGCGGCGTTGATTGGTGTGCCCTGCGCTGCTTGCTGTGCCCCATACTGTGCCCAGTCTGAGCCTCGCCAGCCTCATTTGAAGGCCATTCCCGCGCGTTCCACTCGTATACCTCTTGCTCAAGGTCAGCGTGGAGCTTGCGCCGAACCTCTGCCAGACGGTCCTCACTCTGCGTTTCGTTCAGGTGGATGTACTTCATAGTGGTTTCGAGCGATTCGTGGCCCGCTAGTTTCTTGAGTGTGAAGGGGTCCATATACTTCGCCCAGCGAGTGAGGCAGGTGTGGCGAAGATCGTAAATGACGAAGGGCGTTACTGCGCTGTCTTTGAGGGCGCGGTAGTGGGCTTTCTTCAGTGAGGATTGGTTGATGTGGCCGCTCTTGGTTGGGGCCGGGAACATCCAGCCATCCGATCCAGTCTCCTTCTGACGCACTTTGAGTAGGGCTGCCAGGCGGTCTGTGACCGGAATTGCGCGGCGGGGCCGCCTAGGGCAGAGTAGAAGCTATGCCGAAGACTCCCTCACCCGGTGGACTGGGCAAGTCAAAAGGGGTCCCAAACCCTTTAAATCCGGCCGTTCTAAAACGAGGTTAGATTTCGCGGATGGGCGTGCGGCGGGCGTGATTGGGCTGTTCTGGAAGGGCCGGTGCGGCCTTAATTGAGTGTAATTACGGCTTAATGATCGGGGCTTTAGGGCGATAGTAGGCGAAAGGGGGGAAGTAAGGCGTGATTTGCTGGAATATTCCCAGGTATAGGCATGGTAATAGGCGATTAAAGGCGCTAGGACGTGCGATTTTTCGGGCGGAATGACCAGGGCCTGGGCCGGATCGCCTCGCCACGAGCCTCTAATGCGCGGGAACGGGCATCCAATAACAGTCCTGTCGAAGGCAAGCGGCGGGAGCGGGCCTGAATCGAGGGTAGGAATTGTCTGAGCGCGCGACAAGTGAAGCGGAATGGCCCCGATAAATTATAGGCGAGTTCATTCAGACGAGGCTAAATATGAGAATTGCCACAAACAACACGAAGACGCGTCGATTCAAGCAGCTTTCCAGCCAAGTGGAGCGAGCACGCAATATGGCTGCTTTCTTCACTCGTAATGCTGAAGAGAGGTTTAAACCTGACTTCAAGACGGTATTTGAGCACATTAGGGACGCTAAGCTCATCCTCGAAAGGCTCGAACCGACAGTTAACCAAGCATGGAGCGACAAGCCTATTAAGGCCGCCGCTAAATCAGAAATGACTCCCGAGAAGCGTGCTGCTTTGCTCGGCATGATGGAGGAACTGCTCAAGCACGGCTAAAGGGTCAAAGCCCAGGCGTGCCGATTAGATTACAGGAGCCTTGATTCAAATGAAGCGTGTTTTCGCCCGCCCCGTTCTACTAGCGATGCTGAGTGCGACTTCGGTACTTGCTCAGTCAAGCCGCTATGACGTTCGAAAGGAACGCTGGGGCATGTCTCAGAAGGAAGTGATCGCCGCCGAAGGACACAAACCAGATGTTCTAGTTGACAGTCAGCTTCGATTGAGAGATGACATTGCGGGGATACCCGCGCACATTTACTTTTACTTCGACAAGAACAAGCTTTGCGGCGTTCAATTTGTGCCTGACGCTCAGTCCACTCCTGACGCTGTTGAGTCGGCGTTTCGCGCTTGGCTAACCGCGCTTCATCGGCGGTATGGCTATGACGAAGGTTATCTATTCGTTGACGAAGAAACCACGTCCAACACTACGTCGCTGGAAAAAATCAATGCTGCCTTTGATGGTCTCAAGAAAGGCAACATTTCCCAATTCCAGGTGCAATTTCCGCGCAGTGCTCGGACTGACAGACCTTCGCTGAGTGTCTGGTCTGTGTTGGGCGATAAGAGCCTGCTGCATATGACTATGGACTTTTCCATGCTGCCGCCCGACAATTTCTAAATACGGCCCAATAAACCCCTGGCTATGCTGCTTCAGCTGTCAATATGCGCGCACGCATAATCGTCTGGCGCGTTGTGTTGTAGGCCCGCGCTAGGGCGCTCACAGACTCGCCCTGAGCAAGCCTCGCCTTCACCTCCTGCTGTTGCGGACCCGTAAGCGAGAACGGTCTGCCCATGTGCTTGCCCTGCGATTTGGCACGCTCGATTCCGGCCGTAGTTCGCTCGATAAGCAAGTCCCGCTCGAATTCGGCCACGGCATTGAGGACTTGCATTGTCATCTTGCCCGCCGCACTGGTGAGGTCAACGCCACCTAGGGCGAGGCAATGGACCCGGACGCCCATGTCCTTCAAGCGCTCGACGGTGGAGCGTACGTCAATGGCATTGCGGCCCAATCTGTCGAGCTTGGTGACCACCAAGATATCGCCGTCTTCGAGGCGCTCTAGAAGCTTAGAGAAGCCGGGCCGTTGATTGGCAGCAACACTGCCTGAGATGTTCTCTGTGATGGTGCGCTTGGGCTCGATGCTGAAGCCCGCCACTCGAATCTCGCCCAGTTGATTCCCGGTTGTTTGGCCTAGCGTGCTGACTCTGGCGTAAGCGAAAACTCTGGACATGTACGTAACTCCTGTACGTATTATCCTCCATGTACGAAAATAGTCAAGGCTTATTTACGTACAGGTTTGTCTGGGCCGTACGGAAGGGGTCCCTTTCGGACAGATTCCTGAAAGACAGAATGTAATGCTGACGGTTTTCATGGTTTCGGACCAACCTAGTAGATATACAAAGCGGCTCAGCGTTTTCTGGTCGCACGAGAAAGGACCTGTCAATGGCCGGGATGGATTTATTGCGCTGGGAGGAAAGGCTGGTCGAGTGGAAGGACGCGACTCGCAGGGAATTGGAGCGAAGGTGGTGGTTGTGGCCCGCCATACTCCTTCTCGAACTCTTGCATGATCGACTCTCAACCTTCCTCAACAGACTGCTCGATGAACATGCGGGAGGACTGATTTCTGGCCCGCTTCGTAGCCCGGTCGAGTTTGCAGCGGTCTTAGGCGTGCTTGTCATCGTTGCTCTTGCTTTCCATGCGTATGTCGAGACGCGTGCGGGAAGGATGACGACGGCTGTAACGGAAAGCGTTCCGCAATTAGGTCCACGGCTTGTGATCGACTACTCCTATGAACAAAGCAGCGACAGGCCGCAACGAACCCTGAACAACGATCAGGAGGCTCCGCTTGTTGTAAGGAATGTAGACCCTCAACGGGCGGCCTATAACGTGCGGCTTCTCCCGTTGAGCGTCGAGGGAGAGACGGTCGAATTCACTCCAGAGCTAATCCCTTCGATTGAGCCAAACGGACGGGCACAGGTATTCGCCAAGATTGTGGGGGTCGGATTCTTGGGTGAGAAGCGGCTTCCAATTTTCTTTAAACGGTTCTACAAAGACAAGAGCGCGGAGGAATTGTTTAAGGATAAATTGTATACGTTGAAGCTGGAGTATGACGACGGGAATCATTCTGCCACGACACACTTTGCGGAGTGCCAATTAAGGTACCGACCGTGGAAGGATCGAATAGAGATGGGGGCAGTCTGCGGATATTCGCGACAAAGGCGAAAGACGCAGCTTATCAAGAGCCGCCGATTCTAAATTGAACTGGATCATTGCTTTACCCTTTGCTCTGTTGATCTGATTCGCGCCCCGCCGATCACGCGCGTTTGTCGTCCTCCACAAAGTCGTCCTAATCTCATTGTTCCGCAGCTGTCGATTCCGACGAAGAAAATTACCTATTCCGAGCTGATGACGATCAGATCATCGCCGAAGGACGCTGTCGAAAGCATTGTCGTGTAGATGATCGTCATGCGTCAAGAGGAATGATTGACACACGCGCAACGTCATTTCGTTTCTTGGTTTTCGGCGGGCGCTGCTGACGCAAAATTTGCATGGGCACGCCATTCGGTTTCCATCTTGCGGACTCGAGAAGCCAGATAGCGCCAGTAATTGAGCGGCGTCTCCATGGCTGTGATCTCCTCCAGCGGGCCAGCAAAATATTGGAGGCTGGTGATGGGAGTTACGGTGGTTGAATGGTTGAACAACGCCACGTATTTTCTAGCGCAACCCATGAGGATGGCACGCTCGATCTGATCCAGTGGGACACCAGAGCGGTACCAGTCGCCGGCCAGTTTCTCATCGGCCGACGAGAAGACCGCACGTACACAAGCCGGTTCGAGAAAGAGTCCCCGTACGCGCGAGACATACAGGCACTGCTCAGGGTCTTCGGAACTTTCGGCGACTTGTTTGTGATAGGGCCAGAACGAGTCGCGGATCTCGATGCGCCCGAGCTCGTGCTGGTTGGCGGCGCGATACACCAGCGCCACTTCGGATCTCCGGATCTCCTCCAAATAACTGGTGAGCGAACGTGTGCTGTGCCCCGTAGCCTGAGCGAGTTCAGCCATACGGAAACGCAATTGCGCGCTGCGCCGGTCGGCATGGAGGCAAACATAGACAAAGATTTTGAACGCGCCGTCGGAGAGCAGTTCGAGAGCTTGGTTCAGTTCCGCTCCGGCAGCGAAGAAACCGGTGGGGTGTTTGAGGAGCAGACGGGATTCGCTCATGCCGCCTCCTTGCCGCCGCGCTTCTTACGCATGGATTCGCCCTTCAGGTCAATGCGCTGCGCATGATGAACCAGGCGGTCGAGGATGCTGTCGGCGACGGTGGGATCGCCGATCTGCGCATGCCAGTTTTGGACGGGGATTTGCGAAGTCAAGATGGTGGAGCGCGTCTGATAGCGGTCATCGCAGATCTCCAGCAAGTCCCTGCGCTCAGTTTCGGCCAGGGGTGTCATGCAGAAATCATCGATCACCAGAACATCGGTTTGCTCCAAGCGTCGCAATAAGCGGCTGAAACTGCCGTCGGCATGGGCGAGGGCTAAGTCACGGAACAGCTGTGCCGCGCGTGCGTAATAGACGGTGTAGCCGTCTCGGCAGGCTTTATGCGCCAGGGCAGCCGCAAGCCAACTCTTGCCGATGCCAGTTGCACCGATTAAAAAAATGTTCTGATGCTGTTTCACCCATTCCGACTCAGCCACGAGTGAACGGATCAGAGCGCGATCCAGTCCACGCGCAGTTTGATAATCGATGTCTTCCACCGACGCCGTGCTTTTCAGGCGCGAGTTGCGTAGCCGGCGGGCCAAGGCACGTTCTTCCTTCCAGCTCCACTGGCGATCAACTAGCATCCCGAAACGCTCTTCGAAGCTGAGCGTGGCCAGGTCAGGCTGTTCCAGCTGCTGCCGAAAGGCATCGGCCATGCCGTTCAGACGCATCACATAGAGTTTGTGCAGAGTTTGTTGATTGAGCATGAAGATTCTCCTTTACTGAACGGTGGTGTCAAAGTAGGCTGCGCCACGAATGTTGTCGTGGATCACCAGAGGAGGTGAGATGGCTGCAGCTTCCGGGAGCGGCTGGCTCTCCAGGCGATGCTGCAGAATGGAAACCACACTGGCGAATGAATAAGCGCCAATGTGCACGGCGCGTGCGGCCGCCGCTTCCAGCCGTTCGATGCTGCATTTGCCACCCAGACGCACCAAGCCCAGGCATGCGCGATAGCCCATCTCCGGATGCGGCTTGGTGGCCAGAATCTGGCGGAATAACTCGCCCGTGTTGGGCCCAGCGGCGTCGGCCCAACTCAGCAGACGCGAAGGTGTCCACTCGAGGTATTGCTGATGAGATTTGGGCCGGTGCTCGGCAACCGTGGTGACCTCATCGGCTACGAAGCTGCGAGCATGGCTGGCAACTCGCACCCCTTTGTGAAACACCTCCACCGTGGCGCCCGTGGTGCGAATGTCGACTTGCTGGCCCACCAATTGATAGGGAACGCTGTAGAAATGCCCTTCCGCCGGCACATGATAATCCAATTCGACTTTCAAATTGCGCCAGCGACCGATCTCGTAACGCTCGCCAAGGAGCGGCCGTAAGGCCGGCTTTTCAAGGGCGGCAAACAGGCTAGCACGTGTACCCTCGCGTTTGCGAAATGGTTTGTTGTTGAGATGCGTCAGCAGTTCTGCAATCGCTTCGTTGACTTCGCCCAGACTATAGAAGCGGCGCTTGCGCAGAGCTGCAATAATCCAGCGCTGCACGAGCTGAACGGCATTTTCAACTTTAGCTTTGTCCCGGGGTTTTCTCGGGCGCGCTGGCAAAACTGCCACCGAGTAATGGGCCGCCATTTCGCTGTAAGTTGGATTCAGATCAGGCTCGTAGCGGCAGGCTTTGGTGACCCCGGTTTTGGTGTTATCCGGAACCACCAGCCTGGGTACGCCTGAGAAATATTCAAAAGCCCGAATATGCGAGCCGATCCAGCATGCCAGTTCCTGGCTCCAGGTGGCTTCAGCGAAGGTGTAACTGCTGTATCCGAGTGTGGCTACAAACACCGCTGCCGGATGCATCTCGCCGGTGTCGCGGTTATACACGGCAATGGTGGCGCCGGCGTAATCGACAAACATCTTTTCGCCGGGATGATGCTGCTGACGCAGGCTGAGGTTCCGAGCCTGGTTCCAGTTGCGGTAGAGGTCACAAAACCGGCTGTATTTATAGCCACCCGGTTCATTCTTCTTGTACTCCTGCCAGAGCAGCTCCAACGTCAAGTCCCGGTGGGTTTCGAGCTCTTTGTGAATGGCAGCGAAATCAGGTTCCGGATGCTGCCGGCGGCTCGGCGGAGCGGGCCGCTGGCCGAACAAAAGCTCATCCAGCCGCTCATCGCTGACGTCTTCTGGCAGCGGCCAACTCAGATTGGCCGCCTGGGCCAGTTTTAGATATTTATGAACGGTGCTTTGAACGATCGAACAACTGCGGGCGATTTGGTTCTGATTGAGCCCCAGTGCCGATAAACGGAGTACCTCTCGTGTCTTGCGCATGGACAGTGCCTTTTCCGACAAATCCGACCCTCCCTGTTTCAAACAGGATCAGATTGTCTTGTTTGTTGTCCAGCGCCACCCAGTTCCGTTCCAACCAAATCGCGATTCGCCGTTCCGAGTTCATCGCGATTGATCATTCCGAGGTTCACGCGATTAGCCATTCCGAAACCGGCCATTTTTCGATCGTCATGACCGCGGAATTCCCAATCGCGCTTACCTCGGAACGACTATTTTCATCAGCTCGGAATGATTATTTTCATGCCTCGGAATCCGCAGCAGCCCGGCCCGGAAGGGTTTGAGGCAGGTTAGGCTTGCGTGGAGTGGATGGGTTAAAGGAATTGACTGTGCCCCATACTGTGCCCACCTTCTACCTCCAGGCGCTCTCCCGCTGCTTCGGCCGCCTAAGATCAGGTAAGCTTTAGAATCAGAAGCTTAGGGCTAAATTGACGCTCCGGAATGTTGGCTTGTAAGTCGTTGATTCTGCGTTTGTAGCAGACTTCGAATCTGTAGGCCGGGGGTTCGAGCCCCTCCGGGCGCGCCAGATTGAATCACTGAATTTCAGACGGCTTGTCAGGAACGCGCGTCTGGCCCTGAGACCCTTGCTGTAACGACGTCTGAATCCCGGGCCTCCTTCAGCTGACAAAGCAGGCCTCTGGGCGTAGTTGCGCCTCGGCCAGTAATCGCGCAAGTCGTGGCTTGACTATAACCCCTCAGTTATATAACATATTGCTTATATAAATCGGTTAGCATGCCGGGCCTCGACGCCACCTTCTCTGCTCTATCCGACCCAACACGCCGGGCGATCCTTGCCCGTCTTGCCCGCGGCGAAGCAACGGTGATGGAACTCGCGGAACCATTCGATATGACGCAACCCGCGATCTCGCGGCACCTGAAAGTGCTGGAAAGCGCAGGGCTGATTGTCCGTCGAGTCGAAGGCACGAAACGCCCTTGCCGGCTGGCAAAAGCGGGTATGGAAGCCATCGATGAATGGCTTGCGATGTTACGAGAAGCTTTGACTAGGAACTACGACAGGCTGGACGAGATTCTGGCAGACATGAAACCAGAGAAGGGAAGGAAACGCAATGAGTAAAATGACGCTTAAGACCGAAGGCGATAGACATATTGTTGTGACGCGGCGCTTCGCTGCGCCACCTGAGGCCGTGTACCGCGCACATACAGAGCCGCAATTGATCCAGAAATGGTTGCTCGGTCCTGATGGGTGGACCATGCCTGTTTGTATTAGCGAGGCGCGACCAAACGGGAAGATACGATACGAGTGGACGAACGGCAAAGGGGGCGCATTCCACCTGACGGGCGAGTATCTGGAGCTCGAGCCCTACAGCAGAATCGTTCACGTGGAGCGTATGCACTTGCCCGACCCGACACCGGATAACCACGTTGAAACGAGGTTCGATCCGGACGGCACCGGCACATTAATGACGATGCGCATGACCCTGCCCGATGCGGAAACGCGCGCGCGTATGCTCGCGACCGGCATGGAGCACGGAATGGAAGCGAGCTACGTTCGACTGGAAAGCATGCTCTAGCCCGTTCTGTTGTCCCGAACTCAATAATCCGGCAACCTTTACGGCTCTCTCCCAAATCTCACGCAGCCCGTCCGGCGCATGACTTCAGCTTGAATCTGCTCGAGCTTTTCCCGCTTGGCCTTATCGAGCTCATAATTGCCTTGCAGGTTGATCCAAAATTCCGGGGTTGTCCCGAAGCACTGCGCCAAGCGCAGAGCCGTATCGGCCGTGATCGCGCGTCCGCCTTTGACGATCGCCTGAATACGGATTGCCGGCACGCGTAGTGCGAGAGCGAGAGCATTTATGGACAATCCAAGCGGCTCAAGAAACTCCTCGGCCAGGTAGGTGAGCAACTCAGGAGCGGAAGGGACGGCAGCTTTCGCGAGATCGCGCCATGGGCGGTCAAGCGAAAGGCCGGAGTTAACGGCTCCGGCCTTTCAATTCCTGCTTGCCGCAGGAGGTGATTCCTATCGCTCTCTACGTGAAGACCATCCTGATTTTACTCGGGACGATTGTCATCAAGCTCCGGTTGAAACGCCGCTAGCTTGATGCCGAGGGCCGGGACCGCCAAATCCCGGCTCTTCTTAGCGGTCAATCATAGCAGATTTACTGCACCAGATGCCAAAATGTGCCTCTTAGACGGTTAGCCCTGTTCGTCGAGTTGTTTGAGGACTCTTCCGTCCTTCGTTTTCCACTCGATAAGTCCGTTCGCGCTCCCTCCATGTAGATCGCTGAAATCCAAAACTCCTTTGTCTTATGCTGCTTCAGTCGCTCGCGAATAATCTGGCTTCGCCGATGTAAGCGCGGGGTGCGTTGCTAACAGGATCGGTACCAATAAGCAGGTAGACGCCAGCCTTATCGAGCTCCTCGCGAGCTAGAAGCTCGTCTAGTACCTACTCGCAGAAATTCGCGCAGCGCTGTTCCTTACCCGGCGCCTACAGAACCGCGACCGCAAGGGAGCGGCTAGCATACCCTTTCTTCCGCAACTTAGCACTAGCTCAGTGCGAGGCGCGGCGATCGCCTTGCCGCTCTAGTTGGAGAATTAGGCAGTCCGTAAGCTCTTCGCATCCCCGCGTGGAAGGTAGAGTTTGATAGTTGCCGATGCCACGTGCTCCATACCTTATCACCACCAATCCCACATGACGAACCATAAGCGGACCTTGCGACTCGAGGCTGCAAGATTTTTCCTCGCAGTATTCAACCTTTTTGCCCGATATAACCAAGACATGACAGCGAACAACGCAGGAGCGGAAGGAACGGCAGCTTTCGCGAGATCGCGCCATGGACGGTTAAGCGAAAGGCCGGAGTCAGTACCTCCGGCCTTTCAATTCCTGCTTGCCGCAGGAGGTGATGCTTACCTCTGGGTGAAGGTGGTTTCGATCTTCGCAACCGTTATACTCAAACTTCGGTGGAAACGCCGTTAGCTCGAGTGTAGAGGGCGGCAGCGCCACTGCCGCCCTTCTTCACCGTCATTATAGACCAGTAACAGTTAACCCGAATACAGCGCCGCCCAGTCACAACAAACTAAAATATTTTTATCTCCCTGCCTCACTTCAACTTAACCCGATTTTCTCGGCCCACCCCAAACCGGTTTTCGTCCTCGACATGCTACCCTCAGCCAGGCTCACGGACGCGTCCGCGAGCCATTTCCATTTCAGGAGTCCTTATCTATGTCCTCTGAAGCCCAAATCGCTGCCAACCGCGCCAACGCCGAACTCTCTACCGGCCCCACGTCCGAAACCGGCAAAGCCAAATCATCCTTAAACGCCGTCAAAACAGGCCTAACCGGCCGCACCGTCCTGCTTCCCGCCGACGATGCCGCGCTGTATGAAGCCCACGTGGCTCACTTCATCGAGCGCTTCGAACCCGCCAACGACAGAGAACGAAACCTCGTCCAATCTCTCGCCGACACAGAATGGCGTCTCCTCCGCATCCCGTCCCTCGAAATGGGAATCTACGCTGTCGGCCGTCTCGAATTCGCCGAGCTATTCCCGCAAGAAGATCCTGAAGTCCGCAAGCACCTCATCGAAGCCAAAATCTTCCTGGCCTACCAGCGCCAGTTCAACAATTTGAGCATTCAGGAAAACCGCCTCCGCCGCCAGCGCGAAAAAGACTCAGCCGCGCTGTGCCAGCTTCAAGAACTCCGCCAGCGCCAAACGAAAGCTTGTCTCGACGAAGCTGCCATCCACTACATCGCCGCCGTCCACGAAGGTCGCCACATCGAGTGGGAGCCGCAAGAAAATGGCTTTGAATTTTCAATGGCCGAAATCGAGCTCCGCGCCCTCGATATGGTCCCCGATCTGTTCGCCGATTACGAACGCGAGCTCCAAGAAACCGCGGCCTGACCCCGAACCGACGAAGCTATGGCCGACGACACGAAACCTCACATCCATCACTCACTCGCCGATCTCCGTGAGAATTACACGCGCGCCGAGCTTGTCGAATCCGGCGTTGCCCCCAATCCCATCGCGCAGTTCGAAACCTGGTTTTCTGACGCTTGCCACTCCGAACTCAAGGAGCCCAACGCAATGACCTTGGCGACGGCAGCTCAAAACGGGCAACCCTCGGCCCGCATCGTTCTGCTCAAGGAATTTGGCGACGATGGGTTCGTTTTTTTCACAAGCTATGAAAGCCGGAAGGCGCAGGAACTCGACCGGAATCCCCTCGCGGCATTGGTTTTTTATTGGGCGGAGCTCGAACGCCAGGTCCGCGTGGAAGGAACCGTCCATCGCACCTCACACGACCAGTCGGAACGCTATTTTCGGACCCGGCCCAAAGGCAGCCGCCTCGGAGCCCTCGCTTCCCATCAAAGCGCAGTCGTCCCCGGCCGCAACATATTAGAAAATCGTCTTCAGGAACTCGAAGCCCGCTACCACGCAACCGACGACGTTCCCCTTCCCGACTTTTGGGGCGGATATTGCCTGTATCCTCATACGATCGAATTCTGGCAGGGAAGGCCCAACCGCCTTCACGACCGGCTCCGTTACACCCGAACCGCAGAGCATTTGTGGCATCTCGAGCGTCTCTCGCCGTAGTGGCCGGGCCTGCCCGGCCAGCCACTCAACGAACTGTTTCTCCCATGCGTCATTGGAATGTGTTTAGCCTCGCAGCCCTCCAGGCAGCCGTCGTGTGTTTGGCCGTCGCCCCTCTGCCGCTGCGGGCCGCCGATTCGTCTCTCGACACGCTGCTCGCCCGCGTAGACCGCCGCTACAACCAGGCTCACACCCTTTCCGTCGATTTTACAGAGACTTACAGTCTCGCTGGCAGGAGTCACCGGCCCGAGTCCGGTCAGCTCGTCCTGCGAAAACCAGGCCGAATGCGCTGGACCTACAGCGACCCGGCAGGCAAGTTATTCGTCTCTGACGGCCAAACCGTCTATCTGTATACCGCCGCCGACAACCGCGTAGAACGCTCGCGCCTCAAGGCCACCGATGATCTGCGCGCCCCAATGGCTTTCCTATTGGGTCGGCTTAATCTGAAAAACGACTTCCGTGGCTTTGAGACAAATCCGGCCCCAAATGGCACGTACCTTATTGCGGAAGCAAAGAACGATCGCCTCCCGTACGGCAAGATACGCATGTTGATTGGGCCGGACTTGCAAATTCAAGAACTTACGATCGACGGGCGCGATGGAAGCGTGATTGGGTTCGTTTTTCGAAATGAGAAGCTGAATCCGCCCATTCCCGATGCCGCCTTCCACTTCACTATCCCCGTCGGAGCCGAGTTGGTCGACGCCGTCAACTCGCCTTCAGGAGACAATTAACGCGTGGCTGAATTTCTACTGCGATACGCCGATACCCGCGGCCACATTCATGAACAGGTCGCCGAAGCCGGAAGCGAACGCGAAGCCCGCGAGCGCCTCGCGCAACAAGGATTTCTCGTTTATTCGGCGAAACCCCGCGACTTCGGAGCCAGGCTCGGCTCGGTCGGATCGCGGCGCCGCAAAACCGTAAATCTCGAGAAGTTCCTGATTTTCAACCAGCAGTTTGTCACGCTTGTCCGAGCCGGCTTGCCCATTCTGAAGGGATTGGATCTGCTCGCCGACCGGCTGACCGATCCGAAGCTCAGTCGGCATATTCAGGCAGTTCGCGCAGAAGTAAAGCAAGGTTCCGTTTTGAGCGATGCCTTCGCCCACCAGGGCGTGTTTCCACCCATTTACATCACGTCCATTCTCGCCGGCGAACGAAGCGGCGCGCTGGTGGAAGTTCTCGAGCGTTACCTGACCTACCAAAAGCTGACGCTGGCGGTTCGCAAGAAGGTTTTAGTCTCACTTATGTATCCGGCGGTGCTCATCGTATTGGTGATGTGCATCATTGTGTTCCTGGTCACATACGTCGTCCCGAATTTTGCGGTGCTCTACAGCACGATGCAGGCTCAACTTCCAGCGCCCACGCGAATTCTCATCGCTGTCGGCACCACCGCCCGCAATTACGTCCTTCTTGGTTTCGCCGGACTCATCGTCGCTGCTGTTGGAGCCTGGTTCTGGGCGCGCCGGGAATCCTCGCAGGCAACTCTCGACAGCTGGAAAATGAAGCTTCCCCTTTTTGGCGAAATCTGGATCAAGTATCAAGTGGCGCAGTTCTCGCGCGTCCTCAGCACGTTATTGATCGGCGGAATTCCGCTGTTGCAGGCCCTTGACACTTCCGGCCGCTCCAGTGGCACAGTTCTTCTGAAGCGCGCGTTGGAAAAAACGGCAACTCAGGTCCGTGAAGGCCGTCCACTCTCACAGAGTTTGGCCAGCACCGGCATTTTTCCCTCCCTTTCGGTCGACATGATGGAAGTTGGCGAGTCAACTGGCGCTTTACCTGCCATGCTAAATAGCGTGGCGGAATTCTACGACGAGGATGTGGCGACTCGAACCACGGCTGTGCTTTCCTTGATCGAACCCGCCATCATGATCTTTATGGGTATTTTCGTTGCCTTCGTTCTCGTGGCTCTGTACCTGCCCATCTTTTCACTGGCTAGCTCCGGTTCCCTCAAGTAGAACATGGCAACTGAAACCCTCAAATTCCAAGACCTCGGCGAAGAACAGGCGCAAGCCCAAGCGCTCGCCCGCCGCTATCGTTGCGATTTCATCGACCTGAAGGAATCGCGAATCGACGCGGACTTGTTCCGAACTGTGCCCGTCGATCTCATGTTCCGCTACCATTTCATCCCGGTGCATGCGCAAAATGGCACGCTCGAGATCGCCCTTTCCGATCCACGGCAGATCACGCTCATCGACGAGCTCTCGGTCCTTCTGGGCAAGAAGCTGAAAGTCCGGGTTGCCACCTATTCCCAGATTTCCGATCTGCTCAAGAAGACCGAGCAGTCGCAGCGAGTACTCGAAGAGGTCACCGAAGGCTTCACGCTCGACGTTGTCGGCGACGAGGAAGGGATGGAAGAAACGCTCTCCATCGACCGCCTCACGTCTGAAGAAGCCAACATCGCGCCCGTCATCAAGCTGGTCGACACCACCATCTTCAATGCCCTCGAGCGCCGCGCCAGCGACATCCACATCGAAACCCGCGACCAGGAAGTCGCCATCAAGTACCGGATTGACGGCGTCCTCCAATACGCGATGAGTCCCATCTCGAAGGAATGGCATTCGGCCATCATTTCGCGTATCAAGGTGATGAGCGAACTCGATATCGCCGAGCGCCGCGTTCCTCAGGATGGCCGCTTCCGCGTCCGCTACAAGGGCCGCCTCATCGACTTCCGTGTTTCCATCATGCCGACGATTCATGGCGAGGATTCCGTGCTTCGCGTTCTCGACAAGGAATCGATGAGCGAGAAGTTCACGAAACTGACGCTCGATGTGGTCGGCTTTGAAGACTCAGATATCGTCAAGTTCCGCCGCTACATCAAAGAGCCCTACGGCATGGTGCTTGTGACCGGTCCTACCGGCTCCGGTAAAACCACGACGCTCTACGCTGCCTTAAGCGAGATCAAGAACGACGAAGACAAAATCATCACCATTGAAGACCCCGTCGAATATCAGATCAAGGGAATTACACAGATTCCGGTAAATGAAAAGAAAGGTTTGACGTTCGCCCGCGGTCTCCGGTCCATTCTCCGCCACGATCCCGACAAGATTCTGGTCGGCGAAATTCGCGATCAGGAAACCGCTCAGATCGCAATTAATGCCGCCCTGACCGGGCACCTCGTCTTCACAACCGTGCACGCCAACAACGTCCTCGACGTGCTGGGCCGCTTCCTCAATATGGGCGTTGAGCCATACAACTTTGTTTCGTCGCTCAACTGCATTCTTGCCCAACGCCTGGTGCGCGTCATCTGCCCTCATTGCCGCACTCGCGTTCACTACGACGATGCTTACCTGCGCGAGAGCGGATTCGATTTGAACGAATGGCGCAATTTTCCGTTCTATGAAGGAAGCGGCTGCATCGAATGTAGCGGCACCGGATTTCACGGCCGAACCGCCATCCACGAGCTGCTCGACCTTACGGAAAATATCCGCGAAATGATTCTGAACCGGCGGCCCGCTTCCGAGATTAAGCGTGCGGCAAAGGACGAGGGCATGACGTTTCTTCGCGAATCCGCCATCCAAAAGGTACGCTCCGGCGTCTCCACTCTTAGAGAAATCAACAAAGTAACGTTCATCGAAGGATAATTTGGTTTTGCCGTTGTTTGATCAAATCCAGCGCTGGATTAAAGAGCCCCCGCCCGAATATCTGTTTGAGGTAAGTGAGCGTGGTCTCGCCTATCTCCAAACCCGCGATCCATCCAGTCTTCGCGTCCAGCGTCTCGAAGAAAAAGCCCTGGCGGTCTCGCCATCACAGCCAAACTTTGTCCGGTTCGATCTGCTCGAATCCGCTCTTCCCAAACTTGGTAATGGACATTCGCCGCAGCGCCGCGCAAAAGCCGCGCTCGTGATTCCCGACTACGCGGCCCGCCTGTCAGTGCTCGACTTTGAGGAGCTGCCAAACGATCTCGACCAACTGTTGGCATTGATCCGGTTTCGCCTCCGTAAGAGCGTGCCATTCGCTATCGACGAGGCGCAGGTTTCCTGCTCGATACAGTGGAGCGACCCTCAGCACAAAAAACTCGAAGTCCTTGCGGCCGCCATCGCACGCCCCGTGCTTGAAGAATATGAGACGCTGCTCCGCGGCCGCGGTTTTCAGGCTGGGCTGGTTGTCCCCTCGAGCATCGCTGCGCTTCCGCTTTGCTCCGATTCGAGCGGCGCCTTAACCTTGTTTGCGAAGCTCGGCGGCAGCGTTGTTTCCATCCTGCTCGTCGAGAACGGGCTCGTCCGTGTGGTGCGGTGCGTCGATCTAAGCTCGGAGGAGAGTAGGCCGGAAGAAGAGCCCGCCGTCATCATTACGCTCGTGCAGCAGACCCTTGCGTTTGCCGAAGACGAATTGGCCCAGCCCGTGAGGCGGCTCCTCCTTTGCGGATTCGGCGACATGATAGAGGAATTGGGGCCGGCTTTTGAAAGAGAATTCGGAGTTTCGTGCGAGCCGCTTCTTTCGCGCCGCGGCCACGCTTCCCAGGAGAATGCCGGCTTACTCGGACTGGCGGAGCAGTTTACCGTATGAATCTCTCTAAAGCTCCCATTAATCTCGCCTCGCACCCGTTCAAACGAGAGCGAGCCGAGATAGCGCTGCTCGCCGCAATCTGCGCCGTTCTCACTGTATCGTTGCTGGTCTTCACCGGCCTGATTCTCGGGGATCGCGCCCAGGTTTCTACGCTCCGCGAAAGCATTCGAAACGACCAAAGAATGCTGACCGCGATCGACAGGCAGCAAGCGCATTCGCAGAATATCATTGGGCGCCCCGACAATGCCGACGTCTTCGCGAAAAGCGTCTTTTACAACGAACTGATTGCGCGGCGCGCCGTCAGTTGGACGCGAGTGTTCGACGACCTCGCCCGCGTGATGCCGGCGAGCGTGCAGCTCATCTCGCTGCGCCTTCCTCAGGTCGCCGCTGAAAACGAGGGCGGCCGGAATCACATCGAGCTCGACATGCTGGTCGGCACGCGCGAGCCTCAAGCCATCATGCCTCTGTTCAAGAAGCTTCAGGAGTCGCCCCTCTTCGGTGCCGCCGAACTTTCGAGCCAGACACCGCCCACCCAAAACGATCCGTTGTTCCGCTTTCGATTGACCGTGCCCTATGTCCAGAGATTTTGATTTCTTCAATTTCAAGGGCAGTTCCGGCCCGGCTTTCTGGCTCAGAGTTGCGCTCGTTGCGCTCGCCGCTCTGAATCTTCTCGCCATCTATTTTTATGTCGCCCCGCCCGGCGGTTCGCGCCGCGAGCTGACCGGGCAGGACGAATCCATCCGCCGCGATACCCAGGTGCGGCGCGCAGCGGCCGAGCGGCTGAAACTGGTCTCAGAAAAAGTGCAGCTTGGCGGCGAACAGACCAGCCATTTCTCCGACCAGTATTTCCTGCCCAACCGCACTGCATTCGCAGTTCTTCTTGGCGAGCTGCTTCGCATGTCAACCGCCGCGGGCCTGAAGGAAGGACAACGCAGCTACTCGCATGAGCCCATCGAGAACACCGACGACCTCGATCTCCTGACAATCAATGCAACCTACACGGGCGATTATTCCAGTTTGATGAAATTTGTGAACCAGATTGACCGTTCCGACCAGCTTTTGATTCTGGACACACTTTCCGCTACCCCGCTGCAGCAAGGTGCGGGAATATTAAATGTGCAGATGCGGTTTCTGGCCGTCGTCAAAGAAGATGGCACCCAACTCGATGGGCAAGTCGTTGGAGGCCGTCAGTGAGCGCGGCTGTTTCCACAAGGATTCGCGGCATGAAATTGGGCGCCGAACCCCGCAAACTCGCCATTCTCGGAGGACTCATTGCCCTCGCGGTCGGCGCTTATTTCTACAACTCGAGCGGCGACACTGCCGGATCTGTATCAACCGGCACAGCCGTGCATCCCGCTGCAATCGCGCCGCTCGAGTCGCCCCGGCCGCACCCGCACGTTCGTAGGCGCATTCACCCGAGCGATCGCAATGCGCTGCGCATGCAGGAAGTCACCGCCGAAGCCCAGCGCGGCGATATCGATCCGACTCTCCGGCTCGATCTGTTGCAGCGCCTCAAAGGAGTGAAATTCACTGGCGCCAGTCGCAGTTTGTTTGAGCCTGGCCCGGCCGTGATAACTCCTCAAATGGCCGCTGCCAAACCTGTGAAAATCATGCCAGGGCCATTACCCGGCCGCGCGGGCAATCCAGCAGGCGGACCGCTGGGTTCTGCGGGAGCCGTTCCCATTCCGCTGAAATTCTATGGTTTCGCCGCCCCTGTCAATGCCAGCGGGGCGCGCCGCGGATTCTTCCTCGACGAAGATAATGTGGTAGTTGCCGACGAGGGTGAAACCGTGAAGGGCCGGTACCGCATCATTTCCCTTCAGCCGAAGTCAGCCGAGATAGAAGACCTCGTCACCAAAAACCGCCAGAGCCTTCCCATCGTTCCGGAGATGGCCTCTAATGCCTTCTAAGACGATAGGGCGAGGCGGGCCTCGCCCCTACGGCTTGTAGGGGCCGGCCCTGCCCGGCCCGAGCGACCGGCACAAAATTCCGAACAAGGCTCCGCCCTCCTCATCGTCCTTGTCTTTGCGGCAATTGTGGCCATCATGCTCTACAAGACCCTCCCCGACGCGTACTTTGAAGCGCAGCGTCAAAAAGAACAGTTGCTGATCGATCGCGCCACTCAATACAAGACCGCCATCAAGCGCTTCGTCACCAAGAATCAGACCTACCCGACATCGCTCGACCAGCTCGATAATTTCAACGGCGTTCGCTATCTGCGGCACCACTACAAAGATCCGATGACTGGTAAAACCGAGTGGCGCCTGATCCACATCATGAGCCCGGGTTTCGTTCTTACCGATTCGAAAGTGACGCCTATGAACGCCAACGGCACACCGGGGCAAAATGGAGCAACAACGCCAAACGGCAACAACCAAGGCGGTTTCGGATCGACCTCCAGCACCTTCGGATCAACCGGATCAACATCTAGCACCTTCGGAACAAGCAACTCGACTTCCAGCTCGAGCAGCTTCGGCAGCAGCGGCGCTTTCGGGCAGTCTACGAGCTCGTTCTCTAATCAAAGCGAAGCAGACTCCAACACTCCGCCCGGGCCTTCGGCTGCTCAACTCTATGGGGCGCGCCGCCGCCCGCCTGCCATTCCCTCAACTTCGATGGAGGGCCAGCAAAGCGAGGACAATTCCGGCCAGCCCGACACCGATAAGCCTCTGCCCGAGCCTGGAACGCCCGGCGCACAACAAATACAAAATGGCGCGCCGTCCGCAGGAGACGGCGCGGGGCTGGCGGGCAATGGCGCTGCGCAACAGGCCAATGGAGCCGGCGGTCCTCCAGGAAGCGACCCCAACAATCCCGCCGCGAACGCTCTTAATTCAGTCAACAATGCATTGCGGCAACAGCAGCCAAAACCCTCCACATTTGCGAGCAGCAGCTCGAGCAGCGGGCCAACCATTTCAAACGGCTCTATTGCCGGCGTGGCGAGCACTGCCAAGGGCAGCAGTATCAAGATAATCAACAAACAAACTGACTATTCCAAATGGGAGTTTGTTTATAACCCGCAACAAGACGCTGCCAACCAGGCGCAAAGCGCGCTCGGCAATAACAATGCCAACCGGCAAAATCCAAACGGACAAAATCCGAACAATAACAATAACACCGGATTCGGCTCGAGCAATTCGACCAACTCCCCCGGCGGGTTTGGCAGCACAACTGGGGGCGGGTTCGGCAGCAGCAACAGCACATCCAATTCAACTAATACAAATTCATCGAGTTTCGGCAATCATTGACTCGCAATGACTTAGTTGCCCCGCTAATCTGTAAGGATTAGTCTGAACCGAAGATTTACGCACCGTTTCGAGCTCGGCATGGGTCTCACATATAGAGGGCTGCGAAGAGCAGATTCGGAGCGATGCGAAAACCTAAGTTACTTGTCTCTGGCGCGATATTGTTAGCATTTGTAGCGAGTTCGTCGCTGGCAGCAAGGGCTGCGGATGCAGATGCCGGGGCAGCAACCGCGTCGGCGATTGTGACCGTGGAACCAGCCCATAAAGGCCAGGAAGTTAAGCCGCTTATCGCCAACAATGTGCTCGTTTACGCAGGTAGGGATCGAGCGCGCGTGACGGCGGTCGAGCCACTCGAAGGCAGCAGTGTCAAGACTCAACTCTTCATATACCTCGACGATTCTACGCGGGAAGGGGCGCTGGGCCCCAGAATATCCGAGTTGAAGAATTTTGTTAGCTCCCTGCCGCCAAATGTCGAGATAGGAATCGGGTACATGCGGAATGGAGCTTACAACCTTGTGCAGCCTTTCACGAGCGATCACAAACACGCTGCACAGTCGGTCCGTTTGCCGCAAGCCATTCCGGGCGTCAATGGCAGCCCGTATTTCGCGCTCTCCTATCTTGTGAAACATTGGCCATCGCAGGAACAAACGGACCGGCGCGTGGTGCTAATGCTGACTGACGGAGTAGACCGCTATTACGAGAACAACTTCTCTCAAGACCCGTATGTCGATGCGGCTATCAAAGACAGCCAGCATTTCGGAGTGCTTGTCTACTCGATTTACTTCCGCGGTTCGGGCCTCTACGACGAACACGGCTGGGGACAAAATATGAGCCAGTCGCGTCTCATTCAGGTGTCGCAAGCTACCGGAGGCCAAGCCTATTTCGAAGAATTTAATACCCCCATTTCGCTTACGCCATATCTCCAACAGTTTGAAGAACGGTTGAACCGGCAATATCGAGTGACTTTCATTGCGAACCGGAATGCCGGACTGCAGAAAGTAAATTTCCGCAGCGAAGTTCCGGGCATTAAAATCAGCGGCCCTCAAGAGGTGTTGGTGACAGGCAGCGGCTCCTGACGCAGGCTCTTCACACGTCGCGGACGCATCGAAAACCGATGTTCGTCGTGGCGCTATCGGGCGTGTTGGCCGTACGGGCGGCTACCCTGTAGCGATTGCAGTAAGAACGGTGGCAAAGGTACGATCCACCTTTCATGATCTTTGCAATTCCGCGCCGTGGACCCACTGGATTGGTCCGCGTAGCCGTCATGTGATAGAGGGGATCGAACCAATCGCGGCACCATTCCCACACGTTGCCTGTGATGCTGTAAAGTCCGTATCTATTGGGCGGGAAGGCGTCGATCGGCGAGATTCCAGCGTATCCGTCTTCAGCGAGGTCAACTAAGGGAAACGTCCCTTGCCAGACGTTGCACAGATGCCGCCCGCCGGGCGTGAGTTCGTCACCCCAGGGATAAGCCTTTTGTTCCAATCCGCCGCGCGATGCGTACTCCCATTCCGCCTCGGTGGGCAAGCGCTTGCCGGCCCAGCGGCAGTAGGCTTCGGCGTCATTCCAGGAAACGTGCGTGACGGGATAATTTTCCCGGCGATCGATGCTCGAATCAGGGCCTTCAGGATGGCGCCAGTCCGCTCTATTCACCCGGCACCACCAGCTCGCGCCCGTGACTGTAGCGGTAACCAGTTCGCTGTATCGTTCCTCGGGAATGTGCCCCTGAAACACGAACGACCATCCCAGGTTTTCCGACTCGGTTCGATAACCGGTTGCATCAGCGAAGCCCGCGAACTGTGCGTTCGTGACCGGATAGATGTCGATGTAAAAGGGATCGAGCACTACCTTCCGGACAGGTCCTTCGCCATCGTCTGGAAACGCATCTTGACTGTCCGTGCCCATAAGGAAAGAGCCGCCATCCAGCCTGACCATGCCTTCGGTGAGTCCGGCCGCCGCTCGGATTCGTTCGGTTGAATCTGCTCGCGACTGCTCGAGTTGCGCCGCACGCTGCTTGCTGGGGGCGCAGCACGGAGGAGGGGATGATTGGGCCGGGAATCGCGCAAAATCACGACTCATACACCAAGTGTAGTGTCCGACCGGTGGAGCGGGCCTCGCTGCCATGCCGCCATTCGTGGGGGCATTCGCTTCACCTTTTCTGGTGAAATCGGCCCGAAAGCCGACTTTGCAGCCTTGAAAGGCCCCTCCACCGTCTTAGCGTTGGGTTCGATCGCGCTACGCCGGTTGCGGTTCGACACTCGGCGCCGGAGAGACAAGCTGTCTTCGTATGGCGAGCTTAATCAGTTCGCTGCGGCTGTGCACATCGAGTTTGCGCATCAGGTTGAATTTATGCGATTCGACAGTTTTCACGCTGAGAGCGAGTGTGGCCGCGATCTCGCGCGAACTACGACGCAACATCAAGAGCTGGAGGATTTCGTTTTCGCGGCGAGTTAGCGCGATTTCTCCCACCTCTGCTCCCCTACCGGGTTCGCCCGAACTCTTTGCACCGCCCTCTGGAACCGAATTGGCAGTTGATGGAACACTCTGCCGGATCGTCCGTAGAATTTCCGGAGCCGACCAGTGACGCCCAAGCCAGCCCGCTGCTCCGGCCTGCGCCGCCAAATCGACCCCCGTGCTTTCGTCGCAATTGGAGACCAGAAGGATGCGAGTATTCGGGCGGGTTTCGTGCATTTTCTTAACCAGGTCGAATTCAGGATCTGAAAGAGCGGCGTCAAGCATCAGAAGGTCGGCCCCATGTGCTTCGGCCAGCCGGACGGCATCGGCTGCCGTAGTGGCTTCCTCAATTACCCGCACTTCGAATACGGAGGAAAGCAGCGCCTTAATACCCTCCCGGAACAGATAATGCTCGTCGGCAATAATGACTTTGATCGTCGATTGATCCACTGATAACTCCCGCCGGGCTGCGCCTTTTAGGCGCTGCCTCTTCTTGCCTATCGGCGGGAAGCAGTGGTAGTCTTTAGGGCTTCTAAAAGAACTTTTTCGGTGTCGGCGAAACCGGCCTGACGTGCGCGGTCGAGTGCGGTCCGACCGTGACGGTCTCGCGCCTTTGGGTCGGCGCCCCGTTTCAACAGTGTTTCGACTGCCTCGATGCGGCCCATGGAAGCGGCGATCATCAAAGGCGTGGCACCGCTCTCGCGGTCGGCGGCGTCGATCTTTGCGCCGCGCTCGAGGAGCAATTGAATCACTGCCGGATTCCCGCCCAAAGCGGCGTCGTGAAGGGCCGTGCCGCCGAGCTCGTTCTGGGCATCGATCGGCGCGCCGAACTCGAGTAAAAGGCTCACCATTTTTACCGAACCTTTCAGCGCCGCATCCTGCAGGAATGTTCCGCCATTGGGCGTACGCCGGTTCACGTCATATCCGTTGCGGAGCAGCATTTCGACAATTTCCGTCTGCCCGTGCATAGTGGCGGATTCCATCGCTTCATCGGCGGCTTTCTGAGAGCTCTTGAGCTGGCCTCCGGCTTTGATGAGCACGTCGACGACATTCCCGTTCTTGTAAGCGAGCGCGAGATCGAGAGGGGTTTGTCCGTAGTGATCCTGCAGATTCTGGTCGGCTCCAGCGAGCAACAGAGTACTTACGATTTCGGGAAAGCCTTTCATTGCGGCTTCGTGCAGTGCGCCGCGGCCATCGGAGTGCAAATGCCTGATGTCTGCGCCGCGGTCGAGCAGCAACCGGACAACTTGAGCCTGGCCATGGAGGACGGCTTCGTCCAAAGGCGTATTTTGACGATCGTCAAGACGCGTTTATGTTGCCGCCATGATTGAGAAGGAGGTCGACAACCTGAACGTTTCCTCGGCTCACGGCCAGGTGAAGCGCAACCTGTCCGTCGCGGTAAGGAATCTGTTGATTGGCTCCGGCCTCGAGAAGCACCTTCACCACGGCTGCGCGTCCGGTAAGAATCGCATAGTGCAGCGGAGTAGAGCCAGCCTCGGCGTGTCGCGCGTTTACATCCGCTCCGTGGGCGAGCAGGAACTTCACCATTTCGACGTCGCCAGACCACGCGGCATCGTGCAGTGGAGTGCTCCCGAGTGCGTCGTGCGCATTTACCGGAACACCGCTTTTGAGCAGCCGCTCGACTTCGGCAATCTTACCGGACCGGACCGCTAAATGCAGAGCTTCTGCTCCAGTAGGTGGAGCTGGCGCTTGCGCAAGCATTCGCCACAGCGCGCCTGATAACAGGAGCAAGACAGACGCCAGGCGCACCATGCCCCAAGATATCACTCGGTGACATCGCTCAAGAAGAGATCAGTCCGTTTCGGGGCGCGCGGGATTGGCCCAGTGGCCCGAGTCGTCGCGGCCGCTCACGATGACGCCTTTCGCGTTCCAGCCCAGCCCCGCTCTGAACGGTCGAGGGACAATAACGCAGCGTGAGACCGCATCGCCGCCTGTTCGATTGATTCGCTTCCGAACCGTGCAATAGCAGGTCGCTGTGGATCGAGATCTCTCCGGCCTTTAATTCGACATCGACCGGCTGGCCAAGCGTCTCGGCCGCCGCCACGGTTTGATTCAAGACGTTGGCCTCGTCGTTCTCGCTCAGCGTATAGGTCAGATGGCCCAGAAGGTGTGAACCGGGAATGTAGCGCATGCAGGCGTTTTCGACGGCGGCATCGTCGATTGCGAGCCACGCTGTCACGGCCTTCGATGGTGTCAGCGGCCAATAACTCGAATCCTGATGCCAGGACACGCGTTTGCCATCCCCAGGCAGCTTGCAAAAGAAATGCGAGCCCCAGGCGATGACGTCCTCGCCGAGCAGGTCTTTGATGCAAGCCACAATGCGTGGATGAGTCAGGACATCGTAAACGCCGCCGTAGCGAAGATGCGCCGTGCTGATCGAATAGCTGTCCCCTCCGGCAGCCAATGTCCTTGCCAGCAGTTCGTCAAAGTAACGGCGAATGTCCGCAATCTCCTCTTCGTTGAAGATCCGAATCCCCTTCAGATAGCCGTTACGATTGAAAGCTGAGATCTGTTCGCTCGTGAGAGTGGCCGGAGTTTCGGTTGTCGACGGATAAAAGCGCAGCTCGCGACCAATCTTGCTCAGCTCTTCCGCGCTCGGGATAAACTTCGCTGCCGATGAAGTGCTCATTTTCGTGCCTACCCTTTCCACTTTATATGGCGGGAGCAGCTCTTTCAAAACGATATCCGGGTCTCTGGGGGCGGAGAACCGGAGTGGATGCAAAGCCATTCCCAAATGTTTGATATACTTCGCTTTATTGGCTGGTTTTATGGCCCAATATCGATTAGGCGATGTTATCGACGACCACTGCATCAAGTGCCGCCGCGTTACGAATCACTCAATCGTTTCGCTCGTGGATGGGCAAGCTGCAAAAGTACGCTGCCGCACCTGTTATCACGATCACGATTACAGGCACGAACAGGCTCCTCCTTCAAAGAAAGAGTTGAAGAAGATGAGCGCCGCTGCTCAGAGCAGCGATACCAGCCTGCCCGGCGGAGAAGAGGTCCCGGCGACGGAGTCGTAGGGCAGCCTGCAAAAAGCCGACCGCAGGCCGGCTCGTCGGCAGGACTGGCGACCCCACAAGAGCAAGGCGTGGCTCTGCTCAATGCGAGTTCAGTTCGTCTTCCAGCTCCTTCATTACTTCATCGGAGTTAGCACCGCCAAGCTCGCGCTTCAAGCGTCGGAGCGCGATACCCACAACGTCGCGGTGATGGAGCTTCGACCCTAACGCATCAGCCGAACTGAGCCGGAGCCACAGCTCATGCAGCCGGTCCACATCTTCGGGCCACAGCCGAGGCGGATGAGGCCCCAAGTTGACGTAGGTCGAAGGGCGATCCGGGCAAATGATTTCGAGCGAGAACGGATGACGCGGTTCGGGCAATCGCTCCCATGCGAGACCAACGCGGCGGGCCAGTTCGTCGGAAGACATGCGGGGTGAAACTCCAGTTACCAGGCGCGTGGCTTTGAGCTTATCGGCGGTTTGGACCAGCGCATCGAACGGGTCGGCTGCGGGAACAACCAGCAGCTCGACGGGCTTCCCTTCTTTCTCGGCGACGCAAACCACTTCCGAGAACAGCTTGCGCTCGTCCTCGCCGAAGATCTGAGACTCGGCAAGTTCGTATTCACTATCGGGCGCGGTGGGCCGGACCGTCATCACAACGATATCGTGACGCCGGAGGTTGGTTTTCTGAAGCGCGCGCCGGAGATGCTCGAGGATCTGGGGTGTTCGCACGGCTACCAGGACGCAACCGGGGCGCGCATGCAGGGACGAGGCCTCGACCTGCGGCTGCTGCACGAGATTGAACTCCTCGAGCGCCTTTTCCTCGCCTTTCGTCCTGATGCGGTGTTTGTGCGCATTCACGCGTTCGGAAATCGTGAACACGATGAAGAAGATGATGGTGAATCCGATGCCGAATTTGGTAGCGTATTCCTTCGAAAAGAGATTGGCAACGGCGGTCGCGACAAGAACCAGGGCAGTGAGAGTAAGGCCGATTGGAATCTCAGTTTTTCCGATATGCAGGTTCCAGGGCACTTTGTATTCCTGGTCGTGACGCTGATAGCGAAGAACGAACACTCCGATGGCTTTGAAAACGAAACTCCACACCACGCCAAAGGCGTAAGCTTCACCGAGCAGATATACATCGCCGCGGCTCAGGATGATGGTGAGCAACTGAAGGAGCGTGACCAGGTTGATGATGCGGTAGGTGGTGCCGAACCGGAAGTGAGGCTTACGGAACCAATCGAGCAGGACACCGTCTTCAGCGACGCGATTGAGCACGCCGTTAGCGCCGATCAGCGAGGTGTTTACCGCTCCCGAGAGGATGAGGACGCCAACGACAACGACAAAAACATGAAATCCGAGGCGGAGAACATGGGGACCGGCCAGGTTCATGGCCAAGCCGCCGATGAGGTCGTCGACATAGTTCTTGCGAACATCGTCGGGAATGATCATGACCGCGAACAGCGTAATCACTCCGGTCGACAAAATAGCGTACAAGCAAACGATGAGGCCGGTGATCTTCAAATTTCTCATCTTCGGGTACGCGATCTCTCGGTAGACCTGCGCTAGGGTCTCAAAGCCGCTCATGGAAAGCAGCGAGTGCCCAAAGGCGATGATGATCGCGACCACCGGAATGGTGGGCCAGATCGTTCCGCGAAACCAGCCGAGCGCCTCGTTTGAAAAATGGAGATGAGCGGGTGTGGGCGGCGGGGGGAAGTTCCAGGAGCCGCGCAGAATGATCGTCAACGGACACCAGACCAGGAGGGCGGCAACCATTACGGTTGTGATTTGCATGATCCGCAGGGCCTGGCCGCTTGATTCCTGGATACCCTTGATATTCGACCACCAAAAGTAGAGAGTTACGAGGACGGCAAAGAAAGCTGCAAACGTGTTGGGATCAAAGCGAAGGCTTTGGTGCGCGACTTCCATTAACTCGTTGAAGAGGCGGCCGAGATATTGGCCAGCGCTGACAACGCTGATGGGGCCGGTGAGAATGTAGTCGAAGACAAGGGACGAGACAGAAAGGCGCGCCATGATCGGTCCCATGCTGTCGCGAACGACGACATAGACGCCGCCTCGTACAAACATGCCGCAGCTCTCGGTGTACACGGCGCGCACAGCAAAGCTGAAAATCATGACGCCGAGCACGTACCAGGCGGCCGATTTCCCGATGGCCTGTTCCGCAATGCCGCCGGCATAGAACATGGACGAGGCCAAATCGCTCAGGACGATTGCTGCTCCGCGCCAAAAACTGATAAAGGAGAGAGCGACGGTGGTCGCCACCACGACTTTGGCTGTCAATACCCCCTTGGAAGTGGCAACCGTCGTGGTGGCGTTGTTTGAACTTTCCATTTAGCTACTGACCATAAGGTTGGTCACAGTCAACGACACTGACACATTGTACTGGATACCAGGCGCCGGGGCGGGTGTGAGAATGGTGACCAGGGTGTCAGCTTTATCCTTATCCCTTGAAATCATTCAATTTCTCCAGTCCAAAGGTCACAAGGCCTATCTGGTAGGCGGGTGTGTCAGGGACCGGCTGTTGGGCCGGAATCCTAAGGATTATGATGTCGCAACTGACGCCCGGCCGGAACAGATACTGGCCTACTATCCGGAATCGGACCGCGTTGGCGCTCAGTTCGGAGTGGTGCTGGTGCGCGGA
Organism: Bryobacterales bacterium; assembly: GCA_963722585.1. Classification (GTDB taxonomy): domain Bacteria; phylum Acidobacteriota; class Terriglobia; order Bryobacterales; family Bryobacteraceae; genus KBS-96. The sequence continues at coordinate 80,042 of CAVRNU010000006.1, read as the reverse complement.
CCGGACGGCGCGCAAGTAGAAGTGGCGACGTTTCGAAGCGACCGGGGCTACACGGACGGACGGCGGCCGGATCATGTCGAATTCGAGAGCGATCCCGAACAGGACGTCATCCGCCGCGACTTCACCATCAACGCGCTTCTCGAGAACCCTGTTACGGGCGAGGTTCTCGATTACGTTGGCGGCCAGGAGGATCTCCGTAAAGGCATCATCAGAGCGATAGGCATTCCCGAACTGCGATTCCGGGAGGACCACTTACGAATGGTGCGGGCGGTTCGATTTGCGGCCCGGCTCAATTTCGAGATCGAGCCGGCAACGCTCGAGGGAATTCGAGCGCTGGCCGCTCTAGCTGAGGATGTTGCCGGGGAACGCGTGCGAGGCGAACTCATTCGCATCCTGACCGAGGGGCATGCCAGGCGTGGGATGGAGCTGCTGGACGAGAGCGGTCTGCTTCGTGTGCTGCTGCCCGAAGTGAAAGCGCTGCAGGGCGTTGCGCAACCGCCTGAATACCACCCTGAAGGGGACGTTTGGGTTCACACTCTATTAATGGTGGACAAGCTCGACCGTCCGAGCGCTACTTTGGCGATGGGGGCCCTGTTGCACGACATCGGCAAGCCGGCCACTTTTCGTGTGGCGGATCGCATACGTTTCGATGGGCATGCCGAGGCCGGAGTCGAGATTGCGCGCGGCATTCTGGAACGCCTGAGATTCTCGCGAAATGAGACCGATCAGATACTGGCGCTCATTTCAAACCATATGCGGTTCAAGGATGTGCCGCGGATGAGGCAAAGCACGTTGAAAAGATTTTTGCGGCTGCCGGATTTTGAGGAACATCTCGAGCTGCATCGCGTGGACTGCCTGGCAAGCCACGGCGATCTGAGCATCTGGCAATTTGCGCGCGAAAGTCTGGCGGCGCTTGGCGAAGACGAGTTGCGCCCTAACCGCCTTCTGACGGGGCACGATCTGATTGCGGCGGGCTACCGGCCTGGACCGGAATTAGGCAGGGCGCTCGAAGAAGTTGAGACAGCTCAACTCGAGGGCTTGATTCACACCAAAGATGAAGCTCTTGCGTTCGCAAAAAAGTTATCGCTGGCAGAATTAGCCCGCCCGACCTGCCGTTCTCGCGCACCATGAAGCGGGTTTTGGGGCGGAAGGTGTGCCAACCTTCCGCTCATTTTTTTCTTGACAAACCGCATGAGGCATAGATTAACTAGATCTAGAGAGGCTTTGATCCTTAGACTATGCCCAAACGCGATAGCCGCGATCTCCTGCCGGGCACGCTCGAAATGTTGATTTTGCAAACGCTGCGGCGAGGACCGCTGCATGGGTACGCGATTGCGCAATATATTCAGCAAACATCAGGAGAATTGCTGCAGATTGAAGAGGGATCGCTCTATCCGGCTTTGCAGCGCTTGCTGCGCGAAGAATGGGTGACGGCGGAATGGAACACGTCGGCGACAAACCGGCGGGTACGGACGTACCGATTGACTGCGGCGGGAAAAAAGCAACTGGAGCGCGAAGTGTCCGGATTTGAGCGATTGCTCGAAGGCATTGCGCGGGTGATGAGGCCGTCGGAATCATGAATGCGTTCGCCCGGTGGATGAAGCGGCGGCAAACTGACCGCGATCTGGCGGAAGAGATGGCGGAGCATCTGCGCGAGAAAATCGCCGGGTTGGTCGAGGAGGGCTGGAGCGAGGCCGAGGCTCGGGAGAAAGCGCGCCGGCAATTTGGAAATCTGACAGGTTTGCAGGAGCGGAGCCGGGAGATATGGGGCTGGAATGAAGCTGAACGAACAGCCGGCGATGTGCGATTCGCATTTCGGGGCTTGGTGAAGAATCGCGGATTCACGCTGACGGCAGTTGCGGTTCTCGCAATAGGTATCGGCTTGAATACGGCGATGTTCAGTGCGGTGAAAGCTGTCCTTTTGGCACGATTGCCATATCCGGAGCCGGACCGGCTGGTGCAGCTCTGGCAGACGATTGCGAGCGGCGGCGACGAGCAACAGGTTTCGGGGCCGGATTTTCGGGACTGGCGCGATCAAAATCGCTCGATGGAGCGGATGGCGTCTTTTGACACGGATCTTGTGACTCTTTCGGGCGATTTCATCGCGAGGCGCGTTCGAATTTCTGAAGTTTCCTACGGTTTTTTTCAAACGCTCGGAGCGAGCCCGGAAATTGGCCGGATATTTGCCGCGAAGGAGCACGCTCACGGGGCAGCACCGGCCGCGATTTTGGGCCGGAATCTAGCGGAATCGGCATTTGGCGAAGAGGACCGGGCGCTCGGCAAGGTCGTGCGAATGGATGGCCTGACCTTTACGGTTGTTGGCGTGATGCCTAGCGGTTTCGATTTTCCCGATCGCGACGGCGATTTGGATTCCGCTCGAGGTGCGTGGCGGCAACGAAACCGGCCGGTCAGCTCATAATTGGCGCGTCGCCGGCAGGCTGAAGCGCGGCATGTATCGATGAAGGCCGCGCAAGCTGATATGGACGTGATCGCAGCGCGATTGGCAAAAACGTATATGGACGATAACGACGAAGGCATTCGGGTTGTTCCGCTGCATGATCAGATCGTGGGCCGGTGCGGCAGCCGATGCTGATCCTGCTGGCGGCAGTGGGATTTGTTTTGCTGATCGCTTGCGTGAATATTGCAAATTTGCAGCTTGCGCGCGGCGCGGCGCGGGCGAAAGAGATGTCGCTACGCGCGGCATTAGGCGCAGGACGCGCGAGATTAGCTCAAGCAGCTTTTAACGGAAAGTCTGTTGCTTTCGGCGCATTGGCGGCGCGGCAGGCGTTTTGTTGGCGGCACGGCGGTTTCTGTTTTGCGGGCGGCGATTCCGGCCGATATTCCGAGAGTCGAAACGATACAGATTGACGCGGGCGTTCTGGTCTTTACTCTTGCGCTTTCTGTCGCGCGCGGGTCTGCTGTTCGGCGTGCTGCCAGCCTTCACGGCATCGAAGGCGGATGCGAGCGATGCTCTGAAGGAGGCGATCGGGCAGAAGTACTTCCGGGCCGCGAACGCGCAAGATAGGGAGTGCGCTGGTTGTAGCGGAAGTTGCAATAGCGATGGTGTTGCTGATTGCGGCGGGCTTGGTGATTAAGAGCTATTGGAAGCTCGCGCATGTCGATCCGGGATTCCGCGCATCGGGCAGTATACACTGCCGATCTCTCCTGGCCAGCCGTCTTCCGACTCCTAGAGGCGACCGGTTGATGGCGAGTTGCTGCTAAGCCTTTCGCGCAAGGTTCTGGAGGATCGTTAGGGCCGAGCCCGGCGTAGACGCAGCAGCGGTTGACTTCCAGCCTGCCTGTCAGGACGATGTGGCCGAATGGCGCGTTTGAGATTGAAGGAAAGCCGCTGCCGCCCGACCCGCACGATTATCCTCTACGCCTGGTACCGGTTGGTGAGCGACGGATATTTCGAGACAATGGGCATCCGGCTTTTGCACGGGCGATCATTCGATCAGCACGACCCGCCCAAGGGCGCGCAAATCGCCGTAGTGAATCGAATCGTTCGCAGAAAAATTCTTTCCGCACGCAAATCCCACTTGGAAAGCGAATTCGGTTTCTCGGCATGGATGAGAAGCCGCAATTCATGACGATTGTGGGAATCGTTTCTGATGTTCACGCGTTAGGATTGGCGAGCCCTCCCGACGCCGAGGTTTTCGCAGACTACTTCCAGCATACGGATTTACGCTCGATGCCGCGCTAGTGATGCGAGGGCCGGGCGCTGCCAGCGCGCACATCGCTTCCATCATTCACGGTGTAAATCGCAATATACCCGTGGAACTGCATGCGATGAAAGAAATGATCTCGGGAACCATCGCGAGGCAACGGTTTGAGACAGCACTGCTAGGGGTGTTTGCTGGGCTTGCGCTATTGTTCGCCGCCATCGGTATTTATGGCGTTCTCTCTATATCGTGGGAGAAGAACGAGCGAAATCGGGATCCGGATGGCGCTCGGCGCGAATCGCGCCAATGTGCTGCTCCTTGTGCTTGCGGGAAGGCTGCACGCTGGCCGGCGTGGGCCTGGCGCTAGGGACGGCTCTGGCGCTCGTCGCCACGAAGGCGCTTTCGAGCATGCTGTTCGGAGTGGGTGCGCTGGATCCCTCGGCATTTGCGGAAGTCGGTGTTAATTTTCGGCGCGGTTGCGCATGCTTGCCTGCTATCTGCCTGCGAGACAAGCAGTGAAAATCGATCCGAACGTGGCGTTGCGGTACGAATGGGCTCGCGGAATCATGAATGCGTTCACGGATGGATCAGCCGCCGGAAACTCGAGCGCGATTTGGCCGAAGAAATGGCCGAGCATCTTCGCGAGAAGATTGCTGGTTTGGTGGAGGAGGGGTTCTCCGAAAAAGAGGCTCGTGACCGGGCATTGCGCCAATTCGGAAACGCCACAGCTTTAAAAGAAGCAAGCCGTGAAGCGTGGGGCTGGAATGAAGTAGAGAAAACGGCTGCAGACCTGCGTCTTGCGCTGCGAACACTCGCGAAAACTCCGGCATTCACGCTGACTGCCCTGGCAGTTCTTGCGCTGGGAATCGGCCTGAATACAGCGATGTTCAGCGCGGTGAAAGCGGTGCTGCTCGCGCAATTGCCTTATCCCGAACCGGAACGCCTGGTGCAGTTGTGGCAGACAGTCGTGAGCACTGGACACCAGATGCACGTTTCGGGGACGGATTTTCGGGACTGGCGCGACCAGAACCGCTCGATGGAGCACATGGCCGCCTACGGCAGCGATCATTCTACATTGTCGGGCGACTTTACGGCGAGACGAATTCGCTACGCGCTCGTTTCGAGCGGCTTTTTCGAGACGTTGGGGGTCAACCCTATTGTGGGCCGTGCGTTCACGCCTCAAGAGCACGTCCATGGAGGGCCCGGAGCAGTGGTGTTGAGCCGCACCTTGGCGCGATCGGCATTCGGAAGCGAAGATGCCGCTACGGGGAAAGTGGTTCGGATGAACGGCATGGCGTTCACGGTGGTTGGCGTGATGCCGGAGGGCTTCGATTTTCCCGAGCGAACGGACTTATGGGTTCCAATCGAAGCTGTTTGGGTGGACCCGCCGGCGCGCTCGGCTCACAACTGGACCATCGTCGGACGCTTGAAACCGGGCGTCTCGATGCGAGCGGCGCAGGCCGGCATGGACCTGATTGCAGCACGTCTCGCCAAGGCATACGTCGACGATAAGGATCGGGGGATTCGCGTGGTTCCGCTGCATGACGAGATCGTTGGCCCGGTGCGGCAGCCTATGCTCATCTTGCTGACAGCCGTCGCGTTCGTTTTGCTGATCGCGTGCGTAAATATTTCGAATCTGCAACTGGCACGGGGCACGGCGCGTGCAAAAGAGATGGCGCTCAGAGCGGCATTGGGCGCCGGACGCGGAAGGCTGGCGCGCCAGCTTCTCACGGAAAGCTTGTTGCTTTCGTGCATTGGCGGCGCGGCGGGCATCCTGCTTGCCGGTTTGGCGGTTTCAGTCTTGCGAGCGGCAATTCCTGCAAACATCCCCAGAATCGAAACCATCAGGCTCGATTCCAGTGTGCTCGGATTTACTCTCGCCGTCTCAATCGCGGCCGGCTTACTATTTGGCGTGCTGCCGGCGTTCACAACTTCGAGAGTGAACGCAAGCGATGCACTCAAAGAAGGGGCGGGCAGAGGTTCCTCGGGGCCGCGGGCACGGAAAGCAGGAAGCGCGCTTGTAGTTGCCGAAGTCGCGATGGCCGTGGTGCCGCTGGTGGGAGCGGGACTGCTGCTTAAAAGCTATTGGAAGTTGGAGCACGTCGATCCAGGTTTCCGCTCATCAGGCGTTTACATGGCCGACATTTCCTTTCCCGCTATGAGGGACGGCAAAATCGACAACGCACTATTTCAAACGCTCTCGCGTGACGTTCTGGAACGTGTCGGCAAGGCTCCCGGGGTAGAAGCTGCTGGGCTTATCTCGTCGCTGCCCGTCCGAGATCACGGAACGGACTGCGCGTTCGAAATCGAGGGACGCCCGCTTCCGTCGAATCCGCACGATTATCCGGACACCTTTTACCGGCTGGCGAGCCCGGGTTATTTCGAAACGATGGGCATCCGGCTGATGGAAGGGCGCGTGTTTAGCGAGCACGATGAGGCTATGGATGAGCAGGTTGGCGTTGTGAACCAGGCGTTCGCGGCGCAATTCTTTCCGCACGCTGATCCGGTTGGCAAGCGAATTCGCTTTCTCTGTGATGTACGTCCAAGATTCATGACGATTGTGGGCGTGGTTTCCGACGTCCATGCTTTCGGCTTAGCCAGCCCTCCGGATGGGGAAGTATTTGCTCCGTACTCTCAGCACGCCGTGTGGTGGCTGGATAACACGCTCGTCATGCGAGGACCGGGCGCGCACAGCCTGCGTATCGCGCAGATCATTCGCAGTGTGAATCGCGACATTCCAGTTGAGCTGCACGCGATGAGGGAAGTGGTTTCGGAGTCGATCGCAAGGCAGCGATTCGAATCGGCGCTGCTGGGCGTGTTTGCCGGGCTCGCGCTATTGCTCGCCGCCATTGGCATTTATGGTGTTCTTGCGTACACAGTAACGAGAAGGACGAGCGAGATAGGAATCCGGATGGCGCTGGGCGCAAATCGCGCCAATGTGCTGCTAATGGTGCTCAAGGAAGGCGGTGTGCTGACAGGGGTTGGCCTAATGCTTGGGACGGCGTTGGCGCTTGTTGCCACGAAGGCGCTTTCCAGTATGCTCTTCGGAGTGGCTGCAACGGACATGACGGCCTATGGCGAAGTCGCGCTGGTGTTTGCCGGCGTCGCTTTGCTTGCCTGCTATCTGCCCGCCAGACAAGCAGTGAAAGTCGATCCGAATGTGGCGTTACGGTACGAGTAGCCGCTCCTCAGCGGTTGCGGCTGATCCAGGCTAGATAACGCAGCAGGCCGCGACGTTCGCGCCAGACGAAGCGCCAGAAATCGCGAAATGTGATCTGCTCGGCTTTTAAACCCGAATAGGTTTCAATACGCCAGCGGAGGTACGGCGATTTCCACGGGGTCAGGCGATATCCCGCGGCCGCAATCCACAGGAAGCGGAGCACGCTACTTGATGGTAAAGCCCCCGCTCGAGGCGGAAGTGTTTTGAGGCGGGTTGGCGCCTTTCGAGTAGTAGCCGGAGCGGGTTCGAACCTGGGGATGGCCTGGGGCATCGCACTCGACCTTGATCTGCCGATAACTTGGGTCGTCGGGATTCGGAGGGGTATAGGCCAGTGTATATTGGCTGCGGATGTCGGTCGCAATCTCGAGAGCCAGACCGTTAACTTCCGTGACGTCCTTTGGATAAAAGGCCATACCGCCGGTGGCGGCCGTCAATTCCTTTAGCGCCCGCTTTGCCTTTGCCGCTTCGTGGCGCTCTTCTTCTCCGAGGACTCCGACGGCGTAGATGAGCACCTCGCTCTGGATGGCGCGCTGAACGACCTGTTCAAGCGAAGCGGAGCTCGCGTTATCGTTGCCGTCCGTAACGATAATAAGAACCTTTTTGTCGCGTTTCCCTTTGGCCTTGATGTAGTCAATGGACATGTTGATGGCATCGCGCATTGCGGTGCCGCCGCGCGAGTCGATGCGAGCCAAGCCCTGCTCCATCTTCTTAACGTCATTGGTGAAGGGGACGTCCAGATATGCCTCGTCATTGAAGTTGACGACGAACACTTCGTCCTGCGAATTGGAGGCGTGGACGAGGGCGAGAGCGGCCGCTTCCACGCGGGAGCGCTTATCGCGCATGCTGCCGCTATCGTCTATGAGCAGCCCCATTGAGATGGGGATGTCCTCATGCTTAAAGACCTTCAGAGGCTGCTGGACGCCGTTTTCAAATACCTTAAAATCTTTCTCCTTCAAGTTTTGGACGAGGTGTCCCTTCTTGTCGGAGACGCTGGCGTGCAGGACCACGAGCCGGGTGTTGGCTGTGAACTGCGAGAAGCACAAAGTGGCCGCTAGAAGCACAGCGACGGCGGCAAACGACAGTCGCTTAATGGGATGGAGCATAGTAGCCAAGCCGGAAAATCGCTTTCAGTGGGGGAAGACCTCGAGGTTGAACCAGCTTCACTTGGACCCGGCGATATTTGCCGTCGCGCTCCTGATTTTTGGGTGTATATCCGAGGATGTATTCGTTTCGCAATTCTACGCCGATTTTAGCTGCGATATCCGGCAATTCAGCCGGATTTTCGACAGCGTAGGCACGACCGCCGGTCTGCTCGGCAAGATCGGTGAGAAGTCCTGGCCCCATGGCTTCTTCGGGCGTGCGTCCGCGGGACGCCGCTGGTTCAAATATACCGATTGCATAAATCTGGACGTCGGCTTCGCGGACTTTATTTTTGACCTCGCTTTCGGTGTAGCGGCTGCTATTATCGCCACCGTCCGAGATGATGAGCAGCGCTTTCCTGGGATTATGGGCCTGTTTCATCTGGTTCATGGCTAAGTAGACACCGTCGAGGAGGGCTGTTCTGCCTTTGGATTGTCTGAAAGTTAGAGTGGACTGAACCTTATCGGTGTCTCGGGTAAAGGGAATCGCAAGGTCAGGCCGGTCGCTGAAGCAGACCAGGAAGAACTCGTCTTCGGGATTGGCGGTTTGAAAGAAGTCGGCGGCGGCTTCGCGCGATTTCTGAAGTTTGGAGCCCATGCTTCCGCTGGTGTCGAACACGAGACCAATGGAGATGGGAGCATCTTCGCTCGAAAACGCGCTGATGGCCTGCTCTTTTTTATCTTCGAACAGTCGGAAATTGTCGCGTTCGAGACCGGTGACGAAGCGGTTGAGAGGATCGGTCACGGTTACGTTAATGAGGACCAATTCCTTGGTAACTTTGATATCGGCCGGGCGCGATTGTGTTTGAACTCCGTTGTCCTGCTTCTTGCGCGTCTGAATATCGACCTGCGGCGGAGGGGTGTCCTTGGGTGCATCGGCTACGGGCTGGTCGGCGAAAGCGAATAAGGAAGGAACAAGCAGAGCAACAGCCAGAGCGAGCCGGGCATACAGATTCCTCCGGGTCCGCCCGCCCCCGGTTGCGGACAGCTTCAGCGCTTTGAAGGAGGCCAACGGCATGCGGCGAGAGCGCCTTCTGCCTAGATAATAGCACCGAGACGCGGCATTCAAGTCCGCGGCGAATGGGGCTGAGCGAGAGATGCAAGCGGGCGATATCGTGCTATATTTAACTGTGCCGACGCGGATTTTGGGTATCGTACCCGCCCGGTTTGCCTCCTCTCGATTCCCCGGAAAAGCTCTCGCAGTACTGGCTGGAAAGCCGATGATCCAGCATGTCTACGAGCGTGCCAGCCTCTCGCGCTACATCACCCGGACTCTTGTCGCGACGGATGACGAGCGGATTGCATCGGCAGTACGGCGATTCGGGGGCGAGGTCCGGATGACGCGGGCCGATCACGCTTCTGGGACGGACCGGCTGGCGGAAGTGGCTTCGACAGAGACCGCGGAGCTATATGTCAATATTCAAGGCGACGAACCGCTTATCGATCCGGAAGCGATCGATGCGGCGATTCTTTCAGTGTGGGGCGACGAAGCAGTTTCGATGGGCACGCTGAAGAAGTTGATTGTAGACCCGGCCGAAATTGCAAACCCAAACATAGTGAAAGTTGTTACCGGGCTAACGGGAGATGCTCTGTATTTCTCACGGAGCCCGATTCCGTATTTTCGCGATGCCAGGCGAGGCGCGGGGGCGTATTTCAAACACGTTGGGTTGTACGTTTATCGCCGGAACTTTTTGGTTCACTATCCGGATTTAGATATGGGTCCGCTGGAGCGGGCCGAATGCCTGGAGCAACTGCGCGCGCTCGAGAACGGCTACCGGATTCGCGTTGTCGAAACCGATTACGAGTCGCTTGGAGTGGACACACCCGAGGATTTCGAGCGCGTCAACCAGCTTTTTTGCCAGACGGCGGGAGCGTTTGAGGCTGAGTGAGCAACAGGCGCACCTCAAAGCGATTCAACCAATTATTCAGAGTTTCAAGTTGTCGATGCTGGCCGCGAACCGGCTGTGCGGCGAGGGTCTTAAAAAAGCGAGGTGGGGATGCCTAAGTACATCTTTGTAACTGGTGGTGTTGTTTCTTCGTTGGGAAAAGGGATCGCGGCAGCTTCGATCGGGTGCCTCCTCGAGAGCCGGGGGTTGCGAGTTACGCTGCAGAAGTTCGATCCGTATCTGAACATCGACCCGGGCACGATGAGTCCGTTTCAGCACGGCGAAGTTTTTGTGACGGACGATGGGGCGGAGACCGATCTCGACCTGGGGCACTACGAGCGGTTCACACATGCGCCGCTGACGCAGAGTAACAATCTCACGTCGGGCCGGATTTACGAGAACATCATTGCGCGTGAGCGGCGGGGCGACTATCTGGGCAAGACGGTGCAGGTGATACCGCACGTGACGAACGAGATCAAGGCGGCGTGCCGGAAGGTGTCTTCGGGCGTGGACGTGGCGATTGTCGAAATTGGCGGGACAGTGGGCGATATCGAATCGCTGCCCTTTATTGAAGCGATCCGGCAGATGAGACATGAGGAGGGTCGCGACAACACATTATTCGTGCACCTGACTCTTGTTCCCTGGATTGCGGCGGCGCAGGAGCTGAAGACGAAGCCCACCCAGCACAGTGTAAAAGAGCTGCGCGCAGCCGGCATCCAACCCGATGTGTTGTTATGCCGGTCGGAGCGCGCGCTGCCCGCGGAGATGAAAGAAAAAATCGCGCTCTTTTGCGACGTCGATGTGGACGCGGTGATCACGGCTAAGGATGTGCGGTCTGTGTATGAAGTGCCCCTTATGTATGCCGAGCAGGGCGTTGACGAGACCATATTGAAGCTGCTGCGGCTCGAGGCGGCGCCGAGGAATATGAGCCGCTGGATACAGATGTTGGAACGCATGCAGAATCCGCGGCGCGAAGTAAAGATTGGGCTGGTTGGAAAGTATGTCGAATACGAGGATTCTTATAAGAGTTTGAAAGAGGCGCTGCTGCATGCCGGGCTTGCGCATCAGGCGAGAGTCGAGATCGAATGGATCGAATCGGAAAGCGTCGAGTGGCCCGAGTGCCGTGACGCGCTCCGGGAGTACGACGGCATTCTGGTTCCCGGCGGATTTGGAAAGCGCGGCATTACCGGGATGTTGAATGCAATCCAATTTGCCCGGGAAGAGCTTGTTCCGTACTTTGGAATCTGTTTGGGAATGCAGACGATGGTAATCGAGTTTGCCCGCAACGTCTGCGGTCTTCCGAATGCGGATTCGACAGAATTCGATCCGGCGACGCCGCAGAGGGTTATTTATAAGCTGCGAGAGCTGAAAGGCGTGGATGAATTGGGCGGAACGATGAGATTGGGTGCATACATCTGCAAGCTGGCGGAAGGAAGTCTCGCGAAACAGGCATATGGCTCGGATGAGATCAGTGAACGGCACCGGCACCGCTACGAGTTCAACCGCGAATACGAACCTGTCTTGACTTCGCATGGCCTGCGGCTGACCGGGCAGACGCCCGATGGAGTGTATGTGGAAATTTGCGAACTGCCTGGCCATCCTTGGTATCTCGGCTGCCAGTTTCACCCCGAGTTTAAATCGAAGCCGCTCGAGCCCCATCCGTTATTCCGCGCCTTTCTCGAGGCGGCGCTGAAGCATCGCGAGGGAAGGATTCAAGCGGCGCGCCAGCACGAAGTGCCGGCGGGATTTTCCCACGCGGAAGGAGTTTTCCCACGCTGAATGCATGAGCCGGTCAAAGTCGGATCGGGCGCCGCGGCGGTCACTTTTTCAAATGACGGAGCGTTAGCGCTCATCACGGGACCGTGTGTGATCGAGAGCGAGGAACACGTTCTATGGATTGCGCAGCGTATCCGCGAGTTAGCGGGGCCTTATGTTTTCAAAGCGTCGTTCGACAAGGCGAATCGAAGCAACATTAGCGCCTACCGAGGGCCTGGGGTCAAGGAGGGGTTACGAATCCTGGGAGAAGTGCGGAAGCTGGGGATTCCAGTGCTGACCGATATTCACGAAACGTGTCAAGCCGAGCAAGCGGCTGAGTGCGTGGATATCCTTCAGATTCCGGCGTTTCTCTGCAGGCAGACCGATTTGCTGGTGGCGGCGGGCCGCACGGGCCGGGCCATCAACATAAAAAAGGGGCAATTCGTTTCGCCGGCAGATTTCTCTAACGCCGCGGAGAAGGTTGCGAGCACGGGAAACAATCAGATTATTTTGACGGAACGAGGCTCTTCGTTCGGATACAACAACCTGGTGGTGGACATGCGAGGGCTCGCGATTATGGCGAAGACTGGCTATCCGGTTGTCTTTGATGCAACCCACAGCGTTCAATTGCCCGGGGCGGCGGGGACGGCGTCCGGCGGTCAGCCGGAATTTATTGCGCCTTTGGCGAGGGCCGCAACGGGCGTAGGCATCGCGGGACTGTTCGTCGAGGTGCACGAAGAGCCAAAGAGAGCGCTTTCGGACGGGGCCAATGCGCTGCGGCTGGATTTTCTGCCGGCTCTGTATGCGTCGCTGCGGGAGATCGACCGGGTGGTGAAGGCTGCAGAAGCAGCGACCCACAAGCAATAGGTTACAAGATGCGCCGTGTTTTGAGCTTGGCGGGCAATGACGGGCGGCGATCGACCATTCGAGCTGCCGCAAATGGAGGCCTAATGTCGCGCTACTGGGATCGCCCCATGGATTTCGCCGATGCCACACTTGTGTATCTTGCGAAGCGTGAGGCCTTGTCTACTATCTTCACTGTGGATCATGCGGACTTTCAAACGTATCGAATCGAGGGTCGCCGCCGATTCCGTGTACTCCCTGCGAGCCGGCCGTAGCCCCGACAAGCGGGGAAGGACTTATCTGGGGCGGCTGGTGGGATTTGAACCCACGACATCCAGAACCACAATCTGGCGCTACTACCAACTGAGCTACAGCCGCCGTGCCAAACGCTAGTGTATCATCCGAAAGAGTTCTTCCCGATGCGCGTTTTGCGGGCTATGTGAACCTTTAGGCCGTTATGCGAAGGGTGACGGGGATTTTGTTCCCGTTGCGTAAGTGTTTCATGCGGCTTTGAGGCCCACCGCTAATAGCAATTTATCGAGATCGTCCACGACACGCTGGTAGAGGCGGTCAAGTTGCGATCGTTGGGTTCTGAGTTGCGCGTCACTGCGAAACGGGCGCAGCAGACCTGCAGCAAGCGGGGCATAGATGCGCTCGAACAACTTCAGAAACACGAGGCAGACCGAATATCCTTGCGGCAAGAGGCGGTATCGGCGAGAGTGTGGAAGCTTCTCGACAAGGCCCTTGGCCCTGAGTTTGGAGAGATCGTAGCGAAGCGAGGCCAGCGTGTAGTCGCTCGAGCTGCAGCTCAAAGCTTCGATTGTCGGGCCAAGCAGTTCAATCGTGCTGAAGGTATTGCCAGCGGCGACGTGGGCGAAACGTACGAGCGCGTGCATTAATGCGATTTGCCGCGGATGGTCGAGTTTAAGCCCCGGAATCCGCTTGCCATTGGGCAGTATGGTAGGCGCTGCCAGTTGGCGCAGTTGTCCGCGGTCCAGGAAGGTCTCCAGTATGTCCTGCTGGATGTTCAGATAGTTGTCGTTGATGGAAGTGAGCCGTTCCCGTAATTTCGGCAGGTTCTCGACCGCCTTCTTGACGCCGTAGTCAGTAACGTTATTGGTAGCGGCTTCGGTTCGCAGCAGCAGGTGATCGCGGACATATTGCTTGATGAAGCCATTGCCATAATGGCTGCGGATCACCGGGTTGGGAAGATGGATATCTTCGATCACGGTCTGCAGTTTGCCGCGATATTGCCGGGTGATTTTTCTGCCGAAGATGACCGTAATTTTGTTGGGCTGGCCGATGGTTCGGTTGGCGTCCAGTAAACGCTCTCCCATTTGATCCAGAGCGGCGCGCCTGAAAAATAGAAGATTGTCGCAGTACTCAACCTGAGCAAAAAATAGACGATGCTGACAGCCGGCCTGTCGGCGTTCAGTCTCGCGGAAGAACGGCGTAAAGTACGCCAGCCATTTCTGGCCACAGGTAAGCAGATCCTTGCTGGTCAACGAGTCAGCTAATTGTTGCAAGCGTTCCGGGTTACCGCAATTTAGAAATGCATTCGAGCATCGCCGAAAGTCAATCCCTTCCTGCCTGAGGCGATTCGCGAGCCAGTGATGCTGGTTCAGGCACACGCGCGCAGAAAACGGAAGGTAAGGGCAAACCCGGACGAACATCCGGCCCCATTGCTTGTCATTCACGTAAAAGTTGTATTGCATGACCCAGCGCTGCGCGATCTGCAGATGCCACCGATTCTCTTTCTGGCTGCCGATCGCGATCATGATGCGGGCGGGTTCGCGCGCTTTCAAAATGGCGACTACCTGATCGGGTTCAGCTCGACGGAAATAGCGGTCCATGAAATCGTCCCGTCTCCCTTCCGGCGCTTCCAAGATGGGTGCGCCCCATTTCTGTGACCGGTTCACGACCCAGTTGTGAAACTGATCGGCGATCTCGTGTAAAACAGCCCGGCTCACCGGATACTGATTGCGGTAGGTGTTGAAGAACCCGACTACTCGTTCCGGTTGTTGGAAGGGCTGAATCAGCCCGTTCAACAGAATCCGGTCAAAGCACCGATACCCAAACCGAATGCTATCTTTGTGATGCTCGACGAAGGCGTTCATCGGAACCTCCAGTGTGGTCAGATACCTGGAAGCCTACCCTATGAATGCCTTCTCGGGTTCTCTCTACTGCTCAGATCTGCTGGATATCAAGGCGAAGCCTTGGCTAGTTAGATTCTTGAGGTTTTGATCTGAGGGATTTTTCTCTCACATACTCAGGCGGCGAGGAGATCGAGAATCTGTTGAATCGATCAGTCAGCTTTGCGATAAGCCGTTTCGATCCTGGTGGCGGGTTTGAGTTCTGGTTGCGGTGGTGAGTTGAACAGGCTATTGGCGAGGGGTCCACATACGCGTTTGTGAAAGAGGACGAACAGGAGTGCGGCCTTGTTACCTTTCGGGGTGAGCCGGTAAGCGTAGCGCTTGCCGTCACGTTCGATGAGGCCATGAGCCTTCATTTTGCGGATGTCGTAGCGGAGTTGGGTAAGGGTGTAGTTGTTGGTTTTGAGGCCGAATGCAGCGAGGATGGCCTCGTGAATCTGAGCCGTGCGCCAACCGCCGATTTTGGTTCCGCTGTGGAGAAGAACTTCCATCAGGCGGATGATGCGCGTGTCCTGGATCTTAATGCCGGGCACGCGACTACGGCCTGAGGTGATGGGCAAGGCCATGCGCTGAAACAGTGGGAAGTCGACATGGACGTTGAGTGCTTCGGCCTTAAAGGCAGCGAATCGATCGGAGACGGCGGCCAGCTTCCGGCGGACCGCATCCAGATTCTCTAGAGACTTCTTCAGCCCGAAGTCCTTGAGATTATTGCTCAATGCTTCCAAGCGGAGGAAGGTAGTGAATTTTTCGTACATGCGCAGGACGGCATTCCGGCCGCAGGCGCGGAAGACACGATGTCCATGTTCCATCCGGTCGAGCACGCTCTGCAGTTTGCCGTGTAATTTCTTATTGATCCGGAAGCCAAAGATCTGGGTGATCTTGTCGGGCGTCAGGCGCAGCAGACCGATATCGCAGGAGCGTTCGAACAGTTTGTGGATGGGAAAGTTGCGGTGGAAGACGAGATTCCGGCAGTACTCGACCTGTTGAATCGAACAGTGGCGCTTGAGGTTGATCACCTGTCGATCCGCTTTGGAGAACTTCGGCCCTACGATCAGAGTCCAGTAATCGAGGCGTTTGCGGATGAGATCAGCACTCAAGCGGTCGGCGGCGGCCTGGAGGGCCGCAGGATCTGAGACCCCCACGAAAGCATTGTCGTCCTTGCGGAATGCAACTCTGCGGCGCAGCAGTTCCCGGTCGATGTAGTGATGGCCATTCAGATAATACGTGATCTGGAACGGCAGGAAGGAACCCACGCACATCGCTATGGCGCCCAGCACTTCATCGCGGATGTAGAAGTAATAGTGGGTGTAGCGGCAGCGCTGTCGCGCAATGATCCGGTAATTCGGATCATCGACCGGCGTGATCACGCTGGCGTGATGAACATCGCGGAAGAAATGGACGATGTTCTCCGGACGCGTCAATAAGGGTATATGACCGAGAATGACAATGCGATCGAAACAGTACGCGCTGCACCGATGATGGAAGCACGCCAGGAATAGCCCGAAATTGCCATGAGCATCATCGGACAGGGCTTCATCCGCGAGGGCGACCTGAAATCAGCAGTCGAGGTCTTATAGCTTAGTCGGACACGGAGCGGTAGCGAAAATCGTAAGAGCCATCGGTGCCAATCGCTTGCTGTTTGAACGGACTATTAGCAAACTATAGCTACCGCATTCAAGAATTAGCTGGCCGTTTCATAAAACGCTTGCTTTCCTTCAAACGTGGAACGAGTTCGTTGACAGCACCTGTTCTCCGTGATAATATTCGTCCGACGATAGGTCCGACTTACAATTGGTACACGTCATCCGTTTTGCGATCCGAGCGGCATATGAAGCGCAGGATTAATGGGAGCGCCTCTGTTTCACCGCGCTGGAAGATTGTGCCGTATCTCCTGATGATCTCAGGTGCGGTGGTCGGGTCTGGGTCCAGCACTGCCGAGCCAGAGGTCGCGGTACGAACCAACAGGCAAGCTTTACTAAACCGCTACTGTGTCCTTTGTCATAGCCAAAAACTACATACCGCAGGGCTTGTACTTGAGAGGTCATATCCTGAAAACCCCACGCTTCATCCGGAACTTTGGGAGAAAGTCGTGCGGCGGCTAGCGGCGGGCGAAATGCCCCCAGCGGGGTTGCCCAGGCCTGACAGAGCTACCGTGAAAGTGTTCACCACTGGAATCACTGACGATTTGAATGCCGCCGCTCAACGTGATCCATACGCGGGCCGACCGGTCATAGCACGACTCAACCGCGTCGAGTACGGCAATGCGATTCGAGATTTGTTCGATCTCGAACTCCCGATCGCGGACGAGTTGCCCCCCGACGGTATTGCTGCCGGCTTCGACAATATAGGTGACGCGCTGTCGATGTCCCCTCTACTGCTCGAGCAGTATCTAAAGGTTGCTCGAAAAGTCAGCGAGCTGGCCGTGGGCGTCAGCGATCCCTCTCCGGTGACAGAGGCGTTTCCGGCCCCGGAAAATCAGACGAACTGGCTCGGCGCGGGTATGCCTTTCGGCACCCGCGGAGGAGTCCGTGTCCAGTATTACTTTCCATTTGACGGCGAGTATAACGTTCGAGCCTTTATAGGAAGAGACTCCCTGCCGCACGCCGAAGGTGTTCGTTTCTTTCAGACGCGCGCCGAGATCAAGGCCGGCTCGCATATTGTCGTCGTAACGTTTCCCGATGACATTGCCCAACGCGAGGGTCCGGTCCCGAATGTTTCTGGTAAAGGCGGCCCCGCATTGGGAGGGCCTCTTGATACCCGGGGCTCCGCGATTCATCCGACTATCGAATTCCGCGTGGATTCGCGGCGCCTCAAGCTCTTCGACATCGGCGGAATCAGCGTAGGCGAGGCTGCGTTCGGTGGACAACCGGGACCGCCCACGCTGGATCGAATTGAGATTTCCGGCCCTTACAACGTTAAGAGCGTCAGTCGAACACGAACACCCAGTGAGCGGCAGATTTTCCTCTGCAGACCGTCGAGTTCTCGAGACGAGTCGGCCTGCGCGTCCAAAATTCTTTTCGGCGTAACCCGGCGGGCCTTTCGGCGCGATGTTACCGCGGCGGACATCAAGCCTTTCATGGCAGCCTGGTCATCTGCAAGGCTCAAGCATAACTTCGATTCTTCTATCGCCGCCGCGCTGCGCGATGTGCTCCTATCGCCCGATTTTCTGTTCCGGCTTGAATTTGATCCGCCAAATGCAAAGCCGGGAAGCACTCAAGAAGTATCGGATTGGGAACTTGCCTCGCGCATGTCCTTCTTCCTTTGGAACAGCATTCCTGATGATGAGTTGCTGGGTTTGGCGCATTGTCGGAAGCTGACCAACCCTCTCGTGTTGGACGCCCAGGTGCGGCGCATGCTTGCCGATCCTCGCGCGGTTGCGATGGTCGATGATTTCTCCATGCAGTGGCTTGGCCTTTCTGGTCTGGCCGAAATTAAGCCGGACGCCAAGGTATATCCGGACTTCGATAGCGGATTGGCGGATGACTTTCAGCAGGAAACACGACTTTTTGTGCGTAGCCTGTTTCGAGAAAACCACAGTGCTCTCGACCTAATCGACGCGAATTACACCTACCTCAACGAGAGACTAGCTCGGTTATACGGAGTTCCGGGCGTCATAGGATCTGGCTTTCGCCGCGTATCTCTGGTCTCAGAACCGGAGCGAGGCGGTCTGCTTGGCCAAGGCAGCATCCTTATGCTGACCTCCCACACAACAAGAACGTCGCCCATTCTCCGTGGTAAATGGATTCTGGATGCACTGCTGAATTCGCCTCCGCCTCCGCCACCTCCAGGCGTGCCACCGCTCGATGAGAGTCCGGCAAACGGGCAAAAGTTGACAACCCGCCAACAGGTCGAGCGCCACAGAAAGAACGCCGTGTGCGCCTCGTGTCATTCGCGAATGGATCCTCTAGGATTCTCGCTCGAGAACTTCGACGTGATCGGCAGATGGCGCGTGCAGGACGAAGGCGGAAGCATCGATGCATCGGCAAAACTGGTGAATGGGCAAACTTTCTCCGGTCCGCAGGGATTAAAGCAGCTGTTGCTGAGCCGTCAGGATCAATTTGTAAGTGCCGTAGTGGCGCGCCTACTAACCTATGCGTTAGGTCGCGAGTTGGACGCGCGAGACCAACCAACGATCCGCCTGATAATGCGAAATACTAAAGCGGGAGGTTACCGCTTTGACGATCTGATCGTCGCTATTGTGAACAGCGCGCCTTTTCGTATGAGGCAAACCCAGGTCGAGCCGAAGGAACCGTCATGATCATCACGAAAAAGTATCTTCCCAGGCGTACATTCCTCCGCGGTGCAGGAATTTCGCTAGCGCTCCCTTTGCTGGATGCAATGATTCCCGCGCTAAGTGCGGAACGGCTGACGGCAGCGGCGCCCGTGCGTCGTCTCGGGTTCATCTTCTACACGTGCGGCGTTGATGAAGACCGATGGAAACCTAAGGGCGAAGGCGCTAATTATCAGATCAGTGAAGCGCTCGCGCCGCTCGCTCCTTACAAAGATAAATTCCTGGTCTTGAGCGGCCTCTCATCCGATCCCGATCGAACCAAAGCCGGTTTCCATGATCGGGCGCTCGCTTCATTTATGACAGGAGTCGAACCGGCTAAAGGCAAGGTTCACGTTGGCATATCTGTGGATCAGGTCGCGGCCCAGGCGCTGGGAAAGGAGACTCAGTTCGCCTCGCTTGAGCTATCTACCGAATACAACGGGGCCTTAGGTGGAGTCTCTTTTAAAACTGCGACGACTCCGTTGCCGTTCGAACCCAATCCGCGCCGGGTATTCGAACGACTTTTCGGCGAGGGTGGCCGAATCGATTCCGTGGCCGCCGCCGACCGCCAGGCTGCGGATCAGAGCAGCCTCGACACAGTGATGACTCGTCTCTGTGAACTGAAAACCCGTCTCGGGCCCAGTGATCGCCGAAAGCTTGACGAATATGTTCAATCGATTCGCGATATAGAGCGAAGAATCAAGGTCGCAATGGAGAAGAAACCGGTGAATTTACCGGGCGTGAGCCGTCCTGCTGGCATCCCGGACTCTTGGCCCGAGCATGTCAAGATCATGTTCGATCTGCAGGCGCTGGCTCTTCAGGCGGACCTCACTCGCGTCTGGACCTTTATGTATGCTCGTGAGGCTACCTCCATGACGTTTCCTCACCTCGACATCTCAATGGGGCATCACGAGATATCGCATCATAATTTCGAGCGTGAGAAGCTCGACGCACTCGCGAAGATTAATGTCGATCAGTCTCGCCTGTTTGCATACTTCCTCGGTAAGCTGGACGCCATCAAAGAAGGTAACTCGACGCTGCTCGACCATTCGCTCATCATGTACGGTAGCGACTTAAGCGTTCCCACGGTTCACAGCCAGCACGATTTGCCGATCATTCTCGCGGGAGGCGCGTCTGGGCGCATTGCGGGCGGCCGCTATATTGTCTATCCGGGAGATCTTACACCGTTAACAAATCTCTATCTGACGATGCTCGACAAAGTAGGTGTCCCGACTGAGAAGCTTGGCGACAGCACGGGAAAGCTGAATCGTCTGGAGGTATAGCCGTGAGGCGAGGTGCTAAAGTCCTCACCTGTATTCTTCTGCCGTTCCTGTTAATGGGCGCAGGCAATCGTTCGGGAACGCCCCCTGCTCCGCTAACCGGGCTGGGCAAGGAGCTCTTCGAGGCGGTTCAAAGCGACGACGAGAGATCAGTGGCCGCTCTCCTTAGCAAGAAGGTCGATGTCAATTCGAGGGAGGAAGATGGCGCAACCCCCCTCGCCTGGGCAGCTGTGCGGTGCAATGTGGCGATCGCAAAGCTGCTGCTCGGGTCGGGAGCGAATCCAAACCTTACAAACGAACAAGGCATTGGCCCGCTCTATCTTGCGATCTCAAACGGCTCGACTGCAATCGTAGAGCTTCTGCTCCGCAGCGGCGCCAACCCGAATATCGCTCGAGAAGACGGCGAAACGCCGTTAATGACGGCCACACGATTAGGGCAGGTCGGTGTCATGAAGATGTTGCTCGATCGCGGCGCTTTCGTGAATGCACGCGAGAAGAATTTCGGCCAGACGGCGCTGATGTGGGCTGCCGGCCACCCTGCGGCAACTCGCCTGCTTGTGGATCATCGAGCGGACGTGCAGGCCGTTTCGAAAGTATGGAACATCACGGGAACGATCTATACGCCTTCAACAGTCACCCTTGGCAGAACGGGCATACCGTGGAATAACGACGGAGTTTACACCAGTAAACAAGGCGGACAGAACGCTCTTTTGTTCGCTGTTCAACAACACGATCTGGAATCCGCCCAGATACTCATGAACGCTGGAGTGGATGTGAACGTTACAGCAGCAGATGGCACAACACCTCTGTTAGCCGCGCTTTATAAGTGGGATCCGCTGGGGAAGGAATTTGTAGCAGGCGCAGGTGCTCCGGCGCCGTCAGGCAGTTCCGCTCGGTTCGGTGCAGATCTGGCAATGGCGCGTTTTCTCCTTGATCATGGCGCACACGTTAATGTCGCCGACGGCGCCGGCTACACCCCTCTCCATGGCGCAGCTTTGGCCGTCGCAGCTATCACGACACTGGGGCGCGACCGTTCTGCATATGGCGGCGGAAGGGCAGTGAGGAAGAAGGCCAAACCGGCGCCTACGGCTCAGGCTACGAACCCGTCACAAGTTGAAAATGAGCCTGGAAATCCGAATCTGGTGAATTCCGCCGGCAAACTGGACGAAGCGCTGGCAATGGTACAGCGGTTACTCGACGCCGGCGCCGATCCAAATCGCCAGACGCTCTATCCCACATCTGGACCGGTAGGCGACGTGCGAATCAACCCTGCGCCACCGGGATCGTCCGCCTTCCACATTGCGGCAAATTCAGATTGTGTGCCGCTAGTAAAGATGATGGCGAAGAAGGGAGCGAATCCAAACCTTCTGAGAAAGGACGGTCACACGCCTTTTTCGGTGGCCGTATTATCGACTAATGTTGAGGTCGTGCGTGAAATGGTGGCGAGCGGCGCGGACCTGACTGCCGTGTATAATCCAACCGATCATTTCCCGGATCCTGTGAAGCCCATTTCCCTTCCCCGGCATAACCAAACAATCATGCATATTGCTGCCGGAGCCAGCGCGCCTGAGGTGATCGATTATCTCTATTCACTGGGTGTGCGGCTGAATGCGAAAAACTCCATGGGTGAAACGCCTTTGGATCTGGCAGATCATCAAGAGAGGTATCACGAAGCCGCGGCCCGCGAGAATGCGGCAGACAAGCCGGACCGGATTGTGAAAAGGGACACATCGACAACCGATGAGATTAAGAAGCTGCTTGCAACTTCTGCGAGTGGCCCCACTCGCGCTGACGCCGGGATCACCACGAGATATTGAATCAGTTCTCATCGCATCAGCACTACTCTGTTGCGCCACAGGTGGCTCTGTTGCTCAAAGTTCATATCCTGATGGTCGACCTGCCGCAACGATGCGATTGGAGGCGTATGACGCACATCCAATAATCCGCCATGGAACCGGACCAGATCGATGCGACTATCTGGGAGCGCGCGAAGCAATCTGCTTTAAGTCCGGAACAACTTACTATCTACATTACGACGGCGCTGGACCTACAGGATGGCGCGCCTGTTTAGCGACAAGCAGCGATCTTCGCCACTGGGATCTAAAAGGCCCGATCCTCGATTTGGGTCCTGCCGGGCGTCGCGATGCCGGTACGGCAAGCTCCCCATGGGCCGTGTTCGATGGAACGTTGTGGCACATGTTTTATGTTGGGTCACGAGGTACGACACCGCCTCCCAACCGAATACCGGCAGTCCCCTATTTCACGCTCACTGCAATTAGTAAGAATCCTGCTGGTCCGTGGACGAAGCAGCCCCAAATCGTCCCGTTCGAAACCAAAGCTGGAACCTATTATGCCGATACTGCAAGTCCCGGGCAGATCGTAAGATACCGGAATCAGTTCCTGATGTTTTTTAGCGCCGCTGCTTACACGAATAATGAGCACAAGCATTTAAAGCGAACGTTGGCGATCGCTCGCACCAACGATCTGAGTAAGGCTTGGCAGGTCGACCCAGAACCAATTTTGCCAGCTGAGCAGCAAATTGAAAACTCAGCGCTTTACTTTGAACCTTCGGATCAAACTTGGTTCTTGTTTACGAATCACATTGGGCTGGACGAGGGGGGTGAATACACAGAGGCGATTTGGGTTTACTGGAGCAAGGACCTGACGCATTGGGACCCCGATCATCGCGCGGTGGCATTAGATCATGCCAACTGCAAATGGAGCCGCCGCTGTATTGGAATGCCCTCGGTTGTGAAAGTCGGCGGACGCCTGGCGCTATTTTATGATGCGTCTACCGATACGGACAACAACATGCACCGCGATATTGGTATTGCTTGGTTTAGCCTTCCTCTTCACCCACCCAGGCCATGACTTCGAAACAACTGAAGGAATTTCTAGGAATGAACAACGTTACTCAGCAGGGAACAAAATTGACAACAGGAACAGAACTCCGTGGTCGCCGAAGCATCATGAGGGGCTTGGCCGCCCTGGCAGTAGGCTCCGCTACATCGGTACCATCTCCTCGACTGATCGCAGCTTCTCCGGACTCCCTGTCGCGGAGTCATACTGATCCGGATTGCTCAAGCAGTCGTGAAACGGTCGTTGCCTCTTATTTAAAAGCAATCGTCGAAACCGAGGCAGGAAAGGTCCGCGGATACATTCGGAACGGCATCTACTCGTTCAAAGGCGTGCCTTACGGGGCACCAACAGGTGGGAGCGCGCGTTTCATGCCGCCCCAAAAGCCAAAGCCTTGGGCGGGGGTGCGGAGTTGCCTGCATTACGGGCATATTTGCCCGAATGGATTCGGCATGGTGACGGGCGGTGATAACGTATCCCATACCGATGAAGATGCGTTCTTGCTTTATCGGGCTTACGGCCAGCCAGCCGGTGAAGACTGCTTGCGCGTGAACGTCTGGACCCCGGAGATTAATGGCTCCCGAAAACGTCCGGTGATGGTCTGGATGCATGGAGGCGGTTATAGCGGCGGCTCCGGCCACGATTTGTTGTCCTACGATGGCGAGAATTTATGTCATCGAGGCGATGTTGTAACGGTCACGCACAATCATCGCCTCAATACGTTCGGTTACTTGAATCTCGCTGAATTTGGCGGGGAACAATATGCTAGCTCCTCTAATGTGGGTATGCTCGACTTGGTCGCAGTCCTCGAATGGGTCCGCGATAACATCTCGAACTTTGGCGGAGATTCTTCTAACGTTACGATCTTCGGCCAGTCGGGCGGTGGCGCGAAAATCTGCACGTTACTGGCAATGCCAGCCGCAAAGGGCCTGTTTCACCGAGCTATCATCCAAAGTGGCTCGACGCCCCGAAACTCACTCCCGGAAGATTCGAGTAAGCTTGCGGCCGCGGTACTTGCCGAATTGAATTTATCCAAATCTCAGATCGATCAACTCCAGAGCTTGCCGGTCGAGCGTTTGTGTGGGGCAGCACAGGCAGCCGCCAAGAAAATGGGGCCGCCGTCTGGCCCGCCGCCTCTAATCAGAACGCCGTCGCGGCGGATCACATGGGGGCCAACTGTGGATGAAGCGATTTTGCCCATTCATCCGTTCGATCCTGTTTCTCCCGCAATCTCCGCAACAATTCCGATTCTCGTCGGGACGAACACCAATGAGTTCGTGAACGGGGTAGATAATCCGGAAGCCGAAACGCTCAGCAATGATGAGTTAGAGAAGCGTGTCCATTCTATCTATAGCGGCAAGACCAACGACATTCTTCAGGCATACCGTCGTGAATACCCGGCCGCAAAACCATTTGATATCTTTTCGGTCATTTCCATTGCGTATTTTCGTCAGAATGCGTTCCTTCAGGCTGAACGCAAAGCTGCACTTCGTGCCGCGCCCGCTTACGAATATTTGTTCGCATGGAAAACGCCGATGCTGGACGGAAGGCCTGGAGCCTTTCATAGCTGCGAAATCGCATTTGTCTTCGACAACGCTAGCCGGTGCATCAACTACACTGGCGCATCACCGGACGCGCTGCGGCTTTCTGCCCGAGTGAGCGAAGCATGGATCAATTTTGCCCGTTATGGCAATCCGAATCATTCCGATTTGCCGAAATGGCCGGCTTTCCAAGAAGCGAAAGAAACCATGGTTTTTGACAACACTTGCGTCGTGAAGAACGATCCAGAAGGTGACGGGCGCCGCTTGCTGGGAACTGCGTAATTAACAAATAACACAATGCGAATTCTAGGTAGTCTTTTGGCATTTGCTCTATTTGCGCTGGGAGCCCAGCAATACGAGGTTATTCCTGATATCGAATACTCACGTCCAGGCGGTTTCAGTCTCAAGTTGGATGCGCACATCCCGCCGGGCGATGGTTCGTTTCCGGCTGTAATCCTTGTGCATGGCGGAGGATGGTCGGCTGGGGATAAGTCAGGCAAATTCATTCAGCCGCTTTTTGGGCCGTTAAACGAGACGGGCTTTGCTTGGTTCAGCATCAATTACCGGCTAGCGCCCCAGTTCTCCTATCCGGCGCCTGCGGAAGACTTGGAGGCGGCTGTTCGTTTTGTGAAACAGCACGCGAAAGAATACAAGGTGAATCCCGCGCGCATCGCCTTGATGGGAGAGTCCGCGGGCGGCCATCTGGTGAACGTGGTCGGGGCCAAGAATGATGTGGGTGTTGCTGCGGTGGTCTGCTTCTATGGTCCTATCGATTTAGTCGAGTGGTCGAAGAGATTAGAAGGCAAGCCGCTATCGCCAAGTGTGCAGGCCTTTTTCAGAATGACTACCCTGGATGAAACCGGGCGCGCTCACATCCGTGTGGCCTCTCCGCGAATTTACCTGAACAGCAAAACTCCACCATTTCTTGTTATTCATGGTACCCGAGATGAAGCTGTATCTTATTCGCAAGCGTTACTCACGGTTGAGCTCCTTAGGAAGCGCGGAATCCCATGCGAGCTCATCACGATTCCCGACGGCGTCCATGGGGTTATGAACTGGGAGAAGGACTCTCGCTTCCAGATATACAAAGCTCCGATGGTCGCCTGGCTTCAGAAGACTCTTCGCTGACGGGATTCACCAGGAACGCCGTTAGGCGTCCGAAACTTCGACGTCCCAGCCCAGCCCCGGACGTTCGGAAGGACGTGCGTAAATGCCTTCTGGACCGCGAGTCATGTTATTTTCTTCCTCAAACATCTTGTACACTGCATCAGGACCGCCAGGCGGCGGCATAAACGTTTCAGCCCAGGGGCTATTTGTTGTCGCCATCACGAAGTGAATAGCATCGAAGACGCCGCCGACGTGCGGAATCACTGGAATATCGTAAGCAGCAGCCAGAGCAGCAATTCGACGAATCTCGGTCATTCCGCCGCACCAGTGGATATCGGGTTGCCAGATATCAGCCGATCGATGCTCGAGAAGCTGGCGGAAACCGTAGCGCGTGTACTCATGTTCCCCGGTTGCGATACGGATCGGCTTGATCGCGTCGCGCATGCGGCTGAAACCTTCGTAATCGTGAGGCTGCAGCACCTCTTCCATCCAGTAAGGACGATACGGGGCAACCATCTGGGCAAGATCCAGGGTGTAGGGTTGGGTAAACGCCATGTAGCAATCGAGCATGACGTCGCCATCGGCCCCGACCATTTCGCGTGTTTGCCTGACCAGCTCCGTATTCTTTTTCAATCCCTCGTGGTTATCCGCTGGCCCATAGGGAATAGCTAGTTTGACGCGTTTGTATCCGAATTTTAGATGCTGATCGACATCGTTGCCCGTGCAATAGGCCGGGATACGATCTTTTGTGGCGCCTCCGAGGAGTTTATAGACGGGCATCCCAAGCGCATTGCCAACGACATCCCACATTGCCAGATCCACGCCGCTGATGGCGTTGATAGCGATTCCGTCACGCCCATAAGGCATGCTGGAGCGCCAAAGAATATCCCAGTTTCGCTCGATATCGAATGGATCTTTACCGATCAGAAGCTTCGTGAAATGCTCCATTACGACGGGACCACCACCTGAACCTCCGCTTCCGTAGCCTTTTACACCCTTATCGGTCGAGATTTCGACTGTAAACCCGCCCAACTTACCTGGGTCAGGATTCCACAACGATCGAACCGGCTTGTATTGCGGGTAAATCGACATGGGGTTAGCAACTTCAACGCCCTGAGTGGACCAGGAGCCCGGAGCCGGAGTATATGAAGGCGCGGGATGTTTTGGCCGCGTGCGAACCAAACGCACTCCAGTGATTTTGAGATTGCTTTTCTCTGTCTGAAAAGGGAGGGCTGGCAGCGTAGCCAGCCCCGATGCCGAAAGCCCGGCCAATTTCAGAAACGACCTACGATCCAAGTGCTCGTCCTTTCAGAACAAAAACTTAAGCGCCAACTGAAGATTTCGAGGCGAATTGGACTGACCAGTGATGACACCAAAATTTGTTCCATTAAGAGTCGTCCCAGGGGCACTGAAAATCGGGGTGTTCGAGAGGTTGAACGCTTCGGCCCGAAACTGGAGATTAAATCTCTCTGTCACTTGGAAGTTCTTGAACAACGAAGCGTCCAGATTTCTCGTCCAATCGGTCCGAACACCAGTATAAGTGCGGGATAGATCGCCGGAAGTGAAGTTAGCCGGTTGAGCAAATGCAGCGGTGTTAAACCACTCATAAATACTTTGCCCGCTTGAGAGAACCGGATTCCCTACGACATTCGGGTGCTGACCGCCGCCGTACGTGTAACTGGTATTCTGGGCGGTCGTGAATACGAGCGGCTGGCCTGAGGCGAGGGTCAGAATACCGTTCGCCTGCCATCCGCCCAGGATAGCGTTTACAAAGCCATTCCAGCTAGAACCGAACATCTTACCTTTTCCAAACGGCAATTCGCCCGTACCAGTCAGAGTGAAGCGATGCGGCACATCGTAACTGCTCAGGAGTGCTCGCAACGTACACAGTACCAACTCCGGATGGATCCCGCACTACTCCAAACACCATCGGAGATATCAGACATAAGCTTCGACCATGTGTAACCCGCAATGAGACTAACGCCATTGGTAAACCGCTTTGTAAGCGAAGTCTGCAGGGCTTCGTACTCGGAGTTGCCGATCGCAGTGCCGTCCGCGGCCACCGTCTGCCATTCGGGAAACGGACGCAAGAGTTGGCCATATTGGACCTGCGATTGTGACAGTGGGCCGCCTGATGTGATACTTCCATAGAAGGGATTGGGGACCAGCGTCAACAGTTGATTTCCCAGGCTCGAGTACTGGGGCGCCAGTTGATTCATCGAGGATGTTCCGCCTCCGCTGTACCAGTTCAGATGGGTTCCCTTATTTCCAACATAGGCCGCCTGAAACATCATGTCCGACGCAATACTGCGCTGAATCGAAAAATTCCACTGTTGATTGTAAAGTGTTTTGATTGTTGGAGGGTAAGCGCTAACCAGGTTCTGGCCGACCGCGGAGAGCAAGCCTTGCGAGTTGCCCGGTGGATAGACATAACCCGACGGAAACGGATTGCTGACAAGATTCGTCGGGTGAATGCCGTCCAGCGAAGCCACCCAGTTTGTGGTGCTACTGAATGCACTGCTCGTAAATTCGCGCGTGGCGCCTGCGTAAGGCACACCATAGAAAATGCCGTAGGCGATCCGAACGACTGTTTTGTCATTAACGGAGTAAGCGATTCCTAATCGCGGGTCCGGCTTCCACTCGATACCGCGGATTGCGTTCCTGCCGAGACTATCTGGACCGCTGCCAGCGAACACATATCCTCCATACACGTTCCAGGGTGATTGTCCGGTGAACGGATTTGTCACATCGTTCGAGATGGGGTTGAGCACAGTAGGATTGATGGCCGCCATCCTGTTGTAACGCTCGGTCGTTCCCGTTTCCTCTTCTAACCGAAACCCAATGTTTATAGTGAGCTTGTGGGTCCACTTGATGTCGTCCTGAATAAACTCTGCAAGGTAGTGATTCGCATTCGCCACTCTGGCGTAATAGCTGGCGCTACCGCTGTCGCCGGTTCCCAGAAGCATCGAGGCAACACCGTCGCCCGCTCCTGCGGACACCGCAAGGGCGCCTGGACCTTGCGTCATGTCGTTGCCAAAATTAAAGAGCAGTGGGTTTGTTTGAAAGAAGTTTAAAGTGTAATCTCTCTGCTCCGCTCCTACGGTCAAGGTGTGTTTGCCAATAACGCGGGATAGAGCGCCAGTGAAGATGTAATCTAATTCGTGGCTCTCGTAATAGGGGCCGTTGTTATTACCTAATGTAGAGTAACCCTGAACTGCAATACCCGGAAACTCAGATACGTCGCCCTCTTCCATGTAAGTTTGGAGACTTTGCGACAAACCGAGCGTTGTCAGATCGAATCCCAGCCCATTACTGGGACGGAAGGCAGAAAACCGGTTTACACCGGCGCGCAATTCCAGCACCGTATTAGCGCCGAATGTCTGTGTGTATCCGAGGGCGGCGTTATGCGCATGAACCGTCATAGGTCCGTAGCCCTCATCAGCCTGGTTATTAAAATAGTTGGGAGATCCGCTTACATTCCACAAATAGCCATAGCGGAGAAAAGCTCGCATTCTGTCGTTAAAGTTATGATCTACTTTGGCGGTAATCTGCTCCAGCGGGCTGGCGCTGACGGCAGTGGCGCCCAGGTTGTTCAACCCTGTATAATTCGACGTGCCAGGTATGGCAGTCCCGGGCAAGTTCGGCATCGGCCAGTAGGAGGCGGACTTTGCCCCTACCGGGTTGATGAGGTTCGCTGGAATCACGTTGCCAGGAAAAGGCGTGCGCAAGTATTGTCCTGGGTTGTTTGGATCTGGAGTTGCGCTGAACGGATTATAGATGGTCCTCAACGCTCCTTCTGGATTGAGGTCTTGGGAAAAATTGCCTGCTCGCTCAGCGGCGGTAGGCACCGTAAAGAGGCTGAACCCGCCGGAGTTGTTGATGTCTCTTTCGAACGCTCCGAAGAAAAATGTCCTGTTCTTAATGACAGGACCCCCCAAGGAGCCGCCAAACTGGTTTATGTGTAAGGGGGCAATCTGCGCTCCCGACTTGTTCGAAAAAAAGCTATTGGCGTTGAAATCGTTATTTTTTAAGAACTCGTAGGCATCGCCATGAAAACTATTTGTCCCCGACTTGGTGACCATCGTAGTAATACCGCCGCCGCTGCGGCCATAGGTAGCGGAGTAGCTGCTCGTCTGAACCTTCATTTCATCAATGGCTTCCACCGACGGCAACATCGTCAAGCCCATGATTCCTGGAATATCGCTCTCGTTAAGGATAGAGATGCCGTCCTGCTGAAAGTCGGAGGTCGATTCCAATCCGCCATTGAAGGAATACCGAATAGCGCTGGTGAAAAAATTACTCTGGTAGCTGTTTGGAGTCGAAGGACTGACGCCCGGCTCGACCGCCATCAATGTAAGGATGTTTCGGTTAGTGAGCGGCAAATCGACGATCGATTTGTTATTCACAAGCCCGCCAAGCGTCGCGTTTGATGGCTCAACCATCTGCACCTGGCTTGACACTTCAACCGATTGATTGGTCGTGCCGAGTTTCAAGGTGAGATTGAGGACTGCCTGCTGAGTTGCCGTTAACGGAAAAGTATCTACTACATAAGTCTGAAAGCCCGTGGCTTCGGCAGTGACCTTATACGTGCTTGGTATCAGGTTCTTTATGAAGTACACGCCGTCCTGATTCGTGGTCGTTGTGAAGGGCACGCCCCGCGCGATATCCGTCAGGGTAATTTTGGCATTGGGCACCACCGCTCCGCTCTGATCATTGACAAAACCAGAGACCGACGCCAAACTCTGCGCTCGTACACAGAGCGGAGCCAACATAACTACGAGGATTATCGAGATCGATTGTACGCCACAATTCAATCTAGATGGCACTAAGTGTTCAAGCTTACTTCGATTCGCCATGGCCTATCGCCTTTCTCAACTTGGAATCGTTTGTTACACCGGCATGGGTTCCGCATAAAGTATCGGAAGCTTTCCAGAGGGAGCCGCGTTAAACCGCGCTAGGCCGTATTGGGCTGACAGATAGCAGAACGATACGAAGAGAAGATAACCCCTTCCGACCTTCGACATGGAAACCCCCGCGATCCATTCAGACGCTGACTCTTGCAACGTTCTTTTCTGGTATCGAAATCAACGACATAGCCCGGTCTTCCGGTTCCGGATGTCTGCCCGGTATTGCATCGAGACTAGCATTAGTATATAGGCGACGTTACCGGTGGCGTCAAGCGTAAAATGAAAGGATTGTCGGTATTTTGAAATGGTGGATTCAATTGCGCCAAAAGATGCCCTTGGCGACCTTCTAAGAAGTGCTAGGAAGCTCACAAAACGCGCCTCCCGCTCCCATTTCGACAATGATTGCCCGTTAGGCCATTTCGGTGTACGACTCCAAACTTGAAGTTTTTGGACTTCGCGGTTCGTACAGCTACTAGGCGTTGAGTTGTGGCTGCTCGGCGTCACGCTTTACCCACCGATACGCCGCGATCGAATTCCGCCAGAAATACTTCTCTCGAGCGGGCTGCCCTTTGTTTTTGAAATAGTCCTGCACGATGCGCAACATGACGCCGTAGGGAACCCAGTTGCCGGTGCTGTTCGGCCAATCGCTCCCGTACACGACGCGATCTTCGCCGAAAACACTGTAAAGCAGGTCCAGTCGAGGTTTGTAGAACCCCGGCTCGGTTTGAACCCGGCCGTTTACCCGGCGAGCCACGGCCGACAGCTTAGCGTAGGTATTTCGTTTCGCGAGTTCGCGCAGAATGGTTTCAAACTCCCGATGAGTTTGCGCTTCAACAGGAACTTCAAAAGAAGGCAGATGATCAAGTACGACACGCAGTTCGGGTACCTTGTCGGTCAGTCGGATGACCGCATTCAGGAGGTCCATCGAGGGATTTGCCGTATCCATCGTCAAATCTGCTGCGGCAAGATCTTTGATTCCTGCAATGAACTCGGGTTTACCCAAAGCGGCAGACAGGCTTCGATTCCAGAGATTGCCGTATCGTATCCCGCGAAAAAGGGGATTCTTATGGTAGCGATCCAGATA
Source organism: Bryobacterales bacterium (assembly GCA_963722585.1). Taxonomy (GTDB): domain Bacteria; phylum Acidobacteriota; class Terriglobia; order Bryobacterales; family Bryobacteraceae; genus KBS-96. Next base: position 48,339 of record CAVRNU010000006.1, on the reverse strand, counting down.
CTCACGGAATTCGGGTTTGTCAGGTTCGAGATCTCCAATCGTGCCGACAACAATGGGGTCTGTGGCGGCGATTTCAAGGACCCAAAGATTGTCCTCCACCCAGGGGCTCGCCTCGATTTCAATTGCGCCGACGATCCCGAGTGAGCGGACCACCTTTCGGAATGTCTCTGGTGTGGCAACCGGCACGCCCGGTATAACATTCGGTTTCGGATAAGGAACGCCTTGAGGCCTGGTCGTGTCATAGAAGTGAATGTGGGTGTCGATGATCGGGATAGGGGAAGGCTCCCCTTGAACATGCCGCGCTGCCGCCCCACCGGCGGAGGCTGCAATGAAACCTCTTCGAGTGAGCGTCTTCATACAACTTTGAAAGTTTGTCCCGCACCGCCGATTTGGTGCATTTTCAGCCTGTGAGTGCCCGTTTCGGAAAATATCACAGCAAAGATGTAGTCTACGCAGAACGCCGCAAATGTCCGTCTTGCGGACCGGAAGGGAGACCGCTGCGCTCGCGCTGCATTTGCAAGTCAGAACACCGTTTCGCTACCATGAAACGAAAACGGTATCTTGAAACGGTTATGCCCATACTGAACAAAGCTCGGGGGAAGAAGATCGAAGCGGTGAAGAAGGCCCCTCGCGCTGGAGGTCAATATCTTTCTCGCGCGGTAGGCAAGGCCTTAGAATCACTTGAGATCCTCCAGCGTCACCAGGCGCCAATGACCCTTGCGGATCTGGCGCGGAGGGTTCAATTGTCGAAAACCTCCGCCTTTCGGCTTCTACGCACCCTTGAGAGCGTGGGTTACTTAAACTCGAACTCCCTCGGCCAATACTCGCTGGTGCCCGAGATTCGGTCTGTTGTCCCGACGAACTTTTTGATGAAGTTGCTCCGAGTGACCTCGCCGCAGATGCGCGTGCTAAACCGCGAATTGCGGGAGACGGTTTCTGTGGCTGCGCTTTTTGAGAATCATTCTGAAGTCATCTCCGTCATCGAAAGTTCAGAGGTTATTCGGATGATCAATGTAATTGGTCATATTCTTCCACCGAATGCCAGCGCTCTCGGGAAGGTGATTACCGCGTTTCAACCGGAACCGCGTCGTGAGCGCCTTTTGCGCAGCTATGGAATTTATCGGTTTACTCCAAACACCATCGTCGATGAATTCGAACTCTCACGGACATTTGAGCGCATTCGCGAACTAGGCTACGCCGAAGATTGTGAAGAATCCGTGTTGGAAGGCATCTGTTTCGCCGTTCCTATCTTTACCGAGTCCGGCGAGGTTCCTGCCGCGCTGAGTACATCCATCCCGAAAGTACGCGTTCGCGGAAAGGAACATGTCGAGTCTGTTCTAGCGGCGCTCAAGGCTTGTGCCGCTCAAATTGGCGCAGATCTTGCCGCCTCTTAGTCGGATTCTTCGTGGGGGGCTGGCGCTTTCGTTCGCCTTTGATTCCTGTGTTACGGCTGCAAAAGACGAATGTTTGATCTAGACGGCCAGACTGCCATTGTGACCGGTGCAGCAACGGGAATAGGCGAGGCAATTGCTCGCCGGCTGGCGGCCGCGGGGGCAACTGTCGTAGTTGCAGACCGCAACATCGACGGTGCCACTGAGGTTGCAGCTTCGTTGAACCGGGAGTCGTTCCCAGTCTTCTGCGACGTAACCGATCCCGAGTCGGTTCGGCTTGCCGTGGCGTCAGTGCTGGAGCGAACGGGCCGGATCTCAATCCTGGTAAACAATGCCGGCATTGCCGGGAAAGCAGCGCCTGTGTGGGAACAGACCGAGGAGGATTGGCAACAGATTATGGCGATCAATGTCGCGGGGGTCTTTCGGTTCTGCCGCCTAACGGTTCCTCACATGCGAGCTCGAAAATACGGCCGGATCGTGAACATCGCCTCCATTGCCGGAAAAGAAGGCAACCCGAACATGGCGCCCTATTCGGCGAGCAAGGCTGCCGTTATTGGATTTACGAAGTCGCTAGGGAAAGAACTAGCCACGAGTGGTATTTGCGTCAATGCCGTCGCCCCCGCCGTTATACACACGCAAATCCTTGATCAATTAACGCCGGAGCAGGTGGACTATATGACGAATCGGATCCCCATGTCACGAGCGGGAAAACCGGAAGAAGTGGCAGCGGTGGTGCATTTCCTGTCTAGTCCGGACTGTTCATTCGTAACCGCCCAGTGCTACGATGTGAGCGGCGGAAGAGCTACCTACTAACAGAATTACGTAATTACGTACCTTCTGTACGGAACGGCATGATCCTATAGTGGCGGAAGGCTTGATTGGTTTGCGCGAGCGGTCTCGCTTTTTGGCAAATCGTCACGGTGTTCTCTCCCTCTTGGTGGCGTTAGCTATCATCACGTTTCTCGATCGCATTGCGATCGCGAGTGCTGCACCCCGTATACAGCAGGATCTACGCATTCCACCGGAAATGTGGGGCTGGATATTAGGCGCTTTCGTGCTCTCCTACGGCCTCTTCGAGATTCCCACGGGTGCGCTGGGTGACCGGTTAGGACAGCGCCGAGTGCTCACGCGCATCGTGGTCTGGTGGTCGGCATTCACTTGTTTGACTGGCGCTGCATTTTCCTCTCTTCAACTGCTGGCAACTCGCTTCTTGTTTGGCGCTGGCGAAGCTGGGGCCTATCCGAACATGTCTGGTGCGCTTGCGCATTGGTTTCCAGCACATGAGCGGGCTCGCACGCAAGGCTACATTTGGGCAGCCAGCCGCTTCGGGGGCGCACTCGCACCGATCCTGGTGGTCCCTTTGCAAGAGCAAGTGGGGTGGCGCTGGACATTTGTCATCTTCGGCGCGGTGGGCATGGTATGGGCGGCAGTATGGCGCAACTTCTATCGCGATCCCTTGCCGCTTCCGGCGTCGAAAGATTCGGCCCACGCCGGTGTCCCGTGGCGTGCGCTGATCCACCAAAGGCAGATGTGGCTTATCTTCATCATGTACTTCTGTTATGCCTGGGGATCGTGGTTCTATTTTGGTTGGTTCCCGGTTTACCTTGTGAAGGGCGCGGGCTTTAGCGAAACACAAATGGGCATTTTCGCGGCGCTTCCCTTCCTCTCAGGCGCGGCAGGCAATCTTGGCGGAGGATTTCTCTGCGATCACCTCGTTGCGCGTTTCGGACTAAAGGCAGGGCGCCGACTTGTGGGCGTCACCAGCTTGGCGGCATCGGCTCTATTGCTGATCGGGATGACGATGACCCGCGATCACACTGCCATCGTCGTATCTTCGTCTCTCGGGTTCGGGGTGGCGGATCTTATGCTGCCGGCCGCCTGGGCTGTCTGTCTCGACATGGGCGGCGCTCGGGCCGGTTTGGTCACGGGAGTGATGAATACGGCGGGGCAACTCGGCGGATTCGCCTGCTCGGTGCTCTTTGGGTACGTTGTCAAAGCTACCGGAAGCTACAGTGTGCCGGTATGGGTCATTGCGGCGATGGTGATGATTGCGGCAGTCCTATTCGCCCGCATCGATCCAACGCGCCAGCTGGTTGACGATTTTACGGTTAGCCCGGCGGTGCGGTGATCTTGCGAATGCTCTCCATCCACTCGTCACGCCGAAACACTTTCTTCCAGTCGGGCTGGAAAAGACTGCGTTTCGCCTCTTCAATGGCGTTCAGGGCGCCGTCTGAAAAGGTAGCGCCTTCAAAGAGCTTGAATACAATTCCCAGTTCCACCTTCAAGTGTCCGAGGAGGAAATCGCGCGCCGCTGCCTCGGGAACTCCTAGCTTCACCGCCTCCTGCATGGCTTCCCCGACAATGGTGAGGCAGGTGCCGAGCACAGTTTCCGACAATACCGGCTCGAGGATAGCCATGTGTTCGGCCGTGCACCGGTGAGCGCTCAGTACAGGTGCATAGATGGCGCGTGCTATTGCTTCCCCGGACGCATAGGCTTCCTCCGGACCTTGTACTAATGAGCAAACAATGTTCTGTGGAGCGTACGAGCTCCCGAAAAAATCGCGCTGGGCAAGCGGATCAGTCTCATCCCCGAATACCGATGGATGGCAGGGATGCGTGACAAAGTACGTGAGGTCTTCGCGCCGTGGCAGACAACCAGCAAGCGGAGCCGCAATATCCAGGGCGATTAGCATCATGCCGGGCCGAAGCATCGGCTCGATCTCCGCCGTCACAGCCGCGATGCGATTGTCGGGAAGGGCGAGAATTACCGACTCTGTGCTTTCAAGAGCCGTTTCTATCGGTACCGCGGTAATCCCGCGTCGCGCCAATGCCGATTTGCCACGTTCGCTGATTTCCACAAAACGCACCTCATAGTCGGTGCGCTGCAAATTGGCCGTGATGCGCAGCCCCATCTTGCCTCCAGCCCCTAGTAGAGTGATCGTTCCCATCGCTTGTCGTTCCTTATCATTTCGAAGAAGTTTTCAGGCCCTACCTGCCCGCCCTTCAGCACCAGTTCCAACCCGTCCAGCACGCTTCTAGGAGCGTGGCACTTGCACAGTGGCGCACCAGGTGTCATCGGCCCGGCAAAGGTCAACGACTCGATACCGAGCTGCCGAACGGCGTGGCTCGAAGTATCGCCGCCCGCCACCACGGCCCGGCGGACTCCCGAGCGTATCAGCACCTCGCGAAGCAGGACACCGAGTTGACGGCCCAACTTCTCACCGACCACTCCAATATTTCGGTCAGCGGCGCCAAGCGCCGTGTATAGAATGACGCTCTGACCTTGGCCTAGCGCCGACAGCGCCGCATTCAGGGCGGCTGAATTGTCCCGTCCCGAGGCATCCACCCGCATACCCGTGAATCCATGTGTAATCGCCCAGCGGATCTGCCCCTCAGTCACCGGCGAGCAGCTCCCGCTGACCACCACCGACCGGTCTACTCGCGCTGGCTGGTCCACCGAATAAACGGGCGGTATCTCCCCGGTTTCGCGCCAATGCTGGACCAGCGCATGAATCAATCCCGAACTGCCGGCCGCAAATGAAAACGTCGCCGGACGCCGCGTCCAAAGGAGCCGCCCCGACGTGCGCAACGTGCGATCATCCAGACCATCGAACAGCACGATAGCAGGCTTCTCCGCGAGCATACTGTCCAGCCGCGCCTCCGCGTCTTCCCTGTCCAGTGAGAGAACGTTCAGGAGCGCAATTTTTCGCGACGTCTGTCGCGCTAAGTGCACCCGGAGATCTCCTTCATCCATCGGTGTCACGGGGTGGTGCCGCATTGTCGGATGGCGATCAATACGATGGATCGCGCCTCCGCCCGCCGCGAAAAGGTTTCCAAAAAGCACGTAACGCTCGAGGTGCGGCGCCGCAACCACCACCGGTACCCACGACGTACGGAAAACGTCCTGCCCGATCTCGATGGCCCGGCCGATGCTGCCGCATTCAGGCGAGCTATCGAATGTTGAGCAGACCTTATAGTGGCACATACAGGCACGCAACTCCGCCAGGCGAGCGAAAATCGCGGGAAGGTGCGCGGTCATCCACTGCGGATCTCGACTGCGGCTCTCGCCCGCTACGCCGATCGCGCGGCAGTCCGGAAAGCGAGCCAGCATTTCGTCCGAGGGCGGCTCGATGAACAGCACAGTCGGCACGCCATTTGCCGCCAGCGCCTCCAGCGCGTCCGTCGAGCCCGTAAAATCGTCTCCGTAATAGCAGAAGAGGCGATGGGTCATGACGCGAAAGCGGCGAGTGCCTGGCGGAGTTCCTCGTGCTCGCCGGCAAAGCGCTCCAACGAAATTCCTGCGACTGCCGCCTCCCATGCTTGCTGCAGGCTTCGCACCCCCGCGGCAACCCCGCCAGGATGCGCCATTAATCCGCCGCCGCATGCGAAGATCAGGTCCGTGCTACCCAGCGCCTTGTATGTGTCCGGCGCTTGCCGTGCCGATTGTCCGGATGAGAATACAGGCATGACCTCGCACCCGCGGCCAGGCTCCGCAAACATTGGCGTCAGGCACTCGCGCGCGGAAGCAATAACGCTCGCGTCGTCTTCGCAGAATTTGTTGCGCAGCCCGTTCACATGCATATGGTCCACACCGGCCAGCCGCCAGAACTTTTGGTAAGCGATGTAGCTCATTCCGATTGCCGGCGACCGTCCATACATCCCCCACCCGTTGCGGTGAGCGTGAATCGCTAGTAGCGAGTGTCGCCGGAGCGCCGCAACCGCGGGCAGACCGACGCTATTGATACTTACCATGACGCACGTGCCTCCAGCCGCCATCACGGCATCATGCCTGCGCAACATCTCGTCCATCTCGCCAGTGATGTTGCACGCGTACATCACCTTCCGGCCGTTGCGATCGGCGTGCCGTTCGATCACCTCCATCACCCGCCGCAAACGCTCACCAAATGGGCAATGCGGTCCATCTGCTTGCAGTTCATCGTCCTTGATGAAATCGATGCCGCTCTTGGCAAGCGTGTCGACGAGCTGCGCCGTGGCTTCAGGCGAAAGACCGACACTAGGCTTGATGATGGTGCCGATCAGCGGGCGCCCGTATACACCCGAAAGCTCTCGCGTTCCCTCTACACCAAACTGCGGACCCTGATAGCGATCGAGAAATTCGGCAGGCACTGTTATGTCCAGCAATTTAAGCCCGGAGAAAGGCTTCAGCTCAAAGAGATTGCCGGCCACGGTGGCCAACAGGTTGGGTAGCGACGGGCCCATGTTCGAAAGTGACCACGAAAGTGACACTTCTGCGCGGCGATAGACTGGCTTGCCTTTAGGCATTCCAGCGCCAGGTAGCGAGGGCGTCGAAACTGAGTCGAGCTCGCGAATGCTTTCCACCCGTGCGGCGTGGTTTTCGCGCAGTTCATCGGTTTCGCCAGGGACGCGGACAAACGTTCCGGTAGACTGTTCGCCGGCCATTGTTTCGGCGGCTTGCTGCAACGGATATGCGGTCTCAATCCAGTAGCGCGCGCGAACGCGTGCCTCGCTGTTGGGTATGGAAGGCATAAGCGCGCCAATCATACCACTCGCTTTCCGCCCTTCCTTGTGACTTCAATAAACTGATGTTTTTGGATTCTGGTACGCGCCTATGAGAACGAAATCACTCCTCTCCGTTTCCCGGCGTAATTTTTTGAAGGCGGTCGAAATCTCGATGGGCGCCGCCTCGTTGGCAGCGCAAGAACCATCAACGCCAGTGCCGCCTTCGCGCAAATCAGATCGCTTACCCCAAGGAAAGGGGATCACAAACAACCTGCAGAGTCCACACATGAAGCTGAAGAGCGTCGATGTGGACTCCGTTCAGTGGACTTCCGGTCTTTGGGCAGAACGCTTCGATACTTGCGCCCACGCAACAATCCAGCATCTGTGGCATGAGATGGAAGGTGTCCATTATGCCAACTTCCTTCGCGCGACAGGTGAGCTGCCAGAGGGCGGCCTCGAGGGCGCCGGCTTTTCAGACGGCGACTTTTACAAGTGGCTGGAGGCGGCCACCGCCTCTTTTAGCGTGACCCGAGACCCGCAGTTGGGTAGTCTTATCGACCAGGTTATTTCGGTAATCGGAAGAGCTCAGCAGAGTGACGGCTATATCTTTACGCGCCTCACTTTGGAAAAACGGCGCGGGCGAGCCGACGCGAAACCGTTCGAGAACGCGATCGACTTCGAGACCTACAACTGTGGCCACCTCATGACGGCCGCCTGTCTTCACTACAGGGTTACGGGAAAGCGCTCGCTGCTGGACATCGCTGTGAAACTCAGTGATTTTCTATGCGCAACATTCGCCAATCCCACGCCCGATCTTGCGAGGTTCGACATCTGTCCTTCCCACTATATGGGCATCATTGAAATGTACCGGACAACCGGCGATACCAGGTACCTTGAGTTGGGAAAAAAGTTTATAAATATGCGTGATCTCGTTGAGAACGGCACAGATCAAAATCAGGAGCGTCAGCCATTCCGCCAACAAACGAAGGCCGTCGGGCATGCGGTGAGAGCGAATTACCTATACGCCGGCGCGGCGGACGTTTACGCAGAGACCGGCGATGAGACGCTTTGGTCGGCACTGAGCGCGATCTGGGAAGACGTGGTTTCTCACAAGCTCTATATCACCGGCGCAACGGGTGCGCTGAACACGGGAACGTCTCCGAGTACTTACGGCAGCGGCCTCCTCCAAGAGCTGACGGCTAAGGGCGAGAAGACAATGACCGGAGCTGAAAAGGAATCGTCGCCCGATGCCGTGCACTTCGTGAGCCAGGCCTATGGAAGAGAATATGAACTGCCCAACCTGACCAGCTATAACGAAAGCTGCGCAACCGTCGGCTGCGTCCTATGGCACTGGCGAATGCTCCAGATTACCGGAGACGCCAAATACGCTAACCTTCTGGAGAGCACGCTGATCAATGGCATCTTTTCGGGGATGAGCCTGGACGGAACTCGCTTCTTTTATTCCAACGCCCTGAGAAGAAGCAACAACTTGCCGTTCCGAATGCGGTACCCGCCCGGAAGACAGAAGTATTTCCGATCCTACTGCTGCCCGCCGAATATCGCGCGAACGGTCGCGGAGACTAACTGCTACGCCTACTGCGTGACTAACGAGGCCGTGTGGACTGTGCTGTACGGAGCCAACAAGTGGAGCGCCTCTCTCGGCAATGGGACAGAAGTGTCCCTCACGCAGAAGACCGGCTATCCGTGGAATAGCGAAATAACGATCTTCGTAACACCGAAGACTCCCGCTGAGTTTTCACTCATGTTGCGCATTCCGCCTTGGGCGCGGGGTGCCTCGGTTCTCGTGCGGTCCGGCGCAAATAAGCAGATCGAGGAATCTAACCTGGAGCCCGGGCAGTACTTCCCGCTGCGAAGAAACTGGTCTGCCGGTGATGTAGTCGAACTCGTGCTGCCTATGCAGGTTCGTCTGGTCGAAGGACACAAGCTTATCGAGGAGACCCGAGGTCAAGTTGCCGTCCTCCGCGGGCCAGTGGTGTACTGCATCGAATCACCTGACTTAGGTGACGGCGTTGATATAGCCGACGTTGCGATTCCCCGCAATGTTGAATTCCGCCCGGTACCGTACAGAATTGGCGAAATTCAAGTGACCGCTCTCGAAGGCGAAATCCTGAAGCACGAGCACAGGAATTGGGGAACCGATCTGTACCGAGACATCAGCAGCGCGCCGCCCCAGCGCGTTAGCGTACGCATGCTGCCCTATTTCTGCTGGGATAACCGCGGCCCGACTGAGATGTCGATCTGGCTGCCAACCGCTTAAGAGGCCACTTCCTCTTAGTCCATCATCAATCCGCCATCGACATCCATAATCTCGCCGGTCATAAACGAGGCCGCATCGGAAGCGAGGAAACACAGTGCAGTGGCAACTTCTTCTGCCTTGCCTGTGCGTCTGAGCGGTAAACTCTCGAGAATACTCTCGAGCCGCTCCTGAGGCAGACCGCGGATCATTTCGGTTTCAATGAGCGCTGGTGCGATGGCATTGACACGGATGTTGTGGGGACCGCCTTCGCGCGCAATCGACTTAGTAAATGCGATGACGCCGCCCTTCGCCGCGGCATAGCAGGAGTTACCATGCAGGCCGCCCCCGCGCTTTCCCGCCACGGAAGCAATGTTGATGATGCTTCCCTCGTGCTGGGCCACCATGCAAGGGAATACGGCTTTCGAGCAAAGAAATACGCCCTTTAGGTTGATCGCTAGCGTTCGATCCCACGTCTCGGTCGTAATTTCCGTCACGGCGCCAGTGGTCACGACACCCGCATTGTTGACCAGGATATCGATCCGGGCAAAGCGCTTTACGGTTTGGCCGATCATCTCCTGTACCGCGTTCTCATCGGAAACATCAGCGCCTATCGCCAGGCTTTGCCGGCCCAGCGTTTCGACTTCGTGGGCAACGGACCGGGCACTCTCGAGATTGATGTCGCTGACCACCACGTGTGCCTGATAGCGGGCCAGCTCGAGTGCAATGGCGCGACCGATGCCTCTGCCTGCTCCCGTCACAATTGCGATCTTGTTATCGAGGGAAATCGTTCGGTAATCCTATCACGCTATGTGTTACACGCCCGGCAACTGGATCGATCTCTTTTGTGAATCGAGTGGTTAAACATCCGAGTTCATCAGGGACATTAAGGACTTTCGGTCTCGCTCGCTGGGTGTAGACTGTTTACGATCTACGCTCTGTCATGCGGTGAACGAGGAAGGAGGTCTCAATAGAGACATCTCTTGCCTGCGCTGGGATTCACAAGCAAATGCTGCCGCAGAAAAGGCTTCCGGAGGAGTTAAGCCATGTGCCGATTCACTAAGAGCAAATTTGTTCTTTTACTAAGTGCTTGTCTCGCGTCATCGACCGGGTCGCTACGAGGCCAGATTTCCTACGGTTCGATCGTTGGAACGGTCACTGACTCGTCTGGCGCATCGGTTCCCGATGCCACAGTGACACTCACGAACCTCGCAACCGCGGAACGGCGCACCCAGCAAACCAGCGGGGATGGCAACTACGATTTCGCGAATCTGGTTCCCGGCAATTATCGCGTAGATATGGAAAAAACAGGCTTCAAACGGCTGACGCGCGATCGCATCGAGCTCGACGTACAGGCCACCGTCCGGGTCGACGGAACCATGCAGTTGGGGGAGATTGGCCAGACGGTCGAGGTTAGCGGAACGACTCCATTACTCCAAACGGACACCTCATCACTAGGAGCCGTGATCGAGTCGCGCAAGGTGCTCGAAATGCCGTTGAACGGCCGTAACCCGCTCAATCTTGTCACTCTCGTACCTGGCGTGGTCGCGCAGGGCGATGCCATGACGAATCCCACTGGGCAGAATATCTTTTCGTTTGGCAACTATCAAGTTGCCGGCGCGGTTGCGGGCGCGAATGCGACATTCTACGATGGCACTCCGTTAAACGTGGCGCAGGGCAGTCTCATCGCATTGATCCCTACACAGGACGCCGTACAAGAATTCAAGGTGCAGACCAACGACGAGGGGCCGGAGTTTGGCCGGTTCGCGGGCGGCGTGATCAATCTCATATCGAAATCCGGATCGAACAATTTTCACGGCACTGCGTACGAGTTTCTTCGAAATAAGGTTTTGAATGCGAACGCGTTCTTCAGTAACGCGGCCGGCCTGCCTACACCCGCATTCACGCAGAATCAATACGGCGCAAATCTTGGCGGACCGATCAAGAAAGACAAGACGTTCTTCTTCGTCGGCTGGGAGGGCTTTCGCTTACGCTACGGCATACCATTCACCGATTCTGTTCCTACACTCGCACAACGGCAGGGGAATTTCTCGAGCACGTACAATGCGTCCGGCCAGCTGATTCCAATTTATGATCCGCTCACAACCTGCGGGCAATTGGGTAATGCCTCCTGCAGCGGCAGTACAACACGCGCGCCTTTCCCGGGCAATATCATTCCCGCCAACCGGCTCGATCCCACGGCACAGATATTGGCCAATTACTGGGGCAAACCGAACACGGTGGGCCAGCAGTATACGAACGTTAACAATTTCACGACGAACGCAGACACCGGCGGCAATAACGACCAGGTTAACGCGCGTGTAGATCACAGCCTAAGTGAGAAGCAGAGATTGTTCGCCCGATACACCTATTGGACAAATTTAAGTTTGGCGGAAGACCCTTATAACGACGGTGTCTATCAAGACCGCGGTCCCGAGAACTGGGTCACGAACTCGGCGGTAGTTGGCGATACGTATACGCTATCGCCTACGACAATTCTCGATTTCAGGGTTGCCTTTCTGCGATTCGATTATGCCCGTACACCCAAGAGTCTGGGAACAGATCTAACAACTTTTGGACTGCCAGCAGCGCTGAACAATGAAGTATCGTTCAAGGTGCTTCCGACACCCGACGTATCTGGCTTCAGCGATCTCTTTTCGACCCAGGGCGCTGGGAGCGTCATCCGGCAGGCAAATGACAGTTACTCCATTTATCCGAATGTCACGAAGAATATGGGTTCACACACGTTGAAGTTCGGCGGCGAAATAAGGCGTCAGATCACGAATTACATACAAAGTAATGTCGGGAGCGGCTATTATCAATTCGACAATCTTTCCACGGCTATCAACCCGCAAGCCCCAAGTGTAAACGGAGTAACCAGCGGCCTGGGTTTCGCTTCATTTATGCTCGGATATGGCTCGAGCGGGAATATCGTCACTCCCGATCCTTATTCGTACAGGAACTATTACGCGGGCCTTTTTGTCGGCGATACCTGGCAGGCGAGCCGGAAATTGACACTGAATTATGGTTTGCGCTGGGAGCTGCCTTTTCCGGAAGTGGAGCGGTATAACCGATTCACCCAGTTTCTGCCAAACGTGGTAAGTCCCATTGCGCAGGCTGCGGGCATGCCTAACCTTATGGGGGCCCTCGGTCTTGTCGACTCGCCTACCGATTCGAGCCGGTACGCGGCGGCCGTTCCAATGCGTCTATTTGCACCTCGCCTTGGACTGGCGTACCGGCTCACTGATAGAACGGTCGTGCGCGCCGGATATGGAATCTTTTTTGCGCAAAACGACGGTACGGGCGGCAGCCAGTTGACGTCCGTTACACAATCGTGGGTCCCCACGATTAACTCGGAGCTCACGCCATTGAACACGCTGAGCAACCCGTTTCCGACCGGGATCATTCAGCCACCTGGACGGAATCCGGATTACCAGACCCTGTATCTCGGACAGGGCGTCAGCGCTCCTATTCCCGGCGACCAGCATTTCCCCTACGTGCAGCAGTGGAACTTCACTCTTCAGCGCCAACTGGCAGAGAGCATGACGCTCGAAGCCGCCTATGCCGGAGCAAAAGGAACGCACCTCATCGGCGGACCCGTCCTCGATCAACTTCCCGACTCGGATCTAGCGCTTGGCGCTGCCGCTCTAACGAAACAGGTCACAAATCCATTCTATGGCCTAATCCCCTATGGAACGTTGTCCGAGCCCACGGTGCAGGCAGGTCAGTTGCTCCGCCCGTATCCGCAATACACCGGCGTCACGAATAACAATAATGGAAATCTCGACTACGTATATGATGCATTGCAGGTGAAGTTTGAAAAGCGTTTCAGTCAGGGCGGAACGATACTCGGTTCTTATACCTGGGCGAAGAATATCGGAGACATTGAAACTGGCATGAGTTGGCTCGAAGCTGGTCCGATCGCGACTATTCAAGACAACAACAACCTAAGGCAAGAACGCGCAATTTCCGGCTTCGACGTGCCGCAAATGCTCATCGTCAGTTATGTTTACGACTTGCCCCTTGGGAAGGGCAAGCCCTTCCTCGGCGGTATCAGCGGCGTGGCCGACAAGCTGGTTTCGGGCTGGGAGATCAATGGTATATCCACTTTCCAAGCCGGATTCCCGCTAACGCTTTCGACAGCATCGAACATTACCGACTCCTTCGGCGGCGGCTCGCGGCCGAACTATGTGTATGGCTGTAATATCTCCGAACCAGGTTCGGCGACCCAAAAACTTACGGAGTGGTTCAATACGTCCTGCTTCACCGCGCCGCCGGCCGCGACGTTTGGCAATTTGGGCCGCACTCTTACGGCTGTGCGCGCGCAGGGCATCGCGAACTACGATTTTGCGCTTGCCAAGAACACGACAATAACGGAAAGGGTGGGGCTCCAGTTCCGTACCGAGGTCTTTAATTTATTCAATCGGGTGCAGTTCGGCCCTCCCGGCGAGTCGCTGGGCAACCCGCAATTTGGGGTTATCAGCTCGACAATCAGTCAGCCGCGACTTATTCAATTCGCGCTGCGGCTTATGTTTTAAGTAACGCATGATGCGTTTCGTGAACCGCGGCTCTGGCACGGCGTCTATGAGACGAAGAGATTTCTTGAAAACCGCTGCGACTATCGCAATCCTTGACCAGGCCGATATCCTGCTCGGCGCGCGTTCCGGCATGTTCATTTCGCTCAATGGATCGCTGGTTGGAAGCAAGACTGGAGAGGATGGCAGGCGAGTTCCATTGGTCGGATGGCCGGAATTCGCGCGGCTGGCTGCTCGCGTCGGTTACGGCGGGGTGGACGTTAATCTCAGCAGCGCGATGGCTAAAGGACTGGACGCGACACGCACGCTTTTTTCCGAACTAAAGATCAAACCCGGCATATGCGGATTCCCGGCCCCAGTGTTCGGTCAGGATGAAGCCGCACTTCAAGCGGGTCTCGCGAAACTCCCCGATGCCGCGAAATTCGCGGAGGCGATTGGATGCCCACGCATGATGACTGTGCTGCCACCTTCGAGCAAAACACCGAAGGCAGAGTTGCGGAAGATTTATAAAGACCGTTTAGCCAGTGTCTCGGAGATCCTGCTTCGGTACAAGGTCCGGCTCGGCCTGGAATTTCTTGGGCCAATGTACATGCACACCCGGCTCCCGCACGAATTTATCTGGCGTATGGATGAGGCGCTCGAGTTTGCAAAGGAATGTGGACCCAATATCGGTTTGACGCTCGACGCGTGGCACTGGTATCACTCCGGCGCGACAATTGACGATATTCTTCGCGCCGGCAAATCGCGCATCGTTACCATACATGTTTCGGATGCAAGGAAACAGCCGCCTGAAGACGTGCGAGACAATGAGCGGCTTCTACCCGGTGAAGGCGTCATCAATTTAGTTGGGTTCTTCCAAGCGCTTCAGAAGATCGGTTACGACGACGCCGTGAGTCCGGAACCGCTGGGCCGCATTCCGCCTGGAACTTCGCCTGAGGAGGGCGCACGGATGGGACTCGAAAGCACGCTCGCCGTCATGCGAAAGGCCGGAGTAGCGTAATAGAGAAGAAAGTGTTACGGACAGCAGGGAGAGTTCGATATGGCACAAGTTGCACGCAGCAGCCCAGTCTATGACGTAGTCGTGATCGGTTCGGGGGCGGGCGGCGGCACGGTCACTAAGGTCCTCGCCGATCTCGGTATTTCTGTCCTCCTACTCGAGGCCGGCCCCATGTTACATCCAGCCAAAGACTTCAAGGAACATATGTGGCCTTATGATGTGTGGCACCGAGGAGTCGGTACGCATGCCGAAGGATATTTCGGCAGGTCGCCGTTCACGTTTAGCGCAACCTACGGCGGCCCTTCCCTCGAGGGCGAGCCTTACACCGTGGCTCCTGGCAGCGACTTCTCCTGGTTTCGGTCCCGCATCGTTGGCGGCCGGACGAATCACTACGCGCGCATCTCGCTCCGTTTTGCCGATTACGACTTCAAGCCGCATTCGCATGATGGCCTAGGAACCGACTGGCCCATCAGCTACAACGACATTTCGCCGTACTACGACAAGGCGGAGATGTTCATCGGAGTCACCGGAAGTAAGGAAGGCATCCGCAGCGCGCCTGACGGTATTTTCCAGCCGCCTGCACCGATGCGGGTTCACGATCTTCTCGTGAAGAAAGCCGGCGAGAAACTGGGAATCCGAGTCATTCCCGCGCGTCAGGCAGTGATCACGCGCCCCACTAACGGCCGCGCACCATGTCATTATTGCGGCCAATGCGGCCGCGGTTGCATTAGCGCTTCCAACTACGCTTCCAGCTATGTCCAAATCTTTCCGGCGATGAAAACCGGCCGCGTGAAGCTTGTTACGGATGCCATGGCTCACGAGCTGATCACCGACGATAACGGCAAAGTAAAGGCCGTTTCCTACATAGACAAGATCACGCGCACGGAGCAGCAAATTCGGTGCCGCACCGTGGTGTTGGCTGCCAGCTCCTGCGAATCGGCGCGGCTTTTGCTCAATTCAAAATCGCCGCGGCATCCTACGGGTCTCGCGAATTCGTCCGGCGCGGTGGGCCGTTATCTCACCGATAGTGTCGCTTCTCCGGGATTGACTGGATTCATTCCCGCATTGTCGGGAATGCCGCGGTATAACTCTGATGGCTACGGCTTGCACGCCTACATTCCGTGGTGGCTCTGGGACAAAAAGGACAAGGACTTTCCGCGCGGTTATCACATTGAATTCGGCGGCGGTTTCGGGATGCCGGCGGTCGGCTCGTTTCAGGGCGTTTGCCGGCGGCACGAGGGATACGGCGCCGGTCTCCGGAAGGCGATAGAAGAAGAGTACGGAGCCACCATTGGCTTTAGCGGCCGCGGCGAGATGATTCCCAACGAGAAGTCTTATTGTGAGATCGATCCCGAGGTGGTGGATCGCTGGGGCATTCCTGTGCTGCGTTTCCACTGGGAGTGGAGCGAATACGAACTGAAGCAGGCACAGCATATGCAACGCACGTTCCGCGATCTGATCGAAGCCATGGGTGGAACCGTAATTGGCGATCGCCGCGGTGGCGGCCCTACTGCGGCAATTCCTGCCAGTACTTCAGCTCGGATGATCTCGCGCGGCGGCTCAATTGTCCACGAATTGGGGACCGTGCGTATGGGCGATGACCCACGAACAAGCCCGCTCAATAAGTATTGCCAGGCGCACGAGGTCAAGAATTTATTTGTCGCTGACGCCGGTCCATTTGTGAGCAATTCCGATAAGAATCCGACTCTCACGATCATTGCTCTGGCCTGGCGCACGGCCGAATATATGGCGGAAGAAATGAGGAAAGGCAATGTCTGAAAGATCGAGGCGGGAACTGCTGTGCGATGTCGGACTGGCCGTTTTAGCAGCGGTCTCGGTCGATCCCGCGGCGGCCCAACATGTACACGAGATGGCTGCCGATGACAGTAAGGCCACCGGCGGCGTTTATCAGCCCAAGATATTTACAGCGCACGAATTCGCAACGCTCGAACGTCTGACGGACTCGATCGTGCCGGCGGAAGGCGATTCGCCGGGCGCGCTTGCCGCCGGCGCTGCCGCATGGATCGATATGCTGGCGGCCGAGAACTCCGAACTGGCCGTGATTTATACGGGAGGATTAGCGCGGCTCGACGATTCGATTAGGGCGCGTTGCGGCGAAGACTTCGTCAGTGCCCCGGCCGCCGAGCAGACGGCTTTGCTCGATCTGATCGCTTATCGTAAGAACGA
The DNA here is from genome assembly GCA_963722585.1 of Bryobacterales bacterium. GTDB lineage: Bacteria > Acidobacteriota > Terriglobia > Bryobacterales > Bryobacteraceae > KBS-96. The sequence goes on along the minus strand of CAVRNU010000006.1, from coordinate 31,494 downwards.
ATCGGACCAACTCGCGGCCGACATCCGGTTTTTCGACTGGGCGCGCCGGATGACCGTGGACGCCTTCTATACCAGCAAGATTGGGATCAAAGCGCTCGACTATCGCGGAAACACGGCGCTCGCGAAGTACGAGGTTCCAGTCGAAGCGATCGATTTTGCATTCAAGAAGAGCGGTTTCGCGTAAAGACCGAGGCTCGGAAAGACGAGCCAGAGCCGCTGAATACGCGCCGGCTCTGGCCGTTCTCGAAGAAGTCAGCTTGCACGAATCATTCTCTACATGTTGTAGAAGAATTCCTCGTACACAACCTGGCCATCTACGACTTTGTAGACGGCTACTTCCTCCATTTGGAAGCGTTTGGCTTGTGGTTTGAACGTGACGTCCAGCTTGAACACCACTGCGAAATGCGAACCCGCGACAAGCGGGCCTTCGACCTTCGCCGAATGGACTTCGTGGTTCGCGGTCCACCATTCGCTTTTGGCCGTCACGGCGGGAAGTCCTTTCGCCTCCCGTGATTGTCCCGGAGGCGCGCCGGCTTCTACGCTGACAATGTCGGGCGAATAGAAGGTCTTCATGGCCTCGTCAAATTTGCCTTGAGAGCAAAGTTTGACGAGCCCGTCGGCAACTTCCTTAGTAGTCATAGTTTGTGTAGTCATATTCAATCTCCTTAGCTTTCGCAGTCACTGTAACCTTCTGAAGAGTTGAAGAACCAAAAATAGTGGCCCAATCGACCTAACTGTAGGATCACATACAACTTCTGTTCACGGGTGACCCCTAGGGCATTTCATCGTTCTGCACTATTTCGTCGAACGGGCTGACCCCAAATCGACACACGTCTGGAAAAAATTGTGATCCGCTTCTGAACAGGTTGCGTTTCAGAACCGGATCATTCCTTTGATCTCGACAAAGCGCGGCGAACTGCCGGCTCCTACAAACGAGCCCAAAATGCTGGTGGGTGGTCCTACCGCGGCAATGCTGTAACCGAACTGCGGATTCGCAATGTCGTTAACCGGTTGGTCAAAATTCGCGTGGTTGAACAGGTTGTACGCATGAGCGCCAAACGAAAATCTGACGCGTTCGGTTATTGCCACCTCCTTCATCAGCGCCATATCGACATCGAAGAAATTTGGGCCGCGGAGAGAATTGCGTCCGGCAGTTCCAAAGCCCGTAAGCGCTCCAGAGATCGCATAGCTAGGAGCAAACTGCGAAGTAGTGAGACAGGCGGTATTGACGGCATCGGTACAGCTTGCCGGAAGAGAAGAAGTGGTAGGCGAAGCAAAAATGACTCCGTTGTAGTTAAAGCCCAGTAAGGCACCCAAGGCGGAGTTGTCGATAGGCGTAAACGGCAGGCCCGTGCGGAAGAACCAGTTGCTCGAGAGCATCCACCCACCGAATATCCGATTGGGACCCCAACGGAGTCCCGCATGACGGAACATGTCGGTCAACACGAAATTTGCGCTGACATAATGACGGACGTCGTAATCGGCGCTGCCGTAATTGCTTCGGATATTAAACGGGTTTTGCGGGACCGTGATGCTAGGGTCCGTGTCCAGAATGCCAAACGGCAGGTTGGCAACACCGCCGTTTGAGACCTCGTCCAGCGCGTGGCTCCACGTGTAGTTCAAGTTGAAAGTGAGTCCAGCCGAGAGCCGTCTCTCTAGGCTGACAGTCAAGCCATTGTAATTGGAATTTCCGGCCGAAAGATATTGCGTCACCAGACCAAGCGCTGGATTCGGCGGCGCGGCCGGCAGACCAACAAAACCGTTGGGGCACGCACTCGGAGGGCAATACCCATTCAGTCCTTCATCCGCTATAGGGAGGTGGCTGCCGTGCATGCCCGAGTAGTTGACCGTCAGCAACGTCTTGGACGTGATGGCCTGCTGAATTTCAAAGTTCCATTTGTAATAAGTGGGTTGGTGGAAGTAACTCGGAAACGAGAAGAAGCTGGGCGCCGCAAAGCCAGGGACCGCGGCGGAAATGGAATTGAAGCTCCCGCCGGAAGCGAACTGCGAGCGCAGAGCTTGATTAGCCGCCGCAACGGTCGTGAAGAGGCTTCCAGGCGCGCCGGGCGCAATCGCGCCGTCGCCGATTGTAAATGCATTGAGGCCCGGAGAATTGAACGCGGCGGCTTCCGCTAATAGACCCGGCAGCTCGTCCGCAAAAACGCCTGCGCCCGTGCGAATGACGGTGTTACTCGAGCCAAACGGTTTCCACGCTATTCCCAACCTCGGTTCCCACACTGCTGCCTGCGTGTTGGGATAGGCGTTGTGCTGTGCCGAAACGATGAATTGATTGTACGGAGTCGTGGTGGCGTTCGCGACCGGCGCGCCATTGAAGGTCGTCGCCAGGCGGGAGAAACAATTGCCGTCGCAAGTGGGATTTGCGTAGCTTTCAAGCCTCAAGTTCACGGAGACGGTCAAACCGCTGTTAATTCTCCAGTCATCGGCAATGTAGCCGCCGAAGGTATTGAAGCGCAAACCCTCCTCCGGCGAGGATGGGAACGCTTGGTTCAAGGATGTATTGACGCCGCCGCCATTGAAGAAATCCGACAAATTTGTAGTAATCGATCCGAGAATCGGGCCTCCAAGCGCCTGGAAATCCAGATCCGTGACGTTGTCATGAAGCCAGCTAAATCCTGCGCGAAATGTGTGCCTTCCCTGGACATGCGAAAAATCGTCCAAAATCTGGTACTGAAATATCCGGGTTCCTTGCGGATAATAGAATGGGCCTGGCTGAGCCCAGGCGCCAACTGGGGAAAAGGCGTCGCCCGAGAACTTCACAAATGTCGGCAGTGCCGTGAGCGCAGCACTTGCGTCACTCGGGGTGAAGACCGCGGCGAAGAACAGAGTGGACGCGCTGAATTGATTCACCGTGTTCGGTCCGAAAGTGTGCGTTTCGCTAACCTGCGCGTTCATTTGAGGCTGATTACTCTGAGCGTTAAAGGTCGGACCAAAGGGACTGGTGAATGTCGGCTGATACCCGTTGTCGCGCAGCACGCGGATGTAGCCGTGGTCTTTATCGTTGAAATTATGATCGACGCGGGACGACCATTGATACTCCTTGTTGGTATTTGGGGGCGTCGTGCGGAATTCGTCTGCGCAGGAAACGCCGGCAGGTAAGCCCGTGAAACCCTGGCACCCGTATCCCTGAGACGCTCGAACTGGAGTGGCGGCGGCGACCCCCGGCGCACCGTTGTACACAGCAAATATCTTGTTATAAAACGGAATCTCGGCAGCTTGGCCTACCGCAGCCAAATTTGCCAAGGTTGCCGCCTGAAATTGTGGGCTGGGAACGAGCGTAAGGGTACTTGCCGTGGGGAGGAGATTGCGCAGGCCCTCATAATCCACATCGAAGAACGTGCGGTTCTTCCAAATAGGTCCTTGCATTCCCGCAGCCCATTGATTGAAGTTATTGAACGGGGTTGGCTGCCCCACCTGGTTACTGAAGAACTGGTTCGCGTTCAAGGCGCGGCCGTTCCACATATAAACCGCATCACCATGAAAATCGTTGCTTCCGGATTTTGTTATGTAAGTGATTTGCGAACCTGCATACTGGCCGTACTGCGCGGAATACGCGTTGTTGATCACATTGGCCTCGGCAATATCGTTCGATCCGAGCAGCAGATTGGACGCGCCGCTATTGTTGATGCCGGCAAACGGATCGTTATAGTTCTGGCCGTTGATACTGAAAAGGTTGGACGTTCCGGGCATTCCATTCGCCACGAAGTTTCCATAACCGCCCTGCGTATTCATAACCACGCCCGGCGCGGTCTGCGCCACGTATGTGATATCGCCGCCGGGATTGGGCAAGTTCTGAATCATCTGAGTGTTGAATGTTGTGGTTGTGTCCGCATTTTGAGTTTGGAGCGCGATGGCGCCCTCTGTCACTTCCACTACCTGCCGCGCCGACGCGACCGCGAGTTGAAAATTGGCGGAGGTGGGTTGTCCCGCAACCACGACGACACTGTTAATGACATTGGGCTGAAATCCCGATTCGGTGACTTCTACTTTGTAGGTGCCTGGCGCGACAAATGCAAACCGGTAGTCGCCGTGAGCGCCGGTCTGTGTGGTTTGCGAGGTATTGGTAGCTAATCCGGTCAGAGTGACGGTGGCGTTGGGGATCCCGCCGCCCGTCGGATCCGTGACGACGCCAGTGACGGCGCCAGTGGTGATGGACTGCGCCCACATGGCGGAGGGTAAAGCCAGGACCAAGATGACATTTTTGATGATATTTTTAAGGTTCATGGAAAGGCCTCGGAGCAAGTTGCGTACCCCGATTTTGCCACCGGATGAAGCTTCCAATCGCGCACATTCGGCCAGCACTGAGCAGAATCGGACAGAAAAATGCGTCAGCGCTTCGGGATCTCCTCACGCGGCAGCGGAGCCTGCCACCATAGTCCGGTCAGTTGGCGCGATAATCACGCCCAATAGCGCCGCGCCGGCAGATCCGTTTCTGCAGCAAATGTACAAACTCTCGGCCTCCATCGCCACAGATCCGCCAGGCCGGACGGAGACGCCCCCGTTAGCGAGGCCTCGCATCGCAGTTCACCTCGGCCAATCCGTCTACATGGTCTGCCAGCACGGCAGTTTGAAACATCGCGGATGGGCCGTACATGGGGACATCGACATTGTGCCCGCAAAGACTCCCTGCGTCTGGGAGCCCAACCGGCACGACACGGCGTTCATTGTCGCCATCGATCCCGGACTCCTGTCTGCAACCGCTGAAGAATTAGGCTTCAACGGCGATGCCTTTGAGTTACTCAATCGCTTTCAAATTCGCGATGCGCAGATCGAGAACATTTGTTGGGCGCTCAAGGCCGAAATGGAAACAGGCCATCCCAACGGCCGCATATTCCTCGATAGTTTGGCGACCGCCCTCGCCGTAGCCCTCGTCCGCCGGCACAGTTCCTTAGCAGACGCGCAGTCCGCCTCCAACAAACCGATCAGCGGCCACCGCCTTAGACAAGCGCTCTCCTTCATCGAAGACAACCTGAAGCGGGATATCTCGCTTAGCGATATTGCCCAAGCAGCGGGCGTCAGCGTCTCTCATCTTAAGACAATCTTTCGCGATGCGACCGCAGTGCCCGTCCATCAATACGTCATTCAACGGCGTGTCGAGCGCGCAAAACAGCTGCTATCCGAAGGCACATTATCCATCCGCGAAGTGGCGCAGGAAACCGGTTTTGCCCACCAAAGCCACTTAGCCATCCATGTGCGCCGTATTTTAGGCTGCTCTCCCAAAACACTCCGTTCCGCACGATTCCTGAGATAAACCGGCTGTTCTGCTTAGAACGCGCCACCGGCCGGGACTAACGGCGCAACGACAATGCGGTCAAGATCGGGGACATATCCCGTGGGATTGCCGAATTCGATTGTGTTGGCGCCCGAGTGCAACTGCACCTCGAAAACGACCGGAACAGGATCGTTAAAGGTGCTGCCGTTTAAATCGAGCTGTATTGCCGCGGCTCCGTTCACGCTCATGAAGTACGAGCGTGGTCCGCTGGTCTGGTAATCGATTTCCAGTTGATAAGCGCCATCGGCCGGGACGTTAATATTCGAAAAAGTCACGGAGTTGGCGGCGCCTCCGCCGATATTGCCTGCCTTCCCAAGTCCCGACGAGTAGTTACTGAATTCTCCAACCACGGAACCGCTCAGGGTCGCCACCTCCGCCTCATACGTCATAGACTGCGGAGGCGGAAAATCGCCATTGCCGCTGATGACTATCTGATCCAGATCAGGCGGATAGCTCACGGGACTGCCAAACTGGATCGAGTTCACGCCCTTCTCGAGATGCACGGGCACGGTGGTGCTCGCCGGCAGTAAGAAGCTTCCGCCGCTGCAGTTGAGCGTCTGATAAGGCCCGCCATTCACGCTGTAAAGATAGGAGCGCAACCCGATGGTCATCGAATCTACTTGCATCAGGTACTCACCAGTTGCCGGCACGTACACGTCATCAAACGTTGCGGTGTTCTGCACGCCCAGTCCCAGGTCGCCGACCTTCTCGCCGCCGGCACATGCGGGGCAACTGGCGATCGCAGCGGAACCGCTCAGAGTGGCCGATGCCGCCTCGTAACTGGTGGATGGCGTAGGCGCGGGCTGTCCGAAGCCGCTAATCTTCAAAAGCCGCGACTCGTGTGCCTGCAATACGGTTGAGAGTCCCTCCAGCGACGGCTCCAGATCGGACTGCGCCCACAGATCGCGAACACGAATTGCCTGAGCAAGACCGAGCAGGCTCCAGGGAACGTACGCACGCGTAACCGTGGCGTTCATGTTGAAGATGCCTACGTAATACGTCCCATCCCCGAGATTGCTTACCCAGACTTCCAGATCGCCGTCCAGCACTTGGCTTGCGGGTTTGCCGGTGAGATCGACCGCCAGTACTTCATCGTTGGTAAGAAGCTGCTTGCCAAAACTATCAATGGCCGTGAGATCTCCACCGAGAATGAGGGGCGCATTCGCCAGCGCCCACAATGACAGCGCCGATTGCTTCTCCTGGTTGCTCAGACCATCCATCGCGCCATTCACGATATCGAGCGAATCCAAGTCGTTCCAACCCGCCGTTGGACCAGAAGCGTTCTCCCAGCCCGGCAGATCGCGAAAGCGCTCATAGATGCGCGGCCAATTAGTAAGAGTGGAACAATCGCCCTCGCACTCCACGTCCTGGTCGATGCGCCGCGCGTTGGCGTACTCCTGCCAGACGCTTAGATAGTCCTCATCGAGCGCCCACGAAATTGTCAGCCGGATGGAACGGCCGCTCGCCGCAATCGCTTTCGACCACGCTGCCACGTCGGGCCGGTTGTCGATTGAAAGATTATAGCTGTCCGAACCTGGAGTCACGCCATCGAGCTTTATGAGATCGACGCCCCACGATGCGAAGAGCGCAACCACCGAATTTGTATATTGTTGTGCGCCCGGTTTCGTGTAGTCAATCTTGTATTGGTAAGGGGAAGTGCCCGAAGAGCCGAAGGCGTTGCCTGCCGTATAGGGCACGACCAGAATGTCCTGGATGTGATAAGGCGTGCCAAGAATGGGCGAATTTGCCGCGACCGCCGGATACTCGACTCCGGGAATCCAATAAATGCCGGCCTTCTGTCCGTTCTGGTGGATTTGGGTAATCAGGGCTTGAATGTTCGGGAAGGTCGTAGGATCGGGAATCGGCCGGCCGTAGCTGTCGAAGCCTCCGTGCCAGCCCGAATCGATGTTGATGTACTCGAAGCCATGCGTCTGCAGTCCTGAAGATGCAAGCGCGTCCGACTGAGCCGCCACATTCGCCTGCGTGAGGAAGCTCGAGTTGATGGTCTGCTCGCTGTACGTGCTCCAGCCGAAATAAGGCCGCTGACCCACGTTATGCCCCTGCGCGATCGCAACGGGCGCAAACCCAACCACGACGCTTGGGACCAAAGCGATCACAAGTCGAGATCGAATGCGGCGTTTCCGGACAGACAATCGGCCAGGCGCGCGATCACTACATACTTCTGGGTTGCACCAGTAAAAATTCCAGGTGGTCATGACGAGGATCTCCTTTGCTCAACGCGGCATCTTGCTTTGGATTATTCAAACCGAAAATCCGAAGCAACAGAAGACTAACGCCAGTTTCCGTGTCAAGTCAAGCCGCGGCGAAGGGCCCTTGGCGCACATCTTGAACGCGATGGGTCGTATCCCCGATCTCAAAAAACTCGAAGCCCAGGAGTGCTAAATGTTTGGCGCCGCGCCGTTACAGTGGATTATGGATATCCCAAGGGATCTCTCCGATCTTCTTCAGGCGATGGCCACTGATTTCCCTGCAATCCTTCAAGGCAATCTCCTTGGCATCTACCTGTGGGGCTCGTTGACCTACGGCGCGTTCGACGAGAGTTGTAGCGATGTCGATTGCGTCGGTGTAAGCCGGCGAGAGCTCGATGAAGGCGAGTTTTCCGCGCTGGACGAGTGGTTCAAGAACAAAAAAGGGGAAAGCCGGTGGGTCGGCCGGATCGACATGCGGTTTGTCATCGACGGTGAATTTCTCGACAAGGCGTCGCGATGTTGCGGCTTCTACCACTACACGGGAAGGCTTATACGGCATGGATCGGACGGAAACCCGATCATCTGGATGAATATTGCACAGTCGGGCATCACGCTGTGGGGCACGGACGCTAAGCTCATTGCGCCTCATGTGTCCGCCCAATGCCTCAACGACGCCCTCTTGTTGGAATTGAACTACCTGAAGGAAGATCTGACGTCCAACATCGGGGATCGATCCGACAAGGCCTTCATCCACAATGCCTATGCGGTTCTTACAGCTTGCCGAATCCTTTATTCGGCTTATTATGGTGGGCTTGCTTCCAAGGACGAAGCCTACAACTGGGCAGCGGAGGCGCTCCCTCCCATGTGGCGGGCGGTTATTCACGCTGCTAGAGCTAATCGGCTGAAAAATGCCGGCTCGACGACCGCGCAGTTGGAACAGGACGCGATCCGCTTCGTCGAGTTCGTGACAGGTGAGTTCAACCGTATATCGGAGCGATCCAGTCAGACTTGATCTATCTGTGGCATCCGGCAAACGTCGATGGGATATCGCGCCTGCCCGTTTACTCAAACTGAACTTATGGCATTCACTATTCCGCGTCGGCTCGCTGAGAGCTGTCGAAAGACACCGGAACGCGCGGCGTGGCTCGCGCAATTGCCGAGCATGATCCATGATTTGGAAGAGCGATGGTCGCTTACGGTCGGCAGTCCTTTCGACGGGAAGGATGTCAGCTGTGCGTGGGTGGCGACGGCCACGCTTCCCGATGGAACGTCCGCCGTATTGAAGCTCAGTATGCCGCACATGGAGGGTGAGGATGAGATCGCAGGTTTGTGTTTCTGGAACGGTGATCCGACAGTGCGGGTCTTCGAATTCGATAATCGCCTGGGCGCCATGCTCCTTGAGCGCTGCGAGCCAGGAATCGCGCTGCGCAGTCTACCCGAGCCTGAGCAGGACTCAATAATCGCTCAACTATTGAATCGATTGTGGCGCCTTCCGGAGTCGGGGCACCGATTCCGCCCTTTATCGGCACTGACGGCATATTGGAGTGAAGAGACGTTGGCCTTCGCCGACCAGTGGACCGATCCGGGGCTCGTCCGTGAGGGTTTGGAGCTATTCAAAGAACTACCCCGCACGTCGCCGCGGGAGGCGTTGCTGGCAACCGATCTGCACGCAGGAAATGTGCTTCAAGCAAAGCGGGAACCCTGGCTCGTAATTGATCCGAAGCCATTCGTTGCTGATCTTGCGTTCGATGCGACCCAGCATCTGTTCAACTGCGAAGCGCGACTCAGGTCGAATCCCGAAGAAACCATCCGCCGCTTCGCGGATCTGCTCGGCGTCAATGAATCGCCTATTCGGCTGTGGGTTTTTGCCCGTTCAGCGGCAGAACCGCGCGACGACTGGGGGGACGTCCGATTGACGGAGCTGGCACAAACACTGGCTCCATAGAAATTGCCTGGTGTGACGGTCCCGAAGGGCTTCGCGCGAGAGCTTCGGATTCTTGTCGAGCAGGGACCCACAATCATTCCCGTCCATCGCGCGGCATCTATTGATGCGATTCAGCGCGCTCCGGACCGAACAATTTTTGAACCGCGAGCCGGCGGGTCTCGTATGAATAAGCGGAGTACGTATGCTCACGTTTCTACTGTGGTGCTTATTGCTGATCCTATGCTGGCCATTGGCAATCGCGGCACTGGTGCTCTTCCCGCTCGTGTGGCTCATTTTGCTTCCATTGCGGCTGATAGGGGTTGTTGTCGGCGGCGCATTCGCGCTGATTGCCGCGCTGTTCCTGCTGCCCTTCCGGCTGATGCGGGCCATCATCTAAGCCTACATTTCCTCGCCGCTTAGAGAGATGGAGACGTTCGAAACTTCTTCCGAATAATTACAACCAGCAGGAGCGACAGCAGCCCCACGACAACATAGTCGAATGGTTCGCTTTCATCGGAAAAGATGGGAGCCGGATCGGAAGCGAACGTACCAGTCGCCGACGCCTGAAAGTTGTCGACGTCGGTGTTTCCTGGGCCGCCCACATTGAAGCCGGCATCGTGTTGTTGCGTGTCGAAAATGGAGGACAGCGAGAGCGCGAAATTCTCTTGCAGCGGAAGCATGGTAACCACGTTGGAAGCGAAATTTACCTCCGTGGTGTTCGTCGTGCTCGTGCTGTCGGAAAAAGTCGCCGATTGCCCTCCCTCGACGCCCAGCAAAACACTCTGACCGCTAAAACTTCCGCTCAGCAGATCGGTATTTCCGTTATAGCCGCTGCCCTGTGCCGTAAACTGAAACGTTCCAGTAAATTGGCCAATGTAGGCGTATTGCGACCCGGAAATTGTTACGATACCGACGTCCTGATTCGAGTTCGCCGTCAGGCTAAAGATTGCTGGCAGCTGTCCTTGCAGCGAATAAGGAAGGCCCGGAATATTGCTATAGGTAAAGCTCACCGGGGCGCTTATCGAGAGCGTTTCCGACCCGTCGGCGTTGTTAGTCAAAATAAAATTTTGGGTACCCGAATCAATGAATTGAGCGAACGTGACGGAGCTAGCCGCCGTAGGCCTCGAAAGCGCGATAAGGGAAATCGCCAGGGCGAAAAGAAAGGTGAGATCTCTCGCCCAGGAGGATCGGGCGGCGAGGTTAGATACAGACGGGAGAGGGGTCAGATCCGTGACCTCCGCAGGCAAATCGTACGAGCGACGCGCACGCTGCGGGCATACCAGCTTAAACACTCTAATTTGGTAGTGTGCGTGCTGGGGACTGAATCTCAGTTTTACACCGGGGATTCCCGTGGACAATCAGTGCCGTCTGAAGCCTAACGCCTGCTAAGTCACTGTCTAATCACGGATTTGTCCGATTCGAGACTGATACGCTCAATTCATGACGATGGGGTACAACGTGATTGCCGGGCGGAGCCTCGAGCGTTTGGCTGCTCTGAGTGACGGCATTTTCGCCGTGGCTATGACGCTGCTAGTGCTCGATATTCGCGCCCCGGCGATGGATGCCGTTCACAGCGAATACAATCTTTGGCAAGCCTTGGTCGCGCTCCTGCCACGCTTTCTCATGTACCTGATGAGTTTTCTGACCCTGGGCATCTTCTGGATGGGTCAGCAAACGCAGTTCAACAATCTTTCCCGCGCCGACCGGCATTTTTCGTGGATCCAGATTACGTTTTTAGCTGCCGTTTCGATCATGCCGTTTTCAACCAGTTTATTGGCCGGATTTATCAATTACCGAACTGCGCTGATCGCCTACTGGGCGAACATCCTGGCCTTGGGCGGCGTACTGTATGCGAGCTGGCGCTACGCCCGTGCAACCGGACTGGTGAAGGACGAGGTGCCGACCGAGATTGTCTGCGCGATCGAACGGCGCATTCTCATTGGGCAGAGCCTGTATGCGTTCGGGGCGCTTCTTTGTGCGTTCAACACATACTTGAGTATCGCCTTCATTGTTCTTGTGCAGTTGAATTATGCACTTGCGCTCCGTATTCGTCTTCTCGATAAGATTTAGAAAGAGTCGCGCCCGACATCCTTTTTTCACTTTTTTCCCAAAAAATGCGGGAAAATAGTCCAAAGCACCAATTTTAGTACTACAATCTGGCTTAAAGTATCTCGTAACTGCTCCCCCGAGTCTCGAGAACTTGCTGCCGTGTCAACGGCCGTTAAGCGCTGAACTCCACATAGAAGGAGAAGTCTATGCCCACTGCGGCGGTTATGCAAAGTTCCCTTCCACGTCAAGATGCCCAATTGGGGCAACAACAGAGCGGTTTGAATCTTAATATCGGTTCGGACGAAAACTCAACGGCACAACAGGATATCGCCAGACTCGCCTACGCACTGTGGCAAGCTCGCGGCTGTCCTGAAGGTTCGGCGGACCAGGATTGGTTCGAGGCGGAACAAAAAATCCGGGGCGTTTAAGCAGCCGGTATTTGTCTGCTGTCAATTTTGCTCCCAGTCGTGCCCGGGCAGAGGCACGACTGGGAGCAACCTGTCTGCGCTGCTCGTGCATCGGCTGCTGCGCAGACATCTTGAATACGAGTTTCCGACGCACTGGATGATTATGTGGCCGTTTGATCCGAAGACCACCGGACTGCCGACCGCACACGAGCCGACCGGTGCCTACATCATGTGGGCCAAGTCGCTCTATGCCCACCTGCACATCATGGGGCGTCCCTGACAAAGGGAAAGCAGCGATGAAAGCGATTCTATAACGGAATATCTCCGTCTAACCCCCACTGTTGAATCTCGGGGATAGCCGAGTCAACTCGGCAAGCTGAACCACAATCCATAGGCCGGTCTCCATACTATGAAGTCACTCTTTCCATCTCCGTCGATATCAGCGGCAATCGGAACGTCGGCCGGTGAACCCCATTGACGAATGATTGGCGATGCCGGTTGGCTGGTGGGAATGATGTACCAAGTTCCGTTGGACGGCCGCCAAACCGCGAAATCAGTTTTACCGTCGCCGTCGAAATCAGCTGCAATTGGTATGTCGCCCGAGAGTCCCCACTGGCGAGTCGCGGGAGCGTTCGGATCCGAACTGAGCCTGATGTACCATATCCCGTTCGATTGGCGCCAGACCGCAAAATCGGTCTTGCCGTCGCCGTCAAAGTCACCGGCGAGTGGCACATCCCCTTGAAGTCCCCATTGACAAACGATTGGCGATCCCGGTTGGCTGCTGGGAATGATGTACCACGTTCCGTTGGATGGCCGCCAAACCGCGAAATCAGTTTTACCGTCGCCGTCGAAATCAGCTGCAATTGGTATGTCGCCCGAGAGTCCCCACTGGCGAGTCGCAGGAGCGTTCGGATCCGAACTGAGCCTGATGTACCATATCCCGTTCGATTGGCGCCAGACCGCAAAATCGGTCTTGCCGTCGCCGTCAAAGTCACCCGCCACGGGAATGTCACCCGCTGATCCCCACTGTTGCACAATGGGTTGATTCGGACGGCTAGACGGAATTACATACCAGACGCCGTCAGATGGACGCCACACGGGGCTGAGGCGCAAGCAAGATCCCCGAAGCAAAGATAAGTCGAAACCACGTTAGCATCGAGAAGCTGCCTGCTGGTATTCAGATTCTTCTTAACCCATATCACCGTTAGTCCAGCGCAGACGGCGGCCCAAGTGGAACTCACGACGTGTTGCAGGCGCCCTGCAATTGCTCGAGTTTCCCAAGTGCCGGGTAATGATTCCGCACGCAGGCCAAGCCGCCAAACGCACAGAGCATCGCGATTGCCAGTGTCTGCCAATAAGTTCCGGCCCCGGCTTGAATGACGGACGAGCCAAACAGTGAACTCAGCAATCCTCCCGCTCGCCCAATCGTACCCGAATATGCCACTCCGGTTGCTCGAATGGTTGTGGGGTAGACGTGTGCGGCCAGCGCGTACAGCGAAACCTGCACCGCGTTCGCCAGCAGACCATTGATCCCAATGCAGACGATGAGTAGCGTGTGATGGCCATGTGCCTGAATCGGGATAATGAGAAGCGCCAACGCGCTCCCGGCACACGCGAGTGCGCCGGAGAGGAGTGGACCGCGCGATCCCAGGATCGGCACAAGCACGGACCACACCAATATGCCGAGAACCCCACCGAAATTGTAGACGGCGAGCGCGGAAGTGGCTGTTGCGAGATCAAGACCACGCGCGGTCAGCATGGTCGGAAGCCAACCGAATATTAAGTAAATGGATCCGAGGCAGAAGAAGAACGCGATCCACAGTCCCGTTGTTTCACGGGCGAGTCCGGGGCCGAACAAATTGCGCAGCGAAGCGCGGTTCACGGTCTCGCGTTCGGAACGATCTTCAAAGGCAGCTCCGGCCGGTATCGTGTGACCGATGCGGGTCAGCAGGCGAGCGAGTTGAGACCACTGAGCGGGCTGGCGCGCCAAGAATCGTGGCGATTCCGGCAAGGCCGCCCACAGCACAATTGCGAAGAGTAGCGGTAACGCGCCGCCAATCGCGTATAGGCCCCTCCATCCAAGCCGCGGCAGCACCCAAGCTGCTAGCGCACCGCCCAGCATGCCACCCAGCGGCACGCAGACGAGCGTGAGTTTCACCGCTGTGGAACGCCGCCGCAGAGGCGCAAACTCGGCGGTCAGAGCGCTGACGTTTGGCAGCGCGCCGCCAGTGCCTATCCCGGTAATCAAACGCAACACACTGAGTCCGAGAAACTCACGGACAAATGCCGTCGCGAGCGTGGCGAGGCCGAAAACCACGACGCACGCGATCAGCGTGGTGCGGCGGCCGAGGCGATCGCCACAGTAACCCGCCAACGGACCGCCCAGAACCATTCCGGCCAGCCCTACCGCGAGTACCGGACCGAATTCGCTGCGGCCGGCATGCCAGTCCCGCATGAGGGAGGGAATGGCAAAGCCGAGGATCTGAATATCGAACCCGTCAAAGATGACGGCGAGGGCGGCGAGCGCGGTCAGTAGTTTCTGGTAAGTCGACCAAGAACTGCCATCCAGCAATGCCGCTACATTGATCGTCTCACTCATCTGCCCACAATTCTGAGCGAGGTCGAAACATCTGCTTCAACTTCGCCGTTCTTTCCTTTTCGCGAGACGAGGCCGCGTTCTGAGTATGGAAATCGTATCACCCCTGAAGCGATCGACGGGCTTGACTTATGAATTGGACTGGATGATGCGCCGTCCGGAGCTGGGCGAAGTTTCCGTGCTATAACCTTGCAAAAGCATGCGAAGGCGCACCTTCTTCATGTCCGGCCAGACCTCAGCTAAAACGCGAGCCTCAGCACTCCCTGAAGCGTTCCATTGGCGCCCCACCAGTTACTGAAGGAGTAACCAGTAGTCGGCGGAAACTTACCAAACAATAAAGGGCTAGAGAAATTGACAATCGTATTTGCCGTGTCTAACCATCTCGTCTCGGGAAAAAGATTATTGGCATCCATACGAACCGTAAGCTGGTATTTCTCCCGGTACGTCCATGTTTTAGTGAGGGAATATTGTGGCCACCAAACCCATCCGGTCCGCGCGATACCTCCGCCGGCGTTACCCGGCGTAAAGGCGGGCGGATTCGCGAATGCGTTGATGTTGAAAAACGGATTCTGACCCTGCTGCGGCCACATATTAGGTCCAATAGAATAGTTTGGAACGTTGATTGTCTGGCCCAACACAATGTTCGGCGCATTCCCTTCTCCTGGCAGATACTTATAGGGACTGCCCGCGAGAGTAAAGCTGACCGGCAGACCGCTTCGCACGCTCTGGATCGTCAGGAATGTCCATCCGCCAAATACCTGATTCAGGATGCCGCCCCGGTCCAGAAAGCGGCGCCCCTTCCCGAATGGCAGATCATACGAAGCCTGATTCACAAATTGGAACTTCTGATCGTACGGCGCGAGCTGCTTCGTCAGGTTCCAATCGTAATACTGCCAGTTATTGCCGGCTTCTCCCATAAGGGCCTTACTGTAAGTGAACATGAAGTCGGCCGAAAAATGTTCCGCAAAGCGATGCTCCAGGCGAGTAACCATTGCATTATAGGTGCTGTGCCCGTAATTGCTGTAATAGTTTACAATCCCGAATTGAGGGTAACGCAAGTACGGTTGAGTGTTCGCATACACAGTGTTAAGAAGTGTGGTGTTAGTGGAATTGTAAATGGATTGAGGAAGCACATTGATGTTTACCGGACACAATCCTGTACAGGTGGCGCCAGGATTGTAGAACTGCGGTATCAGGCCAACTCCGGCCGCGCCTTGGTAAGCGATCTCGGCGATCCAATTAGGCTTGAATCCATATTGGAAGCCCTCGGACCAGGTCATGGTGTACGGATTGCGCAGATTTGGATCAATGTAGCTCACGTTCCGCTGGCTGTAATTTGTGCCGGAATATGGGGCCGTATCTGAGCTGGGGTTGATGTTATACGCAATTGGTCCCGGTCCTTGGGATAGATAGAAGGCGGGATATGGGCTGCCCGATGGCTGTTGGACAACCGCCTGCGCCGTGTACTCATCCTGCGGCAGCTCTTGCACGATGTCTTGTGTGAACATGCCGAAGGATCCGCGGAAAACCCATTTCGGCAAGAAATTCCACGCCAAGCCGATCCGCGGTGTGAAATTCTTCCATTGAGCGTGGTATATGTCGCCCATGGGATGCGTGATTGCGCCCATCAGTCCCGTCAAGGGATCAACAACATTGGGATTGAAATTGGATTGCACTCCGTACGCCGTAGTCGCCGGACTCTCGTAGCTGTAGCGCAGGCCGATCGAGAGAGTTACGGTATTCCGAATTCTCCAATCGTCCTGAATATAGAACTGATGCATCCACCAGCGCGGTAGATAATTCGCCAGCAGCGTTGTGAAACTCGCCGATGTGACGGCTCCCAGCTCGAATGACGCGAAGGAATTTCCAGTGTTGGGAGTGAAGGGAAGTCCACTGCCAGCGGTCGAGAAATTAAAAACGCCGGAGGGCTGCGTAGCCGTTATGTCGTTCTCCCTTTGCAATATCCCCTGATAGCCCCACTTAACTGTGTGGAGACCGATTACTTTCGTCATGTTGTCGGCAAGCGTGAAGTCTTCGTTCAATGTCCTCGATCCGCCGCCGGGATTAGCAGTCCAATTGAAGCTGCTGCCGGTGGAATTCTGCTCGACAAATCCAGGGAATGTTTGCGGCCCTACTCCAGAAATCCCAAGGATCTCCGCCCATCCCTGATTGGCGGTCACGGGATAAACTGTGTCGTCCCGGCGTTGGTAGCCGATCTGAAACTCGTTGATCAGGGTCGGGCCGATCAGGTAAATGTAGCTGAATGCGATATTCCTCTCATCGATCGGTTCTGGCAAACCGAATCCGTACTGCGTGTTATCGATGCTCGTCCAGTTGAAGAGAACATTGTTCCGGCTTCCAATCACGCGGTACTTGTTCCACATGTACCGTACGAATAACTTCTGTTTATCGCTAATCTGTTGATCGATTTTACCCAAGTATCCCTGCCGGTCCGAAATGTAATGATTGCCGGAGAAATAATTATTCACGGGGCCGGTATTCGTGAAGGTATTCGGCAGGTTAGGAAGATTATAAGGATCTAGGGAGAAGAATTTCTGCACAACGGGGTCGAGGCGGCTCGCCGGAATTACGTTGCCTGAAAACGGCGCCGCGGTCCAGCCAACTCCGCCGGAGCATCCCTTAAGCAGCGTGCACGCGATGGACTTCGGATCGTAGATCGGCAGTCCCACGCCATTGAAGCTGAAGTTCCCATTCAACTCCGCCTGCGTAGGAACGGAAACTGTGGCGTAGTTTGTCTCATGGTCGTAGTCCAGGCGATAACCGAGTAAGAAGAAGGTCTTGTTCTTTCCGTTGTACAGTTTGGGAATGACAACAGGTCCGCTCAGCATCGCATTAAAGTTGTGGTATTCGAAGGGCGTATCTGTCGCTTGCTGGTTGAACACTTGCCGGTGCAGCCAGGCTTTATTGATATAGCGCTCCTCGGCCGAGAAATGTAGTTCGTTGGTGCCGCTCTTGGTGGTGAGGTTGTATGCGCCTCCGGCCGCATGCCCGATTTCGGCGGGAATGCCGGTGGTGAAGACCTGCGCCTCTTGAAGCGTATCCACAGGGGGAGTGATGAGCGTGTTCGTATCGCCCAGAACCTTGCCGAGGGCCTGCTTTGCGATAACCCCGTCCAGATCGTAGCTTAGTTGTTGTTCGGGCTGGCCGAGGATGTGGTAAGTGCCATCGTTATTTGCTTGCGCGCCCTCCAAGTAATACATAAAATGCTGCGGCTTCGATTGGGGGATTGGCTGGTCATGAATTTCCTTCGCCGTTGCAACACCGCCTACAACCGCGCTATCAGTGTCAAGAAGAGGAGCCTGCCCGCTCACTTTAATCTCCTCCGACACAGTACCGAGTTCCAATTTGACGTCAACGCGGGGCGTTTCGCCGGCATTGAGCAGCAAGCCGGTCTGCTCGAAAGGTTTGAACCCGCGCGCTTCAACTCTCAGGGTGTAGTTTCCGATGATGAGAAATGGCACATAATAGGCGCCGTCGTCATTCGTTTTGCTGCGGGTTACTACCTGCGTCCCGATATTGGTTACTGAAACGTCGGCGTTGGCTACCGCGGCTCCGCTGCTGTCAGTAACGGTACCAACCAGCGTCGCGGTTCGAAGGTTCTGAGCTTTTGCAAGAGAGACGGCCGCCGATAGAAGGGCGAAGCACCTCGTTAGTTTCTTCATGGAAGACTCCTTGACGTGGCGGAGGTTGGTTTCACGTGTTCCGCACGACGATCTTCTGCTCTATCATCGTTTACGGACGAAAGAATGATAGCCCAGAAACGCCAGTTTGTTCCATAAAAATCTCCAAATGGCCATCAATATGCGTGGCGAGCGGCGACTGATCTGCCGTATATACGTGAAAACGAAGCAAAAACCCCATCTGTGGATCTGGAGCCAAATGATATATCATGGTGCCAAAAACACCCGGGGCGTAGAATCGAAAGGGAGTCGCCTGAATCGACCGCCGATCCTGGCGAATTCATGGTCCCCAATGTCGGTTTCACTCGCCCAACCACGGATGAGCGCACCACGGTCACGGCAGGGGTTCGAGCTGCCACGTGCGGAAACGGGAGGCAAAGCATGAAGATAAGCCATGAACGATGTGTGGCTTGTGGCAACTGCACCTACGTGTGCCCGATGGGCGCGATCTACATAGACCCGGTAACTAAGCGGGCTACGATCGATCGAGACGAATGCGTCGAATGCTATGCCTGTTACAACGGCCTGAGTCAGGAACACCTCAATCCGGTGTTTGTACGGGCGGTCCGGTCGATGCTTTCCCTCTTCCGCATTCGGTTCGATCCCGAGCCTGACTTGTGCCCCACCGCTGCGTTCGAGCCGGACGAACTTACCTGGCCGCGCACGGTCCGGCGAGCGTTCTCCGATCCGCGGGTGCCGCATGAATCGACGGGTGTCGAGGGACGCGGAACCGAAGAAGTAAAAACGAACGATGTGACAGGGCGCGTGCGTGTGGGCGAAGTCGGATTCACCATCGAATTTGGCAGGCCAGGCGTAGGGGTTCGTTTTCACGAGATCCAACAAATGTGCCGGGCGCTGGCGAAGGCAAATGTGAGCTTTGAAACCCGGAATCCCGTCACGTCCCTGATGTCGGATGTGGCTACCGGTACGCTGCGCGAAGACATTCTCGGTGAAAAGGTCATGTCGGCGATTGTGGAGATCAAGGTTCCAGTCGAGCGTACGGAGGAGATTATTCGTTTAGTATGGGACGTTGAGAAAAAGATTGACACCGTGGTCGCGTTAGGCGTCGCGACGCGTTGCGGCGAGCACGGAGAAGAAAACATCGTCGCCCCGATTCTCGAGCGATTGGGCTATAAGTTGGAGCGCGCCAAGACGAATATTGGTTTGGGCCGGCTGAGCCGCCCGGCAAACGAACCTGCACGGGAGACTGTCAACGCATGACGAACACACTGCACCGCTTTGGCAACGCGGAAAGCTTTCGCGACGACTACATTGTCTTTGCTATTCCCAGTAAGGGGAAGAACGATGCGGACGCGCTCCCGAAACTTCGCCGTTTCCTCGAAATCGCGCTGGAATATAAGCCGGTGAACCTGGGCGACGCCCGCAATGGCGGCGCGTTGCGGCCATCCAGGAATGTGACTCCGCTGGCCCATTGGAAGCGAAACTTCACACCGGATTTTAAAGGCGTCATTTGTGGCGTCACCGTTCCTACCACGTGCGCCGCCGTATTCGACAACCAGGTCGCGGCGGAAGCATTTGTGAAGCGGATCAAGGAAGAGGACCTCGGTCTTAGCGTGAACGTTTCCACTTCAATCCCGGGCGCCGAGCAATGCTGTGAGTACGCCTGCATCCCACGTCACAGTGTGGGCTATTCGCTGGGTTTTGAAGGACGGACCGAAAAGCTGCCCAACTCGCAGGTGATAACCCTTTCAACCATGTGCGGACACGGCATGATCAGCCATTCCCTGGCAAAAAAGATGATCGATTTTGTAAAGGAAAATCGGCGCACGCCGGAGCAAGCCGTCACCTATCTGTCACGTTTCTGTTCTTGCGGAGTCTTTAATCCTTCTCGCGCCAGGCGGATTCTCGAAGATGCCCGGACAAAAACGAAATGACAAGTTCGTAGCCGCCGGCCTGGCGCTGCTATTCGCGGCTTCGCTCCACGCCGAAGTAAAGGTTTTAAAGAATTTCACGCTGATTGACGGCGCCGGCCGTTCCCCCCTGGCGCATGCCGCCATGATCGTTGACAATGGCCTCATCAGCTGGGTCGGCCCGGTTGCACAATTAAGAACCCCCTCCTCGGCGCAGGTTATCGATCTGACCGGCAAGTATGTCATGCCGGGCATCATCAACTTGCACTGCCATCTTGGGAATACGATCGGTCTCGAGCAGAACGCGAAATTCTTCACCCGTGAAAACGTCGAGAAGAATCTCGAAACATACGCATCTTACGGTGTCACTACTGTGCTGAGTCTCGGAACGGACCAGGATCTGATTTTCAAAATTCGGGCCGAGCAGCGCGCGGGGCGACCCACTACCGCCCGCATCTATACGGCCGGACAGGATTCATTTTCAAGGGCGGCTATGGCGGCATCGCGGGCGTGAACAAGGGAATTTCCACCGTTGCTGAAGTAGATCCCGCCGTTGCCGCTCAAGCTGCCAAGCATGTCGACATCATCAAGCTGTGGATGGACGACCATCTCGGCGCGTTCAAAGTGAAGATGCCCTATCCCATTGCGAAGGCCATTATCGATAGCGCGCACAAGCGGCATTTGCGCGTTGCGGCGCATATTTTCTATTTGCAGGATGCAAAGCAGCTAGTGAACTACGGTGTAGACGGCCTGGCGCATAGTGTTCGCGATAAACCGGTTGACCAGGAACTTATAGACGCCATGAAAAAACATGGGACGTGGCAAATGGCCGCAACCCTGTCCCGCGAAGCCTCTATGTTCATCTATGGACAAACGCCTCCCTTTGCGAGCGATCCGTTCTTTACACATGCTGTACCGGCAAACGTACTGGCAACGCTCGAAAGCCCTTCCTATCAGAAAACCATCGAATCCGATCCCGACTTTAACCGGTACCGCGGAATTTTGGACACTGCGGAGAGGAACGTGAAGACGCTGGTTGACGCAGGTGTGAAGTATGGCTTTGGCACCGACAGCGGGCCACCCGGCCGCTTCCCTGGGTATTTCGAGCATTGGGAACTGGAACTCATGGTCCAAGCGGGCCTGACACCAATTCAGGCGATCACCGCTGCCACGCGGAACGCGGCCGAGTTCCTTCAGGCCAAGGATCTCGGAACTCTGCAGCCAACGAAGTGGGCCGATCTAATCGTGCTTGATCGAAACCCGCTCGACGATATTAAAAATACACGGACGATCGATGCGGTCTATATTGCCGGTAATCCGGTCAAATAGGCTTCCTGACACCCGACAACAATTCTCCGAACGCGCATACGGTGACTTAGCGCCGTGCTGAAGATGCTCGAAAGTCCTTCGTATTAGAAAAGCTAAAATCCGATCCGGGCTGTGCGCGGCTGTTTATACCCCGAGGAATTCATCATCTTCAGCATTTCCGGGCCTCCAGTCCGGAAAAGGCGGATAAGCAACAAAGCTGCTAAGGCGAGAAATAAGATATCGAGCACGCTTGTATAGTTCCATCGAATCGCCTCCGCCACCTGAGCACTCCTCTGTTGGGGAATGAGATGCAGCAGTCCGAAAGCGAACTCCACGACCAGGGCCGCGCCGGCCATCGCGGCATAAAACAGGACAAACAGCAAGGCGCTTATCTTGAAGCCATAGTATTTGCGATAGATATCGAGAATCGGTAACACAATGAGGTCGGCAAACATAAATGCGACAACGCCGCCGAAACTGATTCCCCCAGTCCACAAGACTGCCGCCAGCGGCACGTTGCCGACAGAACAAACAAACGAAATGACTGCAACCATAGGACCAACTGCCGGTCCCCACAGCTTTGCAATGAAGGGATGACCTTGGAGGAAAAACGCTTGCCAGAAGTGCTTCGGTACCCATGCTCCGATTGCGCCCGCAATGAGCAAACCACCAACAATGTCAATCCACGTAGAAGCCCAATCCATTACGAAGAAATGGCTGATGGATGTCTTCCCCTTCTCCGAAAACATGCGCTGCCAGATGGAGCCTTCGTGCAGCGACATGTCCATCCCGGCATGCCCCTCCATGCGCCCTTGCAATCCTTTGTCAGCTTGCTCTTTTGCCGAACGGATTAACTCTGGCGAGAGGAAGAGCTTGAATAGAAATACAAGCAGAATAATCATGATCGGTCCGCCTGTAAATTCCGCAAGTGTAAACTGCCAACCCATCAGCACGGCGAGCAAAATGCCGAGCTCCAACACAAGATTGGTCGAGGCAAACTGAAAAGCCATGGCGGCCGTAAAATTCGCTCCTTTACGAAACATCGAACGGGCTAAGGCCACTGCCGCGTACGAGCAGGAGGACGATGCCGCACCCAGAAATGAGGCGCGGACTATTGATCGCGGCGAATCGTCCGGCAGCAAGCGCACCATCTCTTTTTTTGAGACAACGGCTTGAATCACAGCAGAGAGGGAGAACCCGAGGATCAACGCCCACAGGATTTCCCATGCCATCGTGTGTACCCGGGCAGTGTAGACCAGGCATCGATTCCATCGGCCGGGCCAAAGCGGGAGCAGAGAATACCGCGCAGCTCGGCTGGCCCAGGCCAGCGTCCGACGCGGTTGACTAGCTCGTCGACGAGCCAGTCCAGCGCTTTGCGATGCGGCACCATCTTCGCGAGCAAGACGTGGATTTCTGCACGAACTGCTGGGCTAGAAGGCCAATATTCGAGCATGCCCAGACGGTCAAGCGCCGCGCTAATGTCAGTGTTGCTGAATTTTTTCATATTCCTCTCGCATTCGCTTCTCAGCAATCCTCCTGGTTTCAGCATCTTTGTCTTGCCATTGGGATCCCGCTAGCGATCTCACTTGGCGCTGCCACATACGCCTTCTCAGGTAACTCTTCGGTAACGAGCTCACAGCGGGATCGTCAGTGCCTTGGCGATCGCAAATGCGCTGTATCGCCGCTATCCGCTGCTCGAAATCGAGTCGATTCCATTCCCATCGAGATTCTTCCCAGTCCACCTCCGAGCACTTCGAGAAGCCGGACTCGAGCCACCGTGCCACAAAAATCGGCCACTGCTCGTCCTGGTTTCCCCCTGCACTCTCTTCCGGAAAACTGCTATGCCGGTGCTCATGCTCATGCCCTATATATTGGGAAGCAGAATTTTGCATGCCATTTTGCATGTGCAAATCACCCTGCAAAACGTCTGCAAATTCGGTTGACTTTGCATCGACAGGCGCACGCGCATTGCATATTTGGCGCGGGCGGCTTTTTGGCGCGCCTCCACAACATCCTTATGCTTGTTGAAGACCTGGAGCAGACGCTCGTTGTATATCCGCCCGTTCTTCTTTATTTCGAAACAAGCCAACAGCTTTTCGACGCTGGTGGCGCCGAAGCGAAACTTCTTATCTCGCGTCGGCCTGTTCCACTGGGCGCCTAACTTGGACATCAGCGCGAGCCGCTTTGGATCATCGGGCAGCCCGCAGTCTGGTTCTTTAGCGGCATGAAGTAGAAGCCGCAAATAGCCGCGTTCTTCGTGCGCATCCATCTCATTCACACGCTTCGATGAAAGCCAATCGTCCACATAAAAAAGAAAAGCGTCCATAGGTACATCAGCCATCTCAGTTTTCGAGTTCAAACCGCGTCTGATGCGCGGAGTTAGTGAATCGGCTCGAATGGAGCCACGAGAATAGCCGCTCATATTCCCGCGAGAACGCGTCGATGTCGTTCACGTAGAGAACCACGGCGCCGCGCTTCAATTCGCGATCGCGCCAGACGCGCTGGTCGTCGGCGAGCTTACCGCGCACGGCCCGCTTGGTCTCGATCCACAGCGCGACGCACACGCCGTTGTGATCGAGGTACTTGATGTACAAACAATCCGCCATGCCTGGCTCGGCTGTGCGGAACGCTCCAGGGATCACGGTCGCCTGAAAGCGGATACGGCGCCACCCGCGGAGCTCGAGGAAGTCGCGGACCTGCTTGTCGACTTGCTTCTCAAGGATGTGCTTGGCGCGGAATCGCGAGGCAGTCATCGTCACGGTGCTCATGCTGGTAGCTCCATCCCAAGCAGCCGCTCGACCTCGACCGTGTGCGCGAACCAGCGCAGGCCGTGCTCCGTGCTGCGCGAACGCTGATAAGGAAGCAACGCGTCGCGGACCTCCGGCGACAGACCGCGCCAGTATTTCTCTGTCACGAGGATCAATGGCAGGCCGCGCATGGCTCGCGGAACGTCATCGTCGCGGGTCGGCGCCGCCTCTTCGAGCGTCATCTGGCGCGCGGCTCTAGACACGCTGCACCTCCTCGCTTACGTCTTCTTGTTCGTCGTCCTCAGGCTCGTCGTCGTCATCCTCCTCGATCTCGTAGTCATCGTCGTCCTCGTCGTCGTGGCGGCGGGCGCCGATCAGCCGCGGTGAAGAGCCATTCGCCGGCATATCGATGACGTTGACTGGCACAGCGCGCTTCTCCTCTGCCACGCGCCTGGCGACGGCTTCCTGTGCACGGCGTGATGGCATAAATGGACGAGGCGCCAATCAGCTTGGTGAAGGCCGGGACGGCAGGAATCACGTCCTCGACTTCTTCATCTTGATAGCTCCATTTCCGTTTGCACCGGCGCTCGGGCAGCTCCGGCACATCGACGCGAATGAAGCCAGCGCCGCCGATGACGTGTTCGCTGACCTTGCCGGCGAATAGGTTGTGGCCAAGCACCTCAACAATCGCCCAGGCATCTTCGGCTAGCAATCTTTCAGGCATGGCTCATCTCCCGCTCCGTCGAAAGCACAGGCCGAAGGCCCTTGTTTTCATCGCCTGCGATGTTCCGAAGGAACATGGGGGTCTTGCTGGCGAGGCCTGCCTTGCGGCTCGTCTTCATTGCTGCGACAGCTTTGGCGCTCGGATGCTCGCAAGCGGTCACAACGCCATCGCCGTCGATGTGCTGCGTACCGGTGTCGTAGAGCGGCACGTCCTCATCACAGAGCCGACACGCGAAGACCTCAATCTGTTCTTCCTCCGCCGGCTCCTGTCGCTTGCTCCCCCTGGACACGTCGACGCGCGTGCCGCCATCGAAGAGCTCGCCCTGACGCGGCCGGATCGCGCATTCGAATGTGTCTTTGTTGACCGATTCGAGCAGCGCGTCCAGATCCGCGCGCCGGCGCGCCTCGTGGATGCGAAATATCACCTCGAATTTCGCGTCCTCGACGCGCTTGATTTTGATTCGATGAATGAGCTCAGGGAAATAGCAGTCGAACTGCTGGCGGTCATGGGCCGTCGGCAAATGCAGCTCCATGTCACGGAGCTGCGCCTCGAGTGCGACGTCCTCCAGTCCTTCGACCGGGATGCCGTCGCGATAGATGTACGCGCAGTTCAAATGCTTTGCGTGATCCGGCAGCAGCGAGGCCGCGAGGATCATCACGCACTTGACTCCCTTTCCGCTTGGGTAGGACGCGATTTGAATAATGCGCGCGTCGGGGAAATTCAATCGTTCTCGAAGTTCCAAAATCATCTCTCCTTGTCTGCCTTGTCCTGAAATTCCAATGGCGTCTCGATCACATTGGCCATCAGTCATACCTCTCGATTGGGCTCGCGAGATCCTACCGCCAGGCCGCCTTCTGTGCCGTGTGTTCTTCCTTGGTCTTGAGGAGCAGCGTTGGCTCGCCCTTGCCGAGCAACAAGCACGCTAGCAGGTACAGCGCCTCGCCCTGATCGAGCTTGTCCTGATACCGATCGCCCGACGAGACCGTGT
This sequence comes from Bryobacterales bacterium, assembly GCA_963722585.1. GTDB lineage: Bacteria > Acidobacteriota > Terriglobia > Bryobacterales > Bryobacteraceae > KBS-96. The sequence goes on along the minus strand of CAVRNU010000006.1, from coordinate 5,679 downwards.
AGTAGCCGTGGTCTGCCCGCTCAACGCAAAATGTTTCCATGTGTTTTAGCCCCACCTTCTCCGAACCGGAGGGGGAGACGGCCATCCGGTCAGTTGCTCAACTAGGGGGACCTCCTTTCCGTTTGTATTTGGCCGTCTCCGGAATTCGGTCGACGCCGATGCGCCGATCAATCCGGCAGGCCCCGCTAGCGGGAAACCGGCGGCGTGACGACCAGAGCCGCCGGTCAAGGAGAACTGGGCGTATGGCGTGACCCGTCCGCCAAAGGAGCCTGCTGGATCGACCGGGCGACGCTAGAGAGTCTTATGGCGCTCTAGTCGGTCTAGGGCGTGCTCCAATCGCTCGAGATCCCGCCAGGTGAGGCGTTCGCGTCGGCGCTTTCGCTGGCGATGTAGCACGATGCCGCACCAGACGAGGCTGGCTGAAACGAGGACGAATAGAAGCGAGACGAGAACAGCGAAGGTCATTGCGCGCCTCCCTTCTCGATCTCGGCGCAAATTTGGTCGTACTTGTCCGCTGTCACATCGTCGGGCGTGGCGAAGCCGAAGAACTTGCAGATCGCGCGGACTTCTTCGTTCGACTTGCCTGCGGCGTGCGCGATGCCGAAGATCCGCTTGAGCTGATTTGTGTTGATTTTTGGCGGCGGGCCGTCGCCGGCCTTCTGCTGCTGCTTCTGCTGTGGCTGGCGGATGTTCTGCTTAGTGCTGCCATCGCCGTTTGGTCCTTCTTCGGCCGTGCCTAGCGCGAAGCCCGCCATTGCCACGACCCAGGAGAACGGCCCCTTCAGCGCCTTGGACATGGCCCTTGTCTCAGCCATCGAACGAAGTTGAAAGAGCGGTACGGCAACCTCGCCAATTTTCTTCCGATCGGCGCCTTTGCCCTCATATTTCGGGCGCAAGCCCCAGTTCTCCTCGTCGTTCAAGCACATGGCATTGCCGGTCGAAACGATGGTCTGCGACGGGACATGAAAGGCTTCGGCCTCGGCTTCGAATCCGATGACGCCTCCAATCTCGATGAGCTTGGTCATGCCAGGCACAACGCGCGGCGTGACGCGATACATGGTCGCGAGAAACGCCCATGCTTCGAACCAGAGATGGTCCTTTTTCCCGCCGAAGTTTATGGCCCATCCGTTTTCCTTGACGACGCGCATCAGCGCTCCCGCGCAGAGGGTCGCCTCCTTGATCAGCGTCTCAGGATTGCGCCCCATGCGGACCTGCAGGAGCTCGTCGCCCTGCGGAATCACGATTTCGGCTTGAGTGCTCATGGCTAGCTCCTCCCGGCGATATTGCTCTCCGGCCAGACTTTGATGCCGGGAATTTTGGTGGCGGACTTCAAGCTGCGAACCAGGTTCGTCACGGCTGACGAATTGACGACGGTGAAATTCGAATACATTGGATTCGCTGTTATGAAGCGATCGAGCTTCAGCTTGTCTTCGACTTCCCACTTCCAGTTCTCGCGGGAGCTGATGCCAGCGACCCTCGGCACGGCGGGCGTCACGATCACCGGCGCGACGCGCAGCGGCGCCTCCGCGATGACTTTGATTTCGTCGACTGTCGCGCCTTGCTTCTCCGCGTCTTCGATTTCGCGCTCGCGATCCTCGGCCGCCTGGCGCTCGGCCTGTTCGCGTCGCCAGCGCTCCTCTTCGCGCTGGATGCGCCGCTGATCGTCGTCGTAGGCGCCCATCTTGCTTTTGTAGAGCTCTTCTGCTTCGGCCAACGGATCGTCGACCTTGGCTTTTTGCGAGATCGCAGTCTTGTGAGCTTTATACGCGTCCGCGATGATCGGACCGAAGACGTTGTCCACTTCGGCGCGCAGCGCCTTGATTGCGAGCATCTTGTCGGCCGCCTGTCGATAGGTGTTCGAATCGGTCACCTGGAAGGCTCGCGCCTCCTCGATCCGTGCGTCGGCGCTCTCGGCCAGTCTGGTCCGCACATCTACAACTGCGGTTCTGGATGCTACATCCGTAGTTGCCGCCGCTGTCGCCATAAGTTATTCGCTCTCCTTGTCCGTGATATGGTGCTCGAGCCGCCACTTGGCGCAGGCGAGCGCCGCGAGAAATATTTCAAGGTCGCGCTGGAAGTTGGCGTGCCGAAGCACGCCACTCTGCCCGGCCTCGTGAATCCGGTATGTGCCGTCCGCGTTGAGCTTGACGACCGCGTAGCGGTAGCGCCGCGGACTGCGCCGGCAGTTGAGGTACGCCGCGAGCTGCAGTGCATGCCCGGGCATGATGAGGCCGGTCTTGTAATCGACGAGAGAGGTCGTTGCCGATCAGGCCATCCAGATCGAACGTGCCGGCGTAGCCGTATGTCGACTCGTACACCATCTGCTCGACGTTCGCGATCTCAAATCGCGACTCTTCATGGAACCGGATGCCAGCCGCCACGTAGCCCGCGATCGCGGGGTCAAGCGAATCCATGTCGAGCGTGCCGAGCGCCCACCAGTGCAGCGCCACGCCGCCGCCTGCAGCACGTCCTGGGGAACCATCGAGTAATCGACGATCTTCGCTTCTTTCAGTGTGTTGGTTAGGCCCGGCACCACCTGACCATCGACATAGTAGGTGTGCGTCGCAGCGTCCAATTGAACGTGCGCGGGCTTCGACAAAGGAGCGGCGGCCCCCATCGTCAGCTCCGTTCTTTTGCAATCGAAGCTTCGTCTTGCGCGAGCGAGGCCTCGAGCAAGCGACGCACGTACTCCTGCATTGCGATGCGCTGTAGTGCTGCCGTCGCCTTGACACGCGCATGCATCGTTTCTGGAATACGGAGGTGGAAGCCCACATAAGGCTCCGATTCGTACCGAGGTTGCTGTTGCCGTGTTACATTTGCCATGTTGATGCTGAGGCTCAGCGCCACATGTCTATCCTATGTAGATGTGACAAAGTGTCAACATAAAATACGGGCATATGGAAACTTTACTAGATCTCGAAGCCTTCGATACGATCCGACTCAAACGCCGCGTGAAGCTGGCCCTCGAGAACTTACAGGAGCAGATCCGTCAGACCGAGCAATTGCATAAGCGGCCAGCGCTCTCCGATGTTGTGCAACGGTTGGTCGATATTGCTACAGCGCAGTCAGGAGAGCGAGTCGGTCCCGCGAAGCCGCCGGGCTTCAATCCGCGAAATAGTCGGCACCACAAACTCCTCGAGTTCATTCTGGAAAGCCCGACGCCGGGAGCCAGAGACGCGATTCTGAAGAATTTGAGATATTTTGCCTACACCACAACCGTCGCGGGTCCAAAATCGGATCAAGAACTTGACCGCGATCTCGACTTACTGATCGAGAATGTTGAAAAAGAGCAAGGGCGCGTCGCCGATGCGAAACATATTAGCAAAAAGAGACGTCGACTTGTTTAAAATGTGACAAACGTTTGAGCGGTATCCCCTGAACGCTATCAGTTTAAATTTTCAACCGATGCGGAGGCCCTAGCCAAGCCAGATCATGGAGGTTTGCGTTTTCGTGTCTTCCCCTGCAGCAAAGGTGGTCCCTATTCGACGGAATGGTCTGGAGGAGATCACTGCACTCGAAAGGAAAATGGAAGATTTATGGCATGATCAGGAGTCCATCGAAAGACTGAAAGCGGTCGATCAGGACTCTGCCAGTAGGCTCGAGGCTGTTCGAGTCCAAAAGGCGCCAGGCATTGCCCGATGCTTGGATGAACACGGATGCCAAAAGGCAGGCGAGTGGAGTTTCGATTTTGCGACCATGCGAGTCGTTCGGCGAGGAATCGGCTGAAAAGTCAATGTTTGACTGGGGAAGCGTTGCGGGGATGGATACAAAGCGAAGATTGGTACCCCTCTGGACTGCCCGGCGCAGGACGTCCGAAATCCTCCGTTCTCTCCGTCGAGAATCAGACTCCTCATGGCGCACGAGTATAGGTAGGTGCTTGAGACGCATAGCCCAGACGACATCTCAAAGGCGATTCAGAACTGGTGGGCGGTTCTAGGCGCGATCATTACCGGTGCCGGCGCGATCATCGGCGGCGTCACAAATGGCCTGCTGCGCGCATACAAGTGGTTCAAGCGCGAATTTGTCCCGGTACAGCGGGAGCTCTCGATTCCGGGGATGAACAAGACGACCGAGCAACTCGTCGATGACACCAAATCGAAGCTCGAGTCACACATCGGGCAGTATCAAACCGATCGTCGCGTGGACCGGATGAAGATGAATTTAAGGCATCGCACCAATCGGTCCCGCCTCGAAAGCATCGTGACCCGGATGATTGCCCTCGAGGATGAGATGAAGTTCGTCCGTACGGAACAAACGCTCATGCACTCGGAGCTGGGCGATATCCGCACGCTGATCGAAATGCTGCTCTCGGAACGCAAGGCCATCGAATAACTGAGCACCCTGAAGCGCACCTAGACTGAGTGGCCGAACTAGAAATTCGCGTAGTAGAGCTGGAGCGCTCGCACCGAGAGCTCAGAGCGGCTCTGATTCTCGCAGGTCGTAGAATTCAACGGTTGCGCCGAAATGACAAGACGCTGCCCGTGCTGCGCCGTGTGCTCAAAGACGCTCGCGCCGTCGCACATCGAAAACCGCCAGCGCTTGCGATTCCTGACTCTTCAAACCCAATTCCAGCTGCCGTCCGCTCCACCCGTGCAACTAGCTCCCGTTTCAAGACTCGGCCGGCCAAACGCGTCTCTATCCAAATACGGAACTCCATATCAGGAACCCTCTCCTCAATGAAGTAGCCGGGCTTCTTCCCGCGGGCAGCATGGTGCTACCCTCAATGTGATCGCCCCCAAACTTTGATACGGCCCTCTACTAGTTCATCCCGCGCGCCTGCGCCAACTCATTCCCCAACATCCCCAGAGTCGGCAATATCTGCTGCATAGGAAACTTCGCGCGGAAATCGAGATTCTGATTTAGCCGCGCCTCGAAAATCAACTCTTCCGCTCCGCTATTCAGCAACGCTCCACGAATGCTGTTCTGGCTGAACTCGACTTTCCACAACCCCGCATAACCACCCAGGAACTCGAGGTGGCTTGCAGGCACCACATCCTTCGAACTGCTATTTGTGAGCGAAGCATCGAATGGCCGCATGAGCCTTTCTCCTTCGTTCGCGCCAATTAGATGTCCGGAACCGATTTTGCCGCCGATCGAGACCACGATATAGTACTGCTCGTGATTCTGGCTGAGGAGCAGTCCGCACAGCTTTGTCGTCTGCTCGGGAGTAAGACTCTTGTCGAGCATTTCCAGCCGGGCAAACCCGCGGGCAAATTGAGCATCCGCCCAATAGGCATCGACTGAGGCATACTGCCTCTTGAATCAGCCCATCAAGCTCCCAGTAATCCCGACATTTCCTTCGCGGTCGTCCACCCTCTTTTGCGCGTCTTCCTTTGACCACGCGAGGAATGCCGTATCACCACATTTGCCGCCGGCAGGACGTTCAAGTAGTCTTTAAGTGCCAGTTTTTCTTCTTTGCGATCGACGCCAAAGTCGTACACGTCGAGAATTTCAATATTCGAAGCCGACTGGCTGGCGGTGTTGCCTTCGATGAAGCCGAATTCGCCGGTGGGTATGTCCTCGCGCGGGGTAATGCGATAGAGATCCTTGACCGTGGTTGGTCCGATGTCGCAAGGTACCTTGTCCTGATTCTTCTCAGTGCTGTAGAGAATGGAGGCATTTGCAAGTCTTCGTTGATCGAATTTCTGTCCGGTAATCTTGGCCTGCAGCAGCTTGAAC
>CAVRNU010000005.1:0-75381 GCA_963722585.1 Bryobacterales bacterium | reverse complement strand
AGCGAACACTACCTCGCGCTCACGTATCTGCCGCCGATTGAATCCAAGAACGGCTCAAGGGCTGGATGTTTGAAGGCCGGCCGGGTAAAGTCCGGCGTTGCACATTTGGTTCTCGAGCGCTTCAAATCGAAGGTCGATCTGTTTGAAAACGTGTTTGCCTCACTCTTCCGGGTGCAACGTTTGAGGCGGTTTGATTTCGAGGACGAGTTTGGTTTCGCTCAATCGCATGATCGGCTGTTGCGGTATTTCCGCCGATGCATCCTGGCGATGATTATCCGTTTGCCTTGCCTCCAATTCCGGTTTACTTGAATGAAGTTCTTGCGGTGGACGATTTCTGCGCTGGCGTCGAACCGCGAATTGGACGCAAGCACATCCGCGTCATAGCGTTGGACGGATTTCCCAGGAGCAGCTTTCCGGGCATTATTGGCGAAATCGACTCGCTCGCCATGGAATATCGCTGGAACACACGGGCGATACTCCTCGACCCCGAAGAAGCCGGGAGCATACTCGATAAAAACCGGAGGAAATGGCGTTCCCGAATTCGCGGGTTCAAGGATCAGATTCTCAGAAGCCAAAATGGCGCCGTAAACCTCTATGCGCAGATGATGGCCGAAGACGCCGAGCAGGCCATGGGCGTAGCCGCTTCCGGCGATGTTCAGTTTGCGCAGTACACAAGCAACATCGTCTGTCTCGATGAAGACTTGGACAGGCTCGCAGAGAGTGTGCGCACGGTGATGAAGCGCATCCAGAACCTGGGTTTCTCATGCCGGTTGGAATCGGTGAATGCCGTTGAAGCGTGGCGTGGCAGTATTCCCGGCGACGGCTATCGAAACGTGCGTAGCGTTCTGCTGCACACGCTCAATCTGGCAGATCTGCTCCCCATCAGTTCCGTTTGGGCCGGCGAACGCGAGAATCCGTCCCGGCTGATGCCCAAGAATAGTCCTCCGCTTCTATTCGGAGTCACAACTGGTGCCACTCCATTCCGAGTCAACCTGCACGTCTCGGATCTGGGGCACACACTGATGTGCGGGCCGTCCGGTGCTGGCAAATCAACTGCACTTGGCCTGATTGCAGCGCAGTGGTTCCGATATCCGCGCGCCCAGGTGTTCGCCTTTGACAAGGGCCATTCATTGTTCGTACTTACGAAAGCTGCCGAGGGTGAATTCTACGATCTGGCCGGAGAGAAAACAGACCTGGCGTTCTGCCCGCTGAGAGATATCGATTCCGACGCGGACCTAACATGGGCTGTCGCCTGGCTGGAAGACTTGTGCACCTTGAACGGTCTCGCCGTCACTCCGAAGCACCGTAATGCGCTCACCGCTGCTCTACAGCAGCTTCGCCTTTCGCCATCGCGCACACTTACGGAACTCAGTGCAAACGTTCAGGACCTGGAAGTAAGGGAAGCGCTTCAGTTCTATACGCTGTCCGGTCCGCTCGGTCATCTCTTAGACGCTGACGAAGACCTGCTTAGTGATGGCCGGTTCCTCACGTTTGAGACCGAAAGCTTGTTACAGCTCGATGACAAGGCGGTCATACCGGTGCTGCTTTATCTGTTTCGCCGCATCGAAAAGCGCTTGGACGGCGCGCCGACACTTGTGACGCTCGATGAAGCTTGGGCCTACTTGCGGCACCCGGTATTTCGGGAACGCCTGCGCGATTGGCTGAAAACCCTTCGCCGCATGAACGGAATTGTTCTGTTGGCAACTCAGAATCTCAGCGACATCTGCAAGTCGGAAATCAGCGACGTGATTCTGGAGATGTGCCCGACCAAGATACTTCTGCCGAATGCTGAGGCAAGAAACCCTGCCTCGAAGGATTTCTATGATCGGATCGGGCTGAACTCGCGGGAGCTCGACATCCTGCAATCGAGTATTCCGAAGCAGCACTACTATTTCGTTTCTCCGCTCGGGCGGCGGCTTGTTTCGCTCGGAATTCACAACGTTGCCCTTTCGTTTGTTGGAGTGAATGGCCGCGAAGAACGCCAGCTTGTGGAAGAACTTATACAGCAGAGCCCGTCCAGTTGGCAGAGCGCTTGGCTTCGTTCCCGCTCGGCTGCGCTCAAAGATGAACAACTCGCTGAGTGGGCTGATTATTACGAACGGGTTCAGAGCGAGTCGGAACCCAAATATCTGCGTGCGGCGGCATCTTAGTCGCCTCGAAAGGAAAGTATGCTCTCGAATCGCCGTAGTTCTCTTGTTATCGCAGCTCTCGCCCTGTGTGTCTGCCCAAACGTGGAAGCACAGTTCGGCGGTGTGGTCGTATGTGCGAACTGCGCATCGGAGCCGACTGCCGCGAGCATTCAGGTACTGCATCAACTGGAATACGCGAAGCAGATTCTGCAGTATGCGATCCAGATCCAGCAACTGGCTGACGCGGTCAAGAACACTATGCACGGCGGGCCAGCAGCTCTGAGCAACATTTCGGGAGATCTCGCGCAACTGGCAGCCGTGGTTCAAGGTGGGCAAGCGTTGGCATACTCGCTCGGCGGCCAGGACATAGCATTCCGCGCGACATTCCCCGGCTATCAACCGGTATTTGGGCCAGTGCCGGCGATCGGCACTTACCAGGGAAGGTACGCTCAATGGGCTCAGACGAGCCTTGCGACCACGCAAGGCCTTCTACGTGGTGTCGGCCTACAAGGCAGGTTACTCACAACGGAACAAGGCGTGCTTTCCGTACTCCGAACTTTGGGCTCGTCGAATCTGTTGAACAGAAATGACGCGATCAATCTCACAAGTCAGCTCGCTGCGGAGCAGATTGCGCAGCTTCAAAAGCTTCGCGAGCTTCAGCTCGAAGATATGACCAGCAAAGCCGCGTACCAAGGCTACGTGATCCAGCGGCAAGCGGCCAGCGAAGCCGCGACTCAACAATTTTTCAATTACACGCCGGAGGTTTCCGATGGAACTACGTTCCAATCCGGCTGGAAGTGAGGCGAATGAAGGTAATTGTTTTTGCTCTGGCCGTGTTCCTTGTCGGCTGTTCCGTGATAAAGGAGCCTCCGAGTTCGATTGTTCAGAAAACGCAGTCCTGTGGAGCGGGCGAACTGTCCGGTACCTCCAACCTGGCTGTGCAGGATTGGTTCAGCAAGCATCGCGATTGTGCCGTCACGGTCGACCAAATGTGCAAACCGATGCGTGAGAGTGCGACGGCCGCGTGGACCGATTCAACAGAGGGCCATGTCTGTATCGCGGCTCGCAACGTAGCCCAGTGGGTGCGCAAACCTTCTCAGGATCACGAGACATTCCAGGGCGGCTGGAAATAGCTCTCCTGAGTTAGCTCGACCGGAAGCAGCTAGTAATTGAGATCAGCCGAGGTGTGTCATGTCACAACGAATTTACAAGTCTAAGCGAGTCATTACTATTGGCCTGTTCGTGGTGATTGCGCTGCTCTCATCGCACCTCGCCTCGGCCGCGAACGTGAAGGCCCCCAGCGCCATCCTGAACCAGTATCGTGCTCAACGGGTCACTTGGTTCACAAACATTTGGCCGTACGCAAATAACCTGTTCGGCATGTTGGCGGTGATTGAGTTCGCCTGGAGTGCCGCGCTCATGCTACTAGAAAAGACCGATCTCCAGTCCTGGGCCGCGGCGCTGGTCCGCAAGGTGATGTGGCTTGGCGCGTTCTACGCTCTGCTGCTTTACGGGCGTTTTTGGATTCCTGCGATTACCGACAGCTTCGAGCTAATTGGGCAGAATGCGGCGGGTACCGGCCCCATATCTCCCAGTGATGTCTTCACTCGTGGAATCGATCTCGCCGGGGCGCTAATGGCCACCTCCAGTTCAGCCGCGTTCTTCACAAACCTCGGCACTTCGCTAGCGATGGTGGTCACCGGCATCATTACAGCGCTGGCGTTCATCGCCATCACGGTCCAGTTTGTAGTGGCGATGGTCGAGAGCTACATCATCGTTGCCGCTGCGTTTATCTTCGTCGGCTTCGGCGGGTCCCGCTGGACGGCGCCCTACGTCGAGCGCTATATCGGACTGGGCGTGTCCAACGGCGTCAAAATCATGCTGCTCTATCTGCTGATCGGAACAGGCATGAATCTTTCGGTCGATTGGATGACGCAAGCCGAAAACATCGCGTCCAATTCTAGCCCTGCTATGTCTGCACTCGAAATCATGGGTGCCTCGATCATTTTCATGATGCTCTGCTGGCAGATTCCGAAATTGTTCTCTGCGGTACTTGGCGGATCGCCCGCGCTCACGGGCGGAGACCTGGTGGGAACCTCGGCATTTCTTGCCGGCAGTGCGGTCGCTGTCGGGTCAATGGCGGCAACTGGTATCGGCTCCGCGGTCGCCGGTGTCCGGGCACTGTCAGCGGCGGCTGGTGCTTCAAGCATTGGCGGTGCCACCGGATCAGCTTCAGCGGAAGCCGCATCCGCGATGAGCGCGAGTTCGAAACCACCGTCGGCGCCGTCTTCGTCAAGTGTGTCCGGGAACAGCGTTCCTCCACCTTCGGCCTCGGCCTCACGGACGAGCTCAACGATGCCAGACGTGCGCAGGCATCTGACAACTCGACCACCATCCGATTCAGCGCCTCATGCCGGTCCGCCGCGCATGAATCTCGATCATCACGAATAAGGAATTCACAATGGCAGCAGTAATCACATCGACGTTTCCAGCCACAGACTCGGAATCCCAAAACGGTTCAAGCAAAGCTACCAGTGCCGAGAATCCTTACCTTGCCGCGCGGCGGGAGTGGGACGAGCGCTATGGTCACCTCATCACGCGAGAACGGAACTGGAGGCTTATGGCCCTCCTCTGCGCACTCAGCTCGCTCTTGACCGTCGCCGGCCTTGTTTGGCTTTCCGCCCGATCGCATGTCGTGCCTTTTGTCGTTGCAATGGATTCACTGGGTCGCCCTCTGGCAGCGGGTCCGGCTGAACAAACCACAGCAGCGGACGACCGCATCAAGCGGGCAACCCTGTATACCTGGCTTGAGAACCTTCGCCTAGTGACCGGCGACGGCGTTGCGCAGAGAAAGGCTATCGACCGCGTCTATGCGTATGTCGCAAGCGGCTCACAAGCACAGGCGTTCATCAGTGACTTCTACCGGAGTGATCCGCCGCAAAAGCGGGCGCAGACCGAAACGGTAAACGTCGAAGTGCAGTCCGTGCTTCCCACGAGTGACCGAACCTTCGAAATCGAGTGGGCCGAGACGGCTCGCGACTTGTACGGAACGGTCACGCAAAGAGCGCGGTGGAAGGCTGCGTTCACGATTGCGATCAACCCACCTACTGATGAAGCAACCGCGCGCATCAACCCGCTCGGAATATACGTCACGAACGCCAGTTGGGGCAAGCTCCTCTGATTTGAAAGGATCTTCGATGCGCCCATTACTATTCGCAGCTCACCTCGTTCTCTTTTCTTTATCCGCCGTTGCGCAGCAATCGGGGCGCGCGGTTCTGCCGCCGTTCCAAGCAAAGCGGCTACCGCCGGAGAAAGCAGCTCCTATCGGCACCAGCGAGCTGGCTACACAGCTATCGGCTTTGCAGGATGTTCTTCCATCAACTGCCGGTCATGTCGAAACTCCTCCTGCATCGGGAATATCGGTACCGCCTGGGTTTAAGCCCAGAACAGACGTGCAACTGAGCAAGACCGCTCAGGACGCAGTGCAGATGAGCGAGAAGTGGATGGCGGAACACAACCAGCCCCTCGCCGGGCAGGATGGCCGTGTCTTGTATTCCTATGGCGCGGGACTTCCGACAGTAGTTTGCGCCCCCCTGCGCGTGTGCATCATCGAGCTGCAGTCGGGTGAGAAGCTTGCCGGGGAGCCGCACATCGGCGACTCGGTTCGATGGAATATTTCACCGGCGATGTTCGGCCATGGCGATTCTGCAACCACGCTCGTTGTGCTCAAACCGCAGATCGCAGGCCTGGACACGAATCTGTTGATTACGACGGATCGCCGCGCATATTATCTGCGGCTACTTTCGAAACCGGAGGATTACGTCGCTCGCGTGGCCTTCGCGTATCCGAATGACGAAAGCAACAGCTCCAAGTGGCAGGAACAGATTGCGAAGCAAAAACAGGAGGAGCAGAAGAACACAATAGCGGAGCTGCCAAACAGCCCAGTGGATTCGCTGTGCTTCGACTATCGCATCAAAGGCAAAAACGATGCGCTCAAGCCAGTTCGCGTCTTCGACGACGGCCAGAAGACATTTCTTCAGATCAGCCGCGAGACTCAGACTCGTGAAGCTCCGGTTCTTGTCGTCCTCGGCAGAGACGGCAAACAGGAGATGGTCAACTACCGCGTTAAGGGAGACATGTACATCGTTGACCGCCTCTTTGACCGAGCGGAATTGATCTTAGGCACCGGCAGGAAAGCGCAAAAAGTGGAGATTAAGCGTGAGCGAAAAAGCTAATCCCGTTATCGGAGACGACAAGCCAACCGCGACGTCTTGGAACTCTCCGAGCGGTCTGGATCTAAACCCACGGCCACCACAAACGGTGCGCATTAGCCGGAGAGCATCGTTGGCTCTCGTCGCTCTTGCCGTCGTGCTGCTCGGTCTGTTTGCCTACGGAGGTTGGAAGCGTCGGCAGCGCCAGGTCGCTGCGCTCGCCGACGCCAACCTGCCAAAGCGTGTTGCTCCCGCTACCGCTGCAGCAGCCGACATCGAGAAGGATGTCCCTTCGGGGAATGTCCTCACGGCGCGTGCACAGCCCGTCGGCGCACCCGGCTCTGGCCAGTTGCAGGCTCCCGAAGACGTTCAAGGATACGCGTCGGTATCGGGCCCGAAAAACGGCACGACGGTCCCGGCAACGGCGTATGTCCGGCAGGGTGCGCCCATCCAAGGCTCTGTGCCTCCGGTCCAGCAGGTCCAACAGCCAACGCCAGAAGAGCAGCGCATTCAGGCGGCGTATGACGGCGAGCAAAGGGCGATGGCCGCTCCGACGAGCCTGCGTGATGGCTTCGGCGGCGCAAGTGCCGGGCCTCCATCGGGCGCAGATAACCCGTACCAACTTGCCTCGGCTCTCCAGCCGACTTCGAGTAATCGGGTTGAAGGGGTTACGTTGCCGGATCACCATGATTCACTCGCGACTCCCCAACAAGCGTTCCTAAAGACTGCAAGGGCAACGCAACCCGACGACTACTTGAAATCAACACGCACCGCGCCAATTTCCCCATATGAAATAAAAGCCGGCTGGGAAATTCCAGCCGTAATGGAGCAAGCCCTCAATTCCGATATGCCCGGCGAGCTGAAAGCGCTGGTCACCTCAAACGTCTATGACACTGCGACTGGCCGCTACATCCTGATCCCGCAAGGGGCACGCCTGGTCGGAGAATATAACTCGCAGCTCGGGTATGGACAAGATGGCGTTCAAGTTGTCTGGAATCGAGTTGTCTACCCGGACGGCTCCTCGCTCGACCTCAGCGGGATGCTCGGTCAGGATGCCGACGGATTTGCCGGCTTTCGCGACAAAGTTGACCGCCACTATAAGCGCCTCCTCGGCTTCGCGGTGTTGACCAGCCTCTTCGCCGCGGCCTCCGAAGTCTCACAGAATCAGAACCGGTCCGTTCTGACTTATCCGAGTCCTGCCGAAGTCGCTGGCAGTGCCGTCGGCCAACAGGTCTCCGATCTGGGGGCTCAGATCACGCGCAAGAATCTGAATGTTCAACCAACGATCAAGATTCCGGTTGGCTACCGATTCAACGTGCGAGTGAACCGAGACGTGCTGTTTGATGCGCCATATAAGGCGATGTTCTAGGCCCCAGTCTTTCATCGCATTCACTCGGAATCGGGCGCCATGGGACGATTCGTCGCGAGCCATTTCTACGGGTCGCCGACTTATACGGACATGTGGAATTTTTTCGCTCTACCCTGTGCCGTTAGAACGAAGCCGACCGCGCGGCGGACGCTACGCGTGGGCGGTGAACGGTCGATAAAGGTCGATAGAGTAGCGGGTCACAAGGAGCAAACTTGTGACCCATTTACGCAAACTGATGCTGGAAGAACTCCAGCGACGTAATTATTCACAGACTACCGTAACCAGCTACGTCAAGACCGTCGCGGACTTCGCGAAGTATTTCCAGCGGTCTCCTGATCAACTGGGGCCAGATGAGATCCGGCAGTATCAACTATATCTGCTCAAAGAGCGGAAGCAGGGCGTGCGAACGGTTGGGAACCACACGGCTGCATTGCGCTTTTTCTTCTGCAAGACACTGAAGCGGAACTACCCAGTCGAAGAAGTGCCCTATCCGCGAGCGCCCCGCAAGCTGCCAATCATCCTGACACAGGAAGAAGCAGTCCGGCTCATCGATTCGGCCAGCAATCTGTTCCATCGCGCCATGCTGATGACGCTGTATTCGACCGGCATGCGTCGGGCCGAACTGTGCCATCTCAAGGTCGAAAACATTGACAGCACACGCATGATCGTCCATATCCGGCATGGCAAGCGGAACCGTGATCGCGATGTGCCGCTCAGTCCGAAACTGCTGGAGACTTTGCGCGAGTACTGGCGATGGATGCAGCCAAAGACGTATTTGTTTCCCGGCACGGTACACAACTGGCGAGCCGATAAACCGATTACGCCGAAGGTGCTCTGGGAGGCGTGCCGGGAAGCGGCACAAGCCGCGGGTATCACCAAAGACGTTCGACCCCATTTACTGCGCCACTATGCCGCCTCCCGGACTATGCCGCGTGGGTCAAAACGAAGTGGCTGAAGGCCCACAGGCGCACGGGTTGTTTGTAACCGTACGATTTAAGATGCGGCATAGTCTGGAGGCTTTGGATTAGAGCTGTTTGAGGAAGACCAGCAACTCGTCGTCCGGTTGATAGCGTTTTGGAGCACCTTTGACAGGGTTGGTCTTAGCCAAGGCCTGTTCTTTCAGTGCAAGGTCGGCATCGAGGTAGATCTGGGTGGTTTCCACGGACTCATGGCCCAGCCAAAGTGCAATCACCGCTCGATCCACACCGGCCTGCAAAAGTTCCATCGCTGCAGCGTGCCGCAGGACATGTGGCGACACTCGCTTCTTCCGCAGCGAAGGGCAACTCTTTCGTGCCCGCGCCACGTGACGCGCGAGGAGATGTTGAACGCCATCGGCGCTCAAACGCCCACCGCGCGAGCTTGGGAATAGAGTTTTGGAATCCTCGCTGCCTTGCTCCCGAATCCAGGCTTTGAGAACCGCAATCGTTGGTTTGGCTAAGGGAGTACAACGTTCCTTTCGCCCTTTGCCTCGACAACGTACGTGTGCGCCGGCGCCGAGCGAGACGTCCTCGTGCCGCAATGCCGTCATCTCGGATAATCTGAGCCCAGTCTGAACAGCAGTGAGCAGAAACGCATGATCACGGCGCCCCAGCCACCGCCTGTAGTTGACACGATGAGGCCCAGATTTTTCATAGTCCAACTATTGGATGCGTGGACGAATGTAAGCCGACAATCACCAAGTTCGCGCATGCAGAGCCAACCTGGCGATTACCTTCTGATCGGCCGTAGCGGGACCACAGCATCAACCGCCGGTTATGCAGGCGTTATCAAATTCGATAGCAATACTGTATGGGCAATAATGCGGTTCTTTACGGACGGTAGCCAAGCCGACATCGACGCTCTTAACGGCGCTCTGAAGGCCACTCCGAACGGGTTGACCTTGAGGCCGCTCGGTACCGGAACGGACTATCAGCCGCCCTCGAATTTGCCTGTAAATCCCTCGATCGACACGTTTACGCAGCCGATTCAGCAGCTCGACAACATGGACGCCTGCGTTTTCTTCGAAACGCTATCTACCATGATGATGACGAATCCGCCCCGTAAGATCGACCTTTTGGTAGAAAGATCGCTGCAAAATCTAGGTCTTCTTACGCCCAACCAACCATTTAGCTGCGCCAGTCTGCCGGACCAGACCGAAGTAACCATACTTCAGGCGGCGGTGGTGGCGGCAAAGGGGCTCCTCGCAAACATAAATCCACCCTCGGCCTCGGCGGCGACCAACTATTGGTCCGTGCCACGCGATGTGGGTGATTACGGGATCAATTACCTTTTGAGGGCACTAGTCGCGAAGAAGGCGCTAGGAGCGAACAGGCCGCAAGACGCCGTGTATGGCCACGGCGCGTACGACAGCCGCGGTATTGATACCGCAAACCTGCTTGACGGGGCGAATCGTTATGTCGTGCATTTCAGCCCCGAAACGAATTTGCATCGAACGGGCGAAATTCCACCCGTAAATCATGGCGGCCCAATGTCGCCTGATGGCTTCTGGTCCGTTACGTTGTATGACGCCAATGGCTTTCTCGTGGACAATGTAAACATGGCGCCAAACACGAGTTACAACGCGATTGGCACGCCGTATGTGCAGAACCACAACGTGCCCGAACGCGGACGGCTCGCTCGACCTCTACATCCAATCAGATCCGCCGTCTGATCCGAAACAATTCTGTAACTGGCTCGAAACGCGTTTACCGGATGGTTCGAATGCCACTACGAGCAAATTCATACTCTTCCTACGCGCGTATTGGCCGGACCAGGCGGTGCTTAACGGCAGTTGGAATCCGCCGCCGATTGTGAAGCGGTAGATCGCGTCGATCCATTTCGCAGAGGTCCTGAAACCGGCCTTTTTCAGGCCACCAATTTAGGGCCCTAACGCTTCCGGCTCGGTTTCAAGATGGCTACATGCGTTACGGCGTCCTCCAATTCTGAAAGCCTCGATCGCTGCCTATTGCCAGAAAAAAGTTGAACGCCGGTTACGGGTTTTGGCCGCCGATGTTGCGTATTGAGACGACGGCACCGCCACGAACAGCAATTGCATGATTGCAGGCCGCCGCAACTCTTCAAGGAGGATCACAGATCGTATGAAGCGAAACTTTCTTAAGTCAACGGAGCGTGCGGCTCTGGCGGCAGTGTTCCTGCTCGGGCTGTTCCTGCCCGCAGAGGCTCGCGCGCAGGGGAACGGACAGGTGCCGGTACAGGCTCCCGTGTGGCTGAGCATTATGGCGTTCACCGACGCTCCAGTCGTGGGAGCGGATGTGCGCGTGACCGTGCATGGCCAACTATTGGCCGATGCAAAGGCGGCCACGAATGACCAGGGTATGTTCCCCGCTCGCATCTGGCAACCATGGCTTCTGGCCGATGAAGCAAGACGCGCGAATGGGCAATCATTTGTCCATATCAGCATCTCGGGCGGGAAGATAAACGGCGATGCGTTCTTCGGACGTCTGAGTGCCGACGTCGTGCTCACGGACCCAGCGCACCAGTTGCTGGTGGTCAACCCCGTGACCACCGTGGTCAGCCGCGTTTTAGAGGAGCAGCCGGAACTCAAGCTAGATGGCGCCGAGGCTCTCGTCAGGCGTTTCCTGAAGCTCCCGGCGAACTATAGTCTGGGCTTGGCGTTGCGGCAGAGCTCAGGCTACGCATCTCCGTTCTTCAGCCCCGTCGCCTTTATGGCGGAGGCCCAGGAAGCAGGAGGGCTGGACGGTTTCGAGCGCTTGCTGCTCCAGGAACTGCGGACGCCCTCGGTTACGCATCCATTCCGCCAGCCGAAGCTGCTGGGCAACGAGGAGAGCTCGTTGGCGGAAGACTTGGCGAAGGCAGCACTGAAGTCCGCCGGCGGCCAGCTTGCGGGTTGGATAATGAAGCAAACGGGTCTGGTGACGCCCGACGCCACTCAAATGGAGATCGACGCTCTGAGGCAGCAGCTAAACGACCTCCAGAGCAGTCTCGAAAATTTGACCACTCAAGTGGACCAGCTCACGCAGCTGGTGAAGTCCACCGCGACCCAGGAACTGTACAACACGATAACCAACACCGCGCAGGACTATGCCACCAAGATCACGAAACACGAGTCCGACCTCAATACTTATGCTCAATGGTGCCCACCATTAGCTGAAGGCAGTAAACCACCAACGACGGAGGACCCGTACTGCGTGGCACAAAGACCCGACGTGATATCCGAGCTGCACACGGAGTATTTGGACGCCTATTACGAGGAGGTGGAGGGCTACATCCAGGACAACGGCACGCTCGGCACCGAGGGCATGATCCACCTCTACAGTCTCTGGCTGGGCCAGAGCAGGCAGTTCTTCCGCGTGGCGGACTCCACCAAAATGCAGAACCTGTACGACTACTGGGATGGGATACTGACCTCGGCGGCAAACCTGCGGATGGAGTATTTCCACTATCTCAATTTCCAGGACCCGAACAGCCCGGGTGGGAACGCGACCATAACCGAATTCATCGGCAACCCCGACCTGAGCCCGCCCACCACAGGCGTCTTCCAGGCTGACCGGGCCAACAACGTCAACCTAATGTTCCCGCCGGTGCCCACCGATCCGGCCTTTTCCCAAAACGGCGGCGTGGTCATCAGTACACAGGATCGCACCATGTGGGCTCTTGCACCGTGGGTGGGCACTGGACCATATCACCCCCCGGCGTTTGCGGTCCCACAACCGTCGTGCGCTACCTGGCCCAGCCCCTTCCTTGGGGTCCCGAATGTGCTAAACGCGTCTCCGTTGCCCTATCTCGGCTTCAGCAATTGGGCGACGTCGCCCAGCAAGGCTCAGTGGCAGGCCGCGGTCTCCCTCGCCCCCACAAACGGGTCGATGACATGGCAGCAGTGGCTCATGCAGCAGACGCAGACCACCGACGATGAAATGCCGCCTAGTAATGGCTTTTTCGTTTGGGCTAACCAGTGCTCGTCCGCCATTTCGAGCGCGGCTTGGACGTCGACGTTGGACCACATAGTGAACGGCATTTTTCTGTGGTACTCGTACATCAATCCCGCCACTAACAGCTTCTCGAGTGCAGTGTCTAGCGGCTCTTCTGGTGGTAATAATGCTTCCGGGGGAACTTACTTATTCGATTTTCCGGTCCGAACTCTCGCCGCTGGCGAGCAGTACTACTGGTATAAGTGAGCCGAAACGCCTCGCTGCGATAGCGAGCTATGGATTTCACGGGCGTCATTCCCGCCAGGAAGCGCAAAGGGCGCCGATGCGCCGCCAGGCAGCGAAGCAACTCGCTAAAGTTTGGGGCGGCGCGCTTGAGACCGCGACCGTTTTGCGCGAGTTCCTTAAAAGATGGCGCCCAAAACACGGTACTCTTCAGTCCGGACCTGAACAAAGCGGCACGGTCCAGAGCGGCCCCTATTTAAAATTCTCAACCAACATAATATTGGCGGTTGTCGCGGTCCATGTGAACGTAAAGCAGCGAGGTCTCGTTCGGAGAAACAGCGAGGGCGCCTAGTCGGGGCGGCACGAGCCTGCCCAATTGCGCAATTGGAGACGTCCGCCCCTTGGCTGCAACAAACTATTGCTCCCTGCCACTCAATGTGGGTGATTACGGAATCAATTACATTTTGAAAGCGCTCCTCACAGAGAAAGGCGTGTGGGGCAAACAGACCGCAAGACGCCGTGTATGGCTACGGCGCGTACGACAGCCGCGGTATTGACATCGCAAACCTGCTGATGGGGCGAATCGTTATGTGGTGCACTTCAGTCCCGAAACGAAGTTGCATCGGACGGGTGAAAATTCCACCCGTAAATCATGGCGAGCGAGGGTCGCGTGGTGGCTTCTGGTCGGCCACGCTCTGTGATGCTAATGGCTTTCTCGCGAACAATGTACACATGGCTCCAAACGCGAGCTAATTTAGAGCGCTTACGCTTCCGGCTCAGTTTCAACATGGCTGCGTCTCAAGGCATCCTCCGACTCTGAAGGCCCACGATCGCCGCCTACTTCCCAGAAAAAGGTTGACCGCCGGTTACGGCTTTTGGCGGCCAATGTTGCGTATTAAGGCGACCGGCTAATTCACACCCGAAAGCGGGTCGGCAAAACGCACGAGAAAGGCAGGAGAGAAGAACGATGACAATCAGAGCAGCAAACAGAGCAGGGGGTGGGGTTTTCGCCGCCGTTCTGCGGGGAATCAGTTTTTGCTTGTTGGCGCTGACGTTATCTGGCCCCAAAGCGGTCGCGGCGACGTTCGGCTACGTCGTGAATTCCGGTAATAACACCGTGTCGGTGATCAACACCGACACCAACACGGTGACCGCCATGGTGCCATTGGGCAGCTCACCTACCGCCGTAGCGATCACCCCCAACGGCCAGTTCGCCTATGTGACGAATAATTATTACTCAAACACCGTCTCGGTGATCAACACCGGCACCAACACGGTGACCACCACGGTGCCGGTGGGCTTCGATCCTGTCGCGGTGGCGATCACCCCCAACGGCCAGTTCGCCTATGTGGCGAATTTCTTCGATGGCACCGTCTCTGTCATCAACACCGGCACCAACAAGGTGACCACCACGGTGCCGGTGGGCGGCGGCCCTGACAGCGGGCCTGACGGCGTGGCGATCACTCCCAACGGCCAGTTCGCCTATGTGGCGAATTACGGGGATAACACCGTGTCGGTAATCAACACCGGCACCAACACCGTGACCAGCACGGTGCCGGTGGGCTACCAGCCTGTCGCCGTGGCGATCACCCCCAACGGCCAGCTCGCCTATGTAGCGAATGTCGGCTCACACAGCGCGTCGGTGATCAACACCGGCACCAACACCGTGACCACCACGGTGCCGCTGGGCAGCGGGTTTCCCAGCGGGCCTGGCGCCGTGGCGATTACCCCCGACGGCCAGTTCGCCTATGTGCCGAATATCGACTCGACCGTGTGGGTGATCAACACCGGCACCAACACGGTGACCACCAGGGTGCGGGTGGGCGACGCGCCTGTCGGCGTGGCGTTTACACCCAACGGCCAATTCGCCTATGTGGTGAATCTCGCCGATAGCAACGTGTCGGTGATCGACACCGGCACCAACACCGTGACCACCACGGTGCAGGTGGGCACCTATCCTTTGGGCATTGCGATTACGCCCACTCTTCTTGGCGTTGGGAGTACGCCCACGGTGCCGTTCTCTTCCTTTACAGCGGAGCTGCAACTAGCCACCGAAACCCGGCTTCTCCTCGGTGAACGAGAGGGACGCAAGCTCACCGGCTTTAATCTGGAAGCGCGCTTCACGCTCGGCTCCGGCAGCCCGAACCTCACGCCGCCCACGGAGGCTCTCACGCTCACCGTTGGCAGCTACAGTGTCACACTGCCGCCCGGCTCCTTCCATCCGGTGCAGGACAGTCCCTATAGTAATTACGCATATGTGGGCACGATCAACGGCGTACGGCTCGATGTGCTGCTGCTGCCGCTGGGAGACGACAGCTACGCCCTGCAAGCGGTGGGCAAGCTGGTGAGGCTGACCGGCCCGCGCAGCGCCGTGCCGGTGACGCTGACCATTGGCAACAACACCGGCACCACGACCGTGGCCGCCACCGTCCTCGATCACTAGCCGCTTGCCAACGCAGGTCCCTGACTCGTCGCGAGAGCGTCGGGCCGGGGAAAGTGTGGCATCAATGGCCGCGGATCGTAGGCGGGACAATCACTCTACCCACACTCAGTGTTTAAAATTCTCAACCAGCATAATATTGCGGTTGTCGCGGTCCACGTGGACGTACAACAATGATTTTTCATCGCGTGATACTGCGAGCGCGCCGGGGCCGACGGTAACGAGTTTGCCCACCGTGGCTACCCGAGCGATTCTCCGGGTGGCGAAATCGAAAAACCGGACAGCCGCATCCTTGCTGAACGCCTCGTCATTCGGCACAAAGAAGATGCCGGTCCTGCCCACCGCCCATTGCCGGTAGTCTCCGGTTCCCGACAATTCGGGAACCGGCGCTTCGTTTCCGTTGCTCAGGTCGATTCTCCAGATTCCCAAATGTTGCTGGGTCTTGGAATAATAGAGAGACCTGCCATCCATGGATTCAAAGCCTTCGGCTCCTCCGTGGCGGGTAAGCGGAACAGGCTTACCGCCCTCGCTTGGAACCTTCCAGATCTGATCGTCCGATCGGCCATGGAAATAGATCCAGCGGCCGTCGTTCGACCAGCTCGGTAGATCGGCGCCCCCTGTATTCGTGGCGAGCTTGCGAGTCTCTCCTCCTGCAACCCGGACAAGCCAAATGTCGGGTTGCGAGGATGGCGGCCGCAAGTCAAAGGCGATCCACTCTCCATCGGGAGACCAGCGCGGCGTTCCCGCGAACCCCTCGAGAAATGTCAACCGCCGCAGGCCGGAGCCGTCGATTCGTCCGACCCAGATATCGGTAGAGCCTGCGCGGTCTGATGAAAACGCAATCCACTGTCCGTCTGGGGAGAACTGAGGCGTATCTTCGCGCATCGTGGACGCAATCAGCTGCACTCCCGGCTCAGCCGAGATCTCCGGTGTTCGTCCGTCGCCAGTTCGATGCAAGGTGAACTGCCAAATGCTGTGCTCAAGCGCCCAGTGCACATATGCCATCCGGTTTCCGCGAATCGTGATGCCGCTGATGTCGGGCCCTAGTGCCGTAGCGGCAGCAGGGTTTGTAACCGAGCTGCGGACAGGATCGACCTCCGCTAATCTCCCAAACCAGGAATACACAAGCGCGCGGCCGTCGGCTGTCCAGGTGAGTCCAGCCCACGAGGCTCGCGTTGGAAGTGCTCGTACGGCGTCGTGGCCGGGGCCGATCACAACGATTTCCACTTCATTACGCTTGAAAGCTAATCGAGTGCCGCTCGGATCGTAGACCGGACAGCAATCGGTTTGACCGGGTGCTGGAAAAGATCGCTGACGAACCTTGTGGTCAGAAAAAGATAATTCGAAAATGGCGCTCTGGTCCTTTTCAACCGAACGAGCGAATGCCAGTGTGCGCCCGTTCGGGTTCCAAGCGACTCCTCCGCCGGCAACTTTGTCCATGCCCAGATCCGTTTCGTCACCGCCCAGCGCCGATATCATCAGAATCCTCGCGAAGCGCTCATCGGTCCGCGTTCGAAGAAACGCGATCCTGGTTGCGCTCGGATCCCAAACCGGTGACCGATCGGCGGAGCCAGCAGGCAAGCGCGTGAGGCGCAAAGGATCTGTTGATCCGATGAGTTGCACGTAGACTTCAAGCGGACTGTTGCCATCCTTTCCTTGCCCTACAAATGCGATCTCCTTGCCGTCGGGCGAAATCTCTGGGTCTTCCTGGTAGCCGGGATAGTAGGTAAACGGAACGACTCTCAACGTATCTACTGCGTGCGGTCCGTTGTAATGAACAAGTAAGAAGATCGAGAGAGCGATCAGCCCGGCGATCGCGACGATTCCCGCCACCCTGTGGAGTGCGGCGCCTTGCGCGAGACGAGCGATCAGGCCGGGAGAAGCTGTGTGCTGGACACTCTCCAGGTCGGAGATCAACGCGCTAATTGTTTGATACCGTTTCGCAGGCTCTTTCTCGAGCATCTTCCGCAGGATCGAAACGACTTCCGGAGGCGCCGCCTCACGAATCGGCCTGAGGTCCACCGCCTGCGGGCCTGCAATAGCCGCGAGCGTTTCGCGCAATGTGCTTCCCTCAAACGGCACTCGGCCCGAGAGCATCTGGTAAAGCACGACGCCGAGCGACCAGATATCGGCGCGATGATCTACCCGCGATCCGGCGACCTGTTCCGGCGCCATATACAGCGCCGTCCCGATCCTTAAACCCTCCTGAGTCAGAACGGTCTTTTCGGTCCATTGCGCGATTCCGAAATCGAGAATGCGAACCAGGGGCTCGGCGGCTTCTGTGTCGACCAGCATCAAATTCGCTGGCTTGATATCGCGATGCACGACACCTTTACCGTGGGCCGCCTGCAGACCATACGCGGCCTGGAGTGCGATGCCGATGGCCTGCTTCACAGGAATCGGTCCGGTTCGAATCTTTTCCTCGAGCGACGTGCCCTCGAGACAGGCCATCACGATAAAGATGAATCCATCCGCTTCCTCGATTTCGTAGACTGGACACACGTTCTGATGATCGATGGAGGCGATCACGCGCGCTTCACGGATAAAACGCTCGCGGCTGAGGGAATCGTCTCTGAAAAACGGCGGAAGAAATTTCAGCGCGACGGTGCGCCGCAGCCGCGTCTCCGTTGCGCGATAAACGACTCCCATTCCGCCAGCTCCCATCGGCCGAACGATGTGGTAATGCGATAAGGTTCGTCCGCTAAGATCTTCGTGAATGACCGGTGTCGAGCCATCTGCCGCGAGCTCCGGCTCAATCGTTCCCTCCCGGTCTTCCTGCACAAGGTTTTCTATCAGCCGGAGTAAATTGGTATCACTGCCGCATTTATCTCGAAGGAAGGCGGCTTGTTCTTGTACCGGCAATTCGGCTGCTTGCGAGAAGAGCTCCGCTACTCGCTTGTAGACAGCAGGATCGGTTATCGCGTTAAGGCCGGAGCGCGTTTTTGAGCCACGCACTGCAGAACCTCCAGTCTTTCTCGACGGTGCTGACGCTCACGCCGAGAACGCCGGCCACTTCGGGAACACTCAAGCCGCCAAAGAAACGCAATTCGACAAGTTTGGCGTGGCCCCCGTCCAGTTTCGCCAGAGCGTCGATAGCCTGATCCACGGCAAGCACGTCAAGGTTCTGCTCGGTGCCGATGAGATCCTCGGTCAGTGTGACTCTGGCCGCCGCGCCTCCGCGCTTCTGGCGCTTGGCTGCGATGGCATGGTTCACCAGGATGCGTCGCATCGCGACGGCGCCGACCGCAAGCAGATGGCTGCGATTCTTCCAATCGACTTGTTGTTGCTCGGCGAGCCGGAGATAGGCTTCGTTTACCAAAGCGGTCGCCTGCAGTATGCCAGCATGCGCTTCGCGGGCGAGATAACTCCTCGCAAGGCTACGGAAGTCGTTGTAGATCAGGGTGAAGAGGCGGTCGAAGGAGTCGTGGCCGCCGTTGGTCGATTTTTCAAGAACCTCGAGGAGCCCTGGGATTGGAGCTGAGCGGTTCAGGCTTTGTTGCTGCTTTCGTCCCATGTACATCCACTCCGCTACCCATCACCGCAGGGTGCGTAGCGCTATTACGAAGCAGTTTTTCGGTTCGGCTAACTCGATTCGGGTAAGCACGGCAGCGGCTGACCTCCCGGCTGTTTAGTTTATAACGAGCTCAGGCAGGGCACAGAGGCCCCAGGTCCTCGAAGCCCTCACACCGTAGGTTTGCTTTGGGTGGCCGTGAGTTCCAGAAATACCGTGCAAGTAACAGAACGTGCTCCTTGCGCTAGCCCAGCGGCGGCGATTCCAGTGTCACGACATCCAGCCGGTGATGCAGCTCCTAATAGAACTTTCCCGCGCGTACGTCATCGCTCAAATTGCGATTAGTCGCTGCAATCACGTGCCGTCCAGTGGCAATAGCTGTGTTTCACCACCTCGCTGCTAAAGAACACACTTCGGCTGAATGCAATGCAGTTGTTTTCGTCCCCTATTTTCCGGACGGTCGGCGATTAAGAACCTGTGTAGTCGCGAAGGGTAGATCTATCACTCGTCGACTTTCAAATTGCCGTATGACGCGCTAGTCATAGAAAGTGAACCAGCCGGCAGCGGCTCCGCGTTCAGACGCGGCTGAGCCGAAACCAGAAACCGCACCGGACCGAGGATGAGTACTGGCATATGAAAATTGACTCTTCTACGCGCCGCTCCCTTGCGGGCGATCTTACGGCTCTAGAATCGTCAATTTCCCGTCCTCAAGTAGACCATAGTGGCGCAGATGGGTATCGAGACACACGTCGTTCTTCCTGAAGCGGACCTCTGCGCCCGGAGTATGTCCCACAACCTGGCGAATGCCGGGTATCGGCTTGAATCGTTCCCAGTCGCACCAAAGAATGCCGCCGGATTTCTGACTGCCGCCACGATCTACTCCGGCCAAGAACGCCGGATGTTGTACTCCAGCTCTCAGCGCGGCTTCAGCATCAGCCACCCATTGGACGATTTCATCAATCGTTCTGCGTTTGCGGAATGATCTATAAAGATCGTTTGAAAGACCCGCATGGCTTATGAGCCAGCCCTGACATCGCGTGAGCCATGAACCTCGATCCAGCAGTGTGTCTTTCGAAAAGTACTCATGAAACACTTGCTGCTTGTCGGCTCGCCATCCCGTACAAAAGCCCCAACGCAGGCCAAGCTCATAGGACACATAGGCGAAGCAGTGATTGCCCAAAAGAAATTCATCATCGCTGTTTTCAAGGACCTTTTTAAGCCAACGACACGTCGCCTTCATGTCGTCAACAGTGTCCTCGAAGTCGTCGAAGTAATCGCCCAAGAAAATGGCCGGCGTACCTAAGTGATTCGTTCGGACTTTCTCAACGAGCTGCAGTTTGTGGTGAACGTCGGGGATGATGAGGCGCGCTTGATTCATGTTTCTTGTTTGACGCTGACGTCAAGCATCTATGACCCATCCCAAACTTTTCCCGCCTGGCGGCGCGCGGATTGCCTCTGGGGACGGTAATCCACAAATCCACAAGCCGACTAGAGGATTAGGTACAGGAACCGTCAGGATTATATATGCCCCTAGAATGCCGAACTTCCGCCCCCAGAATGCCGAATAACTGTCTCCAAAGCGCCCCGAGTTTGCCGAAAGGCCCGGCCATTTTCCAATGCTCTTTGTGAATAACGTGCGCCCCTAGAATGCCGAACGTTTTTCCTGCTCTCAGTTCAGCACCTCAGTCACGAACTGCGCCTGCCACGGCTTACAGGGTGAGAGGAGAACATGGAAAACTCAGCAGACATCCTGACCATCGACGAAGTGGCGAAGGTCCTTCGCTGTTCGAAGGCTCACGTGCAAAACGCGCTGCGAGGCAACCTCCGGGGCCTGCCTCGGCTGATGCATCTACCAATGGGCCGGCGCAAGGTGGTCCGCCGCGAATGGCTTCAGCAATGGCTTGAAGCAAACAAGGCCAGGTAAGATGACGGCATGTCAGAATGCATCGTTGTGGACGCAAGAAAGGTAATCCTTGATGCGTCGCAAACGATTTCAAAAAGGCAGCGTCCGTCCGCGCAAGCACGGTCGCCAGAAAGTCTGGGTCGCACAGTGGTGGGAGCAGGGACAGAAGAAGTCCAAAGTTCTTGGCCGCTGCACCGACATGCCAAAGAGCGAAGCCGAGGCCCGATTAGCGGTCATTCTCAAACCGTTCAACGAGGTCGCCGGCCAATCGCAAAAGCCCATCTACACTTTCAGGGTCTACTTGGAGGAAATCTTTCTTCCGGTAGTTCGCCGCAAATGGAAGGAGTCTACTCGTGTGACCACTGAGCCCCGAATGACTTACCATCTCCTGCCCCCGTTGGGAGACCGTCTTCTGCAACAGATTACCCGTGAGCAGATGCAGGCCTTTCTGGATCAGAAGGCGCCCACGGCATCCCGCAGCACCGTCGATCACCTGAGATGGGATCTCAATTCCATTTTCAAGATGGCGGTGAGCGACGGTATTGTGCCCTTTAATCCGGCAGCCGCCCTCTTCACTCCGGCATGTAAGCCGGATGGGGAAAAACGCGTGTTGATTCCAGCTGAGATTCGCCAAGCATTAGGCGTTTTCGATCTTCGTGAGCGGTTGATCTTTCGCCTGGCAATTTTTGAGGGCTTACGTCCCGGCGAGATCCTGGCGCTGCGGCTCTGTAACGTTTTCGACGATCACGTCGCCGTCGAACAGCGAGTGTATAAGGGGACGCTCGATACGCCAAAGGGTCGGAAGGGCCGACGCACGGCAAGAAAGGTTGCTCTCTCGCCTGGCACCGCAATGGAGATCGCGGTTTGGAGAAGCTTGCTGTTGAACGTCAGCCCGGAGGCGTATCTGTTTCCGACGGAGCGTAACACGCCGCTCAGCCGCGACAATCTCTGGAATCGGCACATGCGGCCGAAGCTGGAGATCATTGGACTGGAGTGGGCCACATTCCAGGTTCTCCGTCGAACAAACGCCAGCCTGTCCCGGAAAGCCAAGATCGATGACAAGGTCTCCGCCGACCAGCGCGGGCACGGTCTGGGCGTCAGTATGGAGGTCTATTCGCTCAGCGATCTCGAGCAGAAGAGTGAAGCAGTGAAGCGCCTCGAATCTGAGGTGATTCAGTAGTGAAACCCGCGATTCAGGCGAGGGTTGGAAAGAAAACGGAGTAAACGGAGTAACGCGTGTTTTTCGGTTCTTCCCAAGTCATTGAAAACATGGAGCGGGAGACGGGGATCGAACCCGCGACGTCCAGCTTGGGAAGCTGGCATTCTACCGCTGAATTACTCCCGCTTGTTGTTATTCCTTGTGCTTAGCTCATTCAACAGGACTTCCGATTCTGCTGCGCTGTCCATCCCATCTCTGTTGTCTACCTGTTTTCACCTTTTGTAATGATAAAACAGATAAGGGACAGCACGGACTGGGTGAGAACGTGCGGATTTCACAGCCGCCTTGCGTCTGTTCTCTCATCGAGAACTACATTTTAACCCGAAAATCATTTCCGCACAGACAAGCTGCCATTCGGTGGCTACCTCCCGCAGCCGATACCGTTTCCGGGGCGATGCGCTGCGAGCGCTCAGTGGTGGCCGATGGATGGGGTTGTGTCCGCTGCACACTGATCACAAGCCCAGCTTCCTGCTGGATCTCAACAAGCGCCTGTTCTACTGCTACGGCTGCGGCCGTGGCGGCGATGTCATTCGTTTCGCCGAACTCTATCACTGGGTGAGCTTCCCGCAAGCCGTGGCGTTGTTGCGACAGTGGTGCGGGCTTGGCGCTTTGCTCCATACAGTCATTGATTTCTACCGCATTCAGTTGCAGCGCTATAACGAGGCTGTGGTCTATCTGGACCAACGCAGACTCCACCCGTCGGAGGTGATCGAGCACATGCCGATCGGTTACGTGTCACGCGGCTCTTAAGCCGCAGTTATAAGGCCAGAAACCCAGGTTTCAGGCTGGAGTTGCGATAGGCAATTCGCTCTCGACGGAATCGGGAGTGAACGGGGATGGATGGCTGGCGAGTTCTTGCTCGGCGGAACTCAGACACGCTTCCATGGTTTTTCCCAAGCTGTGAACGTATGGAGCGCGCATAACGACCCCGTGCTGCCCTGGCACGGGATGCACCATGATTTCTTTCGCGAGCCGTCCCCATCCGAGCAGTGGGTCGTCTCCGTCAAAGCGATCGGTATCCATGCAGCGGAACAGATGAATCGCATCCTCGTATGGTTGGGGAATGTATTGGTCGAGAGCGTAAAAATTGCGGTCTTCGGAACTGCCGACTTTAAGCGGCAGAGGACGGCCAAGCCTCGCAAAAAGTACGAAAACGGCCCGGACTGCTGCGTCACGAAGGCGGACCGCCACAGCGTCGAACCGGCGCGGACCGAAAATCAGGCGGCGCAGACGATCTTTGTAGACGGACTGCCAGCGTTGGGCCGGTCTCAAACCCGCGATCACCTGTTGTTGATAGTGGTGCTCCGAGGTATCGATGAGCCCGATGACTCCAACCTGTTCACCGGAGGAGTTGAGCTGGTGCGCCATTTCGTAGGCAACCACTCCACCGAAGGAATAACCCACCAGATGATACGGACCTGAGGGCTGAATCGTGCGGATCTCACTGAGGTAAACGCTGGCCATATCCTCGACTTTCGTTAAAACCTCGTTGCGTTGATCGAGCCCATGCGTCTCGATGCCATACACAGGCCGGTCAAGATCCAACGACCGTGCCAGCAACTCGAAATTGACAACGCTTCCACCGATACCTGCCAAGAGGAAGACCGGCGGCTTTGAGCCGTCCGCGCGAATCGTAACGAGAACCGAATCTTGGAACGGTTGAGAACAATCGCCCGTTCGCTCATTTTGTATCGATTGAGCAATGGCGCGCAGTTTTCTCGTCCGGACGAAGGCGCTGAGCCGCAAGTGGACGTTGTATTTTTTCGCCACTCGCTGGACGAGTTGGGCTGCAATTAGCGATTGCCCACCGATCGCGAAGAAATCGTCGCTCGGCGAGATCGCGGCACCGCCGAGTAGTTCCTTGCACCAGTTGCAGAGGTCTGTTTCTATTTCCTGGGTCGCCTTGTCTACTGGCGGAGCGATTTCCTGCTTCGGCGCGGCGTCGTCGCTTTCAAGACCAGGAGTTTGAACTTCGGGCTCCGGTAGGCGCGCTCGGTCTATTTTGCCGCTGCCATTCACAGGAAATTGTTCGAGAGACACCAGGACGGATGGGACCATGTATTCCGGAAGAGTGTTCCGCAGATGTTCCCGCAGTTCGGCCATGGTTGGATTTGTGCCCGGCTTTGACCGGACATATCCCACTAAACGACGGTCGTTGCCGGCATTTTGAACGAGGACGGCTGCCTGCTGAACGCAGCGATGACTCGTCAATGCCGCTTCTATTTCGCCTAATTCAATTCGATATCCGTGAATTTTTACCTGTGCATCCGTTCGGGTGATAAATTCTGCTTCGTCTTTCGTATTCAGCCGGACAATATCGCCCGTACGGTACAAACGGGCGTCTGGATGGGCCACAAACGGGTCGCGGAGAAAGTGCTCCGACGTTAAGTCGGGCCGGCGATGATAGCCGCGCGCGACAATGGGACCACCGATATACAGCTCGCCGGGCGCAAGAGGCGGCAGCAGCCTGTTCCATTTATCGACCACGTAGAAGCGGGCGTTAACGAATGGCCGGCCGATCGGTATCGAGCTCTCCACTTTTCGCACCGAATGGCATGACGCGCAAATCGTTGTCTCTGTCGGTCCGTAGGCGTTCAGCACGGCCCCTGCTGGCATAAGCCGGATGAGCTTGCCGGCAAGAGCGGGAGGGAACGCTTCACCTCCTACCGTCATTTTGCGAATCCCTCTCAGCGCCTTTTCAGCCGAAGGATGGCTTAATAGCATCTCAACGAGCGCCGGCGTCGACTGGAAGTAGGTGACTCGGTGCTCGATCATCTGTTCTGGAATCGACCCAGGACCGGAGATAAGAGGCTTGCCCTCGTCACCTTCGTGAAGAACGATGGTCGACCCTGTGGTCAGAGGAAAGATAAGTTCGTTGATGGAGATATCGAACGAGATACTGGCGGCGGCAAGCCAAACGCCCCGGGCGGATCCGTACATTTGCTTTGTGCCGGCGAAGGAAGCCATCAACTGGCGGTGTTCGATCATCGCTCCCTTCGGCTTACCTGTCGAACCGGATGTATAGGTGATGTACACCAGGTTCTCGGGCCGAACCGAAGACTGAACCCGCGAGCCGTTCTCTTGTTCAAGCGCCTGGCGCTCGGAATCAAGGCACAGAACGCTTGACGCGCCGGGAGAGAACCTTCCGCGAAGCGCGCTCGAGGTGATCACGATGGGCGCCTCGGATTCGCGCAAGACCGTTTCGACACGGCCGCCGGGAAGCGAAGCATCGAGCGGCAGGTAAGCAGCTCCGGCCTTCAGAATGCCAAGTATGGCAACCAGCAAATCGATCGACCGGCCAAGGTGGACAGCGACCGGCTGATCGGGGCCGGCTCCCATGCGAAGGAGGCGCCGAGCGAGTTGATTGGCCCGCCTGTCCAGATGTGCGTAGGTTATTTTCTCGCCCTTCCAGATGGCTGCAACCCGCTGGGGCGCACGCCGGCACTGCTCTTCAATCAGTTCGTGCACTAACCGCTGGAATTTGTCCGCCGAGGCTGCGGCTCCCCGCGGCGCCGCCAGGTATCGAGCTCGAAGGTCGCACGGGATTAGCTCGAGTTCGTGAGCAAATTTTAAATTCGATGATGGCAGTTGGCAGGCGATGGTTTCGAGGCAGGCCAACAGGGTGCGTGCAAACTCTCCGCTGAGCTGTTCTCTCATGTAGGACAGCGAAAGCGAAAGCGCAGGCTCGTCGGAGACGTGAAGGATCACTCTGCTTGTAGCTTCTTCGAGCAGGCGCAACAGGGGGTCGCTAGCGGACTGGGAGACCATCAAAACGGTGTCGACCTGGTTGCAGCTCGAGAAGTTTTCAGCTTCCTGAGCGCGGGAAACGGAACACAACCATTCGTAGACAGTCCGATCTTTTCCAGCCGACACAGGCACACACGCTAAAGATTCAGCAGCCTGGTCCGCAACAGCTTGTGTGTTTCTCCTCCACACAGGCACCGGATCCTCTCCCGAATAGCACGACAGCAAGTGCGCCCAGGAAGCAGCTAAAAGGGTTTCGAGGTCGAATCCGTTCCTTTTTGCAAAATCTCTCAGCCCCGCGCTCGCTTGCTTCGATAATGTCCGGCTAACGGAGACCCGTTCCGCCGCCGCTGAACTCCCTAAATCCGAGGCAGCGGCCGCGCGGAAAAAAGGAGACAGGCGACTTTCTTCGAGGGCCAGCTGCAAAATGCAATCGCTTATCCCTGATAGGGAATCGAACGACGCCGTCAATGACTGAAGCATGGAGCGGCTCGCGTCAGCTTCCCCACACAGTTCGAGGCAGGCGCAGGCGTAGGTTTTGCAATCCAAAGCCTGTTCGCACGACAATGTCATCAGCAGACGGAAGGAGCGATCGGAGCACGCAATGCCAAGCCAACGCGGTTGTGCCGGCGCGCTCATGAATGCTTCACGTTCCTCACGAAGGAGATCGCGCATGTTTCGGCGCCTCTCCGATCGCGCCGCCATGCGGAAATGCACTCCATCGCCCGGAAGGGCAAGCCATTTGCAGAAGTCTGGCGCGTGAGAAAAGGTGCACGCGTATTGCCGGACATTGCCCTTAAGATCACCCGGCACGGCTAAGCTTAAAAACACTGAACGGCGATCGAGAGTTTCGCCGTCCAGTGCGTAAAGCTTTGTCCCGGGTGATATATCAGCGCCAAAACATTGCGTCCTCTGAGTTCCCATATAGGATTTCAATGGCTTCAGCGCCTAATTCATAGCTGAATCCACATGCTTCCTCCGGTTTTCCACAAAACGTTGGGGAATTAGCAAACTAACCCTGTTCAAAAGAGTGACATAGCTCGCGCAGGTAGTGCAAGAAATCGGACGGTATCGTCGTACTGGAAGGTACTATTATTGACTAGAGTGGCGAAGGGTAGGAGGGATAAGGAATTTCCGCAGCCCAAGCCAGAGTAGCGGCAGGCACTGCGCTGTAACTCCTACTCTGCGATGCACGTTCAAGTAGATGTAGGGAGTTTCGCGTGCAAAAGAACACAAGCACCATCCTGATTGCGTTTTTGTCGGGTATCGTCCTGGCGGGCGGCACGGCTTACGTAGTTTCGAGCCTGCATAAGCCTGCCGTCGAGCAGGCAGCCACCCAGACGCCCGCCCAGCCCGCACCGGCCCCGGCTCCAGTCGCCCAACCGGCGGCGCCAGCGAGCGAACCTGAAGCCGCTACGCCAGATCAGCCGCCAAAAGACGACGCTGTTCCAGCTGCCGCGCCTGAAAAGAAGCGAAAGCCGCGGCCCGGAGTAGGCAAGAAGGAGTCAAGCCAAGCAACCGGCAATGGTCCGGTTGAAGAAGCTCCTGCCGCGACGCCGCCTGCGCAGACAGAGGTAGCCCAAAATACGCCGCCCGCCGCTGTACCGGCGCCGCAACAGGCGCCTGCCCCGGTCCAGCCTCCTGCGCCCGCAGCTCCGGCGCAGGCCATGAATCCACAGCCCGACACCCAAACCGCTCCACCGCCTCCGCGCCAACCGAAGACGGTTACCCTCACGGCGGGTACGCCCATCACCGTCCGGATCAACGAGAAAATCTCGACCAACACAAATTATTCGGGAGATACCTTTACAGCGACCCTCGACCAGCCGCTCGTGATTGACGGGTTTGTGATTGCCGACCGCGGTTCGCGAGTGATTGGAAAAGTGCTCAAGGCCGAAAAAGCCGGCCGCGTGAAGGGACTAGCCGACCTCTCGCTCGCTCTGACCCAGATCCATACAACTGACGGCCAGACCGTCGCCATTCAAACAGCGCCATGGGATAAAGAGGGGCCGACGAGCAAGAAAAAAGACGGAGCTGAGATAGCCGGCGGCGCTGCGTTGGGCGCCATTATCGGAGCGCTCGCCGGAGGCGGAAAGGGCGCCGCGATTGGCGCCGGCGCGGGAGGCGCGGCCGGAACCGGAGCCGTGCTAACCACGCGCGGCAAACCAGCGGAAATCGCGGCGGAAACCCGAGTTACGTTTTCGCTCAACAACGACGTCCCGATTACGGAACATCTTAACCAGTAGACCAGGTGGTTTTGCCAAACCATGAGAAGCGTGCGCAAATGAGTAAGACGCTCCTCGGGCCGTAAGGAGGAGCCTGAGCCACTATAGTCTGTAATCTCAAACAGGCAATTGTGCCGACCTTGTTTCCTCCACTATCCGGTCCAGCTCTTCCACGGCCGATATCGCATCCGGAAGAGATACATGCGGTTTAAGCTGATGAATCTTGTTAGCCCGCTCGCGGACATCTGCTGTTTCTTTTCGGCTAACAAAGAGTGCGGTGGCAACTCGTTCGAGCTCTCTCACATCTTTCTTGGCCAATCGATCGGCAACGAAGTTTATTTGCGGCTCATATTTCTTCGGTGTTTTCGGAAATAGCTTTTTCAAGCGCGCGCTTGCTGGACCAGGGACGATGCTTGGGCCATAAGGCTCTCGAGGCTGCCATTCCAGAAATCCATCAGCCATCATTGACGATAAAGCGTCACCGAGGTCAAACGAATACGGGCCATGTTTGTACAGGATGAATTCGAATTCCGTGGGGACACCAAGAAGCTCTTGGAGAAAGTACATCGTCTTTTGGACATGGGTTTCTCCCGTCCAACTGCCGCGACTTCGCAAGGCATCTGCAAGAGCCTGAACAATGCTTTCCCGTTTAAGATTTTCCATATCTGTTACTCCCTAGGCCCTTCTTCCGCCCGGATGATCGTTTCCCTGTTGGACTCAAACCAGCGTTTCGCCTCGTCACGAAGGCGAGGATCCACAAAAACATAGTCTACCGTAAATGTTTGGGATCTCCTAAAGGTGTCCGACATGGTGACCGAATCTCGGATGCGTTCTCCCCGCGAAAAGACAGGGAAACTGAACTGTTGGTTCTGGGGCCGATAGGTGTCTCTCCGGAATTTGCTTCCATCGAACTGGGACTTCAGGGCCTGTTCAACCTGATCCACGCTGAACATACTTACTTCCTGATCGATTGCGTCCCTTTGATATAGATGTCGGAAATGATTTCTTTCGCATATTCGACGCGCAGGCTCATGCCCGGGCGCCATTGGGTCGTTAGCCGCCTTCCTTAGAGCGGCCAGCACTTCACTATCAGTCATTTGAAGGTGATCCTTCAGATCCACTGAAAATTTCCCATTCGGCAACCAGGCTTGCAGAAACTCTTTCAAATGCAAGTCATAAATTCTTCTCACGTGATGAAAGTAGAGTTGAGTATACATGAGGTACCGCGCCCACAAAAGAGATTCTGCCGCTTGCAGGCCGCCCTCTTCAATCCCGAGAGTGGGCTGTTGAGATCCTTTTTCTGTCCGAGGCAGAATGCGCAGTGTATCTGTGAGTCTCAGATGATCGAAGCGGCCATAGCCGACTCCCGCATGCATAGAGTCCCGCAGCAGATAGTCCATGCGATCTGCGCCAAAAACATCCCCGACAATAATTTCGGCGAGAATCGTCTCCCAATCAGTCAACGCCGTTTTGTGATACTTGTAGTACTCCTTCGGGCCGAGCGTCAGTTTTACAACATCCTCGGCCGCGATCTTGAGCCGCCGCCAGCATGGTTGCATCAAAGGCCCCCGGATAATTTCCATGCTAAGGCGCTCGTGCTTCCAGCCAGGCGGAAGGAGATCCTCCGGCCCATGCGAGAACGGCAAGTGTCCTAAGTCATGGCAGAGGGCGGCCATTCTCAAGACGGTACGCCAATAGTGAAGCTGATGTGTACCGAGCGAGGACAACAGCACTCGAACCGAATCGCGATAGATGTTTGCCGGGTCGGTAACAGTGTCATAGATTCTTGAAGCGAGTTCCATGACGCCGAGACAATGTTCAAACCGCTTGTGCGTTGCTCCTGGGTAAACCAGGTACGTCATTGCTAGCTGATGAATTTCCCGGAGGCGCTGATAGGGAGCGCTGTTGATGACTTCGCGCTCGTGAGAATCGAATCTGATGAATCCGTGAACAGGGTCACGAATCTCATGTTTCACAAACGTAATTGTATGTGAGGCTGCAAACTCGTGAGCGTATAGTTTCTCAGGTCTTGCCTCGCCGGGTCTGCAGAAATCTGGAAACAGCGACCTACTTAGTACCGCTTCCTCGCCTGCGTAGACGTGTCGGAGTGGTGGCACCCTTCCAAGCGACCTCGATGGCACGTTCGAGTGTTGCGGCGTCGACCGATCCGAGACGCACGTTCGTGCTGCCCTGCCGTCCCCAAGCGCCTTTCGCCGGGATGAAGACCTCAGGCTCTCCGTGCACGAAGTTGTGCTGCTGTTCGGGCGGCAGCTTCACCATGCCCCAATTTTCGTCGGGATAGTGTAGCGTGGCGAAGATCTTTCCGTGTACACGGAAGTCCGGGTGCCCCATGTGGGAGCTCTCCAAAGTATCGGGGTGACTGAGCGCGAAACGGCGAAAATCGTCGGCGGTCATAAGTTTTCCGTTCATTGCAGTTTTTCCAGCTCCTCTTTCGATACGTCTTTTATGTGCGTGGCAATCCACCACTTATAACCGAAAGGATCCTTTACGCCAGACATGCGATCTCCATACGGCTGATCGGCCGGTTCGCGGAGACTCGTTGCGCCCGCGGAAATTGCTCTCTTATGCATCTCGTCGCAATTTGCTGTGTATATCATAAGGCTCACGGGCGAGCCTCCGTAATGTGCCGGACTGAACGCTTCCATTTCAGGGGCTTCGTCGGCCATCATAATGCACGAATCGCCGATTTGGATTTCAGCATGCTGAACGCGTCCCTCTTTGCCGGTCATCCGGAATTTTTCTTGAGCGCCGAACGCTTGTGCGTAGAAATCGATGGCCGCGGCGCAGTTCTTGAGAATCACGTAGGGCTGGACGCTGTGATAGCCGTCGGGAATGGGTTTCGCTTGAGGCATTGAATAGGATCTCCTTTTCGCTGACGATTGTCGCTCAGGCGGAACGGCGCAGGATTGTAGAAATTTGACCTGGGATGCGCTTGGCTTGAATCGCGCACAACGGCGCCAAACGCCTGTGCGCTTGGCTCAGCGCAATGGCACGTGATTGAGGTGCGGCGTCGCCGCGGCCAGATAGGCGGCGGGCGTAAAGCCCGAGAAGGCCCGAAAGTCGTGAATGAGATGCGCCTGGTCGTAGAAGCCGCAATCCAGGGCGACCTGAGCCCAGTCGACCTGCTGCCTCATGTGGACGGCGCACAAAACTCGCTGGAAGCGGCGGACCCGGCAAAACGCTTTTGGAGTCAAGCCGACTTGCCTGTGAAACAACTCAATGAAGCGGCGCGGACTGAAGCCGGTTCGCTCCGTCACCGCCGCGATCGTGCCAACTTGCGCCGAGCAGCGGAAATTGTCGAGAGCATAGGCCACGGCGGGGTGCAGTTCGAGGGGCCGGGCCAGCTGCGCCAAAAGCGAGCGCTCGAGTATCGCGAACATGTCGTCTACATCCTGCGCGGCCAGGAGTTGCTCGCGAATCTCGCCCACGCGCCGCGGCCAGAGATCTTCCAGGTCGAGCGAAGCATTCGTCGTTTCCGACGCGGGGAAGCCGAAGAAGGGAAAAGCGCCGCCAGGCCGAAATTGAATGCCAGCGACGCGTTCCTGCTGGTAGGTATCGATGACGAAGCAGTTTGCACGCGCTCCGGAGAGTACGGCATGGCCGTAGCTCTCGTATGAATTAATATCCTGCGCGTCATAAATCCGTATCGGATCGTCGCGCAGGTTAAAGATGATGGCTGGTTCGCCGTTCGGCAGCAGACGTTCTTTCGTGTGCGGGCCGGGCGCGCCCTCCCAATACCAGAGACATTGGATGAAACCGGATAGCGGCGGTTTGGGAAAGCACTTCCGGAAAACCATGACAGATGCCTCAAAGAGATTGTAATCAAGAAGCCTTTGAAGCGGTTACCCAATCGTTCGGAGCCAGGACCCGTGGAGTGACGTTTACAGTTTCCAACTCGTCGAGCGCGGGCAAGTGAGAGCCCTGGAGTTCACGGAAACGGCGCGCTGTCACGAACACGCGGCTTTCCAGACCCCAGACCGCGCTGTTATAAGCACCGACAGCAGCGGTTAGCCCATCGCCCATCTCGATGAATTTTCCATGAATCTGAACGATTCGTTCGTAGAGTTCCGCGCCGAGTTCTCGAATCCGGCTGGCGTTTTCGGCGAAATTGCGATCGCGCCATCCCTGGGCAATTGAAAACAGCACGGCGATCAAGGTGGTGGGCGTAGCAAGCAGAACACGCTTCTCGACGGCAAAAGTCAGCAGCTCGGCATCATGCTGGAGCGCCGCGCTGTAGATGGATTCGAGCGGGAGAAATGCGACGACGAATTCGGGCGAGCCATCGAGCCGGTCCCAATAGCACTTGTCACCCAGCGATTTCATGTGCGATCGAATTTGTTTCGCGTGGTCGGCAAGCAGACGCCGGCGTTCGGATTCGTCTTCCGATTCGATTGCCTTCAGATACGCTTCGAGCGGCACCTTGGCATCCACGGCAACGTTGCGGCCATTCGGAAGATGGATCACAACATCGGGCCGGAACCTGCCGTCGCCGATCGTGACCTGTTCCTCAAAATCGCAATGCGCGAGCATGCCGGCGAGCTCAATGGCCCGCCGCAATTGAACTTCGCCCCAGCGGCCGCGCTGCTGAGGAGCTTTTAGCGCGTTCTTAAGCTGGTCCGCGGACTGGCGCAGCTCGCGTTCCGAGTCCATCAGATTTCTGAGTTGTGCCGTAAGGCCCCCATACGCCTCGGCTCGCGCCTTTTCCATCTGCTGTATGTTGCGATCGAACCGCTTGAGCGATTCCTCGACAGGCGCGACTACGCCCTTGACCTGTTCACGCGAACGGTCGAGAAACATTTGGCTGTTGGCCTGAAGGGCTTCGCCCGCAAGAGCGCGGAAGCTTTGCTCGAGCTTGCGCTGGGATGCCTCGAGAAGCTGCACTTGCTCTTGCGCCGACCTTCGTTCCGCGCCCGCGGTTGCTTCCCATTGCGCGGCTTTGATTTGAGCTTCCTGCGCATTTCGCCGCCATCGCTCGGCCTGCTGCCACTGCCACAAGGCGACAACCAGGGCACCGGCCAGCCCTACCAGACAAACGATCTCCAACATCTCTCCAGTATCGCAATAAAACAAGTCTTTCAAGTAATGTTTGTGTCCCACGAAGTCTCCTACCAGGGCAAATGCAGGGCCGAGAGCATCGGAGCCTCGCCTGGACTCAGTTTTTGAGATGACACTTACGCCGCCAGAACGGAACCGCGACCGAGAGGGAGCTGCGACAACCTGCCTGATTACGTGGGTTTGCTACGGAGCTTGGTTGCCCGGCCAGAGCGGGGCTGTCCCGCGGACGCAGAATCGATTCGGCGCCCCGCTCCCAGAGCCCGACGTCAGCCGTGAGCAGCGGTCTAGAAACCGAATGATACAGCAGCCCTACCTCCTAGATGAAGTCCGCAGGCAGGTCGTACTGAAAAGCTTTCACGAGATATGTTCCCGTCGGGACTGGACGCTGTTGGCTGCTCACGTTCCCTCTCGGTCGCGGTTCGGCCCGAACCGCCTGGCATTTTGCACGGGCTTACGGAACCATGCGCGTCAGCAAGTGGCCCAGATTCGGCATGCTCGCCACCAGCAATAATAGGAAGAGTGACGGATCAACTCTACCTTTCGATCTGGCTGCCGGCCGCACTGCGGAACTGGCGAACACGTTATTTTGAAAAAGTTCTGTCGATCGTCCCGTTCTCACAACGGGAGCAGGGGCAATCGACGCTCACGGTTCAGGCTGTCAGCGTCACCGAACCTCCGCTGCTCGAAAGACCAATAAACGGGCCGGTCAGTCTGGCGGAAGTGATCGAAATTCTGAGGGACTTTCAAGGGGACGATGTCTCCTACAAGCTGGAGAGTTGGTGGGACCTCTGGACCTACAGCGGCGAAGACTGGCAGGTTGCGCCGGCGCGCATCGTGATCGCGGCGTTCGGTCCGGAATTTGACAATGGCGGAAGCCTCGCCGCGCCTGAACAGGAAGATTTGCGGGTCGACTTTGGCGTGGACACGGCCTTTCTCCCCGACGCTGGCTCGCCGGGCAGCGGAAAGTTGATCGAGTCCAACGTCAAGAGCCTGCTGCACCTGGTTCACGAAATAGAGGATGCGCTTCCCGTCGAGAAACGGTTGCTTGAAACGGAATCCGGCGAAAACTTCGCCGAGAAACTAACGCGAAGTCTCTCCGGCCAGCCGCTGACGCAGTAAGGGTGAGCGACCGCTCAGGAGCACCCTCGTCCCAAAATCGGACACTTAAACTCAGGCCTGCATCACGAACGATCCGCCGGTAACCATGGAATCAGCCACTTGAAGCCTTCCGGCGATTGGATAAAGCATTGCTCTGTGCTCAAGGACCGCTCCATTTGCTGAGATACGATGAGAAAGCCGGAACTGAGGCTGGGGTCTCGCCGTTTACTACTGCGATGGGCTGGTTTGCCGTCAGTGAGCCTAGTAAGGATTTATTCGAATTTCGATGAGACTACTCCGAATCCCGTGCGCAAGCAGTTGGAAGAAAGCGCTATGTTGGCTATGCAGCGCTGTGATGGTGAGCAGCGCTTCGGCGCAGAATGAGATCAGGGTGACGCCGCCGCACGGCGCCTTTAGCTGGTTGACGCGACGACTATCGCAAGTGGGACGTTCCTCCGATCAATCTGCAGAATTCCGAACGGCTCGAGTCGCTGATTAAGGCTCCGGGAATTTGTATCTTGAGCGCGCAGGATGTGATCGCGCTCGCGCTCGAGAACAATCTTGATATCGAAATACAGCGTTATGGCCCAATACTCTACAGACAAGTAACAAAACGCACCAGAGGCGGCGGTGGACTGCGTTCCGTAGGAGTGGCTGTCGCACCGGGACCGCAGAGCGTCAGCCTCACAGGCGTCAGCGCGACCGCCAGCGGCGGCACTACATCGGCGTCAACTGTGGGCGGGAGCGGAGGAATTGTGACTTCGCTTGGCCCGGCTGTTCCTCTGCTCGATCCGCAGCTTGTTTTCTATTCGGACTTTGGACATTTCACAAGTCCCGCGAGCAATACCGTTGCAACGGGCACCTCTGCTTTGATCAATTCCAATCGGACTTACGAGGCGCAATATTCTCAATACAGCAATTTTGGAACCTATTGGCAGCTCACCTACGTTA
This sequence comes from Bryobacterales bacterium, assembly GCA_963722585.1. Classification (GTDB taxonomy): domain Bacteria; phylum Acidobacteriota; class Terriglobia; order Bryobacterales; family Bryobacteraceae; genus KBS-96. The sequence continues at coordinate 40,394 of CAVRNU010000005.1, read as the reverse complement.
GCAGTTGGAACAAGTACAATAGCTTCTTCTACAGCATCAACCCGGGCACTCAGGGCTACCTGGACCTGCAGGTCTCGCAGAATTTGTTGTACGGCTTTGGTCGGCCGGTGCTTGGCCGCTTCATCCGCGTATCAAAGAACAACGAGAAAGTTTCGGATCTTCAGTTCAAACTGCAGGTGATCACTACAGTTGCGGCTGTGCTGAACCTTTATTGGGACCTGGTGAGCTTCAACGACGATCTCAAGGCGCGAAAAGATGAACTCGCAACGGCGCAGGCGCTTTATGATGACAACAAGAAGCAAGTTCAGATAGGAACTTTGGCTCCGATTGAAGTCACGCGGGCTGAGGCGCAGGTTTATTCGAGCCAGCAGGATCTGCTGATCTCACAAACCAACCTCTCGCAACAAGAGACAGTTCTGAAGAACGCACTGAGCAAGAATGGCGTGGCCAGCCCGACGCTCGCCGATGTTCACGTCATCCCGCTCGACACATTTTCGGTGCCGGAGAAGGACGAATTGAAACCGCTCGACCAATTGGTGCCGGAGGCGCTTGGTAGACGCGTGGAAGTCGCGCAGAACAGAATCACCGTCGATAGTGACAGGCTCAATCTCGCGGGTGTCAGGAACGAGCTGAAACCGACACTTCAGGCGTTTGCAGAGGTGAGAAACACGGGTTTAGCTGGAAGTTACAACGTTCTAGCCCAGCCGGGGCAAGTGGAGTCGATCCCGTTTTTAACAGGAGGGTACGGTACGATGCTCGGGCAGATTTTTCAACGGAATTTTCCTAGCTATTCGGCTGGCATCTCGCTCAACATCCCCCTTCGAAACCGCCAAGCTCAAGCGGACTATGCCACCAGCGCGCTCACGATGCGCCAGGACCAACTGACCCTGCAGAAAGCGATCAATCAGGTTCGCGTGGACGTCCAGAATGCGGTCATCGGTTTGCGCCAGGCTCGGGTTCGCTACGATTCGGCGGTAAAGGCGCGGATTTTGCAGCAGCAGACGCTCGACGCGGATAAGAAGAAATACACTCTGGGTGCAGCAACTGTATATCAAATCGTACTCGACCAGCAGGCTCTGTCAACGGCGGCCAGCCAAGAGACGCAGGCGCTGGCAAACTACAGCCATGCACGAATCGCCTTCGATGTGTCCATGGGAACAACTCTGGACGTGAACCATGTCTCGATCGCGGAGGCGCTGGCCGGTCGCTCGTCGTACAAATCGGTTTTGCCGGAGAAGCTGCCGGCTGCGGGAGGGCAGTAATGAGAAGCCGAATCGAGCGCGACGCAGGCCTCTCCCCTACGAGGCGGCGCGACTGTAGGGGTCGGGCCCGCACGACCCCATTGTTCGCTATCTGTTGCATATTCGCAGCCTCTTCCTTGTGGGCTCAAGAGCAAGGCCCTATCACGCCTCTGAAGCCTACCGGATCGATATTCGTTCGCCCCTACAAAGCGGCGATTGTTCCTCCCATCCGGCTAGGCAACTCTCCGCGCCTTCGCGATTTGATCCGCGCCGGCAATCTCTATCTGACCGTTCAGGACGCGATTGCCCTCACGCTCGAAAACAGTATCGACCTTGAGTCCGATCGCTACAACGCGCTTTTGGGGCAGTGGAATCTTGAGCGGTACCAGGCTGGCGGCACGTTACCAGGTGTTCCAAGCGGCTCGTCGCAGGCCAGCTCCGTGGTGAGCGGCCAGGGAGTCGGCCGGAAGCCAATCGGCAGCCGGAATAAACACCACTGGAGGTGGCGGTGCATCAGGCTCCGGCAATAATACTGTGGGAGCGACCATTTCCCAGATCGGTCCTATCACGCCAACTCTCGACCCTGTAGTTCAGGAGACGGACACGTTTTCCCATCTCTCTGCGCCTCAAGCGCTCCTCTCAATAACTGCTGTCCCGAACTGGATTCAAAACATTCGAAAATACAATTCCGCGATTCACCGACGGCATTATATCCGGCGGCAACGTCGTCGCTCAGCTTCAGAACTCTTACTGAACGAAAATGCGCCCACCGATGTTCTGAACCCATCGTCCGGGACGTCCTTCAAGTCTCGCTCCAACACAGTCTGCTGCAGGGATTTGGTAGGCGCCGTAAACAGCCGGAATATCGTGGTCGCAAAAACCAATCTTGAAGTGAACGACTCTGAACTTCAAAACGGAAGTGATTGCCGCAGTGGTGAACGTTCTCAACCTGTACTACGGTTTGGCTGCGGATTATGAAGATCTGAAAGCAAAGCAAAGGGCATTGGCCGTCGCGCAGCAGCTTTACGAAGACAACAAGAAACAAGTTCAGATCGGCACTTTGACACCGCTCGACGTAACGACGGCTGAGGCGCAGGTTGCTTCGAGCCAGCAGGATTTGAGCACCTCCGAGGCCACGCTCGAGCAGCAGCAGGTGTCTTTGAAGAATGTTCTGAGCCGGGATGGTCTTGCCGACCCGATGATACGCGATGCGCAAATCATTCCGCTCGATCATATTGTGGTTCCGGAGCACGAAGATATGCCAGCTTTTCGTCAGCTTATCGATACGGCCTACGCGAAGCGGGCCGATCTTACGGTTGAACGAATGAACATACAAAATCAGGAAATCTCGAATCTCGGCACGCAAAACGGTGTTCTGCCCCAGGTGGCTGCGCTCGCCAGCGCATCCATGCAAGGGTTGTCGGGAGTGCAACAGTACGTGCCGCAGCCGCCTGGAGAGGTCCCTGTCGGCCCAGGGGGACAACTCGCCGCCTGGCTTTGTCCCATGCCCTCCCGGCAAAGGACCTTCCGGCAGTATCTGCCAAACTTCGGACAAGTATTTCATTGGCGGAATCGGAGACGCGCTCGGGCAGATGATTCGCAGAAACTATCCTTCGCAGAGTCTGGGCGGCTATGCCGTTCCCGTTCTGCGTAATCAGCAGGCGCAAGCCGACTATGCCATCGATCAACTCTCCTTGCGCCAGCAGCAGCTGGCTAATATCAGGCACGTCAACCAGACCGCGGTCGATGTATCGAACCAGGTAGTCGCTTTGCAGCAGGCTCGAGTCCGATATCTCGCGGCAGTAAAGAACCGGGTTCTCCAGGAGCAGCTCTTAACAGCCGAACAAAAGAAATTCGCCCTCGGCGCTTCGACCACTTTCCTGGTTGTGCAGCAGCAGCGCGACTTGGCAACCGCGCAGGCCACCGAGATCGCCGATCTCGCCGCCTACAGCAACGCACGCGTATCGCTCGATCAGACGCTTGGAACGACGCTCGAGGCAAACAACGTTTCACTCCAGGACGCGGCGAACGGCAGAACGGCCCGGCAGTCGACGGTGCCAACCGCGATGCCGAGCGTGCCGAAGCTGCCTCTGCGCTGAAACCTGTCGATATTACGTATACAGTAACGCCCACACCCGACGTTCCAGATGAGAACAAATTCCATTCCGAGACGGTCGAAATGCACCAGTTGGACACGATCCACCACCGCATTCCGGTAAGAATTTCCCTGGTCCAATTCTGCTTCGCCTCTAAGTATCTGATTTTGCGGTTGCGCCGTGTTTGGCACATCAGATGCTCCATTTGCGGCGTGACGAAAGGATTCAGGACTCAGGGAATGAAGGTTGCTCCGCATCTAAACCGCCTCAATTAAGAAACATTCCAACCATTCGTTTCCATTTCAAAAGCCCACACGCATAGCCCACCCAGCCAAGTTCCCTGAGTGAATTCCGAAATCAAAAGTTTAGTGGAGGAGAGACGCCGGTTGCAAAACACCGGCGTTTTTCATTTGGCGGAGCCTGGCTCAAAAACAGACCTTGAATTCTTGAGGACGCGGTATTTCCGTAGCAATTCATACATGACGACTGCGCCGGCGGAAGCGACATTGAGGGAATGTTTGAGGCCCAGCATGGGGATGCGGACGTGCGTGTCGCAGAGCTTCAGCAGGGCGGGGGACAATCCCTCTACTTCATGGCCGAACACGACACAGACCGGAAAGCGCGGCTGCCAGTCGAAGATATCGACTGCGTTGACGCTGGTTTCGATGGCTGCGATTTCGTACTCTTGCCGCCGGAGGGTTTGGATGGTTTCAACCGCGTCCTCCGTTCCCAGCCATGCGACGCGCTCTTCTGCGCCGAGGGCGGTTTTCGATAGCTCCTTTTTTGGCGGGCGGGCCGTGATGCCGCTCAGATAAAGGCGTTCGACGCCGGCTCCATCGGCGGTACGAAAAAATGCGCCAACGTTATACAGGCTGCGGACATTGTCAAGCAGAAGACTCACCGGGAGCCGCAGGCCGTCATAAACGGCGGCGGAACTGGTAGCGGCAAAGGGAAGGCGTTCGGTCACGGCGACGCTACTTCGACTTGCCAAGGCCGGCGCGTTCCCAGAGAACATCGACGCGCTCCTGAACCTCGCGGGACATCTGAATGACGGAGGGCCAGCGGCGGGAAAAACCCTCCGAATGCCACTTGGTTGTGGCGTCAACACCCATTTTGGAGCCGAAATTCGGCATGCGGCTCGAGTGGTCGAGCGAATCGATGGGGCCGAGAACGAACTGGATGTCGCGCTGCGGGTCGATGTTGTTGAGCGCTTTCCAGACAACCTCGCGCACATTTTGCACATCGACATCCTCGTCCACAACCACGATGACCTTGCTGAACATGGCTTGGCCCAGCCCCCAGATGGCATGCATGACTTTTCGCGCCTGGCCGGGGTACGACTTACGGATGGAAACCAGAATCAGGTTGTGGAACACGCCCTCGGCGGGCATTGAAATGTCGCGAATTTCAGGCAACTGCATTCTCATCAGCGGAAGGAAGATGCGTTCGATGGCCTTGCCCATGTAGAAATCCTCCATAGGCGGCGGGCCTACGATGGTCGCCGCGTAGACGGGATTTCTGCGATGAGTGATGCATTCGATGTGGAAGACGGGATAGTCGTCGTCGAGCGAATAGAAGCCGGTGTGATCGCCGAAAGGGCCTTCGCGCTTGAGTTCGCCGTCGCTCGACGTAGCCTTCCAGCACAATTTCGGCATTGGCGGGAACCTCGAGATCGGACGTTTCGCACTTCACCATTTCAACGGGCCGGCCGCGCAGGAATCCGGCGAAGAGCATTTCGTCTATGTCGGGCGGCAGTGGAAGCAAGGCGGAAAACATCGTGGCGGGGTCGGAGCCGATCGCGACAGCAACGGGCATGCGCGCTTTTTTGCCTTCGGCCACGAATCGGCGGTAGTGTTCGGCCCCTTGCTTATGCTTCTGCCAGTGCATGCCGGTGGTCTGGCCGTCGAACACCTGCATGCGGTAGATGCCGCAGTTGCGCTTGCCCGTTTCGGGATTACGCGAGAAAACCATCGGCAGCGTGATGAAGCGGCCGCCGTCTCCCGGCCAGCAATGCAGAATGGGGAAGAAATCGAGCGAGAAATCGCCGTGCCGGATGACATCCTTCGAAGGCCCGCCCCTCACCAATTTAGGGAACGAGGACGAGATCTCCTTCAATTTAGGCAGCATTTTCAACGTGTCGACAAGGCCTTCCGGCTTCTGCATTTCAAGGAAGCCGGCGATGCGCTGCGCGATCTCTTCGATGCTCGAGACACCGAGTGCGATCTCCATGCGGCGCGTACTCGCAAACAGATTGATGGCAAGAGGCACCGACGACCCTTTCGGTTTTTCGAACAGCAAGGCGGGCCCCTCCTGCTTCACGGCGCGGTCGGCAAACTCGGTGATCTCGAGATGCGGATCGACCTCGAACGGAATTCGTTTTAGCTCGTGCTGCTTATCGAGGGCACGAAGAAAGCTGCGCAGATCGTCAAAAGGCATGGTGGCTACTCACACCCATTATCATGAGGGCTGGAGCGCACAGCCGTTCGGTGGCGTTGTGCGCGATTCTAACACGTATGAAAACGGTGTTGATAACGGGCGCAAGCCGCGGCATAGGGAATGTGTGCGCGCGAACGCTAGCCGTGTCCGGCTATCGAGTAATTGTCGCAGCACGCAGCCTGGAAAAACTTGAAGAAATCGCTCGGGAGATACGAGCTTATCGGGCGGCGAGGCGTATGCGGTCGAGATGGATATTGCTTCAGAACAATCAATCAAGTCTGCAATTGCCTCTGTTCTGAGCGATATCGGCCAAATCGATATTCTGGTGAACAACGCGGGCATCACAAAAGATGGACTGGCGGTGAGGATGAAGGCAGCCGATTGGGAGCAAGTGATTTCGACAAATCTGACCGGCGCATTCTTCGCAATACAACAGGTCTTGCCCCGAATGATGCGCGAGCGCTGGGGCCGGATTGTGAATATCTCCTCAGTCGTCGGAGAAACGGGAAATGCGGGGCAGGCAAACTACGCGGCATCGAAAGCGGGATTGATTGGGCTGACGAAGGCGCTGGCTCAGGAGATAGGAAGCCGGAATATCACGGTAAACGCAGTAGCGCCGGGTTACATCGAAACAGATATGACACGCGGCCTATCGCAGGAACTCAAAGACAAAATGATTGCGCAGACGCCGCTGCGGCGGATGGGAACAGCGGAAGATGTGGCGCATGCGGTGAAGTTTCTGGCAAGCGACGAAGCGGGATTTATTACGGGGCATGTGCTGGACGTGAACGGCGGGATGTATATGTAGTTGCAGGCTTCCTGGGCAAGGCCGGTCGCTTACGCCTTAAAGCGCCCCTAAAGGGAGTTTTCCCCATGGCCCTGCTAATTTGTCTCTAGATGCCCCGCTACTCCGCCATCGACATCGGAAGCAACTCCGTGCGCATGATGGCCGCCGAAGTCAGCGCCGATGGCACTCGCATCCTTGCGCAGGATCGCCAGGTGACGCGCCTCGGCGAAAGCGTGTTCCGGTCCGGCGCCGTCAGCCCCGAAGCGCTCGATTTCCTCTGCAGCACGCTTCAACGCATGGCCGGCATCTACCAGAAGCTCGATGTCATTGCCACGCGCGCTGTTGCCACCAGCGCTGTCCGCGATACCGGCAATCAGCAGGAGTTCATCCAACGCGTAAGCGCCGCGGCGGGCACTCCGGTTGAAGTCATATCGGGCCAGGAAGAAGCGCGCCTCATCCACTTGGGCGTCGAGGCCAGATGGCCGCGTCCCAAGGAACGGACATTGATTATCGACGTCGGCGGCGGAAGTGCCGAGCTGATCGTCAGCCACAACGGGCTACTGATTGACGCTGCCTCGCGTCCCCTGGGAGCAGTGCGGCTGAAACACCTCTTTCTCGACTCAGATCCACCCACGCCCGCCGATCTGCTGCGCCTCGATCAACACATTGAAGAAAAACTGGCGCCCTTCGTCCGCCGTCATCAGGAAAGCAAGTTCGACCGGGCGATTGCCACGTCTTCCACCGCCGCCGCCCTGGTTTGCGCCGTCAACCGCGTTCCGCGATCGCAGCGCGATGACGCAGACCGGCTGCGCGCGAGCACCGCGCAAATTCGGCAGTTTTATGAATTGCTGATAAAGGAGGATCTGAATGAACGCCGCCAGTGGATTGGCATCGGACCCCGGCGGGCTGAAATCATCGTGGGAGGAACCGCCGTCTTCTTGCGGTCCCTCCAGGCGTTCCATCATCATTCGCTGTATTACTCCGCCGCCGGCGTTCGCGACGGCATTATCGCCGATCTCGCTCAACGACGCGTCGGGCGCGAGCTAAGCTGTTTGTCGCGTGAACAGCGGGCCGTCGTCGAAGCAACGGCAAAGCGCTACGGCACATCGCTGAAGCACGCCCGGAATGTCGCGCTGCTCGGCCATCGCTTATTCGAATCCACACAGCCGCTCCATCAGCTTCCCCCTGGCACCGGCAAAATTCTCGAAGCGGCCGCCTATCTGCACGACATCGGACACTTCGTCAGCGGTACCAGCCACCACAAGCATTCCGCTTACCTGGTTGCCAACTCCGATTTGCCCGGCTTTCAAGATCAGGAACGGCTGACTATCGCTGCCCTCTGCCGGTTCCACCGCCGTTCCATGCCGCAAAGCAGTCATTCGCATTATCAGGCTCTTGCTCCCGAGTTGAGACGAACTGTTCTGTACTTGGCCCCGTTGCTCAGAATCGCCGATTCGCTCGACCGAAGTCACGAACAGAAAGTGAAGGACGTCCGTGTCTCGACCAAAAATGGCTTCATCAGTCTGCTCATTGAAGCCGACGCGGATGCCGACCTCGAAATGTGGGCTGTCGGCGAAGTTGCGCCCGCCTTCACAGAAGTGTATGGCTTGAATGTTACCGTCCAGAGGGCTAAATCGTAAGCGCATGGACGAATATCTCGCAAAACTTTCTCTAGCGGCCTTTGCCCGCGACCGTTTGCGCGCGCTGCTCGAACGCGTCGACCGGGAGTGGCGGCGATGCGCTGAGTGGTCCGATTCTGACGCGGTTCACGATTTTCGGGTCTCGCTCCGCCGCTTCGGTGAAACGTTGCGGCTGTTCAAGGATCTGATGCCTAAAACAGCATGCAAACAGGTTCGATCGGAGCGCCGCCAGATCATGCAGCTTGCCGGGCGCACCCGCGACGTCGATATCGCACGAGAAACGTTTATTTATTCCGATATCGCCATTCCGCCCGATCTCGATAACTTTCTGGCGAACGAGAGAGCGATCGCCGAAGCTGCTCTTCGCGCCTCGCTCGCTGTTGGATTGGCAACCTCGTTCCACCGAAGATGGCACACTGCTCTCGAGCTCGACTCGGCAGAATATCTGAATCCAGCGGAAGCGCTTCCGAGCCGCGACCGCGAGGGAGCGGTTTGGCGCACCGCCGACACCAGCGCCGCTAATGGCCAGCTCGTGCTGCCCGGCCTCCTTGAGGACTATTGCCGCAAAGGTGAGAAACTCGCAGTCGAGGGCGTCAAGGCCGCCCGGCTTCACGAGCTGCGCCTTGGAGCAAAGCACTTGCGCTATGCGCTCGAACTCTTCCGCCCCGTTTACGGCCGGAAAATGGACGATCTAGTGGCCAGCCTGAAAGAAAGTCAAACCGATCTCGGCGAAATCAGCGACTGCACCGCAACCATCGCCTGGCTGAAAGAAAAGAAGATCGTCCGCCGTCCTGAAGGGCAACATCTCCGCGGTTACCTGGAACATCGCGCCGCCAAAGGCGCAACCAAGTTCGCAAACTACTGGCGCGATCATTTTGGCCTTCCGGCGTTCTATGAACACTGGATCCGATATTTGAAGGTCTATGCGGGCCGCGTGCCGCCAAGTCCCCGTAAGCAACCAATTGTCGATGCCGCCGCGCCAGACGATCAACTCGCCATTCCGGCAATTTTGTCCCAGGCAGCCGAAATTTCAGGCAACGGAGTCTCCGAACCATATTCGGGTGTAAGAAATCCGCGGTAACCCACCTTCACAAAGGCATTCATCACGGCTTGCCAGTCGATGCTGCCTTCGAGCAGCGGAACGAATTCCCCCATCTTAAAACCCTGCATCTTGTAATCCTTCAGATGAACTCGTTTGATCCGCGGCCCAAGTATCGCGATCCAGTCCTGCGGAAATCCGTACTGAAAAATGTTGCCAACGTCGAAGTGCACCGCCACGTACTTCGAATGGAACTGGTCCACAAAGCGCCGCATATCCAGCGGGCTGGTCAGAAACCGGTTCCAAACCTCTTCAAAGTTCAAAGAAACTCCCGCCTTTTCCGCGTCTGGAATCACTTTGGGCAGCTCGGCCGATACGCGCTCCCATGTCTCCTCGTATCCGTGCTCCATCTTCGTTCCCCAGCCCACAGCCCCTGGCACAACCAGAATCGAATCCGTGCCCAGCAGCTTCGCCATCTGTATACCGCGCCGCAGCCCAGCCACCCCTTGCGCTCGCACTTTCGGATCGTCCGCGTTCAATGGAGTATCGGCAATAGCACCAGACACCCAAATATCGACTATCGTTATTCCGGCCTTGCCCGCCGATTCTCTCAGCCGCTTTAAATCGTCATCGGATGTGTTCAGATGCACTTGATCGCCAAGCGCAATCTCCATGCCCTCGAATCCCGCTGCCTTCGCCTCCTTGAAGCGATCTTCAAAAGGCTTGCCTTTAGCGAAATTACCCGAAGTGATTCCTTTACGGAACCGCCGGTGTTCGGTTTGCCCCGCTGCGCCCAAAGCCCCCAGCGCCGCTGCCGCCGCAGTCGTTGTAAATTGTCGCCGATTCAACCCTACATCATGACAGATCGCCCGTGGCGCACGCTTCAGCGTGCCGCGGCGAACTTCAGTTCGCCGGCCCTCAAGCTAAAATGTCTCTTCATGCCACACCTCCTCGCCGGCAAGAACGCCATTGTCCTGGGCGTTGCGAACAAGTGGTCTATCGCATACTCGATCGCATCTGCGTTCGTTCGCGAAGGTGCCACTCTCATCCTCACCTACCAAAGCGAGCGCCAGAAGCAAACCGTCGAAGACCTCGGAACCGAACTAGGAGCGAAATCTGTTATCCCCTGCGACGTAACGAAGGAGGAGGAGCTTTCGAGCCTTGTCTCCACATTGCAAAACGAAATCGGCGCGGTCGATGTCTGCGTTCACAGCATTGCCTTCGCCAATCGCGAGGATCTGAACCGCCCGTTCCTTTGTACCAGCCGCGATGGGTATCTCTTGGCCCAGGAAGTCAGTTCCTATTCGCTCATCGCACTCGCGCGCGCCATGACTCCGCTGATGACCAACGGCGGATCCATCCAAGCCCTGACCTATCTGGGGTCGACTCGCGTGATTCCCAACTATAATGTCATGGGTGTTGCTAAAGCCGCTCTTGAAGCGGCTATGCGCTATCTCGCCAGCGAACTGGGCGAAAAGAACATACGTGTAAATGCCATTTCAGCGGGGCCCATAAAAACCGCATCCGCGCGCGCTGTAAAAGATCTTACGAAGATGTTAGACAATTTCTCCGAAAATGCGCCTCTCCGCCGTAACACCGACCCGGCCGAAGTCGCCGATACTTCCGTGTTCCTGGCGTCCGATCTGGGACGGGGCGTTACAGGAAATATCATTTTCGTCGATGCCGGCTATCACATCATGGGAATGAAACAAAGTGGAAACTCTTGAGGGGAGAGGCATCAACGAAACGATTGGGCGCTTCGTCCGTCCTAACAGGTAGGCATTTATCCGCCCGTTACGCGATAGAGTTACTCTATAAGGTTCGGGCGTTCCAGCGCCCCCGCAAACCTTCTATCCCTAAAATCGAAGGCGCGGGACCGGGTCTGGGCGGAGCACAGGCGGTTTCAGCCGTTGTGCGAGCCCGGATTAAAGGCATAAGCTCTTATGATTCAGGTTCAAGGCCTCACCAAGCGATACGCGCGCAACGTCGCCGTCGATGATATTTCGTTTACCGTTGAAAAGGGCGAGATCGTAGGTTTCCTAGGTCCTAACGGAGCGGGTAAAACCACCACGATGCGCGTTCTTACCTGCTTTCTCCCGCCTACCAACGGCACCGCTATAGTCGCGGGCTACGATGTCTTCGAAAAACCCTTAGACGTGAAAAAGCGAATTGGTTACTTGCCCGAAGCTCCGCCGCTTTATCCGGAAATGGAGGTCGCCGATTATCTCGCCTTCGTAGGCCGCTTAAAGGGCATCGCCAGCTCCGATCTTAAGCGGCGTGTCGATGAGGTCTGCGAGCGCTGCGCCGTAGCGGACGTAAAGAACAAGCTCATCTCGAAGCTTTCGAAGGGCTACCGCCAGCGCGTCGGACTCGCCCAGGCCATTATTCATAATCCGGACGTGCTGATCCTCGACGAACCGACTGCCGGCCTCGATCCAAAACAGATCATCGAAACGCGCGAACTCATCAAGAGCCTCGCCGGCGAGCACACCATCATCCTCAGCACCCACATTCTGCCGGAGGTGGAAGCGGTTTGCGAAAAAGTCATCATCATCAACAAAGGCAAGCTGGTTGCCACCGATTCGGTTGAGAACCTTACACACCGTATGCGCGGCACTGACGCCGTTGCCGTTGAAGTCGAGACCGATGGAATTGCCGGCCAATCCGACGTCCAGCAGAAACTCGAACGCGTCTCCGGTGTGAGCAAGGTGCTCTATAAGCAGGCCGCCGATCACCGCATGACGTTCGAAGTCGAAAGCCTGCCGGGCCACGTTGCGCGCGCCGACGTGGCTCGCGCGGTCGTGAACGCCGGCTGGAATCTGCTCGAGCTTCGATCCTTAAATTACAGCCTCGAGGAAGTCTTCCTGCAGTTGACCGGCGCCCAACCGGATGTCGCCGAACCAGTCGCCGCCGGAGAACAACAATGAGAAACGTTTGGACAATTTGCCGCCGCGAACTCTACAGCTACTTTGTGTCCCCCATCGCCTGGGTTCTGCTCACCATATTCGCGTTCCTGAGCGGTTATTTCAGCTATGCCGCAACTGCCTTCTTCGTGAAAGACAGCCTCGAATCGCAAATGCAGGGACAATCGTTCCCGATGAGCATCAACGACCGCGTCATTGTTCCCGTTCTCCAGAACATCTCGGTCATCGCTCTGTTCCTAATTCCGCTGCTTGCCATGCGTCTCTTCGCCGAAGAGAAGCGGCAGGGCACAATCGAGCTCCTCATCACCTCTCCTGTGCGCGATCTCGAAATCATCCTCGGCAAATGGCTGTCGGCGGTCATCATGTATGCCGCCTTGCTGTTCCTGGTTTTCCTCGATTTCGTTTTCCTGTTCGTCTATGGCAGGCCCGATTGGAAGCCGGTTGCCCTCGCTTTCGTCGGCCTCTGGCTGCAGGGCGCAAGCATACTGTCGCTATGCACCTTTATCTCGACGCTGACCAAAAACCAGATTGTCGCTGCGGCCGCCGGTTTCGCTCTATCGCTCCTTCTGTTTGTGTTGAGCTGGGCCACGGCCTTTGAAAGCTCCGTCGTGGCGCAGGTGCTTTCCTACATCTCGATCGTCAGCCACTACGACAGCTTCGCCCGCGGCGTCCTCGATAGCAAAGACTATATCTTCTACCTTTCCATGATCTTCTTCGGCCTGTTTTTAACCGCCCGCTCGCTCGAATCGCTCAGGTGGAGGGCATAAATGGCGGCAACTAAGACCTTGGATGCAGCTTCGCGCCAGGCGAAATATGGCGGGACCGCCGCGCTCTACATTCTCGTCATCGTCGCCGTGCTCGTGATGATTAACTGGCTTGCCAACCGCTACAACAAGTCCTACGACGCAACCGCCAACAAGCGCTACACCCTTTCCGATCAAACCAAGAAAATCGTCAACGAGCTCAAAACCGGCGCCACCATCACCTACATCGACCGCACCTCCCAATTCGATCAGGCCAAGGCTCTTCTCGACCGCTACGCGAACCTCTCGCCCAAGATTCACATCCAGTACATCGACTTCACGAAGGATCCGATCCTCGCCCGCAGCTACAACCTGAAGTATCCCGGCACGGCCTTCGTCGAACTGAACGGCAAAAAGGAAGAAGCCAAGGCGATGACCGAAGAGGGCATCACCGGAGCCTTCATCCGCGCCGAAAAAGGCGGCACTAAGAAAATCTGTTTCGCCCAGGGCAGCGGCGAACATGGCCTCGACGAAACTGGAGCCACCGGCCTCTCGCGCTTCAAAGATGCCCTGTCGAAAGAGAGCTACGATGCTGTAGCGGCTAACTTGCTTCAAACCGCGCAGGTTCCCGGCCGATTGTACCGTGCTCGTCGTTGCCGGCCCCCAATACGACTACCAGCCGCCCGAAGTCGACGCCATCAAAAAATATGTCGAGAACGGTGGCCGCGCCATGTTTCTCCTCGATCCGCCCCTCCAAATGGGCCGTGAAACCACGAGCAAGAACGAAGGCCTCGAAAAACTCCTGGCCGATTGGGGCGTCACCATCGGCAACAACCTGGTGCTCGAAGTCAATCCCATCGGCCAGCTATTCGGCTTAGGCCCGCAGGTCCCGCTCATCACTTCCTACGGATCTCAGCCCATCGTCACCGAATTGCACTCGGCCACCGGTTTCCCGCTCGCGCAGTCCATCGACATCGCCAATAAAGACAAAACCACCGTCGAGAAGCTCTTCTCGACAGGCAACAACGCCGAAGCCACGTCGAATCTCTCGGCCCGCTCCGTTTCGCTCGACGATCCGAAAAACAAAAAAGGACCGTTCACCCTCGGAGCCGCCGGCACCTACTCGACAGGCAAGCCAAATCAGCAAGGTCGATTCGTCGTCGTCGGCAATTCCGGATTCGCGGCCAACAATTTCATCAGTTTCAATGCCAATCGCGATCTCGCCATGAATGCCGTCAACTGGCTCGCGCAGGATGAAGACCTCATCTCCATTCGTCCGAAAGAAGCCGACGATCGCAGGCTGAACGTGAATGCCTCGCAGATGCGCTTGTTCCTCTACTTCACGCTGATCGCTTTGCCGCTGCTCATCATTGGCACAGGCGTCAGTGTATTTCTAAAGCGGAGATAGCACGAGATGAAGCCGCGTAGCTTACTGGCAGCGACCGTACTCCTCGCTGCACTCAGCGGAGTTGTCTGGTGGGCCAAGAAACATCCCCAAGCCGGAACCACTCCTACTACAACTGCCGCCAGCCCGAAGGTCATCGACATCCCTTCGGCCGACCTCCAGCAGATCGCCATCAAAAAGAAAAACGGCTCCCAGCTCGTTCTCGATCACGCGAGCGGCCAGTGGCAGATCACACAGCCCGAGAAACTTCCGGCCGACCAGGATAGTGTCTCCTCCATGACCTCCGCCCTCGCGCCTCTCACGGCCGATAGCGTCGTCGACGACAAAGCGGCCGATCGACCCAAATACGGTCTTGCCTCCCCGACCATGACTGTCACAATCGCCCGCAAAGGCGGCAAGTCCGACACCATCGAATTCGGCGACGACGCCCCTGCCGGTTCGCTTGTCTATGTCGAGCGCGTCTCCGACCCTAAAATCTACGCCGTCTCGACCTCCACCAAAACTTCATTCGACAAAACCGTGAACGATCTGCGCGATAAGCGCCTCCTCACCTTCAACAACGACAAACTCACGAGCGTTGAAGTCGATTCGAAGAAAGGCCCCATCTCCTTTGCCAAAAACAACCAGGGCGATTGGCAAATCGTTAAGCCCGCCGCCTACCGCGCCGACAGCTTTCAAGTGGAAGAGCTCATCCGCAAGCTGCAGGACGCCAAAATGGATCTCTCCGGTTCCGCCGATGACCAGAAAAAGGCTGCCGAGCTCTTTACCTCCGGCCAGCCCATCGCCACGGTAAAGACCACTGATGCAAGCGGCACCGAATCGCTCGACATCAAAAAAAACAAGAACGACTATTACGCAAAAAGCTCGGCCATGAGCGGTGTCTACAAGATTTCATCCGATCTGGGCTCGGGAGTCGATAAAACGCTCGACGATTTCCGCAATCACAAGCTATTCGATTTCGGATTCAGCGATCCCACCAAAATCGAATTTCAAAACGGCTCCGCCGATTCCACCTATCAAAAATCGGGCCAGGACTGGAAGCTCAACGGCAAAACCATGGATGCCGCCTCCATCCAGACCGCCATCGACCAGCTTCGCGATCTTTCCTCGAGCGCCTTTCCCACCGAAGGATTCGCTAATCCCACTCTCGACATCACCATCGTCTCGAACGACGGCAAGCGCACCGAAAAAGTCGCGTTCGCCAAATCGCGCGACAAATACATCGCCAAGCGCGAGAACGAGCCCTCCCTCTACGAGGTCTCCGAAAAGAACGTCGACGATTTCGTAAAAGCCTTTAGCGAAATCAAACCCGCGCCACCCACCAAGAAATGACGTAGCGCACGCTTCAGCGTGCTGCGGCGAACTTCAGTTCGCCGTGTCTCGCCTGTATGATGAATAAACCAGCATCCCCTCACCCCGAGCCATGAACGTCTCCGTTATCCTTCCAGCCGCCGGGCTCGGCACCCGGATGGGGCGCGGCGTGCCCGAAAACGAAGGCATCAGCCGCAAACAGTTCATGCTGTTGAATGGCTCGCCCATCCTCATTCACACGGTCCGCAAGTTCGTCTCCTGCCCCTTGGTAACGGAAATCGTCATCGCCTTGCGCCACGACGACATCGCTTGGGCAAACGACCTCATCATCCACCAGGGCTTCTCCAAAATCGTCCGCACCATCGAGGGCGGCGAAACGCGCCAGCAATCTGTCGAGAACGCCCTCGCCACCATCTCCGCCGATACCGACCTGGTTGCGGTTCACGATGCCGTCCGGCCCTTCATCGAAATCGAAACCATCGAAAAAGTCATCCGGGAAGCTGCTCAAGTCGGCGCCGCCATCGTCGGCATCGTCCCCGTCGACACCGTCAAGCAGGTGCACCGCAACAAGGTCCGCGCCACCTTGCCACGCGAGCGCTTGATCCTCACCCAAACCCCGCAGGTCTTCAAAACCGATCTCCTGAAACAAGCCTTTCAAATGGCCCGCGACGACCTCTTCATCGGTACCGACGAATCTTCCCTCATCGAACGCCTCGAACAGGTCGAAGTCTCCGTCGTCATGGGAAGCGATCGCAACATCAAAATCACCAAACCCTCCGACATGGATCTCGCCCGCCTCTATCTCTCGCTCGAAACCGCAGGTCTCCGGCTCTAGTGAGACCCCCTTTCCGCATCGGCCAAGGCTGGGACACTCACCGCCTCGAGCCCGGCCGCGACCTCATCCTCGGCGGCGTCAAAATTCCTTCCGAATTCGGCCTCGCCGGCCACTCCGATGCCGACGTCCTCGCCCACGCCATCACCGACGCAATCCTAGGCGCGCTGTCTCTAGGCGATATCGGTCTCCATTTCCCCGACACTGCTCCCGAATGGCACGGCGCGGACAGCATCCAGTTCCTCCTCGAAGCGCAGCGCCTCGCGGCCGAACAAGGCTATCGCATCTCGAACATCGATTCCACCGTCATCCTCGAACGCCCCAAGCTCAAAGACTTCCGCTTCGCCATTCGCGAAAATCTCGCTGCCTCTCTAAAAATCGATGTAAACGCTTTTAGCCTCAAATTCAAAACCGCCGAAAACGTCGGCCCCGTCGGCGAAGGCCGCTCCTGCGAAGCCCAAGCCGTCGTCTTGCTTCATTTGTTTACACCACCCGCCAAATGATCGCTGCCTCACGTTCCAACTCCGCATAATTCACCCAAGATTTACGAAGAAAAACCGCCATTTCCCGCCACATTAATGTCATACGTACCTGATTGACAACGTTCATCGGGAGCCGGATGCGCTTGAGATTTCCCCCCGGTGTTTACGTCTTTAGTTCTGGTACCAACCAGTAAACAAGCTGAGACCTGTGACAAAAATGGCGGTAGCCTGCCCTGAATCCGGCCTTCACTGGTTTGCTCTGAAGGTCCGTTCCCGCGCTGAAAAAACAGTCGGCGACACCCTCTCCGCCCGCGGACTCGAAGTCTTTTGCCCGACCTATCTCGACAGCCGCAAGTACTCCGACCGCATAAAGACTCTTCATTCGCCACTATTTCCTGGTTATTTGTTCTGCAAATTAGCATGGACCAACCGCTTGCCTGCGCTTTCCACGCCCCACGTCGAATACATCGTCGGTTTTGGATCGCAGCCCACTCCCGTGAATCCCGCCGAAGTCGAAGCCATTCAATCCATCGTCCGCTCGGGAGCCCTCTGCCGGCCCCACCCCTTTCTCCGCGTCGGCCAACGCGTCCGGTTGCATTCCGGCCCGCTCGCCGATGTCGAAGGCATTCTGGTTGGCTCCCGCGGTCAACACCGCCTCATCGTCTCCGTCGACCTTCTGCAGCGCTCCGTCGCAACCGAAGTAGATAGCGCCCACGTCCGCCCCATGTAACTTTGTGGCGCACGCTTCAGCGTGCCGCGGCGAACTTCAGTTCGCCGGTCTCACATTTCTATTCTTCAGCTATGCCCCTGTCTGCCGTCTTTGAATCGACCAGAAAATCCAAAATGGTCAGCTTTCGCCTCTCCGGCGACGAATACAAGCTGCTGCAAAATGCCTGCTCCAAAAACGGCGCTCGCAGCGTCTCCGAGCTCGCCCGCGCCGCCATGCAGAAGATCATTCTCGAAGGCGGATTCACTTCCGCTTCCACAGACGGCGAAATCCGCGAACTGAAACTCAAGTTCAACGTTCTCGCCTCCGAACTCGAACGCCTCTCGCGGCTCGTCAAAGATTCTTCGACCGCGAAATTTACCTCACTCAGCTAAACTTAAAAGAAATTCTATGAAATCCGCGCTTATCACTGGAATCACTGGCCAGGACGGCTCCTATCTCTCCGAGTTCCTCCTCGCCAAGGGCTATCACGTACACGGAGTCGTGCGCCGCAGCTCCAGCTTCAATACCGGCCGCCTCGATCATCTTTACAGCGATCCTCACGAGCGCGGCAGTAAGCTCACCCTGCACTACGGCGATCTCAACGATTCCTCCGTCCTGCGCCGGATCATCGAAAAATCGTGTCCCGACGAGATCTATAACCTCGGCGCTCAATCGCATGTAAAAGTTTCGTTCGAGCTGCCCGAGTACACCGCCGATGCCGACGCGGTCGGAACACTCCGCCTGCTCGACGCCGTTCGCGACCACATCGAGCACACAGGCCGCACCGTTCGTTTCTATCAGGCCGGCTCTTCGGAAATGTTCGGAGCCGCGAAACCGCCCCAAAGCGAAGCCACGCCCTTCTACCCCCGCAGCCCCTACGCCGTTGCGAAAGTGGCCGCGCACTGGTGGTGCATCAACTATCGCGAGGCCTACAATCTCTTCATCACCAACGGCATTCTGTTCAATCATGAGTCCCCGCGCCGCGGTGAAACCTTCGTCACTCGCAAAATCACCCGCGCCCTGGCCCGCATCAAGATGGGCCTGCAGGACAAACTATTCCTCGGCAATCTCGACGCCAAGCGCGATTGGGGCTTTGCCGGCGATTACGTCGAAGCCATGTGGCTCATGCTCCAGCATCGCGAGCCCGGCGATTTCGTCATCGCCACCGGCGAGTCCTACTCCGTCCGCGAATTCCTCGACGAAGCCGCCCGCTGTCTCGATCTCGATTGGCGCAAACACGTCGAGATCGACCCCAAGTACTTCCGCCCCACCGAAGTCGATTACCTGATGGGCGATTCCACCAAGGCGCAAAAAGCAATGGGCTGGAAGCCCAGAACCTCGTTCAAACAACTGGTCGCGATGATGACCACCTCCGACCTGCGCCTCGCCCAGGACGAGAAACTCATCGCCAGCGGCCGCACCCACGCCATCGCCTAACATGAATCCATCGTCCAAAATCTTCATCGCCGGCCACCGCGGGCTCGTAGGCTCCGCCATCGTCCGCCATCTCCAACACCACGGCTATACGAACTTGCTTCTGCGCAGCCGCCACGAGACCGACCTCGAGGATCCATCCGCCGTCCGTGCGCTTTTTGAAACCGAACGACCCGAATACGTTTTCTTTGCCGCGGCGAAAGTAGGAGGCATTCTCGCCAATTCGACCTATCCCGCCGACTTCATCCGCAACAATCTCGCCATTCAACTCAACATCATCGATTCGGCCTATCGTTGCGGCGTCAAGAAACTCGAGTTCCTGGGTTCCTCCTGCATTTATCCCAAGCTAGCTCCGCAACCCATGAAAGAAGAGTATTTACTGACTGGCCGCTCGAGCCGACCAACGAGTGGTACGCCATCGCCAAAATCGCCGGCATCAAGCTATGCCAGGCCTATCGCCAGCAGTACGGATTCAACGCCATCAGCTTAATGCCGACCAACCTCTACGGCCCCGGCGATAACTTCGATCTGAAAAGCTCTCACGTGCTCCCCGCGCTCATTCGCAAATTTCACGAAGCCAAAACCGAACGAAAGCGCGAAGTTGTCGTCTGGGGCACCGGCTCGCCGCGCCGCGAATTCCTTCACGTAGACGATCTCGCCTCCGCCGCCGTCTTCCTGATGAAAACCTACGACCAGCCCGAAATCGTCAACGTAGGCTTCGGCGACGACATCACCATCGCCGATCTCGCCCACCTGGTCAAACAAATCGTAGGCTTCGAAGGCGAACTAATCTTCGATACCTCGAAACCCGACGGTACTCCGCGCAAGCTCCTGGACGTGACCCGTCTTCACTCATTAGGCTGGCAATCGACCATCGCTTTGGCCGAAGGCATCAAATCGACATATCAGTGGTTCCTAGATAACGTAGAATCCGCCCGCCTGGTAAACGCCTAACCTTCTGGAATCCCTGTGGCTTGTGGCGCACGCTTCAGCGTGCAGCGGCGAGTTTTAACTCGCCGGAAAACTACCCAATAAATGCCCCAAAGGCGACTGCCCCACATCTATCCCGAAGCCGCCTGGCTATTCGTCACCTGGCACCTGTATGGAAGCCTGCCCAGGGCCTTGTATCCACCCCCAGGCAAACCCGCCGCTGGCAAAGCCTTCGTTTGGATGGACCGCTATCTCGACACAACCCGCACAGGTCCAATGTTCCTGAGCCAGCCCGTGATAGCCGACATGATGGTTCGCGTGCTAACCCACGGTTCGGAAACAGGACTCTACGATCTGCGAGCATTCGCCGTCATGGCCAACCACGTCCACATCCTGTTCCTTCCCCAAGACGAGCCGAGTCGCATTCTCCACTGGCTGAAAGGAACCACAGCCCGCCAAGCCAACCAGGTGTTAAACCGAACCGGAAAGCCCTTCTGGCAGCGAGAATCCTACGACCATTGGGTGAGAACCCAGCACGAGCTACACCGCATCGCCGCCTACATCGAAAACAACCCCGTAAAAGCGGGCCTCTCCCCTGAGCCATCCCAATATCCCTGGTCAAGCGCCTCTTCTCATCTAGCCCACGTATGCCTACCCTCTTAGTGGCTACCCTCTTAGTGGCGCACGCTTCAGCGTGCCGCGGCGAGTTTTAACTCGCCGTAAATTCTTACTTACCGACTAACTACCTAAAAACATGCACCGCACGGTTATTCTCGAACTCTTTCTCGCCGCCACCGCCACCGCGCTGATGGCCCAGCAACCCGCACCCCCGCCCCAAATAAACGCCGACCAGCAATCTCCCACAACCGTCTATAACCTCCCAAGCCAACCAGTCGGCGTTGACGATCTACTGGCGGTCACAGTCTACGACTCCCCAGAGCTCTCCCGCACCGTCCGCGTCGGAGCCGACGGAACCATCCGCCTGCCCATGCTCAAACAAAAAATCACCGTGATCGGCCAATTGCCCTCCCAAATCGAAACCTCCATCGCCACCGCCTTCAGCAACGAAGCCATCCTGGTCGATCCCGTCGTAACCGTCTCCGTAGCCGAATACAAGAGCCGCCCCATCAGCGTAGTAGGAGCCGTAAAATCCCCCATCACCTTCCAGGCCCTCCCCGGAACAACTCTCCTAGACGCCATCACCAAAGCCCAAGGCCTGACGGACGACGCCGGCATCGACATCCTGGTGACCCGCCAAGTCACCGCCCCCGACGGCAAAACCACCGAAATCTCCCAACGCATCCCAGCCAAGGGCCTGCTCGAAAAGACCGACCCGCTCTTTAACGTCGCGCTAAACGGCGGCGAATGCGTACGAGTACCTGAAGGTCCAAAAATCTTTGTAGTAGGCAACGTTATCAAACCTGGACCAATCAGCATGCACGACACACTAGGTGACACCACGGTGCTGAAAGCCATCGCCCTATCTCAGGGATTGGCACCCTATGCAAGCAAGATCGCATACATCTACCGCCACGAAGGCGCGCCTTCCCAAGACGGTATCCCAGTGCAACTAAGCCGCATCCTCGACAGGAAAGCCCCGGACGTGACATTGCAAGGCAACGACATCCTTTACATTCCGGACGACAAAGGCCGACGTATGACTTTAGGTGCTTTGGAAAAGGGACTCATGCTCGGCACAGGGCTCGGCGCAGCCACTATCTATGCAGTGACCCGTTAGTTGACGAGCGCAAGAAGATGCCACAAGAACTAGAACAACTTACGACTTTCACGGAATTCGCGCCGGCTACGTATCAAGCAGTCGGTCAGCAGAGCATCGAGCCCGAGTCGATTGGAACGCCACTTTCCCATTACCTCTGGGTCCTGAAACGAGGAATCTGGAAGATTGCAGCGTTTATGGCGATAAGCCTCGTCCTCACCTTCGTTGTCTCATCGCGCATCAAGCCAATCTACGAGGCGACGGCCACTGTCAACATCGACCGCCAGGGACCGACAGGGCTCGTCGGCGAGGACTCAAAGGGCACGTCTTCAACAGCATCCGACGCCGATCAGTACATAGCTACGCAAATGAAGATTCTGCAATCGGATGCGGTACTCAGGCCGGTCGCCGGGCAATTTAACCTCCTGGACCTCGAGCATCAATTCGACGGTCTATCGCCCTCATCCGTTCAAGCGCTGAAGAACGGCCCGACCGTCCTGAAGAAGCTACACGTGATACGTCCTCCAAATACCTACCTCGTGAGAATCAATTACCGATCCCCAGATTCGCAACTGTCCGCCGACGTTGCGAACGCTATCGCAAAATCATACCTGGCTCACATCTATCGAATACAGATCAGTTCTTCCATGAGCGCCGCCGGATTTATGGAAAAGCAAATGGACGACCTTAAAGCGCGGATGGAACGCTCGGGACAGGCCCTTGCGGTGTTTGAAAAAGAGCTGAACGTCGTAAATCCCGAGGAGAAGACCAACATAATCTCACAACGCCTTCTGCAACTAAACACCGAGTACACAAACGCCCAAGCCGACAGAGTCAAGAAAGAGGCAATCTATCGCTCTCTTCAGTCTGGTTCGCTTGCCGCGGAGCAAGTATCCGGACTGGGTGAAGATCTGCAGAAACTGCAAGACCGGATAAACGATACTCAGACGCAGTTTGCCCTGGTCAGGGCAAGCAGAGGCCCTGGCCATCCCGAATACAAGAAACTGCAATCGCAGTTGGAGTCGATTCTCGCGCAGTATAGAGACGCACAAACGCAGATCGCAAAGCGAATAGAAGTCGACTTTGGTCAGGCAATGAATCGCGAGAAAATGCTAGCCCAGGCCGTGGGCCAGACAAAGGCCGAGTTCGACCAGATTAACGAAAGGTCTGTAGCATACCAGCGGTTGAAAGACGAAGCAACTGCGGACAAGAAGCTATACGAGGAGCTCACGACGAAAATACAGGAAGATAGCATAAACTCCGGCTTCCAGAACAAGAACATAGCGGTTTCAGACAGCGCCCGTCCTCCATCCGAACCGGCATTTCCGAACGCTAAGCTCAATCTCGGAATCGCTGCGATTCTGTCGTTGGTCCTAGGCATCGCGGTCACGCTGCTCCTGGATTCACTCGACACAACGATTCGAGACCCGGAAGAAGTAAACCGGCTATTTAACACCGACCTGCTGGGAATGCTCCCGATCGTACGAAATATGAAGAGTCTGGCACCTATCGATGGCATTTCCGAAAATGCTCTTGTTGTCGCCGGATCGGAAAACGGTTACTCAAATCGCTCGTTTACAAGCTATGAGGAGGCCGTTCGAATGTTGCGAAATTCGGTGCTACTCGGCGATTTCGATCGCCGCTTGCGGTCAATCCTGTTCACCAGCGCCACTCCTGGCGAAGGCAAGACTACAACCGCAGTGCATTTGGCCATAGCTCATGCCGAACAAGGCAAGCGAACGTTATTGATCGACGCCGATCTTCGGCGACCCACCATCCACAAAAAGCTCGGATTGACGTCGACGAAGGGTCTATCAAGCGTGCTAACCGGTGAGATGAAGCCGTATGACGCAATAACGTCGCTCGAAGGCGTACCAAATCTTGACGTACTGCCGGCAGGCCCCTCATCAAGGCGAGCCGCCGACATAATTGGATCGGGAATGGCGGAGTTGTTAGACGAGCTATCGAGCAGGTACGACCTCACTATTATCGACGCTCCACCGATGCTTGGGTTCGCTGAACCGATGCAACTCGCTAAGACGACGGACGGTGTGATTGTGGTCGCCGTGGCCGGCGAGACCAACCGGAAGGCCATAGCCGCAGTAGTCTCGACTCTTCAGCGCTTGCGGGCTAACGTCCTGGGCCTGGTGTTAAACCGAATGACCAAAGAATCCGGGAACGGCTACTACTATTACTACTCGCGGTACGACAAATATTACCGTGCTGCAGCCCCCACCAACGCGGGCTAAGTACGCATAACCACGAATCAATAAACCCAGAGCGCCAATGCAGACTTTCACAAAGCTGAAGGGCGGGTGCAGTAGTGTATTCAGGAGCCAGCTAAGGCGGAACATGCTTGTCGGCTGTTGCCTCACGGCCGTCTCCGCCGCAGTGATGGCGGTCTCTTACGCGATCTACCTGAGGCGTTTGGGCTACGAGCAATATGGAATGTGGCTCATCCTCTCTACCGTTGTGGCTTTCTCCCAGATAGGCAATCTCGGTATCTCACAGGCAGTAACGAAGAAGGTTGCCGAACTCTGGGTAACTCGCAACGTATCCGAGGTGAAGGCGTACGTCAGCGCCGCCTGTGGCCTCGTCCTTCTAACCGGCTTTGCCGTTGTGACCGTTGTGATCGCCCTTCGCTATCAGGTAGCCAGCTTGCTCCACCTCTCGGTGACGAATACCGCCGTTGTTGTCGATTTACTCCCACTGGTCGCGGTGTTCTCCGTCTATTTATTCGTTGTCGATATTTCTAATGCGACTCTAAACGGCCTGGGCAGGCTCGACCTGTGTTCGGCGTGTCAAACCGCAGCGCAGGTTTTCGCCCTCGGGTTCTCGCTAATATTTCTAGCACTCGGAGGTGGATTGCGGGCGCTATTGCTCGGAAACCTTGCCGGTTACGCCACTGCGCACCTCATCAGCTCACTATGCAGCACGTACATTACAAAGCACTTCCTATTGGGTCTGCGAGGTGTTCGATTGAGACATGCCGGCGGGCTGATGAACATAGGCGGTTGGATGTTTGGCAGTGCCCTGATGAACCTACTGCTAACGCCAATCAACCGTGGCCTACTCGCCCGATTCGGCGGTGTCGGCCTAATACCGATGTACGACATTCCATTCAATAGCTGCATGCGAATGCGGTCGCTATTTGAGAGTCCGCAGCGTGCCTTGGTGGCCGAAGTGAGCTCGTTGGCAGCCTCGGATGGAACACAGGCGAATCAGCGGATAAGACAACTCCACGCTCGGGCCTTTCGACTCGTGTTAGGCGCAGCGCCAGTATTTCTCCTCGTAGCCTTATGCGCCGACCCGGTGCTTAGAATCTGGTTGGGAAAGCGTTTCGATCCGGCCATGACGACCTGCTTCCGAGGCATGGCGCTCGGAGTCTTAGCTAGTGCCTTCGGAGTTCCCGCCTACTATGTGCTTCTAGGCCTCGGGCAGGTCGCGAGCATATTCAAGGCCAACGCCGCCCAAGCACTAACAAACATCACTATAGCTGCAGTCATCATCATTTTTGCTCATTCCCTTTCTGCGCTGAATCTAGTGGTGTCGGCTTCGCTTGGACTGGCCGCAGGTGGCGCGGTTCTGATGTGGCAGCAAAGGCAAAATCAGAAGCCGCTCACCTCGTTCGCATCATAAGCTGACACCCAACAACGATCACTCGTTCCAGTCGGGCTCCGCCGCTCAAACGACTAGGGAAATGACCAAAGCTCCTTGCGTTATGAATTCCACTGCACTGAAGGCCGAGAATTTCCGCTTTGCCCGCAGACATGAGAGTCAGCCGGCTAGGCTTGCGGCCAAGCGGGCGCTATTCTCCTCGATTGATACGGTTCTGGCGCTCGTGCTGGGCGTTGCCTTCGGCATTCCCATAACAACGTCGAATCCGGTCTACGCGGGGGAGGCTTTATCCTTGCTGCTGCTGATTGCATACGTAGTATCCCGAAAGCTCGAAAAGACAATAACGAGCTGGAGATTGAAAAGTCTGGTTATTGCAATGTTCTTGACAGCCATAGGGTATGTCGCGACAGACCTGATCCTGCAGACGCCTGCCGAGAACTACATTCGCGGTTGGGCACGGCTGGCTGTGACGGTGGTCAACATTCTCGCCCTTGTGTGCTTCGCAAATCCGGTCATCAAACGACTAGACAAGATTGCGCTAGGATTTGCTGTGAGCAGCGTACTTTCAGCCCTTATGCTCGGCGATAAGTTTGTATGGAAGTTCGACGGCGCTGTTCCACTAGCCATTGCGGCCGCAGTGCTGGCTACGTTCCTGCCGGCGATACCTGGATCGCTAGTGCTGCTTTGCGCCGGCATCCTAAACCTGGCCCTGGATTGCCGAAATGCCGGCGGCATCTCCATTATGGTTGCTGCGTTCGTTTTCGCCCGGCTGCCGAAGGCGGTTCGTAAGAAAACCGGCTTCTTGCCAGTCTTTTTAGTCGGCCTGTTGGTCGCTGGTGGACTGTACGCCGGGTACCGGCTTGCGTTGAGCGATTACAGCGAGCGGCAAGCAGAGTCTAATGCGGGGAGAAGGGCAGACATCGAAGTGGCGATTGGCGAAATCGCGCATTCGCCAATCATTGGCCACGGTTCGTGGTTCTACTCAGCAGATATGCAGGCTGCGATCGCTGGTAGGTATGCAGAACTGACCGGCCATAGCGAACCGCCAGGAAGTGCTGACATATCCGCAGGGCATTCCGCTGTCCTCCAAACCTGGTTTGAAGGCGGCATCCTTGGAGCGCTCCTGTTCTTCTTGCTGATCGGAAAGATTGTTCAGGAAATTCCGCGCCAGATGCTGAAGGATAGCTCGTTGCCAATCTCTCCGCTCTTCATAACGCTAATGGCGGTGGCTTGCTGGGACCTAATGATGAGTCCATTTGCTGGCATTCA
Source organism: Bryobacterales bacterium (assembly GCA_963722585.1). Lineage (GTDB taxonomy): Bacteria > Acidobacteriota > Terriglobia > Bryobacterales > Bryobacteraceae > KBS-96. The sequence goes on along the minus strand of CAVRNU010000005.1, from coordinate 13,781 downwards.
CCGAATCACAATCTCCCTTGGAACGGCGGCACTGTTCGCAAATCAATACGGAGACAGGGTCTTGGCTGCAATACGTTCGGCCAGCCAGTTAACGCCTAGCCGTTCGAGAAGACTGGCTAGAATATGATTGGCATTGTAACAATCTCATACAACCAAGCAGAATTCATTAAAGAAGCGATTGAATCAACTCTGATCGCGTCTCGAGAGACGCCCATTAAGTATGTTGTCGTCGATGCAGGAAGCACAGATGCAACGCCGCAAATCCTCAGCAAATACGTCGCGAAGATCGACGTTCTTATCCAAGAACCAGACAAAGGACCCGCTGACGGTCTGAATAAAGGCTTTTCTCATTGTCAAGACTGTGATGTACTTGGCTACATAAACGCCGACGATCGTCTCCGGTCAGACTCCCTCAGGTGGGTTCGCCGGTTTTTTGATCAACATCCCTCAATCGAGGTCTTGTTGGGAGCGATTGCCATAATCGACGAAGATGGCAAGGCTTCAAGGCGGGCGCGGGTAAGTGACCACTTCGACGTCCAGCGCTACGCCGTTGGAGCCTGCAACGTGTTTCAACAGGGAACCTTCTTCCGGCGAACCGCCTTCGAGCGGACCAAAGGCTTTAACGTTGGAAATCGAACCTCCTGGGACGGTGAATTCGCTGTGGATCTTGCCCTTGCAAAGGCCTCGTTCTTCCGAACCCGTAAGATCCTAGGCGACTTTCGAATTTATCCAGCCTCAATCACCGGATCGCAGCGGTTCGCCACTCAATACGCCCTGGATAAGCATCGTATAGCGCGCAAGATCTATGCGGCAGGAATCCCCGAACCCTCCACATTAGTTAGCTCTGCCTTGAAATGGGCACACCGGCTCAGTCCGGTGCGGCAGTTGCAATACCTACTTGCCCGCTAGGGGTCTTCAAGCAACCCGCGACAAACTAGCGATGCTAGTCTCAGAGCTCGGTAAGAGAGACGCGCCAAGCCTGTGCGCAGGAGCGGCACCAGACACCGGCCGTGAATCCCCTTAATGTATTCAGCAAAATCTATGAAACTAATGTCCGTAATCACCACTCTCAATCCCGCCCATGGCGGTCCGGTTGAGTGCGCCATTCAGCTCAACAAAAACCTCACCGCTAAAGGGCACATCTATCACCTCGTCACTCTCGACCCCCCCAACGCCCCGTGGAACAAAAAACTCTCATTCGAGCCCATCTGCTTGGGTCGCTCCTCCGGCAACCCCGACGACCTCCTGCAGCCCGCGCTCCTCAAATTTCTCAAGCAAAACCAATCGCAATACGACGGAAGCATCTTCCACGGTATCTGGACCGTCCCCAACGTCGCAATGCGCTTTGCCTGGGACGGAAAGCATCCCTATGTTGTGTTCTCGCACGGCATGCTCGATCCCTACTTCATCCGCAACTTCCCCATCAAGCACATCAAGAAAAGTCTCTTCTACCGCGCAATCGCCGCGCCTGTGCTCTCGCGTGCCGTCGCCACTCTCTTCACCTGCGAAGAAGAGCTGCGTTTAGCGAACACCAGCTATCGTCCCACCGTCGGCAATCGCATGGTCGTGCGCTATGGCATCAACCCGCCTACTGCAAATCCGGCACTGTATCAGGGCCGCCTCACACCCCTTAAAGAAACCTTGCAAGACAAAGACGTCATCCTGTTCCTCGGCCGCATTCATCCCAAGAAGGGCTGCGACATGCTGATCGAGGCCGCGGCGCGCGTCGCCGGCCAGTTCCCGCGCGCCCATCTCGTCATCGCCGGCCCGGACCAGACTGGATCGGTCGCGCAACTCCAGAAGCTCGCTGCTTCGCGTGGCATCGCCGACAAGTTAACGTGGACTGGACCCGTTTTTGGCGAAGAGCGCTGGTTCCTCTATAACTTGGCCGATGCTTTCGTTCTCCCTTCGCACATGGAGAACTTCGGGCTTACCGTAGCTGAATCCCTCTCGCAGGGCCGGCCCGTGCTGATCTCCGACAAAGTCAACATCTACCACTCGATTCTGAAAGCCGGAGCAGGTTTCGTTGCCGCGGACACGGTGGATGGAACGCTGAAGCTCCTCGAACATTGGTGCGGCCTACCTAAGCCCGAGCGCGAGTTGATGGGTAATCACGCCCGCCAATTATTCGAGCGCGAGTTTCAAGCCAAGCACACCGCCGACGACGTCCTGCGCGCCTTCGAGCTGAACCCGGCAACCCGCAACTAACTTGTGGGGCAGGCTTCAGCCTGCGCGGGACTTTAGTCCCGCCCCCTTTAAACTCATGCACCCCCGATCGCTCAACGCCGTCAACTCGCCTCTTTACGCCGATCAATTCGCCGCCAACCCCCACTCGCTCTCAAACCAGATCGTTCGCGTGCTCTGGTCAATCTGCTACGCACTCCTCTACCGTCCCACGCCGAACATCGCCCACCGGCTTCGCGTCCTTCTGCTGCGGCTCTTCGGCGCCGACATTCACCCCACCGCGCACCCCTATCCAAAGTGTAAAATCTGGGCGCCCTGGAATCTCAAAATGGCGGCGCACAGTTGCCTCGCCAATAACGTGGACTGCTACAACGTCGCGCACATCGAACTCGGTGAATACGCCATCGTCTCGCAACACAGCTACCTGTGCTCCGCCAGCCACGATTTCAACGACCGCAGTTTTCCCCTATTCTCGAAACCAATCACCATTGAGCGCCAGGCCTGGGTTGCCGCCCGTGCCTACATCGGTCCTGGCGTCACGGTCGGCGAAGGAGCCGTAGTCGGCGCGAATTCCTGCGCTTACAAAAACGTCGAACCCTGGATGGTCGTTGGCGGTAATCCGGCACGAATCATTTCCCGGAGGAATCTATCTTGAAAACCCCCGTAAGCGTCTTCATCATGACGCTGAACGAAGAATCGAATCTTCGACGCTGCGTCGAATCCCTTCACTGGGCCGATGACATCATCGTTGTCGATTCCGGCAGCTCCGACGATACTCACCAACTCGCGCGCGATCTCGGCTGCCGCGTTGTCACTAAGAAACTCGTGAACTGGTCCGAGCACCAGAACTGGGCATTACAAAATCTGCCGTTCCGGCATGATTGGGTCCTGAACATAGACGCCGATGAAATCGCCCCTCCCGACCTCGCGCTCGAAATCGAACAAGCCATCCACAGCGGTCGCAATGCCGTTGCCTATCGTTTCCGCCGCAAGGATTTTTTCTTAGGCACCTGGCTCAAACACGCAAGCTTCTATCCGCTCTGGCTTACACGCCTCTACAAACCCCGCTATGTCTCTTTTGAACGGCTCGTCAATCCGGTTACGAAGGTCGCCGGACCCGTTCAAGATCTCCAAAGCCATCTCATTCACTATCCATTTAGCAAGGGCATCTCGCACTGGTTCGAACGCCACAACTCCTACTCGTCGTTCGAAGCGCAGGAGTACCGCCGAGCCGAACGCGCAGAGCTAAGGCACATTTTCCATGGCGACGTGAACTTACGCAGGAAGGCCGTCAAGCAGCTTTTTACACGAATGCCGCTCCGCCCCGCCCTTAAATTCTTTTTCCTGTACTTCGCAAAGCGGGGTTTCCTCGATGGCAGAGCCGGCCTCTATTACAGCATCATGCAAGCCTTCTACGAGTTCATGATCTCCGTGAAACTAGTCGAGCTCTCCGGCGAACATCTCGGCTCCGCGCTCAAATCCGCTCAGAAAGCCGCTTAAATCTTCTTGCCCACAATATGCGCATACAGCACCGGATCCAAGCTTTCCTCATAGGCCCGCCGCTGTTCCCAGCTCCACTGCCTCATCGGGAACGCAGCCTTTAGTTCCGCATCCAGCGTTTGCTCCGCTGCCGGACTATTCGCCGTCTTCTCCACCGGCTTCTTCTTGTCGTCCACAGTCTCCTGATACCAGGCGCGCCAGATCAATCCACGTCATGATCGCTGTAACCAATTCCACCACAACAAGATTAAATTCCAAGATTGTTGTTAACGCCGCGTGGCGCACGCTTCAGCGTGCTGCGGCGAGTTTCAACTCGCCGAATTTGTCACTCGCCCGCTCCAGTAACAACTTTTCCCAATTTATAACTAGCCTTTGCTCAAATAGTTACCCTTTGCCCTCTTTCCACCGCCCCTTCCCCGCCTGCCACTCTTTCTCTCTCGGGCAAACTACGCCCGAAACGAAGGAGAACCAGTCTTGCCAAGGAAATCGACAACCGAAGAGCCGCTTTCATCCGATCAAAGCAGCCGGAAACAGTCCATGTACGAGGGTCGCCCCTATCCCGACCCCGATAAGCCGAGAACTCCCGACGGCCTCACGCTCCCGCTGCCGCCAGGAACGCTCATCAAAGGTTTGCCGGAGATGCTCGACGGACACGAGGCCGATGTCCCCGATCATTTCACCGTCGGTTTCGACCAAGCCTTTTGGGGTGGAGACTCTCTCAAAGACACCACCACTCACGCCGACGCCGAGGTCTGGGAAGAATGGGCCCAGATCCCTAGTGAAGAAGATGCCCGCCGCGCCCGCTCCGGTCCCACAACTGATACCGGCAAGCAGCGGATACGCCTCAATGCCTTAAAGCATGGCCTTTGCGCGAAATCCATCATCATCCCTGGCGAATCGCTTGCCGATTACGACGACATGCGCGCCGATCTGCTCGATCAATTCAAAGCCGACACCCCTCAAGAGGGCATTCTGGTCGATCAGCTTGCTCAATCCTACTGGCTCTTGCTTCGTGCCCGCCGCAAAGAAACCGAACTTCTCGCCCATCAAGCGAACCTTCAGGCTTGGGAGTGGACCGATGAATATCTTCGATCCGTCGAACGCTTCAACCGTTACCGCAATGCTGCCGAACGTGCTTACCAGCGCGCCCTTGCCACTCTTCAAAAGTTTCAGAAGGAATGGAAGAAAGCCAATGGCGCGCCAAGGCGCGAACGAGTTCAGGTCCGCCACCTCATCTTCAACTTCGGACCCGATAGCGACCGCTTTGTCTTGCGAACTGTTTCGTACGGCGAAAACCTGAAGGAAAAATACGTCGAGCGCATCCCGCTTTCCTTGTACCGGAACGGCCTCTATCACCATCCCGAACCCGAACCGGACGAGTGCGAATAACAAGATATGTAACTAGAAATACAAATCATCTTGTGGCGCACGCTTCAGCGTGCTGCGGCGAACTTCAGTTCGCCGTTCTCACACTATACCCATGTCCAAAACCGCCCTAATCGACTACGGATGCCACTCCTTTACTTTCCGCCTAGCCGCCCACTTACAGGCAAATGGCTTCCCGATAAGTTACCTGGCCAACGGCTCGCTAGAAAGTCCTAACTTACAATCGCTGCCAACCTGGCAAACTAACTTCCCCGATTTAATCCGCATCGTGCGAGCCGCCCGGCCCTACGGCAAACTGAATCTGCGTGAACGCCTCAGAGGCGAGCTCGACTGGGCGTCACGCTGCGTCGAGGCGCTCGAGCAATCGCCGCCCGGCGCTATCGTCTGTTCCTGCCTTCCACTTCCGGTCGTATCCAAAATTCAATCCTGGGCCCGACGCCGTCGCATCCCTTTCGTCTACTGGCTTCAGGATCTCCAGGGCATCGCCATCGCCGAGCTGCTTGGCAACCGTCTTGGAGCCGTCGGCGCGGCCCTCGGATGGATCGCCAGGAATCTCGAACTAACGTTCCTCAAGAGAAGCGATCATGTCATCGCCATCGCGCGCGCCCACGAACGCTTCCTTCCTTCACAAATCCGCAACGCAGAGCGATTCACTACGCTCGAAAATTGGGCCAACATCGAAGACATCCCCGTTCTGCCGCGAGACAACGATTGGGCCGCGCGGCATCAGCTCCATAACACTCTGAACATCCTGTATTCCGGCACGCTCGGCTTCAAACACGATTTGACCGTATTTCCGGCCCTCGCTGCCGCATTTTCCGATCAGCCTCATGTCCGCATCGTTATCGTCAGCAGCGGCGCGGCCGCCGATCACTTGGTTGCCGAAGCCAAACGGTCAAACCTCACAAACCTCGTCGTTCTCCCCTTTCAACCCTACGAATGCCTCCCGAGCGTGTTGGCAGCGGCCTCCATTCTGATAGCGCCTCTCGATCCATCCGCCGGCTCATTTTGCGTGCCGTCAAAGATCCTTTCCTACTTGTGCGCGGGCCGGCCCAGCGTTCTGGCCATCGATCGTGAAAATCCCGCCGCCCAGATGATTGCTACTGCCAAAGCAGGCATCACTGTGAAGCCAGGCGACACTGGCGCATTCGTTAGCACAGTTCAAAGCTTGGCAAGCGACTCCCTCTGGCAACAGCATCTCGGGCAGGCCGCCCGCACCTACGCCGAAGCAACGTTCAATATCGAAAACGTCTCCACCCGCTTCCTCCAAATCCTTTCCTTGGTGGGTGTAGTGGCGCACGCTTCAGCGTGCAGCGGTGAACTTCAGTTCACCGAACTGGAACCGCGACTGTCAAGGAGCGGTCGCTATGGAATCTGAACTGACAACAAGCCCGCTAGCACTTTCTCACGAAGCGATACCGGTCCCAGTAAGGGTTTCAAGGCCGGTCGGAACCATCCTGTGCCTGCTGATTTCTGACGTGCTCGCAATTCTCGCTGCACTGCTTATTGCCCTGCAGTTGAGGACTTACTTCGTTCCAACCGAAACAGCGCCGGCCGTAAGCACAATCATTCCCGCTCTTCTATTAGCCTTATGCAGTTTCGTCGCGGCCGGCCTGTATCCGGGAGTTTGCGCCAATCCCATCGAAGAGCTGCGCCGGTCCTTTTTCGCAACCAGCCTCGCCTTCATTTGCCTGAGTGCCTCGAGTTTCTTCTTGCGCGACATGTCTCAGTCGCGGCTCACGTTTCTCTTTGGTTGGATGCTGACCACCATGCTTGTGCCTTCCAGCCGGTCGTTGATGCGAGCGCTCTTTGCCCAACAGCCCTGGTGGGGCTCGTCGGTCGTCATTCTTGGAGCCGGACAAACGGGAAAGCGTCTCTTAGACACTCTCACCAGCGATCCTAGAATCGGTCTCAAGCCCGTCGCCGTGCTCGATGACAATCCCGATCAGTATCGAAACCTGGGCGATCACTTAATAACCGGCCCGCTCTCCCTCTCGCTTGATATGAGCCGCGATCATCGTATCTCTTATGCCATCGTTTGCATGCCCGGCTTGTCCCGAAAAGAACTCCTGCGTTTGCTCGACAAGTATGGCCATTGCTTCGGGCACGTGATGGTCATCCCCGATCTCATCGGTATGACAAGCCTGGGACTCAGCGTCCGCGAAATCGGCGGAATCATCGGGCTCGAGGTCACCCAAAGGCTGTTGCTCCCCAGCGCCCAGTTCGCCAAGCGTACTCTCGATCTGGTTCTTACGCTTTCGCTTGCCCCGCTTGTGTTCCTGATATTCATCGTCTCCGCCATCCTCATCAAACTCGAGTCCGAAGGCCCCGTGTTGCTCGCCAACGAAAGAATCGGCATGTACGGACGAAAGTTCAACGCGTGGAAATTGCGAAGCATGGTCGCAAATGGCGATGAAGTCCTCGAGGCGCACTTCAAAAAGCATCCCGAAGACCTTCCACAATGGGAAGCCACTCAGAAACTGAAAAACGATCCTCGAGTAACGCGCGTTGGCCGAATTATCAGAAAAGCCAGCATCGACGAGCTGCCTCAGCTCTGGAACGTGCTCGTCGGAGAAATGAGCATTGTCGGACCCCGCCCCATGCTCGAATCGCAGGTCCCCTTGTACGGTCCCGCCTTCGAGTCGTACCGGCGCGTTCGTCCGGGAATCACAGGCCTATGGCAAATTTCCGGCCGTAATCACCTGACATTCGCCGAGCGCGCGCGCCTCGACGCCTACACCATCCGCAATTGGTCCGTCTGGCTCGACCTTTACATCCTCGCGCGAACAATCGTTGTTGTCCTCACCGCCCATGGAGCATACTAACTTGTGGCGCACGCTTAAGCGTGCCGTGGTGAACTTTAGTTCACCACTCTTCCTGGCTTCCACCCTGCTGTTCTCGCAACAGCAGCCCACTTACGCGACCAGCGGATCAAAAAATCGTCTGGATTTCTGGGCCCGCCAGACCAGGCGATTCCGTCGTCGTAACGGGAGCCTTCTCAGCCCGAGCCAAAAACGATCGCAATCGCGGGCAATGCGTCACCGATTAAACCCGATTACCAAGGCCCCGAATCGCTCGTATTCAAATTACCTGCCACTCTGCCGCCAGGCGTCTACAGCTTCAAAATTTCAGACAACAGCGAAACGAGTCTTACTGGCCGCATCAACCTGCCCGAAATCTACTGGATGATGGGCCTCCCTTCGCCCGAACACATGTCCGATCCGAGCGCGCAGATTGCTGTTTCCTCCGCCGCGAAAGGCGAGATCATCCGTGTCTTCGGACGAAATTTCGGCTCAAATCCCCAAGTCGTTCTGCGCAGCATGAGCGGGAGGCTCACGAACGTAGCTATCGCTTCGCATTCCGAGTGGTCCATTACCGGCTCCATTCCAAATGGCATCGGAGACGGCATCTACGACGCTCACCGTTGTAGGGGCCGGGCCTGCCCGGCCCGCGGCGGATTTTCAGTCCGCCCCCCTCCGAATTCACGTCACCACCTACCAGCCCTCCACCCCGCGCCTAGTGGATATCGGCGCCTGTGGCGTTTACGGCAACGGACACGATGAATCGCAAGCCCTTCAGCAATGCCTGAACACCCTCGCTCAGTCGGGAACCGGAAGCGCACAGCCGATTGGTGGCGTTGTGCGCAGTTCAAGCTCAGACATCATCCTTCAGTTCCGCCCCAAAACATACGTCATCGCTCATTCCATCTACATTCCCCGCCACATTTATCTACGCGGAGCCGGACAGGGACAAACCACGTTGCGCGGCCTCGCCTCCGACAGTCCCTCGAAACCTTTGATCGCCGGCCAATCGAACTTCGGCTTGAGCCAAATGACGATCGAGGCGCGCCCGGTGAACAAAATCTTAGGAGTGCTACCGCCGGTCGGCGGACATATATCTCATCGACCACGTGACAATCGACGCATTCCCGGCTGATTCCGCGCCAAACGCCTTGCCTGACGAGGCCACCCAGCTGCGGCTTTCCGCCGAATTAGGCCGCGGCGACAAAGATACGATCAATCTCAATGGCGACGACATCCGCATTGTGAACTCGCAAATCATCGGCAACGGTCGCGCCTTGATCATCGAGAAGTCGCACGGAGTTTATCTGTCCGCCGACGTCATTTCCGACGGACCATACGGCTGGTACAACATCAATAACTCGGCGGACGTCATCTTCGAGCACAGCCGCATAAACGGCGTCAGAGATCTGGCTTCCGGCGGGTCTTATTCGGCGAGCGAAGGCGCTTCCGAGAATTTCTATACCGACGGCAACACTTACGAGCGCATGCCGGCCGCTAACGGAGAAGCGTTCACCTCCGACGGACCCGGCGGCGCGTACTTTGGCGGCCTTTCCGCGATGGACGCAACCCATCTCGAGCTGGCTGCAGATCCCAATTGGAAAAATAGAGACTGGCGCAACGCTTCCGTCGCCATTGTAGGCGGCCGCGGAGCCGGGCAATACCGCCTCATCCGCAGCTTTTCAGGCCGCGAGATCGATATCGAGAAACCGTTTGACATCTCGCCCGATCGATCCTCCGTCGTTACGGTTGTTCCTACCCAGCGCCACTATATTTTCGTGAACAACCGCGTCACCGATGCGGGCATCGGCATTCAGTTCTACGGAACCAACTTTGAGAGCGTCATCGCCGGAAATACCGTGAGCCGCGCCGCAGGCATTTTTCTTCGCGCCGCCCGCTACGGCGACGGCATACAGCCCAATTTCTTCATTCAGGTCCTCGACAACACGATCCTGCAGCGCGGAACCTTCAAAAATGGCCCGAACAACCCGAACGTAAACGATCCGGGCGCGGTCCAGGTTTGGTGCGTGCCTCCGTCTCTTACCCTCGGTGTCGTGGTCCGCGGCAATCAACTTGGCACCGAAGCCGCCGTCAAAGTGCGTAACCGGATGGATTCGGTCCACGGAGTGGTTATCGAGAAGAATTCCGCGGCCAACCCGGCGGCCGCTGTTCAGGTCGAACAGCCTTCTCCGAGAGTAATTGTTCGCCAGCCCGACTAATGTTTCGATGCTCGTCGTGCTCCGATTCCTCCTGGCCGTCCTCGCCCTCGGAGCCTGTGTTTATTCCGCGATTCTCGCGAAAACCCTGCCTCCATCTTCGCTAGAATCGAATCCGTTCCAGGCCGAGGCCTGGATTCAGCTTGGGCTTCAAACCGAACTAAAGGAACACGATCCGGTTCGCGCGGAGCGCTGTTATCTCGAGGCCGCCAGAGTCAACCACATGTATCTGCCGCAGTGGACTCTCGCAAATTTCTATTTCCGTCAGCAGGATAAGCAAAAATTCTTCGAATCCGCAAAACGAGCTCTCGAGCTCACTCCATACGATAGCCGCCCCATCCTCTCCGAAGCTTTGGCCATTGCCAGTCAACCCGGCGAGGTTCTTGCCATTCTTCCCAACAGAGAAAAAATTCGTTTCGAATATTTAAATTTTCTGCTGGCAAACGATCAATCCAATCAAATCGCATCCGCCGCCCTTGGCGCCGCCGCCTATCCTTTTAATGCTCGAGCTGAAAATCCGGGAATTGAGAATTCCTGGCGCGATCTCCTCGGCTCGACCGAAGATCGCCTGATCGCCACCGGCCAGACAGAAGCCGCTCAACGGGTGTGGAATAGCCTGCACCGCACCGGTTGGGTTCGAATTTTCGCGCCCACCGGGTCCAATCCGCTCACCAATGGTTCGTTTCGCGAACCGTTCTTCGGGCATGGATTCGACTGGGCGGTTCAGCCTGTCCATGGCGTCAATGCCGACCAATACGAAGAATTGGCGAAACTAAGTTTTGCTTTCGACGGAACGCAGCCGGAATCCTGCCGCCTTTTGCAGCAGTTCGTTCCGCTGAATGGCGGCGACAGTTACCGGTTCGAGTGGCAGGCCGAGTCGGCCGATCTTCGGGAAAGCTTCGGCTTGAAATGGCGAATTTTCGCGGTTATGCCTGAGAGCCAGCTACGCTCTATCGCCCCGTTAACCAGCCCAGATCTGATGTCCGCCGGGCAGTCGATTGGCTCGTGGAAGTTCACGGTTCCGCCTACCTGGCACACCGCCTTAGTTACCCTGGAGTATGAGCGGCCGCTGGGCCAGGTGCGGGCCGAGGGATCGGTCAGCATTCGGGAGGTGTCGATGACTTCCATTGCACCCTTGGCGCCTCAGAGTAAGGGATCCTTGTAATGACTTGCCCGCACTGTGGGAATGACAACACGCGGCCTTCGCGCAATAAATCCTGGATGGACCGGTTCAACGATTGGAGCGGTCGCACTCGCTATCGCTGCCGGGACTGCCGTGCCAGTTTTTACGCTCGATTGTCTCAAAGCGATTTGCAAAAACTGAAAGAATCGGAAGCGATCAGAAAGAAGCGCCGGAAGGGTTGGCGCGGCTTCGTGCAAAGCCCAACTCAGCGCCGGGCGCTCGAAGCGCTAGTGTTCTTCGGCATGCTTTTGGTCTTCTATCTTGCTTTCAGCGGCCTCGTCAAAAAAGATGGCTCGGGCATGCTGAGCCGTCCGACGGCCGAAACCCAGCCCTAACCGGAAAACTCTAAGAGTCGCAGGCCCCGATGGAGTAGGCGTTGTCCCGAGGCCGGCTGCCCTCCACAACGGTGACTGCCTCAATACGAGCGAGCTCGCGCCGGGCGATATCGCTCCAACTGCTCGTTCGGTCCAACTTCAGATAAGCTCTCCAGTGCCGAACAGCCTCCATCATCTGGCCGGCGTTCTGGTGCAGCAGCGCGAGGTTATAGTGGGCATCAGCATAATGCGGGAAAAGCCGAATGGCGGCAGTATAGTGGACAAGAGCATTCGGGTAGTCGCCTTGCTCGTCGTACAAATTGCCAAGATTGAATTGGGCTAACGGATAGTTCGGGTCGATCTCGAGCGCTTTCTTGTATTGCGCTTCCGCGTCGGACCACGCATGACCGTGAAAGTAAATTGTGCCCAAGTTGACCCGAGCGCCCGCGGCGGTTGGGTCTAACTCGGCTGCGCGCTCATAGGCGCGTATTACCTGCTCGATAGGAGCGCCGTTCTGCTCGAGTTCGAGACCGCGCTCGAACCAGCTATCGGCCTCCATCCGCCGCTTCAGCAGTTCAGCGGCTTTCTCCGCTCCGCCGCCGGCCTTGGGCAAGTGCAAGAGCTTACTGATTTCGCTGGCGTCGAAATCGAACAGCAGTTGCCCAGATATGGGGTCCATCTGCTGCTTGCCTATCTGGACTCTCACCCTGTGCCCGTGTGCTGAGACGCGAACTTGTGAAAACAGGTCGGGTGTGTCTTTGAGGCGCTCACGAAGCGCTAAAAGCGATCGTCTGATCCGCTGGGCGGGAATGCGTTCTTCACGCAGCCGGGCAATGGCTTTCAGAAGCAGCAAGTCCGAAAATTTGTATTCGTTCCGCTCCGGAACGAGTTGCTGGCGCTCCCAACTGCGCAACAGGCGCTCGGGAATTTTAAGCAGTCTGCGAACCTGTTCACGGGAATAAGCGGCGCACTGATTTTTTTCGGCGGATTGTATTGGAAGTGACGCAGCCTGACGCGGCACGCAGTGATTTTAGCATGGGAGTGATTGTGATTTAAACTTAAGCCACATAGCGAAAGGAGCTTCAGTAATCATGCGATCCGATATTGTGCCTGGCGCGGTCTTTCCCGACTACGAACTCACTGATCATGCCGCGAAGCGCCGCAAGCTCTCGGAACTTCAGGGTCAGCATCCCATGGTTCTCGTACTTAGCCGCGGAGGTTTCTGCCCCAAGGACCGCCGGCAGGCCGAACTACTTGTCCAACTGCATCGTGAGCTGGAAGTTGCCTATTGCCGTCTAGTCACAATAAGCACCGACAATATCAGTCAGACGAATGAATATCGTAGCGGAGTTGGCGCCCACTGGCCTTTTCTTTCCGACGCGGGGCGTATCGTCCAAAAAGATCTCGATATTGCCGAATACACGGATCCTGTGAACAATCCGATGATTCCACATGTGATCGTTCTGGAACCGGGCCTCATCATACACAAAATTTACAACGGCTACTGGTTCTTTGGCCGCCCGACGCTTGAGGATCTCCGTCGGGACCTCCGTGCCGTTAGCCAAAAGTGCCGGCCAGATTGGGACATCACGACGCCGGCAATGAAGGCCGCATGGAAAGAAGGCTGCAAAGAGCTCTTTTATCCATATGGCAAGACCTATGCTCAAACGCTCGGCGAGCAGGATTAGACTCGGTCTTCCATCGACGCAGTCAAAGATCGACAGTTCTAGAGTTTCCCGTGCAAGATGCCCATTTCTGACCGCGCCGTCGAAAGCACAGGCCGAAGACCTTTGTTTTCATCGCCTGCGATGTCCCGAAGAAGGAACATGGGGTCTTGCTGGCGCGCGCTCCACGGGTTTAAGTGCCACGAATCAAGCCGTCAACGGAATTCCAGATGATTAGGTCTTCAACTACGCTGGCTGGCAAGGCCCATCGCACACACTCACTTCGCCCACCACCGAGATAGAAGGCGGCGACGCGCTTGCGCTGTGTATTCCGATTCCGCCCTAAAACTTCTACAGGAGAGCGTACGCTATTTCTTTCTAGAAGTGCAACGGGCTCTGGATGGAGATCCACGCGCGCGCCCTCTTGAAGATGTGACTGAGAGGCTGCCGCGCAGGCGTGAAGCCCTGCCTCACAAGAGACGGTCGCAGACGCTCAGTGTCGTTTACTTAAGACCGCCTCGAGGCCTTATTGA
>CAVRNU010000004.1:0-238991 GCA_963722585.1 Bryobacterales bacterium | reverse complement strand
TTTCCAACGACTGAGCCGACATTCGTAAATACTGCGCAGTTATACGGACATCCATGATAAGTTTTGTCAAGAGGAAAAAAGGCTCTCCCGAGGCGCGCCAGAGGGCGCCAAGAAAGAAAGCGTGATAGGGTTCGCCCAGTGCGCTTTGTGCCTCCCGGCAAGATTCCTACAGTTACGCAGAACCAGACATCCGTTTGCTGCCTCGGGCAACGGTTGAGCCAAAGCTTTCGCAGAAGATTGAGTTTGGGTTCTCTGCCAGCCCCGAAACAAGTGGCGTGAAGCCTTGGGAACTTTCACTCCCTAGCCCAGTCCGTAGAGAGCGGGGCCTGGCAGACTGCGCGTTGGATGAGCCTATTTTTGTTTTCCGCGCGGGCGGCGGTTTATACCGCCGCACCGCTGTGGTTTGGATTCGTCACAAATATCTGTTCGCGCCGATCGACTGCCAGTAAATAAGCCACCAGTTTGCGTGCCACGGCAAGCGTCCCACGATTGGGGTCGCTCTTCTGAGTTTCCTTTTCGTAGACCAGCGCCAGATCGGGATGCAAGCGTGGTACCAGCTTGGCTGCTTCCACCAGCACAGTCTGCAGATGCCGATTGCGTTGTTTCGAAATCGGCGTTCTCTTAGCGACACCGGCTGATTTGTCTTCGGCTCCGCACAGCCCGCAGTAGCTAATGACTTGTTTGACAGATGGAAAGCGTTTCACCTCTCCGAGCTCCAGTACCCAAGTCAGCGCCGTAATCGGTCCCACCGCCGGAATGCTCCTCAGCCGCTTCACTCGTTCCGTCAGCAGTGGATCTCGTTTAAGAGATCGAATCAGGGCTGCTTCGGTTCTGCGCAGCCGTACGATGTTTTCCCGACAGAGCCGCAGCAATGGTCGCAATGACTCGCTGATCTCTTCATTTCCGCTTACCAACTGATGGAAGTAGCCACGCTGATGCAGCTTTTCCTTGTTGTAACTCACACCCGCCTCCATGAGCATTCCGGCGATCCTGTTCTTCGTTTGCACGATTTGATGAACCAGCAGATTGCGATAACGTAGCGTCCGTCGGCGTTCCCGAATCTCGGTCGACGCCATATAGGCCTCCGGCAGAAAGTCGCACCGCAGGCAATCCGCAATCTTGCCGACATCTACCCGGTCATTTTTCTTTTTGGCGGCCGCGATGGCTCGAAGCATAAGTGGATGCGCCACCTTCACCGCTGCCGCGTGCGGCCGCACATGATCGTAAACCCATCCTGTGAACATGGTGGCTTCCATTGCCGCTGTCCAGGGTTGGGGTAGTGTGATCATCCACCTGTCCAGATCGCGTCGCGTGGCGGGAATTATGCCTTCAGCATGAGCTCGTCCACTCTGGTCCTTCACGCAATAGCTAATCGTCTTCTTGTGAATATCCAAGCCGATGTAATGCATACTGTCCTTAGAGGAGTCTCCTTGGTTTTCTCTGAATCAGCGTCCCTGCTGAGTTCAGCTTTTTGTACACCAAGCGCTCCTCTCGACTTATTCATTCAAACAAGCGGATCGAAGTTTCGATCGTCGGCCGCACCATACCCTCGTCCGGGAACCGACTTCGTTCGGAATCCCGGATTTTTAGCGGTTCGGGCGGCGTAGAAGCGCGAACTCTCAGCGGCCAACGGAGAGCGACTCTGTGCCGGACGAACGTCACAGCGCTTCAGGAAATGGCGTAGGGGCGAGTCCATTAAGTCAAGCTGGCGTGACCCCAAGAAGCGCCGACCCCCACCAAGCTTAGCGACCTCACAGTATTCCCAAAGCGCTCTAGAGACCGGGCAGGCGCTGGCGCAGCGGCCGGGCCTGCCGTTCGCTCACGGGGATCTCAGTGGACGCAGCGTCGGACATGACAAGCAGAAAGCTGCTCTTGAAGTAGGGCCTGATCTCTTTGATCCGCGACATATTGACCAGCACCTCACGGCGCGCGCGGAAGAACTCATCCGGCGGCTAGGCGGCTTCAAGTTCGGAAAGCTGGTAGTTCACCCAGAAGAGTCTTTCACTGTCGTCGCATGCACGATTCCGTCCTGCACCTGGAACCAGAGGATTTGTTCCGAAGGCACAAGCAGGGCCCGTTCGTCTTTCCGGCAGACGATTTTGCGGAGCGTCTTGGGCGCCTCGCCTCTCGCGCGCAGAATGCTCTCGCGCTCCTTTTGTTTTTCCGCGGAAAGAGAGCAAAGCTTGTTCGAGCGTTCTATCGCAACCGACAGCCGCTCCGCTTCGATGGGCTTGAGGAGATAGGCAAGCGCGTTGGCCTCGAAGGCCGCGCACACGCGATGGCTCAATCCGTCGGGGGCAGCTATGGAATTCATCACGGCGCGGCAAACGCCCTTTGCCTGCCACCAGCGCTTCGCTTCAACGAAGCCGCGGCAGGGGCTGAGATTGCCCGCTTCGGCGAAGCTCTCGGCGCGAGCGACCCGGCTGCCCACTGCGAGGAGTTTGCTCGCCTCTCCGGGTATGGGCGGCTGCGCGATCTCGGGTCCCCGAGGACGGGCTACGCAAGGTGGCAGAGGTGACTGCGAGCCGGCGGGGCGCTCGCGAACCCGAGGCCAGCCTCGCCGCAGCAGATCCTCGATCTCTTCCGCAGCGTCTGGTGAAGGGCAAGCGCCCAGTTTCCCGACGTCGCGGTGTCTACTTCATCGACGGCTCTGACCATGCGGACGTTGACGGATGGCAAAAATGGCGCTAACGCACAGATGATTTTCAGCCGTCGGCCTTAACTCATGAGGTGCCTCCGGGCACAGAAAAGGAAACAAATCGGCGTGCAAAGACGATCTGCGCTGAAATCGATGATGGCGGCCTTTACTAGCGGAAGTTTCTCTCTGGAGGCCGAGCAGCCCTCCAGTGTTACCGCCCGGCGGTCCACCACGACGGTCGAGACCCGCGATGGAACGAGGATTCACTTTCGAGATTGGGGAGCCGGTCGGCCCATTGTCTTCGCGGCTCCATGGGGGATGTGCTCCGACTGGTGGGACATCCCAGTGATCGACCTTTCCGAACGGGGCGGCTGGCGTTGCGTAACTTTCGACCGGCGCGGTCACGGACGTTCCGACGATTCCTGCCGCGGGTACGATTTTGACACCCTTGCCGACGACATCGCGGCCGTGTTGGACGGACTCGATCTGCAGAATGCCGTCCTGGTTGGTCATTCCATGGGAGGAGCGGAAGTGGTTCGATATCTCACACGGCACCGCAGCGAGCGGGTCTCACATGCTGTCCTGATTGCGCCTGCGACGCCATTTAACTTGAAGACTGACGATAACCCGGGCGGAAAGCCCCGAGAGATTATCGACAAGGCTCGGGAATCTTTCAAGCACGATTTTCCGCACATCGTAGCAGAGGCGGTGCCGGATTTCTTCGGTATGCCCAAATACTCCGTCTCGGCCCAGACCCTGGATTGGTGGTGTCGCATGTTGTTGGATCGCTGCTCAATCAAGGTACTCTCCGATCTTTGGAAGGTCATGAACGAAACCGATTTCCGCCCCGAGCTTCGAACGATTCGGACGCCTACGCTGATCCTGCAAGGTGACATTGATAAATCTGCTTCGCTCGATTTGAATTCGCGCCCGACTCACGAACTTATAGCCAGCAGCCGGTTGATCGTATACGAGAATGCGCCACACGGCCTGCCCTACACGCACCTAGATCGCATGCTGGCGGATATCGTTGCGTTTGCGGGAGCCTAGAGGCAATCGCGAACCCCAAGCGGATGGTCGGTAACCCTTCCCTAATCGGTAAGGTAAGGTTTGCCCGTGATCCACTCGGAGTGGAAACGGGCAGCGACCTTCTGCGACTTGCTATCGGCTCGGAAGCGATCGCGGCAGGTCGAACCATGGGAGCACGCTGTTTTCGAAGCGGGTCATAGTAGAGATCCGGCCGCCCCTGAGTGTTATGACGTATAGACCGACGCCATGGCTCACGCCGGTAGGGGAGCGCAGATAGGCTCCAAACGCGGGCTGACCGTTAGCTCGCGTGCGAACAAGGTCGAATCTTCGGCCTGCTCCGAAGATATTGGCGCAGAAGCGAGCCACAAGGTCTCGGCCTTGATACTCGAAAGGCATCGGCGGCATCGAGATGAAAGCGTCGTCCGTTAGTAGAGCCACCAACTCATCGAGATCGGCGGACTCCCACGCGCTGACGAACTTCGCCACGATCACGTCCTCAGAGGGCGAGCCAGGGATGGGAGGCGCTTCGTCCCTGGTCGGTAGCAGTTGATGCTCTAGGCTGGCGCGCGCTCGCTTGAGAGCGCTGTTGACCGATTCAACGGTCGAGCCGAGCATGTCCGCCACTTCGTTCGCATGGAATCCGAGAACGTCGCGCAAGATGAGGACGGCTAGCTGGCGAGGCGGAAGAACTTGAAGGCCTTTCACGAAGGCCAGGGAGATAGCTTCCCTCTGCTCGTAGCGAGCCTCCGGGCCGAGCGGCACGTTGGTCGCACCCTCCATATTAGTGTCGGGAAAGGGCTCGAGCCACACGACTTCGCCAAGCCGGGTCGGTTCGGGCGGTTCAACCCCAGGGATGTCCCACGCCTTGGCGGGCCTTCGGCTGGCTGAGCGACGAGCGTTCAGGCATCGGTTAGTGGCGATCTTGTAGAGCCAAGTGCGAAGCGTGGCACGTCCCTCAAAGTTTTTAAAGCCTTGCCAGGCGGCCACCAACGTATCTTGCAGAGCGTCCTCGGCATCCTGGAACGACCCGAGCATCCGGTAGCAGTGCACCTGTAGCTCTCGTCGGTATGGCTGGATCAACTCCCGGAAAGCCTCGCCATCCCCGGCTTGCGCCATCGAGAGCAGGTCAACCGTCATCAGCGTCGTCTCACCTTCTTCCAGCACTCGTATGACACCTCGTAACAATGTAGACACCGGCCAAGTGCGGAAGTGGGCGGTCGAGTGAGCGCCCATTCTTGCCAAGTCCGGGTGTCTACATCATCGACGGCTCTGACGAGTCCGGAGGGTGCAAAATTCAGGAGAGGAAACAAAACATGATACTGAAAAACAAGGTTGCAGTGATCTACGGAGCCGGAGGCGGGATCGGCAGCGCGGTCGCTCGCGCATTTGCAAGCGAGGGAGCCAAGGTTTTTCTCACGGGACTCCACGGGGCACGAGTCGAATCGGTCGCGAAGGACATCGTTGCCGCCGGCGGTTCCGCGCAGTCGGCGGAAGTCGATGCTCTCGATGAGCAGGCTATCGACAAGCATTTACAGACCGTCGTCGATAAGACGGGCCGAGTCGATATCTCGTTCAACGCGATCGCAATTCCGGACGCGAAGCTCTTAGGTATTCCTCTAGTGGAGCTGGATTCCGAGCTGTTCGATCTGCCGCGGGGATACCTCAAGTCGTACTTCCTGACGGCACGCCTGGCGGCGCGACGCATGGTCCCCAACAAATCTGGGGTGATCATGACCGTTACTGCATTGCATTCGCAGATCGGCATTCCATTGGTGGGAGGCTACGGCCCGGCGCAGTCTGCCAAGGAGTCGCTCACCCGAAGCCTCTCCGCCGAGCTCGCGCCTCACGGTATTCGAGTCGTCGGTTTGCGGCCGCAGGGCATGCCGGAAACAGCCACGATCAGGCGGGCTTACGAGCCTCGCGCCAAAGCGTCGGGAATGACCTGGGAGCAGTGGCAAACGACGCTAGCAAGCAGGACTCACCCACGGCGGCTTATGACGGTTGACGAGATGGCGAATGTGGCGGCCTTTGTGGCCTGCGACAAGGCTAGCGGGATAACGGGAACGACTGTCAACTTGACAATGGGCAGCATGGACGACTAGCGGCTACGCGATTAGAGTTACTAAACACGAGCGTCCAGCGGTACTTTAAGATCGACTGCAATGACTCACATTTTCCCAACTGATCAATGAAGGTTTTGAAAACCCGCAACTCAGGAAATGAATCTAGCGCTGTAGCGAACCGCTTGAATCGACCCGGACGCCCACGGGCGGTTGGTCGACAACTGTTACCTTGGGATTCCTTCCTGTTTGCCGTCATTTGTCCAGAGGCGGCTGTGCCTGACGAGAACAGATTTGATGTCGAAAGGTCCGATTCGATGGCCCCATGAACCTTCCAAAAAGCAAAAAGCCGCGCAACCCACTTCCGCAAAGCCGTGTTGCCCCCGGATCATGATTGCGACGCCGATGGAACCGTAGCGAGCTATTCGCGGAAGGAGCCGGGTGTCAGACCCGTGGCCGCCCGAAACGCTTTGGTGAAATGACTCTGGTCGAAATAGCCGAGCCGCGCCGAGATGTCGGCAATGGTTAGCGCGTGATTCCTGAGGAGCAATTTCGCCATCGCAATACGGTGTTTTTGGACGAATCCCCACGCGGATAAGCCAGTGGAGCGCCGAAGTCTATGCGACAGGCTAGCGGGCGTCGTTCCCATCCAAGCAGCCAACTCTCCAGCCGAGAAACCCCGCTGAACGTTGCCCTCTATGAAACTGGTTATGCGGGAAAGATCCCGGCTCGAAAAAGCCTCGGGGGCTTCCGCTACGGCAGGGCTGGAGGAATAATGCCGCAGAAGATGTTGCACCAGTAAATGAGTAGCCAACTCGATATGGAAGGTGGAAAGCGTGTGAGGATGTTTGTGCTCGCTGTTGCACAAAGCCGCGAGACCCTCTACTACCGGGTCTCGAAAGGCGCGCTTGGGCAGCAGTTCCGCCCCGCGGCATGACATGTCGTCGCAGACCTCCTGTAGCAGTCCTGGCGACAGATGGAACACCACGACTTCAACACCCTCAGCCCATCCTCCGAGGTGAGGCTGGTAAGACGAATGAAGCGAAGCACGCCAGCTCCCGCAATCGGGAGAACCGTCTGCGGGCAAATGAACGCTCAATTGTGCTTCGGCGTGTGCGTGCTCCGATAAGACAGCCTGCTGCGGACCGCCGTAGAGAACGGACATTCCCCGAAACCTTCTCACGTTTGTTCCGGTTGCGATCCAGGCGGGAATATCCTGACGCGCGCTCAACTTCGACTCCTGTAGTTCAAATGAATTTTACAAGCGCAGGATAGCAATTTTACAAGACCGCATCCTAAAAGCGAGCTAAAAATTGGGAATGAAGCAAGGGAACAGGGAGATGAGGCAGGAAACAATTACACAGGAAAAGGATGGGGCGATTGCCATCTTGACCTTGTCCCGAGCACATTGCCTAGATATTGAAGGCAAACACGTCCTGACTAAGGTCATCCATGAGCTCGCCAACGATCAAGCTCTGCGCGCCGTTGTCCTGACGGCCCGTCATGCGCAGGCTTGGCTTGTCAATGTGGAGGAACTGGCCGAGATGAGCCCGCACGAAGCACGCGCATTTAGCCGCTCAGGCCATCGCCTCGGGGATGCGCTGACCGAATTGCCAGTTCCGGTTGTCGCAGCGATCGATCAAGTGGCGCTGGGCGGCGGTTGCGAGTTAGCGCTGGCCTGTGATTTGATTCTGGCGGGGCCTTCGGCGCGCTTTGGCCAGATTGAAGCCATGGGCGGCGTTCTGCCTGCCTTCGGCGGCACATGGCGCCTGGCACAGCGAGTGGGGCATCAGCGCGCACTCAGGATGCTCTATACGGCCCAGACCGTCGACGCCGAGACGGCGAAGTCGATGGGACTTGTCCTTAACGTGGTTCCACCTGCCGAGCTCATGGACCATGTACGGGCGCTCACCGCGCAGATCGCCGGAGTAAGCCGCCAGTCTGTTGCCGCAGTCAAACGGGTCGTCAACGCAGGCGTTCACCTCGCCCCGTCGGCGATTGCGGCACTTGAGGAAGAAGCGTTCGCCGCGCTTTTCGGTACCGACGACCAGCGGACCCGAATGCGAAACTTCCTCGCGTCGCAAGCCAAAGAGGCGACAAGGAAGTGAGAAATGGCTGAGATTACCTTCTTCAATATGTGGCAAGCGTCCTCGCGCGAGGACCAGGAAGCGCTGATTGCTGAGATGCGGACCGAGGCTCCTAAACTTGCGGTAAAGGACGGGTTCGTCTCGCTTGCCGTATGGAAGGGCGAGAAAGACGATTATCGGGTTCTAGTGGAAGGGCGGTGGGTTAGTCAGGCGCATTTTGACGCAGCTGTGGCCGACAATGCGCAGGCGTTGGAGTCGCGTACCCGCTTGGAGAAGTTCGCGAAGCCGGCGCCCGGTTTGTTTGCGGAATGTTTTCGATTCGAAGGAAAGCCGAACAATGCGTCGCGCCTTGATGCATTGCTAAAGAACGCGGGAAATCGCTGGAAAGCACTCGGATTTGAGACGAGCCGCATTCGTATCGGAAAAATAAACATCCACGTCGCCCGCGGCGGGACAGGCCGTCCACTGATGCTCTTGCACGGATATCCACAGTCGGGCGAAATCTGGCGGCAAGTGGCCACCAAGTTGGGCCAGGAACGAATGGTTGTCATTCCCGACCTGCCCGGCATGGGCCTGTCAGACGTGAAACAAAATGACTACGATCTTCCAAGTGTCTCAGAGGACATACACTTGTTTGCAAGCACGCTCGGTCTGAAGGAAGTGGACGTAGTCGGGCATGACTGGGGCGCGGCCGTCGCGGCGGTATATGCGCTTCGTTACCGTCAGGAAGTGAAGAAATTGGTTTTCATCGAAAGTGCCCTGGGGGGAGCGGGATTCGAAAGCGCTTGGGTATTTAGTCAACCAAATCCAGCCATGACATTCATCCCTTTCCTATTAGCGGAAAATCTCTCCGAAGCACTAGTGGCCGGCCGCGAGGAGATTTTGTTACGGCACCTCTGGCAGACGTTTACCTATAACAAGACAGCCCTCCCATTCGAGGACTGGTGGCCGTATGTAGAAGCGATGAAACGGCCCGAGCTTTTCCATGCAAGCGCAGGCTATTATCGATCGGTATACGCTGCGGGTAACAGCGTTCGCGACCTCATAGCCAGTGGGAAACTGACGATTCCGGTGCTCTCGGTTTCTGGAGGAGCGTCCTTTGGAGCGGCACAGCGGAGTTTTGTCGAGGCGTTTGCGGAGAACATTGCCCGCCACATCGTTATCCCCAAGGCTGGGCACTTCGTACCGGAGGAGCAGCCTGAGGCCTTGCTCGAGGAATTGAAGCCGTTCCTCGACAACTGAGGCATGGAGAGGGTTTTCCCGAACGCACCGACTAAACCACAATTCGAATAATCACCGATGTTGCTGTTTCGGTTTGCTGTGGTGCGGAGTCTGCACTTCTCAGTGGCAGAAATCGGCACTTGCCAAGAATTGAGCGAGTTCGCTGAACGCTGCGCCGTCACCCGGCTTCTTCGGCAGGGTGTATCAGCAATCTCGCGCTACCCTGCCAAGTATGCCTCCGATCACTCGCGGCCTCGCGCAACTGTTCCTTCTTTTGCCGCTCACGTATTCGATCGGCCTTGCCCAGCAGGAAGGGCTAGGCGGTTCCTTACGCCGGGGCGACGAGAGGATAGTTGTGGGCGCCATACGATGGGATGCCTGGCACGGAGATCGAAGTGAAGTAGGCAAAGCCGTTGAGCGCTCGCTAGGCCCCAAAAAATGGCACAGTCGGTTGCCGTTTTTTGCCAAGGTCCTCGGAGAGGATAAGGTCCGAATCGATGGCGCGAGCCAACAGGTGGTGGACCAAGAAATCAGGTATGCGCGAATAGCGCGTCTCGATTATTGGGCATTTTTGCTCTATGACGAGGCCAACCCGATGAACCTGGCCCTGCAGTATTACCTCTCCAGTACTCACAAAAACGGATTACGTTTCTGTGTGATTCTGGAGCAGGACAACTTGAAAACAAGTGAATCGTCAACGAAACAGTTTCAGCGCGTAGCAGAACTGATGCGCCGCCATGATTATCAACGAGTCGCGGGGGACCGGCCCTTGCTTTACCTGTTGGCAGCCGAATCGAATGACGATGCGTGGGGCGCCCGGCAAGGACGCGTTGCGCTCGAGCAACTGCGGTCTGCTGTGCGGACTAAGATCGGGACCGACCCCTACGTAGTGATCCAATACTATCGTGCCGATCGGGCTAACGCGTTGCGTGAGGAGTTGAACGCGGACGCAATCAGCGCTTACGCTTATCAGCGCGATGATAAGAACGCAGCGTACGCGCAATTGGGTCGGGAAACGGAGCACTTTTGGGATGAATGCAGGAGCACTGGTTCGGCCGTCGTTCCAATCGTCATGACCGGTTGGGATCGCCGGCCTCGCGTGGAACGGCCTGTGTTCTGGGAGACTCAGCCGAATCAGCAACTGAATGTCGGGATCGAGAAGTTTTATCATGCGCCGACAGCCGCAGAATTGTTGTTGCATTTGGAACATGCGGTAATGTGGGTCGAGGCGCATGCGGACGCTGCACCGGCGCGGGCAATTCTGATCTACGCTTGGAATGAAAACGACGAAGGCGGTTGGCTGGTGCCCACATTCGGCGACGGTACTTGGCGCATACAGGCAATCAGGAAAGCACTGCGGAACCATTATTAGTGCGTCCTGAATGGTCGGTTGCCCGGAGGTTACTGTTGCTGCGTTGTGGTCGAAAGACCGGGGCTTGTGAAACAGGCTTTGCGGAGAATGGCCGGCGTCGCATTTGTCGCCGCCGGTTGCCGCCGATTCTCAATGGCATAAAACCGCACAGGCGAACCAGAAGTTCGCCAATGCGGCAGATTACACCCATCGACGAATCTGTTCCCGCAAGTCTCGACGTGCACTTGATCCTGGATAACTATGGTACTCACAAAACAGCGGCGATCCAGCGCTGCTTGCGAAACGTCCGCGCTTTCATGTGCACTTCACTCCTACCAGCGCCTCCTGGATCAACCAAGTAGCCGGCGGGTAAAGAAATCTCACCGGACTCCTGATGCTCGTTCCCACCGTCGTTCGGGAGCTGATCCGTAAGCGAAACCAGAAAATCATAGTGCCGAAAGGGCACGGCTCCGAACATGCTGTTCGTCATCGCCACAGTTTTCCGTAGAGATTCCAACTGCTCGGGAGAAATGGCCAGATCATTGGCTCCGTCTGCTACTACGTCTAACCAAACAGGATGTGCGTCGTCCGCAGAGAGCAGCCAGCGCCTCATAAAATAAAGCGTCCAGCGAAAACAGGCGCATCCGCCAATTCCCCGGCCGAGCAGGGCTGGAAATCGAGGATGGCGCCACTTTCCTGGTCTACCCGAAGGCTCGAAGCAGCATGAAAATCTGCGGGGAGACGCAGCCGTGCCACCACGGGAATGTCGTTCACGTTTGTGCCTTTCGGGTAGAGCATCATGTGTTGCCACGCGATCTGCACGATATTGCGGCTCATGACTCCGCCGTTGAGAGGAGACAGGTATTGAAAGTGGGCTTCGAGCACGGACACGTTGCGTGGGAGAGACACATGGAAGGCGTTGACATCCAGCGGATCACGATGCCATTCCAGAGGTTCGCCGTTGAGCCGTAACTCCAGGCCCGCAAGATCGGCGACAGAAATAGTCGGTGCGTGACTCGCAATCTCCCACCTGGGATACAACAACGTCATCGAAGTCTCGCCATGAAGAGGGATGAACTCCGTAACAGAAAACACCTTGTGGACTGTGTCGCTGGCGTCGACCTGGATACGGATAGGCTCCTTTGAGTCGATCATGGATGCCTCGGCGACGCCAATGAAAGAAGCAGCACAGCACAGTATCGAGAAACAAAGGATGATGGATTTCAATCGGGTCAGCACGGGACTCCTGGAAAGAAATTCTACCGTCGCTGCGGCGGCGAAGAAGTATCTGCAGCTTCATGTCTGATTCGGAGTCCCGTGAGCCAACTGCTCAATCCACGGCTCTATTGTTTTCTTCGGCTCGCCCATCGCCGCATTCGACACGTCCTCCCACGCTTCCCATATCGCCAAGCGCTCCGCATACGCGGCACGCGCCCTCGGCAGAATCGAGGTGCCAAGCCCGAATCGCAGCGGCGGATTGTTCGCATCCACAAGCTTGAGAATGGCCTCGGCTGTCGCCTCGGGATCGCCCCGTTCCAGGTTGGCCAGACGCGTCAGAAACTGCTTCCGGAACTCCGTATATGGCTCCAGAACGTCGGCGATCTTTGCGGACTTGCCGAAATCGGTTGCGTAGGCTCCCGGCTCAACCAGCGTCACCTTAATGCCGAACGCCCTCACCTCCTGGGCGAGCGCTTCGTGCAAGGCTTCCACTGCCCATTTTGTGGCGCAGTAAAAGCCGATGAGCGGCATCGCGGTAATCCCAAGACCGCTTGATACGCCGAGAATGTGCCCGCTCCCTTGTTTCCGCAGCAGAGGAAGAGCAGCTCGCAGCACCCGAACCATGCCAAGGTAGTTCGTGTCGAAGAGGTCGCGGATCTGCTCATCGCTCGCCTCCTCTGTAGCGGCGAAAAGGCTCGTGCCGGCATTGTTCACAAGAACGTCCAGCCTGCCGAAGTGCGCGAACGCATGCTGAACGACCTGCTGTACCTGCGTGGGATTGGTGATGTCCAGCTCAAGGGGCAGGACTGCATCCCCGAACTGCTCCTTCATGCCGGCAACGTCGGCCAGCTTGCGGGCAGTAGCGGTAACCTGATCACCGCGTTTCAGAGCGGCTTCAGCCCAGATGTGGCCGAACCCGCGAGAAGCGCCGGTGATAAACCATGTCTTTTTCATATCGATTCTCCCTGTATGTTGATTCAGACCTGCGTGTAGCGCATGTCTGCGAGATCGGTGAGGAGGCCAGGGCCGGTTGGGTTCCAGCCCAACTGTTTCCGGGTTCGCGCGCTGGAGACCAGAGCGTCCCTCCCCGCGAAGAACCCCAGGAAGCCGAAATGCACCTGGGCCTGTTCCTGTGAGATAGAAATGACGGGCACGTTTAGCCCCCGGCCGATAGCGGTAGCGATGTTTTTGAGCGGCACCCCCTCTTCGGCGATGGCGTGATACCGGGCTCCTACCGTGCCTTTTTCGAGAGCAAGCCGGTAGAGGCGCGCGGCGTCGACCACGTGCACGGCGGGCCAGCGATTGTGTCCGTCGCCTACATACGCTGAGACGCCCTTCGCACGCGCCACGGCGATCAGCGGAGTTACGAGGCCCTGCTTTTCCGTGTCGTGGACCTGCGGGAGGCGCATCACTGAGGCATGCACTCCGCGCTCCATGAGCGCCACGGCTGTGGCCTCCGATGCGCGGGGATACGTGGCAGTAGTCGGAAACGGCGGATCGTTCTCGGTGGCGGCGCGGCCCTGAGCTACTCCGACTCCGGAGGTGACAATGAATGGGCGGTTGGAGCCCTCAAATACGGCTCCGATGGCTTCGATGGCGCGCTTGTCCAGCTCGCAGTTTTCCGCGAATCTCGTCCAATCGTCCCGAAAATGCTGAAAGCGCCGAAAAGCTGTGTGAATAACGGCGTCGGATGCGGCAGCTCCGTTGCGCAGGCTTTCCAGATCTTCCAGATCGCCTCGATGCGCCTGAGCGCCGGCGGCGGCGAGTGATTGTGCGCCCGCATCGCTGCGCGTAAGACCGAGCACCTGGTGGCCCGCGCTGATGAGTTCCGGGACAATCCTGGAACCGATGAATCCTGTTGCACCTGTTACGAAAACGCGCATAGCAATCTCCTTGATCTCCCTACAATCAGAATTGACGAACGGCTGCCGTCCCGATTAAATTAAAACGGAGACATTCTCCGAGTAAATAGATAATCGGAGACTGTCTCCGGTTGCAGGAATTTTCGAGATAGTGCGAAAAAATTTACAATCCGCTCCGCGCAGGCCGCGTTCGGATGCCCAGCGGAACCGCGAGCGTATTCTCGAAATCGCGAAGGCAGCCTTTACCCGCCACGGGGCCGATGCCAGTCTGGACGAAATCGCGAAGCAGGCGGGCGTTGGAGCCGGTATCTTATATCGCCATTTCCCTACGCGGGATGCGCTGATCGAAGCGGTCTACCGGAGTGAGGTGGAAAAGCTGGCCGCGGCAGGGCGCGGGTTCGCCGCAGCGATGCCCCCGATCGAAGCCCTACGAGCGTGGATGCTCCTGTTTGTCGATTACATCGCGGCAAAGCACATCATTGCGCCCGCTCTCAACAGTGTCGTGGGGGGCCCTTCCAGGCTCTACGAGGATTCTCGCAGCATGATCCACGGAGTGATAGAGGCATTGGTGAAGCGCGCGAAAAGGAGCGGCGATCTGCGAAGAGACATGGACGCCTCCGATCTGCTTCGGGCGCTGATCGGCGTCTCCCATGTGGGCTCCGGCCATGATTGGCAGCAAAGCGCCAGGAGACTGGTAGACATCCTCATCGCAGGCTCACGCCCAGCCAAATAGATCGGATTTGCGAACCGGGGCGTGATTATTACCTGCGAGGTAATTGCTGCGACTCTTGATCTATTCGATAGTAGGCAAGTAGCCGAACAGGAATGCCTGCGAGGCCACAGATCTCTCAGGAGAATCACATGCCGGACTATCTGCTTCATACGATCGCCTCGGCGCCGCAGCATTCGAAGTCGGCGCTTGAACAACTGCAGCAGGCATTTGGTGTTATACCCAACCTCGCCGCCACCATTGCAAATTCACCGAAACTCATCAACTCCCTCGTTGGCGTGTTTCAGCAGGTACACAGCAGCAGCCTCACTGAGCCGGAGATTCAGATCGTTTTGCTGACAGACGCAGTCGCGAACTCCAGCACGTATGCTGTCGCGTTCCATACCGCGCTAGCGCTCCAACAGGGAGTCAGTTCCGAAGAGACTGACGCGATTCGTGAGCGACGCGTGCCCACGGACAAGAGATTTGCTGCCCTTTCCACCCTGGCAAGAACGCTCATTGAGAAGCGCGGGCATTTGAGCGACCAGGAACTCGATTCGTTCACCGCCGCCGGCTTTACAAAGGAACAGGTCCTGGAAGTTGTCGCGATAGTGGCGGCCTCGACGATCACAAATTATGTTGGAACCATCGCCAATCCGCCGCTGGACGATCCCTTCCGGCAGTACGCCTGGCGAGCGTAAAAGCTGACAACGAACCCCCGGCGGATCGGCCACTGGTGGGACTCCGTCGCCCGGTCCAGTTCTGACAGGAGGAGATTCGTGATGGGAACTCAGTCGACTCTCGCAGTTCCTCAACTCGGTGAATTGCTGCGCTACTGGCGACAGGAGCGCGGCAAGAGCCAGCTCGACCTCTCAATGGATACGGGCATCTCGCAGCGTCATCTGAGCTTCGTGGAAAGCGGGAGGAGCGCTCCCAGCCGGGATTTTCTGTCCATCATTTCTGACGCTTTGAACATCCCTCTCCGCGAAAGGAATGTTCTGCTGCTTGCATCAGGCTTCGCCCCGCAGTACAGCGAACAAAACATGGATGCCGAGCAAATGGCGATCGTAACCCGGGCAATCGACCGGATGCTGCAACGACATGAGCCGCATCCGGCACTTGTGCTGGACCGGCACTGGAACGTGATCCGAACCAATGAGGCGGCGCCGCGATTCTTTGGATCATTTGTGGATCTGGAGAAGAGGCCGAAGCCGCGAAATCTTCTCGACCTGATGTTCGATCCCGCGGGGATGCGGCCGTTTGTCGAGGAGTGGGAAAAGGTTGCGGCCGGCCTGCTGCAAAGGGTTCGGCGGGAAGCGGTGGGGCAGGTGCTAGATGCGGAACTTCAAAAACTGCTGAAGCGCTTGCGGGAATATCCAGGGGTTGCAGAGCTAGAGCCGTCGCTTGCGCCCCAGAGCCCTGTACTGTCCATTGTGTTTCGGCGAGGTAACCAGCGTTTCTCCTATTTCTCTCTGATAACAACCGTCGGCACACCACAGTGCATCACTGCGCAGGAACTGCGCGTAGAGTGTATGTTCCCGACTGATGCCGAGGAGAGATAAACATTTATGAGCATTCCTTTGTTCGTTAGCGAGAGGTCCGGGCCGCAGATTACGACGCGACCGCTTTCTGTCGGCTGCCTCATCTTTGAGCAGATGGATCAGATTGACTCTACGGGACCTTTTGAAGTTCTCTCACGCATGCCAGACACAACGGTCCAGGTCGTGGGGGAAGAAATTGCGCCTATTCGTGACATGCAAGGGCTTCGACTTGCCCCCGATGTGAGCGTCACGGAGGCGGGGCCCTTTGATGTCCTGGTTGTGCCCGGTGGTTATGGGCAGCAAGCGCTGATGCACGATGAAGAAGTGCTTGCGCTCATCCGTAAACAGGTACAGATGGAAAGACTCTTGTTTTCTGTCTGCACCGGCGCACTGCTTTGCGGTGCGGCTGGTGTTCTCGCGGGGAGGCCAGTGACGACACACTGGTCTGCGCGGCATCTGATGCCTTACTACGGGGCGAAGCCTATGGACGCAAGGGTCGTGGTAGACGGCAACATCATCAGCGCTGCCGGGGTGACGGCCGGCCTGGATGCGGCTCTTGTGCTGGTATCTCTTCTAAGAGGAGATGCGGCTGCTCAGGAGATCCAACTTGCCATTGAGTACGCGCCGAATCCTGCCTTTCACAGCGGAACTCCCGAGAGTGCGTCGGCTGAGGTGCTTAAGAGCTTTCAGAAGAAATACGAGCCGATCGGGACTGCAAGGGAGATGGAGGCCATTCGCTATGCTGCAAACGACACACGCTCGCATTCGCGCTGATCTACCAGCGATTTAGATTCTTGAGCTTTTAATCTGAGGATTTTTCTCTCACATAATCAGGCGGCGAGGAGATCGAGAATCTGTTGAATCGATCGGTCAGCTTTGCGATAAGCGGTTTCGATCCTGGTGGCGGGTTTGAGTTCTGGTTGCGGTGGCGAGTTAAACAGACTGTTGGCGAGGGGTCCGCATACGCGTTTGTGAAAGAGGACGAACAGGAGCGCAGCCTTGTTACCTTTCGGCGTGAGCCGGTAAGCGTAGCGCTTGCCGTCACGTTCGATAAGGCCGTGCGCCTTCATTTTGCGGATGTCGTAGCGGAGTTGGGTAAGGGTGTAGTTGCTGGCTTTGAGGCCGAATGCAGCGAGGATGGCCTCGTGAATCTGCGCCGTGCGCCAACCGCCGATCTTGGTTCCGGCGTGTAGGAGCACTTCCATCAGGCGGATGATGCGGGTGTCGTGGATCTTAATGCCGGGCACGCGACTACGGCTGGAGGCGATGGGCAAGGCCATGCGCTGAAACAGTGGGAAATCGACATGGACGTTGAGCGCTTCGGCCTCGAAGGCCGCGAATCGGTCGGTGACGGCGGCTAGTTTGCGACGGACCGCGTCCAGATTCTGCAGAGACTTCTTCAGCCCGAAGTCCTTGAGATTATTGCTCAATGCTTCCAGGCGGAGAAAGGTAGTGAATTTTTCGTACATGCGCAGGACGGCATTCCGGCCGCAGGCGCGGAAGACATGATGTCCATGTTCCATCTGGTCGAGCACGCTCTGCAGTTTGCCGCGTAATTTCTTATTGATCCGGAAGCCAAAGATCTGGGTGATCTTGTCGGGCGTCAGGCGCAGCAGACCAAGATCGCAGGATCGTTCGAACAGTTTGTGGATGGGAAAGTTGCGGCGGAAGACGAGATTCCGGCAGTACTCGACCTGTTGAATCGAATAGTGGCGCTTGAGGTGGATCGCCTGTCGATCCGCTTTGGAGAACTTCGGCCCTACGATCAGAGTCCAGTAATCGAGGCGCTTGTGGATGAGATCAGCACTCAAGCGGTCGGCGGCGGCCTGCAGGGCCGCAGGATCTGAGACCCCCACGAAAGCATTGTCGTCCTTGCGGAAGGCAACTCTGCGGCGCAGCAGTTCCCGGTCGATGTAGTGATGGCCATTCAGATAATACGTGATCTGGAACGGCAGGAAGGAACCCACGCACATCGCTATGGGGCCCAGTACTTCATCGCGGATGTAGAAGTAATAGTGGGTGTAGCGGCAGCGCTGTCGCGCAATGATCCGGTAATTCGGATCATCGACCGGATAGTGGCACGGTGGAGCGAAAGGATGGCCCACCTCCATGCTCTTCAGAATGAAATAGACGCCGAAGCGATTCTGGCGCTCCATGCGCCGCAGGTGGGAGCGGACGTAATCCTCCTTCCGCACGCCCTTTTCTGCCCACTCGATCGGAATCCGCTGGTTGCGGGCGAAGGCATCCACCCAACGGTTGTACTCGCCGGTGCGCTGGCGCAGAACGTCCTTGGTGATCACGCTCGCGTGATGGAGGTCGCGGAAGAAATAAACGATGTTCTCCGGCCGCGTTAGCAGTGGCAGGTGGCCCAGAATGACAATGCGGTCGAAACAGTGATATACAAAAGCCAGCAGGCTGCCAAACAGCTTGGTGAAGGTATCCACCGGTCCTCCTCGATCGTTCTTGCGTTGACAACAAGATGATCGTGCCGAGGACCGGTGGAAATCAAATGCCGGGCACGGCTGACTGGACTACAAGATTCCAAGGGAAGAAAGGGTTCCCAAGGGAAAGAAACCGCAGGTGTCGTTCCCTTGGATTGGCGGCTCAACAAAATTTCAAATATCTTTGGGTAGCTTTAGCGATATCGTTCAGGCAGGTATTTGCGCCAAAGCGAGCAAATGCCTTTTTCGTTACCTCCATGCACGCGGTTCCGCAGCGCGTCCGCTCGCCATTCTCGCGGCGCAGGGGGGAAAGTTTCTTGGTTACTTGCAAAATTCCTGCAACCGGACAAAGTCTCCGGTTATCCATACACTCGGAGATCGTCTTCCTTTTAGTTAAATTCACACAACGGTTCGAAATCAAAAGACTCTTCTCTCACTTCAGAGGATGAATAATGCTGAAATTGAATAATCTAGCGCTCTGTGCTCTTGCCCTTTGGCCCTCGGCGGCTATCGCTCAGACGCCGATGCCTTCCATGGCCCACAGCGGGACAGCCAACGCGAAGCACGCAGAAGAGGCTGCGATCGAACATGTGATGAGGCAGTTTCATGACGCTGTCGTGGCTCATGATGGAGCCGCGCTCTCCGGCTTGTTCTTACCCGATGCCAATATCTGGCTGAACGTGCTGACAGACACCGCATACGATCGGGCGCAAGCGAAGGCGGCGAATGCCCTGAAGGTCCGCGTCGGCAGCTATCGTGATTTCGCGAAGTTCGTCTCGTCGACGCCCAAGGCTCTCGACCCGGAACACAGCAAGGTCGTCATCCATACGGACGGCACGATTGCGGCGGTTTATTTCAGTTTTGTTTTCAACATCGATGGGAAAGCTGAAAACCGCGGCAGTGAAACCTGGCAACTCGTCAAAGCTGTCGATGGCTGGCGGATTGCTGCGATCTCCTATTCTTCCGATCCAGCCGTGCAGAAATAGCGACTGGGAATCAAACCCGATCCCCCGCATCGAAGGGTAGAAATGCGGTGCCGCTTCGCCCCTTCCTTTTACCAAGCTCGTCAGCGATGATGTGGGCTGGTGGGATAACGAAAACCGCGCGTATATAGCAAGCGTTGTAGGAGGTTGTATGGCAGACACTAAGAACCCTTATTGAGCACGCGTACTCCGCATTCAACAAGCGGGACATCGACGGTGCATTAGCCCTGATGACGCAAGACGTGAGCTGGCCCAAGGCTTCGGAGGGCGGCAAAGTTGTCGGAAAGGAAGAGATCCGCGCTTATTGGACTCGACAATGGGGCGAGTTCGATCCCTTTGTCGAACCGCTAGCAATCACCGAGGAAGACGGAGCCAAGGTCCGCGTCAGGGTGCACCAACTCGTCAAGAGCCTTCAAGGGGATGTTCTTTCGGACAGCGAGGTTCTCCACGTATTCACTGTTAAGAGCGGTCTTATCGCAGCCATGGACCTTGGAGATGAGGTCGATTCTACCGCTGGTCCGTCTGCCGCATTCGCACATCGATCCTAACTGGGAATCCACCGTGGAGCTCGCGAGTAGGATCCAGCCTCGAGAATTCTATGAACGGGCAGCAGACCACATTCTCAACCGGATCGCTCTGGAAGTCGGCTTGTAGCTTGGCAAACTTGCTGGTTGGGCTTCCGTCCGCGTGGTTTGTTTCTGGCGGCTCTGGTTCCAGGTTTCACTACGGAGCCAAAATAACGGTCGCAAAGCGGATGGAGCGAACGTATCTCGGCATGGAGGAGACCTCAGAGTTCGCGGCCGCTGAGGCAGCGAAACCCGCGGACTGACCGCGCAGGAAAAGGTTTCTCCCTTAGAGCGTGCTAAGAAACGATCTCAGCGCCTCTACTGTGCGCTGCCGCTGATCGTGATGCAGATTATGCCCCGCTCCGTCGATATGAACAAGCTTGCCGTGTTTGATAACGCTCGCGGCTTCTTCATTGCGTTTCCGGATATCGGGCGGCGCGTCGGCTTTGAGGATAAGTGCGGGCGCGGTGATTTTTGAAAGCGAATCCCCGATTTGCATGGTTCCCGTCATGGCTTGCATCTGCGTGGCCGAATAAGGGCCGTGATACTGCTTTTTCGACAGTGCCCAATACTGGCAATCCACGGGATCCCACTTCGGACTCTGCGTGCGGCGGGTTGCGACCAGGCCGTCGAAAGTGTAATTGTTCTGCGCGACCAACTCTTCGGGTGTCCCGAACATGCCCACTGCGCCGGGAGCACGCGCCGGCGGCGCGTGTCCAGGACCCTGCGCCGATCGTCCCGGACGGGCCGGGCCGCCCGGTGGGAAGCGGCCCAGCAAGGGATCGAGCATGATGATCGCGCGCGCCGGGTCGGGATACTCAGCGCCCACTCGCATTACGGTCGTACGAGCTCTGAAGTTCTTCCGTCAAAGTGGTCCAGCATAGTCCGTTGTCCGTAACGCCATGGACCATGACAATGACCGCTTTCCCCGGCGCAGGAACCGCGTGATAGTAATGAACGCGAATCCCATTCGCGTTCACAAATCCGTCCGACCAGCCGTCTGGTATGCCCGGAGGCGGCGCCGCCAGCGACGCACAGACCGGTACGGTCAGCAATGCCATCTTTAGTAAGTTCATGATCTCCATTTAGTAAGTTGCGAGTGATACGTGGAGCACCTCGGGAGCCGAAGTGAACCGCAGCCCGTAGTCGGTTTGATCGCCATTCAGGATGCGCTCGAACTGAAACGCTCCATTCACATACTGGCCCTCCTCGACGCGCAGAAACTGGCGATGTATCCATTTGCCGTCCATCCTGGCAGAGGGCTCCTGACCTATTCCAAAGACGATGCCGCCGGCCTTCTGCTGTTCGGGCGTTCCGGCCGGCCGGAAGTCGACAGCGCAATCGATTCCGGTGACGAGAAACTTGTTGGGGCCGAGTTGCGCGACGAGCGCGCGTCCGAGCGGCTCGTGCTTGTCATTGGTGTTTTGCATGGGAAAGCGG
Source organism: Bryobacterales bacterium (assembly GCA_963722585.1). Lineage (GTDB taxonomy): Bacteria > Acidobacteriota > Terriglobia > Bryobacterales > Bryobacteraceae > KBS-96. Next base: position 217,845 of record CAVRNU010000004.1, on the reverse strand, counting down.
CGGAATTTGAACGCAACCAACGCGTCCCAGTCTCCAAAATGCAGGATCTGGGGAGATTCATAGTCCGGTTCCGCTGTGGCCTGCAGTTTGCCTTCGAAGTTTAGTCTGGCGATTTCGCGCATCATCGGGGCAATTAAGCGGTAGTTCTGTGCGGTTGGCTCGAGGAAAGCGTTCTTCGAATCCGGCTCGCCGGGCAGTGCGGGATGAGTTCGCGTGTAGTCCAGGCCGAACGGCGAATAGCCGATGGCCCCGAGCCCCAGGGCGGAAAAGAAGAACCGCGCGGCCAGGGGCGAACCCATGGTTTCCGGAACGAACAACACATTATCGGGGCGATGGTAAACGTCGAGAGTTTTCAGATAGGCGTTGGTGCCGGGGAGGTAAATGTCGGGAGCCTCGATATCGATGGCGGGCGCCTCGGCCTTCCAGATTGGAATCACGTTATCGGTGGGGCCGCCGCTTTCGTAAGTAACTGGCACCTCCCGCGTAAGAGGATTGTGCAGCGCGGCATTCACATACAGCGGTAGCGGATACACGGCTTTCCCCGCGGCGGCAACCTGCCCGACGTATCGGGCGATCGCCCAGGCATGGAAGTACACCTCCGCCTCGGGGCCGAAGACCGTTTCCCAATCGGCGCCCGGCGTGACCGAGGTTTTGCCCATCGCCTTCCGGATTTCCGGCGGAACCAGGCCGCCAAAGAGCTTGTTCGCTTCCGGAGAGTGGTCGCGAATCGTTCCGCCCCAGGTGCCGGTCTCGTTCTCCACCTGCACCATCAGCACGGTTCTCTCCGAATCGGCCTCTTTCAGGTGCTGCATCAGCGCCGTAAACGCCTGCTTGTCTCGATCGAGCGAAGCCGTGCAAAAAGGAGATGGCGAATCGACATACTCCCCGTCCTTGTTGATCACATGAAAGTAGCGCCGGGGATCGAGCTTCATCCACTCCGGCATATAGTGCTGGCTGCCGTTTTTCCAGGTCCCGAACCATAACAGAACAAGGTGCACCTGGTGCTGCCGCGCCTGCGCTAACAGCAGGTCCAGCTGCGAGTAGTCGAATTCTCCCGGCTTCGGCTCGAACTGTTCCCAATAGATCGGTATCTCGAGCGTGTTGGCATGCAGGTATTCGATGGCGGCCCACACCGCAGGCAGGGTGACCGGCCAGTCGCTCGAGTTTTTCGACTGCGCACCGAGCATCAGGTAAGGCGCGCCATCAACCAGCAAGGCGTAACGGCCATCCTGCTGGATGAGTCGTGGAATCGGGTGTGTGGTCATCGGCGCCGGCATCGATGCCTGCGATTGCGCATCGGCTGCGAATGCTGTAGATCCGGCGAAAAGGGCCGCAATTACAAACGCCTTCATGCGAATGGTTCCGCTCGCTGAGTCAGGTCAATGCGGGCAACGCACTCCTCGCTTCGCGGTCGGGGTCATTCTTCACGTTCGGCGTATCATCCAAAACCATCGTTTCCCCTCGCTCGGAGGAGTACTTCGGCCAGTGAGGAAGACCGCCTCCATTGGGATTGCCGGTCTTCATAAACTGCAACAGCGCGCCTGCCATTTTGGCCGACAGCGCTCTCGGTCGCGCGCCGCCGCCGGTGTGGGTCAGCATCAAATCCGTGTTGTAGAACCAGAAACAAATATCGAGCGTGTGGAACGCACCCATGTGGCCATCGAATAACGGAGGCTGCCAGGTGAACCAGTCGACGAAGACCGGCGCGGGCTGTTTCGATTTCGCATCCGCCAGCGCCACCACGCTTTGGCGGTTGCTGCTCACCAGCGACCAGATCTCGACTGGCTTGCGGCCTGGAAACGCTTTCGCGTAGGCTTCCACCACATCCTTCGCCTTATCTCCTAGACCGGGGCCGAAACCTGCTCTTTGCCGGACTCTTTCGATAGCCTGCTCCAGCGTCATCGATTGCATGGACCAATCGCCCATGCTCGGCGCTTGTTCGTTCTCGACGGAACTGATAATCATCGGCACTCCGGCTGCCGTCGGTGCGGCAACCGGGTCATACGGATGCTGCGGCAAAGTTTTACCGTCCACCACCGGCCCGAATCCGCGCGTCAATCCACCACCGGGACCCGTGTTCCTGGCCATCTGCTGCTGCGCTCGAGTGGCAATGGCATAGAACTCCTTCCACGGCATCGCCTGCAATTGCGCCAACTCATCAGCTGTCAATCCTGCTTCCTTAACCATCGCGGCGCCGAGATTTTCCGAATGGGTTTTGTCCCCGGCCTTCCGCATGGCCCCGCTGAGCACAACCGCTTTGTGGAAGAGTCCTTTCGCGCAGGGCATGGCCGTCAGCGTGCACACTTTCGCGCCGCCACCCGACTGCCCGATGATCGTGACGTTGCCGGGATCGCCGCCAAAGTTCGTAATGTTGTCGCGGACCCATTCGAGCGCGGCCACAATGTCCAACATGCCAACATTCCCCGAATCGGCAAACTTTTCTCCACCTATGCCCGCCAGATTGCAGAACCCCAGCGGCCCCAGGCGGTGGTTGATGGAACAAAACACCGCGTCGCCAAAACGCGCAAAGTTCTCGCCGTTGTACCCGTCCTGTTCGATCGCGTTTCCGCTCGAGAACCCGCCGCCGTGGATCCAAAACAGCACGGGCCGCTTCTTCCCATCGTTGATTCCGGGCGTCTGCACGTTGATGCGCAGGCAATCCTCGTTTACGTCGCCGTAGTTCCAATGATCGCGAAACGAAGAGAATGCCCTCTGGTACCGGTTCTCCGTGTTTTGAGCCGCCGAATTGCCCCACCAAACGGCCGGATACACGTCGTTCCAGGGCTTCGCTTTCTGCGGCGGCAGGAACCGGTTTGCGCCTGAGGTCTCAGCTCCGTACGGCATCCCCAGGAAGTGATAAATTCCACGCAGAACGTAGCCTCTGACCTTGCCATATTCCGTCTGAGTGACCGCAATGTTCTCGCCTATGAGCAGACTCTGCTTGTCCTGTTTTTCCGCGGCCATATGCGGGCTCGCGGTTACGGCCGTCGCGCCCAGCGCGATTCCAGCCGAACTCGTTCCAAGTGCCGATACGAACTGTCGTCTGTTGGATTTCATCTTTTCAGCCTCCAAATAGCCCGATTGCCATGGTATGACAGCGGGAACTGTGAAGAAAGTTGGATCTTTCGGCGGCAATCAATCGAAGTTTTCGATGTATTCTGCTAAAGATGAAAAAGACGTTAGACGGATGGGAGATTCTGCAGGCCGTCGTTCATTTGGGAGGCTTCACTCCGGCGGCGGAAAAGCTCCATCGTTCCCAATCGACCATCAGCTACGCCATCGAGCGGCTGGAGGAACAGTTAGGAATTGAGCTGTTCGAGTTGCGCGGACGAAAGGCCTGCTTAACCGAGGCCGGCCGGGCATTGCTGGCCGAAGCAGAGCCGTATCTCACGGGATTCCGGCAGGTCGAACACCGGGCTCGATCGCTGGCCGCGGGCCAGGGACTGGAGATCCGTTTATCCGTCGACAGCCTTTTCCCGAATCAACGGCTATTTGGTGCGCTGGCAGAACTCATGCACCGGTTTCCGTACCTGCGCCCTCGTCTGCGGCAATCGACGTTTCTGTCGCCGGATGCCGAGTTTTCGGCGCACAACGCTCAACTTTGTATTTCCGGCGTCACGACGAGCGAGTGGTTTTTGCAACCACTGCTGCAGGTACGCATGCAGGCGGTGGCTCACAAAGACCATCCACTCGCGCGGATGGCGCAACCGCCCACGCGCTTCGACCTGATGCAGCATACTCTGGTGATCATCGAAAACGCCGGTCCTGGCCGCAGGATGCATCAACCGCGAGGTCCACTGCAACGTTCGTTGCCGGTCGGCACGGTGGACGCGGCGCTGGCTGCGATTGGCGCAGGAATCGGTTTGGGGTGGCTTCCGATGTATCGCATACAGCAGGAACTCGACCGCGGCGAACTGGTTCCGCTGCAGCTACCGATTGGGGGAGTCAGGCAGGTGAAGCTGAGCCTGGTTTGGAAGGACACGGGTACAAGTCAGTCTGAATTGAGCGTCCTCGCGGAATTGCTCGGGCGCGGTCGAGGAGTCGAAGTGATTTGAGTGTTCACAATCGCGCGGAAGTTCTAACGAGAGAACCATAGGCGCCCTGGCGGCGACACGGAGACCACCGTACCATTGATCGCGGTACATCGCAGCCAGGACCGATAGCGTTCCGTTCACCCAAGTGCTTTTGAGGAGTTGCTGGTTGCAAAAGGAACCGGCAAGATACATCTTTGATCGTCGGCATCCGGACACAATGTTTGCCGTTGTTTTCGACAGTTATCGTAAACCCGGTTACCTTCCATTGAGCAGATTCGCCCTGACAGACCGCGGTGGTTCTGCCCTTACACCAACAAACAGGAACCCATCACTTCTCCACAATGCCCGTTAACCGTCAACTTGACAGCAAGTCATCGGGTCGATTTCCCAGAAGCCCGTTTCTGGACAGCGTCGCTGACGAGGACGATGCCGCCGGTGGCAAGAATTACTCTGGTCCGCCGAAGCCGAAACTCACTCGTCCGCTATGGCGAGGCGGGACTCGCTCAAGTCCAGCTCACGCTCGATGCGGCGCAGGACCTCATCATTGATGCGCCCTTCATTACGCAGACGGATTGCGGTCTCACGCTCGATACGCAGTGTTTCCAGGGAAAGCTCGACATAGCGGTCGTGATCCGCTGTCTCCTCTTGGTTTCCGTCGCCGCCTTGGAGGCTCGCCAGCCGCTGGCGGTAGTGTAGGGCCAGGTCTTCATAAAGGTCGGCGGCTTCTTCGCCATCCCTGACTTTCGCGTCTTCCAGATGGGACATGGCAGCTTCGATCACGATACGCCGCGCTTCCTTCTCCTCACAATTCGGCCCAGCAGCCCCGGCTAGTCCGAGGGCGCGAATGAGGGGCGCGAGGGTGACGCCCTGCAGCACAAGCGTTACGACAATGACGCAGAAGGTGAGAAAAACGATCAGATTCCGTTGGGGAAACGGGGCGCCATCAGCAAGCGTGGCTGGAAGGGCGAGCGCTGCTGCGAGAGACAGTACACCTCGCATGCCGGTCCAGCCGACGACGAATACTTCGCGAGCACGCAGACGTTTCTCCTTTTGATGCGCGAGCCGGGTCCGGAGGAAGTAGCCTATGCCTGCGCCTGGGAACACCCAGACCAGGCGCAGCAGGATCAGGAGCACGCTGAAAATTGTGCCGTCAAGAAGCAGCGTCGAAAGGCTATACCCGCGGATGGAAGCGCGAATCGTTGGAAGTTGAAATCCGATGAGAACGAAGACCAGTCCGTTAAGAACAAACGTCAATGACTGCCAAACGGACCAGACCTGAATGCGAACCGATGGCGAGAAGAAGTGGGCGCTGCGCCGAGTGAGAAACAATCCGCAGGCGACAACTGCCAGCACGCCCGAAGCGTGAACGGCATTCGCGGCCAGGTAGACCGCATAAGGCACCAAAATGCTGAGGGTGATCTCGATGGGTCCGTCATCGATCCTCCGCTCGATACGGTCGACAACCCAGCCTACGACCAGGCCGAGTCCGACGCCGGCCGCCGTGAGCCATAAGAGAGTGAAGACGCCACCAGACACGGTAGGCACGCGTTTGTGCACAACAATCGCGATCGCGAACTCAAGGGCTAACAGACCCGTAGCGTCGTTCATGAGGCTCTCTCCTTCGAGAATGTCGACTATGCGGCTGGGCAGTCCTACGCGCCGGGCGATGGAGGTGGCAGCGATTGCGTCAGTGGGGGCGACAATAGCTCCGAGCGCCAGACCGAGACGCCAGTCGAAGCCGGAGAAGACCTTGGGTGCGACTAGAGCGACGCCGAGGACGGTAAATCCGACCAGGCCGAAGGCGAGAAGCAAGATGCTGACAAGGTTGTAGCGCAAATCGCGCCAGGAGGTGGTCCAGGCGGAAGAGTAGAGTAACGGCGGGAGAATGACGAGGAAGACAAGATCGGGGTTGAGAGCGATGCCGGGAATAGCGGGAACGAAGCTGAGAAGCAGTCCGCCGATGACCATGACGATCGGGTATGGCGTTCCCAGTTTCCGGGCCAGGAGGCCGAACACGGCCACGAAAAGAAGTAGTAGAAGAAAAACGAGTTCGACTGTTCCAATTTCACTCATTCAGCGCTCCCTTTCCTTGAAGATACTGGGGAGCGGGAGCTGGCCGGTGATCGAGTGTGGTCTATCCTCCCGCCACAAGCGATCCTGAAGTCGGCTTCGGACTGCAACGTCTCGCTTTGAAGACGCTTGGGACCGCTTGCTTCGACTTCGGGATTGGGCTTGCAGAAATGAGCAAGCGATTGATCTTTTTATGCCGAGAGCTAGAGAAGCTGAAAGTGCTTCAATCGCTTCGCCTTCTTGTCAAAGGTAAGCGTGGCCGTGCATCCTGCCCACGCGCCGAGCGCTCCAATGAGCGGGTCCGAGAAAGACCCGGCTCCTGTTTTGAGAGCCGTCATCGCGGTGAAGGTTTCCTCTTCATTCTGAACGAGAAGCGTATCCGCTTGCAGGATGCGTTCGACAGTCTCGGCGATTTCATGGTTCGACAGCCCGTAAACGCGATCGAGCACCCAGACGGTTTCGACCATAGTGACAAGGCTGATGAAACCGGGACGCTCTTCTGCCAACTGACGCTCGATAATCTGCGTTGCTTGCGGCGACTGAATGGCGTCATCCTGTGCGAGGTAGCGCACGAGGACATTCGTATCCAGACCGATCATCGGCGTCTCGTGCGCTGCGTGCCGGTGATGGCGCCCTCACCGATGGCCGTCTCCAATTCATTGAGAGAAGCTCGCCGGCGAGTCTTCACGATACCTTTTAGCTTCGACGTGGGGATCTTGGGGAGGATCACGACGCTGCCGTCCGGATGCACAAAGAACTTAATTCGGTCGCCCGGTTGGAGATGAAGATGATCCCGAATGGCCTTGGGGATCGTGGCCTGTCCTTTTATACTAAGTGCTGATTCCATTACGCGATCTCTTTACATTTTACAGAATGTAACGCCTCATTGAAGCGAAAGGCTTGGCCGATCGATGGCGAAGGACAGCGGAGGCACCCTGAGGAATAAGATAGTGAGCCCAGGACTTTTCGGCGTAGCTCGTAGATCACGCGCCATACGGGAAGTGACGTCTGTACTGGCGAGCCATAAGTCGGCTTGTGGGAGATCACGTTCATCGAAGTCAAGTTGACGGAAAGTCGGCGTTGCGAAGATTGAAGCTTCGGCGCGTCCGTTTCTGATTGGGACTGAGATGACGGTCAATAGCGAACAGGCGCGGGACATGCCCGTGCACCTGAACACTAAACCGTCAGATAATTCGTTTCTAGGGCAAGATTTTTCATGGCGATCGCGCTTATAGATGTGGGGCCGCGCTGCTCGAGCGTGCGCGCACGCTGGCTGGCGTACTTTGCGAGATCTCCGGGAGAATGCGCCTTGTGCTCGGCCAAGCGGAAGCCCATAATTGGAGTAGATCTTCGGATAGAAGCTCAGCGGCGAATTGCCAGCTTTGACAGAGCGGGATTACCAGGTGTGACAGCCGTCGAGATGCTGGCTTTATCGGGGCCGGTCGTGCCGTTGCTGATGACACATCGTCTGAAAGCAGCTGACAACCAGCATCGTTTCACAAAGCGAGGCTGTTCAGTCCTAGCGAATAGCCGGCAATTTAGAGTTGCCGCGGTTAAACACGAAAGGACAATCATGAAAATCATAGTAATTGGCGGTACTGGACTCATTGGATCGAAGCTTGTCAAAAAGCTTCGTGAGCAGGGGCAGGAAATAGTAGCGGCATCGCCCAGTTCCGGCATCAACTCCCTCACCGGCGAGGGACTCGCGGATGCGCTGAAGGGCGCCTCCGTAGCCGTTGATGTAACGAACTCCCCTTCATGGGAGGATGCGGCAGTGTTGAAGTTCTTCGAGACATCAACCCGCAACCTCCTCAAGTATGAAGCGGCCGCGGGCGTGGGACATCACGTTGCGTTGTCGGTCGTAGGAACAGAACGTCTGCTCGAAAGCGGCTTCTTCCGGGCAAAAATTGCTCAGGAGAACTTGATCAAAGCCTCCGTAATCCCGTACTCAATCGTCCGCGCGACGCAGTTCTTTGAATTCGTAGAGAAGATCGCCGATCTGTCCACGGAGGGCAACACGGTACGCCTGCCTCCGGTGCTCTTCCAGCCTATGGCAGCCGATGATATCGCCAGTGCACTAGCCGGAATCGTAATGGGCCCACCGGTGAATGGCGCCGTTGAAATCGGAGGTCCCCAACAGTTTCGCCTGGACGAGCTCGTCCGGCGGGACCTGGCTGCGCGCAACGATCCACGCGAGGTAATCTCCGACCCGCGTGCGGGCTACTACGGAATCGCGGTGAGCGAGAGGGCTCTGGTCCCTAACGATGATGCGCGACTCGGCGAGACGCGCTTCGAGGACTGGCTGCACTTACAGCCAAGCGGAAAACGAAGAGAGGCGAAGGCAACAAGTAGTAAATAGAGATAGCCCCCTTCCACAAAGTTGACGTCTGGAGACAGCTTTGCCCGCAGATCCTGTTCGCGTGGTGATTGTTGGTGGTGGTTTCGGCGGACTGTACGCCGTGCGCGCCCTAGCCGGCGCTCCCGTGAGTATCATGCTCATTGACCGACGAAACTACCATCTGTTTCGCCCGATGTTGTACCAGGTGGCCACGGGCTTGCTCTCTGCCGACGAAATTGCAGGGCCGTTGCGCTCCATCCTGAGCCGGCAGCGCAACGTCGAGGTGCTGCTGGACGAGGTTATCGGCGTCGATGCGCAGGCGCGGCGGGTCCGCCTACCCCAGTATGATCTGCCATATGACTTCCTAATCCTTGCCACTGGCATTCAATACAACTACTTTGGACATGACGGGTGGAAGCACATCGCTCCCGGACTGACGTCGCTGGAAGATGCTGACGAGATCCGCGGCAAGGTGCTGCTGGCTTTTGAGGGCGCAGAGAGACTCGCCGCGCTCGATGACGCCCCGCCGGAAGCGATTCAGCAGTTGTTGACCTTTGTGCTGATTGGCGCTGGAACGGTTGGAGTGGAAATGGCCGGCACGCTGGCGGAAATGTCGCGCATGGCGTTGACGCACGATTTCCGCCACATTGATCCCCGTGCGGCACAGATCCTACTGTACGAGGCGGAATCACGCGTACTGCCCGTCTATCCGGAGGCGCTTTCGGCCAAGGCGCAGCGTCACTTGCAGAGGCTTGGTGTCAAAGTCCACACCAGCACACGCGTCACCCTGGTCGATGACCAGGGTATTGTTGCCGGCGGCCAACGGGTCTTCGCGAGCACCGTGCTTTGGAGTGCCGGGGTGCTGGGCTCGCCTGCCGGGCGCTGGCTAGGCGCGGCCACGGACAAATCCGGGCGAGTCACGGTTAGTTCCGATTTTTCGATACCTGGTCACCCGGAAGTGTTTGCGATCGGCGATACCGCTCACGTTGTCGCCCCGGCGCGGAATCTGCTTGGCATTAAGGAAAAGGATCCAATGATGATGCCCGGCGTTGCGCAGCCCGCAATTCAGGAAGGCAGATACGTCGCTCGGATCATTCGTCGCCGCGTGCTTGCACGCAAGCCGCCGCCGCCCTTCTGGTATTGGGATAAGGGCGATCTCGCCATCGTCGGCCGTACTTATGCGGTCGCTGATCTACGCTTGGTGCGCTTTGCCGGATTTATCGCCTGGATCGTCTGGGTGCTCGTGCACATTTACTTCCTGATTGGCTTCGCTAACCGCTTTTTCGTCCTGTCGCAGTGGGCCCTTGCCTTCCTTACAAAGCGCCGGCAGGTTCGCATTTTCCCGAGCGCGGCACAGCGGAAGGAGCAAGGAGGGAAACCGGAATGTTGACGATGCAGATGGGTTGGGAAAGAGTCCTCCTTCCATCACAGAATCGTCGCAGCGTCGAAGGCATCGCAGAAAACGGCGTTTAGGAGCCAATCGCCGGTCGCTATCATTCAGCGAGAAGCCGAACCTGTGTCCGGTACGCCATGCGAACCGATTCGCTTGCTTGCGTCTGGAACCGGAAGAGCGGGAACAACTGCGGGTGTTTCTGCGCGCTCTAAGGTGGGCGGGCGGCGACTCGCCAACCCACTTGAGCGTATAGTCGGCAATGGTTCCCTTTGACTTCCGGTGTGCGGTTGCCAGTTCAAAGTAGCGATTTGCGCGTTATACGGACATGTGAACTGAATCCGCTCAATTCCTGGGGCCGCCAACAGGGCAGCCCCTTGGAGTGAGTGATTAATAGGCAAAAAGACTCTGATCAGAATCGGCCGCGCCTACCGCCTGACACTACAAGCCGGTGCCGGCTTCAATCGCTAATTCCAGCACCCGATCTACTTCTGTTTGCAAGTGCCGGTATTGTAGGGGAGCGCTGATGCGCTCGATTGAGCTGAGACGAGCACTCTTCTGTCCGGAGAAGTGCTCATTGATCAGTCGCGTGGGAACGGCATAAAAAAGCCAGCGAGAAGCATCTGTAACGCAGCAGTTATCGCGATCGCGATCCGCAAAGATTGTGCATCCCGTAAATGTCAGCTTAGACAGAATGAAGGACTTAGCAAGAGATCGGTAACATGTTACCTCGACGTTTCGAAACGTCGCGCGAGACTTCGGGAAGCACAATTGTGTTTCGGAACTAAGGCCTTCTTTTTCAGGACGTTCCAATTTATTGACCTTACGGGATTGCTCAAATACTACAGCCGTGCTGCATGAGTAATTTGACCCTACGAGGTTCCCGGTTTGCCTGAACGAGGCCGTCGAGTTAAACGTTTCGCATCTGCAGCAACGCGAGAATCACTGGGCCATCCCGCCTTGATCGGCAACGCCGCTCACATTCGGGCGAACTTGTGCCAGGCTTTGTCACAATGCCGGCGGCGAGCTAGACCAAATCCAATTTCTCCTTGGCGACGTATCGGTGCAGACTACCGAACGATATTTTGGTTGCAAGCAGCGGATCCGAAACGCCGTCAATGACCGAATCGGGAATCAGCCGAAACGGCGGACCAGCTCGGACCCGTAATCGACGAGTCGCCGGGTCAACTCTCATTCGGCATCAATCCTCTTCAGGCGCTGCGGGTCCGTCCGTCAGCTCAACCTCCCTGAGCCATTTCTCTAGTTGACGCTCGATCGCCAGCTCGCAGGCTTGCTCGGTCAGCGTAGCAAGTTCGTTATGGCGTCTCCAAAAAGTGTCGTTTCCAATTGTCGCCCACTGTGGAAGTTGCATGCGATGCGATTCCTTTCGCTTGTCTCTCACTCTCATCCATGCACGCCAGGGTCCATTTAGATCTGGGAAAAGTAGAGGGCCAGTTCTGGGTTGATGTCGACAGATCGCCAAGTCGCTTCGCTGGAAGCCGCTTTAATCACCAGCCGGATTCAACTCTTTGCCGGGTCGACGACGCGATCGAACTCACTGACGCGCAATGGTCGCGATGTCGACCCCACGACTCGTCTTCAGCAAAATTGTCTGGGACTGTATCAATGTTGGGGGCGATCGGACGATCTTCTCCGCAAGCGGTATCGAGAATCAGCAACTTACAGGCCTGGCCCGACGATGTTGCCCCCAGCTTTGATACAGTCCCTTACAATTTTGCACTTTGCCGTGACACAACATCCGACGGCCGAATGGACCGCACACCAGCTACGCGAAGCCTTTCCTTGGGAGACGGCGCCGCGCTTTCTTTTGCGCGATCGCGATCGCATTTTTGGACCGGAGTTTGTGCGGCAGCTGAAGGCGATGGGCATCAAGCAAGTATTGTCCACACCGAATCCACCAAGGCAGCTTGCCTAGATGGAACGCTTGATCGGCACCATTCGCCGCGAGTGCGTCGATCATGTCATCGCGTATGGCCGGAAACTCAAGTGCGCGTCCTGGATTGTCCAGTAACGTTCGTAACGTCCACGTAACGTTGTTACAGATCTCTCAAGTAAGTCATTGATTTCATGGCACAATGACATTTCCGAGATGGACAGATGTGCGGCCGGAAGCAATTCAGGCTATGAACGAGATCGGTATTAGTCTCGACGGCCACCGATCGAAATCAGTCGACGAATTCGTGGGCAAACCCATCGATTATGTGATCACGGTTTGTGACAACGCGAACGAGAGCTGTCCCGTGTTTCCGGCAGGAACGAACAGAATGCACTGGCCCTTCCAGGATCCCCCACCGCCACACGAGGGCACGGAAGAGGAGCGCTTGGCTGTTTTTCGGATGGTCCGAGACCAGATGAAAGCCCGCTTCGCGTCGGAACTGGAGAGTGGCGTGTTTGCACCGGTCCTATCTGAAACAAAGGAAAAGTAATGAAGACAGTACTCGATTATTCCAAAATAATAGAAATTTAGAACGGCCAAAGGCCACGCGAATGAGAGGGTACGCGAATGAAACCTACCTTTGTTGCTCTATGGTGCGGCGTTGCAGCGTATGGGAGCTTATCTGCGTAGGGCGGCTACTTGTGTAAAATTGTTCGCCTGCCGACCTGCTATCCGCCCTCGATGCGATTGCCTTTTGGATCATGCAACCTCCTTGCGATATTCCTCGCATAGGCGGCCTCCACTGACGATGTCGAGGAACCAGAATTTCTCGACCGGTCCTAATTCGTACTCATCGGGGTGGTTCAGAAGAAAACGGCGTAGCTCATTGGTGTGCACGAGATGAATGTCCCCGCCCTGTCGCTCGGTCCGGAGGGTGCCTTTCTTCTCAGCCCTGAGCCAACCTCGGCGGATCCAGCCCATCACCTTATGGCTGTCGATCCCCATCGCCAAGGCAACTTTTGTGGGGCTGCAATATTCAAGTGTGTCCTTGGTGATCAGCATGCGCCGCATCTTGAGCTTGATGCCCGTCTCGCTTCGCCGGAATCCGGCCCGCTGGAGCTTTCGGCAGATACGTGGCAACGTCAAATGGGCCCACTTCTCGAGCAGAGCCTTTTCTTCAGGAGTCCAGGGTCTCTCCTTCGCCCTTGACAAACCGAGTTCCCGTCCGCGTTGATTGATTGCATGCTTCGGCCAGTCGAGTTTTTCGCCTACTGCCCGCAGGGCTCGCCGATTTCCGAATTTACGCAGCTTCCCGTAGGCTTCGCGAATCATGGCGTCCGTTTCGGGGGTGTGATCGTAGAGTCGCTTTACTCTTCGACATGCTCCGGCGTGTTTCGCCGGCTGGCCGCAGTCACAGACTGCGGGCTCATTCATCATAGGCATGATCTCCTCGAAACGAAGCGATTTGTGGATGGAACGATTTGTGGATAGATGGAAGGAAGCTCCGCTTGAGAGAAGAGCATTCCTCCGATATATCGGTTCCGCGAATGAAGGCGTGGAGGCGGCTGAAGCCTGTTTAAGCGGCTCCGAGGTATACGACCGATCCAAAGGGCGGTTCGCAATGTTCGGTGCTTGCCCAAATCACTGGATACGAAGCTTCGTTTTCCGGGAAGCTACCGCGCAGATCTGTCAGGAACACAAGAGCATGCGGAATAATGTGATATTCGTCCAGGTACTCAAAGACTGGCCCGAACTCGGTCCCTCCGCCTCCCTTGGGTGAAAGCGAAACCGGTTGCCCGAATTCATAAACCTCCACTTTCTGTACGGCGGCATCGAAATACAGCACATGCACGCGCTCGGGATGGTTCTCCTCGATCAACGCGGAGATTTCAGCGGCAAAGAGCGAGAGCGTTCGGTTCGAGATCGAACCGGAACAATCAACCGCGATCGCCAGTTCGCCCACGCCTTCTTTCCGGATGGCGGGCAGATACACGCCGGCGCCAATGAAACGGCGATTCGGCCGCGCCCAGGTGTAATCGGTCGCGAGCGTTTCGGAATAGCACCGGCGCAACGCTTCCTTCCAGTTGACCGACGCTTCTTCGGATTGCTCCAAAGCGCGATCCAGTCCCAGCGGGCATTTGCCGGCCATCTTCGCTGACGTGTGCGCCTGCTGCACGGCCACCCGCCACTCTCGCTCCTGCTCGCGGAGCTGATCGGGCGTCGCCGGTGCGCCCGGCTGGTCCGGATTGGGAGCATCGAGCACTTGGCCGAAGCCGCCGGGCGTCTCCGGGGCCTGCGAGCTGCCTTGCTCGGAACCGGTAGGATCGGATTGTTTATTTCCCGGCTGCGAGCCTGCTCGAGACGATGAGTTCGACGAGCCGCTGCCTGCCGCGCTCTCGTCGCGCTCGCGCGCCAGCAAGCTGTAAATCTGCTCAGCGCTCATGCCGCGAAACCGATCATCGAGAAGCGCACTCGGCGGCAAAGTCAATCCGGCATCGACGAGCAGCGGATTGATCGCATAATCGCAAGCCACGTTCCAAAGCCTCAAATCGCGGCCGCCGCGGCGTGTATGGTGCTGCAAGGCTGGATGCAGCACTTCGTGCGCTAACACCCCGACGAGTTCCGCCGTGCTCAGCTCAGCGATGCCGGCCGCACTATACTGCAGCGAGACGCCATCGGTTGCCATGATGGGCACGCCGAAGCTCTCCTCAAACTTCAGTCGAAACAGCAGCGCGCCGAAAAATGGGTGTTCGAGCAACAGCGAAGTGCGGGCTTTCGTGAGCCGCGCCGTTGCCGGCCGCGAAGTTTGCGACGTGAGTTCCATGAACTGCCCCCGGTTCCTGCTTCCCCGAACCCGCGCCTGAAAGCGGGTTTCGTGTGTCTTGAGCTTGCCGTTGCTTCTGTACTTCACACCAGGCGCGTTACTTGCCAGGTGCCATGTAGCCGGACATCCGAGCGAAGATGTCGTCCGCGTCAGGCGTAACACATAGTGCGGGTTGGACAGGCGGATCCGTCAACAAGAGGTCGGCCGGCTTTGATTCGAGAAACGCCGACACGCGTGAGACGATGTCGGCCGCCTGTTGCGCCGTCGCTGTCCGCAGAAGTTCGTTCTGTTTGAGTTCTTTGGCGCTGGCCGCGCAAAGGCGTGTCTTGATCTCGTCGAGGAAGGCGTTCAAGTTCGGATCTTGCGCAATGTTGAGATGTGGCAACACTTCCACCAGCTCCGCGATGTTATCAACTACGGAGGCATGCAGCCGGCCTTGTGGTTCGTTTAGACGCTCCACCATGTGCTCCACCACGTTGCGAAGGCGAAGCCAGAGATCCTGTGTGGCGCGCTCGAGACCTTCCCGAACCCTGCGATCGATGTCGCGTGAAATGCGTGAGCGCTGTTCTTCCGACAGCGCCACCCGAAAGTCGTCTCCGCTCGGAATCGGCAGGATCTCCAGCCGCAGCTCGAATTTCTCCCTGATTTTTGCCGCACTCGGGTAATCCTCGGGGCGGAACAGGCGGTTCAGTGCGGGCCGTACCTGCTCGATGTAGCTCGGGTACTCGGCCAGGAATCCGTTGACAGCCGTATGGAAGGCCTGTTCGAATTCGGCCATCTTCTGCGCGAGCTCGAAATAGAGATTGGCGGGTAGAATGCGGTAGCCTTCATCGGACCACGGCAGCGTGATCTTGTAAAAGTAAGCCCGAATCTGGCATGCCAGCGTCCGGATTGCTTCGAGCTTCTCGGCCTGTTGCAGCAGTTTCTTGTTGTATCGACCGACGCGCTCATCCGCTCCATGCTCGTGAGCGATTTTCCGGCTGGCTTCTCTGTCATGTTTGGTGGCGGTCCAGACGCTGATATGGACCGCAGCGAGCATGGCCTTCTCGGTAATCAATGAATCACCTCCGAATGTTGCACGCCGAAAGCAACGAACTCCGGCGTGTGAGTGATGGCTTGGTCGCGCACTACAGCATCGCGAACCGCCAGGATCTTAAACTCTACGGGCAGCCGATCGAGGTACTTCATGCCGCGGCCGATGGACTGGTCGGTCAGGAAGCGCCCGATGGCGGTGGCGACCGCATACTGTGTGGATGGTTCCGTCGGGACCGGAGCGTGCTCCGGGTTTAGAAAGATTTCATCGATCGAGGGTAGCTGGCGATAGAGCCGCAGAAATGCGCTGAACTCACCTGCAGCAGCCTCGCCAATGGTTCCCGCCAATAGGTCGAACTCGATGTCCGGCAAATGCCCGATAGCTTGTACAGCCTGCTGCCGCTGAGCCCCTCCTGCGAGAACCCTGGAGGCCATTTCCCAGGAGCGCGGCGTCGGCCAGGCGTTTGCATCTGGACTTCCGGGCTGATGGAGCAAATCCGGCTTGAACCGCAAGAACGCGATAATCTCCGGGCGGACGTGTGCCTGAATCGCCCAGCGGCACCATTCCTGTACGTCGGTATCGAGGTCCAGATGCACAAACCGGTTGCGCAGCGGCCGCGGCATCGCGAAGTGCACACCGCGATCGGCCGCCCGGTTTCCGGCAGCGATGACCACCCAGCCAGGCGGAAAGCTATACTCACCAAGGCGGCGATCGAGCACCAGCTGATAGCAGGCTGCCTGCGTCATTTGCGGCGCGCAGGTGAGTTCGTCGAGAAACAGCAACCCCACACCCTGCTTTGGCAGAAAGCGTGGCGTGGCCCAGGTGGTCTCGCCGGCATCGACGTGCGGGATACCACGCCAATCGACGGGATCGAGCTGCGAAGCCCGCACGTCGAGAAACTCGTAGCCGAGTTGGCGGGCAACGGCGGCCACGATCTGAGATTTGCCGACTCCCGGCGGTCCCCAGATATGCAACGGGACTTGTTGGGGAATCAGCGCAAGAATGGCTTCATATACGTGCGATGGCTTCATTTCGTATAGATCTCCGTGGAGAATGGAGTTGTTGGAGAGTCGAGGCCGGCAGGGTGCCCTATTGCCGGGAGCTTTTCTTTAGCAATCTTTCGTTCTGCACGCGCTTGTCGGCTGCCAGTTGGGCCCCCAATAAAGCACGCTCTCGTAGCTGGCGGCCTAGGAGGTGCGAAATCCGAGCGAGGGGATCTCAAGATTCCACGGATCCAGCGTGACCACAAGTGTTCGGCCGCGATAGGTAGTCTGTACCTTGCGAGTGATGGTTTTATCGGCTGTCAGCTGGGTCATGGGTTACGCCGCTTCGCCTGTCAGTCCATAATCCTCGAGCCCGATGCTCATCGCTCGCGGCGGCGGTCCCTCGTGGCTTGTATTGAGCAAGTTCAAATCGGGATAGCAGCGCCCTGCTCAATGCTCTCCGTCCATGCATAGAGCCAACATTGCGCGATACGCACTTCGAAGCGCGTGGCCGTGTTCGTCCCGATCGAACGCAGGGCACTTTGTAAGCTACGTTCAAAGTTCTTCCCGAACTCTCAAGCGCTGCCCATACATCCACGGCCGGGGCCGTTCTACGGCACGGGCAGGTTCCGGGATTGGAACGTAGATCGGCGCTGTGCATAGGGAGGCGATTTCGCGAGGCGAGGCTCCTGCTTGTTCAGCGGCTTCGATGATCTGTTCCTGAATTTCGGCCGCCGCTTGTTCCGCCGCGCGGCGCGCCTCGCGGTCCGCTTGTTTCTGCTGCTGCTGCCGCTTGAGTTCCAGGGCCGCGATGATCGCTTTCACTTTCTTTTCCAGGGTCACCACCGGATGGAGGTCCGCGCGCTCCTCTTCACACGCCTTCTGGTGCGCCTCATAGGCGTGTTTCTTGGGTTCAGCGTGATGCTGTGCGATGGCGGTCTTCAAGTCCAGCACGGCTTCGAGCAGGCCGGATGCAATAGGTAAATCCTCAAGTTTGTCGCCGGAAACAGATGCGAGCTGCGCTTCGAGTGCTCTGGTCTGTACCGAAAATGGATTCGGCTTGACAATGTGCAATACGCCCTTCTCAATTTCAGGCTGGGGAAACAGTGTTGCAGTCACCATTGCTCTGCGAGCTCCTTTTCTTGTTCTTGGCTTGCCAGACGACCACACTGGCCGAGAACACCTGCCAGTCGTAAGCGAAACGATCCAGTCCGTATTCGCGGGTTGTATATCGTCCGTTTGCCTTGAGGTGAACGGTCATCCGTTTACGTGAGAACGCGTTTGGAAGGCATTGCGAGTAGCCGGCAAGCTGATTTCCGTGCCAGTCTTCGGGGGTGCCGGTTTTCAGATCAATAAGGTATTCGGTTCCGCTGATCATGCCTTGACGATCGAGGGTTCCACAATAGCCAAAGACGGAGTGATAAAGACGGTATTCCACGAGAAGCCGGCCTTCCCCATCCCGGCCCGATTTGGAATCCGGACTCTTGTTTGAACCTCGCCCAACCCTGAATGTACCCTTGATACGGCGGAAGGACACTCTCCCAGTCCAGATCGTCCTCATCGAAAAACTGGCACGCGGCGTGGACTGCTTTGCCCCGTAGCCTGGCCTCTTCTGTGTACCAGTGCGTGTCAATCAGTCCCGCATCCTTCAGCACTTGCGTGACGCTCGGGCGAATCACGCCCCCGACGTTGTAGACATGGTGATCTTCGTCGAGTTCAATGTTGCAGGTCGTGCACAGCGGTGCCGGCATGGTCAATACCTCGCTGAAATTTGGAGAAGGGCCAAAAACGCAAAAGAAAACCCGCTCTGGTTACCATTGCCAGCGCGGGATCTCAGGACGGGAGCGAAAACGGGTTATAGGATCAGTCGAATTCCGTCATGTCTTGGCAGCGACAGCCTTCTCGCTTTCACCGCCCAGGAATGTATGTACTTCCAGATCCGCCTCTCCTTCGACGCGTGGGTTAAGCGGCCTGCCTTTGAAACGGGAGAACGAGGCGCTCACGCGAAAGAAACGCGCGCAGCCATCTCACCCGGTGTAACGGCGGCAAACGCCTTAAGCGCCTGACGAAATCAGCACTCGAAGATATCCGCTACGCGGACAAATCCCCCACCTATCGCTGAAGGCAGGGGAATGGAATCCTCATAGCGGTACTTGTGACAAATGCGCTTTTGCCAGACCGTTACCGTCTTCGTTTCCGGGTCGACGATCCAGCACGCCAGGCTGCCGTGAGCGAGATAGAGGTCCTTCTTGTCGAGCATTTCCTGTTCCCTATTCGAGGGAGACAAAACTTCAATCGCAAGTTCCGGACTTCCTTCCGGGTAGCTGTGGCGGGCCCGGGCGGCCATCCAACGATCTTTGCCGATCACCAGGACGTCCGGCCGGGGGCCCTCTTCCGGACCGATGTGCAAGGTCATGTCGAACCGGACTAGAAAGCCATCTGGAACAACTCCTCGCAGCAGATCCTGCAAACGGATGCAGATGTCTTGATGGTCGGGTTTAGGAGCGGGGGCCAAACGTACCTCTCCGTGTATCAATTCGTCGCGATACCCAGGTGGAGCCTGGTACGACACGTATTCTTCGAAGCGCATGGCTACCCACTATGTTAGCCATTGCCGCTCTGTCCGGTCGGGATGGGGGCATCACGATCATCATCTGACCAGAGATGGAGTGCCCTCGATTACCAAGGAATATCGTCGTCGGTAATCCCCGTATTGGGGCCGTGTTCATTTTCTCTCGCGCTTTTCGCGTGAGACCGCACTAGCGAATTTTGTGCTACCTGCCGCAGCTCGGCCCCATCGGAGTGAACGTCTCCTTTGCCGCCCAACAGGATCACATTGTTTGCGATGACCTCTGTGACAACCACCTTGTGGCCTTCCTTATCGTCGAAGGCGCGTGCTTGCAAACGGCCCTCGACGTAGACCTGTTTGCCTTTGATGAGGAACTCGGCCACCTTCTCCTGCTCCCACACAACGACATTGGTCCAGTTTGTTTCCTTCCCCCACTCGTGCGTGGGGGCATTCTTAACGCTCCGACTCGTGGCAAGGGAAAACCGCGTCACTGCTTTGCCGCTTGGGCTGAATTGTGTTTTCGCGTCTTGCCCTAGTCTCCTGTCCCAATGGTTCGTGAGCTAAGTCGGGGAGGCTGGACAGCGGAGTTTGTGCGGCGAGCGAAGCGTGCGATACTGGCCAGAATTTCGTCAGCGGTCCTGGTCCAGACGAAGGGTTTAGGGTCTTCGTTGTGAACCTCGATGTATTCGTGGATGGCCGCCTCCAGTTCTTTCACGCTTCGGAATGCGCCACGACGAATCCGCTTGTTCGTGATTTCGGCGAACCAGCGCTCCACCAAGTTAATCCAGGAACCGTAGGTTGGGGTGAAGTGAACATGAAAGTGCGGTCGTTTGGCGAACCACTTCCGGATGATCGCCGTTTTGTGTGTTCCATAGTTGCCAGCACGACGTGCACATCCAGATCAGCGGGCACGTTCGCCTCGATGGTATCGAGAAATCTGCGGAATTCCCGAGAACGATGCCGGCGATGCAACTGGCCGATGACGCGGCTGGTCTTCAGTTCCAGCGCAGCGAATAGGGAGGTGGTGCCGTGGCGTTTGTAGTCGTGTGTGGGGCGCTCGAGTTGCCCCGGCCGTAAGGGCAGCATGGGCTGGGTGCGATCCAGCGCCTGAATCTGGCTCTTTTCATCAACGCAGAAGACCAGCGCGTGATCGGGCGGGTTCATGTACAGGCCCACGATGTCCCGGACCTTTTCGATCAGCAATGGGTCGGGCGAGAGTTTGAAAGCTTCGGTTCAATGCGGCTGTAGGCCGAAGGCGTGCCAGATCCGGCTGATCGTCATGCGGCTGAGCCCGGTGGCCTTGGCCAGTTCGCGTTTGCTCCAGTGCGTCTGTCCGCGCGGCGTATTTTCGAGCGTTTGAATCACGATTTGCTCGACCTGGTCATCGCTGATTTTACGTGGCGCCCCGTGGCGTGGTTCGTCGTAAATTCCTTCGAGGCGCCTCCTAAGAAACCGCGCGCGCCACTTGCCCACCATGCCCAGGCAGCGCAGTCTCTTCGCGGCGGCTTTGTTGTCCAGGCCTTCGGCGCATGCCAGCACCACTCGCGCCCGCCGAGCCAGTAATGGCTGACTGCGCGCCCGATGGGCCAGCGACTCAAGCCGTTCGCGCTCTCCTTCGGTCAACACCAACGGTTGTTTCGGTCGCCCCGTCCGCATTCTGAAACCTCCTCAGATGTTAGACGAACTGGCGCGACATTAGTTCACTGATTTCTGGGACAGGAGACTAGATTCCCGAGAAGAATGACTTTATTGATGCTTCGAGCCATGTAACAATCCTTCTAAATCAAGTCTCAATTGCTGGCTGATCCCCCGGGTCGGAACTGTGCCCTCTGACCATCCGAATCGCCAGGGGTCGAATAACAGTTCGTCCTTTCAAAGACCCAAAGAACGGGTGGGTAGAACTAGATCGGAACCGGGCAGCCCAGTGCGTCCCGAATGGCGTAACGGTCGCAGCCCGCTCGACATACGTAAAAGCGTGGATCGGCAATTTTGATGTGGAGATTGTCCCCGTGAGTGTCTCTGCCCGCCCTCGCGCACGAGGGACACCGGGCGACGTAGTTCCCGCTCACGATCCTGCGAGTGTTCACATCAATATGATCCAGGATCCGAAAGCCGCCCTGGCCATTAAAGCGCGAGTGTTTCGGAACACTGACGGCAGCCGATTTCCGCTCTGGCTCCGGTGATGGTAGCCATTCCACTAACGCATGCAACTCCACCTCTGTCAATTTGCGCCGGTTGGTCAGACAGTCGAGTTGCGCATCCAGAGTGCAATCGTCCGCGCCCATAAACCAGTAGCGTTGGCCGGTGGCTTGGTGAACGCCGAGTGGGCCCCGCACGGCGTTGCCGAATTGCCCGGGCCGTAAAGCGTCCTGCTTTGGAAAGATCTCGAGACCATCGGCCTCAATGCCGCCATCGGCGGCGCGCCTGCCTTTGATGGGAATCTGGAGCTGGCTGGCCAGATGCGACACAAACAATCGCCCTTCTCTTGCCAGGCAAGGCTTTTCCAGAAAAATCCAAAGGTGCCCTCCGCGCCGGCTTTGCTCGAGCGCTGTGTCGATCCCCTTCCGGTATAGCTCGTATTGCAACTCTGCAAGGTGAAACAAAGCGTTGTTATAATCGGCATCGATAGCAAGCCACTTCGAGCGTTGTGTCTCCGGGTTCATACTATATAACCCGATGGTCAACCGGCCCTTGAGGTGTGCCTGAATTGTCGCCTCGTCGAGTTGCTTTGGCTCTCCTTGTGGCGGACCTTCCGTCTGGCCGGGCAGAAAGTCCTTCGCTAGAAAGTAGTTGTGGCGGCCCGTGTGAGGATCGGGCCGCTTGGACTGAACGCTGTAAGCGCGGCGATTAATAAACAGCGACCAGTACGCGTGGAGATGGTCCGGCCGCGCACTGATCGCATAGCTCATGAAGCACACCGTCGCGTTCTCCGTCTTCCGGACGCACGAGCAGGTATGGTTTCCTTCAGCAAGGGCCGGACGGTCCAGGGACGGTGCGCAAGATTCAGCAATCGGTGCTGCCGGACCAGGCGTTCATAGTCGGCGCCCGTGAGCAAACCGTTTGTTTCGCCGTCGATTTCAAACCAGTAGAAAACTCCTTTCCGGCGGTCGAACAGGTAGATTGCGCCGCTTTGCGGATCGTCCGGTACCGTCACGAATAACAGAACGCCATTCGGCAGTTGCACCCACCGGGAGGCAATCGCTTCCGAGCGTTCCAGAAACGCAAAAACCGTTTTGTCAACGTCCTGGGAGATATCGAGACCAAGATCGTTGACGGTCATCAGAACTTGAACCTGTATCGGCTTAGAAGTGGACATAGACGTCTCTCCTCAAAAATATTTGGATGAAACACACGTTCCCCTTCGTTCCCGGCTCGAAACAAGACGCTACATGGGCCCGGCGGCCATGATGCTGGCTTCGGCTCGGAAGTGTGAAAAGGAAATAGGATTCCGGCGACCCCGGATCCCGCAAAGGAGGGAAAAAGCGGAGAATCAGGACGCGCGCCGGAGCGGAATTCCGGCGGAGGTCAGGGGCTTACGTTCGGGAACAACCGGCTTTTTCGCCGGGCAGGAAAGCACGATTTGCGCGGCACGGCGGCCAAAGGCTGACAACACGATGAGTTCAGCGTTACGCAGTCGAAATGCGATCGAAGCGTTCATTAACGATCTCCTGTCAGGGGAATCTCGCCCGCATCGCCGGGCGCAGGACGGCTTTCCGGAACCGTCGATCCAAGGTTTTGGCACAGACCTCGAACTGCGATGAGAATTTACAGGCTCACGGCCTTCACACGATGGATGGCTGTGGTTGCCCGTCTGCCGCTCAGCGTCTGCTGCCAGCACAAGCGACGGACAGATTGGTAAACCAGCCCGTGCTTGAAACCGGTTCCGGTGGCCGTCACCTTACTAATGCGGCGGTGTTCCTGCCGCGGAGGCTCATCCAACTGGGCTCGCTCGGCGGATATTGGCCCCTCTCCGTTGGTGCACGAACCTCGGCCGGGCTATTCCGTGAATGATATTGGCCCTTATTGGCATCGCACGAAATAAATCGGCTGCGACGTCACCGAAGATCAATTGGAATCTTTAATTCAAATGCGCGACACCGGACTGACCGCTCGGATGGCCGTTTACAATGACGTTTTTCGTTCTTAATGGCCATTGTGTGCGAGAGTCGTTGCTTCAGCAAAGTTAGACGGGTAAATGGAACAATGCCGTGCTTGGACGATGTAGTTGTCGGCGTCATACCGTTTCGTTAGCAAAGTCATCCGCCGTTGGCCGTCACGAAAGCGATGAGCTCCGCGTACGCGCTTGCGAGCTTCACCTGGAGTTCGTCACGCTCGCGGACTCGAAGCCTTCGGGTCGGCTTGCCGCTCTTCAGTTCAAACGGGTGGCTCTTGGGAATGCAGTTTCGGCGATCATTCGATGCGCGTAGCGAGGCCGATAACGTCGGGAATGTCTTCGAGAAAGAGGTATCCTTATCCAGAAGGCGGCCCAGCGGATGCAGCTTGCCTTTCGGATCGAGCATTTGCACAACGCCGGGCAGACTCTTGCGGCGGAGATACGCCTGGAAGGCTCTGAACACCGTGTCGTTGAAGGAATTCTGCGATGAAAGCCAGCCCGAGCGGTCGGACAAAAACTTAAACTCCGCGGTCAGCAGTAGTTCGAGCGCATGCTGATAGTTCTCGCCCAGCAGCGCCTTCCAGCCTCGCCAGTACGCGATGCCATACCGATTTCGCAAAACATCACCGATCTGGTCGAACCGCGTCTTCTTTTGGCCTCCAATCAAGCCGAGTGCCTGGAAGACGTTCTTCACCTCGGGCGTCAGGAGATCCGTCTTGACGCCCAAACCGCTCACCGAAAGGGCACGCCGCACCAGCTTTGCAGCCAGCACCATGCCCGGCGCTGGCGCTTCCGAGTGGATAAGATCGACGATGATGCCGTTTGGGCGGAAATCCGCATCGGCCAGGTACGGCATCACGAGGGATTGAATGTAGGGAGTCTGAGCGCGAAAACGTTGAAGAGCTCTGGACTCTGCGTACACCCCGGCATTTCGGCAGCTCATGAGGAACGCCAGCAAACCGCGGCGCATGGCGAACGGCAAGTGCTTGCGCGCACTCTGGGCCCGCGCCGTCGGAAGCAATTGAGGTAGCTCCTCCGGTCGACCCATCCGGGCTACGATCAACCAGAGCTCACCCTGAACGTAGTCGTACAGCACCCCGCCCTGGAGCAGGGCCTTAATGTGTCGCATGATCCGACTGGATTTTGCGTAATTTTGGAGAAATGCCGCGAAGGCATCGATGTGCTCCGGGTGGCGCGGCAACAGCATCAATGTTACTCCAAGCACCTCGCTCGAGGGTCCGCTGCGGTAAAGCACATACCGAAGCCGGCTCTTGTCGACCACACGCGCCGGCCGTCCCACGACGGCATCGCGCAGGATGCTGATCGCCGACGCTTCGTCCAATTCGCTCTCATCGCCCTCCCGTTCTGTCGATTCGGCGATGCTCGGCAACGTTCCGAGCGCCTCGTTCAGGGTAGAGGCATGCGAAACGCTGAACTTCGAGCTCTGCGGGATGAGGCTCAGGCTTCGGCATTCCAACTCCAGCGTGATCGCGGCGCGGCGCGCTTCCGTCTCTGTTTTCGCAAGCACCCGGATGTCATCGACGTACCGAATGTACGGAATGCCGGTTTTCCTCATTGCTTCGTCCAGCGGAAGCAGGAAGATTTCGGCCAGAAAGTCTGATGCGATCGGGCCCTGGGGTATGCCGTGATCGACCGGGATGCCTCCATGGCTGGAGGTCCAGACACATAGCCACTCGCGTATGAAACGCCAGACTTCCCCGCCGCCGCCCGCAGGGGAAACGACACTCTGCAGCGCTCGATGCGAAATTGTTTCATAGAACGCGGCGAGGTCGAAATGAGCGATCCACTGATTGCCGGCCTCGAGATACCTCTGAAGCCGTGTCTTGAACTGGTGGTAGGTCGCCCGAGCAGGTGGACTCGAACCTTGTTCCCGAACGTCTTATCGCAACTTTGTCCGAGTTCTTCGGCGGGCTGGGAGCGACTCTCGCAGGGATCGGACTTTATGGGCTGCTGGCCTACACGGTGGCGCGGCGGACGAACGAGATCGGTGTTCGGATGGCGCTGGGCGCGACAGCGGGCCACGTGAGCCGGCTCGTGTTCCGGGACGCGCTGGGAATGGTGTGCGTGGGACTGGTAACGGGAGCATCGATGGTGCTCTGGAGCAGACCGCTGGCGACAAGCGTTTTCTCCGATTTGAAGTGGCAGGGCGCGTCGCCGCTCGAGATCGGAGGCGGGGCAGTGATTGCGGTTGCGCTGCTGGCCTCATATGTTCCAGTGCGGCGGGCGGCTCGCGTCGACCCGATGGTTGCACTACGGCACGAGTAGGCGATGGCAGAGACGCAAACCGATCGTCTGGCCCACCGGGCTTAGACCCCAGCCGCGATAACACTGGCGGCGGACTTGGGACGCGCTAATCCGGTTGCCAATTCGCGTCGAAAGCGCAGATGACGAACACGAGTCAGTTCAACCAGTGGATGCCAGACAGCGTGCACGAGATCGTGCTTTATCAGCAGGCTCCAAAACCGGTTTGAGCGTTTGTAGAGGTAAGACATCGCGAGATATGGCGGGACGGCGCGCCAGTCTTCCGGTCTGCGCCGCCAAATAGAAGCGTGCGAAAACAGGCGGCGGTACACCCAGCTATAGCCACTCTCGAGCTGCTCAGGCGTCATGTGCTTAGGGCGAAACACGGCGTGCGCCGTATCGTAGAGTGTCCAGTCGCGATGCAGCAGCCTTCCCTCAGTCTCCATCTGGCGAAACAGAGGTGTAGCGGGATAAGGCGTCAAGATGTGAAACGTCGCGCACTCGAGCCGGTTGTCTTCAACCCACTCGGCCGTGCGCGCGAACACATCGTTGTGGTCGCAATCGAAACCTAGAACAAACGAGCCGTTCACCTGTATTCCATGGTCGTGAAGCATGCGGACCCGGCGCGCGTAATCGGCGGATTTAGGCGTCTTCTTATGGGAGTTCACCAAATTCTGATCACTCAGCGATTCGAAGCCGATGAATACTCCAGTGCAGCCCGCAAGTGCCATGTCCCGGACCAGCGAAGGATCGTCTGTAACGTCGATCGTAACGGCGGCGCTCCAGATCTTCTCGATCGGCCGAAGCGCCTTGCACAATGCCCGGAGGTAGTCGCGGCGCGAACCAAGATTATTGTCGATGAACACGGCATAAGGCTCACCGTTGGCTCCGAATTCTGAGGCGACTTGCACGGGATCGCGTACCCGGTAGGGCATGCGGAGTCCCTCAGTAGCCAGATAGCAGAAATTGCAGCGGTTGTGGCATCCGCGAGTTGCAATCAGACTGGTGGTTGTGAGAAAGCTGCTCCGAGGCAGGATAGACCGCTTGGGGACAGGGTCTTGGCGATAATCGCTCTCGTAAGTAGCGTGGTAGCGAGGTTGCAGATCGCCGCTTTCGATCGCGGCGAGTATGCGCGGCCAAAGCTGGACGCCCTCACCCATTGCAAGCGAGTCGGCATGCGGGGCGCACTCGTCGGGGCAGGAGAGCACGTGCAGTCCGCCGAGGATGACCTTGCTGCCTCGCGAGCGGAACCAGTGCGCCAATTCGTATGCGCGCCGGGCGAATGTCAGATGGACAGTGATGCCAACCACCTGCGGCATCGGATTCGAAGGGGGCGCGCCATGCAACAGGTTCTCGTCCCAATACTGAACGCGCCACGAGTCGGGCGTGGCCGCCGCAAAGCTAGTCAGCGCAAGCGTAGGGGTGAGGACGTGTTTCCCGAAGCTGGCATGCGGATCCTTGGCGTAGAACGGGTTGATCAAAAGGGCATAGCGTGGCTCGATTGGTGCGGGGGCGCTGGCGGGAAGAAGCGGAGGCTCGGCCATTTCGCGGGGGAGGCACGGGCGTCTGTTACGCATGAAGTACTTTATATCATAGAGTATCGGCCGAGACCTGCGCTGCTCGAGAAAGTCCGGTGCGGCTAGGCGTTGACAATGTCGGTCGCGAGCGGCGTTACCGCCGATGCGACTTCGCCGATAAGGTCTTCAGGGACGCCCAATTCGCGAAGCGTTCCGACCAAGTGTGTGGCGACTAAATCGAAATGCTGCTGCGTGATGGAAAGCCGCGCATGCGCTCTGGCCATAGCGGCTCCGGAATACTTCCTGGGCCCTCCGAGAGCTTGAGAAAGAAAGGCATGCTGATGGCCGCGCAGGCGCTGCATGCTAATGCCTGTGAAGAAAGGCGCGAGATCGGGATCGGCGAGCACCCGATCATAGAAGCGGTCGACGGCCACATTGAGTGCGGCATCGCCGCCGATGCGCTCGTAGAGTGTTGCAGTGGTTTGCATGAAAAGACTTCTCCTTGTGGGTGGGTCCGCGGAGACCTTTTGTTGCGTGACGGGGGGAACGGCGGGGTGCGTGGGCGGTCTGGGCGACGGGCTATTTACTGGTTTTACCAAGGGATTGGCGAGACATGCAAGGCGCGAGCAGGCATGAGACACTCCAATCATGTCTGGAGCCACGAAGAATGGGAAAGTCCGTTGGGGAGTGTTGGGAGCGGCGGCCATCGCTTTGAAGAAAGTGATTCCCGGGATGCAGCGCAGCGAGTTATGCGAGATTTCGGCGATCGCATCGCGCGATGCGGATCGGGCGAGGAAAGCGGCATCGGATCTGCGTATCGAAAAGGCGTATGGCTCATATGAAGAACTGCTGGCCGACACGGAGATTGAGGCCATTTACAATCCGCTTCCGAATCACTTGCACGTCCCGTGGTCGATTCGAGCGGCGGAGGCGGGCAAGCATGTCCTGTGCGAAAAGCCGATCAGCCTGACGGTTGCCGAAGCGCGGCAATTGCTTGCGGCGCGCGACAGAACGGGCGTGAAAATGGGCGAGGCCTTCATGGTGTACACGCATCCCCAATGGCTGCGCGCGAAAGAATTGGTGAGTTCGGGGGCGATGGGCGAGCTGCGGTCGATCGTGGGCGCGTTCAGCTATTTCAATATCGATCCGAACAATATCCGCAATAAACCCGACATCGGCGGGGGCGGGCTGATGGATATTGGCTGCTATCCGGTCACGATGTCCAGATTCCTATATGGGCGCGAGCCAAAACGGGTGGTGGGCTTGATCGATATCGATCCGGAATTGGGTACAGACCGGCTAAGCTCGGCAATCTTGGATTTCGCACCGGGCCAAGCGGTGTTTACGTGCGGCACGCAGCTTGTGCCGTATCAGCGGATGCAGATATTGGGGACGAAGGGCCGAATCGAGATAGAGATTCCTTTCAACGCTCCGCCCGATAAGCCGTGCCGCATTTTTATCGACGATGGATCGGAATTGGGAGGCAAGAGCGCGCGCGTAGAGGAATTTCCCGTGTGCGACCAGTATGGGCTGCAAGGCGATGCGTTTTCGAAAGCGATTCGGGGCGAGGGTGACGTGCCGGTTCCGCTCGAGAATGCGATTGCCAGTATGGCTGTGATTGAAGCGCTATTCCGGTCGGGCAAAAGAAGCAGTTGGGAAACTCCGGTGACGTATTAGAAAAAGAATCTATAGGCGTGATTTCCGCTTGACAGGCAGGCGATGCACGCTTGACACTCGATATCAATATCAATCGGCATCATGACCGTATGAAAATTGCGCTGTCTCTTGCAGTTACTGTTGTTTTGATTGCCCTGCCCTCCGCGTTTGGCCAGAACGCGCGGCCGGCGGGGTCGAGTTCGAGCGATGCTGTTCCGGCGGAGACCGAGCCCGGGATACCGGTTCGCGACAAGCTCACAGTGGAACGATGCAGCGCCTGCCACAAGGCGGACGGCAAAGGGAACCTGACGCGGATCTCGTGGGTACGGACGACGCCCGAAGGTTGGGAAGAAGCGATCAAGCGCATGGTGCGGTTGAATGGGCTGACGCTGACACCCGACGATGCGCGCCACATTCTGGCTTATTTGGCCAACGATCACGGGTTGGCTCCTGAAGAGACGGCGGCGAACCGTTGGTATCTCGAGATGCGGCAGCCGGAGGCGGAGCCTGTTCCGAACAATCAGGTGAGGCTTGCGTGCGGTTCTTGTCACGCGTTTGCGCGACCGCAGACCTGGCGCAGGAGCGCGACCGAGTGGAGGCTGCTGGTGAATATGCATCTCGGCTATTTCCCGGTTTCCGAGTTCAATAGCTTCCATGCGCGGCCGCGTGAGAACAGCGCGGGTTTCGGGCCGGCTCCGGGATTACTCGTATCCGCGAATGGCGGGCAGCCGACGAAGGATCCGGTGGATGAAGCGCTCGATTATCTCGACAAGAACGAAGGCTTGCACAGTTCGGCGTGGTCCAACTGGCGAGCCTCGATGACCGATCCGGATTTGACAGGCCGGTGGATTGTATCGGCTTCTTCGCCGGGAAAGGGAAGATTTTTCGGCGTGATGACTATAACGCAGGGCGCGAGTCCAGATCTCTTCGCGACAGAAACAACTTTGACGGGCGCGGCCGATGGCTCGAAGCTTTCCTTCACGGGCCAAAGCGTGATATACACGGGCTACGAATGGCGCGGGCGCTCGAAAACGGAAACGATCCCGGCGGTCCGTGAGGTGATGACGGTTTCGGCCGATCGCTCGACGATCGAAGGGCGCTGGTTCTGGGGCGGCTATCAGGAATTCGGCTATAACGTTGTCGCGCGCCGCGCCTCGGACATAACGGTTCTTGGAACCGATATCGCTTCTATTCACGCGGGTTCGAAAGGCGTCGCAATCAAGATTCTGGGCGATCGATTCCCGCGCGTATTGACTCCGGCCGATATCAACATGGGGTCGGGCGTGCATGTCACTAAAGTAGTTGCCATTAAACCGAACGAAGTTTCGGTGCTGGCCGATGTCGATTCGACGGTCGTCTCGGGCTTTCGAAGTGTTTCGGTGAAAAGCCGGACCGCTCCCGATGCCTTCGCGGTCTATGACAAGATCGACTACATCAAAGTTTCGGCGGATTCCGCACTTGCCCACCTCGGTGGGACGACGCATCCGAAAGGTTATGTACAGTTTGAAGCCATCGCTTATAACCGCGGACTGGATGGCGTTGCGAAGACCGCCGATGATATCAATCTCGGCCCGGTGCAGGTCAAATGGTCGATGGAGGAATTCATTGCGCGTTATAACGACGACGATAAAGAATTTGTGGGTTCGATTGGAGCCGACGGCCTGTTCACGCCGTCGGGAGAGGGACCGAATCCGCAGCGTCGGTTCATGACGAACAATACGGGAGACGTTTGGATCGTCGCCAAGTATCATGACAAGGATTCCGGCCCGGAACCGCTCGAAGCCAAGAGCTACCTAGTGGTAACGGTGCCGGTTTACATGAAATGGGACGAGCCGGAGGTGGCTCAATGAATACGGCGTTGGAATGCCATCGCATTCGACAGGAGAAAAAGACTTTTGAAACATCTGCGTGCGGTTAACAAGAAAGCGCTTCGCGTGGAAGAGCACATAGCCGCCACGCGCGATGATGTCTTTGCGCTGCAGGACGGCCGCGGCGGTCCGCCGGCTGCCCAAACTCCGCACTATCCGGTGGGCTGCACGCTCGTCTTTTCGCCTGGCTGGGAAGTAGATTCGTCCGGCGGAACGGCGGGGCTGTGCCAGCCAGCCGAGCGGGATTTGTACGATTGCTATGCCACGTGTTTCTGGCCGGCGCAAGTACCCGATCATCTCAACAACTATCCGGATTGGACGAAGAAGTGCGCATCGGCTACGAAGGACTGGCGGAATATCGATCTGGTGTTTCCGTAGATGGATTCAGAAGACCGCTTCCTCGGGGTCGCGGTTCGGTTAGGCACTGCTTACAAAAATGAAAAGATATTTTGTTCCAGCGCTGCTTTTTGGTTTAGCTTTCATTGCCGAAGCCAAAACGATGCTTTATCTCGGCACGTGGCCCAACCAAGTGCTCGCGATTGATGAGAGCACATATCAGATTGTCAAGAGGATCGCGTTGAAGACCGATGTTCCGCGCAATCTGGTTCTCACGAACGACAGGTCGAAGCTGATCGCGACCACCATCAAGGACACCGGCATCGAAGTTATCGATTTGGCGAAGGGTGAAGTTGTCGATTCATGGACGCTTGGAAATAGCAACACGCGTGTATCCATGGCCGGCTTGGCGATCGATCCTACCGGAAATCTGATCTACACAAACATCACAACTTCGAGGAAACTGATCGATCGATGGGAGGTCGGTTCGCCCAAGTTGGCGATCATCGATTTGACGCAGCACAAAATCGTCAAGGAAGTGGAAATTCCGCTCGAGGACAGGCTGCCAAACGGAGGAGGCTACCGGGGCGGCAATTACCGTGTCTCGCCGGACGGCAAATTTCTCTATCAATTTGGAGCCGTCATCCGCATCTACGACACTTCTACCTTGAAGAAGGTGCAGACTATCGAATTATCGAAACCGTTGTTTCCGGGTATGGAGAACGTAACGTTCGCGCCCGAGGTCGACCCGAATGACGATGGCAACACGCTGACTGGCATTTTCAATACCGAGGACCCCGTGGTTCACCGAAAAGTCTTCGGCATCGCGACGTTTCGGCTGAATGAGAGAAAGTTTAATTTCACGCCTGTCGGTCCAGCGGTTGATGGGGTTTCGAATATACGCTTCACACCCGACCACAAGAAGGCTTACGCGGTTGCGATTTCCGGCACGCATGGCGATCGTCACTGCGAGTTCTGGGGCATCGATGTTCCTGATAACAAATTGGTGAAGCGCCAGGAATTCGCCTGCCGGCCGCGCTTTTCTTTTTCTACGTCGTCGACCGGCGACGATCTGTTTATCTACGCGGCCGGCTTTGAGCTGGAAGTCTACGACGCCGCTACAATGAGCTTGAAGAAAACCATCAGCACGGATGCCGATATCACAACGCAGATGATAACCGTCATTTCGAAGCCCGACTCGCGCGCGGCGAGATAACGAAACTTGAAGCTCAAAGCGCTCGGCCTGCGCCGGCGCGGACGACGTGTGCCTTCAGCCACTCAGCGATGGCGGCCTCTTCGAGCGAACCGTCGGCGAGTGCAAGCATAACGGTCAGCCAGTCGGCGTCTTCGGCTGTCAGACGGTATCCGTTCAATTCGAGGAAGAGTTCGCAAACCACGGCCGCGAGGCGCTTGTTGCCGTCAACGAAACCGTGGTTTTTAGCGAGTCCATAGCAGTACGCCGCGGCTAATTCGGAAATGCTTGCGCGTTTATTGTAGGTATACACATTTTGAGCGCGAGCTAATGCCGATTCGATAAGGCCCGCATCGCGAATCCCATCGCTACCGCCGTGCTCGGCAAGCTGAGCATCGTGGATGGCGTAAACCGCGTCCTTCCGGATCCAGACCGGTTCCTTCACTTTGCAAGCGAACGAAGAACGTTACGCCGCTTGCGCATGATCTCCTCGGCGGTCTTCATCTGGCGCTCGAATTCGGGGTCGTAGGGGGTGATGCGCAGCGAGCCGTCGGGCGCATCGGTTAGAAACAACTCGTCGCCGCGATGGATATTGAGCCGTGTGAGAACGCCTTCGGGCAGAATGACTCCCGTCGAATTGCCAACTGATCTCGCTTTAACTTTTAGCATTGGGATCACTCTTGCGTTACAACCTACGTTATAACATATCGGGGGTTTGGACGCAAGGATGATAGGATTTGTGAGACTCATTTTGCTGCCGCCGCTTTATCTGTAAGCGCTGCCACGCCCGGGAGCTCGATTCCGCCTAGGAATTCGAGCGAAGCGCCGCCGCCCGTAGAAATATGCGTGATCTTATCGGAAACTCCGGCGGATTTGACCGCCTTTTCGGAATCCCCTCCGCCGACGACCGATACCGCGCCGCTATTCGCAACCGCCTTTGCCAGCTCGACCGTGCCTTTATCAAACGGCGGCATCTCGAAAATGCCCATCGGTCCGTTCCAAATCACGGTTTTGGCTCGAGCGATCGCTTTCGCGTACTTCTCGATCGTCTTTGGACCAATGTCCACGGCGATCCGCCCATCGGCAATCTGCCCGACAACTTCGTGTGCCGCGCCGGGCTTCACCTCGCGAACGACAACGTGGTCTTCGGGCAAGAGCAGCTTGCCTTTCGCCTCGGCGAGCAACTGCCTGGCGAGCGCGATCTTGTCCTCTTCGACAAGTGATTTTCCGGTGGGAAGCTCCTGCGCTCGAAGAAAGGTGTAGGCCATCGCACCGCCGATCAGGATCGTGTCCACCACTTTCATCAAATTCTCGATGACTTCAATTTTGTCGGAAACCTTCGCTCCGCCGAGGAGCGCTACACAGGGCCGGTCCGGATTTTTCGTCGCCTTAGTTAACCATTCAAGTTCCTTATCCATCAGCAATCCGGCCGCGGCCTGCGGCAGATAGGAGATCATCCCGACGGTTGAGGCATGCGCGCGATGAGCGCTCCCGAAGGCGTCATTCACATACACGTCCGCGAGCGCGGCAAGCTGCTTCGAAAATTCAGGGTCGTTCGCCTCCTCCTGCGGATGAAATCTCAGGTTTTCGAGGAGAAGCACTTCACCGGGTTTGGGTTTTAGGGCGGCCACTTCCTCGCCTATGCAATCGGCGGCCATCTTCACGGGGATGCCGAGCAGCTCCGAGAGCCGTTTGCCAACGGGCTCCAAGCTCATCTCCGGATTCGGCCTGCCCTTTGGCCGTCCGAGATGACTGGCGAGAATCAGGCCCGCGCCCTGTTCAAGAGCGTATTGAATGGTGGGCAGCGACGCGCGAATGCGCTTGTCGCTTGAAATCTCCTTGCCTCCGGGCGCTAAAGGGACATTGAAATCGACACGAATGAACACCGTCTTGCCGCGTAAATTCAGATCGCGGATCGATAGCTTGGACATATCTATTTCATTCTAGAGAGTGGGCCTTTTCTCGCGCGGGAGAAGCGTAACGCGGCTATTCATCGGGGTGAATTTTCCAAGATCTCTTCGCGAGATAATGAAATCTTCGAAATCTTCAACAGATAATGTGTAAAGTGACAGTATTAGCCTGGTATTGAAAAAGCGCGGTGAATCACCTCATGAATGAAGTGCTGCCGTCCTTCCAGCCGCCCCTAACGGTTTTATGAGGGCGTCGAAACCGGCTGTCGCGGCGCTATTCGCACTTTGTGTCTACTATCGCCCGTTGCACGCGCTCGATCCGGGCAAGCGTATCACGCAGTATAGGCAGCTTGGCTGGACCAATCAGTCGGGACTCGTTCAGAGCTCGGCCCAGGCGCTCGCGCAAACGCGCGATGGCTATATTTGGGTTGGGACTCAGGAGGGGCTTGCCCGGTTCGATGGCGTCCAGTTTACCGATTTCAACAGCCGCAATACTTCCGGAATCCGCTCCAATTTCGTCACTGCCGAATGGGGCGCGCGCGACGGGAGTCTGTGGGCGGGCACGACGGGCGGGCTCATCCATTACGCGAACGGCGAGTTCCGCACGTTTACGACCGCCGATGGCCTTCCCAGCAACCAAATACAGGCAGTATTTGAATCGCGAGACGGCTCGATCTGGATCGGAACTCCGGACGGTATTTCGCGGTACTCTCGTGGCCGCTTTCGAAATTTTGCAACGGGAGGCGAGTTCCCGGGCACGGGTGCGAGCAGCTTCGCCGAAGACTCCTCCGGAGTCCTTTGGATTGGCTCCGGCAACGAATTGATGCGTTTTGAAGGAGGCGGATTCTCGGTATTCCGGCTGCGAAACGCGCCCGCATCGCTCCAGCCAATTCGTTCCATCGCAATCAACGTCCTGAACGAGGTGTTCGTAGCCATGGGGGCAAACGGAGTGTTTCGCTTCCACGATGGACAGCTCGAGCAATTGCATCCCAATCCCTTTCCGAGCAAGATAGCCACTGTCGTCAAATTCGATCGCGATGGCAATCTGTGGGCCTTCTATTACGGCGGTGGCGTGGTGCGCATCCACAACGGCCGGGAAAGTATTTACACTGCCAACGATGGGTTGCCCGACAACAACATCCTATCCGCACTCGAAGACCGCGAGGGGAACTTATGGATTGGATCGGAAGAAAGCGGTGTCACCGAACTGCAGGACCTGCCCATTGTCAACTGGGGACCACCGGAAGGCCTGGCGACGCCGGTTATCTGGACTGTCCTCGAGGACCGGCAAAGCGATTTCTGGATTGGAACGGAAGCCAACGGACTTTTTCGCTTGCACGCCGGACAGATGGAATCGGTGCCGCTCGACGCCGGCTTGAGGAAGACCAGCTTCCTTGGACTATGCGAGGACCGCGACGGATCGATCTGGGCCGGAACGGAAAATGGAATTTTGCTTAACCTCGTTGGTGGGCGCATCAGGAAGCGTATCTCGCTGCCTGTGGCGGCGCAAATCAGAACTCTAGCTATCGACGGGGATGGCTCAGTGTGGATTGGCACATTTGAAGAGGGCTTGCTCCACTACGTTCATGGGACCTTTCAAAGGTTCTCGCGCGACCAGGGCCTGTTCGGAAATACCGTCGAAGCCATGCTCGTCAGTTCGGATGGGACGCTTTGGGCCGGCGGACTCGGTGGTCTCAGCCACCTCATCAATGGCAAATTCGAGAATTTGTATGCCGACGCGGGCCTGCACGGAGCCGAAGTTTGGGCTTTGTATGAGGACGCGGCAAGATCATTATGGGTTGGAACGGCTGAAGGCGGCCTTCATCGCATTAGCAACGGCCAGGTTACCTTCTACTCTCCGTCCGATGGGCTTTTCGATCCGAGCGTCGAAAGCATAGCGGAGGACAACGCCGGCTATCTCTGGATGTCGTGCAGCCGCGGAATCTTTCGCGTCCGCAAGGCGGAACTAAACGATTTCGCCATCGGCAACATAAAGCGAATCCATTCCGAGCTTTTCAATGGCGTCCAGGGCATGCGGAACGCCGAAGGGAATACCGGCAACACGCCGAATGCGTGGAAGGCGCAAGACGGAACTATGTGGTTTGCGACCATGGGCGGTCTGGCTGTCGCCGATCCGCGGCATCTTCATTCGAAACGTTCTCTTGCGCCAGTCTTGATCGAACGAGTTATTGCGAATGGCGCCGTTCTCCGCAACCTGAATTCTTCTGTTTTGGATATCAAACCTGGAAAGGGCGACATCCGCTTCAGCTACACCGTGCCAACGTTTCGCAACCCGCAGCAGGTTCGGTTTCAATACAAGCTTGAGGGATACGATTCGGCGTGGAAAGACGCCGAGACGCTCCGTGCAGTCGACTACACCAACCTGTCTCCAGGCAAGTACAAATTTTTTGTTCGGGCCACAACGGCGGATGGCCGCGTCAGCGAATTATCTCAGCCGTTGACATTCCGGCTCGGGTCACATCTCTGGCAGCAATCGTACTTCCTGGGACTGGCCGGCTTGTCGCTATTCGGTCTGCTGTTTCTCGGTTACCGGGTGAGAGTTGCGCAGATACACTTGCGAAACAGGATGCTCGAAAAGAAAATCGACGAACGAACGGCTGCATTACGAGCTGCAACTGCGGCAGCCGAAGCCGCCGCCGAGGCCAAGAGCGCCTTTCTCGCCAATATGAGTCACGAGATCCGCACGCCTTTGAATGCGGTGATTGCAATGACAGGGCTGCTTCTCGATCGTCCCTCGCTCAGAGAGGAGGAGCGGGATTGCATCGAAACGATTCGGACCAGCGGTTCGGCCCTTCTTTCTATCGTGAACAGCGTGCTCGATTTTTCGAAAATCGAATCGGGAAAACTGGAGTTGCGTAAGGAGCCGTTCAATCTGCTTCAGTGCGTTGACGAAGCTGTCGATATGGTGCGGCCCCAGGCTGCGGCGAAACGATTGCCGATCCGGCGCATAATTCCCGAGAACATTTCAACCAGGTGGAGAGGCGATAGCGAGCGCCTACGCCAGGTCCTGCTCAATCTGCTCAGCAACGCCATCAAATTCACTGAAACTGGTGAAGTAGAGCTTGGTGTCGAAGCCGATCGGCTCGATCCAGGCACGCTCTCTCGCCGGCTCACGTTCCGGGTACGCGACACCGGAATCGGCATTCCAGCCGACCGCTTCGATCAGCTCTTCGTTTCATTCAGCCAAATCGATAACAAGCGGACCAGACGGCACGGAGGGACCGGGCTCGGCTTAGCAATTTGCCGTCAATTGGTCGAGTTGATGGGCGGAACGATCGAGGTTGAGAGCGCGCCTGGAAAAGGATCGACTTTCAGGTTCGATATCATCGCTGAACCTGTCGAGATATCCGATGACCTGCTTGCCGCCAGCGCCGTTCTCGAGGCGCCTCTTACCAAACCGGCTCAGAACGGAGTGCCTCCGGTGACGGCGGAGGGTTTGGCTCTGAAAATTCTTTTGGTTGAAGACAACGTAATTAACCAGAAAGTGGCGGTCCGGCTTCTGGAGCGGCTGGGTTACCAGCCTGACGTCGCATCGAATGGACTGGAAGGCTTGCGCGCAGCGGAAGCCTTCCCGTACGATGTCGTCATCATGGACGTGCAGATGCCCGAGATGGACGGTCTGGATGCGACCCGATGCATTCGTGAGCGCATTCCGTCGGACTGTCAACCTCGAATCATCGGCATGACCGCCAACGCGTTCGAGGGCGCGAGACAAGAGTGTTTCGCCGCCGGAATGGACGACTACATATCGAAGCCGTTCACCATTCAGGATCTCGCGGCGGCGCTTCAACGATGTGTAGTGCGACCGGCGCGGTGCTAACCAAAGTTCGCGAGAAATTCACGGTGAACTGAAGTTCACCGCTGCACGCTGAAGGCGTGCGCGACGGGGCGGGCGCGGCTCGGAGCGGCTACGCGGGCTGCAGCCTTTCGAGCTGCTCACGCAATTGTGAGATCAGCGCGTCGGGCCGAGCGCCATCCATCGGCACCTTTAGCACGCCGGCCGGGGTGAACTGAGCACCGGGCGTGCGGCGCACCAGATCCATCAACCGCATAGGATCGACCTTTGCCTGCTGATGGAATTTAATGTTCGCGAATCCCTGGCGCCGATCGATGGACTCGGCGCCCAGCCGCGCGGCCAGTGATTTCAGCAGCGAGAACCGAATCAAGTTGTCGACTTCGGGCGGCAGCGCTCCATAGCGGTCGGCAAACTCGTCGCGAATCTTCCTCGCATCCTCGTCCGTTCGCAGGTCGGCGATCCGTTTGTAAGCTCGCAGGCGCTGAGCTTCTTCGGAAATGTAGTCCACGGGGATGCGGATATCGAGTCCAATGTTCAAGGTGGCGTGAATTTCGAGCGGCACTTCCTCGCCCTTCAGCTCTTGTACGGTCTCCTCGAGCAGTCGAATGTAGGTGTCATAACCGACAGCTTCAATATGCCCGTGCTGCTCGCCTCCAAGCAAGTTCCCTGCCCCGCGGAGCTCGAGATCCAAGGCGGCAATTTTGAAGCCCGCTCCCAGATCGCTGAATTCCTTGAGCGCCGCGAGGCGTTTTCGCGCGATGTCGCTCAGTTGCGTGTCGGCGGGCGTGAGCAGGTAGGCGTAGGCGCGGCGATTTGACCGTCCGACGCGTCCTCGCAACTGGTAGAGCTCGCTCAATCCGTACCGCTCGGCGTTTTCGACCAGGATCGTGTTGGCAAGCGGGATATCGATGCCGTTTTCGACGATAGTGGTCGAGACAAACACGTCGTATTCATGCCGCATAAAGCCGAGCAGAACCTTTTCGAGCGCCTGTTCACCCATCTGTCCGTGCCCCACACCGATGCGCGCCTGCGGCACAAGAGTTTGAATAAAAGCGGCGCGTTCGAAGATCGTGTCGATCCGGTTATGGATGAAATACACCTGGCCCTGGCGCGCGAGTTCCTGTTCGATGGCCGCTTTAATGAGATCGGGGTTAAAGTGGGCAACCATGGTGTTGATGGAGAGACGGTCTTTAGGAGGCGTCTCAATTACCGACATGTCGCGCAAACCCAGGAGCGACATGTGGAGCGTCCGCGGAATCGGCGTGGCGCTCATGGTCAGCGCGTCGATATTGTGCTTCATCTCCTTCAAACGCTCTTTGTGCTTTACGCCGAAACGCTGCTCTTCGTCAATCACCAGCAGGCCGAGATCGTTAAACTCGACATCCTTCGACAACAGCCGGTGCGTTCCTATCAGCACGTCGACTTTTCCCGCCGCCGTATCAGCCAGCACCTCTTTGATTTCCTTGTTGGTGCGGAACCTGCTTGCCAGCTCGACGCGCACGGGAAACGAGGCGAAACGCCGCTTGAAGGTTTCGAAATGCTGAAAAGCGAGCACGGTTGTGGGCGCGAGCACCGCCACCTGCTTGCCGTCGCCCATGGCCTTGAACGCGGCGCGCATCGCAACTTCGGTTTTGCCGAAACCCACATCGCCGCACAGGAGCCGGTCCATCGGTTGATCGGTTTCCATATCGGACTTGATTTGATTCGCGGCGGTACTTTGATCCTTTGTAGGCGTGTATTCAAACGCGTCTTCAAACTCACGCTGCCAGTTGCTATCCGCCGAGAAGGAGAACCCGTGGGCCACGCGGCGCTGAGCATACAGCTTCAGCAGCTCGTCCGCCATATCGCGCAGCTTGGCTTTAACGCGCGATTTTGTCTTGGCCCATGTCGCGCCGCCGAGGCGATCGAGCGCAGGCTTCGCTTCGCCTGCCCCGCGGAATTTCTGCACCAGGTCGAGCCGCGTCAGGGGCACATAGAGCCTGGCATCGCCCGCATACTCGAGTACCATGAAGTCGCCCTTGCGCTCGCCCTGAACAATTTCGCGGATGCCCGCAAAGCGGCCCACGCCATGCGTAGCGTGAACCACGTAATCGCCTGCTTTGAGATCGGCAATATCGGCCGCAAAAACCGCGAGCTGCGAGCGGGTGGGCTGGCGCGCCACCAGCTCGGACGTCTGGAAGATGTCTTCCGAGCCGAGGATGGCGATTCCAGAGCCTACGAGAATGACGCCGCGGCGCACGTTGCCCTTGATGAGATATGTGCTCGCGACGGCCCCGGAATGATAGGCGCGTTCGGCCAGCCCGCGTGAACCGCCTGCCGATTCGATGCCGAGCTGGTAGGGGACGCCGTATTCCTCGAGCACGTCTCCCAGCCGCTCAAGCTCGCCCGTCGAGGCGGCGAAAAAGGCGACACGATTGCCTCCTTCGACCAGCGCTCGAGCCTCCGATACTGCCACAGCCATATTGCCTCGGAAGTTCAGCGAAGGCCGTGTCGGGATATGGTGTTCGTAGGGACTTGACTCGAGCCCGGACGAGATTTCCAATTCCCGAAGCTTAATTACGGTCCGGCTCGAAAGCACCGCAGCGATCTCGTCCCATGCCGCAAAGTTTTTCTCGGGAGCAATCCTGGACGGTTCCTGAAGGCGCATCCAGAGGCGGGCAGCAGCCGGCTCGATTGCTTCCGGCTCGTCGAGCACGACCAGCGCGCGAGGGTTCAACGAAAAGATCGTATCGGTGCGCGGCCGCACCAGAGGAACCAGGTACTCCCAGCCAGGAAACGGATCGCCCGGGTTCAGCAAGTCGTCATTATCCTCACCGCCAAGTGCCTCCGCTAGCTGCCGGAAAAGCGCGCGCGAGCGTGAATGCTCGACCAGCGGGAGCAGCAGCACGGAGTTGATCTTAAGGGTCGAGCGCTGCGACTCGACTTCGAAGCGGCGCATCGATTCGATCTCGTCGCCGAAAAATTCAATGCGTACCGGCTGCGATGCCTCGGCCGGAAACACGTCGAGAATACCGCCGCGCAGCGAATACTCACCCTCCATTTCGACCGGCTCGCGCTTCTCATAACCGATGCTTTCGAGATGAAACAGCAAATCTTCAAGCGCCAGCTCGTCCCCCACCCGCAGGTTCAATGCAAGCTGCCGGTAATACTCGGCCGCGTCTGTGCGATATAGCGCGGAGCCTATCGGCGCAATTGTGATGGGAACCTTCTGCGTCGAAAGGCGCCACAGAGCGATCGCGCGCTGCTCGGCAATCTCGTTGTGCGGAGA
This sequence comes from Bryobacterales bacterium, assembly GCA_963722585.1. Classification (GTDB taxonomy): domain Bacteria; phylum Acidobacteriota; class Terriglobia; order Bryobacterales; family Bryobacteraceae; genus KBS-96. The sequence continues at coordinate 176,767 of CAVRNU010000004.1, read as the reverse complement.
AAGCTTCTGATGTGGAAGCGTATCGAGGGCTGGAATGGATTGCGGCGGCGGAACTTCCCGATCGTCAATCAGCAACCGGAAGAACGTCTCCGTCGCTTCCTGAAGCGTTTCGGCCGCTTTACTGCCGTCGACGATTACGAGCAAAGGACGCTCAATCGCCTGATATAAAAGGGCCAGATAAAGAGCTTTCGCGGCCGGAGTCAGCCCGGAAAGTGAGTACGGCCCCTCGTCGCCGCGCGTTAATTGCTGCAGAAGGGTTTGAAATGCAGACTCTTTCGCGGCCGATTGAAACAGGTCGCGGATGGCGGGATGTGTCACGGTTGCTCGACGACGGATTCGACAGGAGCGCCGCGCCGCTCAAAAATGATCTTCACTATATTCGTAGTCGAAAAGCTTTCTTCAAGGGCGACGATTAAAACCTGGCCGCCGGCCGCTTCGACTTCTTCGCGGCCCGCTACGAAGTGCGACCAGTCGGCTCCTTTTACAAGGACGTCGGGCCGCACGGCCGCAATCAGTTCACGCGGCGTGTCTTCATCGAAGAAAGTGACTGCATCTACAGCTTCAAGTTGCAGCGCGAGCGCAGCACGATCCTTCTCACAGAAGATAGGACGTCCAGGGCCCTTCAAACGTTCCACGCCTGCATCCGAATTCAGTGCGAGAATAAGGGTGTCACCGAACGAACGTGCCTGTTCCAGCAGACTGACGTGGCCAGGATGCAAGACGTCGTAGCATCCGTTGGTCATTACCACGCGCTTGCCTTCTTGTTTCCACGAGCGGCGCTGGGCAATAACCTCTTCTCGCAGGTAGAGTCGAGACATCAAAACTCCATTGTAAAAGCGCGGCATATGGGGAGCGGTAGCGGAGCGCAATAAATCGTGAAAACATCTTCAGCTCGATATCGCAGGATACTCGTTCGCGCCACGAATTGGGTAGGCGACGCCGTGATGTGTCTGCCGGCATTGCAATCGCTGCGCGCGAGTTTCCCGGATTCTCATATCGCGATTCTGGCGCGCCCGTGGGTAGCCGATCTGTATCGCCGTGAACCATTCTGCGATGAAGTGATTCTCTACGACGCGCCCAAGGCCTGGCATGGACTGTGGCGAAAGCGAGCAGTCGTGGCGGAGCTCAGAGAGCGCCAGTTTGATTGCGCCGTGCTGCTGCAAAATGCCTTCGAAGCCGCCGCCCTGGCGTGGTGCGCGCGCATACCCGTGCGGATCGGCTACAGCCGCGATGGGCGCGGTCCGCTCCTGACGCATGCCCTGCCTGTTCCAAAGACCGGAGAGATCCCACTTCATCAGCGCTTCTACTATCTGGCGCTGCTCGAACGCGCAGGACTCATTGAAGCCTCGTCGCCCGATGTGGAAATCGTTCTTACTGGCGCCGGGGAGGCCGCAAAGGAAGGAAAAGAATTATTCGCTCGGAACGGTATCGATGGCCGCGTGATCGGGCTGAGCCCAGGCGCGGCGTTCGGCGGAGCCAAGCGATGGCTACCAGAGCGGTTCGCACAGTCGGCAGTAGCCATAGCGCGGCATCGTGACGCGAGCGTCGCTATCTTCGGATCGAAAGACGAAGCCGCGCTGGGAGCGCAGGTTGCAGCTCTCATCAGCCACGAGAATGTGAGGGCCGTCAATTTCGCGGGCAAGACATCGCTGCGTGACCTCATCGACATGACTGCGGCTTGTGAGTTGTTTCTAACAAACGACTCTGGCGCTATGCACATCTCATCTGCCCTTGGCGTGCCGACAGTGGTCATTTTCGGCCCAACGGACGAGGCTGCCACCGGACCAGCCGGACGCCGCCACGCGATCCTGCGCGAGCCTGTCGACTGTGCTCCCTGTCTCCTCCGCGAGTGTCCCATCGATCATCGCTGCATGACGCGCGTCACCGCCGATCGCGCCGCCCATGCCGCCCTGAATCTTCTCGAGCATGTATCCTGAAGTCGAGCCAGTTGAAGCAGATAGTGGACACAAGACAAAAAATCAAGACGTTCGAGGAACTTCGCCCCGTGCTCGCTCATGGCGCCTGGACGATTCTTGCGGGCGAGTTCGATCCGCTGACCCCGGCTCTTGCCGCTCGCGTCCAATCGCGCTTATTGCCAGGCCGCCGCTTGCTGGCTGTCGTCCAGCCGGGTTGCGATGCGCTGCTCGATGCGCCGTCACGGGCGGTTCTGACAGCAGCGTTACGCGCTGTCGATGCGGTGATGATAGAAACATCCGACGAGTGGCGAGCGTTGGCGGCACGCAATTCGGATCTTCGTGTAGTCGAAGATCGCGAGGCTTGTATGCGTGACCGCCGCGAGTTCGAGCAACTTGTAATTGCTCGCTACGCGGCATCCGCGGACCGTTAGCGCCAAAGGTTAAAGTGAACGGCCGGCACTCGATCTTAGTTGTCCGCTTGGGAGCGATGGGCGACATCATACACACGCTCCCAGCGGTGGCGTCGTTGCGCCTGAGCTTTCCCAACTCGCGCATCACCTGGGCCGTCCAGCCGAAGTGGGTCCCGCTGCTCGAAGGCAATCCTCACATCGACCGTATTCTTCCCATCGACAGGTCCAGCCCGGGTTCGTTCCTTCGCACCTGGTCCGAGTTGCGATCTATCCGGCCCGACGTCGCCATCGACTTTCAGGGCTTAGTAAAATCGGCGCTCGTCGCCCGCGCCTCGCGCCCGCTCGTGCTCTTCGGCTGGGCGAGGAGGTTTGCCCGCGAGCCGCTTGCATCCCGCATTTATACACGCCACTTTGAGCCGAGTAGCCGCCACAAGGTAGATCAAAATATCGAACTTGTGGCGGCGGCCGGCGGGACGCAAAGTAGCCATGATTTCTGGATTCCTCCCGGCCTGCCTGAAGGCGCGCTGCCCGAAACGCCTTACGTGCTGACGCACCCGTTCGCGGGATGGCAAGGCAAGCAATGGCCTCTCGACCTATATGAACAGCTCGCGCGTCAACTCGAACGCGAAGGGCTCGCGCTGGTTGCCAACGTTCCTCCACATCGCGCTCAGGAACTAGCCGCGTTGTCTCATGTCGCGGTCCATACGTCGTCGCTCGCGGGCCTCATTGATGCGACACGCCGCGCCACGGCGGTACTCGGACTGGACAGCGGACCACTCCACCTAGCGGCTGCGCTTCAAAAACCAGGCGCGGCTTTGTACGGTCCTACCGACCCCGCGCGTAATGGCCCCTACGGCGGGTCGATTCGCGTCTTGCGGGCGCCAGATGCCGCGACAACCTACAAACGTAGCCGCGGCGTCGACCCTTGCATGCAAGCTCTCACTGTCGACCAGGTGCAACAGGTATTACGGGAGGCGCTAAGAACCGCGGACTCGCGCGCATGAACGGAGTCCGCTATCTTTTTCCCAAGCCTTACGCCGATTTCGTAGCGAAGCTGCGAGTTCCATGCGGCTTTCTCCTGCTTGTTACATTCGCCCTACTCTCGCGGCCCAGTGCCGCTTCTATCCGGATTGGCCTGCCGGTGGCCTGTGTGGGCCTGCTGTTGCGTGGTTGGGCAGCGGGGCACCTGGCCAAGAATCTAGAACTCGCTACAAGCGGCCCCTACGCTTACATCCGCAATCCTCTCTACGCGGGCACGCTTATTGTCGCGAGTGGCATCGTGATCGCCGGGCGAAATGCCTGGCTCGCCGCCATCTTCGCCGCGGTTTTCTCGCTCGTCTACCTTCCCGTCATTGAACTCGAGGAACAGCACTTGCGCAACATTTTTCCCGCTTATGGCTTCTATGCCGAGCGTGTCCCTCGCCTGTTCCCTGGCGGGCGTTGGAGCGCCGCCCAGCCTGGAAAGTTCTCCTGGACGCTTTATCTGAGAAACGAGGAGTACAAAGCTCTGCTCGGATTGCTGGCAGCGGTGGTATGGCTGCTGTTTCGGCTGCGCTGACGCAGTTTCCGGCGCAAGATGCGCAGGTCCCACTCGGCTGAAAAACCAACGCTCCCTCACGGTCGCGGTTCCGTTCGGCGCGAGTATCCCAGCGGTCGATTACTGCGGTGTTCGGCTCAGGGGGACGTCTCCCTGCAGACCCCATTGCTGCACGATTGGATTACCGGGGTCGCTGTTCGGGATGACCCACCAAGTGCCCGAGGATGGCCGCCACACCGCATAATCGGCTATTCCGTCGCCATCGTAATCGCCGGGAACTGGAATATCGCCATTCAAGCCCCATTGCTGACCGATAGGAGAACCGGGGTTGCTACTCGGGACGATGTACCACATACCCGTAGACGCCCGCCACACCGCGTAATCAATCTTTCCGTCGCCATCGTAATCGGCAGCAACTGGAGTGTCGCCGGTAATACCCCATTGGCGAGCGATGAATGACCCGGGATTGCTGCTCGGGATGACATACCACATGCCCGTAGACGGCCGCCACACCGCATAGTCGTTTTTCCCGTCGCCATCGTAATCGCCGGGGACTGGGATATCGCCTGTAGTGCCCCACTGCTGAATGATCGGAGAACCGGGATTGCTGCTGGGGATGATGAGCCAATTACCCGTAGACGGCCGCCACACCGCATAGTCGGTTTTCCCATCGCCATCGTAATCGCCGGGAACCGGAATATCGCCATTCGCGCCCCATTGCTGAACGATCGGAGAACCAGGATTGCTACTCGGGATGATGAACCATTCGCCGGTAGACGGCCGCCACACAGCATAGTCGATTTTCCCATCGCCATCGTAATCGGCAGGAACCGGAATATCGCCGGCCATGCCCCATTGCTGAACGGTTATGTTGTTCGGATTGTAATTCGAAAGGCTCCACCAATCGCCGGTGGACGGCCTCCACACAACAGGGAACGCCTGTCGAGGATCGCCCGATTGCAATCCGGCCTGGTTGACTGTAAAGGTCTGGCCGGCAATGGTGAGTGTGCCAACGCGATATGGTCCGGAATTTTCTTCCGCCTGAAAGGCGATAGCCCCACTGCCCGAGCCACCGTTAGCGGTGGTAATGGTGAGCCAATCGGAATTGTTAGAAGTTGCGGTCCAGGCGCATCCCGCGGCCGTTGTGACCGTTACTTGGCCTGCGTGCTCCGGCCCACTGAAGTCCTGCAGCGGGGCCGAAAGCGAGTAGGTGCAGCCTGAAACCGGCTGCTCGTTGAAATCCGCGTTGAGAGTTGCAGCATTTGCCGGCGCGATGAACGTGCGGGGATTAGTAGCATTGCCGTCGCTCCAGCCGGAGAAAGCGAAGCTGCCCGAAGCTGAGAGGCTCACGCTGCACTGCGCTCCGGCGGTCCAGGTGAGAGTTGCCGGCGCAGTGTAAGTGCCGGCCGCGCATCCAGTCCCAGACACCGTAAACGTCGTTCCAGGGACATTCGAAGCAATTGTAATCGCGAAAGAGGCGCCGCTGGTATTTAGTGGGTTTAGAAAGATGACGAGCGGATGGTACGTACCATAGAATCCGTGCCCTGAGTCCAGAATGTCAGTATTGCCGTTGCCCGTCACGTCTCCGATGGCCATATTGTGGCCCTCGAGGTTGGACAGTATCTGTTCGGTAAAGTTGCCCTGCCCATTGTTGTGAAATACAGCTACCCGGCGCAACGGCGACTGATCCTGTTCCGAGCTAACTAAGTCGTTCGTTCCATTCCCATCCATGTCCGCGATTTTGATCGAGTGGGTGTCGATGAAACTGGAGTCGATTGTGTGTATGGTCCAGGTCCCGTTACGGCGGTCGGCGGGCGCTTGATACCACCTCAGCCCATCGCCGCTATTGGACTCGGCGTCGCCCGAGACGACATCCATCATTCCATCGCCGTTCAGGTCGGCAGCGTTGAAGGCGTAGATCGCGCCTGTGTCGGCGGTGCAGGTCGGGCACGACTGACCCGGGGCAATGGTATGCACGATCCAGAGATCGGTGCGGGCGTTCCCGCCATGCTCACGCGGGTTCTCAAACCAGACCACGTCGAACGACGGAGAGGGACCGATGCCGACCAGGTTGATACTTCCTAAGGCGGGCGATGAGGTCCCGTCGATGTCCAGCAGAGCAACTCCTCGAAATGCGCTGTTGTACTGCACCTGAGTCCAGGAATCGGGACTGTTCTGGAAGTAGATGTAATCCGGAGTGGCGAAATCCATCAGGCCGTCGCCATCGAAATCGGCCATCACAAAAAGATCCTCGCCGTAGCCGGTTCCGATTGTGTGCATCACCCATGTGTCGGTGGCCGGATTGCCGCCCTGTCCCGCCGGGTTCTCGAACCAGACAACGCTTAAATTTCCGCCTGGCGGCGTGTAGCTCGCAACAATATCCAGCGCTCCATCGCCGTTTACGTCGTAGGCGGTCATATCTTCATAAGCGTTTCCATCGCCCACAATGGTGTGCTGAATCCAGGGATCGCTCAAATTGCCCGACGCCGGATACTCATACCAATAGAGTCCGCCAAACGGAGCTTCAAACCCGACAACAGGATTCAAATGGCCGGTAACACCCTGGATGTTTGCCAGCGTTCTCTCGACCATGGCCGACGGAGGGTTCGGATCCACGTAGACCATGTTGTAGGGCGTCGGTCCATCCTGATTTGTCACGGGACTGGCCGTGTTGAAGAAATAATCGACGGTTGCCGTGAAACTGGGCAGTTGTCCTGCAGAAGGGCCCGACGAAGAAATCGCCGTTCCGGCGTACGGGCCGATTTGCGTCATGTTCAATGCATAGGTGAACGTTGAGCCGACAGTGAAGTTCACACCGTCTGTGGACCAGCTTCCGGTCCAGTTATTGCCGGTTCTTTGAAGCTCGAGCCAGATGGGCGCGTTCGGCGCGAGAATCGGCGTCTGCGTAAAGGTGGTCGCGGTGCTTCCGCTCACGGCCGCGGCGAACAAGTTCACATTGGTTCCGTCGTTTAAGAGATCGAACCGGACAAAGTCGGCGGCATCCTGTTCAACCAGGATCCCTTCGTCTTGATTGCCATACTGGACAGGAGATTGAAAACGAACTACCACGCTGAAATCGACATTCTGCACGGCCTGCACAATCCTCACAGAGTTATTGCCTGAAGCCCACAAATCATGCTCTTGCGTGTCCGGGACGTTCAGTGTCACGGCCGTGCCGTTCATGGTGAGCACGCCGTCCCCCAGAGGGTTGACAAAAGTCCAGAGGTTGGTATTGAGCGCAGCCTCATCGAAATTGTCCGAAACCGGAGCGCCCGTTTGGGCATAAACCCCTGTATTGAACGCAGCTAGACCACACAGCAAATAAAGCGGAAAAAATCTTGTGGACCTGGCCCGCGCGTGCGAGAGGAAATGTCCGGCTAAACCGGACACAGTACGACCGTGGTTAAAAACAGTGCTCTTCATTTGTTTATACGTGACTGTCTATAAGCGAGAGATCAAGAATGCAGGGTCACCCGATCACTTAACTAAGCATGACTGCTTGCGTCAACAAATCTAACCCGTGTCTGCCCCATTTGTAGCGCAGTTGAGTAACTTATGACTACATGGCCGTGTACTAAACCAGTTTAAGTACCTGTTTATGCCGTCTTTACAAGTTATGGCACTTTCTGTCCGAGTGTTCGACGTGACTGGACATTTGTCTTAGAAAAAGAAGGCCACGTTGTCTCACGGTTAAGCCCTGCTTATCTATTCTCCACGCCTACCGTATGCCATCGTTGCTTGACATACTTCGAAATAGGTCCGGTTTTAGTACATTTTTTCTTCGTCAGGTTTTACTTCACGCTCAAAAGAATTGACTGGGGGCAAAAACTAGATGTTAGACGCATCTGCTTCATTTTCTTGCTTGACTGCTATTGATTGTTTCATTAAGATCAACGTGCAAGATAGAGTAGTCCCATCGGCCGCTCCAATGTTGCGTTGATGCCTCGGAGGGGCATCCGCGATGATGTACGTCGATAACAAAGTGATCTGGTGTTTAGATTGCGATCTCGAGGTAGTGCCGTCTCCTGAGAACATTTACGGCTACGGAATCGTCGAATGTCCGCGCTGTGGCTACAGGATTTCCGCTCGAAAGATAACCAAACTCTCGCCAGGCGGAACCGGGCAACGCCAGTTCTTTTGGTTGTTAGGGGAAGAACTTCTTCGAGCGCCGAAGAGAACATGTCTGATGTTTGTTGGAATGCTCCAAAGGAGCCTGAGGGTTTGGAGGGATTTCGAGTGGAAAAGCGTGAACCAGCCGACCGGAAGACGGTGGCACTGAAGGGCAAAGGTGCGCTCAACGCTCGCGCGGAAACAGTTGTAGACGCTTTATTCCAAGAGAATTCGTTCTTCGACCCAACAGATATTCTCCAGGTCCGTTACGAGATGTTGAGACGCCATCACTACGAGGGAGAGCCGATCGTCGATGTAGCGACGGCTTTCGGGGTCTCGCGGCCCACGTTTTACCAATCCCAAGCAGCCTTCAACGAGTCGGGGCTTTCCGGGCTTCTACCCAAGCAGCGCGGCTCGAAAGGTGGATATAAGATATCCAGCCAGGTTGTCGAGTATGTGCGGAGTTTGAGGGAATCGAACCCAGCGCTCACGACCATGGAGTGCGTTCAATCCGTCAACCAGCGTTTCGGCATCGCGATCCACAGAAGGAGCCTGGAACGCGCACTGGGACGAAGCCAAAAGAACAATGAATCGAACGGGAAGCCTTTTGTCTCGAAGGATGCGGCGCCAAAATCGGGGGCGACGCCTCACGTGGCGCCAATTCGGACAACGAAAGCAAAAAGCGACGCCATCGGATCGGTGTCAAGGCTCCCGAGTGCGCGGACCGCTTGAGCGGTCGCGCGACACTTCTACAGCGCCGCCGAGCAGGGGCAGATTTGTACTCCTGAGGGCGCGAGTTCGATTTTCGTTCCCGATTTCATGCAACTAAGCGGTTGCCTTTTACGCGGAGTTGCGCTACTATGCAACCACGAGGTTGCATATAATGAGCGATCGTATTGAGAAACGTATCCAGCTTAAAGCGCCGGTTTCGCGGGTGTGGCGCGCGCTGACGGACTACCGCGAATTTGGCGAGTGGTTTCGCGTGAAGCTGGATGGCCCGTTTATCCCGGGTCAGGTTTCGCGAGGCCACATTACGTATCCGGGCTACGAGCACGTCCAATGGGAGGCCGTAGTGCAGACAATAGAACCGGAGCGGCTGTTTTCGTTCACTTGGCATCCTTACGCCGTCGATCCCCAGGTAGATTATTCGAGGGAGACGCCCACGCTTGTCGAATTCAAGCTGGAGAAGACAAAGGACGGCACGCTGCTTCTGCTTACGGAATCCGGCTTCGACAAGATCCCGAGCACCCGGCGCATCGAAGCGTTCCGCAGGAATGAGGGCGGCTGGACGGAGCAAATGAAGAACATTGAGAGTCATGTCGCGCAAAAGCCGTAGCAGCACGGCTGCCAAGCGGCGGTCTCATGCACCGGTGTTCGCCGCGCTGGGCGACGAGACGCGGCTGTCGCTGGTGGCAAGGCTCTGCAACGGGCAGTCGCATTCGATTTCTCAGTTAACCGAGGGCTCAAAGCTAACCCGGCAGGCGATCACGAAACATCTTCGCGTGTTGGAGGGTGCAGGAATTGTACACGGCGTTCGTGCGGGCCGCGAGAGCCTATTCGAATTCGATCCGGCGCCGATCGAAGAAATCAAAGAATACCTCGATCGCGTCTCCGAGCAGTGGGATCAGGCGCTGGCCAGGTTAAAGTCGTTCGTCGAAGATTGAGTGCGTTTTGATTACCAGGTTCCGTTCTCCCGGCATATACTAGAGGAGGTCTTTATGTAGGTCTTCTTTATATGGAGCTTCTTCAAGGGACTCTGGACATGCTGGTGCTCAGAACGCTGCTCTTCGGGCCGCTGCACGGCTATGGGATCGCGAAGGCGATTCGCGGCACTTCGAACGAAGCGTTGGAAATCGAGTTTGGATCGCTATATCCGGCGCTCAAGCGGCTGGAGATGAAAGGCTGGGTCGCTTCGAAATGGGAGATGTCGGGACATAACCGGCGCGCCAAGTTCTACCGGTTAACGGCCACGGGCCGCAAGCAGCTCACGCGAGCGCACTCACAGTGGGCGGAGTTCGTGGATGCGGTAGCACGGGTGATGGGACCGGCTCCGGGCGAGGTGAAAGGATGATGTGGGGGAAGTTGAAGTACCTTTTGCCGCGGCACAGGCGGGCGGAGGAGCAAGAGATTCGCGAGGAGCTCGAATCGCTGGCGGAAATTGCGGAACAGGGGCAACTCGGGAATCTGACGCTGGCTGCTGAGAATGCGCGGGAAATTTGGGGTTGGACATGGCTGGAGAGCGTTCTGGCCGATATCCGATACGCGATTCGCACGCTGTCGCGGCAGTCTGTTTTCGTTGCGGTTGCGGCGCTATCGTTAGCGCTTGGCATTGGCGCGAATACTGCTGCGTTCAGCTTCGCCGATGCGCTTCTGCTGCGGCCTCTGCCTGTTAGGCGACCATCGCAAGTTTTAAGCGTCAGCAATAGCACGCCTGAAAAATCAATTGAGGGCTTGTCGTACCCGGACTATGACGACATCCGGAAGGGAAGCCGTTCCTTTTCCGGCTTGATCGCGTATCGGAACGCGCCACTGGGTGTTGCTCTGTCGCCCGCGGTCCCGCCGCATCTGCGGCTGGTGACGATGGTCAGCGATAATTTTTTCAGGGTGCTGGGAGTGGCGCCGTCTTTGGGCCGGGAATTCGTGCCCGATGAAGGAAAGATTCCCGATCGCGATCGCATCGCGATTCTCGGATACGACTTCTGGCGGAACGAATTCGGGAGTGACAAAGCAGCGATCGGGCGAACGCTCCTCGTGAACGGCGTCGACTTCACGATCATTGGTGTGCTGCCCGAGTCCTTCCCGGGCATGGTCCGGTTTTTTCGCTCCTCTATATTCGTACCGCTTTCAGTGTGGGGCTTGTTGGCAGGCGAAGCCTGGAGCGGAGATCCCAAGCGCTCGGGCCGCCAGCCGAGGAAGCAATCTCCTCTGGAAGATCGCGTGCTCCACGAACTGACCGTGAAAGGGCGACTAAAGACTGGGGTGTCACGAGAGTACGCACAGACGGAGATCAAGTCAATTGCCCGGAATCTCGAGCGCTCTTACCCGAAGACCAACCATCGCGAGCAACTAGTGGTTCGGACAGAGATCGACGCGGAAATCCAGCAGGAACCGCCACGGTTCTTCCTCTTGATGACGTTAATGGCGCTTGCCGGACTGGTTCTATTCATCGCATGCGCAAATGTAGCTAGTCTTTTGCTGGCGCGTGCGCGTGCTCGCAGCCGCGAGATTGCGACGCGGCTTGCGATCGGCGCGGGAGCATTGCGGCTGGTGCGGCAGTTAATGATGGAAAGTCTCATGTTGGCGCTGCTCGGCGGTGGTGTGGGTTTAGCTTTCGGTTATGGCGGCATATCGTTTCTAAGCACAATCCAGATTCCCAATGACATTCCGTTCGCTTTGGGCTTGCGTCTCGATGGGCGAGTGCTGGTATTCAGTCTGTTTGGGGCATTGGTGAGTTGCCTGCTGTTTGGGCTTGTACCTGCCTTTCAGGCTGCCCGCATTCAGCTTGCGCCGGCGCTTAAAGCTGGTGGTGAACCAATTTCCGGCCGCAGGCGGACGCTTGGCCGCAATACGCTCGTGGTCGGGCAAATCGCTTTGGCGACGGTTCTATTAGTCGTGGTGGGCGTGCTTTGGGATGGCTTTCGGAAGCTGGTGATGGTCAACCCGGGTTTTCGGACGGATCATCGGATCGCCTTGGAACTCGATCCATCCGCCCGCCGCTATTCTCCCGAGCAAACACGCGATTTCTATCGCAAGCTTGTCGAGCGGGTGCGCGCACTGCCTGGTGTCCAGTCCGTCGCGCTGGCCGAGGCACTGCCGCTTTCTCCCGACCAAACCTCGATAACCGTGGTTCCGGAGGGTTACCAGTTTCCGAAGGGCCGCGAGAACGTCACGGTATTGGGCGGAGCGTTCGACGAGAATTACTTCACGACAATGCACGTCGAGATTGTGCGAGGACGGGCGTTCGACTCGCACGATCGAACCGGTTCGCGGCGCGTGGCGATCGTGAACCAGGAATTCGCGAAGACGTACTGGCCGAATCAATCGCCATTAGGGAAGCGGCTCCGGCTGGACAACGCGAACGGTCCGGCAGCTGAAGTGGTTGGAGTGGCGAAGACCGGGCGCTACCAGATTCCATGGGAAACGCCCAGGCCCTACGTGTACTTACCCTATGATCAAAACCAACGGCCCGGGATGACGGTGATCGCGGAGTCGGTTGGCGATCCAGCCGCTTTGGCAGCGCCGCTGCGTGAAGTGGTCCACAGCCTCGATGCTGAGCTGCCCGTTTATAACTTACGAACGGTCGCATCCACGATAAGCTGGGCGACCGGCGCGTGGCTGATTCTGCTAAAGACGATCGCGGCGATGGGGCTCATGGGACTGACGCTAGCCATGGTTGGTTTGTACGGGCTTATTTCGTATTCGGTCAGCCGCAGGACGGTGGAGATCGGTCTGCGCGTGGCAATTGGCGCAAGCCGGACTGATGTGCTGCGGCTGGTGCTGGGACAGGGTTTGACGCTGGCCCTAACAGGGATTGCGGCAGGAGGCATTCTCGCGGCGGTGGCGGGTCCGGCAGTTGCGCGTGGACTGGGTGGTTTGGGGAACATGAATGCCACCGCGTTTATCGCCGTTCCAATATCGCTGCTAGCGGTAAGCATAGCGGCTTGCTACCTGCCTGCGAGGCGGGCCGCGCGACTCGATCCGATTCGCGCGCTTCGGTATGAATGAGGGCTGGCGGCGTAGGCGGGCGAAGGAGCGAGAGAATGGCAGACGACACAAACCGATCGTCTGCTCCCGCGGTTACTTTAACGTTTCGAGATAGGCAAAGAGATTATGTATGTCGGCGTCGGTGTAGTGTTCCATCAATTGGCGGTGCGCGGTGAGCGGATCGTGAATCTCTACCTTTACCTCGCTGCGCGGCCATGAACGGTACCATCCGTCCTGGGAGGTAATGGCGATGGTGAACTCGTCGTCGTGCTCCACTTTGCCTTCGTATTTCCTTCCATCGGACGTGCTTACTACCGCTGTGCGCGGGATTTTGCGGCCGGGATAGACCATATGCTGCTGGAGATCGATGGGCGAGTACTTCTTCGCGATGCCGGCGAGGTCGCCCGTGACGGAGTGGCAGTTCGAGCAGCCGCCCTTTCCTTCAAAGTAGGCCTTACCTTCGGCGGCATTGCCGGTTAGCAGTTTCTTCAACGGGTAATCTTCGGCGACACTCCCGCTGCGTAGAGCTTCGGCCGCTGAGTGATGAAGGAATGCCGTGATATCGAAAATCTGGGCGTCTGTGAGCGCGGCAAATGCAGGCATTCCTTTATCAGGCCTGCCATTGCGGATAACAGGGCCGATTAAATTTCCGTTCTCATCGTGATTGACGAGCGACGAGCGGATCAGGTCGGGAGCGCGCGAGCCGCGGGCATCGTTGCCGTGGCAGAATCCGCAATTGGACTTAAATGCTGTCTGGCCGCGCGCCACTGCAGCCATGTCCTCATTAGGGCTTGGGCCGCGTTGGCGCGGCGGAGGCGTCGGATGCTGAGAAAAGGCTGGCAGCAGCGCGAAGGCGGCTGTAACCGTGAGGAGGAATAGACGACGAAATGGCATAGTGTCATAAATAATTGCGCATCCGCTCCCTCGCGGTCGCGGCTCGGAACCGCCTCTGAGACGAGTCGTCGGCAATCGGCTGTTACACTTTCCGGAACACCAGGACTCCATTGCGGACGCAGTCGTGCTCGACCCGATCGCCGATAGACGCCTGGGGCCCGGCGATTCGAACGGTCTTACGCTCTCCGGTATCGAGATCGACGATGGCCAACTGGTATGGTGTTTCGTCAACGAAGGCCGCAGGCGGCATCCAAATGACCGTCTCGGAATAGACCGTTCCGGTTTTTGCTTCGAAAGACTGTTCCATTAGTTCGCCGCCAGGATACTGACCACGCACGTTGCACCTGATCCTCCGAGGTTTTGCGCGAGTCCCACTCTGTGCCTGGAAACCTGGCAGTCTCCGGCTTCGCCTCGCAACTGAGCGACCAGATCGCAAATCTGTGCGACGCCGGTTGCACCCACCGGGTGTCCCTTCGACTTCAACCCGCCGGTGCTGTTGATGGGGATCTTGCCGTTAATTGCGGTGCATCCGGCGGCTGCGAAGCGTCCTCCATCGCCCTTGGCGACGAAGCCGAGATCTTCAGAAGCGATAATTTCGGCGATGGTAAAGCAATCGTGAAGTTCCGCAAAGTCAACTTCGCTCGGCCCGATACCGGCCGTATCATACGCCTGGCGGGCCGCAGCGGCTACGGCAGGAAACGTCGTGATGTCGCGTTTTTGGTCGAGCGCTACATAATCGGAGGTTTGCACAACAGTGAGGATTCTAGCAATGGGACGGGAAAACTCACGCGCTCGTTCGAGCGGAACGAGAACAAGGGCGGCAGCGCCGTCGCTCACCAGTGAGCAATCGAAGATGGTGAGCGGCTCGGCAACCGGCTTTCCCGAAAGGGCCTGTTCGAGCGTGATGACTTTTCGCAAGTGCGCGAGCGGATTCCGGGCTCCATTGGCGTGATTTTTCACAGCAACGGCGGCTAGATGCTCGCGCGTGGTGCCGAATTCATGCATATGGCGGCGGGCGATCATGGCAAACAGAGAAGGAAAGGTAGCGCCCGCGGCGCCCTCGCTCGACATATCTCCGGCGCCGGCCAGGATTTCAGCGACTTTGGGGTTGGGCTGCGAAGTCATCTTCTCGACGCCGGCGACGAGGGCGAAGTCATAGAGGCCCGAGCCGACCGCCTGCCAGGCATGAAAAAACGCGGAACCACCGGAGGCGCAAGCGTTTTCCACGCGGGTGCAAGGAATACTATTCAGACTGGTGGCGGAGGCGATCAATGGGGCAAGATGATTTTGGCCGGTAAAGGACGGGCCTGCAAAATTGCCCAGGTAAAACGCTTCTACACGGCGGGGCGCGAGATCGGCGTCGGCGAGCGCGTGGCGAATGGCCTCGACAGCGAGGGGTAGAATGCCACGATCGGCAAAGGCGCCAAATGCTGTTTTTCCGGCGCCTATAACGCCCACCGGTCTCATATAGACTAAGGATAGCGCCGCCGTGATCGGTGGCTTGTCCCTGGCTGTCGAAGGGTATCGGGATGGCTTGGCTCTGCACGTTTACTCGCATTTTGCGTCACCCATCTGTAGTAATATGCTGTGCGAAACGAGTGAATCGGTTTGCAATCAGTTGCTTGAGTCCCCGGCCATTGGCTCGTTTGGGGAGGGCGTTGTGAGCGAGTATCCCCGGCGCATTTCCGGCGAGGAGCTGGACGCAAGCGCGCGTGACGCACAAACGCAGTTTATTCAGGAGAACCTAAGGCGCATCTTTCTTCTGATTTACCGGATTGTGGGCAATGTGGACGATGCGCAGGATCTCACGCAGGAAACGTTCATCAAAGCGCTTCAGCGGAAGTCGCAGCTAAAAAATCTGGCCAAGGCAGAGCACTGGTTATCGCGCATCGCGAGTAACACAGCAATCGACTATTTAAGGCGGAAGAAGAAGTTCAGCTTTACCGAACTGGCGGATCTGCCCGAGTCGGGAGTAGCCGCGAAAGATGCAAGTCCCGAACAACTGCTGCTGCGGGGAGAGCGGAGGCTTCAACTGGACGGCGGACTGGCGCAGTTGACGGGGCGGGAGCGAATGGCGCTCTTACTGCGGGATGTGGAAGGAGTGCCTTCGGGCGAGGTAGCTCGCGAGATGAATTGTTCGATGGCGACGGTGCGCTCGCACATTGCAAATGCGCGAGTTAAGTTCCGTCGATATCTGGAATCGAGGAAAGCATGATGGAGCCTCAAGGAAGCGATCACCCGAGTTTAGAAGATCTGGCGCTCCTGGTAGGCGGTGAAATGCCCTATGTTCGCCGGTGGCAGGTCGAGGACCACGTACATCATTGTGCGAGGTGCGAACACGAGCTCGAGCAGTTTCAGGCTGCTCATGCCGAGCTGCGGAGACTAGCGGAAGCCGAAATGCTGACCGGGTATGAAGCGATCGGCGACTGGAGCAGGCTGGAGCGGGAGATGGCGGGCAACATCAGCGTGGGTGTTGCGGCTGGGCGTGCGATTGGCAAGGTAGGCCATCATCGATTGCACAGCTGGCGTGTTGCGGCGCTTGCGGGCATACTGGCGGTGGTCTTTGCCGCTGGCTGGATGTTGAACGTCCCCGGGGAGGACGCAGGCCGTATTTTAGGTGCGTTTCGGACGGTGTGGTCGGGGCCGCGAGTTGCGGCGGGAATCATCCTGACGACAACTCCACACGGAGTATCGGTGCGCTCACAAGGCGCAATGCTGACGGTCCTGCACCCGGCATCGGCGAACGTGACCGCCTCGTTTACCAGCAACTCGTCAGTGGCGATGCGCTATGTCGATGACGAGACGGGCCAGGTGACGATCGCGAATGTATATGGGGAGTAGCCGGCAGATAGTAGCCGCCGCCTTGCTTTCGCTGGTGAGTGCCTGCTTATCTCCTGCTGACGACGGCACAAACACGCCGTGGCTGAAGGTAGACTTTCCGAACGATTCGCCGCTTGGGGTTATATCGTACAGCCTGGGAAATTCGACGGAATCGGTTCGGGGCATCTCGCTCGCGCTGGGATTGCACACGTCTTTAGTTCTCCGGAACATCGGAAACAAAGCAGTACGAGGCCTGACGCTGCGCGTAGAAGCGCAAGATTTGACTCCAGCAGGGAAAGCCTCGGTTACAGTTCCGAGCCTGGATATCTCGCCGGGCGAGATCTTTCCAGTCCGTCTCGATCTCGAGTTGTTGCGGCCTTTCAACGCGGCAAAAAGCGGAGGGGCGCTGGTCGAGGTCGCGCTCGATTGCGTTTTGTTCGACGATTTGACGGTGTATGGACCGGACAAATTACACTCCCGGCGGAGCCTGACTGTATACGAATTGGAAGCACGCCGCGATCGGCGCTATTTTCGGGGCCTGGTTGATAGCGGGCAATTTACAAAGCTGCAGCAGGAAATGGATTTTGGGTTGCCCGATCCGCGGCCTGTCCAACTTGGGTTTGAGTTATTGAACGATATTCGTGTCAACACGCGTCCGAGCCGCGCCGTGGCCGTGGCATTCGTAGCATTCCCCGATTCGCCCGTGCAGATGCTGAATGGAGCGGCTCGCGTGTACAGGAACGAAATTCAATCGCCTGAGATGAATTTACAGAACCGCTCGCAGAGGACAACGCAGAGCATAGAAGTCGGCTGGATTCTGCGCGACGAAGGCGGCAGGGATTATATGGCCGGTTCCTTGCCGGCGGACGTTGCGATCCCGCCGGTGCGACAGGCCAAGATTCAACAGACGGGCATTCTCAGGTTTTCCCATCCATCGGGCCGGCCGATGCTGGTTGACGGCGTGATGGCGTTTATCAGCAATGTGGAGTTTTCGGACGGGGATCTTTGGATTCCAAGCCGCATGGACATCTGGAACGCGGATCTCGATCCATCGCTGAAGCGGGCTATGGGCAGTTCTCCCGAGCAGCAGCGGTTGGTTGAGATTTACCGGCGCAAGGGCATGAACGCTCTTGAGGCGGAGCTGAAGAAGTCGAAAGATTGAGGCGTGTGACGGAGCCGTCGAGACGAGTCTCGACGCGGCACGCACGAGTGCGTACGCTACGGCGTGTCGAAATCAGTAGCCTGCGACTTGAGTTGCCGCGACTTCTATAGTGGGCAGGCCCAACCGTTTTCTCGCCTCGTCGAGAATTGCCGCGGTTTGGCTTGCGCCGCAGCGCGACACGCCTAGCTCTCGCACTTTCAAAAGTGTATCGAGGTCTCGAACACCGCCGGCGGCTTTCACCTGTACGGAAGCCGGCGAATGCTGGCGCATCAGCCGCAGGTCGTCGAACGTGGCTCCGCCCGTGCCGTAACCGGTCGATGTCTTCACCCAATCGACGCCGATTTCACCACAGACCTCGCAGAGCCGGATTTTCTGGGCGTTATCGAGATAGCAGTTTTCGAAGATGACCTTGATTTTTTGACCCGCTGCGTGGGCCACGTCCGTCACGGCTCGAATATCCTGTTTCACGAAATCCCACGCGCCGCTGAGCACCTGGCTGATGTTGACCACCATATCGAGCTCTTCGCCGCCATCGGCGATGGCCTGTCTCGCTTCTGCGGCTTTGATGGCGGTCGAATGGCCACCGTGCGGAAAGCCGATGGTCGTGCTGGACTTAACGGCGCTGCCTTTGAGCAGCAACGAACAGCGGCGGAGATAATACGGCATGATACAAATGCTTGCCACATCATAGGCGAGCGCAAGACGGATGCCTTCTTCCAATTGATCGGCCTTTAAAGTTGGATTCAGCAGCGAATGATCGATCATTTTCGCTACATCGGCGTAATTGAATTCCATAACGCTCCTAGCTTGTATTAGACCGCAGCCGTGTTTGACGCCTGATACTGATCGAGAGCCAGGGCGACGCCTCCCAGCACGCCGGCTCGATTTGAAAGAGAGGACACTTCGATGCGGGCGGTGTCGGCGGGAAACATGTGAACACGGGCGTCCACTTCTTCGCGAATCGTGTTGAGCAGAAGATCGCCCATTGCTGCCACGCCTCCCGTGAGTACGATGAGTTCAGGATGAATGATGGTCACTACATTAGCGATAGCAATGCCCAGGTATGCCGCGGCTTTTCGTATTGCCTCCCGGACCATGGCATCGCCGCGGCGGCAGGCCTCCGTCATTTCTTTCGGCGTCACGCGGCCGGGGTCGCCGCCCGTCAGGTCGTAGAGGATGGGGGCAAGTCCACTTTTCAACAAGCGAACGCCTTCCGCAGTAATCGCGGGTCCGCTGGCCAGCGCTTCGACGCAGCCTCGATTGCCGCAGCCGCACATGGGACCATCCGGCAGTATGGTCTGATGGCCTAGCTCGCCGGCGGCTCCTAAAAGCCCCAGGCGCAGTTTTCCATCTACGACGAGACCGCCGCCTATACCCGTGCCCAGGGTGAGATAAACCATCGTGTTGATGCCGCGGCCCAGCCCAAACCTGAGTTCACCCAGAGTTGCAATACGGGCATCATTCAACAGCGCGACTGGGCATTTTACCTGGTCCTCGAGAGCGCTGCGAGCCGCTACATTCCGCCAGTTTGTCGGAAGATTGGGCATGAACAGCGTTAATCCGCGCTGGAGATCGATGAGGCCTGGCAGACCGACCCCTACAGCAGCCAAGCGGCCGTCGACCTTTTCCGCAAGGTCGAGCACCGCTTGTCCAATGCGGGTGAGAATGGGGCCCGGTCCTTCGTAGGACAGAGTTGGAACGCTGGTCTCAGCCAGGATTCGGCCTTCACCGTCGGACACAGCCGCCGCAATGTTGGTACCGCCGAGATCGGCGCCGCCATATACAAGAGCCTGAGACATGACTAATTCAGCGACGCAAGAAGCGCAGTCTCACGGAGAGTAGCATACGATTTCGGGAGGTTGGCGCGCGACTGTGTTAAACCAGTGGGCGCGTGGCTAATGTAGCTGGCTCCCGGGAAAACCTCGCTTCGCTCGTAAGTGACTTTCAAAGGCACGCGAACGAAATCGCGGTTGTATCGCGCCGGGGTCTGAGGCGCAGCAACTTCTCGTACGGGGACCTGGCACAAGTTGCCGGCCGGTTTGCGGCTCTGCTCTTTAAAAGAGGCATCGGCAAAGGGGACCGCGTGCTGCTTTGGGCTCCCAACAGCGGGGAGTGGGTTGGCGCGTTTTTCGGATGTGTGCTGCGGGGCGTTCTTCCGGTTCCACTCGACGATGCCGGCGCGCCGGACTTCGTGGAACGCGTCGTGCGAGATGTGGGTCCGAAGCTAGTTGTGACGACGGCGGCGCATGCACGCGAAATTCAAGCACAGTCACAGGAGATTGTGGTCGAGGAACTGCGCGAACGGCTTCCCGAGACACCGCTATTCGAGGCGGAACGGCTCACAGCCGGCGATGCTCTGCAAATCATCTTCACTTCCGGAACGACAGGAGAGCCGAAGGGCATCGTTCACACGCACGGAAACGTGTTGGCGAGCCTTCGTCCGATCGAGCAGGAAATTGGGAAATACCGGAAGTACGAACGGATTTTTCATCCACTCCGGTTTCTGCATACGCTGCCTCTCAGCCATGTTTTCGGCCAATTCATGGGGTTGTGGATACCGCCGCTGATTGCTGCTGAAGTGCATTTCGAAGACCGGCTGGTTGCATCCGATCTGGTAGATCTGATTCGCAGCAACCGCATT
Source organism: Bryobacterales bacterium (assembly GCA_963722585.1). Lineage (GTDB taxonomy): Bacteria > Acidobacteriota > Terriglobia > Bryobacterales > Bryobacteraceae > KBS-96. The sequence continues at coordinate 156,573 of CAVRNU010000004.1, read as the reverse complement.
TCCGTGCTCGCTGGCGTGCCGCGTGTGCTTGATCTGATGCGCGAGCATCTCCATCAGCGCTATCCGGATCTCGAGCAGCGGCGTGAACGCGCCCGAGGCACAAACGCGCTGAAGCGCTGGTGGATGTTTCGCGATATTCACGGGCATTTTGGTTTTAAATTCTGGGCGACTGATCTGCGGCGGAGCTGCATTAGGCGCAGAGCTCGAGGAGTTCTGGAATTCGCTCGGATTCGTGGTCGTGCAGGGTTATGGAATGACGGAAACGACGGCCCTTGTAAGCCTGAACCATCCATTCCATGCATCTAGCGGTAGTCTTGGGCAAATACTGCCTGGGCGTGAAGTGAAACTCGGCGAAGACGGCGAGGTCTTGGTCCGTGGCGAAACTATTTCGCAGGCAGTCTGGCGCGATGGCCGGTTACAACCGCTTGAAGCGGGCTGGCTGGCGACGGGAGATTTGGCTGAATTGGACGGTTCGGGGAATTTGCGTTTTCGCGGCCGCAAGAAAGAAACGATTGTAACTGCCGCCGGTTTGAATATCTATCCGGACGACCTCGAGGCGGCGCTCGCGAAGCAGGCAGAGGTGAAAGCGGCAGCCGTGGTTGAGACAGAAGGGCAGTATGGACCGGAACCGCTGGCCGTGATGGTTCTGAGAAATGGAAACGCAGCCGACGTTGTGGCCAGAGCGAACGCTTCACTGGCCGATTATCAAAGGATGCAGCGATGGGTTGTGTGGCCTGAACCGGATCTTCCCAGAACGTCAACCGGTAAAGTTATGCGGCGCGATGTGGCTCGGATCGTCAACACCAATCTGGACACGGGGTCGGTAAAAGGTTCCCTTGCCGCGATTGTGAGGAGGATTAGAAATTCACCCACGGGCGAGGGCGAGACGGACGAGGAGCTGAACCTCGACAGCCTGGCGCGAGTGGAACTGCAGGCCAGTCTTGAAGAGCAATTTGGCGTAACGATTGACGATGCCGCCATGCAAAGGATACGGACGGTGGACGATCTGCGCGCGGCGATTGAGCGTCCAACGCCTTCGCGAACTCTCGAGACCGGGACGGCGACGCCTGCCACTGTAGAGGATCAACATATTTATCCACTGTGGCCGTGGACGCCCGTTGCAAAGTTAATAAGGGATGTGTTCCTGGATGTCGTGATGAGAGGGTTTGTCTACGTGTTGGCGAAGCCTGGCGTGCGATTCGAAACACGCGCATTGCCGAGTACGCCAATGCTCATTTACGGCAATCATGTGACGGCTATGGACGCGCCTCTGATTCAATATGCACTGCCCGGGGCGATGCGGCGATCGACGGCGATCGCAATGTCGGGCGAGATTCTTCTGGCGTGGAGACGGCGACGATACTACCGGTACAGAATTCTGAACTGGATTTCTCCGCTCGAGTATTTGGTTGTCACGGGTCTGTTTAATGTTTTCCCGTTACCGCAGAAGAGCGGCTTCCGCCGAAGTTTTTCTCACGCGGCGCACGCGATGGATCGCGGCTACAGTGTCATCGTCTTCCCGGAAGGAATCCGCGCGGAGGACGAGACGATACAACCGTTCATGAGCGGGGCCGGACTGCTTTGGGCGGAGCTGCGATGCCCTGCCCTGCCCGTTTATCTGGCCGGCCTTGGCGAATTGAAGCGCACCGGGGAACGCTGGTTCCGTTCGAAAAAGCTCGCCATTCAGATTGGGAGTCCCATTCCGTGGCAGCCGGACCGTACGCCTGAGCAAGGAACCAAGGTGCTCGAAGAGGAACTGCGGCGGCTGGCTTCGCAAGGAAAACCTATAATCTAAACATGAACCGCAGAGAATGGCTTATCGCGCGGCAGAGCGATTCGATTCGCACGCAAATTCACTATGCCCGTAAAGGCATCAGTACGGGCGAGATGAAGTATGTGGCCCGCCGCGAAAATTTGAGTCCGGAGCTGATTCGCAGTGAAGTTGCGCGGGGCCGCATGATCATCCCGGCCAATATCAACCACCATGCCCTCGACCCCATGTGTATCGGTGTGGCCTCCCAGTGCAAGATCAACGCGAACATCGGCAACTCGTCCACAACGTCAAATATCGACGAAGAACTCGAAAAATTGCGGTATTCGGTGAAGTTCGGGGCCGACACGGTAATGGATTTGTCGACCGGCGGCGACATCCCCACGATCCGCAGGGCCATTATCAACGAGTCGCCCGTGCCCATTGGAACCGTGCCGATCTATGAGGCGCTCAGCCGTGTACGCCGCGTTCAGGATCTTAATATTGGCGTCATGTTGGAGGTGATTGAGGAACAAGCCGAGCAAGGGGTGGATTACATGACCATCCATGCCGGTGTGCTTGTGCAGTACATTCCTCTCACGACCAAACGGATTACGGGCATCGTGAGCCGCGGCGGAGCGATTCTGGCAGAGTGGATGGTGAAAAATCACAAACAGAATCTGTTGTATGAGCATTTCGATGAAATCTGCAAAATATTTCAGAAGTACGATGTGAGTTTTTCGTTGGGAGACGGTCTGCGTCCGGGTTGTTTGGCGGATGCCAGCGATGCGGCGCAGTTCGCCGAGCTAGAGACGCTGGGGGAGCTCACCAGGAAGGCATGGGAATATGACGTTCAGGTCATGATCGAGGGGCCGGGGCACATACCCATGGATGAGATCCAAATGCAAGTCGAGAAGGAGAAACAGATTTGCGATGAGGCTCCGTTTTATACGCTTGGTCCGCTGGTGACGGACATCGCACCGGGCTACGATCACATTACTTCGGCCATTGGCGCGGCGATGATCGGATGGCATGGAGCTTCGATGTTGTGCTATGTCACGCCGAAAGAGCATCTGGGATTGCCGAACCGCGAGGACGTCAAGCAGGGTATTATCGCTTATAAGATCGCCGCGCATGCCGCGGACGTGGCTCGAGGGCGTCCCGGCGCACGCGATCGCGATGACGAGTTATCGCGGGCCCGTTATGCTTTCGATTGGAACCGGCAATTCGAATTGTCGCTGGATCCGGAAACCGCGCGAGCGTATCACGACGAGACGCTTCCCGAGGAGGGCTTCAAGGAGGCGGCCTTCTGTTCGATGTGCGGGCCTAAGTTCTGTTCGATGAATCATTCGGCGAAGACGGAGGAGTTCAGCGAAGAGGACGCGGCCGCGGTGCTGGCTGCCGCGGCAAACGACAAACTGGTCAATCTGCCTTGATGCGGCTAATTACATAGGCGATGACGAAGTTTCAGCCGGACGACCGCGTGCTTAGTCTCCTAATTCCACCAGCGGCAGAAACGGCTGCTATTGCACGCGCTCTGATAGCGGGCTGTTTTGTCGGGATTGGAGATTCAGAAGAGGTAGAAATGGCGCGCAGGGAATTCGCGGAGTTTAACAACGTGACGTTCCTGAACGCGACTCCGGACCAGATACCTTGGCATGGCGCCTTTTTTACAAAAGTGATCGTTCCCTGGAATCTCCAGCCGCTCATGCCGGGCGTTCAGAATGAATTGATGCGCGTTCTGGCGCCCGGCGGTGAGATCGTATCGAACACCGAGGATGTGTGAGCGAAATACGGAAATGCCAGGGGATTCACGGCGCAAACGGATTGACCACACGGACTCCTCCTTGGACGCCACCGTGCTGAAGGTCTTCGCTGTATAGCACGACGGCGCCTACGGACCGCGCCGCGTGTACGATCAGGGCATCCCAAAACGAAACTTGCGTAAGCCGATGTAGCTCAATTGCCGCGATCACGTCGTTGACGCCAAGGCGAACGACTTTGGCGCGAGCGACGATCTCGACCTTCCGTTGAGCCGCGTCAGGAGCCAGCCTGAGCTTGCGTGTCGCGGCAACAAAGTACTCCTGGAGAACTTGCATCGACACGACTGCCGTCCCCTGGCGAAGATGCTCCGCAAAGAGGGTGATTGCCCGCTCTCGCTTTTTCGGGGACGAGACATCGTCGGCGTACACTAACACGTTTGTGTCAAAGAAGGCGAACCCGCTCATCGTCGTTCGTGCAGTTCGTCTCGGTTAAACTTCCACCGGCGCGAGTTGCCATTCGACATTCGGGAGAGCTGCTCGAATTCGTCTGCGTCGGCGCTCGGGTCACTCTTCCCGGCAAACTGCTCGAGGTACTCGCGAACAAGTTGGTTCACGCTCGTTCCCATTGCTTCAGCACGCCGCCTAGCCTCGTGGATGACTTCATCGCCAATCGACAAGGTAACGTTCATGAAACAATTTTACGTGCGCACGGGTTGTGTGTCAAGCCGGAGGTGCAATCCAGCATATAACCAGCGGAATTCGCGGCATGCCCATAATGCTACTCCGTCTGGTGTTCCCTAAAGGTAGCGCCGGTTTCACACTGAATCATCGGGCAGGAAAATTGCCTGCCGCAGAATAATCTCCGGGAAAAGGGTTCAGGAATGCCCAGCGGCCGATGACGTCGGTTCGAACGTAGTCTCCCCTCCGTTAAACTCCCGGTCTGCTTCCTGGCGTTTGCCGACCAGGCGCAGAGCGGCTGCTGTTACGTGCTCTGCCGTGAAGCCGAAGTTTCGCAGAATTTCATCGCCCGGGGCGGAGGCTCCATAGTGGTCGATGCCGATGACCGTCCCTTCGTCCGTGGCAAAACGCTGCCAACCTTGCCTGGCCGCGGCTTCAATCGTGACACGCTTTCGGATTGATCTCGGCAGAACACTTTCCCGATAGGCCTCGTCCTGGGCATCGAACAAGTTCCAACTCGGCATGCTGACAACCCGCGCCTTCACGCCATAATTCTTCAGGCGCTCTTGCGCTTTGACGCACAGCGCAGTCTCGGAGCCTGAACCGATTAGAATCACGTCGGGCGAGCTACCGGCTGCTTCTGAAAGGATATAAGCGCCTTTCGACACGCCTGGATTCTTTGCGTTGGTCCGATCAAGATGAGGAACATTTTGTCTTGTAAGAGCCAGGAGAGAGGGCCCATCGTGCTGAATGGCAACCGTCCCATGCTTCGGCGGTTTCGGTGGCGTCGCCAGGGCGGATGACATTCAAACCCGGTATAGCCCGCAGGCCAGCTAATTGCTCTACTGGCTCGTGCGTAGGACCGTCCTCACCAACACCGACGCTGTCGTGCGTGAAAACGTAAAAGACCTTCAACTTGCTGAGCGCGCCCAAGCGGATAGATGGCTTCATGTAATCGGAGAAGATCAGGAACGTAGCACTGAACGGAAGAACGCCGCCGTGCGCCGCCATGCCATTCACTGCGGCGCCCATGGCATGCTCCCGAACTCCGAAGGCTACGTTTCTTCCGGCATAACCCCACACGCCGCCGACGGCTCCCTGTATGGCGGGACCGCCAAACTCAGGAGGCTGAAAATCTCCGTCGCCCTTCAGCGCGGTGCTGGTGGAGGGATTCAGGTCGGCCGAACCGCCAATGATGTTACCAGTGCGCTTGGCGAGTGCGTTCAGAACCTGGCCGCCCGCGGCGCGAGTGGCAATCGGTTTGTCGCTCGGTTTCCACTTCGGCAAATCGGCGTCCCAGCCTTCGGGCAGTTTGCCGCTGACAAACTGCTCGAACTCGGCGGCTTCTTTCGGGAAGTCTTTCTTATAAGCGTCGAATCCCTTCTGCCACTCCTGTTGTGTCTTCGCGCCCTTACCGACGGCTTGCCGGAAAAAATCCACCGCCTCGCCGGGCAAATAGAACTTATCCATCGTGGGCCAGCCGAGTGCTTTTTTGGCTGCTTGCAACTCGTCTTCGCCGAGCGGATTTCCGTGTGCCTCGAACGTATCCTGCTTCTTCGGACTGCCGTAACCGATGTGCGTGCGAACGAGAATCAGGGACGGTCGGCGATCTTCGTCCTGCGCCTTTCTAATCGCCTGGGCAACCTCTTCCGTGTCGTTGCCATCGGTTACATGCTGCGTATGCCACCCGTACGCTTCGAACCGGCGGCCAACGTTCTCGGTGAAAGTGAGATCGGTTCCGCCAGCAAGCGAAATATGGTTCTGGTCGTAGAGGTAAATCAGTTTTCCGAGCTTCAAATGTCCAGCAAGCGACGCCGCCTCTTGCGTCACTCCCTCCATCAAATCTCCGTCGCCACAGATGGCGTATGTGTAGTGATCGATAATTCTGTGACCGGGACGGTTGAATCGCGCCGCCAGCCATGCCTCGGCTATCGCCAGGCCGACGCCATTCCCGAAACCTTGTCCCAACGGGCCGGTCGAAACTTCAACTCCCACCGTGTGGCCTCGTTCAGGGTGTCCGGGGGTCTTGCTGCCCCATTTCCTAAACCGTTTCAACTCTTCTAACGGAAGGTCGTAGCCAGTCAGGTAAAGCAGACTGTAGAGCAGCATCGAGCCGTGACCCGCGGACAGGACAAAACGATCGCGATTGATCCAATGCGGATCCTTCGGGTTGTGCTTCAAAAAACGCGTCCACAAGGTGTAAGCCATGGCTGCCGCGCCCATTGGCATGCCGGGATGACCGGAGTTTGCGTTTTGGACGGCATCGGCTGACATTATCCGGATTGTGTTGATGCAGAGATCTTCTAGCGCTCGCGCTTCGATGGTCGGCAAAATTTTCTCCTCACTTACAATGTCTCAGAACTGGTTTTGAGGCCGCGCGGCTCGTAGAATCAAATATGGTTGAATCGGAACCCGCTCGTCAGGCCGGCTCGCTTTTTGAAGCTAATCATACCTACCGTTTCCTCGATCCGCTGATCACTGTGTTCGTCGTGGTTCTGCTTATTTCGAACGTGGTAGGCCAGAAAATTGCGGCGTTCGGCCCTCTGCGCGTCAGCGGAGCCCAATTCCTTTTTCCGATTACGTACATCTTCGGCGACATTTTTACCGAAGTGTATGGCTACGCCGCGTCCCGGAAGGCGATCTGGTTTGGGTTCTTCGCCTCCATCCTGCTCTCGTTGATGGGCATCATCTGTGTGAAGTTACCTGCCGCGCCGGAGTGGCCGAATCAGAAAGCGTTCGAAACGGTCTTTTACACTGTGCCCCGGCTCGTCGTCGCCAGTCTGCTGGCGTATTGGTGCGGCGAATTTGCAAACTCCTACACACTGGCGAAGTTGAAACTTGTCACGAAGGGCCGCTATCTCTGGACGCGAACGATTGGCTCGACGGTGGTCGGCCAGGCTGTCGATTCGGTGATGGTCATGTTCATCGGGTTTTTAGGCGTTGTGCCGGTCAATACGATCATCCGGCTGATCATCTCGGGTTATCTCGCGAAGGTAATTTATGAAACCTTGATGACCCCGATAACCTATGCAGTTGTGAACTTTTTGAAGCGAAAGGAACGCGTCGATTACTTCGATTACGCGACCGATTTCAACCCGTTCGCGGCGTCGAAGGAATAGGGTCTTCGGCAGACTCACATTACACTATTCGGATGACATCGCGCCCTGCCCTTCTTGCCTCTGTGCTCGTTTTCGCCGCTTTGACGCAGGCTACGGGGCAACCCGCCCGGTTTACGATCGACTTCCCCGCATCGCGCTCGGCTCAACCCATCGACGGCCGCCTTCTGCTTCTGCTGTCGACCGATCCTTCGAAAGAGCCGCGCATGCAGATCAACGACACACTAAAGACGCAGATTATCTTCGGGATGGATGTGGACGCGCTGCGTGCCGATCAGCCGGTTGTGTTCGACCAGAACGCCAACGGCTATCCCTATGCGAAGCTGAGCGATGTGCCGCCGGGCCAGTATTACGTGCAAGCAGTTCTACATCGCTACGAGACGTTTCATCGTGCCGATGGCTACACGGTAAAGCTGCCGATGGATCGCGGCGAAGGCCAGCATTGGAATCTCGCGCCCGGAAATTTGTATAGCAAGCCACAAACGATACGGCTTGGCCCCGATGCTGCTTCGGTTGCCATTTCGCTCGACCAGGAAATCGCGCCCATTACGCCTCCGGCCGATACCAAATACATCAAACACCTCAAAATCAAAAGTAAGCTGCTGTCGCGTTTCTGGGGACGGCCTATGTATTTGGGCGCGCATATTCTGCTGCCCGAAGGTTTCGATGAACATCCCGAAGTTCACTATCCGCTCGCTGTCTTTGAGGGGCATTTCCTTTCCGATTTCGAAGGCTTTCGCACCACGCCGCCCGACCCCAACTTGAAGCCCGATTACAGCGAACGGTTCCATATAGCCGGCTACAACCGCATCGAGCAGGAAGAAGCCTACAAGTTCTATCAACAGTGGACTGGGCCCAATTTCCCGCGTATTCTGATCATCGAGATCCAACACGCCAATCCGTACTACGACGATTCGTACGCGGTGAACTCAGCAAATCTCGGTCCCTATGGCGATGCGATTGAAACTGAGCTTATTCCTTACATCGAGAAGAAATTTCGAGGTATCGGTCAGGGATGGGCGCGATTCGTCTATGGAGGCTCGACGGGCGGCTGGGAATCGCTTGCCGTCCAGGTCTTCTACCCCGATCATTACAACAGCGCATTCGTTGCCTGCCCCGATCCGGTCGATTTTCGCGCTTACACCGTCATCAATCTCTACAACGACAAGAACGCCTTCTATCTCGAAGGCACGCACCGGCGCAGCTTACAGCCTGGAATGCGCGATTATCTCGGACACGTGCTGGGCACCGTGAAGGATCTCAACCAATACGAGGCGGCGCTCGGCTCGCACGGCCGGTCCGGCGAGCAGTTCGATATCTGGCAGGCTGTCTATTCGCCGGTCGGACCCGACGGATATCCCAAGCCGATCTTCAACAAGGCCACCGGCGAAATCGATCATAACGTAGCCGCTTACTGGCGCGAGCATTACGACCTGAGCTACATCTTGAAGCGCGATTGGCCTACGTTAGGTCCGAAGCTCCAAGGCAAACTCCATATCTATTGCGGCAGCGCCGACACTTACTATCTGAACGACGCTGTGTACCTGATCGAGGATTTCTTGAAGAGCACAACCACTCCGGCTTATGACGGCGAGGTCAAGTACGGCGAGCGAGCGGAGCATTGCTGGAACGGCGATCCCAGTCTGCCCAATTATCTTTCGAGGCTGCACTACAACACGATGTATCTGACGAAATTTTTGGATTATCTTTCAAAAACTGCGCCGCCGGGCGCGGATCTGAAAAGCTGGCGCTATTAAGGCCAGCTATTCAAACGGCGCGCCTCCGTCGTCGCCGGTGTCGGCCGCGAGATTTTCGAACTTGGTGAATTTATTCAAAAATGCCAGTTTCAAACGGCCGGTCGGACCGTTGCGCTGTTTCGCCATGAGAATCTCGGCAATGCCCTTGAGGCTCTCTTTTTCCGGCCGGTATATTTCTTCGCGAAAGATGAACATTACAACATCGGCATCCTGCTCGATCGAGCCCGATTCCCGAAGATCGCTCAGAATGGGCCGGTGATCGCCCTGGCGCGTTTCGGAAGCGCGGCTGAGCTGGGAGAGCACTAGAAACGGCACGCGAAGCTCTTTGGACATCAGCTTTACACCGCGCGAGAGCGCGCTGACCTCCTGGACGCGGTTCTCGCGTTTCGGGCCCTGCATCAATTGTAGATAGTCGATAATTACGAGTCCAAGACCGTGCTCGGCTTTTAGCCGCCGCAGCTTCGCGTGAATGTCCATCAGGTTCGTGCCCGCGGTGTCGTCGATGAACAACGGGGCGTGATACATCTCGACTGCCGCTTCCTGCAGCCGCGTTCGTTCTTCCTGGTTCAAATAACCAGCCCTGAATTTCGACTGATCGACGCGAGCCGCCGCGCACAGCATCCGCGTCAACAGCGACTCTTTCGACATTTCAAGCGAAAATACGGCCACTGTCTTCGGATTCCGGGGATTCGTGGCGACATGCTGCGCGATGTTTAGAGCGAATGCCGTCTTTCCCATAGCAGGCCGTGCCGCAACAATAATGAGCTCGCCCTCGCGCAAGCCGCCCGTCATTTCGTCCAGCTTCAAAAAACCGGTGCCGATGCCCTTGATGCGCTTGCTTGTGTCGAGAAACGCGTTTATGCCGCCTTCGAATTCGTCGATGATCTGAGCGGGATTTGACAGTGCGGCGCGCGCGTGAACATCGCCCAGTCCGATCAACGCTTCTTCGGCCGCGCCCAGAACTTCAGAAGCATCCTCGGCGCCAGTGATGCAGCGGTTAATCAGACCCTGCGAAACACGGATAATGCGCCGCAGCAGCGACTTCTCTTTGACGATTGTGACGTAGCTGTCGAGATTCTGGATTTGGGGCAGCCCGTCGTCGAGCGAGACAAGATAGCTCAATCCGTCGACGGACTGAAGCTCGCCGTGCTTCATCAGCTCGTTCGCCAGCGTCACTCGATCGATTTTCTCGGCGCGATCCTCGAGATCGCACATGCGGCGGAAAATGACCTTGTGCTTCTCGAGGCTGAAATCGTCTTCCGAGATCTTGCCCCCGACTTGGGCAAACGCCGTCTCGTCGGTCATGATCGCGCCCAGAACGAAGCGCTCCGCGTCCAGGTTCACCGGGAGAGATTGTTCAATCAGCAGATCTCGTGTTGCCATTGACCCGATCAGCTAACCTTAGCGGAGGCGCGGACTCTTCTCAATAGCTCGCGAAATTTTTTCTGTTGAAACCGGCCAGGTTGCCCACGAGCAACCGGTTGCGAAGAGTTTCCGCAGGATTTCCACAGTCAAACCCACATAACATTTTAGTACAAAAATGTTTGGAAGAAATGGCGGACGTTTGGAATCGGCCTACCTAGAGCCGACACGAGTTCACTCGTATCGCAGCGTTACCATCGGATCTACGTACGTCGCCCGCCGGGCCGGGACATATGCAGCCAACAGCGCAATCAGCAGGAACAGCACGGAGACGCCGAGGAATGATACTGCATCGAGGGTGCTCAATCCGAAGAGAAGCGCTCGTAACAGATAAGAAGCGCCCGTCGCGGCGAGGAGACCGGCCAGCAATCCAAGCAGTACGGGGCGCGTTGTCTCGCGCAGAATGAGGCTTAGAATGTCGCTTCGTTTCGCGCCAAGTGCCATGCGGATACCCACTTCGCGCGTCCGCCGGACAACGGCGTAGCTGACCGAGCCATAGATGCCCACTGATGCCAGCGCTAAGCCTAAAATTCCAACAATGGAGGCAAAGATCGCCGATAATCGCGGAAACACGAACATCGGAGTCTCCGTGAGGAGGTCTTCGAGCGTGTAAGAATAGACCACCACATTCGGATCGATGAAATGCACCAGCCTTCCGATATCGGACATCGTCGATTTCGCATCGCCTGAGATGCCAACAAGGAGGGGATCCCAATGGTTCAAGGGCAGCGGCAAGTAGGCCATGCTCGCATCGGCGCCTCCAGGTAGAACGCCGCGAGTATCCCTGGCTATGCCAACTACCAGATAAGGGAGACCCTGTGGAATCAATTCGTCTTTTCGGTGAAATTGACCCGATACATCGAAAACGAGTTTTTGTCCAATAGGATTTTTGCCGAGCCAAAGTCGACGGGCGGCCGACTCACTGAGGATGACTTCCGCGGGCGGTGACGAAATCTGCTCCCGATTGAAACCCCGCCCTAGCAGCATCGGAATACGCAGAGTACCGAAGTAGTTTGGCGCCACAAAGTTATAGCAGACCAAGTGTTTTGCATTGCCGGATAGCGATTTGGCGCTGTCGAGAGTTACTGCAGCAAATCTAAGCCCACCTCCCGCCGGCGGCCTCCCCGTTGTAACGGACGTGACTCGAGGCAGTCGCTGGATGCCCTCGCGGAATTGCCGCAGCTCGGTTTCCTGCTTCTGGAGCGTATAGGCGAGCCCCACACGGAAGTCGATATCGAGGCCCACGACACGTTTGAGTTCATAGCCGGGATTCATCGCAAGCGATCGCATCGAACTGCGGATCAGCAAGCCTGCTGCAATCAAAAGAAATAGGCACACGCAAACCTGAATACCGACAAGCAGATCTCGTAGCCGCGCATTTCCAAGACGAAGGCCGAACCTTGCGCCCTCTTCTTTCAGCGCGGACGAAAGGCTGGGCCGGGAAGATTCGAGCGCCGGCGCCAATCCGAACAGAACTCCCGCCAGAAGTGAAATGGCAAATACGTACGCGAAGACATGGACATCTGGTTCGACATGAAGCGCCAACGAGCCCCACTCGATGGGTAAAGCGGCGGATATTTGAACCACAAGAATTCGCAAAACCCAGAAGGTAATCACGAGCGCGAACCCGCCCGCCAGCAGCCCGAGCAAGGCACTCTCCGTGAGTAACTGGCGGATGAGGCGCAAGCGGCTCGCGCCGAGCGACAAGCGTACTCCAATCTCCCTCTGGCGCGCCGCCGAACGAGCTAATTGCAGGCTAGCGACATTTGCGCACGCGATTAGCAATACCAGGCCCACGGCGAACAGGATCAGGCGGAATGCCCACATGATAGTGGGTTGATCACTATCCTGCGCTACTCCAAAAGGCGATCCCGGAAATAGCTTGATGGTGACTGGCTGGCTGCCTTCAGAATGGGGCAGATGCAGGCTGCGAAGTTGATCTGCAAGTATATTCATCTCTGCTTGGGCGACGTCCAAGGTCACGCCGGGCGCAAGTCGCCCGTATACACGGCAACAGATATCTTCCCGATCGTGCAATATGTCCGAGTTCTGGTTTACCAGCCGGATCAGGCGGACCGGCAACCAGAAATCGGGCACGTTTACAATCGTTCCCATGAAGTCGTGGGGAGTAATCCCGATAACTGTAAAGGCGGTACCGTTCAATTTGAGGGTTTTGCCAAGTAACTTTGCGTCTCCACGAAAACGACGCTGCAAGTAGTTTTCGCTGATGAGAACCGCAGGATGCGCATCCAGATCGTGCGCATCTCGCGGTAGGAAAACCCTGCCGCGGATCGCGTTCACGCCGAGCACGGAGAAATAGTTCTCGGAGACGGCCGCCGTACTGACAAGTTCAGCCCCTCCGGATACCACCCTCGGAAAGCGAAACCCGAAAATACTGGCAATGCCGCCGCTTCCGCCATTGTCTGCGGCCGGTGCGCCGTCCACGCCGGTAAGGGCAAACTCATACCCAGTGGTCGCTATCAGTCCGGAGAAGACGTGATTATGATCGCGGTAAGCTTCGAAATCGGGATAGCTGAAGCCGGCGGCGGATGGATCGTGCAGACTTGTGCGATAAATGCTCACAAGCTGACGTGGATCTTTGGCATCGAGCGGCTGCAGCAGAACGGCCTTATATGCCGTAAACACGGCCGTGTTCACACCAATGCCAACTGCCAGCGCCAGCACCGCGAGTCCCGTGAACCCAGGATGCTTCATCAGCATCCGAACAGCGAAACGGGCGTCTTGAAGAATGGTTTCGACAAACGGAACAATGTCAATTTCACGCATGCGCTCTTTCAGGCGAGTTGCGTTGCCAAAGCGGCGCTGCGCATCGAGGCGTGCCTCTTCAGGCGGCATCCCGTGGCGCGCGTTCATCTCCGCACGCATGGCTAAGCTGTCGTTGTCTCTCAAGGTTTTTCTATAGACAGTATAGTTTCCGCCCTTTTCCCAATTCTGTCAAGGGGTCGCTTCCTTCGGGCGCGGTTCAGCCGAACATTTAATCCGTTTCAGAGCGAGGGGCGCCGGGGAGTGGTTCTTACGAACTTCCGTTAATCAGACTGAGCCTGACGCTCACGGCGGATAATGTAGACATGAGCGCCGTTCTCACCATCGCCGGAAAAACGTTCCACTCCCGCCTATTCGTCGGAACCGGAAAGTATCGCAGCAAGCCCCAGATGGCCCGGTGTCACGAGATATCCGGAACTGAAATGGTAACCCTCGCCGTTCGGCGGGTGAATTTGACCGACCGGTCGAAGGAGTCGGAGCTCGACTACATCGACCGCTCGAAAATTTCTATTCTGCCCAACACGGCGGGCTGCTACACAGCCGATGATGCCGTTCGCACTGCCCGCCTCGCCCGCGAAGTGGGCCTTTCGAACTGGATCAAATTGGAAGTAATCGGAGACCAGAAGACCCTGTTTCCGGATAACGAAGGTCTGCTCGAGGCAACGCGCGTTCTGGTGAAAGAAGGCTTTGTCGTTTTGCCTTATACGTCCGACGACCTTGTAAACGCGCGTAAGCTGATCGATGCTGGGGCTTCTGCTGTAATGCCGCTCGCTGCGCCTATCGGCTCGGGCCTAGGTATCCAGAACTTCACTAACCTCAGGATTCTGCGCGAAGAAGTTACCGAACTGCCTCTGATTGTCGATGCGGGCGTGGGAACCGCGTCCGACGCGGCGCTTGCGATGGAGCTCGGATTCGACGGTCTGCTGCTCAATACCGCCATCGCTGAAGCTGAAGAGCCCGAGCAGATGGCCCTTGCCATGAAGCTCGCGGTCGAAGCAGGCCGCGCTGCCTTCCTCGCCGGAAGAATGCCCAAACGGTTATACGCCAGTGCCAGCAGCCCGCTTGCCGGAGCGATTGGCCGCGCTTAGTTCGCGCAGCGCCCGTATGTGCGCGCGGCGGCTTGAAGTCACCTTTCCTCAAGACGTCGCATCCATACGTTATGTCAAATCCGGACATGGTCTATCGAACCTTGGGTGCGACCGGAGAAGAGGCGCCGGCGATCGGCATCGGCGGATGGCATCTGGCACTCAACTACGTGGACGAACAAACGGCGATTCGCATTGTCCGAACGGCAATCGACCAGGGCGTCAACTTCGGGCGATCAAACACTACCGTGTCGAGCACGATTACCGTACGCACGCCCTAGCGTCAATAAGCCATCCCTTACTTCTTCTGCCTCTTGTGGAGAGATGTTGGAGCCTGCACGGATGATGATCTCCTTCTTGCGTCCCTTGAACCAGAAGTAGCCATCAGAATCGCGAGTTCCCAGGTCGCCCGTATGCAGCCAGCCGCCCCGCAGGAGCGCCTCTGTCGCAGCGGGATCGTTCCAATATCCAACGCAATTCGCTGGGCTTCGCACCACGATCTCGCCCGTCTCACCATCTTCAATAGGTTTGTCGGCAGCGTCCACGATGCGCAACTCGACACTTGGCTTCGGAATGCCCACCGATCCCGGCCGAATCGCCAAGCTCGGGTTCATTGCAATGGGAAAGGTTTCGGTCATGCCCATAGCTTCCTGAAGCGGCAGTCCGAATAGCACTGCGAAGCGTTCCTGTAATTTCACAGGTACTGTGTCCCCGCCGGCCAAGAACGGTTCGCAGCGAGCTTGTATCGCGCGGCCTTCGCATTTGTTCTTCGATAACAAACTGCAAAAGCGCCCGAAGTCCCATCGTATAGGTGCACCGAAAGCGTTCAATGGCATCGAGAGCGGCGCCGGGCTCGAAGGCCGGCAACAGCACTGCCGGTATACCTAGATAGAGGGCAGGCAACAGATCCCCGCGGAGCCCGACGGCGTGCATCATCTGTGTCATCGTGAGAACGATGTCCTGGCTATTCAGCAGATCTTCGGCGACCAACCGGACTGCCTCTCTCAAAGAGCGATGCGTGTGGGTCACTCCCTTAGGCCGCGCGGTACTTCCCGACGTGTATAGAATCGCGGCGGGCTGGTCGTTATAAATTTTCGGCAATGGATGCGTGTTTCCGGGCGCAAGATCCGGCAGCTCTCTCAGGATGCACCGCAAGGATGTGCAACTTGAGCGAGCCTGCTCCGCAATCGGCGCGAGCGCTGGCTCGCTAAAACACATCACGGATTGCGAGTGTTCTAGTATCCACGCCACCTCCGGTGATTTCAGCCGCAGGTTGACCAGTACCGCTATTAGGCCCGCTTTAAAGACAGCGAAAAAGATCTGGACGACCTCGATAGAGTTCGACCAATGAATGGCAATTCGATCCCCGGCGTGGAGTCCTTGATCAACCAGCCAGCCCGCGAGGCGGGTTGACGATTCATCGAGCTCCCGATAACGCATTTTCTCGTCATTGCAGAACAAGGCAGGTGCGTCAGGGTCTTGGAGGGCTCGGGAGTGTAGCAGTTCCCCTAGCGTCATATCCGCACTGTCTTTCCAATGACTCCATCGGCAGACGTTCGCCATCGAATCTAGAGGTCCATGGGCGTTGATTGCCATACTCATCTCGTTTCCTCGGAACGAGAACCAGAAGCTTGCTTGGCAACAACGAAGATCTGAACAAACGAGTGCAATGGTGCAGGTTGTTTCGTAAGGCGCCGTTTCAGTCCGTTCTCAAACCGGTCGGCGAAAAGTCGGCGTTGTTCCGGGTCGCGAGCATCCGTGAGCGCCAGCGCCAACGAGGGAACAAAAATCGCCCGGAAAAACAGAGCGTGCTTGGTCGCCAGCGTTTCTTGATTTCCGTCACGCTCGTAGTCAGCCCACGCGGAGTCCGGAAGCGAGCCGAGCTCGCAGCATTCTACGCTCAGGCCCTCGAACTGCCCGTCAGCCTCGAACGGCGCGAGAAGATCGCTCCGTCGTCTCGGACAAGTTCCCAGCACCATTCGCTCGCGCTCATCCGCGCGAAGCGCTCCCCCATCAACCATGTCTGCGAGTACCGCGTTCGCATGGTCCATCAGCTCTTCAAGCCCCGTTACGCCGTCATCATTGAGAGCTGGCAACACGACCATGAGACGACCTCCAGGGCGTAATTCGCCCGCACGCAAAGAGAGGAAACCTTCCCAGTCTTGCGCAGCCTGACGCTCGAACGCGGCGCGCTCGCTTCCTGTGCTGCGAAGTGGAAGGAAATGCCCCGGGATTCGCGCTGGAACGCGGCTAAGCCATACCGCGGCATACGACGACCACCCAAGATGGACCGAATGAGGAGGAAGCACTCGTTCGTAAAACGACCTTCCGATCGCACAAGGAAATACATTCGGCTCGTCGAGAGTGTATCGGTCCGGGTCCGCATCCAGCACTTCGAAGAGCGTGTTGAAGTCGTTCGACGGTTGGTCGATGTGAAAAACAAGGATCGAGCGATTGGGGCCCAGCCGCGGCCGCAAGTTTCCGATGGCAACCCGCATCGGGGTGAGCGAATTCTTGCCCTGCGACGATCCGTAATCGGCGATCACCACATTCTCATCGCTCCTGTCGAGTTCTATGTCCTGAACTACCTTTTCCAACAGCGGCAGTGCCAAAGCTGCACCGCCGGCTGGAATCCTAGCGTGGCGATTGTAAGCGCCCTTACCTTCCATAACACCGTGATCGGGTATTGATGTGGCTGACATTTCGCTTTCCCTCCTCGGGTGCCCATTGCCTAGGTGGGGCGTCCTCGTGCCGGCTTGACCCTACGCCCATAAAGGCGCGAAACGGGCGCACAAATACTAATCCAATGGTGATTTTTTTCGGACCACCTAGCCAACAAGGTTTGACTGAACGCCCGCTAAATTAGGCCCGCAAATTCGCTAACAGAACTCGCATCGCGATGCGCGGATGCATGATGCTCGGGAGCGGCGCGACGAGGTTCGCGACCTTCAGAAACGCCACGGACACTTCGGGGTCGTGATGCGCGGCCTTGTGCAGCTTGGCGATGTACCAGTTGATGAATCTCACTCGGGCATTGCGCGGCCCGATGGTTTCGGGAATCCGGAGGTCGGAGCCAACCGCGATCCTCCACGGAATATCCACCACTTTTGCGGCGCGCTCGAAAAATCTGTGCGCAAGATTTTCATCGTCCTGCATCAGGCACTGCTGCAAAGCATCCGCCTGCAGCGCGGCGACGGACATGCCTTGCCCGTAGGCCGGATTGAAGCTGCAGATGGCATCGCCGAACACGAGATAGCCCTCGGGAAACGATTTCAGCTTCTCGTAACGGCGCCGGACGCTCGCTGGGAACCGTCCGGTGAACGCATCGCCGATCGGTTCGGCATCGCTAACCACCTCGTGAATGAACGGAGCAGCCAGCGTCCTGGCGAATTCGATAAACCCAGCGAGCTCGCCCGGCGCCACTTGGCCGAAATACCCGACCAGCGTCACGGTCCACCGGTCGCCTTCTTGAGCGAGCAGCACTCCCCGGCGCTTGCCCTCAGGGGTGAACTGAATCACCACTGCGGAGTCGCCGTTCAGGTGATCGCTGCGGCGGCGGAACAGGCGCGTGGTGTAGGCTATGGCGACCTCGACCTTTTCCTCTTTGGGCTTCTCGAATCCAATGGATTCAAGCCACGCGGGGCTGTGCGAACCACGCCCGATCGAGTCTACGACAAGATCGGCAGGAATGGTTTCGCCGCCCGCTGACTTGTTACCAGAACCCTGCATGCGCACGCCGGTGACGCGGAGTTTGTCGCTCGAGACCGCCAGCCCTTCGACCACATGGCCCTCCATCGCCTGGATATTCGGGATCGCAAGCAATCGTTTTCGCACGGTTCCTTCGAGAAGCGGCCGGCTGAGCAGCAACCCCCTGAGGCCGCTCGCGCACCGGCTCAGGCATACGCCTTCGAAGAACCAGCGCGAGTCCGCGAGGACATCGACAGTGGGAACGCCCCTCTCGATCAACTCGTGCGAGATTCCGGGAAACAGATTTTCGAGCACGCGCACACCGCTCGCGAGCAATCCGTGAGTGTGTACTCCCTGCGGCACTCCGCGGCGCTGCAGGCCGACCTCCGGGAACATGTCGCGATCGATCAGCGTGACTCGATCGAAATGGTCGGACAGCACGCGCGCAGCGACCAGGCCGCCCATGCCGCCGCCAATCACAATCGCATGCTTTCGATTCTGGCTCACAGACTCCTTGATCCCTCCGTCACATCCGCCCACCCAAAAAGGCGAGAAATGCGCACAGAAAACGCCAATTCGCACCTAACTTTTTCATTCGTCGCCGCGATGAAACGAGCGACTGCTGGCAACCAAAGTGCAAGACGATTCCCGGAGAGTTGCTTGCGCCAAATTCAGCCGCGGTATGATATTGCCATTTTGAGGGGGGCCAGCAGGTGGTTCCAACGAGTTCCCCCGAAGTAACTGAGCTGCTGCGCGCCTGGAGCGGCGGTGATGAAGGTGCGCTGGCGAGAATTGTCGAGATTGTGTATCCGGAGTTACGCGACATCGCCCGCCGGTGCTTGAGCCGAGAGCGTCCGGATCATACGATCGATGCCACAGCACTGGTACACGAAGCCTATCTCCGGCTGGTCGATATCAAGCGGATCCAATGGAAGGATCGAGCTCACTTCTTCGCCGTGAGCGCCCGGGTCATGCGCCGCGTGCTCGTGGATTACGCCAGAGCACGAGGCTGCGCCAAACGCGTAGGAGCAGACCGCCGGGTAACATTCAATGACGCTGCGGTCTTTTCCTCAGAACCCGATCCGATGGTGATACGACTCGACGAGGCGCTCGAGCACCTGGCCGAATTCGACTCGCGTAAGGCACAAGTCGTCGAGATGCGCTATTTCGGAGGACTGATTGCTGATGAGATCGCGGCGGTGCTTTGCATCTCATCGCAAAGCGTGCGGCGAGACTGGAGCTTAGCGAAATCGTGGCTCGTTCGGGAAATGAATTGCGAGAAACGAAATGGAGCCTGAGCGCTGGGCGGCGATTGAATCCCCATTTGGCTGAATCGGCTATGCTGACGCGACAATGAGTTGCTGGGGAGACCTGGGCACGTCCATTATCTCTCGGGTGCCGAAGCCGGCGGCATCGAGCATTTGGTCGTACTCTGCCATGGTGAAGGCATCGCCCGCGGGCGTGTTGGTGAGCATCATCATAGAGAACGAAGCGGAAACCGGTGGCGAGATGCGATCCTGGTTCGGCACGAACTCGAGTGCGAGCATCCGGCCGCCGGGGCGTAAGGCGGCACGGAAGCGCTTCATCAAAGCGATGTTGTCCTCGATGGGAAAGTGATGGAAGAAGTTGGTCACGAGCACGGCGTCGTAGCCGATGCCGAGATCAACCACAAATGCGCTGCCGGGGAGAAGCGTGATCGCAACGCCGGCCGCGCGAGCATTCTCAACAGTTACTTCGAGGACACTGGGAAAATCCAGCGCGACGATCTCGCATTGCGGAGCGAGTCGCGCCACGGCGATCCCGAACAGGCCGTGGCCAGCGGCGACATCGAGGACTTTCTCGGGCGTCCCGCCGCGCAGGATCACGCCGGCAATGAACTCGGCGGCGGCGGCCATTATGGGTTGCATGGTGCGCGCGAATGTGACCCATTCATGCACTTCGTCGCCCGCGAGGGGTTCCTCGAGGGCGGTGCGGTTCTGGCGGATCGTCTCCGTGAGCAAGCGTGACGCGTGCATGATCTTGTCGCTCATTAGGAACGGCAGGGTGGGAGCCCAGCTCGCGGGCGAGCGGGAATCGAGAAAGACCGCGCTCGTAGGCGTGTGGGAATAGCGGCCATCAGTCTTGGTTATAAGGCCGTAAACCGTGAGGCAGTCACATAGGATTCGCATGCCACGTTCGGCGACGCCGGTATGGAAGGCTAGTTCCCTGGCACTGCGAGGGCCGTCACCTAGAGCATTGAAAACGCCGAGATCGACGCCTGCCTTCAAGGCGGCGCTACGCTGGTGCGCGGTGATTGCCTCCCAGACGAGGGCAGGATTAGGTTCCGACATATTAAGAGTGGGCGGCACGGCCGCCATGTAGGGCACGGACGTGGCTGACATGTTAATTTCCTTTCTCCTGATCTGCTTCGCTGAAGCGGGGTACCAAGCCTAGTCGCTAAATTTTAACGTGTCCCTCATAAAGGCGAGAAACGCGCGCGGAAGTACTAACGCGACTTCAATTTCTTATTCGTTCGCCCAAATCAAGTTCCGTGCGGATGGCTTCTGGCAACAGAAGTGCAACGCCGCACCTGGAGGTTAGTTTGCACCCGCTTCGTTTGCGCTATAATGGCGCCACCCTGAGGGACCAGTAGATGGTTCCGACGCATTCCTGCGAAGTAACCGGGCTTCTGCGCGCCTGGAGCGGCGGCGATGATAACGCGTTGGCCAGAATTGTCGAGATTGTGTATCCCGAGTTACGCGACATTGCGCGGCGGTGCTTGAACGGGGAGCGTCCAGATCACACCATGCAGGCCACCGCTCTGGTACACGAAGCATACCTGCGGCTGGTGGACATCAAGCGAATTCACTGGCAGGATCGAGCTCACTTTTTGGCGGTAGGCGCCCGGGTCATGCGCCGCGTTCTCGTGGACTACGCGAGGGCGCGAGGCTGCGCCAAACGGGAAGGAATAGTTCGCCGGGTAGCATTCAACGACGCTTTACTCCTTGCTTCGGAGCCGGATCCGATGGTGGTCCGACTGGACGAGGCGCTCGGCCACTTGGCCGAGTTCGACTCACGTAAGGCCCAGGTCGTCGAGATGCGCTATTTCGGCGGGCTTACAACGGACGAAATCGCAACGATTCTTCACATTTCACCGCAAAGCATACAGCGCGACTGGAGTCTCGCCAAATCGTGGCTGGTTCGGGAAATGAATCGAGAGGAACGACGTGGAGCCTGAGCGATGGGCAGCAATTGAATCGCTGTATCAGGCAGCGCTCGAACGTGATCCTGCGGAACGGTCTTTATGGCTCCGGCAAGCCTGTAGCGACGATGCTGTCCTGCTTAGAGAGGTTGAATCGCTGCTTGCCTGCGCGGGCGCGAGTCTATCGAACCCTGCCGCTCGACCAGAGATGGCGAAGCTGTGGGCTCAGCTGGCGGGAGATTCGGATACCGATGCACATTCGCCGAGCGTGGCGCTGGATGCCGATGCCGGGATCCCGTCCGCATTGCCTTCCGTCATCGGCCGGTACCGGATCCTGCGCCTGGTTGGCGAAGGCGGCATGGGCATTGTATATGAAGCTGAACAGGAACAGCCCCGGCGCACGGTAGCTCTTAAAGTGATCAAGTCCGGTTTAACGGACCCGAAATTAATCCGGCGTTTCGAGCAGGAAACCCTGGCGCTCGGTCGATTGCAACATCCCGGCATTGCCCAGATCTATGAAGCGGGCACTGCGGAGAGTGGGTTCGGACCGCAGCCGTATTTTGCCATGGAATTCATCCGCGGTCAGGCGCTGATCGAATACGCCGACGCGCATCAGCTGAACACCCGGCAACGGCTGGATCTCATGGCCAAGATCTGCGACGCCGTTCACCACGCGCATCAGCGCGGTATTATTCACCGCGATCTGAAACCGGGCAACATCCTTGTGGATGAGACCGGCCAGCCTAAAGTTCTCGATTTCGGCGTGGCGCGAGCAACTGACAGCGACGCACGCGTGACGCGCGAGACGGATCTGGGACAGCTTGTGGGAACGCTTGCCTACATGAGTCCTGAACAGGTATTGGCCGATCCGCTGGAACTGGATACTAGAAGCGATGTTTACGCATTAGGCGTGATTCTGTACGAGCTCCTGGCAGGACGGCTGCCTTATAAAATCAGTCCCAAATTGCACGAAGCCGTGCAAACGATTCGAGAAGAAGAACCCACCGCGCTGAGGGCGGTCAGCAGCGCATATCGTGGCGACATCGAAACCATCGCCGGCAAAGCGCTGGAAAAGGATAGGACACGGCGCTACGGATCGGCTGCGGAATTGGCTGCCGATATCCGCCGCTATCTTCGCGACGAGCCGATTATGGCGCGTCCGGCGAGTGCTACCTATCAATTGAAGAAGTTCGCCCGCCGGCACAAAGCGCTGGTATTAGGAGTTGCCTCGGTGTTCATCGTGCTGATCGCAGGAATCGTTGTCAGCACGCGAGAAGCGGCTCGGGCAAATGCAGAATCGGCAACTTCCCGCGCGATCAGCGAATTTCTTCAAAACGATTTGTTAGCGCAGGCGAGCGCTGCCAACCAGGCGCGACCGAATACCAAACCCGATCGAGATCTTAAAGTGCGAACAGCTTTAGACCGGGCGGCAGCCCGAATCACGGGAAGGTTCGACCGGCAGCCACAGGTGGAGGCTGCTATTCGGGACACAATCGGAAAGACATACCTTGAGCTTGGGCTCTACCCGGAGGCCCGGAAGCAACTGGAACGGGCGTTGGATTTGCAGCGCCGGGTGCTGGGCCCAAAGAATCCGGAGACCCTCAAGGCTATGAGCCGCATTGGATATGTTGACTTCCTTCAAGGCAAGTACCCGGAAGCCGAGAAGCTTCTCGCACATACTTTGGAGATCGAGCGGCGCGTGTTGGGCCTCGAGAATCCCGACACGCTGAAGTCAATCATGAGTTTGGCCAGCGTCTACTTCGAGGAAGCCAAGTACGCACAGGCCGAGGCCTTCGACCGTCAGGCTCTGGAGATCGGCCGTCGCGTGTCAGGACCCGAGCATCCCGACACGCTGAAATCCATGAACAACCTGGCAAACGTCTACTGGGCGGAGGGCAAGTATACGCAGGCGGAGGCGCTCCACAACCAGGTCCTGAAGATTCGGCTCCGCGTGCTGGGCCCGGTACATCCGGAGACACTATCGTCCACGATCAATCTCGCAAACGTCTACTTCGATGAGGGCAAATATGTACAGGCTGAAGTGCTCTACAACCGGACCCTGGAGACCGAGCGCGGTGCGCAAGGACCCGAGCATCCCGACACGCTAATATCCATGAACAATCTAGGAAGCGTCTACGTGGCTGAGGGCAAATACGCGCAGGCAGAGGCGCTGTATAGCCAGACCCTGGAGATTCGGCGCCGCGTGCTGGGTCCGGAGCATCGCTACACGCTGAGTGCCATGGAGAACGTGGCTGTCGCTTACGCCGCTCAGGGTAAATACAAGCAGGCGGAGGCGCTATTCATTCAGTGCTTGGAGACGGAACGGCGCGTGTTGGGTCAAGAACATCCCGCCGTGCTTGACACCGTTTTGACGGCCGCTTCCATGTATCAGCGGCAGGGCAAGTACACCCTGGCGGAGACTTATTCGGCCCAGTCCCTAACGGGGCGGCGGCACGCCTTAGGCTCGGAACATCCGGATACAATGGCGTCGGCAGCCGACCTGGCATTGGCCTACCAGTCACAGGGGAAGTTTGGCGAAGCCGAGCCCCTCGCGCGCGAGGCTCTCGAGTTCAATCGAAAGACGCAGCCGGATGGCTGGCAACGATTCCGCGCTGAGAGCCTGTTGGGCGCGAGCCTGGCTGGACAGAAGAAATATGCAGAAGCGGAACCGCTGCTGCTTGAAGGTTACGAAGGGATGATGGCGCAGAAGGACCGGATAGCCGTCCCAGACTGGTATCACTTAGACCGCGCCCGCGAGTGGCTTGTCCAACTTTATGAGGCCTGGGGCAAGCCATTGAAAGCGGCCGAGTGGAAGAAGAAGTTGCAGGTGAGCAGCGCCTCCTCCCGTTAGCAATAACCAAACCGAAACCGGACGCTTCGGGCCTCTTCTTAGCAATTTCTGCAACATCGGCAAATCCTTCGTTTGGTTGGATGTGGGCAACCTATACCGCCGGACAAAAGAAAAAGCGGCAGGCGGGCTCTGAGATAAGGCGATGCTCTCGTTCGTCCTATTTGTTCTGGCAATGTCTTTAGAATTGTTCAATATATGGCCCGTTCTGCTTGCCCACTGAGCTTGGCAAGTTGGATGACGATGACACTAATCCACGTCGCTGTGCTGAGCTCTATGTTGGGCCTCTACCACAGAGCCTCGAAAGGCGTGTTGGTTCGATGAAGCGAGGTTCTGTTAGCAACTGGGCGTCTACTCATGGCTTGGGCGGTGGGCTTCTCGCTCATTGGAAGATCGGCGGACGGTAGGAGTGTCAGAGTCTGTATCTCGAAGGTTGACGAAAGCTGTCATTATCTCAAGCACATCTGAGTTTCTGCCGTGGAGCTGGGGCCGCAGGGCGCAATCCTCGTGCTCTGGCCCCTGCTCACACGCACTCTTCCAACAAGAGGGCCGTCTATCGCCAATGGATCAGGATAGAGCGTGCCTGTTGATAGCACTTTGAGCCGATTTATCAAGTTTATGATTTACAAAGGCGACGACGGCATCGAATTCATTGAGATGTAATGCGCACGGCGCCAGTGGCGATCCAAACATTTGCAGGCGCGACACGAATGAGGAACAGTGGGTTGCTGCACGAGGAAGGCGGAACACTCGCGAGATTCCCCCGAAATTCGGCATTTCCTTCAGCGTCAAGCGGAACTGCTGCGGTATCGATAATAGCTTGAGCGGTTGTGCTGCCGGCGTTGCACACGAGCGTACCCTTCACGCTCGTCACGCCGTCAGGAGTGCCACTCGAGTTTCCACCAACGAGAACAAGTCCCTCCACAAAGAAAGATATCTCGCCTGTTGTAAGGTTCACAGTAGCCCGGCCCGCCGAAGCCCTCCACGGCAATCCGCCGCTGGCAATTCCGGCCACCGGGTTCGAAATTCCTGGTGCCGTTATGACCCCAACAATCTGTCTCCAATGCGCCACTGCATCGTCCGCGAAACATGCAGTCGTAAAGAACATAAAGAGTATCCCGGAAAGTAGTTTTCTCATGTGCGTCCATCCTTTCCGGCTGTAAGCATTTCTAATCATCATTTGAGTCTCCTTAGAATTATTTTTCGCTTCGGGATCCAGCTTGGATCCGAAAGTCCATCCGGTGCAGTCGCGCCAGTATGGTCTCCGCCTTTATAGGCGGTAAAACGTCACCGAACTTCTAATCCGATGAAAGATCTTTTGACAACCTACGAATGGTGTTTCAGGTGGCGAACGGGAGGAGAATTGCGTTGATCAGAAAGGGAAAGGATTGATGGACTGGCGCTTGCGGGAGATCAGCCTTGCATTCGCGGTTTACGACGCGCTGCGGAGCGGCAACCTGTACGGGCCAGAAGGCGTCACGATATTTCCTTCTCGAACCTGATCTATAACGAGGAACGGCGGGAGCCCGACCGCAAACGGGCGAACGCTTCTTTTGCTCGCTCGCTGAAACGCGTTGATACCAACTGATTAGCATCCGACGGCCGAATTGGATGCGCGGGATCAACGCGCTTACAAGCCAGCAGATTTCGAGCCGCTGACGTCGTGCGCGTTGATCGTCTCCTCCTCCACGCATTCGGAGCCAAAACCAGCGAGGTGTCCAGGGGCGGCGTGAATCGGGAATAGGGCAACATACCTCTGACGATCGAGCTCCTCTTGTGGCCTGGTCTTCCTTTCAGCACCTCTCCGTCGGGCTTGGCTTCAGGGCAATTCCCGCGCTCGGCAGCTTCGCTCGGCGGTTCCATGCCCCAATGGGTTTCGGTTTCCCTCCCCAGATTGCCGGCTACACCTTTTCAACTTCACAAACAATCTGGCCCGGGAGCCTCTGAAAACCCTCACTCGCTTCTCCCTCGCCGCCAGCGTGAGTTGGAGGGAGAAAGCAACGAATGAATACAAGACAAGCGTCGAATGGCATCGTGTCATCTGCTGGAATAAGCTGGGCGAATCGGCCGGCGCTTTGCAGAAAGGCGCCTATGTGGGAAGTCGAAGGCGAGCTGCGCTATCGCGAATTCACTCCCTCGGAATCCGATCGCAGCGTTCGCGTAGCTGAAATCTATGCCAGCTCAATCCTGGCGCTGGACTGCTCCGACAAGCAGCCAGCTTCTGAAGCTGCGGACTCAGAGCCAGGTGACGAACCTGCCGACTGACCGGGCGTTGACCGCCTGCGAAGCAGAGCGCCGAGCGAATGATCGTCTTCAGGGAGCGGCTCCTGCTCGATGAGCGGTCGCTCGGCATGCGCACCGCATGCCGACGCCGGGAGAAAGAATTAGGCCATTGACGTCAAAATAACTGGCTTCCCTCCATGCTCGAAGTGCCCTGCTGGGAGTTCGACGATTGTCTGGAAGTGCTGCGCGTTGAGTTCGGCAGGGCTGACCTGGTTGATGACCTTAAGCCGAGCGACAGCTTTGTGAACGGGCGCGGAAAGAGAATGGAATTCCCGCAGTGTTTGTGTTGGGCTTCCCGTTAGCAGCTCGACCGTTTTATACCGCGCCCCGCGGCTCAAATGGTGCAGCGAGTAGTTTTGATCTTCTGTTCCAAGGCGTCGAAATTACCACGGATGGACAAAGACTGAATCGCCGGGAAGATCTGGAAGCGGCCCTACGGTAGCTAGACCGAAAGAACGCTGAGTTTTTAGTGGATTCCGGATGGCTGGCGGAGGAGCACAGTGAGACTAAGGATATTGGCGTGGCCCTGCCGTTCTATCCCACTTGGACGGAACCCTGTTTCACAAGCCAGGCCGGCCTGCGAGAACCAGATGCATAAAACGCTTGCGGCCACACATGCCGCGGTGAATTAATGCCCGCCCCATCAACAGCATCACAAATTTGGCTGTGGTGTGATAGAGGATGGTGCCGCGCCGTGCGCAAACCAATTCGGCTCTTCCTTTTGCTTGAGGGCGTCGCGTTTATTGCCGCTTGCCTGATCCACTTCGGCGTGCTGATGCATGGATACGAACACCGCTGGGCTGGGATGGCAGAGAGAGCAATCGGCATCGTCCTTTTAGCCGGTTTCCTGTTAACCTGGATAGTCCCAGCATGGACCCGCGGCATCGGTATCGCCGTTCAAGCATTTGCGTTGTTGGGGACCGGCGTTGGAATCTACACGATCGCGATCGGTATCGGTCCCCGTACACTCCTGGATATCACTTTCCATGTCGCCATCGTAATTGCATTGATAGCCGGTCTTATCGTGACATTTCGGGCCCGAAGGCCGGTTAGAGCTAATGCAGAATATCAATCACCACAATCGTGATGTCGTCTGCTTGCAGGTGCTTGTTCTCGCCCCCCGCCCACGTAAGTACTTCTTCGAGGAGTGGATCGCACTCCGAGTAGGAGGCCGCCTTCACGCAATGGCAATAAACTTTGCGTGGCGTTGCGCCAGACTAATGGCGGTGCATGGCCTGCGGCAGAGTAGCGTATAATCCGACTCATCTCGTCAAGATGCGCGTAGACCGCTGTCGCGTACTGGCCCTTTGTCGGCCGCAAAGCATGGAATTCAAGCCTGCAATCAGTTTGCTTGGATGGTCCAGGTTAACCGTTGCTGGGAGAGATGGCCGCTTTCAGCATCGATGCCACCAGCGCTGCGGGCACGCCATGTCCGGTGACGTCGGCCACGATAATTCCCATGCCGCAGGGCAGGATTGGCCTAAAGTCGTAAAAGTCGCCGGCACCGCAGTCATCGGCACATACCGGAATGCAACCTGAAAGCCTAGCGCGGATGGCGCGGCCTCCGGAAGGATAGAGCTTTGAATCCTCCTCGCCGCCCGCACAAAGCGGGCATATGCGAACGTCAAGAAAAGGATGATCAGTCCGAAAGGCAGGACGCCCCGATCTTCCGTCCGAGGCAACCGGTATTCTTTAAGCCAGCCCAGCAAAATTGACCAGCGGCAAAAGAAAGACGGTTCGAATGCCTGCCGCTGGAAAGAGGTCAGGACGCTTCTGGATGTGAATCTGCGTGTACGCAAAAGTGGCGAACGCTGCATAGCTCGCGATCAGCCAGCGAACGGACGATCGCCAGCCCCTGCCATAGAAATCTTGAAACAGCAGCAAGGCCGGAACTATTAATGTGAGGTCGACGAATGCTCCGGCAAGTTGCCACGCGAGGTCGCTGGAACGATTTCATGACACAATCGTTTATATTATAAATGATTATTGCCTGCAATAATGAGAGCACCACCTATAGATATCTCCCGAAAGCTCTCCGGGCCTGCTTTCTTACTCGCTCAAGTCGGGGCCCACGCAGCTTCGAAGTTTAAGGAGCGTATCGCCGCCATCGGACTGACTCCGCCCGATGCTGGAATTCTCCGCCTCCTTGCGCTAACTCAGGGAATCAATCAGCAAGACCTTTCCGCAAAGCTCGGTATTCACCCCAGCCGTCTGGTGGCGATCCTCGATGAATTGGAGCGCCGTGAATTGCTGGAGCGAAAGCCGAATGCTGAGGACCGCCGCCAATATGCTCTTCACCTCACAGACAAAGGAAGAGAGGCCTTCACAAAGGTCGGCCAGATCGCGCGCCAGCATCAGGATGCCCTCTGTGCCTCGTTGACCGGAGATGAGCGCGAGAAACTCGCTGAGCTGCTACGGAAGATCGCGGACGAGCAAGGTCTCACACCAGGCGTGCATCCTGGCTTGATGAACGACAATTAGATTTCCCGCTGGCGACAATTAAAATTCCCTGGCGGCGGTGACGGTAAGCGATACAAGTCAGAAGACTTGTATGGTGACGGATCAGCAGGTAAAGCGGCTCTGGCGGTTTAGAAACAAGCGATTGCCGTTGGAAGTCGGTGCGGCAAAGGCGGGAACGGACGTGAAGACCGCTCGCAAATACCTGGTTGATCTCCGGTTGCCGAGCGAGATGAAGCAGAAGCATCTGTGGCGTACGCGGCAGGACCCGTTCCAGGAGGTGTGGCCGGAATTGCGAGAGCGGTTGGAGTCCGAACCGGGGCTACAAGCCAAAACGCTGTTCGAACATCTGCAGCGAATCTTCCCGGGGTGCTTTCCCGATGGCCAGCTCAGGACATTGCAACGACACATCAAACATTGGCGAGCGACCGAAGGGCCGGCCCGCGAAGTGTTCTTCGCCCAGGAGCATCGACCTGGCGAACTCGCAGAATCTGACTTTACACACTGTCGCGAACTGGGTATCACGATTGCGGACCAAGCCTTTCCTCACCTGCTTTATCACTTTGTGTTGACCTACTCGAACTGGGAGACTGGCATGATCTGCTACTCCGAAAGTTTCGAAAGCTTGAGCGAGGGGCTGCAGAATGCCTTATGGGAGTTGGGGGGAGTTCCGCTCGAGCATCGGTCCGACCGAATGAGCGCGGCCGTGAACAACCTAACTGATCTGGGCGAATTCAGAGAGGCGTACAGCTCACTTTTGCGGCACTATGGACTGCAGGGCCAAAAGATTCAAGCTGGCCGAGCGAATGAAAACGGTGACGTCGAACAACGTCACTATCGCCTGAAGCAGGCAATCGATCAGGCACTGATGCTTCGAGGCAGCCGCGACTTCCTTGATATTCCCGATTACGAACGGTTCGTGCGAAACCTGTTTGCCCGCCTGAATGCCGGGCGACGGCAGCGGTTTGCGGAAGAACTGGTTGTGTTGAGGCCACTTCCGGAACGTCGGCTGGATACAACGCGACGCGAGCGCGTCCGGGTTAGTCCTGGAAGTCTTGTTTTTGTACACCGAAACACATACTCAGTTCACAGCCGACTTATCGGAGAGATCGTTGAAGCCTGCATAAGGCCGGACACGGTTGAAATCTGGTACGGAGATCGGAAGATTGAAGAACTCCCGCGCCTGCGCGGGCGCGGGAAGCATCGCGTGGACTATCGGCATATCATCGATTGGCTTGTTCGCAAGCCGGGCGCGTTTGAGAACTACCGGTATAAAGAGGACCTGTTCCCGAGCAGCTGCTTCCGCATAGGGTACGACTCACTGCGAGAGCGTTGGGGACCCCGCCGTGGAGCAGCCGAATACGTTCAGATCCTTGCACTCGCCGCCGGATGTGGCGAAGCCGAAGTGGAGGATGCGTTGCGCTCCTTACTGGGAGGTGATCGCGATCGGCTGTCTGCCGAAGCGGTACGTCAGTTAGTCGAAGCCCCGAGCTTACGCCCCGCGGTTCCTCATGTGGCGGTTGAACCGGTGCCTCTGACCGTTTTTGATGAGCTGTTAAGCGGCGGAGCCGCTGCATGACGACGGCCGTCGCTGATGTGAAGTCCGCTCTGACAGATGGGCTGGCCACGCTGCACCTACCGACAATGCGGCGCTCTTATGAGGAAGCAGCACGTTTAGCGCAGCGCGAAACGCTGAGCTATGAACGATACCTGCTTCACTTGGTCACACGTGAATGCGAAGACCGACAGCAAAAACGCATCGAACGGTTGTTGCGGCAATCGAAGATACCCGTTGACAAGAGCCTCGCCAACTTCAATTTGAAGCGTCTGCCACCAAAGGTTGCGATGGCACTGAAAACGCTTTTGGAAGGCGACTTCCTACTACGGCGTGAGAACGTGCTCGCGTTCGGCAATCCAGGTAGCGGTAAAACGCATCTTCTCTGCGCTCTCGGGCAGGAGCTGATCGCACGCGGGCATAGAGTGTACTTCACCAGTTCTGCTCTGCTTGTGCAGGATCTGCTGGTTGCCAAACGGGATCTCAAGCTGAGCCGCTTCATCAGGCGCCTCGCCGCATTCGACGCGCTCATCATCGATGATCTCGGCTACGTTCAACAGAGCCGCGAAGAGATGGAGGTCCTCTTCACGCTGCTAGCGGAGCGTTACGAACGCGGGAGTGTACTGATCTCGAGTAATCTCTCGTTCTCGAAATGGGAGGGCATTTTCAAAGACCCCATGACGACGGCAGCGGCCATTGATCGGCTGGTCCACCACTGCGTGATCCTTGAGTTGAATATTCCCAGCTTTCGCGTTGAGCACGCCAAAAAGGCCAAGCAGGACTCCTCTTTCGAATAAACGCATGAACCTCGCTTCACTAGTGATGTTTTTACTCGTCATCAACGTTTACTTTGGTATCCCTCTGTCCGCCCAGACCCTTGAGATCAAGCTGATTAACGGGCGGGACGGGAATCCGATCGCAAAGACGTGTGTGAATGTATGGGTAGGGAATGAACGAAAAGACCCACTGGCCATTCCGACTGATAAGAACGGGATTGCTCGTCTACGGCTGACAAAGAATGATGCAGAAGTGAACACGGATCATCGCTGGAAGGATTGCGGGAACTTTGGTGTGGTAAGTCCTGTTGTGAAATACATGGATTTCGTCAGCGTCAATGTCGGTTATGTTCTATGCGCGTCACACGGAACGAACTTCTCGTGGCTTGAGGTGAAGCGTTTCCCAACGGAGCAGTTTCTACGCGAAGGAATCGTTACTCAGAACACCTGTGGTAAGCCCACCGCTTCCGCTACACCGGGAGAGTTGGTCATCTTTGTCAGGC
This sequence comes from Bryobacterales bacterium, assembly GCA_963722585.1. Lineage (GTDB taxonomy): Bacteria > Acidobacteriota > Terriglobia > Bryobacterales > Bryobacteraceae > KBS-96. The sequence goes on along the minus strand of CAVRNU010000004.1, from coordinate 124,928 downwards.
CATTGAGTTGGTGGGAGAAACTGAAGCAGTAACGTTTCGAGTCTTTCCGGGATGCCCAGCGATCCGGAGTGCAGGCTGTTTTCCCCATGCGGCAGCGCTTCGGATTTAGCCACTCCCGATTCGTAAGTGGTGAACTGGAATCGAAAAACCCGGCCGGGTGAGAGTCGCGAACCGATGGCATGGACCCGCTGAGCGCGCTTCCCTTGCTGACAAGAACGCAGCGAGGCCTTGGGCGGCCTTTCGAAGCAAGGGAACACATTGAATGGGGCTCTGCCCCAAACCCCGGGATTTATCGCTTTGTAGCAAGCATGCCCCGCAGACTGGGCGGCCCAATGGCCGCCCACGATCATGCCCGCACTTCAGCCGGCGCTCGGGTTCCATCCCTGGAGAGCCCTATCCTCCGCTGAGGCATCACCAGCATAACCCTGTAGATCCCGGAGCATCCGTCACCGGCCATGACAAAAGGGAAAAATAGTTGTCGTTGAAGCGAAAAAATAGTTGACGTCAGTCACAGGCTACCGCCGCCTACGGCCCAAGCCGTGAAGAGCGCGTATTCTACTCTGTCGTGCCAGCGAAACTCGCTTTGATGACTTTGTTACCGGTACTCGGTGCGGCAAATCAGACAAAAGGCGCGCCTCTGCAAGCAGATCACCGCGAAGTTCCTCGACGGCACAATTACGAATCTCAGCTCAGTCCTCGGCAAGTCCTAGGGGTTGATTGGAACTCCAGAGGCGCGCGGACGTTTGGGGCATGCCAGGAAGCTGAACGCCGAGGGAGTTCGGACAACGCTACTTGAACGAAGCCGTTTCCGAGATGCTGATGAGTTTTGAATGGCGATTCGGGGATTTTTGACGGGTGTGGGCGACAGAGAAGGGGATCGTTTGAGATGTGCTTAGAGGGAGGATGAGGCGCCGGGGGCGGTGAAAAATGCTGGTGCTATCGATTGAAAAGGATTTCGGGCACACGTCGGGCGGAACCGCGCTGAGGCGGTAGCAAACGCGATGAAAATGGGCAGTGCGTGGCCGATCATGAGTGCCTCCGCCAAAGACGGTCTGATAGCACCATGATCTTTTCGTCGTCGCTGACGAAGTCGCTCGCGATGAAGTGGCGGCCGAGACGCGCCGGAACACCAAGCGTTTCGAAAAACTCGTCGCCCACACGATAGCCATCCACGACCGAACTGCGATCAGCATCAAGTATGGTTGCACGCGTGTTCTGAATCGCCGCCATCGATGTGAAGCTGTGCGACTGCTCGCGCCAGTCTTGGAAAGTCCCAGGCCGCACGCTGCTTAGGTTGAGCTGACCTGGCTGAAAGTGCTCGCCAGCGTCGTCGGCCTCGAAAATCATCACGACGCGATCCGGATTCGGAAAAGGCAGCGGAGCGAATATGACAGCTTTCGCGACGCTATAAACGACTGTATTTGCACTAATGCCGAGCGCGAGGACGCCGATCGCGATGGTTGAGAACACGAGCTTCTTGCGGAGCAACCTTGCTCCGAAGACCAAGTCACGCACGCTGGTTTCGATAAACAGCAGGCTTCGTGCATCACGTCGATTCTCGCGGAGTTGGGTCACGTTGCCGAACTGGAGGCGTGCGGCACGGTCCGCCTCGGCGGGCGCAACGCCCTGGCGGATGTATCGCTCCGTGAGCGAACGCAAATGCTCGTCAATCTCCTGGTTCAGCTCACCATCCGCGTCATGACCACTCAGATAGGTGCGCAGGCGAGAGAAGAAAACGCGCCACATTGCTCACTCTCCCGGTTCTAAACTCAGTAAACGGCCGAGCACACCGGCAATTCGCTGCCAATTGGCAGCTTCTTTGGTGAGCTGTTTGCGCCCGGAACGTGTGATGGCGTAGAACTTTGCCTTGCGGTTGTTCTCCGAGACGCCCCACGATGCCGATATCCAGCCCTTTTGTTGCAGCCTCAATAACGACGCGTAGACCGTGCCTTCGTTCATTCGCAGAACGTCCTCGCTGATTTGCTCGATGCGGCGCGCAATTCCGTAACCGTGAAGCGGTCCCAAGGCATCGAGGGTTTTCAACACCATCAGATCCAGGGTGCCTTGCAAGATTTCAGATTTTTCTTCCATTGGTGTGACCAAATGAGCATACCACCAATGTGAATCTATTGTTGCGTCCGCCCTTAGCGGAACTTACTGAGACTGGTCCCGTCGTGATTCGCAGTGAGCCTGCAGCATTCACTCCTGCCGAAGCGCCGTAGCTGGATCCACTCGCGTGGCCCGCAAGGCCGGCAGGCAACACGCCAAAAATCCGATGGCCGCCAGCAGCCCTACCACCGCTCCAAGCGTAACCGGATCGTAAGACGTAATGCCCCAAATCTCCGACTTCAACAATCGCAGCAATGCGAACGCCACCGCAGCACCGCACATAATTCCAACCGCGACAAAACGCATGCCACCAGCCAGCACCCAATTGCGAATATGTTTGCGCGTCCCGCCGAGCGCCATACGAATAGCAATCTCCCGCACCTGTTGCGAAACAGTGTAAGACACTACGCTGTACACTCCGACACTGACCAGCAGCAAGCCAATCAAAGCAAACACCGAGAACATCTGTAGCCCAAAGCGCGGCTGGGCAAGCTCATACTGATTCAGTGATTCCTCTACCGTGTTCGTCTGCTGGGGCAAGAGATTTCGATCCATGGCAAGCACGGTTCCGTCCAACGCCTTAGTCAGGCTGCCGGGATTGCCAATCGTCCGGATAAACACGATGTAAACACCATACGATGCCAGCGTCGTGGGAGCATAGGCCTGGGGCAGCACCGCATCCCGCAGACCATGGTTCTTAATGTCGGAAACCACACCGATGATTTCAAAATTAGGATTTTTATCGGGTTCGGGCGCCCGCTCCAGCCCAGCGAGCGTGATCGTTTTGCCCACCGGATCTTCGCCAGCGAAAAACCTCCTAGCCAGTTGCTGGTTGATAACCGCCACCTTCCGTTTACTGGCAACGTCCGCCGCGGTAAACAGGTGACCGCGCAAGAGCCGCATCCCGATTGTCGGGAAAAAATCCGGGTCGCAGAAGCCCATTTGTCCCTTCCAACTCTCGGTGTGAGTCTTGCCGGGAATCTCGAAATCCGTGTCGACACCTCCGAAAGGCGGGAAGTCTACGGCTGCCGTCACGCTCACCACGCCTGGCAGCGTCCGCAAACGGCTCGTCAACTCCCGCGCGAAGAGCGCCTGCTTCTCACTTGTCTTGTAGTTCTTACCCAGATTGATCTGCGTTGTCACCATCCTCTGGGGCTGAAATCCGAGATCGGCTTGCCGCATCAGGAAGAAACTGCGCATCATCAATCCGGCTGCTGTGAGCAGGATTAAGGAGAGCGCCACCTCGCTGACGATGAGCAGATTCCGCAGCCGTCCGCGGCGGAAACCACTGTTTCCACGCCCTCCCGCTTTCAAGCATTCGCTTAGATTCCGCCCGAAAGTTCCAACTGCGGGAGCCAAGCCGAACAATAGTGCTGTCAAAACTGCAATGGCCGTAGTAAACAGCAGCACACGACCGTTCAGGGTGATGCTGGCCTCATCCGGAAATGTGTATTGGGGCAAGACGGCAACCAGTGCGCGCAACTCCGCCCAGGCCAGAAGACAACCCAGCGCTGCGCCGACCATTGCCAACAGTATGCTCTCCGTCAGCAGCAAGCGGACGATCTGCCACTTCCCTGCGCCCAGACTGCTGCGCACCGCCAGCTCCCTTTCACGAACCGTGGCTTTCGCCAGGAGAAGATTCGCCACGTTGGCGCAAGCCAGCAGCAGTAACAACCCGACAGCCCCAAGCAGCAAATACAAGGTTCGACGGAATCGGCCCACCACCATGTCCGTCAGCGAGATCACGCTGACATCAAACTTCTTAGGATAGTTCTTTGGATAAACCTTCGAAAGCCGGTTCGACACGATCGCCACATCCGGTTGCGCGCTCTTCAGTGTTAGCCCGCGCTTCAGGTGTCCAGTCATCAAGAACCACGGCGCATTCTCGTCTGTTTCAGCCGGGTTCACATCCGTTGCCTGCCAAATATCGGCGCCCCAGTAAGCGAAGCGCACCGGCATAATCCCAACTAGCGACGTCCGTTTGCCATCGAGGGTAAATACTTGCCCCAGCAGATTGCGGCTGCCTGAAAACTTCGACTGCCACATTTTATAACTCATTACGAAAACAGCCGGAGCACCCGGTCTTGCGTCGGACGGCAATAGCGGACGACCCATCACCGGCGCAACACCTAACACCTGAAACGCATTTCCACTAACAATCCCCGACTGCAACGATTCTGGAATAGCGCCGTGCGTCCAGAGCACTCGACTGCCGTGCGAAGCCATCGTATCCCGGAAGATATGAATGCCTTTCTGCATGTCGGCGAACTCGGGTTGCGAGAAGAATGTTCGCCCGTAAGGCTCGTTCGAACTGGAATCGCGAATCTGGATGACGGACAGGCTGTTACCGTCTTTATAAGGCCAGGGTTCCAGCAGGACATTATCTATAACGCTGAACATGGCGGTAGTGGACCCAACTCCTAGCGCCAGCGCCAACAAAGCCAGCCAAAGCGTCGCACGATCCTTCCAAAGCGACCGCAACGAAAACCGAAGATCGCGCAATACCGTATCCATATGTGCTTCCTACGCCGGAGAAGGCGCAAAAGTTCCAGATTGTGGAGCAATTCGTCCGCCAGGCCTCAAAAGCGAAAAAGGGGTTGAATCGGCGCGCCTGACTTGAGTCCAAAACAGGCGAACGCCTTAGAGCACTCTGACGAGTTCGCGATTCTCCGCAGGCTTAGGCAAGTCAAAATGATTTCTCGATCGGCCTGTGTCGCCTGGGCCAGCGCCCGATCGCGCGTGAGCGCAACGGAACTACTAGTTCCTAGCGTTTACTGAGTCCGGCAAAGCTCCCGGATCGCACCTGGATAACGCGCTTAACCGGTTAGTCTGCACCCACTCTGATCCGGTGAATGTCTCCCTAACCCCTCCGCGGAGCACAACAATAGTTGCCTTGTCCCCAAAATTGTGCAGAAGAAAATAGTAGCTGACGGTCGGCAAATTATCGGCTGGGAGGCCGTCAAGAGATACGAGAACGTCGCCGACCTTGAGGCCCGCGGCTTCGGCCGGACCGCCCGGCAAAACATCCGAAATGATGACGCCGTAGTCTTTGGACCGGTCGAGTGCTGCTGCCATCACGGTTTGAATCTCCACCCCGATCACTTCCGGGCGCAAATGTCCGAATTGTTTTTAACTGGCGATAGACCGTTCTCACCGCCGCGCAGGGGATGGCGAAACCAAGTCCTTCATTTCCGCCCGATTGAGACAGGATAAACGTATTCATGCCGACGACCTCACCCTCCACGTTCACGAGTGGTCCGCCGGAGTTCTCTGGATTTGCAGGTGCATCCGTCTGGATGTAAATCAGGAGAGAATCCGGATCGATCTGCCGCGCGACGGCCGACACGAGCCCGTGGGTTACGGTGCTTCGAAGTCCCTCCGGGCTACCAAAGGCGAAGACGGTTTTCGCCTTTCCGCAGGTTTCGGCAACCGGCGTCTGGATCGATGACGAACCCGGCACGAATAGCGCGCTGCCCCACTAGTCGGCTTCTGCTTATCTGGTTGACTCAGCAAGCCCCAATAGATAGCGTGGAGGGGTGCCCAGACCGCCGTTTCCCAAGACGCTGCGGCAGTTTCAAAATGACTTCGCAACCGAGGAAGCCTGCCAACAGTACCTCGCGGCCTGTCGCTGGCAGGATGGCTTCGTTTGTCCCCGATGCGGACATCGGCGAGCGTACGAATTGGTGAACCAACGACGGCGACAGTGTGCCGGTTGCCGTCACCAAGTCTCGCTGACGGCCGGGACGGTTCTTCATAGGACCAAGATCCCGCTGACCCATTGGTTCTGGGCCGCCTATCTGATGGCCACCGATAAGCGCGGTTTGTCTGCTTTGCTCCTACAGCGACAACTGGGTCTGTCCTGTTACGAGACCGCCTGGATGATGCTTCACAAACTCCGCCGGGCCATGGTGAATGTAGCTCGGGAACCGCTGCACGGCAAGGTAGAAGTTGACGAAACGTGGGTTGGCGGCGAGCAGGCCGGTCTCCGCGGAAGCCGACAGCTTAAGGGGCGACGAGCGGCCCTGGTTCTGGTTGCAGTGGAAAAGCGTGGCCGAGGCTCGGGATGCGTCCGAATGAAAGTGATCCCAGATTTCAAGGCCAAGACCATCGTCCCCTTCCTCCACCAAAACGTCTCTCCCGGCTCGACCATCTATACGGATGGCCTCAAGAGCTTTGAGGGTCTCACAGAAGCTGGGTTTAAACACATCGCCCGTGCTCAACCGCTCCGATCTGAACTCCGTAAAGGCGCGAAGTCGGCTGTCCCGCTCGCTGATCGCGCCATTGGAAACCTCCAGCAATGGCTGGTCGGCACCTACCACGGCGTGAGCAAGCCTCAACTCCAGGTCTACCTCGACGAATTTGTCTTCCGGCACAACCGCCGCAAAACACCTGCAGCTGCCTTTCAGACCCTCCTCGGCCTCGGAACTGGTCGAAAATCAACCGAGTACGACCAGATTCGCGGAGCAAAGGATCTCAAGCCCAACATATTGGGGCTTGCTGAGTCAACCGGATAAGCAGGAGTCGGCTAACTCGTCGTTCTGTGCCGTGATGCGGCGCTAGCCATCCTTTCCGCAAGTAATTACTTGAACGACAGCCGCCTCAAACGCCGCGAAGCAGCCAGGCGTTGCTCGAAGCTGTCTGTTCCGGAGATACGATATGACGTCCGTCAGGTGAAGGTACCACATAGATGGGGCTCGTCTGGCTAGCCGATTCCAGTAACTCCGACGTACAACAGAAGTCCACCGGAAGTGGTCCGGAGCGCGGCGTACCATCCTCGCCCGTCGGCAGTCCAGACAACTTCGTTCAGGAATTTTGCTCCGCGAAGGGTGATCGTCTCCTCTTCCATCTCCGGTGTACGACCAGTTAGTGGAACCAGCCGTATCTTTGCCCCGTGCGGATCGTGGTTTGGAATCGCAACCTCCGATCCGTCTGGCGACACATCCCAATCGTCAAGAACGGTAGGGCTCCAGGCTGTCCTTGCGAGCTCACGACCTTCGCCTCGAATGGAATCCAATTCATGGAACACAAACTGCTCGTTTTCGACCGATCTCAGTACGCATCTGGAGCCGGCCTGGAGCGCGCAACGGAACTCGTCCAGCTCCCCACGTATTGGAACTGGTTCCGGCGCTCCTCCTCCTCCGAGGTCAACACGCATCAACCTCCGATTGCCACGCCCTTGGTCCCAACGGTATAGAACCCACTTTCCATCTGGCGATAACTGCTCCAGCATGCTATCTCCGGTCGTTAACACCAACGGCTCGGCGTCCGTCTGGTCGACACTCTGGCGGAAGAGTTGAAAATTGCCGTTCCGGTTCGATTCGAAGATGATCATCCGGCGATCGGCCGTCCAGGAATGCGGATAATCGTCAGCCTCCGAGAAAGTCAGACGCCGAATATTGAGGAGCTGCGGAATCGGGCTCCCTGGTAGTAAGTCTGTGATATAAACGTTGGGCCGATAAATTTTCCGAAGGACAACCACCTGCCTTCCGTCGTTCGAAGCCGAGAGGTTGGAGAGCACAAGGTCTTTGGGTTCGCGATTGTGTGTCAGGCGCCGGGGCGTGGAAAACCGCGGCTTGTAGGGCTGTCTATAATCAGCTTGTGGCTCGCGCCATCAGCGACGCGGCTCTCCTCGCGCATATTCGTGCGCTACCCCATGGCCGCGCGACCTACAAGCAGCTTGTCAAAGAGTTTCGGGCCACCGGCGACGATCGCGACAAGCTGAATGCCACGCTCGGCCGGCTATCCGACCGCGGCGAACTGGTTGAGCTGCGGTCCGATCACTTCATCGCGACGGCTGAAAACCCGGAGTACCTGACAGGCAAGGTTTCAGTTCACCGCGACGGCTACGGATTCGTCATTCCTGAAAAGCGGCCGCCGGCGCTTGAAGGAGATATTTTCCTTCCACCGGACGAAGCGCGAAAGGCCATGCATGGCGATCGTGTGCTGGTTCATGTCTCGCGCCAGGGACGGGATGGAAGGGCGGAAGGCGAGGTCATGCGCATCCTGAAACGAGCGCATGCCACCGTGGTTGGCGAGTTTAGGGTGAAAAAGAGAGGCAATTTCGTAATCCCGTCCGACGACCGGATCTCGCAATGGATTGAGATTCCAGAGGGTCTCGAAATTCCTCCACGGCGACCCACAGCGGACCGGGTCGGAGCGTCGGCGCCCGAGCTACGGTCAGCCGAGGATCTGGACGGCATGGTTGTGAATGTCGAGATCCTGGAATTCCCCGAAGACAGCGACTCGGCCGCCGGCCGCGTGATCGAAGTCTTGGGCTATCCCGACGACTTCGGCATCGATGTCGAAATCGTCGTTCGCAAGCATCATCTTCCGCACGAGTTTCCACCGGACGTTCTCGAACAGGCGCGACGGATTGCCCACAGCATATCGGAAGGCGACCTTAGGGGCAGGCGCGATTTCCGGCCGCTCGATATCGTAACGATCGACGGCGAGACGGCGCGCGACTTCGACGACGCGGTTTGGGCAGATCGACTGCCAAATGGAAACTATGCCTTGCAAGTCCACATCGCCGACGTGAGCCATTACGTTCGCCCCGGCTCACCCATTGACCGGGAAGCGCTCTTCCGGGGAACGAGCGTCTATTTTCCGGACCGAGCTGTGCCCATGCTCCCCATTGAGCTTTCGACCGATGTCTGTTCCCTAAGGCCGCATGAAGACCGGCTCGTTGTTTCGGCGCTGCTCGAGATCGACCATCAAGGAGCCATCGTCGCCCAAGAATTCTGTCGGGGCGTGATTCGTAGCGCAGAGCGGATGACCTATACAGACGTGTTTCGCATACTCGAAGGCGATCCGTCGCTGCGGGAGCGATACGGCGGGCTTATAGAACGGTTCGAACTGATGCGTGAACTGGCGCTGATATTGAATCGGAAGCGGACCAAGCGCGGATCCATCGATTTCGACATGCCCGAAACAAATATCGTGCTCGATATGGAAGGACAGATGACGGGCGTGACGCGGGCGGATCGCAATATGGCGCACAGGATTATCGAGGAATTCATGCTTTCGGCCAACGAGGCGGTTGCCAGCCATTTAGAAAACGCTGGCATCCCAAGCTTATACCGCATCCACGAACAACCCGACCCGAAGCGCGTTGGCGAGTTCGAAGAAATAGCGGCGCATTTCGGTTATTCGCTCGGCGTGGGAGCCATTCCCGTCAAACGCCACCCCATCGTGGAGCACAAGCGCGACGGACGGAGGTCGCGGAAAGACATCGCTGTGCCAACCGCCGATTTCGAAATTTCGCCACGCCAATATCAACACCTGATCGCGAAGGTAGCCGGCAAGCCGGAGGAACGCATTTTGAGCTACTTGATGCTGCGCTCACTCAAGCAGGCTCGTTATAGCAATGAGAATCGGGGACACTTCGCTCTGGCCGCAAAAAGTTACACACATTTCACGTCCCCAATCCGTCGCTATCCCGACTTGATTGTCCACCGCGTTCTGACCCATTTCATGACCTCGGGCGAAGCTTTGCTCGAAGATCAGGATCTGCACCAACTCGGCGACGATTGTTCCTTCACGGAGCGCCGCGCCGCCGAAGCCGAGCGCGAGCTGATTGAGTGGAAGAAAGTGCGATTTATGGAGGATCGGGTCGGCGAGGATTTCGACGCCATTATTATCAGTACGCAGAAATTCGGTTTTTTCGTTGAGCTAACAGACTTCTTTGTCGAAGGACTTGTGCCGATTGACACGCTCCCGGGAGAACCGTTTCACTATCACGAAACGACGCGGCAGATTATAGGCGTGAAGAGCCGAAAACCATATTCCATCGGCGACCAGATTCGAGTTCGACTGGACCGCGCTGACGCGATCGAACATAAGCTGCAGTTTGCAGTATTGGAGACAAGCGGCGCCGCGATGAAAAAGGGCAAGAAGAGAGTGACAAGAGGCCGAGGCGTTTAGCGTTATGTCAGCTCGGCTACGCCGGCGGAGTACCACTATGCCCTAACCCCTCCGGGCTCTCGGCCGGTCTCCAAATCAAACTCTCAGTAGCACGTCTACCCTGAAGCGTGCTAGGATTATGGGTAGAATATCTGCTATCGCCATGTCCGACGAATTCTTCGAACTGTCGATCCGATGGTGGCCTTGAGATACAAGCAGACGCGGGCTTTGGGCAACGCCACTCGGGTGCAGCTACACGGGAGCTACAATCCCAGTTTCAAATCGGCCCAAAATCGTTCTTGAAGCGGGAAACCGTGGAGTGGGGCTGCTGCGAGGATCAATCCAAGCTTCGATTTATATACTTGCCACCATTTCCGGCCTTGTGCTTTTCATCGCCTGCGTTAACCTCGCGAATCTGTGTAGAAGCCGTTCGTCTGTTGTTTGCGGTCCAAGACGAGAATGTGCGATGCGATTCTACGCTCGCAAAGCCAAGACAGAAATTCGCCTGTACCGCAGCTTTTGTCAGCAGCCAAACTTGCTGGTTTCAACCCGAACCGCTCTTTTGCTCTGTCCAACAGCTGACGTGCAGCAACGATTTCCTGACTGGGCCGCGCTGGCGTGGCCATAACGCCCGCGATGATGCAGCTTTGATTGTCGATCAGATAATTGTCGTAGTAGGCGAACTCCGATGCTCCTCGCTTTCTTGACAGCGCTGCATCTGGGTCAGTTGTTGAGATTTTGCAAAGTGGTGTTAGCGCCGGAATAAAACGACTGCGATTTCGCCGGTTTTGCAGTTAGAGGGATGCCCGGTTTCATGGTCGGCACACACTTTGAATGTGCGCGCCAAAGACGCGCGCTCAGGGCAGCGAATTCGAGGCGGCCCGCCTGAATCAGTTCAGAAGCTACCCTCCTGCGCCGTCGACAGCAACGGGAACGGTAGAGGGAAGGCGCGTTTCTGGGTTCCCCGCACGGCCTAGCGATCACAAGGTGGCGTTTACCATTCACTGCGTCCATTGTGCCAGCGGTCCCGATAGCGGTACCGGACCGAGCGATGACCGCATCATCGAGCGCAGCGGCGGACTTGTAAGCGCATTGCTGATCGAGCGCATGCAGTGGGAACTCCATCGACGAACGATCTTCTGTCCACATGAGCCTGGGTATTTGGCGCTGCTTGGATAATAACGCCAGGCTCTGAAGTTTGGGAAGAGCGGGACTTTAGAAACTCATTTAAAGTGCCTAGTCTGCATCGAGGAACCAGAACTCGGTCTGCACCCTGACATGACCCACGAACTGGGCCAACTCCTGATTGACGCATCTACACGCATGCAGCTGATCATCACCACTCATTCCGACTGGCTCATTGAAGAATTCACGGAGAGACCAGAAGGGGCACGCGCTGGTGAGCCTGCGCGTCTATGTTGAAGGCGGCGGTTCCCGAGCAAGGGCCAATGCGGCGTGTAGAAAGGCGTTCCGTCTCTTCTTTGAGAAGGTGTTGGGAGACCGGAAGACCGCGCATTATCGCGTCCGGCAGTCGCAACGAAACATACAGTGATTTCTGCAGATCTTTGAAGGATCGAGAGACTTTTCCGTTGCTGCTCCGAGGACGCCGTACCCGCCGGCAAGACCGCCTGCCAACACCTGCGGGACCGTGATTGCTGGACGCGAGCCATGCCGGTCGGGCAGGTACACCTCATGGTCGAGTGCATGGAGGCTTGATTTTTGGCGGACGTGCCGGCGCTCGCGTTGATTGCGGAAACATGTTCAGGGAAGACGCCCTCAGCGGCAATCCCGATATCGAGGCGGTCCCAAAACAGGACGTGATAGACCGTCTCCACAACGCTACCAGAGGCACGATCAAGGGACCCTATCACAAGACCAGGCATGGGTTTGAGATTCTTGAGCGTATCGACCAGGGCTGGTTCGACAACAATCGCGGCACGCTGACAAGCTATGCAAGGTCCTTCTCGAGAAACTGACCTGACGAACCTCTGGGCGAAACCCAGGCGGCTGCTGGGATAGAATTCACCCCATGACACGCAGAGAGTTTCTTCCGGCAGCCGCGGGGCTTGGTTTGGCCGGCGGCGTTTTGAATCGGTCTCTTGCGGAAAGCGCTCCCACCAATAACCCTCCCGCGTTCAGCAAGCAGCCGAACTTCGGGCGTCTCAAGCAGTCCGTCTGCCCCAGTGTTTTCGGCAAGGGAGTTCCGTTTGAGGAGCAATGCCGGCTGGCAGCCGAGCTCGGGTTCCAGGGCATCGATTTGCAGACGCCCGAGAAGTGGCCGGTCCTCCAGAAATACGGACTGCTGTCGACCATGAGTTCTGGCGGTGGCGGCACGATTAAGCAAGCGCTAAATCGCAAGGAGAATCACGCGGCCATCGAAACGAGCATGCGGGAGTTGATTGACAAGTGCGCGGCGGCGGGTTTCCCCAGCGTAATTACGTTCTCTGGCAACCGGGCCGGCATGAGCGATGAGGAGGGTCTGGCAAACTGCGAGCTATTTCTGAACAAAGTGAAGGCCCAGGCCGAGGACAAGAATGTCATTATCTGCACCGAGCTGTTGAATAGCCGGGTGAACCATCCTGACTACATGTGCGACCACGTCGATTGGGGCGTTGAGCTGTGCAAGCGCGTGAACTCGCCGCGCGTGAAACTGCTCTTCGACATCTATCACATGCAGATTATGGACGAAGATGTAGTGCGGCGTATCACAACGAACATCCAGTGGATCGGGCATTTTCACACGGGCGGCGTTCCGGGCCGGCACGAGATTGACAACCGGTCGAACGAGCTGAACTACAACTTTGTGGCGAAAGCCATAGCCGACACTGGATTTGCGGGTTTCTGCGCGCATGAGTATTCGCCCGCTCCAGGCCGCGATTATATTTCTTCGTTGAAGGAAGCGCGCGAAATCTTCACAGTCTGAGAGCCAGACGATAGAACGGCCGCAAGGCTCGACGCCGGATCCCGCCTTTACGTTTTATTTACACTCCTCAGACACTATCAATTCCTATCCGTTCGCATACTGGACATGTGTCCGGCGAAGCCCTCCCCGCTCGAAGCGAAGGTAAGTCGCCGCCCTGAGCGAAATGACATCGCAAACATGAAGAAGAAGGTCCTGTTTTTCTTTCCTGCTTTCTCGAGCCAGGAGGCCACGGCGCCGCTAGCGATTCTGGCTTTGGCCACTCCGCTCGAGCGAGCCGGCTACGAAGTTCGAATCATCGATTCCACGATTACGCCGAATTTCCAACAGCAGGTAATCAAGGAACTCGAAGACTCCCTGTGTCTTGCCGTCTCACTGGTCACGGGCCCGATGATTCGCGAGACTGCGCAGATCGCAAAGGCAGCTAAGCGGGCCTATCCAAACAAACCTGTCATCCTCGGCGGCTGGCATCCTTCGCTACTGCCCGATCAAACGCTAGCGTGTCCCGACGTGGATGCCATTGTCGTCGGACAAGGCGAAGAAGCTCTCGTCGACGTGGTTCAGCGTATCGAAGCTGGAGAATCACTGAAAGGTATAGCCGGCGTCGCTTACAAGGAAGATGGAAGACTTCTCTTCAACACTCCCCGTCCCCTTAAGCCCATAAGGGAACTGCCGCCGAAGGCGTATCATCTGGCCGATTTCGATGCTTACGAACGCGTTTGCGGCCGCCGTTGGGCGATGTACACCTCGAGTCTCGCGTGCCCGTTCAACTGCGCCTACTGCACAAATGAAGGTCTCTACGGGCGAAAGTGGAACGCTTTGGATGCGGACCAGGTTGTCGAAGAGGTCAGCGATCTCGTATCGCGTTATGGCCTTCAATTGTTGTGGGTAGTGGACGACAATTTCCTCGTAGACCGCGAACGAGCAGTCAAAATCGCCGAAGGTCTGGTGCGTAGCGGTGTCAAATTCGACTGGAGCATACAAGCTTCGACCAACTTGGTTACCCGTCTCACGGTCGAGGAGCTGAAGCTTCTTCGTCGCGCTGGTTTATCCCAGGTTTCCCAAGGCGCCGACTCCGGCTCGAAGAAGATCCTTCACCTCATGAACAAGGATTTTCAAAAGCTGGAAACGATTTACCAGGCGGCCGACTTGCTCACCCAGGCCGGCATCCGTCCATCGTTCAACATGATCTTCGGCTTTCCCGGCGAGACCGAGGTTGAGCGCCGCGAATCCATCAGCCTGATCATGAACATATGCCGGCGCTATCCGCAGGCCGAGTTCTGGACTAACATTTTCACTCCTTATCCGGGCTCGCCCATTATGAAGAAAGCCTTCGAGCTAGGCATCGACGTGCCTAAGACCTTCGAGGGTTGGGCCGACTTTTTTCCTCGCTACACAGTTCTCCCGTGGCTCAAAGGCACGCAGCACGAGCGTGTCCAACGAATGCGCGAGTACTTGCGCATAGCGTTCAACCGTATCCCCATAGGGGTCCAGAAAAAGCATCCGATAACTCGCCTGGTGCACCGCTCGATTAGTTTGCCTGCGCGCTGGCGTCTCGATCATAGCGTCTACGCGGCACCCGTCGAACTCTGGCTCAAGAACAAGGCCAACAAACTATTTCTACCGCCAAAGCCCAAGGTCGATGCACAGCAACTCTCTGCTGAGGTGGTTTCGTGCTAGATCATTCTAAACGGAAGGTCTTGCTCCTCTCGCCTCCGTATCAAGGCAAAGTGTTTGGTCCGCCTCTTGGCCTTCTGAGCCTTGCGTCTTCTATTCGCGAAGAGGGTTTTACTCCCGTAATTGTCGATGGTGCCGTCACGCCGAATTTTATCGACGTTATCTCAAGAGAAGTAACAGACGCGTTTGCCTTCGGCATCTCCGTCCTCACGGGTCCTATGATTCGAGACGCAGTCGAAGCTAGCCGTGTTGTCCGCCAAGTCCGTCCCGAACTCCCGATCATCTACGGCGGCTGGCACCCTACACTCCTCAGCGGACAGACGCTTCGCGAAAGCTTTGTCGATATCGTCGTGCGCCATCAGGGAGAGAAGACGCTCTCTGAAATTCTCAAACGTCAATCTGCGGGCGCAAGTCTCGATCTGGTAGCTGGCTGCTGGTTCAAGCGAGACGGCAAGATCGTCACAAACGGCGACCGGCCTTCGTCCCCGTTGAGCACTCTCCCATCGCCCGCTTATGATCTGGTGGATTTCGAATCCTATGCCCGTTTGACAGGCGGCCGAAAGCTCCCGTACGCCACCAGCATCGGTTGCCCCTATGCGTGCAACTACTGCACGGACATGGTGTTCTACAACCGTCGCTTCAACCCGCAGACTGTCTCGGGAGTCGTCAGCGAGATTCTTCACCTGGTGAAGACCTACATGCTCGATGAGATCGCGCTGGTCGATTCGAATTTCCGGGTCGATACGCGGCGCGCAACAGCGTTAGCTCGCGGCTTTCTAGAGAGCGGTGTCCGCTTCCGCTGGACATTTCAGGCATCCACAGATCTACTGTGCAGGCTTAGCGATGACGAGGTCGCTCTGCTCGCTTCGAGCGGAGTCAGTCACATCGGATTCGGCACTGAGTCCGCCTCCCCCGAGATCCTACGCAAAATGCATAAATCTCATCAGACGATCGACGACATGTTTGAAGCGGCCCGGAAGTGCCGCGATGCGGGCATCCGGGTCACATACAACCTGATCTTTGGTTATCCCGGGGAAGAAGACCGCCATCGCCGGGAAACGCTGCGCGTGATGGGTCAAATCGCGGAGAAGTTTGAGAATGTCACGTTTTCGCCGAATTTGTTCACGCCTTACCCTGGCATCCCGATCTGGCCGGAACTGCTGGAAGCCGGTCTGAAGGAGCCGCAATCGCTCGAAGAATGGGCATCCGTCGGTTTGGGACAGGCTGAGCTCCCCTGGTTGAGCGCCCGAGCGAGCGAGGAGCTTTCCCGCAGCATCTCTTACTTCATGCTGGTAAACCAAATGTCGAAGGCCGCGAGCAGATTACGCTCGAGTTTCAGCCGCAAAGCAATGAGGCTTCTTGGAATACCTTTGCACTGGCGTTTGAAGCATCACGCATTCGTCTTACCAGTAGAACTGTGGGCTTCGATGGCGCAGCATTGGCTGGTGGTTCGCCGTTCGCTGCTGACCGGAGACCCGTTAGGGCGCCAGATGAAAGAGGTTCAGTAATTCGTCCTGGAAGACACATGAACGTCCTGCTCACACACAGCAACCATGTCTTCTCAGACGAAAAGCAGCGTCGCAAGATGGAGCCTTATCCACCTCTCGAAACACTGCTCGCGGCTGCGGTATTGCGTAAGGCTGGTCTATCTGTCACCGTTTGTGATATCGCCTTCGATTCCCCGGAAGAGACTCTGCGGAAGGCAATTAAGGAAGGAGCGCCCTGCCTCGTAGTCGTCTGTGAGGACGATTTTAATTTCCTCACTAAGATGTGCTTATCCAGAAACAGAGAGCTTGCTTTCTGGACGGCGAACCTCGCGCGCGAGTACAACTGTCCCAGTGCAGTGCACGGATCCGATTCAACTGATCGGGTGGATGAATATCTTCAAGCCGGCTTCGACTATGTCCTAATCGGCGAAGTGGAAGATACTCTCAGCGAGCTGGCTGGCGGAAGCCCTCCGGAGCAAGTGGCTGGACTGGCGTATCGTGATTCCGGCACGGGCAAAGTACGCCGTACAGCTCCCCGCATGCTGCGCACGAAGCTCGATGAGCTTCCGCGGCCTGCCTGGGACCTGATCGATCTCGATCCGTATCGCGACGCTTGGCGCATCCAGCATGGCTATTTCTCCTTGAATCTGGTCTCGAGTCGGGGCTGCCCGTTCCGATGCAATTGGTGTGCAAAGCCGATTTGGGGCAACCAGTATCACGTTCGATCGGCCGTCTCTGTTGCAGAGGAGATGTTGCACTTGAAAATGAAGTATTCACCTGATCATATTTGGTTCGCGGATGATATCTTCGCTCTCTCGGCCCGCTGGACTCAAGAATTCGCCGCTGCGGTTACGCGCTTAGGATCGCGGATTCCGTTCAAGATGCAATCCCGCTGCGATCTGATGACGCGCGAAACGGTCGCCGATCTCAAGCGTGCGGGTTGCCGCGACGTATGGCTGGGAGCGGAATCCGGTTCTCAGCGCATTCTCGATGCCATGGAGAAGGGCATCAAAGTTCAGCAAATCCACCAGGCGCGTGAAAACTTGAGGCGAAACGGCATTCGGACGGGCCTGTTTCTTCAATTCGGCTATCCAGGCGAGACCTGGGACGATATCGAGGCCACCATTCGCATGGTACGTACCGTGAAACCGGACGACGTGGGCGTATCGGTCACTTATCCCTTGCCCGGAACAAAACTCCATCAGCTCGTCTCCTCTGAGCTGCGGCACAAGACGAACTGGACGGAAAGCGGCGATCTTTCCATGATGTTCAGGGGCGCGTTTTCAACCGAACTGTATCGCGCGCTCGCCAACGCCATTCACCTGGAAGTGCGAAGTCCAGGAAGCGGCTTGGCGATAGCGAATGCCTGGGCCGCGGTCGAAGCGCTCAAGCCCGCTAATCTCAGCCCATTGGAAGTAGCCTCATGAAACTGCTCCTGACGCACGCCTACTTCCTTTTCGAAGATCCCAAGGAACAACAGATCATGAAGCCCTATGCGCCGCTGGGCCTCCTTTATCTGTCTTCCCATCTTCGTAAGCAGGGCTTCGAGGTGGATATCTACGACTCTACGTTCGGGTCTAAGAACGACCTGTTTGCACTTCTCCGTCAGGGACCGCCCGGGACCCTCGGCATATACGCCAATTTGATGACCCGGTTGAACGTTCTCGAAATCATCAAGTGCGCGCGCCAAGCAGGTTGGAACGTGATTGTCGGGGGACCTGAGCCTGCAAACTATCCGGAACAATATCTCGATTGCGGAGCTGATGTCGTCATTGTAGGCGAAGGAGAACTGGCCCTTGAAAATCTGTTGCGATCTTCCTTTAACCGCAATGAGTGGGCCGAGATTGGCGGTTTGATTTTTCGCGACGAGAGCGGCCAGATCATTCGTACTCCGTCTGCGCCCCTGATAAAGGATCTCGATGCTCAGCCTTGGCCCGATCGCGAACGCATCGACATGCACAAGTATCTCGAGACGTGGCGCGCCTTCCATGGGAAGGGCTCTGTTTCCCTCATTACCGCTCGCGGCTGCCCGTATCGATGCAACTGGTGCAGTCACTCCGTTTATGGCACGACACACCGTCGCCGTTCGCCAAAATCGGTGGTGAGCGAAATTGAATGGATTCTAGAACGTTACAACCCGGACATGCTCTGGTTGGCTGATGACGTCTTCACCATTCACCATGGCTGGCTCTTCGAGTTTGCCACGGAGATGCGGCGCAAGAAACTGTCGATACCGTTTGAATGCATAACGCGCGCCGACCGCATAAATGAAGCCGTCGTGCAAACGTTAGCTGAGCTTCGCTGTTTTCGTGTCTGGATTGGCTCGGAGAGCGGCTCGCAACGAATTTTGGATGCGATGCAGCGCGGCGTTACGATTCAGCAGGTTCGATCTGCCGTGCGCCTTTCGAAATCGCACGGCATTCAAACCGGCATGTTCCTCATGTGGGGATATGACGGCGAGGAAATTGACGACATCGAGCAAACTGTGGCTCATGCCAAAGAGTGCCAGCCCGATGTTTGCTTTACAACCGTTTCCTATCCGATCAAGGGAACGCCCTATTACGAGCGCGTATCTTCCCGTTTGGTCACTCTAGGCGACTGGGCCCAATCCACAGATCGCGACATACGCATTCAGGGCCGGCATTCCAGGCGCTTTTATCAATACGCAGACGATCTTCTGAAGAATGAGCTATTGCCAGTTCCGGACCCCGCAAGGATACTGGCTGCACGCGAGGGTTTGCGGATGACGCGCGACGAAGTGGAGGCGTAGTGCGCATGCCCGGAATCAAAGAAGCTCCATTCGACAAAATCGCCCGCCAATACGACGCCCTCTGGTCGGACACATCCATCGGAAGGGCGCAAAGGTCCGCTGTGTGGAGCAGGATCGATCCTTTATTCAAGAAAGGCGACTTTGTGCTCGATGCCGGTTGCGGTACGGGGATTGACGCGCTGCATCTCAAGTCGCGCGGCGTGTCAGTCTACGGCATCGACAGTTCCCCCGAAATGGTCGAAGTGGCGCGAAACCGCGGCGTCAACGCACATTGTTGTCCCATAGAACGCCTTGAGTATTTTGACCTGCGCCTCGACGGCGTGCTCTCGAATTTCGGCGCTCTAAACTGCGTCGAGTCGCTTGCGCCCGTTGCCTCTTCCCTTGCCCGCATGGTTCGCCCCGCCGGCCACCTTGCTCTTTGTTTCTTGGGCGACGTCTGTCTTTGGGAGATCTGCTTCCATTTGTTGCATGCCAAACCCGGTAAGGCCTTTCGACGCTTGCGTGGCCGTGCGGATTCTTCCATCGGAACCGATGTGTTTTATCCCGCCAGAGCTGCCATTGTCGACGCTTTTAAAGGCTCGTTCCGCCTGGTGAATTTCTGCGGCATCGGACTATCCGTGCCGCCTTCCTACGTAAAAGCTCTAACGCATTGGGAAGTTGAGCAGCTATCTCTTCTAGACCAGCGATTGGCTCATAGACCGGTTCTTCGCTCATTGGCGGATCATCGCCTCTATATCTTCGAACGAATATGACGGACAACAATCTTGCTCGCCACAGATTTCTTGAAGATTACCGCCATATTCGATATGCGGAAGGCCGCGGCTCGGATACAAGCGACTATTACCGCGCTCTGCCATCGTGCGGCCGAGGCGATGCCAATGCTGCCATGTGGGCGATGCGATCGAAGACATATAGATACTTCGTCAGAGAGATACTGAAGCCGCTCGAAGATCGAGAAAACAGGCCGCTAGATGTGCTTGACCTCGGGGCGGGTAATTGCTGGTTGTCAAATTGCCTTTCGCTTCGCGGCCACCACCCCGTAGCATTGGATATTTTTGCCGACGAGCGAGACGGCCTTAAGGCCGCCCGTCACTACTCAAATCGATTTCCTGTCATCGAGGCTGATTTCGATCATCTTCCGTTGTCCTCAAATAGCTTCGACCTGGCGATCTTCAACGCATCTTTCCACTATTCGGTCGACTGCTTTCGTACGCTTTCTGAAATCCGGCGTTGCCTTCGGGTGTCGGGCCGTTTCGTGATTCTCGATACTCCGATTTATCGCTTGAAAGAGCACGGAAGGCGGATGGTCGAAGAAAAGCGCGCCCAATTCGTCAGGCGCTATGGCTTTCCGTCAGATGCGCTGCCGAGCATTGATTTTCTCGATTTTGCCACGATTCAGGCGCTCGAGAAAACTCTTAAGATCGACTGGCAAAGTCTTAAGCCGTGGTATGGGTGGCGCTGGCATCTTCGCCCGTTGATTGCGTTTCTCCGAAGGCGCAGGCCTCCTTCAAAGTTTTGGATTCTCGTCGGTAGATTTCAATCTCTATGATTATTCTGCTGCATCCTCGATCAACCAAGCCAAAGAACAGGCGCTTTCCTCTGGCGGTTTTATCTTTGGCCGCAGTGTTGGAGGGAAAAGAGGATTACGTCATCGTCGATGGCAATGCAGATCCCCAACCACAATTGACTCTCGACCGTCTTGTCGAACAGGGTAATGTCACGCTGCTTGCTGTATCGGTTATGCCCGGGCCGCAGATGGTTGCCGCGATTCCCCTGTGCCGGGAATTTCGTTTAAAGTATCCGTCCATCCCCATCGTCTGGGGAGGATACTTCGCGTCGCTCTACGCCGATGCCGCACTCAATGCCCGATACGTCGATTTCGTGGTTCGCGGCCAAGGCGAAGAAACCTTTCTTGAATTGATCGAAGTTCTGCGCACTACGCGGAAGTATGCGGGCGTGAAGGGCCTATCTTACAAAGACGATTTCGGCCTGCACGTTCATAACGCGGAAAGGCCGCTCCGTTCTCCCAACGACTTCCCCTGGCTACCGTACGACAATCTGCCCAATGCGCACAAATATATTCTGCCGACGTTTTTGGGGCGGCGGACGGTTGTTCATCAGGCCAGTATTGGCTGCCCGTTTCGTTGCACTTTCTGTGGTGTCGTTCCGATTTATCAAGGCCGCCAGCGCACGGAAGACCCCGAGCGCACCGCCGCCGTGCTAGGCCATCTGAAGCGAAAATACAACATCGATTCCGTTCAGTTCTACGACAACAATTTCTTCCTCAGCGAAAGCCACTCCGTCGCTTTAGCGAAGTGTCTCGAACCGCTGAACCTGAAATGGTGGTGCGAAGGCCGCATCGATACTGTTCTGCGCTACTCCGACGACACGTTTCGGCTACTCAAAAAGGCCGGTGCCGCTATGATTTTCTTCGGAGCGGAATCGGGTTCCGATTGGGTGCTCGAGCAGATGAACAAGAAGGTAACGACAGACCAGACCATGAAACTGGCGGCTCGTATCCGCCGGTTTGGCATCGTTCCTGAGTTCTCGTTTGTGGTCGGCAATCCGAAGGATCCCGACCGCGATACGCACGAGACCATCAGTTTCATTCGGCGGATTAAGCGCGCGAACCCAGACGCAGAAATCATCGTCCAGCACTATATCCCCACCCCGCATCCCGATGGAATGTATGGCGACGTCGAAGCTAAGATTGAATTTCCTCGCAGCCCCGAGGAGTGGGCCACTGAACGCTGGTACAACTTCACCACCCGACACGATCCTAGTGTGGCGTGGCTTCCCCGGCGCCTCAAACGACGCATTGACAATTTCGATCTTGTAGTCAATTCCCGCTGGCCGACCGTCCAGGACATTCAACTGCCGCGTTGGGGACGGGCTATGCTTCGATGTCTCAGCAGCTGGCGCTATTCCCTCGGCTTCTACGATTTTCCGTATGAACTCGAGTGGGCGCAGCGCTTCGTTTCGCTGAGAAAACCGAGGCTGGAAAGCTTGTAATGCGTGTATCGGCGATTGAAGGGCATCGGCTTTGGGCCTCAGTCTATGATTCGGGTTCGAATCCTCTTCTGTCATTGGAGCGGCGAGCGATGTGGAACGTTTTGAAACCGTTCCAGCCCAACACAGTGATCGACGTAGCCTGCGGCACCGGCCAATGGCTCGCGCACTTTCGGCAACTCGGATCGGAGGTGTTCGGATGCGACGCCTGTAAAGAGATGTTGAGCGAAGCCCAGAAGATATCCTCTTTGCGCGGCCGTGTCGCTTTGGCCGGTGCAGAACGCATTCCCTTTCGAGCCTCGACAGCCGACCTGGTCCTGTGTTCGATTTCCTTGGGCTACTTTCGCGACATTCAGCGAGTGTTTCGAGAGTTTGCACGCACATTAAAGCCCGGTGGCGTGATTGCTGTAAGCGACCTGCACCCGGAAGCGCTCGAATCCGGATGGACACGCTCATTCAAACTGGGCGAGCGGCAATATGAACTTGAACACCACCATCGCCCGATTCAGGAAGTTCACTGCGCAGCCTCGCACGCGGGGCTCAGGATCAGAACCTTCGACTCCGCGCATTTTGGCCCTTCCGATCTACCGGTGTTTCAGCAGGCTGGCAGAGAAGACTTATTCAAGACATCGAGCGCTATCCCTGCTCTTTTTGTCGCGTTGTGGGAGAAACCATGCTAATTCGCGGGGCGCGAGTTGCCATGAACGGAGCCACGACTGCCAATCTGAATCTATGGCTCAGCCACGGATTGATTTCGTTCTCTCCCGTTCCATCGGCGCAGACACCCGTTCTGGACCTCCACGATTGCCTGGTGCTGCCTGGGCTCATCAATGCTCACGACCACCTGGAGCTGAACCTCTTTCCCAGGTTGGGGTGTGGTCCGTATACAAACGCCGCAGCCTGGGCAAAGGACATTTACCGCCCATATGAGCCGCCCGTAAAACAACACCTGTCCGTTCCCAAACCGCTGCGGTTGCGATGGGGTGGGTTCAAGAACTTGATTTCAGGTGTTACCACCGTTGCCCACCACAATGCCTCGCATCCAGTGCTGTGGGACCTCAACTTCCCGGTGCGCGTGGTGAAACGATACGGGTGGGCGCACTCACTGCGATTCTCCCCGGACTGGGAAGCGCGTTTTCGGAGCACGCCGCCCAATCATCCATTCGTAATTCACGCAGCCGAAGGTACCGACGAGGCGTCGAGACGCGAAATCCAGATCTTGTACGACGCCGGAGCGCTCAATCGTTCGACAGTCCTCGTCCATGGCGTCGGCCTCGGGAGTTCCGATCTGCCGCTCTTGGAGCGCGATGGCGTCGGGCTCGTGTGGTGTCCAACATCGAATCATTTCACGTTGCAACGCAGCCTGGACGCGGCGGTCTTGAATTCGCCGATTCCGATCGCGTTGGGAACCGATTCGGCAATCACGGCGGACGGCGACCTTCTCGATGAATTGCGCTTCGCGCATCGAACGGTCGATGCCCAGCGCCTCTACAAAATGGTTACATCTGAACCGGCCCGAATGTTTAAGCTGCCGGAAGGTTTTGGTCAAATTCGCGACCGGGGCCCGGCGGATTTGTTAGTACTTCGAGACAGCGGTCAGACACCAGCGACAACTTTACTCGAGAGTTATCCCCAACTCGTCATTGTTCGCGGCCGCATACAACTGGTTTCGTCCGAGTTCGCCCGGCGTTGTTCGCCGGAGACATTGAGCTCGCTCCAGCCGCTCGAAGTGCAAGGCCGAGGCCGGTATCTGGTATCAGGACGCGTGTTTTCGATGTTACGCGAAACCACCCGAGCCTTGCAACAAACTCTTCGCCTGGCAGGAAAGGCTATCGCTGCGTGACATCGCTAATCCAATCCCTTCCGGTCCTGGTGCTCTGTCCTCACGCGCGCTGTAACTGTCGTTGTGTCATGTGCGACATCTGGAAAGATACGAGCAAATCCGAAATCACAGCGGATGAGCTTGCGCGGCATTTAGCCGATATTGAGAAATTGTCCGTCAAGTGGGTGGTCTTCTCAGGCGGAGAACCGCTCATGCATCCCGACCTCTTCCGGCTCTCGGACATGCTGCGATCGCGAGGGATCCGCGTGACGCTGCTCAGTACTGGACTTCTCCTCAATCGGTACGCTGAACAGATTTCGACTCACATTGACGATGTCATTCTTTCCTTGGACGGCCCGCCCGATATCCACGATCGCATCCGGCGTGTTCCCGGCGCGTTTTCTAAGCTCGAGCAAGGCGTTCGTGCGATTCACGATCTGAACCCTGCGTTCCCGATTTCCGCGCGTTGCACTATCCAAAGGTTGAATTACTCGTCAGCAGGCGAAACAGTACGGGTCGCAAAACGCTTAAGTCTCAACTCGATCTCATTCCTTGCCGCCGATCTCACGTCCGAGGCTTTCAATCGTTTCGAGCCGTGGGACGCGTATCGCCAGGCCGAAGTCGCCCTGACTCTCGAAGAAGTTGTGACTCTGGAAAAAGAATTCGAAGGCATAAGCAGGGACTGGCACGGAACTGGCTTTGTCGCGGAGAATGCCGAAAAACTGCGGCGCATCTCGAATCAATTCCGGGCGCAGCTTGGACTCTCTCCATATCGGGCGCCCCGCTGCAATGCGCCGTGGGTCTCGGCGGTGGTCGAGGCGAACGGAACCGTGCGCCCCTGTTTCTTCCATCGCCCAATCGGATCGCTGAAATCAAATAGCCTGTTGCAGGTTCTAAATGGCTTTGAAGCTCAGGAATTCAGGGCCTCGCTCGATGTAAGCAGTAATCCAGTATGTGCGCGGTGTGTGTGCTCCCTCGACTGGAACTGACTGCGGAAAATTCTATGGCAACCTCACTTTCTCTTGAACCGCGGATTAACGATCCTCTGCTCACGCGAGTACCGCTAGAGCATGAGGAAATGTTCTATCCGTATGGCTTTCCAGTACGAATCCGTTCGAATTCCGTCACTACTTTGAAAGCCGCCGACAGGAGTTGGAGCACGTACCGGCGCCGCCATAACTCCGCGCCACTCGATATTCGATTGGTCTTATCGGAAAGTAGCAGTCCCGGCTGTCTTGAGCCGCCTACCTTCAGATCGCAAGGCCATCTATTAAGCATCGTTGCCGATCGGGAAAATTTCGCATCGCTCGACTTAAGTGCCGGGTTTGCGTTCGGGTGGGCGACCGAGGCCACGGCGCGGAACCAGGAGTACTTCCGCCAATGTCTGCTCGATGTAATGATTTATCCGCTTCTCGAAGTTGCTCATCTGATCACGCTGCATGCGGCGTGTGTCATGCACCAAGGAAAAGGGGTCCTGCTGGCGGGTAATTCGGGAGCCGGCAAGTCTTCGCTGGCGTATGCCTGCGCGCGCCGCGGGTGGACCTTCGTGTCGGACGATGCGAGTGCTTTTCGAAGAAATACACTCAACCCGAAGGTGATTGGTCACCCGCAGAAATTCAGATTCCGCGAACCGGTGGGTGAGCTTTTTGCAGAGTTTAGCCACCTGAAGAGCAGCGTCCGCGCCTATGGGAAGCCCACCATCGAAGTGAACACACGAACGCTCAAGAATTTCAAAAGCGCCGAAGAGAGTCCGGTGAACGTAGTTGTGTTCCTCAATCGCGCTGCCTATGAATCAGGACCGCCCGTGTTAGCGCCGATCTCGATGGAAGATGCATGGAACCGGCTTAGCTTCTCAGTGTGGGCGGTTCAGCTGCCCGCGTTTGAAGAGCGTCTCGCAGCTCTCGAGCGCCTGTTAACTGTCCCGGCCTACGAGTTGCGCTATTCAAAATTCGATCCAGCAATTGACCTGCTGGAACGTCTCGCGGAGGAACAGGCGGATTGAGCCGGCTCACAGAAGCGCTAACGGGTATGGACGCGCCGCCGCACATACTCGCAGCGCTTGAAATCTTGCAATTCCAGAATGCCTCGGTCGATCGCCTCGCGGGCTTAACCGATCCGGAGCGCACCCGCTTCCTCGAATGGTGTGATGTGCGGCAGGTAGCCCTGCTGCTCGCTCACGTCAGCCGTCCCCAGCTGCCCGCTTGGGTCGGCGATGAAGTCTTCCAGAAAGCGGCGCGCTACGAGCTACGCTTCGAACGCCTGAAGCGCGACCTGTTTGAAATTGTGGAGGCTTTCAACGCGGCACGTTTGGAATTTGTCATGTTGAAGGGGTTGAGTCACGCACCCGCACTGTCGCCGGATGCGCGCGTCAGAGCCCAGGGGGACATCGACCTTTGGTTGACCGGTTCATCGGTGTACGAGGCGCGAGACGTGCTTACGAGTTTGGGCTATGTGCCGCTCGTCGCCTCGAAATCGAGGCATCTTGCGCCTATGGCAAAGCCGAGCGATTGGAAGTGGCGGGGCGATCTTTATGATCCCGACATGCCCATCTCGGTAGAGTTGCATTACGAATTATGGAGTGAGCAGGCAGAGTACATCGCGGTTCCGGATCTAACGCAATTCTGGGAGCGGAAGAAGCTGCGCGATTTCGATGGCCATGGGATCAATGTTCTGTGTGATGAAGACCTTCTTGGCTTCGCTACGCTCCATCTATTGCTCCATTTGCTGCATGGTGAGCTACCGCTGCAGCGTGCCTGGGAAATCGGCCGATTTCTTGACGGTCACATCAATGACGATGCGTTCTGGGCGTCTTGGCGCAGCTTACATTCCGCAGCTCTCAGAAAGATGGAGACATGTATTTTCTATCTCGTCGTCAGGTGGTTTGAGTGCCGTTCGATAAGGGAGCACGAAGCGAATTTTCAGAAGCTCCCGCCAAGGGTCAAGTTGTGGCTCGAAAGATCCTCGCTCGCCCTTTTGACTCGCGAGTGGGAGCCGAACAAATTGGAATTGTTGCTTCACTTGGCCCTCATCGAAAGCCGCAAACGGAAGGCGCGTATCGCGTTTCGCCGCTTGATACCAATCTCGCTACCATCTTTCGTCGACCGGACAGCGTCTCGAACATCATTTGCAGGCAAGCTGCTGAAAGCTCTCCGCCAGCGCCAGTTGATAACGGCCCGGCTTCGCCGTCATCTTGCTACATTCTTTCCTACGCTGTTCGATGGACTACGGTGGTTTTTGGTGCGTAAGGGGTGAGCTATTCTGTCTTCAGCTCTCCTACGAATTCAAGAGAGCATCCACTTACCCGGATCCGGTAGATCGAGCAAGGTTCGATACGCTGCTGAGGATTCCACGTTCGATTTGCTGAGCCCAGGTCGCTCAAAATAACTCGCATAACCCCAAGATGCGTCACAATAATAGTTGTCTGACCGCCGGAGCCGGCTATGGTTTGCTTCCAAGCGCACCGGACCCGGTCACGAAAGCAGGAGAAGGTTTCGCCATCAGGAGCACGTAGCTCAGGCAGAGATTCCATGGCTCTGATATCAGTCCCGTCATTGCGGATCTCAGACCACCGTCTTCCCTCCCACGCCCCGAACGAGATTTCTCGAAGATCACTGCGCGTCACAATCGGGATGTTCCATAGTTGCGCGAGCGGCTGCGCAGTCTCGACAGCCCGTTGCAGGTCACTCGCATAAAGCCGGCGCACATTCCAGCCGCTGAGCAGCGATGCCAATGCGGTTGCTTGCTCTCTTCCCGTTGCATTCAGAGGAGGATCACTTTGGCCGCACAAAGTCCCGGTCATGTCGGTGATTGCGTGGCGGATCAGGAGCAACTCCTGTGCATGACACTGCGCCAGTGAACTCATGCCCGCCGCAAGAAAAGCACGAGAGCGAGAGCGCTGGCCAATAGACTCAGTGCCAGCGATCCAGAGAGGAGACCAATGGGAGAGTAACTCATCACTATGCGGTTGGTGCCGGGTTCGAGGGGCACGCCGCGGAAGGCGACGTTGGTGGGCAGGATTGGAACGGGACGGCCGTTGACAGTAGCTTTCCACCCGGGATAGAGCGTTTCGGAGGTAACCAAGAAGCTGCGCTCCGGGGCATTGGTTTCGAGTTCGACGCGGTTGTTCTCGTAGCTGATAACCCGGACGGGGTTTGCACCGCCGGGCGCATTCGCCCAACGCGTGTCGAGACCCTCGACCACGGTCTGGTTCCGCGGATCGAAACCCGGCTCCTTTACAACGCTTAGAGCCTGCTCTTCGTTCTGCACGGGCCGGAGTTGGCTCGCGAGATAGAAGCGCGGCATCGGATCCAGAACGCGATAGCCACGCAACCATTGGAACGGTAGCGGCTCAATATCGCTTCCCGGCGGAACGACGCGTTTGGGCACTGTGCCGTTCTCGAAAAGATATCCGACGTTGAGGGCTCGAATCCAGGGCGAATCCAGGCTGTGAAGCCGTTGCTCCCTGCTCCAGAACACGTCGCCCGAGTAGGTCATCCGGAGATGGTAGTAGCGGAGGGGAAGAAATGGATTGTCGCCGGTGGCCGAGGGTATGTCTTTAATCTCGGTCTGGGAACTTATGCCTAATTGCCCCTGATCGAGAATATCTATGCGAAGAGGCGGATTCACGACGCGGGTCCACTTTTCGAGGATGTCGGGGACGCGGTATCCTCCATCGACCCAACCCTGGGGAGCCACGCGCCAGCCACCGTCGGCGGTATTGAACGTCCGATTAGCTCCCATCGCGATCAGGTTCCACGAAGTAGCGACAACGAGGAATCCGAGGAGTGCGCGCGGCACATGCCGCTCGAATCGCGAAAGCATCAAGCCGGCAACGATGGCCGCGAACAAACTGAAGCCAAGCAAGGCACTTTCCGCATACATGGAACTTTGTAGGAAGTGCGGCAGCAGGTGAAAGATAGGCGGGTAAACAGGCGTGTTCTCGCCGAGCATCCAAACGGTCGCGATACAGAACAAGGCGAGGGAAATGGCTAAGAACTTCGACTTGCGAAGAAAGAATGGCGCGGCGAGGATGAGCACAAGCGCAAGATGTCCACAGTAGGTGAACAGATACGTGAACTCATAAGGCAGTTTGTACCGTTTTTTGTCGAAGGGCGAAAAGATGTGGTAGTAGTTAGGCCAAAAGAACGAAACTAGCGCCTGTAGATGAATACCGCCGCCATTTCCTTTCCACTGATAGCGGATGGAGGCGATGCTCCAGCTTGAAAGCTGCATGGTGGGCAGTAGTTGGACGGCGGCGACGGCCATACCGAGGGCACAGGCGCCTGCATACAAAAGCAGCAGTCGCCATCCGGCTTGCTTGGTAGCGGCGAGCCCCAGGCACAGCAAACCGGCCATGACCAGTACGACCAGGGTTGTCGCCGGAAAACCGCAGAGGAAGGTCATGGCAATACTGGCTGCGAGGATGGCGAACCAGCGCGGCGTTGCACGGTCAGCGAGTTCGATGATGCTGAGAATTGTCAAAGGGAACCAGGCCGCGGAACAGATAGCCCCGAGATGCTGGGCCTGCGAAACGAAAAACGGCCCGATCTGATACACGGTTGCGCCGAAGAAGGCGACCCAACTGGTGCAGCGAAGTTTCCTGAACAGGAAGAACGCAAAGACGCCGCCCAATATCATGTGCAGCGGAATAAGCCACTCGAGCCAGTAGAAGAGCTTTTGCCCGCCGCCCCAGTTCGAGATGAGAATGGCGATCCAGGTAAACGGATAGAAGAGTTGAGCCTGAATATCGGCGTGAATCGGGACGCCGCAATAGGAGAACGGATCCCAGAGTGGAAGAATACGCGCACGGGCGCAGGCGGCGATGAACCAGGCCAGCGGCAGATGAAACATCTGAATGTCGTAAGGGATATGGACCGTTCGAAGAAATAGATGGCGCCGGTAAAAGATCAACGGCTGCAAAATGAGCAATCCGAGCGCGAGATACGGGGAGGAGAGGATGGCGGAAGCGGGATTCCGGGCGGCGCTAACGTGTGTATGGTGTTCGGAAGGCGAGTCCCTGGTGACTCTCGTGACCGGCAATGCGAAGCCCTAATTCGAGGTTCTCCTGGAGTCTACCATATAGAGAATGCGAATCACGCATCGTGCCTTTCGCGCGCGAAGTGGATAGGCGTTCTGCAATCAACGGCTGCGGAACGGCATTTATCTGCATCGAACGACTTGTTGGAAGTTGCTGAGACTTCAGGTGAGATCTGCAAAATCAATGATTCACGGACAATTTGTAAAGACGTTAACTATTTTGGGATTATTGGCGATTGGGGCGACATGGCGGAGCTTCGGCCAAACGGCAGCACAAACTACCGGTCAACCTCCCCCACCCACGTCGGGGTCGTCGTCGGTGGCGCCGCCAGCGCCATCTCCCGGTCAGCCCGCGATGTCGCTCTCGCCAAGTCAAGCGCAATTTCAGGAGAGCGTGCCCGAGGGCCAAGCCACTGCCAACCCTATCCCGCTTAAGCTCGAAGACGCAATTGCGCGAGGATTGCGGGCCAATCTGGGTCTGCTAACAAGCCAGCAAACGACTGTGCAGGCGCGCGCGCAACGGCTTCAGGCTTTGTCGGCTCTATTGCCCACGGTACAAGGCAGCGTTCAAGAAGCGGTTCAGCAGACCAATTTGGCGGCGCTGGGATTCAGCAAGTTCGGGGGCTTTCCGGGCTTCGCGATTCCATTGGTCATCGGCCCGTTTTCGTACAGTACCGCGCAGGCCCAAGCCAACGTTCCGGTGCTCAACTGGAGCAACATTCAAACCTACCGCGGCGCGAAGCTGCAGGCGCAGGCGGCGGCGCTTTCGTTACGGGACGCTCGCGATTTAGTCGTGCAGGCGGTCGGGGATGCGTATTTGCAGATTATTGCCTCGGCCGCGCGCGTCGACGCGACCCAGGCGCAGGTGAACACCGCTCAGGTGCTCTACAATCGAGCGAGCGATCAGAAAAGAGCGGGAGTCGCGGCGGGCATCGACGTGCTCCGCGCCCAGGTAGAGCTGCAGCAACAGCAGCAATCGCTTATCGTGCAGAAGAATCAACTCGAGAAAGACAAGCTTACACTCGGGCGCGTCATTGGATTACCAACCGGCCAGCAATTCACGGTTGCCGATCCCACGCCGCCCATCCCGCTCGAAGCGGTCAGCATCGAGCAGGCGCTCTCGAAGGCCTACGCAAACCGCTCCGACTACAAGTCGGCGGATGCGCAGGTTCGCGCGGCCGAGAAAGCGGTCGAGGCTGCGAAAGCGGAGTGGTATCCGACACTCGGCCTATCCGGTTATTACGGCGATCAAGGGCCGACGTTCAGTAAATCGCACGGTGTTTTCGAGGTCACTGGATCCCTCAATTTCACAATTTTCGATGGCCGGAGAATCAAGGCCGATGTCCAGCAGCGCGAGTCAGACCTCGCCAACGCCCGGAATCAGTTTCAAAACCTGAAGGGGCAGATCGATTTCGATGTACGCAATGCCTTGCTCGATCTGAACGCTTCGAACGTCCAGGTGACTGTCGCCCGGAGCAATTCCCAGCTCGCGAACCAGACCCTGTCGCAGGCTCAAGACCGCTTTGCGCAGGGTGTTGCCGACAATTTAGAAGTTGTGCAAGCGCAGGAATCGGTGGCCACGGCCAGTCAGAATCTCATCAATGCTTTGTATTCGAACAATATCGCCAAAGTGGAACTGGCGCGTGCGTTGGGTTTGGCAGAAGAGGGCATCCGAACGTATTTTGCGCAGCATCCCGAGAAGCCGTAGATGAAATAAGCGGCGGGATGTCCGGGAGATCCCGAGATCCCGCCTGTCAATCTACTGTGCTACGAGAGAATCGGAAAGGCAACGACCGTGTTGGAAAAACAAAACTCGGGGACCGCTGAACCGGAAATCAGGGTGGTGGCGATTGGCGGCAGCTTACGGCTCAATAGCTACACCACGATCGCCTTGCGGATTGCACTCGAAGGTGCCGCCGAAATGGCCGCCGGAACATGTTTGTTAAATCTTCGCGATTTCAATCTGGCATTTGCGGGTCTCGACGACTCCGATAGCAACCCAGGGATTCTACGTCTCAGGGAACAGGTGAGAGAGGCCCACGGCATCCTTCTTGGAACCCCGGAGTATCACGGCAGTTTCAGCGGCGTGCTCAAGAATGCGCTCGACCTGATGGGTTTCGATGAATTTGAAGGGAAAATGATCGGGTTGGTGGGAGTATCGGCGGGGCGCATGGGCGCGTTCGACGCTTTGAACACGCTGCGAAACGTGGGCCGCGCTCTACATGCGTGGGTGGTGCCGGAGCAGGTTTCGATACCAGAAGCAACGAAAGTATTCGATGGAGGCGAATTAAAGGACCAGGAGACCGTGCAGCGCTTGCGCCATCTGGGCGGCAGCGTAGCTGAGTTCGCCAGATTACATGAGGCAGGACGCGCCCGTGAGTTTGTCGAATCGTGGGAGGGCGCGATGGAAAATCCTGGTGGCTGAAAGAGCGCGTTCGGCATCTAACCCGGAGACCCATATGTCAAAAACAAAGACTCAAACCCACGCGAATGGGGCCAAAGCTGCTCCCGTGCTGCATCAACGCGCAAATGCGATTCAACCGTTTGGGACGGTAGTGAAGCTGCCCATCGGTCTGGACGAAGACGTTCTTCTCGAAAGCACGAAGAATTTGAACCAGCTGCTCGCGGACACGATCATGCTGCGCGATCTTTATAAGAAACATCACTGGCAGGTTACCGGGCACACGTTTTACCAATTGCATCTTCTTTTCGACAAGCACTATCAGGAACAGGCGGAACTGGTGGACGAGATCGCCGAACGCATCCAGTCGCTCGGCGGCGTAACGGTCGCGGTTGCGCACGACGTGGCGGAGCACACGAAGCTGGAGCGGCCACCAATTGACCGCGAAGAAGTTCCCGTACAAATTTCGCGTCTGCTCGAGGGGCACGAGATTATCCTGACGGAAGCTCGCGGCTATGCGAAAATCGCGGCCGATCGCGGGGACGATGGAACGAACGACGTGATCGTCAGCAACGTGATTCGAACGAATGAGGCGCAGGTTTGGTTCCTTTCCGAGCACCTGGTTAAGGGCTCCGTGGTTGAGGCGGAGTAGGCCTCGATGCATCTCAAGCCCGCCGCCGGCTGAAGCGCGCCCCCGGCCGCAGACCGCTCCGTCATCATCCTGGCTCGGTTGCTCCTTGAAGACGCAGTAATCTGGTTATTCACCATGAAGATAGTCATCGGAGCGGACCATGCGGGCTATGAAATGAAGGAAAGCGTCAAAGACCATCTCAGGGAGCTTGGGCACGAAGTGATGGATGTTGGGACGAATCGCCCAGGTGAACCGGACGATTATCCCGACTTTGCGGAACGTGTCGCCAAGGAGATACAAAGTGGAGGCGTCGAGCGCGGGATTTTGATCTGCGGCAGCGGAGTCGGTGTTTCCGTTGCCGCCAACAAGTTCAAAGGCATTCGCGCGGGCATATGCCACGACCATTATTCGGCCCGGCAGGGCGTGGAACACGACAATATGAACGTGCTGGTGCTTGGCTCACGTGTCATAGGGCCGAATTCCGCCGTTGACCTTGTTGATGGCTACATGGGGGCTAAGTTTTCCGGCGAAGAGCGGCACGTTCGGCGGCTGAACAAAATCAAGGCATTCGAAGCAGGCTGGCGATGAGCCTTAACTTCTCCTCCGCCCTGCCGCCAGATCTCGATCGTGCCGCGGCGGAAATCGCAAAGCAATGGGAAACGAGTGGCGGCACGGAACGGCTTTGGAAAAAAGACGCATCGCTGTGGACCAACTCGGGCGAAGAAAAGTGGCTTGGCTGGCTCGACATTGTGGATCGGCAGCTTTCAGGCATCTCGCGGTACAAGGCGCTCGAAGCGGAAGTCGAAGAGGATGGGTTCCGTCATGTGCTGCTGCTGGGTATGGGCGGCTCAAGCCTCTGCCCTGAAGTCTTCAGCACAACATTTGGACCGCAGAAGGGCTCGCCTGAGCTGTTGGTCCTCGATTCGACCGACCCGGTTCAGATAAAGAGTTTTCGCGACCGGATCGACCCGGCGCGGACGCTGTTCTGCGTTTCATCGAAGTCGGGCACAACGCTAGAGCCGAATATCTACATGGATTACTTCTACGATGAGACGAAAAACATCGTGGGAGATGGCGCAGGAAACCATTTCATTGCTGTAACAGACCCAGGCTCGAAACTCGAGACAGTTGCCTCGGGACTTGGGTTTCGGCACGTTTATCATGGCGTGGCGAGCATAGGCGGCCGCTATTCCGCGTTGTCGGATTTCGGACTGGTTCCGCATGCGGCCATGGGTCTTGATACCGAAAAATTGCTGCAGCGCGCCAAGCAAATGGTGGAGGCCTGCAAGAAGCCGCTCGGCGAAAATCCTGGCGTACAGTTGGGAACCATTTTGGGCGCGGCAGCAAAGCTCGGGCGCGACAAGATAACTTTAGTCTGCTCGCACTCGATTCACGATTTGGGCGCGTGGCTCGAGCAGCTTCTGGCCGAATCGACAGGGAAAGCCGGCAAAGGCTTAATTCCAGTGGACCGCGAGCCTCTAGCCGATATCGCGGATTACGGAAAGGATCGTGTCTTCGCGCATATTTCCTACGCGAAGGACGACGTCGCAGAGCAGACCAAAGTGTTAGCTCGCCTCGAAAAATCGGGCCAGCCCGTGATTCGCATTAAGCTCGGCGATTTGTACGACATCGGGCAGGTTTTCTTTCAATGGGAGATCGCGACGGCAGTCACCGGGTCGATCATCGGCATCAACCCGTTTGATCAGCCGGATGTGGAGTCGAGCAAGCTGGTGATACGGGAGCTGATAGCGGAATTCGAAAAAACCGGTTTGCTGTCCCCGGAAAAGCCAATCATCGACCAGGATGGGATCAAGCTATTTACCGACGAGAGGAATGCCTCCGATCTCAAGAAGACAGGCGCTGTCTCGCCTGGGGATTTGCTGCGCGCTCATCTCGATCGCATACGCGCGGGAGATTATTTCGGACTGCTTGCGTACATCCCGATGTTTCCGGAAAACGAGGCCAAATTGCAGGAACTGCGGAAGCATGTTCTCGAGATCAAGCGCGTGGCAACGGTTCTCGGGTTCGGCCCACGATTTCTACACTCGACCGGCCAAGCATATAAAGGAGGGCCGAACTCGGGCGTGTTCATACAGATTACGTGCGACGACAAATACGATCTGCCAGTGCCCCAGCGAAAGTACACCTTCGGCGTTGTTAAGGCGGCGCAGGCGCGAGGCGATTTTCAGGTGCTGGCGGACCGTCGGCGGCGGGCGCTTCGTGTGCACCTCGGGAAAGACGTGGCGAAAGGACTGGATCAGGTATCGAATCTGATTTGCGCTGTTTTGGCGCATTAGCTGCTTTGCATCACGAAACAGCCGAAACCGCTTCCCTCGGGTGCAGAGTTACCGAGCCGCGACCAAAGGGAGCGGTCAGCGAGCGTTATTTTGCGACGGAAAGTAGCTATGCTGCATGATTTGACGACGGAGCTTCAAAATCCTTCTTCCAATATCATTGACCGTCTACCTACTGAAGACATGCTGCGCGTGATCAACGAGGCCGACCAGCAAGTGCCGGCGGCGGTTGCGGCGGTGATACCTTCTATTGCGCGGGCTGTCGAGGGAATCGCCATCCGGCTCGAAAATGGAGGGCGGCTGTTCTATTCGGGCGCGGGGACTTCGGGCCGGCTGGGCGTGCTCGATGCGTCTGAGTGCGCGCCTACATTCAATGTGCCGCCGGAGCTGGTTCAAGGAGTGATCGCGGGCGGCGAAAGAGCGCTTCGAAATGCGATTGAAAGAGCTGAAGACGACCCCCAGCAAGGCCGGCTGGATTTGGAAGCTCGCTTGTTTTCAAATGGCGACGCTCTGGTTGGCATTGCGGCGAGCGGCAGAACGCCCTACGTGTTAGGAGCGGTTCAATATGCGCGCTCGCTAGGCGCGCTTACGGTTGGCTTGAGTTGTACACAAGACTCGGAATTAGGCCGGGCAGCCGAAATCGCCATCACACCCATACCGGGACCGGAAATTATCACGGGCTCGACGCGCATGCGTGCGGGAACGGCGACCAAGCTGGTACTTAACATGATCAGCACCGGCGTCATGATTCGCCTGGGCTACGTTTACGGCAATCTGATGGTGAACGTGCAGCCTACAAACAGCAAACTGGCGGACCGGGCCTGCCGCATCGTTGCGGTGATCGCGGAAGTGCCGTACGAGAAAGCTCGGATGCTGCTGGAACAAGGAGGTTCCGTTCGCGCGGCCGTCCTGATGCACCGGTTGAATTTGAACCGCGAGGAAGCTGAACATCGGCTGAGGGAGGCAAAAGGAAGCCTTCGGCGAGCGCTGGGTGAGAATGAAGAGAGCGCCGATCGGCGCTGAGCAGATTGCTGACGCTCCTAACCGGATCACATCACTAAGACGATGGACAAGTTTCGCATTTTGGGAGGCGCTCGGTTGGAGGGCGAAGTTCCCGTTAGCGGCTCGAAAAATTCGGCCCTGCCCGCGCTCGCGGCCTGCCTTTTGACTGCCGATGAAGTTACGCTGCGGCGAATTCCGCGGGTACGCGATATTGCGACGATGAAAAAACTGCTGGCATACACCGGCGCGGCGGTGCACGACCAATCGGGAACCGTCAAGGTGAAAGCGGCGGAATTGAAGAGTGCGGAAGCGCCTTATGACATCGTGAAAACGATGCGGGCGTCGAGTCTGGTGCTGGGCCCTTTGCTTGCCAGGACGGGCCGCGCGCGCGTCTCGATGCCCGGAGGGTGCGCCATCGGAGCGAGGCCCATCAATCTTCATGTCCACGCCCTCGAACAGTTGGGCGCCAAGATCGAGCAGACACACGGTTACTTTGAGGCGAGCGCTCCGAATGGTCTTCAGGGCGGCGAGGTTCACTTCGACCGCATCACCGTAACAGGAACTGAAGATATCCTGATGGCAGCGGTTCTGGCATCGGGCAAAACGATCATCCGGAATGCCGCTCGAGAACCGGAGGTCTCGGATCTTGCTTCGCTACTCGTCGCGATGGGCGCGCAGATCGAAGGGGCTGGGACTTCGGTGATCCGAGTGGAAGGCGTAAGCCGGCTTCACGGCGCAGAACACACCATTATTGCGGACCGAATCGAAGCCGGAACGTTCCTGCTGGCAGGCGCGATTACTCATGGCGATCTGACCGTGACCGGGTGCGTGCCCGACCATATTGGCGCACTAATCGTGAAAATGCGGCAGGCAGGAGCCGAAGTAACGGAGCCGTGCGCCACTTCCCTGCGCGTCGCGTGCCGCCGGCGGCCTAAAGCTGTTGATGTCACGACTGAAGAGTTTCCCGGCTTCGCAACCGATCTGCAGGCGCAATACATGGCGTGGATGACGGTGGCCCAGGGCATCAGTTTCGTCACCGAAACCATTTTCGAGAACCGTTTCATGCACGCGTCCGAACTGGCCCGGATGGGCGCGAACATTCGCATCGAAGGCCGCCAGGCAATTGTGGCCGGCGAGCAGAAGCTTACGGGCGCTCAAGTGATGGGTTCCGATCTGAGGGCGAGCGCTGCTCTCGTACTGGCGGCGATGGTGGCCGAGGGAGAAACGCTGATTGACCGCGTCTATCACATGGATCGAGGCTACGAGGGTCTGGAGTTGAAACTGAACAAGGTGGGCGCGAATATCAAGCGCCTCCGCGAGTAAATATCAGGCCTGGAGCACCAAGTGGAAATACCTCCTCCAAAACACCACAGCGAAGGCTTCGTGAAGATTGTCGAGAACGCCAAAACCCGGATTCAGGAGATCAGCATCGAGCAGTATCAAACGATGCTCAATAGTGGCGACGCCGGCCAGCTGGTGGATGTTCGCGAGGACACCGAATGGAGCGCCGGACATGCCCGAGGAGCTGTTCATCTGGGTAAAGGCGTCATCGAGCGCGATATTGAGACCGTGTTTCCCGACAAGGACACAAAATTGGTCTTGTATTGCGGAGGCGGCTACCGGTCGGCTTTGGCGGCGGACGGTATTCAAAGAATGGGATACAGGAACGTTCTTTCGTTGGAGGGAGGATGGCGTGCGATTCTCATGGCGGAACTACCGGTTGAAAGCGGGAGTTAGCGCTCGGAAATATCTTAGTTAGCGAAAACTTCATTTAGTCCTATACGTTCTAACCCGTTGTTATGTAACCAGAAGTAAGTCCTAGAACTATGGCCTCTGAGACATTCAG
Source organism: Bryobacterales bacterium (assembly GCA_963722585.1). Classification (GTDB taxonomy): domain Bacteria; phylum Acidobacteriota; class Terriglobia; order Bryobacterales; family Bryobacteraceae; genus KBS-96. The sequence goes on along the minus strand of CAVRNU010000004.1, from coordinate 87,022 downwards.
AGATACACCCGCACTCAGGAAGTAGAGCCTTTCGGCCGATAGGGGCTGTAGGCAGTGATGTATGGCCCTTTCTACTACTGAAACCAAGCGAGTTTCCGTTTGTGAGTCACAACCCCTGGTGATTAAGGGGCTGAAGGTTCTTCTGGAAGAAACGAACGACCTGGTGCTGCATTCTGAACATTCCGTTATCTCGGAATGGATGGTGAGCCCGAACGCTGAGACGACAGATGTCCTGATTGTCGAGAAGGGGCCTGGCGCCGACCTGGCGCTGGATTCGATTTCGCGTATGCCGGCAGGATCGCCGAGGCCACGCGTCATCGTTTGGGGTGTTTCCCTACACGAAGCAGAAGCTCTGCGCTACCTGCAGGGGGGCGCTCGCGGCATCATTCAGAGATCGGCCGACCTGGAATCGCTGCTTGCGTGCATCCGCACGACCGCGAACGGCGGAACATGGATGCAAGACGCGGTTTTTGGCGATCGGCTTCAATCGATCGGAACGCCACGGAGCGAATTGACGCCCCGCGAGCAGCAGGTGATGGAGTTGGTAGAGCAAGGGATGAAGAACCGCGAGATCGCCTCTGAACTTGGCATCAGCCCCGGAACCGTGAAGATTCACCTGAAGCATATCTTCGAGAAAACGGGCATTCATGGACGGCACGGTCTGGCACTTACGGTGCTTCGTCAAAAGGGCCTGATTCCCGATCCGCGGAGCTAGCTGGGGAACGGTTTCGGTTGAAGACGCGTTAGACCGGCTGCTTGCCGATTGCCAGACGCAGGTCACCCCACAGCTCGCGTGGCAGATTTTCGCAACAGGCCTGCGCTGGTAGATGTCTGTCCAGGTAAATTCCCGCCCGGCAATTAGACGGTTGCGCATGCTGGCGAGGAGTCCGGGCGAGATGAATTTCAATCGGCGCAGCGGCGGCACGGATCGGTAGATTTTGTCGTGCGCGTAAACCTGATAGGAGCCGTGCGACCCAGTCATTGGGACGGAGGTCGTGATTCCGGCGGATGTAACTTCCGAAATGGCGCTGATCTTCTCCAAAATGCCCTGCTCCAGTCGCATCACCGCGTCGGAATCCTTCACCAGCGCTCCTGGAATAGTGATATCCATGGTCACGGCATCTTTCGGATCAAATCCCGGATCAACGTGGCGCAGCATTTGAAATGTCCGAATCATCAATCCGGAGCCAATCAGCAGCACGAACGCGAGCGCAACCTGCACTACTACCAGCGCGTTATTAGCACGATGCCGCTTCCTGGTTTGCGAAGAAGTTCGTCCTCCGCCACGTAGCGCGGCTACGGTTCGGGGACCGGCGTACTTGATCGACCGGATCATACCGAACAATAGGCCGGTGAGCAGCGCTGTATGAAGTTCCCCCCGGGAGAATCTTGCCATTGAGAACAACAACAATGGCCCTACAAAAAGATCAGTACAAGCGGTCCTAGCCGTCACCGACTTTATTTATGAGAACTTTTTTCACCGTTGGATTAATTGGCATGTTCGCGCTCGGGATGACAGGTATTGCCATCGCGCAGGAAAATGCGCCGCAATCGCAGAGCGCGAATCAGGCACGCCAGGGAATTCATGGCCCGCGGTCGATCGATGAGGAACTCGATCATCTGACAAAGGATCTGGAACTCACCCCGAACCAACGGAAAACAGGTCAGGCCCCTGCTTCAGGAGCACCACGACAAGATTCAGGCGCTGTTAGACAAGAATCCAGGGCGGTCACGCCAAGACCTCGCCCCGCAAATCCACGCGATCAGCGACGAAACGCACCACGAAATTGAAGCGCTGCTAACCGACCACCAGAAGCGGCTGGCAAAAGCCATGCAGGACGCATGCACAATGGAGAAGAAAGCAGACGGCCTGTTCCTTCTAAACCGCAAGAATGATGAGCATCTTCCAGCGGACCGTGTCGCAGGATTTCTTCACCTTCTGGAAAGGTCGCGTTGATTAACTTAAGCTGCTATCAAAGGCTGACTGCGGACAGTGAGCATGGCTACATCCTCTACTTTGCGGGTGGCGCAAAGCCGTCAGTCAGAGTTCTCAAGAAAGAGACGATCTGGTCTTCCTGCCTATCGCTGAGACCGAGATTCCCGAGTTGCCTTCGGTTCATAGTCGAGGGATACTCCGGCTTAGGCCAGCAGCTCACTTTTTCTCCCGGATCGCCAGGTTTGCAGGCCGGTAATGAATCGCGCGTGTTGTAGAAATGCACGACCTCCTTGAGGCTCTTCAAGTAGCCGTTATGCATATAGGCTCGTACGAAGTCAGGACGGGGCCGTTTGTCCACGTCGCGCAAGGTGGGAACCTTGAATCTGCCGAGGAATGAGGAAGCGAGCTCGGTCCAGGTTTCATTGGGATTCGGCTCGCCGCTTAATCTAGGAGCATTCAGTAGAAATCCTCCCACTCCGGTGTCGACCCAATTGAGACCACTGGGATTAGCCGCATAGCCATATTGATCCGGGCTATTTTCGTAATAGAAGGGGATTGCCTGGTTCCGCGGAAGACCGAGATTGCTTGCCGTAAAGTCGGTAAAGAGCGGTTCCTCGCCAGGTCCTCCGTCTCTGTGGCACTCATTGCAGTGAGTTGCGCTACTGCGAAACAGGGCGTAGCCTGCCTTCTCATCGGGAGTGAATTGGGCTTTGCCTGCCATCACGTAATCGTATTTCGAGGAGAATTGGTTGACCTCACTGGATGACTCAAAAGTTGCTATCGCCTCTGCGATCTGGTCGAAAGTTCTGTTCGACGAAGCGCGATCGATCGCGCTAAGATGAACGGGCAGCGGGTCGGAAGCGGGTGCAGGACCGGGCATGCTGCACACCTGATCGATATTATTTGGCCACTGAATGGCGAACGCCTGAGCGCCCCAGACGCTCTCCGCCAGGGTGTGATACGGGCGCCGGGAGAGACGGTAGACCATGCAACCGGAATCGATTAGGCCCATTTCGACAGGATTGAGCGGCGGCGCCTGAGCTTGTTGGGCTACCGGATTATTTAGACGGATGCCGGTGGCCCGCATATCCCAGAAGCTTCCACCTACGAAGTCGCCCTGGATAGCGTTGTAGTGAAGAACTGGGGCGTAGGTAGCATACGTATGAGGCTGTGGCATGCGGTTGCTGAATCGGCTGCGAACCGATCCGGGATAAGAGACGGTCGTCATGTTCAGCGTGCTGACCGGTGCGCCAAAACCCGTTTCCGGCATATGACAAAATGCACACGCCTCGTTCCTATTGACAGACAGATCCTTATCAAAAAGGAGAAGTTTTCCAAGCAGCGCAATCCGCCGCGCATGGCCCGGCGCGTTCATGTCCGCGAGCGCAGCTGCCTCGATGTTGTCGATGTGCGCTTCCACTTGCTCGATTTCTTCCTGCGCGCGAGGCGAGAGTCGCATCTGCGGAGTCGCCCCCGATGGAGTCTCAGTATGAACACGGCTCGGCATAGCGGTTCCCAGCGCGAACAGCAATAGCACCGGCAAGCCCGCGACAATCGAAATCCCGATGCGGGTTGATTGCGGAAGTCTATGGCGAAAGTGGTCTTCAGGTGACTGGCTCATAAGTACTCCTCGTCTGTGATTTGAATCATCGAATGTGAATTAGGTCTGGATCATCCAGGTCCGATGTCACCACGTCTACGATGGAAGCCGGCCCGTCCCCACTGGGCTGAAGCAACAGATGCCGAGCATGGAAGGGGCGTAGCGTCGCCCTGTGGCCCACGCTGAACACTGTGGTTTCGGGGAGCCAATCGCGCACCAGACGGTAGAGGTGTGCTTCCGTTGCCTCGTCCACCGACGCGGTCGCTTCGTCCAGGAAGAGCCAATCTGGTTTCTGCGCGAGTGCACGGGCGAAAGCGATGCACTGCTGCTGGCCGGGAGAGAGCTGAAGTGCCCAGTGACTGTTGGCGTCGAGTTTTCCGACTAGCTCCGGCAGCCCCACCGCCTCGAGCGCCTCAATGAGTGTTGCGTCGTCCAAACCTCCAGCCAGCATCGGATAACTCACCACTTCCCGCAGCGTGCCTATCGGCAGATACGGCTTCTGCGGGAGAAACAGCATGCGGGTGTTGGACGGTACGCGAATGTCGCCGCTCCCAAATGGCCAAATACCGGCGACGGCGCGGAGGAGCGTGCTCTTGCCCGCGCCCGACGGCCCCCACAGGAGTGCACTATCGCCGCGTGCAAGCGAGAGGTTCACATTCGTAATGAGCGACTGACCGCCGGGAAGCTCGACATTCAAGCCGTCCACGATCAGGTCTTCCCTGTCCTGGCTGGTGTGATGGATGCCAGAGCCGGTTGCCGTTTGAATTCGTACCAGCTGGAGCGCGCTCTGGAAACCCGCGAGTCGTTCTACTACGGAGCGCCACGCGGCAATGTCTGTGTAAGAGGAAATGATGAAACTCAGCGAGTCCTGCACCTGGCCAAACGCGGCGGCGGTCTGCATGAGCCCGCCGAGAAGAATTCGGCCTCGAAAGTAGCGCGGCGCTACGACGAGGTAAGGGAAAATGACGGCTGCTTGCGAGTAGCCGGCCGTGAACCAAGTGAGCCGCTTCTGCTGGCGCATGATGCCCCACCAGTTACGCACTACGCTTGCGAAGCGTTCACTGAACGTGCGGAGTTCGCCTGCCTCGCCACGATAGAATGCCACGCCCTCGGTGTTCTCGCGGAAGCGGACGAGGCTGAAACGGAAGTCCGCTTCGTAGCGCTGCTGGTCGAAATTCAGCCGAACCAGTGGACGGCCAATCCAATTGGTGACCCAAGTACCCACGAGGGCGTACAAGAGAGCTGCCCATACCAGATAGCCAGGCAGCGCAATGGAAGAACCACGCACAGGAATTGTGAGCGTTCCTGACAGGCCCCAGAGGATTGCCACGAACGAGATAAGAGTCACCATCGCGCGCATGCCGCCGATGGATAGATTGAGGGTGCTCGAGATGAACAGGCGCACGTCCTCGGCGACGCGTTGGTCGGGGTTGTCAGCTTCACCCGCAACGAATTGCATCCGATAATAGGCGCCCTCGGTCAACCACGCACGCAAGTAGCGATCGGTGAGCCAGTTCCGCCACCGGATCTGCAGCATCTGGTTGAGATACAGCTCGTATACAGCAAAGACAATGAAAATGCCTGCGAGCGCGGAGAAACGAATTAGCTGATGAAGAAAGACTGCGTAGTTCTTGTTCTGCAGAGCGTCGTAGAACGTATTGTTCCACTCGTTAATGAGAACGTTGATATAGACGATGCCGAGGTTGAGCGCGATGACGACAATTAGAAGCCCGCGAGCCGCCCAGCGATCCTGCGAGAACCAGTATGGGCGAGTAATTGCCCAAGCATCCCGAAGGATTTGGCGCAGGGCAATAGCGGCAAAATCTCTCAAATGGTCAATGTCAGGTAGGACAGATTTGTTTGCTGTGGCCGCATTTCGCATCGCGCGTATGACATTCAATCGCTGAGGTTACACTCCTAGGCTTAGATGCAAGCCATTGATGAGGGTTGCTTCATCCGGCGTATACAATATTCCTCGCCCACAATTCTTCGGTTAGTGACGAAATGCGGACGCGGTGTCGAAATACCGCGTCCTCAGAATGGAAGCATGGTAAAAGATTCAGCGGTTCACGCAAGCTCGTCTTCCAGTGCCGATGGACTTCGCCGGAGCAGATAGATTGCGGTTACAAGGACCAGTACCAGGATCCCGAGCAGCCCAAGTTCGATGACCGAAGCCCGGAAGATCGCTTCTCCACCCTTGGCCCACGTTTGGGGTTGCGTCAAGTTCGCTGCCTCGAGCGTAATGACCAATATGCGTCTGATTGTGGCGATGAGGCCGACGATCAGGAAAGGCTCTGTAACCAGCACGTGGGATCGAATAGAGATCCGCACGGTATGTAGGATTTCGACCAGCATCAACACGAGCAGCAGGCGATCGATGATTTGGAGAATTGTGTCCGAAGAGTTCCAAGTTCGGAAACCCTCCCACAGCACACGCCCGGCGCCGGCGAGAGCAACGATGGCAGTGAGTGCAAGCACGCAGGCCAGCGCAGTGTAAATACCGGCTTCGAGCGAGCTCCAAAACGAAGAGGAACGAAGCCGCATGCTTCTTTCGTTTGTGTTGCTCGGAGCGTATTGCATTTCGCTGGGTTACGGCTCGTGGCTGCTTGGGATTTTGCAGGAAACGCATTGCGCGAACTGCCATTGCGCTTGATTGATCCCAAGAACTGTATCAGCAATTTCTATGCCGAGTCATGCGTACGCCCGACGGCCTGCAATCTCCTTCTCGACCATTCGCGAGTGCTCGCGGCCGAGTCGAAATGCAGACTCAATGTGACTTTCCCTCGTCTCCCAAGGTTGCCCTGAGCGTATGTCGGCATCCCGCCGGATTAAGGCTGCATTTCGACCCGACGCGTGATGAAACTCGAAGAAAATTCGATGGGAATGAACGTTATCCGAATGGAAGCTCAGTTGCCTACCTGCTATTTGAAGCAGCGAAGATGGTTTCTGGCTGGTTCGGCGTCCGATCGCTCGTTTAGTCGAGCAGCGAAATGCGGGGTTAGGGCCCTAGAAGGACCGGAGGCCGTGGAGTCGAACAATCTAAGTCGAAAAATAAGGAGATAGAAGTGACCAATAATTGCAGTAAGAAGCTCTGGGGTGGCAGGGCTGCTCACAGCATCATTCGTGCTGGATTTCTGGCGGCCGTCGCACTGGCTGCCTCCGGCATCGCCTCTGCCCAAGACCAGGCTCAAGACAAGAAAGACGAGATCACTTTTAGTCTGTCGCCGAACCCGGCTACTCCTGCCGCCATTACGCCACCAGCGGGGAACTCTGCATTTTTGGCGGGCCATGCTGTGGGTACGCAAGGCTATGTTTGCCTGCCCGCAGGCTCAGGCGTTTCCTGGACCGTCAACGCTTCTCGACCTCAAGCTACCCTTTTTGCGAATACCTTCGGGGAAGCCGTCCAGATCATTACCCACTTCCTCGGTCCCGATACAAATCCTAACGAGTTCGCCCCAAGTCCGCTGCCCTTCGGCAGCGCAACATGGCAGAGTTCTTTCGATAGCAGCAAGGTGTGGGGACAAACGCTACAGACGATCGCCGCCGGCTCCGACCCGAGTTGCCCGAATGCTGGCGCGATTGCCTGTCTCCTGCTGCAGGCAATCGGGTCGCAACAGGGCCCGGCTGGCGGTAGAATAATGACCAAAACTACCTACGTCCAGCGCTTAAATACCAACGGGGGATTTGCTCCAGCTTCCGGTTGCTCCGTCACCAGCGACGTCGGTAAGCAAACGCTAGTGCCGTACTCTGCCGACTACTACTTCTTCCGCGCGGACCAATAAACATTTCGTTTCTCTCTGCCAAAAATTCGGACTGTGCGCGGAGTAGCGTCGGCGTTGGTGCTCTCCGCGTGTGCGCTCGGTGCCCATTAGCCTAACTTCGTCGCTAGACCGCTCCGTCGAAAGCACAGGCCGAAGGCCTTTGTTTTCATCGCCTGCGATGTTCCGAAGGAACATGGGGGTCTTGCTAACGCGCGCGGTTCCGTAAGTTCTTACCAGTCAACGTGTATATCGGAACCGCGACCGGCAGGGAGCGGACGTGACGCAGTTCGGTTAGCGCTGGTTACCTATGGCTAATGTCAGCCGCCACCTGCTGTCACACCCTGTCCAGATTTCGACTCCTTCGCAGAATGAATCCATGTAACTCTATGTGACAAAACCCATTCCGAGTTGGAAGGTGTCGTGCTTACTAAAATGTGCATCCGATAGGTGACCGGCTTCGCATGAATCCCTGGCCTTGTCTATGAAACTGATCACTCGCCCGTTACCCACTACACCATCCACAAAACCTTCGAAGAATGCACGTCGATCAAGCCAGGAGGAACTCGTCTTGATCGAGCAAATTCTCGCAGGTCGAAGCGAACGATTCTGCGAACTGGTTCAACCACACATGCGGGTTGTGCTCCGTATCGTGTGCACCAGGATGAGGAACCACTCGGACACGGAAGACGTGCTCCAGGAGACGATCCTTAAGGCGTTCACGCGGCTGAAGCAGTTCCGCTTTGAATCAAACTTCAGGAGCTGGTTAACCCAAATCGCTATCAATGAGACTCGACAATGGTACCGAAGCCCGTTTCGATCGCGATTCTCCGGCTTTGAAGACCACGGAATAGAGGAATGGCAAATAGCTGAAGTTTTGCCTTCGCCACTCGAAACATGCGAGCAGAGGGAGAGGGTCAAAATAATCCACCTGGCACTCGCGAGCCTCCCAGAGAAATATCAGAGCGTTATTCGTCTGCGTGAGTTCGAGCAGCTCAGCCTAGCCGAAACGGCCCGGGCCCTCAGCTTAACCATACCGGCCGTAAAGACGCGTCACCGGCGCGCCCGGCTGCGCATGATGCGAGATCTAAGGGCCAGCAGAAAAGTGCACACCCAGACTAGCAGTTTGCCGTAAAGCGCCGAATCGCCGCGTAGCATGCCAGAGGAACGCATCGAACGTGCCCGGCTCTGGATACCGATGTCGAAAAAACTTCGGAGTGACATCTCCGAGTCGCCAAAGTGAGCGCTCGCCACCCGAGGAACGATTGTTCTTTAGTCAGTATGCTGCAAAATTCAACAGCCTGTTCGCTGGGAATCATGCGCACCCAAAATCGCTGTAAAACATCCAAGAAAACGAGGAAGAAAATGATTCAAGATATAACTGCTGTCGCTGCGGGGACCATCACCCTGGGCGGCGATCTCACGGTCAATCGGCTTGGCTATGGGGCCATGCGGATCACAGGCAAGGGGATCTGGGGGCCGCCTGAAGACCATGACGCTGCCATCGCCACTCTGCGACGTGCGGTTGAACACGGCGTAAACTTCATCGACACCGCCGATTCCTACGGTCCTTATGTCTCCGAAGAGCTGATAGCTGAAGCCCTAGCCCCGTATCCGCCTGGTGTTGTTGTTGCGACGAAAGGTGGTTGGGAGCGTCCCGGTCCTGGGCAATGGACACACAACGCCGGTCCCACTCACCTTCGCAAAGCACTTGAAGGAAGTCTCAGGCGCCTTCGCTTAGACAGGATCGATGTGTATCAATTGCACACACCGGATCTCGCCGTGTCGTTCGACGCCTCCATGGAAACGCTAGCGCAGTTACGTGAGCAGGGCAAAATTCGCCATATCGGGCTGTCTAACGTTACGCGCGAGCACATAGAACGCGCCCTGAAGATTGTCCCCATTGTTTCCGTGCAGAACCGTTACAGCTTCGCCGATCGCGAATGGGATTATGTTGTCAATTACTGTGCCCAGAATGGTATCGCGTTCATCCCTTGGGCGCCCCTCGGGAGCGGAAAGCGCGCGTCCACAGCGCTCGACGTAGTTGCAAAAAAACTGGACGCCACGCCGCTTCAGGTGGCATTGGCTTGGCTCCTGAAGCGCTCACGCGTTATGCTGCCCATCCCGGGCACGTCGTCACCAAAACACTTGGATCAAAACATCGCTGCGGCTGCTGTCGAACTGCCTCAAGCCGAATTCGAACAGCTCTCCGCCGTGACGCCGCTTCCGAACAGCCTCCGTTGAGTTGAGCGACGAGGTAAACAATATGACCGTCTTTGTATCGCCGGGACTGGCGCACACAATGGACTTCAACGCAAATGACGTCCTTTATGTGCCGAAGGTTGCGGCCCACCATATCGAAAACACAGGCGATACGGACCTGATCTTTCTAGAACTGTTCGCTGCGAGCGAGTTTATGGAATTTTCGCTTAACGACTGGATCAGGCATCTTCCTCCGGAGGTGGTTACCTCGCACTTAAATCTGGACGCAGACGCCATAAGTAAAATTCCGGCAGAAAAGCTGGAAGTGTTGGTCTAGAAACGAGACCCAAGAAGATCATTCAACCGGTTGGTAGAAGTGAGAGCTTGATGTTTCGCACGCTTGGATGCCGGCGCGGATGCCCTCACCAAATTTCCATCTAGCCTTGCAAACATTTACAGAACGTTTCTTGGATCTGATCTTGTTCAGACGTATCCCTGTTTAGGAAACGACAACGAGTATGAATGACGAACCGCTCGGCCAGGATGGGACGGCCGGTCAGCGAACTCTTGACGGCTCTCGATCCGCCGAGTCACAATTGCCCCCGCCAAGTTTCTCCAGCGCAACGCCGGCGAAAAAGCCGCATGCTCGTTTGGATCCTGCTGCTGCTGATTGCTGGCACGATCTTTTACTTTGCCTTGCAATACCACGGAGACGCCCAAACGACAGTGCCGTCTTCGCGACGGCACATCGGTCCCGAGACAATTACGGTGGCCGCCGTGACGAAAGGCAATATCAGTGTTTACCTTGAGTCAATTGGCACTGTCACGCCTGTTTACACCGCTTCCATTACCGCTCAGATAAACGGCATCGTGACCGCCGTGAATTATCGAGAGGGTCAGGTAGTTCAGAAAGGCGACTCACTGATTGAGATCAATCCAGGTATCTATCAAGCGCAAGTGTTGCAGGCGCAAGGTGCGCTCGAGCGGGACACCAATTTGCTGGCGCAGGCGAGGATGGACCTGGAGAGGTACCGCGCGGCGTGGGAGCGCAACGGGATTCCGAAACAGACGCTCGACGACCAGGAAAAGCTTGTTCTCCAGGATGAAGGCACGGTAAAGAACGATCAAGGCACTCTGCAGTACGACATGGTTGAGCTTGGCTACTGTCACATCACCGCTCCGATTACGGGCCGCGTGGGCCTGCGCCTGGTAGACCCTGGCAACGTGGTTCAAGCGTATCCAGGGAGTTCGTCGGGCACAACGTCGGCACTCGTCGTCATCACACAAGTTCAACCGATCACCATCATTTTTACCCTGCCGGAAGATAGCCTGAGCGACGTACGAGCTCAAGTGCACCGCGGAGGTAGCCTGCCGGTCTACGCCTTCGACCGCTCACTTCAGACCAAGATCGCCTCAGGCAAGCTGCTGACACTCGACAACCAAATCGATACGACGACTGGAACGGTCAAGGCCAGGGCGCTGTTTGACAACAAGGACGACGCGCTGTTTCCGAACCAATTCGTGAACACCAAGCTCCTGGTTAAGGCGTTGAGGGGCGTCACGCTGGTGCCCACGAACGCGATCCAGCACAATGGGCCGGCAGCATTCGTGTACGTGATCCAGAACGGCACTGCGAGCATGGAGACCGTCGCGACCGGAGTTACGGATTCTGGAATGACGGCCGTTGAGGGCGTCAACCCGGGAGATGTGGTTGCGACCAGCAGCTTCAACAACCTGCAGAACGGCGTGAAAGTCGTCGTATCGAAGACGTCGATTCCGTCCAGTCCAACCGAGACCGATACCCCGTGAGTCCCTCCCGGCCATTTATTCTGCGACCAGTTGCGACGTCGCTGCTGATGGCCGCGATCCTGCTGGCCGGCGCCGTCGCGTATACCCAACTCCCGGTATCTGCGCTGCCGCAAGTCGATTACCCGACGATTCAGGTGCTCACGTTCTATCCCGGCGCAAGTCCGCGCGTAATGGCGACCACGGTGACGGCTCCATTGGAGCGGCAGTTCGGCGAGATGCAGGGCCTTAGCCAGATGACCTCTACCAGTTCAGGTGGCAGCTCGATCATCGTGCTGCAGTTCAATCTGAGCCTGAATATCGACGTGGCGGAAGAAGAGGTACAAGCCGCCATCAATGCGGCGCAGAGCTATCTGCCATCCAACCTGCCTGTGCCGCCGGTCTACAACAAAACGAATCCCGCTGATGCGCCGGTTCTCACACTGGCAATCACGTCAGACTCTATGCCGTTGTCACAAGTGGAAGATCTGGTGGATACCCGGCTCGCGCCTAAGATATCGCAGCTTAATGGCGTCGGGTTGGTCAGTATTAGCGGCGGCCAGAAGCCGGCGGTTCGCATTCAGGTGAATCCTGCGGCGCTGTCTTCGTATGGGCTCAACCTCGAAGACGTTCGCACTGCGCTGACGCAAACCAGCGTGAACCAGGCGAAGGGTAATTTTGATGGTTCTCACCAGGATTACCAGATCGACTCGAACGATCAACTAGTCAGCAGCGGCGACTATCACAATGTCGTAGTGGCTTACCGCAACGGCGCGCCGGTTCTGCTCAAAGACGTAGCGCACGTGATCGACGGTGTTGAGAACAACAAACAGGCCGCTTGGATGAACCAGACGCCGGCGGTGGTTCTCAACATTCAGAGGCAACCCGGCGCCAACACCATTAGTGTCGTCAAGAGTATCAAGTCACTTCTGCCCCAGCTCGAGGCCAGCCTGCCTGCTTCGATTCAAGTGACACAGCTTACCGATCTGACAACAGCGATCGAGGCGTCTGTCTCAGACGTTGAGTTTGAGCTAATGCTGACCATCGGACTGGTCGTGATGGTCATCTTCCTCTTTCTTCGCAGCCTTTACGCCACCATCATCCCCAGTGTTGCCGTCCCGTTGTCGCTGATCGGTACTTTCGCGGCCATGTACGCGCTCGGCTACAGCCTGGACAATCTGTCGCTCATGGCACTGACAATCTCGACGGGGTTCGTAGTCGACGACGCCATCGTGATGATTGAGAATATCTCGCGCTACCTCGAGGAAGGTGATCCACCGCTCGAGGCTGCACTCAAAGGCGCGGAGCAAATCGGTTTCACCATCCTGTCGCTTACGGTCTCGCTCATTGCAGTGCTCATTCCGCTCCTCTTTATGGGCGACGTCGTTGGCCGCCTTTTCCGCGAATTCGCCGTGACGCTCGCGGTCACCATCGTCATTTCGGCGGTGGTATCGCTTACGCTCACGCCGATGATGTGTTCCCGGATTTTAAAGCACGATCCAAGGCAGCAAGGGTGGTTCTACAGAGTCTCCGAGCGTGTCTTCGAGAACATAATCGCGTTCTACGGCCGCACGCTCCGATTCGTTCTGCGATTCCAGACTGCTACTTTGCTGGTAGCTGCGACGACGCTCGCACTCACAATCTATCTCTACGTTGTCATTCCTAAGGGCTTCTTCCCGGTGCAGGATACGGGCGTGATCCAGGGTATTTCGCAGGCGCCGCAGACTATTTCGTTCAGGGCCATGGCGGAGAAGCAGCAGGCACTTGCCAAAGTGATTCTCGAGGATCCGGCCGTGCTGAGTCTGTCGTCTTTCATCGGAGCGGATGGCACCAATACGACACTGAACAGCGGCCGCATGTCGATCAATCTAAAACCGCTCGAGATCCGCAAAATCGGCGCCACGGACGTGATCCGCCGACTGCAGAAGAGCCTGGAGCAGGTGCAGGGAATCACGCTCTACATGCAGCCCGTGCAAAACATCACGGTCGACGACCGCGTGAGCCGCACGCAATACCAATACACCTTGGAAGACCCGGACACCAACGAACTTAACTTATGGACCAGCCGCTTCGTAGAGACGGTAAAACAACTGCCGCAGTTGACCGACGTCGCCACTGACCAGCAGACAGGAGGACTTGCAGCCTCGTTGATCATCGATCGAGTTACAGCGTCGCGTCTGGGCATCGCTCCCTCGACGGTCGATAACACGCTTTATGACGCGTTCGGCCAGCGCCAGGTCAACACCATGTACACGCAGGTAAACCAGTATCACGTGATTCTGGAGTCGCTGCCGCAGTTCCAGCGCGATCCGAAGATGCTCGAAAAGATGTACATCCAGGCCAACTCATCTTCGGGGGCTACGGGAACGGGAGCCTCCTCTTCCTATGCATCCTCCGGGTCGTCTGCCGCCGGGTCGAATACGCTTACGTCCACCGTGCAATACACACCGTCGTCAGAAGTTCTCACGCCGCCGCTGAACGCGCTCGATGCCGAAGTGGGCGCAACGGCCACTACCGCGACCAATACATCGAATGCCGCCAGCAGTTCCGCGCCCGCGAACGCCGTGCCGCTGAGTGCATTCATGCACTGGGAGAGAGCCACGTCACCGCTTTCAGTCAATCATCAGGGACAGTTTCCCGCCGTTACTGTGTCATTTAACCTCGCGCCAAATGCCGCATTAGGCACTGCAATTGACGCCATTGAACGAGTGCAGAAAGAACTGAATATGCCAGCCAGCGTGCAGGCCGATTTCCAGGGCACAGCTGCATCTTTCAGGAATTCTCTCTCGAATGAAGGCCTGCTGATTCTGGCCGCGCTTGTGACCGTTTACATCGTACTCGGTGTGCTTTATGAGAGCTTCATTCATCCGGTCACGATTCTCTCTACGCTGCCGTCCGCTGGCGTAGGTGCGCTTCTTGCACTCATTCTCTTCCATCAAGACCTGAGCGTCATCGCCATCATCGGCATTATTTTGCTGATCGGCATTGTGAAGAAAAACGGCATCATGATGGTCGACTTCGCGCTCGAGGCGGAGCGTAAGCACGGAAAGAACTCGACCGATGCGATCTACGAAGCCTCGCTGCTGCGTTTCCGTCCCATCATGATGACCACTATGGCGGCGCTGCTGGCCGGCATTCCTTTGGCCTTTGGAACCGGTATTGGAAGCGAGCTGCGGCGTCCACTGGGTATTGCGATGGTTGGCGGACTTCTGCTCAGCCAGGCGCTCACGCTCTACACCACGCCTGTTATCTACATCTTCTTTGATCGCTTCGCGAAACGGAATGAGCGGCGACCGGCTGAGACATGAACCTCTCGGAACCATTCATACGCCGGCCAGTGGCCACCACACTGCTGACGATTGCGGTCGCCATCGCGGGCGCCGCCGCTTATACCGTGCTGCCGGTCGCGCCGCTTCCGCAGGTGGACTTTCCTACGATCTCGGTTGCGGCTGCGTTGCCGGGTGCGAGCGCAGACATCATGGCCTCTTCGGTAGCCACTCCGCTCGAGAGGCAGTTCGGCCATATCGCCGGCATCACGGAGATGACCTCTTCGAGTTCGCTCGGCAACACTTCTATTACCCTGCAGTTCGACCTCAGCCGCGATATCGACGGCGCCGCGCGCGACGTCGAGGCCGGTATCAATTCTGCGCGAACCTACCTGCCCGCGAACCTTCCCGCCAACCCGACTTACCGTAAGGTCAATCCGGCAGACGCACCCATTTTAATTCTCGGCCTTACATCGGACATATACGATCGCGCGAAGTTGTACGACGAAGCTTCGACCGTGATCGAGCAGAAGCTTTCGCAGATTCAAGGTGTCGGTGAAGTGACCGTGGGCGGCGGTGCGCTGCCATCCGTACGCGTGGACGTGAATCCCACCCAGCTCAACAGCAAAGGACTCACGCTAACAAACGTTCAATCCGTGCTCAGTCTGCAGAATGCCGATCAGCCCGTGGGTCAGATATCGGACGATCGCGAAACCGCTGACATCGTGCCGAATGACCAGATCTCGCACGCGGAAGAGTACAAGCCGCTCATCATCGGTTATAACAACGGGGCGGCTGTCCGCCTGTCCGATGTGGCTGACGTACAGGACTCGATGCAGAACATCCGCACTGCCGGCTACCTGAACGGCAAGCCTGCGATCATGGTGATCGTCTTCCGCCAGCCGGGCGCCAATATTATTCAGACCGTCGATCGCATCCACGCCGAGTTGCCTTCTGTAATGGCGTCTATTCCGCGGGGCATCGACACCACTATCGTTCTCGACCGCACTACGACCATCCGCGCCTCTGTCTCCGATGTCGAGCACACGCTGATCATCTCCGTCATTCTCGTCATCATTGTCGTTTTTCTGTTTCTGAGAAACGCCCGCGCGACTTTCATCCCAAGCGTGGCAGTGCCAGTGTCATTGATCGGAACCTTTGCGGTGATGTATCTCCTCGGTTACAGTCTCGACAACCTGTCCTTGATGGCGATCACGATCGCGAGCGGATTCGTCGTGGACGATGCGATCGTGGTTATGGAGAACATCACACGCCACCTTGAAACGGGGTTGTCTCCCTTTCGAGCGGCGCTCGAAGGAGCCAGGGAGATCGGCTTTACTGTTTTCTCGATTAGCATCTCGCTGATCGCGGTCTTCATTCCCATTCTCATGATGACCGGGATAGTGGGCCGTCTCTTTCGCGAATTTGCGATCACTCTTTCCACTGCCATCGTGGTTTCGATGGTAGTATCTCTGACCACCACGCCGACCATGTGCGCGCACCTGCTGAGGGACGACAGGCAGACAAAGCATGGACGCCTTTACCGGGGGAGCGAAAGGTTCTTTGCGTGGATCCTTTCGATGTACCGGCGCTCGCTGGCCGTGGTGCTCGAACACCCCGGCATGACGCTTGTCGTGCTCTTGTTGACCATTGCCGTGAATGTCGTGCTGATCATCAGAATTCCCAAGGGATTTTTCCCTCAGCAGGACACCGGAATCCTTCAAGGCGGTGTACAAGGGCCGCAAGATTCGTCCTTCCCCGCGATGGATAACTCCATCCGTCAACTGGTGGGTGTAATCAAGGCGGACCCCGCCGTGGCTAACGTGATTGCTTTCACCGGTGGACAAGGGACCTTGAATAGCGGGTTCATCTATATGGCTCTGAAACCGCTCGATATCCGCAAGGTGAGCGCCCCGGAGATCATCAACCGGCTGAGACCCAAGCTGCATCGCTTACCGGTCGCGTCAGCGTTCCTCCAGGCCTCGCAGGATCTGCGCATCGGAGGCCGATCGAGCAACGCCCTCTATCAGTACACCATCCAATCCGATAACGTGAAGGAGCTGTCTCACTGGGGCCCGATCTTGCTAGCCAGGATGAAGACCCTTCCCGGCTTTCAGGACGTAAACTCCGACCAGCAGAACGGCGGTCTCGAGGAACTGGTCACCTACGATCGCACAACTGCGGCCAGGCTCGGGATCACCGCGCAGTCGCTTGATTCCTCGCTGTACAGCGCATTCGGCCAGTCAGAAGTCTCCATCATCTATACACCGTTGAACCAATATTATGTGGTTCTGGAGGTCGCGCCGAAGTACTGGCAAAGCCCGGAAGGTTTGAAGTACGTTTACCTCCACACTTCGAGTAATGGCGTGGTACCGCTGAGTGCCGTCACCAAATCGCAGGCAAACACGACCCCGTTGGCAGTGAATCACACTGGCTTGTTTCCGTCTGTTACCGTGTCCTTCAATCTTGCGCCCGGAATGTCCATGAGCGACGCGACACGGGAGGTTGGCGACATGCAGGCCAGGCTGGGCACGCCGTCGACAATTCGTGGATTCTTCTCAGGTACGCTGCTCGCTTACCAGCAGTCGCTGAGCACGGAACCTTATTTGGTGCTAACGGCTGTGCTGGCGGTCTACATCGTGCTCGGTGTTCTGTATGAGAGCCTCGTACACCCGCTGACGATCCTTTCGACGCTCCCTTCGGCCAGCGTTGGCGCCATTCTTGCCCTGATCCTCTTCAAGATGGACCTGAACGTCATTTCGATCATTGGCATCGTGCTGCTCATCGGCATCGTGAAAAAGAACGCCATCATGATGATCGATTTCGCTCTCACCGCGGAGCGCGAGCACGGAAAGAGCACCGCTGACGCGATCTTTGAAGCTTGCATGTTACGTTTCCGGCCCATTCTGATGACGACTATTGCGGCGGTGTTCGGCGCGTTGCCTATGGCGCTTGGAACAGGTACCGGATCGGAGCTTCGGCGCCCGCTCGGCATCACGATCGTTGGCGGGCTCATCGTCAGCCAGATACTCACGCTCTACACCACGCCGGTGGTTTATTTGTTCCTCGATGACTTGCGGCTTCGGCTGCAAGGCAAGCCTCGCGGCAGCTTTCACCCGGCAACAGGAGAGGTATGAAGTACTTCGGTTTAACCAGCGTTTTCTTTTCGGCTGCGTTGTTTCTAGCACTGGCTGGGTGCTCAGTCGGCCCCAAGTATCACCCGCCGGTCGTGCAGGCTCCAGCTGCTTATAAGGAGTCGCCCACGCAGTTTAAGGAAACTGAGGGCTGGAAGGTAGCACGGCCGTCAGACGAAGTGCTTCGCGGGAAATGGTGGGAGATCTTTAAGGATCCCGAGCTGAACGCGCTTGAAGAGCAGCTCAACATCAACAACCAAAACATCAAGCAATACTTCGAAAACTTCATGGAGGCGCGAACGCTGGTGCGCCAAGCCCGATCCCAGTACTTTCCCACGGTAACAACGGGGCCATCGTACTCCCGGTCGCTCTCTTCCGCCAACTTGGGATCGTCACACACCGTGACGGGGGGGATTAGCGGGTTCGCCGCGAACGCGGGTCAGCAAAGCACTCTTTTTTCTTTGCCGCTGGACGTCTCCTGGGAGCCGGACCTTTGGGGCAAAATACGAAACACCGTGCATGAGTATCAGTACGCGGCGCAGGTCAGCGCGGCCGATCTGGAAAATGAGCGGCTGACCGAGCAGGCCAGCCTGGCTGAATACTTCTTTGAGATCCGCGGGCAGGATGCTCTGCAAAAAATCTGGAACGAAACGGTTGAGGCAGACAAGAAGTCGCTGGAGCTGAC
This sequence comes from Bryobacterales bacterium, assembly GCA_963722585.1. GTDB lineage: Bacteria > Acidobacteriota > Terriglobia > Bryobacterales > Bryobacteraceae > KBS-96. Next base: position 68,656 of record CAVRNU010000004.1, on the reverse strand, counting down.
TCAAGGACTCTACGATACAGGCATCGATGACCGGATTTCCGTCGTCGAATCTGAAACCGCGTTGCAGAGCGCGCAGGCGTCAGCGATTAATAATGCCCTGGCACGCGCTCAGTACGAGCACGCGATTGCCGTACTACTCGGCAAAATGGCTTCCGAGTTCTCCATCCCGGTCAAGCCGATGACCGCGGCTCCCCCACCGATCCCGGTCGGCCTGCCTTCGCAGTTGCTCGAGCGCCGGCCCGACATCGCCGCCGCGGAACGCAGCATGGCCTCCGCCAATGCGCTGATCGGCATCGCTCATGCCGCCTACTATCCGACCCTGACTCTTTCTGCAAGCGGGGGCGTAGAGAGTTCGACACTTAACCAGTTGCTGGACTGGCCCAGCCGGTTCTGGTCTCTTGGCGGATCAATGTCTGAAACTATTTTTGATGCTGGACTCCGGCGCGCTACCGTCAACCAATACATCGCAACGTACAATGCAGATCTTGCGAGCTACCGGCAGACCGTGCTCACGGCATTCCAACAGGTCGAGGATTATCTCGCTGCCGTCCGCATAACGTCGCAGCAGATTCAGCAGCAAGCGCACGCGGTCGAGTCGTCGCAGACCTACCTAAAACTAGAAACGGGGCGATATGAGACCGGCATCGACCCCTATCTCGACGTAGTCATCGCGCAGAACACCTTGCTGACCAATCAGCTCTCATTAGCTACTTCGCAGGTATCAGAGATGAATGCGGCCGTGGAACTGGTTACAGCTCTTGGCGGAGGCTGGGACAGGTCGCAACTTCCCACTCTCACGCAGGTGACAAAAAAGCCGACGAAGGCCGAAACTGCCATCGCGCGGTAGCGCCTGCAGAACACGCGAGGAGAGCGAAACTACTCAGACTGGCAACTCAGCGGTCGACGGAAAGCCGTGTTGTTCACGGCCCAAGTCTCCGTCATATTTCTTGGTTGTCTTGAATAGCTTCAGGTGACCGTCCGAGGCTTCAAATCGGTATGCTTCGCGAAGGGTCTGCATCTCGGCGGCACTTAGAGGCTGAAAACCGCGCGCGACATCGAGATTCTGATGCAGCACGTCAAGTGAATCGATACCGCTAACGGTCACAGCGACCGGCAGGCTCATGGCATAGCGCAAATCGCCGAATAAGATGTCTAATCTGTTCTCCCACCCATATCCGCGCACTTGTTCGCGAACTGCCGTCGTCGAACCCAGCTCCAGCCGCGCGGCCCGGCGTGCTTCATCGGGAGGATGTCCTCTGGCGATAAAAGCAGCCGTAGCTTCTTCCAGATAGTTACTTACTTCTTCTGCGATTTCCTGGTCCGCGGCTTTCCGGTTTCCGATCGCGCGGAGGCCGCGGGTGAACTGACGCCAGAGGGACATCGTTTATCCCTCCGTCTTCAAGAGGCGCGCTATGGCAGACACCCGGCGATTCCAGTTCGTCGTTTCAACTTCCAGCTGCTTTCGTCCCGAGCGAGTAAGCGAATAAAACTTCGCCCGGCGCGACTTATCGGTTTGGCGCCACTCGGAATTCAGCCATCCGACACGCTCCAGCCGCTGGAAGGCGGTGAGGAGCGACCCGGGATTCGCCTTGAAAACGCCACGCGATACCTGCTCAATGCGGCGGGCAATGCCGAAGCCATGCATGGGTTCAAGGCTGAGCGTCTTGAGGATGAGCATGTCGAGGGTGCCCTGGATTAGATCTGTATTCGGTTCCTCCATTGATATTCCAAAAAACAATGTATGGCTTAGAATAGCCCTCCGACATCATGATTGTCAAGATATGATACCAAAATGAATGCCGTGTTTCCGCTTGCTTTGCTGGCGCCCCGAGTATAATCATTTTGTTTCGTGGCAACCTTAGCATGGGGAGATATACACGCCGCCATTTTCTCGGAACCGCAACCGCCGCGCTATTGAATTCAGAGCATGGAATTTCCGAGGATCGGCTTGAGAATGTTGTATCTCCTTCAGCAGATCTGACGCTGTGGTATGAGAAGCCCGCGGCGCAGTGGGTGGATGCGCTGCCTATCGGCAATGGCCGGTTGGGCGCCATGGTCTTCGGTGGCGGCGATGACGGTTCTCCCGGCAAGGAATTGCTCCAATTGAATGAGGACACTTTTTGGTCCGGAATGCCACGCGATGGCAATAATCCCGATGCAAAGAATCATTTATCCGAGGTCCGCCGCGCCGTTCTCGAACAACATGATTATCACTTAGCCGATCAAATCTGCCGCAAAATGCAGGGGCTTTTCGCCGAAGCCTATCAGCCGCTCGGCAATCTGAGAATTACCTTCACACATCCCGGTTCCGCAATTAATTACCGTCGGGAGCTGGACCTCGACACCGCATGCGCCCGCATACGATACAGTGTCGCGGATGTTCAGTTCGAGCGTGAAGCCTTTGTTTCGGCTCCGGACCAGGTACTGATCCTGCGTGTGACAGCCAGCAAGCCTCGCCAACTGAATTGCACTGTTTCACTGGACGGCACGCTGCAGAAAGCTGTAACGTCCCTCCCGGACAGCCGGCTACTGCTCACTGGAAAGGCTGCAGCCCACATTGCGGGAGCCGGCCACCCTGGAAGTGAGAAGCCAGTCACGTTCTCGGACGAGGCGGGTGAAGGGATGTACTTTGCCTGTATTTTGCAAGTACGAGCGGAGGGCGGCACAACTATCGCCAGCGCAGGCAGTCTTGCTATTGCGAATGCCACTGCGTTCACCATCCTGCTGACAGCCGCCACCGGATACCGAGGCTTTCAGCTCAAGCCGGACACGCCTTTGGAACAAATCACCGCGAAGGTGCGGAGTCAGCTCGATTCCGCCGCGGAAAAGTCTTTCGAAATGCTGCGTGCGGGTCATGTGAACGACCATCAGCAGCTCTTCCGCCGAGTCTCTCTCACGTTAGACCCGTCCGTGCCCAGCTCCTCGAGTGGAGCGCAGCCCACTGATCGGCGTCTCAAGGACTTCGCCGTCTCCCCAGATCCATCCTTGCTCGCGCTCTATTTCCAATACGGTCGGTACCTGCTCATCAGTAGCTCGCGCCCCGGCTCACAACCGGCAAACTTGCAAGGCATCTGGAACTATCAAGTAACCCCACCGTGGAGCTGCAACTGGACCTCGAATATCAACATCCAAATGAACTACTGGCCGGCTGAGACTTGTAATCTGAGCGAATGCGCCGCGCCGCTCTTCGACCTGATTGAGGGTCTCAGCAAGAACGGCCGGAAAACGGCCGAAGAGACGTATGGATTGCCGGGCTGGGTTTCTCATCACAATATCGACTTGTGGCGCGCGTCGAATCCCGTCGGCGAGGGCGTCGGCCAACCCACCTGGGCCAACTGGGCCATGAGCGGACCCTGGCTTTGTCAGCATCTTTACGAGCACTACCTCTTCACTCGTGATCGCGAGTTTCTCCGGTCTCGGGCCTACCCTCTTATGAGGGGCTCCGCGGATTTTTGCATCGCCTGGCTGATTGAAGACGGAAAAGGCCGCCTCACAACCTGTCCATCGGAGTCCACCGAAAACAACTTCATGGCCCCTGATGGCAAACCTGCCATGACCAGCGCCGGTTGCACGATGGATATGGCCCTCATCCGCGAACTGTTCTCTAACTGCATCGAGGCCTCGAAGGAACTAGGCATTGATGCCGATTTTGCCGCGAAGCTCGATACCGCCCGCAAGCAACTCATCCCTTATCAGATCGGTAAGCATGGCCAGTTACAGGAATGGTCCATCGACTTCGACGAAAGCACACCTGGCCAACGCCACATGTCCCACATGTATCCGCTGTATCCTGGCAATCACATTACGCCGCGACGTACACCGGAGCTCGCCAAAGCTGCACGCGTGTCGCTCGAACGGCGCTTGGCAAACGGCGGAGCTTACACCGGCTGGAGCCGCGCTTGGGCCATCGCCTTCTGGGCGCGCCTGGCGGATGGCGACAAAGCCTGGGAGTCGCTTTCCATGTTGATGCTGCACAGCACCAATATGAACCTGTTTGACACGCATCCTGCGGGCAAAGGCTCCATTTTCCAGATTGACGGCAACTTCGGAGCCACTGCCGCGATAGCTGAATTGCTGCTCCAGAGTCACAGTAGGACGATCGACCTGCTGCCGGCGCTACCGTCTGCCTGGCCCAGCGGGCAAGTAAAAGGACTACGTGCGCGGGGCGGGTTAGAAGTGGATTTGCGCTGGTCTGGCGGTAAGGCATCTGAGTGCACGATTCGCCCCAGTTTTGCGGGCGGCTATGCCTTACGCCCGCCGCGCGGACAGACAATTGCAACCGTCGCAACCGGCTCGGAGCAGGCGACTCTCAGACCGCAGTCCAACGGCAGCATCGTCTGCAAACTCGAAGCCGGCCGCGTGTATCGTTTGAGTTTCACGGTGTAAGCCGCATGAATCCCAGCGCGTGAGCCCCCGAACACATTCCACCTTAACTGGAACTTCGTCACCAAACCGCTTGTGATCGTGCGCGGTTCTGCGAGTTCTTATATGTCAAAGTGCGTATCGCCTTTTCACGGCGCACGACGAATTTCCGCTAGCGGAAGTGGTCTACAAGTAGGATCTCAGTTGCCTGATGGTCTACCTGGTTGTAGAGGAGCGTGGTTCCATCTCGTGAAATAGCGAGACCTCCGGCTGGACTTTTGGGAATGACGCGGGCAGTGGTAACAGAGCCGGTTGCAAAATTGAGGAAACGAAGATTCCCACGACCCGTGGATGGAGTTTCCATCAGCCAGAGCCCAGGATCGAAGCCAGTTGTTGCGCTCTCGAGGAACCAGACGCCGTGCTCGCTTACGGCCCAACGGCGTTCAGGGACGGCGGGCAAAACCTGGGTCTCTTCTCCTCCGGCCACCGGCATCTTAAACAGCGGGGCGCTCAGAGTGGGAGTGCGAGTGTAGAAGAGGAACTTGCCATTTGGTGATTCTTGCGGCATCGACCCGCCATTATGCGTTACCTGAATCTCGTCGCCGCCCTGCGGTGAAATCTTAAAGGTCTCGAACCTCCCCGTACGGTTCGAATCGAAATAAATCCATTTCCCGTCGTGCGACCAGCAAGGATGCAGGTTGTCGCCCTGCGCGCTTGTCAGGCGCCGTACCGGCCCACCATCCGCAGAGATTACGTAAATCTCACCTTTCTCGTCTCTGCGGGAATCGAATGCAATAGTGCGGCTGTCGGGCGACCAAGAGGCGCTACCGCTCGAACCGGTCAGAAGCGTAGCGTTCGACCCGTCGAGGTTCGCAACCCAGACGCCATAGAGACCGGAGCGGTCCGACTCGAACGCAACTTTCTTCCCGTTGGGCGAGAACCCGTTCGGCCGTATCCAACTCGAGCGTGGAGAGACGATGATTGAAACGGGCGGTCCAGCTTTGCCGTTCGGCGTCACCGGGATGCTCCATATATTTGCATTGTTGAAATCGTGCACGTACGCAAGTCGCTCTCCTCGCGCAGCGATAGCCGGCTGATAAGCAACTGAGCCGATCATTGACAAATCCTGCGCAGGAGTTCCACCATTGACCGCGATTCGCCACAGATGAGTATTTACCGTTCCACCGTTGGCAAAAATCACTTCTTTGCCGTTCGTACTCCAGATCGGTTGCCTGTTAAGCCCAAAGGGGGTATTCAGACGGCGCGGAGTTTCCGTTGGTTCAAGGCTCTGATTTACGGGAACGACGAAAATTCCCCACCTGCCAAAACTAAGCTCCCGCGAGAACGCCAGATGCTCCGAGTCAAAGGAAAGCGCGGGGTAGAATTCCTCGCTTTTGCTGCCGAGAGAAATTGGCCTCACTTGCCCGCTCTCGACAGAGATAGCGAAAATTCTCGAAGGTTTGTCCGGTTCTTCGCGGCCTGAGGTAACCAGCCACTTGTTATCCCGCGACCATCCGAGAGTCTGGTATGGGTCCGCGAAAATCTCCGCGATGTGGCGCTCAGGCCCGCCCAGTGGCGGAATTTCATAAATCCCTGTCACGGTCGGCGACAGAACGCGAATGAAGGCTATGGATTTGCCATCTGGAGCCCAGGCGGGATGCATATCCGGCACATCGCCGTCGGTGAGTTGCAAGGGAGTATCCGTCCCGATAACCTTTGCGTAAATATGCGTGACGGTACCGCTGCGGCCCGTCCATGCGAAAGCGATCTGGTTGCCATCGGGGGAGAATGCGGGATCTCTTTGAAAGCCCGCGTAGCTTGTTAATGGGGTCACACGAAACTCGGGCTGCGGCGGACGCGACGGAAGATAGAACCAAGCGGCAACTCCGATTGCAGTTGCGATGGCAGCGCACGCGCCTCCAACCCACCACGCGCGCCGCCGAGCCTTTCGCGGCGTTTCGCTAAGGGGAAGCTTGCCTGAATCCGACTCCTCTTTCAGCTCGACCAATGCGACCCGTACATCCGCGATGTTTTGGAAGCGCCGGTCAGGGTCCTTGCGAAGGCATCGATTGACGATCTTTTCCAAATCGCGCGGCACGTCGGATGCAAGCGCGCTCACAGGGTCAGGCTCATCGCGCAAAATCGCCGAGATGGTGGACATGCTCGTATTGCCGCGGAACGCTCGTTGGCCGGTGACCATCTCATACAAGACTGCGCCGAAGCTGAAGATATCGGAACGAGCGTCGAGCGGTTTGCCCTCCGCCTGTTCCGGCGACATATACGAGACAGTTCCGACGACTGTGCCTTCCCGCGTTTGCGGCGGCTCTTCGGAATTGACGCCCATTGTCATGGTCTGATCGGATGCGGAAGAATCGACGAGCTTCGCGAGACCGAAATCGACAACTTTGACCAAGCCCGAATCGCCGACCATGACGTTGCTGGGTTTCAGATCGCGGTGGACGATACCTGCCGCCGCAGCGGCGCTCAAGGCATCTGCAATCTGAATTGCGATTTTCAGCGCCTCATTGAACCGCATCCCTTTGCGTGGGATCAGTTGATCGAGCGCCTTGCCGCGCACGTATTCCATGACGATGAAGTCGCTGCCGTTTTCAGAGGAGACGTCATGGACGGTAACAATATTCGGGTGGTTCAGCGTTGAAGCGGCGCGCGCCTCGAGAGCAAAGCGCCGGATGTGATTTTCGTGACCCGCGTGCTCCCTCAGCAACAGCTTGAGCGCGACGAAGCGGTTGAGGCGCATGTCACGGGCCTTGTAGACGACTCCCATGCCGCCTTCGCCAAGCTTCTCGACAATTTCATAGTGGCCGATACACTGGCCTGTCGTGAGCACTCTGATTGACCGCGCTAGCAAGCTAGTTTAGCAACGTAGCTAAGTATTGGCGCCCAGGCTGGCGGTCGCCTAAAGCGCTCAGATCTCGCCGGCCGTCCGTTATCTTTGGGTAAGAGCGGGAGTATCAAGCAATGCGTTTCGCGTTATGGTTCGACCAATTTAGACAAGACCTTCGCACAGGCGCTAAGGGACTGTGGCAAAGTCCAGGATTCTCGATCGCAGCGGTGTTGTCGCTCGCCTTGGGCATTGGCGCGGCAACGGTCATATTCAGCGTTATTTACGGCGTTGTTATCGATCCGTTTCCCTATTCGCATCCGGAAACGCTGGTGAGCATGTTCGCGGAGGATCCGGCTCACCACGCCAGGTATTCGCCGTACATCCCCGACCAATACCTCGAGTTTAACGAGCGGAATCACATCTTCGATGGGTTGATCGCTTCGACCATCAGCGACGTGCTGTTGACCGGCAGCCGCGAGCCGGAGCGCCTGCGCGGCAATTTCGTAACGACGAACACGTTCGAGGTGATGGGCGTTAAGCCGTACCTGGGGCGCTATATTACGCCGGCAGATGGTGGAATTCCGGCGGCGCCGGTTGCCGTGCTCGGCTACAAATTTTGGCGGCGGCACTTTGGAGGCGATCCGCATGTTCTTGGGCGAAATTTGAGGCTCAACGATAGAGTGCGGACGATTGTAGGAGTGATGCCTCCGCGCTTTATGTGGCGCGGCGCGGACGTGTATCTGCCGATCACATTCGAGCGTGGGAAGTTTGTCGAAGATGTCCGGTACATCAACGTGATGGGCCGGCTGAAGCCAGGCGTCACGGCTCCACAGGCAGAGGCTGACTTGCACCCGATTTTTGACGAAATCTTGTCGAAAGATCCCTCGTATCATCACCAGAAATTTCACGTGAAGCTGTACAACTTTTACGAAACTTACCCGAGCAGCATCCGGACGCAGCTCTGGACTCTTTTCGCGGCAGTGTCGCTTCTGTTGCTGATTGCTTGCGTGAACGTTTCGAACTTGATGCTGGCGCGGGCGGCAGCGCGCGGCCGCGAAATGGCGGTTCGCGCGTCGCTCGGAGCAGGCCGGCTGCGGATTGCGAGGCAGCTATTTACGGAAAGTCTGCTCATCGCGATAGGCGCGGGCATTCTTGGCGTCGTACTGGCGATAGGCGGCCTGTATGTGGTGATCGCGATAATTCCGCCGGACACGATTCCGGACGAGTCGAAAGTGTCGCTGAATGTTCCGGTCCTGCTCTTCACCCTAGCGTTGGCGGCATTCACCGCATTGCTATTCGGATTGGCTCCCGCTCTTCAATCGTCACGGACAGACCTGACGGAAGCGCTGAAGGCTTCGGGCCGAACGATGGCCGGCAGTTTGCGCGAAGGCCGGTTACGCAAGACCCTGGTAGGCGCGGAAGTCGCTCTCGCAGTAATGCTGCTGGTGGGCGCGAGTCTCGTGCTTCGAACGCTGTTGAAGCTCGAGGAAATGAATTGGGGGTTCCGGCCAGCTGCCGTCCTGAGTATGCAGCTGCCTTTGCCCGCGAGGCGTTATCCTACGCTGAACGCGAGAAACGCATATCTGAAATCGGTTGTCGAACGCGTGCAATCTTTACCCGGCATCGAGCAAGTCGCGTTGAATACCTTTGTCCATCCGTTCGCTAACTGGGGCATGCAAGTCGAAGTGCCCGGCATGTCCGTGCAGCAGCAACAGCCGGTGATTCTGAGTCAGATCAACAGCAGCTATCCGGGCGTGGTGGGACTCCGGCTGAAGCAAGGGCGCGAGTTTGGTGTTCAGGATGTGTTTTTTCAAAGGCATCTTGTTCTTGTGAACGAGACGTTCGCCCGCATTTATTTCAAAGATGGGAAAGCGCTTGGACGATCCATCCGAATGCCCGAATTAAAAGGGCCGCCCGTCAACATTGCCGATGATGCATTCGAGATCGTAGGCGTTGTTAGCGATCTTCGCAATGTTGGATTGCAGCGGCAGACTTATCCGGAAGTTTACATCCCGTACACGACAACTGGTTTTCTCGAGTCCGCCATTCACCCCATGCTGTTGGTGACGAGCCGTATCCCGGCGCAACCGCTTACAAATGCCATCGAAAATCAGATTCATTCGATCGACCCCGATCAGGCAATCATGCAAGTCCAGACGGTCGAACGATTGCTCGACAACGAAGGCTTTGCCGAACCTAAATTCAGCGTATTCCTGTTCTCGGTCTTTGCCGGACTTGGTTTGATGCTCTCGGCTATTGGCATTTACGGGGTGATCAATTATTCGGTCTCGAGGCAATTGCCGGGGTTGGGTGTCCGGATCGCATTGGGAGCGATGCGGAAAGATATTATGGCGCTCGTGCTACGAGATGGCGCCACATTGATCGGGTCGGGGATCGTTGGGGGCCTCGTGGCGAGCCTTTTGACGACGGGTCTGCTGAAGTCGCTGATCTGGGGCGTATCGCCATTCGATCCTCTTTCATTTCTTGCGGTGGCGGCTGTTCTGGCGATGGTTGGGTTGGGTGCCTGTCTGTGGCCTGCGTGGCGGGCATCGCGCGTCGATCCGATGATTGTTCTGCGCTACGAGTGAACCGCTTGAACACTACATCGTTCCCGTCAGGTAAGCTCTTTGAGTGATGCTCTCTCCTCTGCGTTACGCCGCCCTTGCTGTTTCTGCGATAGTTGCCTTGGCTCAACCATCATCGAAGGGAATTTTCGAAAATCCCAAGGCCACACCCGAGGCGCGGGCGGCGGACATTGTTTCGCGCATGACGCTCGATGAGAAAGTGTCGCAGATGCAAAATTCCGCTCCTGCCATTCCACGGCTGGGAATACCGGCCTACGACTGGTGGAACGAGGGTCTGCACGGCGTGGCGCGCGCGGGGCTGGCGACTGTATTCCCTCAAGCAATCGGGCTGGCCGCAACTTGGGACCCCGATCTTATGTTTCGCATCGGAACCGCCATTTCGACGGAAGCGAGGGCGAAATATAACGACGCCATCGCGCACGGCAATCACGGGCGCTACTTCGGCTTGACGTTCTGGTCTCCGAACATCAATATTTTTCGAGATCCGCGATGGGGCCGCGGCCAGGAGACATATGGGGAGGATCCCTATTTGACATCCCGCTTCGGCGTGGCTTTCGTCAAAGGCATGCAGGGAGACGATTCGCATTACTTCAAAGTCATCGCAACCGCTAAGCATTTTGCGGTGCACAGCGGCCCCGAGCCAAGCCGCCACGAGTTCAATGTCGATGTCGATCCGAGCGATCTCCGCGATACGTACCTGCTGGCTTTTCATGCTCTTGTAGACGAAGGCAAGGCATATTCGGTGATGTGCGCCTACAACAGCGTGGACGGCGTGCCCGCCTGCGCAAACACAATGCTGCTAACCGACCACCTTCGCAAAGACTGGGCGTTTCAGGGATATGTGGTCAGCGATTGCGGTGCTATCGGCGACATCTTCAAGGGTCATAAATACAAGCCGACGATGGCGGCGGCTTCGGCGTCGGCAGTTCTTGCGGGAACCGACTTGGCGTGCGGCAACGAATACCGATCGCTGACGGAGGCCGTGCAGGAGGGTATCATCCCGGAGAGCGCTATCGACAAATCGCTTATACGGCTGTTTGTTGCGAGAATTCGTCTCGGGATGTTCGATCCGCCTGACCGAGTGCCCTTCTCGAAACTGACCATGGCAGATGTGGACACTCCAGCGCATCGGGAGTTGGCGCTCGAAGCAGCCAGGAAATCGATCGTGCTGCTCAAGAATGAAAACCATGTGCTTCCACTCGCGTCGTCTTTGAAGCGAATTGCGGTGCTGGGGCCGACGGCGGACGATCCGGACGTGCTCCTCGGAAATTATAACGGGATTCCTTCGCGGCTCATTACTCCGCTCGACGGTATTAAGAAACAGCTAGCGGGGAAAACCTCGGTGGAGTTTGCGCTAGGGAGCACGTACACGCCCGGATGGACCGCGCTCGTTCCCGCGTCTGTTGTGATGGCAGGGACGAACCAGCATGGATTGCAGGCGGAATATTTCGATAACGCGAACCTTGCCGGTAACTCCGTTGTTGCCCGCATCGATGAGCACGGTTATTTCGTATGGGACATGCACGACCCAGCGGTGACGCCAAAACTCACTCGAGACAACTTTTCCATCCGGTGGACAGGCAGCTTGCGCGTGACGCAGTCGGGAGAGTATGCGCTCGGATTCACACGGATGCGTTGCGCGGACTGCAAGGGGAATGATTCGGCGGATTTGTACATAGACGACAAACTGGTGGTACAGGATGAGCGGCATGTGTCGTGGCAGCCGCGCAGCGAAACTTCAACCGTGCGCCTGGAGGCAGGTAGGACCTACAAAGTGCGGCTCGAATATAAACAGAAGGGCGGAGCGGCGGGTATCGAATTTGTCTGGATTCCTCCTGCCGGAGCCCTTTTGAAAGAGGCGGAGGAAACGATTCGCCGCGCCGATCTTGCTGTCGTCTGCGTGGGTTTGAATTCCGATCTTGAAGGCGAGGAGTCGAAGGTAAATATTCCGGGGTTTGAAGGAGGCGATCGGACCGACATCGGACTGCCGGCGCCTCAGGAGAAGCTGCTGGATGTGACATTCGCGTCTCGAAAGCCGGTCGTTGTTGTCCTTTTGAATGGCAGCGCGCTGGCAGCGGTATCGGCAAAGCAAAAGGCCAGCGCAATTCTAGAAGCCTGGTATCCGGGCCAGGACGGCGGCACGGCAATCGCCGAGACGCTCGTTGGCACGAACAATCCTTCGGGCCGGCTGCCTGTTACGTTTTATGAATCCGTCGGTCAGTTGCCGCCGTTTACCGATTATTCGATGCGGGGGAGAACGTACCGCTATTTCACCGGTACGCCGCTATATCCGTTTGGCTACGGCCTAAGTTATTCCCAGTTTCAATATTCCGGCTTGTCGATAAAAGGCAATCGCATAACGGCGCGCGTGAAGAACGTATCGTCGCGCGACGGCGACGAAGTGGCACAGCTCTACACGGCTCCAGCCAATTCGAACGACGGCTTGATCCGCCAGTTACGTGATTTCGAGCGGGTTCATCTGAAAGCCGGTGAAGCACGCACGCTCACTTTCGTGCTGCCGGCGAACGCGGGCGAGATCCGCAACATCAGCGTAGGCGGAGGCCAGCCCATTCCGGGCTGGCCGGACGTTCATTACGTGGAAACATTACACTAGAGAGCGTGTGGGCTCTCGCGCAAGACTTCCGGTACGTGCTCCGGTTGCTTCGAAAGACGCCCGCTGTTACGGCTGTGGCCGTACTTTCACTCGCGCTCGGTATTGGCGCAAATACTGCGATTTTTAGCATCATCAATGCCTTGATGATGCGTTCGCTGCCGGTTCGCGATCCACAGCAATTGGTGAGCATCGGCGCCATGGATCGCGATCACCCCGAGCATGGCGAAGAGATCTCGCTGGCAGTGTTTAACGAAATCCGGGACCATGCCAAAGCGTTTTCGAACGTTTTCGTCTGGTCGGGCGGAGGTATGAGCAATTTCGAGGCGAACGGCGTTAGGTATGCCGGAAGCCTTGACGAAGTCTCAGGAGACTACTTTGCGAGTCTCGGTGTACGTCCCGCGCTCGGCCGCGTGCTGGCGCGCGACGACGCGCCACTTGATGGGAGGCATTCGGCGCAAGTCGCCGTTATCACTTATGCGTGCTGGCAGCGGCGGTTCGCCGGCAACCCGAACGTGATCGGTAAGACCATTCGGGTGGACGGCATGCCGCTGACGATTGTTGGCGTTTCGCCGGAGAATTTCGCGGGCTTTCAGATCGACGGCGGACCTGAAGCAACCGTCCCAATCGGCTTCACGGGCCGTGAGTATCGCGGCCTGCGGGGCAACGCCTTCGCCCGCTTGAAACCGGATGTTAGCATCGCCCACGCGCGCGCCGAGATTCAAGTATTGTGGCCAGGCATTTTGAAATCAACTGTGCCCGATGCGTATCGCGGCTCCCAGCGCGCGAAATTCTTCGCGCTGCGCGCGGACGTACAGCCAGCCGGACGCGGCAATTCATATCTGCGCCGCCGGCTTGAAAAACCTCTTCAAGTATTGATGACCCTGGTTGGCGCTGTCTTGCTGATTGCCTGCGTGAACCTGGCCAACCTGCTCCTGGCACGCGCGGCGGCGCGACGGCACGAGTTCGGTGTGCGAGTCGCCTTGGGCGCGGCCCGATGGGCATTGATTCGCATGATGCTCACGGAGGCGATGTTGCTTTCGTGCGCTGGGGCGGCGCTCGGCTTGCTAATCGCGCGATGGACGGCGCGCTACCTGCTCGCCAGTTTCTGGACGGGTTACGTCCCGCTGTCGCTCGATCCATCGCCCGATGCCCGCGTGCTGGCGTTCACCGCGGCAGTGGCGGTACTCACTGGCGTACTCTTTGGGATTGTTCCCGCTTGGCAAATGAGCCGCAGCGATCCGGCACGGTCGCTATCTCAGAGCTCACGGACAACGGGCGGCCGGACGGGACGTTTCAGCAACGGGCTTGTTGCTACGCAAATTGCTCTCTCGCTTGTGCTGCTGTTGGGAGCGGCACTGTTCGTACGCAGCCTTCAAAACCTGCGGACTGTCGATCTTGGTTACCGCCGTGATCACCTGCTCATCATGCAACTGTTTCCGCAGCCAGGGCGCGAAAAAATTGCGAACCGCGCGCAGTATTACCGCGAATTAGTGACGCGGATGTCGCAGATTCCTGGGATAGAGTCCGCCAGCTACTTGCACATGGGCCCGGCGTCCCCGTACGAGTTCAAGGAGCCTGCCTCGGCCGGTTCCGGCACGGCTATTGTGAACGCGGTCGAGGAATGGGCTGGCCCAGGGTTGTTCCACATGATCGGGATGCACGTGCTGGCGGGCCGCGAATTCAACTGGCGCGATGACGAGCGCGCGCCGCGCGTTGCCGTCATTAGCGAGAGCCTCGCGCGAGCGCTCTTTGGAGATCGGAACCCCATCGGCCGCGCCATCGACGTAGGCTCTGAACCGCAACATAAAGGACTGACGATTATCGGTGTAGTGAATAGTGCAAGTTTATGGAAATTCGACAGCCGTGAACCCCTCGCGGTTTATCACGCGCTGATGCAGGAGCCGGATTACAACCAAGCTCGGATCGTCGTTCGAACCCTTGACGACCCGGCAAGAGTTGCACGCACGGCCGAACGCACTCTCGAGTCTCTCGGACATCACTATTCACTGCGAACCGAGACAATTGAACAACGCACCGCGGATACGCTGGTTCTGCAGCGCATGATCGCGATGCTTGCTTCTGGTTTCAGTGTGCTCGCGCTGGTGCTGGCCGCGGTCGGCCTGTATGGCGTCATGTCGTACGCGGTCACGCGGCGCACCGCCGAAATCGGCGTTCGCATGGCTTTGGGAGCCGTTCGGGCCGATGTGCTGCGTCTGATTCTCGGCGAGGTCGCGCTGCTGCTCGCCATGGGCATCTCGATCGGGCTTCCGGCGGCGTTGGTCTGCGGCAAACTCGTCGGCAGCATGCTGTTTGGGGTGACCGTAGCGGATCCTACGACTGTCGTGGTTTCATTCTTCGTTCTGGCCGTCGTAGCCGGGATCGCCGGTTTCTTGCCCGCGCACCGTGCATCGCGTGTAGACCCGATAATCACGCTTCGATCGGAGTAGCTCGAGCGTACGATGCGCCAAGCGCGCTGCAGATGCCTTTATCGGACCGGCTTACTGCGATTTCGGCAAATCGAGCGCCGGATTCGACGAGATGAAGTTGAACGGCCTGATCTGGAACTCGTGCCACATGGTAGGCATTACAGGCCAATCCTCGACACGCGGCATGTGGTGAAAACCCAACGTGTACCAGCCGACAATATCGGTGTTTTCGATTGGCCGGTTCGCTTTGGTCCAAACGGGCAAGCCATCGCTGGCTTTGCTGCTGGTTGGATACATACCCGCTGCGTATCGCTCGTTCGAATTGTAAGGCGTTACCCAGAATTGGTGCTCGGAGAATCCGCCCAGTTTTTGCGGTAGATCGTCCGAAGACATCAAGGACTTCGCAGTCGCGCCTGGCATGATCTCGTATCCGGTTGGGTAGCCAAGCGGCCCTCGAACATTTGGGTTGATAAACAGCCACATGGCCGGCCGCTCGAGATGAATATCGAGCATCGCGTCGCGCTCGCAAGTCGCAATCGACGGCTTTACCACCCAAATGCTTTTCCGCATCGCGTCCGATGGCAGGTTCTGTTCGATCAGGCGGTCCGCCATAAAATCGCTCCGTCCTGCTGAAACGCCAGTCCATGAGATAGTCGTAATTACCGGTCGCAGCGGCGGAACGCAGAACCAGTTCGCGGCTAGGCCGGCCATACACTTCGTGACCTTCGTAGTGCCGCCAAGCGGGATCGCTGGCCGTGCGCTCAAACGGGCACACCATTTGAGACGAGGAATGAGGAGCGCCGTGCTCGGAGGCCGAGAGTGCATCAAAATACGCCGCATTGGCGGGGCAATCGAGGCCGCCGCGAAGTGGTTGCAGGAGGCCAACGCCCGAGAAGAACTCACCGGCGTCGATAAAAACGCGGTTATTCCAGCCGTTACCGGGGTCCATGTAAGGGACGTACAGCTCAGAGAGAGACGCCTCGTAGAGAATTGGACGAAGCCGCCCGCCATCTTCGAACTGAACCAGGTTCAATACGGGACCGACACGTTGTCCGTTGCGGTAGTTGCTCGGGCACGGAGGCATAAGAGACAGGCAGCGTCAGGCATTCCACTGTATTCAAATCGCTGATGCCTCGTTTCTTCAAAGCCTCGGCGATGCGCGGGTCTTTCTTTATGACCTCATCGGTCCCAAAGATCTCGCTCGGCAAGAATGGCGCCTGGACGTCTTTCCTTTCGTTCCAAGAAACGAGCTTGCGGGACGTTATATCGACTTGCGCCTCGAAAGTCTGGCCTTTGTGTAGAATCACGACATCCGCTTGGCGGGGAACCGCATGTCCTGGTTTCCAGGCAAGAACGGCGCTTTTCGGCGGTTCGTGGAGGAGGACCCTCGCGAACAGATCATCCGGGCCGCCGTGCCCGTTCTTTTGTAGAACGTCGTATACAGTCCAGTATTCAGCCGTGGTCAACCCGTCAAGCGGATGCAGAGGCGCTGTTTTAGCGATTCCCGAGATCAGGAACAGGCTGGCGAAAGCAAATGGAGTGGCAAGCGCGCGGCGGAACTGAATACGCATTTCTTTCCTCCAACAATCGAAGATTGCGCGATCTATCGGCGCAATAGAAAAAAGGCTGGGCGGAGACGAGGCGCAGCTAGCGGTGTTCGATTAGGATAGCAAAAGCGCGGCTCACGATTTCTTTAGCTGCTCGATCACATATTCCGATGAGCGAAGGGAAAAGGCCAGTATCGAAATCGTAGTTGTTTTATCCGTGCAGTTGAGAAACACACTGGCATCGGAAACAAAAAGATTAGGAACATCGTGAGTTTGCCCAAAGCGATTGGTGACAAACTTTTTGGGATCGCTCCCCATGCGGCAAGTGCCGGTTTCATGCAAACTCGTTCCCGGGATGTCAGGCTCCGCGGCCGCCCCCAGGTATTCGCCGCCGCTTCGAAGAATCAGCTCTTTGCATACCTGTTTGGCGTGCTCCCACATCAGCAGCGTGTTTTGGTCCCATTGGAAGTGGAGGCGCGCCGCCGGAATTCCGTACTTGTCCCTCACGGTTGGATCGATGTCAACGTAGTTGGAATCGTTTCGCTGGGTGGGCGCTTGCACATAGAAGTCGATCGGAGTGGGATAGCGGCGCTTGATCTCGCGTTTAAAGTTCCGGCCGAAACCCTCGATTTGATCGTAGTAATGAGGAAACTCGCTGCATCCCGCATCGGGGTAGACGGAATAACCGCGAATGAATCTTTCCGCTCGCGGGTTGTCGAGATTTTGCCAGCGCGGCAGCCACGCTACCGTGCTCGCCGAAACATTGTCGGGAAAGCTCGGTTGGCCTAGCAGCTGCGGCAGATAGCCGAATCCAATGGTGCCGTAGAGGTGGTCGCATAAATTGCGGCCGAGTTGGCCGCTCGAGTTGGCAATGCCAGTCGGCCAATGGCGCGATTTCGAGTTCAGCAAGATGCGCGCCGATTCGACACACGATGCCGCCACGATTACCGCGCGGCCGTACACCTCTATTTCTTGTCCCGTCTCGCGGTCGATATAGGCAACGCCGGCCGCTTTGCCGTCGCCATCCACAAAAATGTTCTTGGCGAGAGCGTTAGTTCGAAGCTCCAAATTACCGGATCTTTCGGCTTCGGGTAGAAAAAACCACGGCGTAGAGAAAAACGCGCCGATATCACAGCCCTCAGTGCAATTTCCGCAATAGTGGCAGGCAGGATGCCCGGCATGAGCGACTGTTAATTGTGCAATACGATCAGGCAGGTAAGGGATGCCTATTTTGCGAGCCCCGCTTTCTAATATGCGATCGGCGCAGCGGAAGTTCATTGGCGGCAGGTATTCACCGTCGGGATTGCTGGGACGATTCTGCACCGTGCTGGCAACACCGATCATTCGTTCTACCCGGCTGTAATAGGGAGCAATTTCGTCGTAGCTAATCGGCCAATCGACGTCGTAACCATCGCGGCTAGCAGCCCGAAAATCGATGTCCCCGAAACGGGCCGATGAGCGGCCCCAAAAGTTAGTCTTTCCCCCAACCGCAAAACAGCGCCGCCATGTCCATCGCGTTCCCGGTGCGGTCGTAAACGCGATGTCGTGCTCCCAAATGCCTTGGGTGTACTCGTTGTCCATGTACCCGATCCACTGGCCACGCTTCTTAGGATCGCCAAAGCCGCGAAATTTCATGTCGTAGGGTTGACGGTGATTCCGGAAATCTTTTTGCGGATTGAGCCTGCGGCTTCCGTTTAACGCACAAACTTTAACGCCGGCTTTGCAGAGCGTATGAATCGCCATGCCACCGCCCGCGCCTGTGCCGATGACGATAACGTCATAGACATGCTTCGATGTGACTTGTTTTGGCATTTAGAAACTCGGCGGCGGCAGATGCTTATGTTCGGGATCGCCAACATGCGGACAAGCAGGTGAGCTTGCATACAGCTTCAGGCCCGGATAGTCGAGCTCCTTCAGGCCAACACGGGTGGTATAGTAACCCATCACTGTATAGCGCCGGATGAGCTTAAAAAATTGCTGGCCTGCCTCCTGCCCCGGCTGATGTTGTTTTTGATAGGCCAATTGCGAGAGCAGCGCTTCTTGCCGGGCCGTTTCGAGAAGCACGAATCCTGTTCCCGCCGAGCTGTGCGCAAACTGATCGAGCCATCTTAGCCCGTTATGAAAAGCCTGCGCCATCTCCGGATCGTTCGCAACCATAAAATCGATAAACTCCGCCACGCCCGCCTCCTTCGCGCCAGGCGACTCGTCTTGGGGAATGATGAGGTCTACGAGCCGCTCCACCATGACATATTCCGAGGGCGCAAAAAATTGCGGTTGATAGTGGGCTGGCCTCGACGGCGGGGGCTCGTCCATCTTGTGATGCTCTACGTTCTCGGCCGCGTAAATCCACTTGCTGAAGCCGGGATACCGGCTTGCTAAGGCGACACGTGAAAGCGTTTCGAGAAGCTCGCGTCGGTTAGGATTTTGATTCGCCATGTGATGATTCCTCCCAGAACGGCCATGCCGCTCCGACCAGTGTGGCACTAGATCCCAACGTGGCCGTACCCCACCCAGTGCACGGGGCGGAATAGTATGCTCGTCTCGTACACGGAAGGAAGGTGAGCCACGATGATCAAGTTCCCCGCTGTTCTCGCATTTTCTCTTTTCCTCCTTGCTCCGCAACGTATTTTCTGCCAGCAGGATTACGTCGGCCTTTTCGACCTCTACAACGGCTTCACTTGGTTTGATAGCCCGAGCGCCAATCTCGAGGAGCGCGGCTATCACCTGCAGGCCGGAGTCAACGCCAGGACGTGGCTTGCGTTGGGTTTTGATTATTCCGTTGTTCAGGGCAACCTCACTTTGACGCCAAACCTGCTGAAATCCACGTTGCAGAATCAGATTAACGCACAAGTGGCGGAACTCGAAGCCGCCGGACTGCTTCCCCCCGGTTATCAGTTGGCCGTCACAACAACATCCACGACCCAGACCTTTGCCGCCGGTCCGCAATTCGAATATCGCCACTTCCGGCAGGTGACTTTGTTCGTCCGCCCGTCGATCGGTGCAATTTACGAGTCAGCAATTCCGCATCCTTCGGACGCCTTTAGTACGGCCGTTGTGCAGCAACTCGCACCGTCGGGCAAGAAGACGGATTGGGAAGCGTTCTATGGCTTCGGAGGCGGAGTCGATTTGAATTTTCTGCGCTACGCAAGTATTCGCCTGCAGGCCGACTTCGTGCATAACGATCTTTTCACCGACATCCTGAAGAGCTCCCGCAACACCGTGCGCCTCTCGATCGGCCCGGCGTTCCACTTTGGCAGGAATATTGTGAAGTAGCGTTAGGCGATTACTTACTCGGCGCGCCTGCCGCGCTTTTCATCGGATGCAGAATCAGTTTTTGCACCCGCCAATTCAGAAGCTCGGCGACATAGATCTCGTTTTCCGACGGGCATGCCATTTCATGAATCCACCCAAATTGCTTTAGCTGCCGGCCAGACCGCCCAAGCATTCCAAGCACCTTGCCGTCGAGCGTCAGCTTATAAACGCGTCCTGGAAACCCGTCCGAACTATACAGGTATTGCGTGGGCCCCGGAGTGATGCAGATTGCCCAGGGCGCGCCTGGCTGCATCGTCGCCGGCGTGCCGGGACCGGGGCGCGGACCCATCCACGGCTTCGCATCGGGAGGCGCGGCTACGTCAATCGTCATTTGACGCAGAAACTGTCCGTTAGAATCGAACACCTGGATGCGGCGATTGCCGCGATCGGCGACATAAATATTTCCCTCTGAATCCGACGCGATGCTGTGAGGCGTATTAAACTCACCTGGCCCGTTGCCGGGCTGACCCCACTGCTTCACCCAGTCACCGTTCTTATCGAACTTGGCCACTCGTGAGTTGATGTAGCCATCGCTGATAAAAATGCTGCCTTCGCGGTCCCATGTGACATCGGTGGGCTGCCGGAACTCGCCATCCACAGCCGGACGCGGCGGCTTGATGTGCGTCCACGGACCATCGTTCTCGTCCGAAGCCTCTTTCTTGCGTCCGAACAGCATCGCCACACGGCCTTGAGGGTTGAACTTCACGATCATATCCGACCCTTTGTCGATGACCCAAACGTTGTCATCCTTATCGACGCGAACGGCGTGAGCAAAGGACCAGGCGTACAGATTTCTGCCAATTTCGCGAATATACTCGCCGCCGGGGCCGAACTCGAGCAGTTGCGTTGCGGCGGCGCCATAGGCGGGGCCCGTCGTGTTGCCGCGCGATAGAACGAAGATATGTCCTTGGGAGTTGACCGCCACACCGGCAGCCTCGCCCAAGTACAGGCCATCCGGCAATTTCAAGAAGTCGGGGACTGAATCATAGGGAATCTCGGGCGGCGCCTGCTGGGCAAATGCAGAACAAGCGATCGATAACAGCATCGGCATTAAGTGGATTTTCATGGTGAACTCCTGCTGATCTTGTTAGCGGTATGTCTGGTCGTCGAGTCTGCTGAAATCAGCGTCGTCGTTGAATTTGGCCAACGTGACAATGACAAAGGTGAACACATTTGTGCCTGGCTCCAAATGACCTCCGAAGGCCCTGCCGCCAGTCGACAGAGTAAGGTGCGCGTGTACCCGCCCGTTGAGCACATAGCCATTCATACTAATCACATCTGCCGGCTGCGTCGGATCTTGAACGAACAGGTCCTTTGAAGGAAACGTGCGATTGCTCACCGCATGAACCTGGTATCCGCGGACCGATCCCATGGCGGCGAGGATCACCCCGTTCTTAACGCTCTGTTCCTTGACCGATTTTTCTAAGCCTGCAAGCAAATCGGTGTTGTACTTGAAACGCAGGATGACAACGCGCTGAAATTGGCCGGGTATCGCCTCGACATCTGGAACTTTATCGCTATTCGGTCTCGCATCTTCAGCGGGATTTGCCGGCCTCGCGACCTCTCTACTGGTTTGTTGAGCCACTGAAAGCAATCCGGCGAGAGACGTCAGAAGACAGAACGTAAATAATCGGCGCATGTGAAAAAACTCCGCCTTGAAGGGTATCAGCTATTTAATCGCTGAAGCCAGTGAGCATTTGTCCTCGAGACTTTCGGCGGAGTTGGACGGCCCCAACACAGAACAGCCTGCCGGCTGATATCCTTAGTCGCGGGGTGGCAATGCGTAACTTTACTAGCCTGCTGATTCCGTGGATCATTGTCTCGTTAAGTGGACAGCTCCAGGCCCATTCAATCGATCCGTGCGCAGCGCTTCCGCCGGCAACTTCGCCCGATTTCCAAACGCTGCTGCAGGCCTTTCTGGACAATAGCTGCTACGTGACGCAGAACTGGAAGCACGATCCTCAAATCCGCGGCACGAACGGCGTCCATCCAAATGTCAAGGTCTGGTATTCCCCGAGCATCTGGCAGTGGCTTACGACTGATGGGCGGAAGGGCGATGCGCCGCAGGGTGGAATCCTGATTAAGGAGCAGTATGGCGATTCAGCGCACCCGGCCGAACTGACCGACTGGGCGGTAATGATTCGCGACAACAGTGGTTCGTGGGACGGATGGTGGTGGGGAGACCTGGTACCGAGCAGCAGCCTTGTAATCGGGTCGGCGCCAACTCCTGCGCCGGGCGGACCGACTTGTGCGCAAGCTGTATATCCGTATGCCGGCTTCGGTCAGTACTGCATCAACTGTCACGCCTCCGCCGTTCATAGCCAGAGCACATTCGCGACAACCCGCTACGTACTGGGCTTCACCGGGCCGCCGCTTACCAGTCTGCCGCCGGGCGATGACATACATAGCCGTCTTTCGCATATCCCACTCCTCGGATCGCCCGAATCGAATGACGCGGCTTGCATGATCCCTGAGTCAAGCGATCACGTGGTGGCTGGTGCCAAGCCGAATGGCCCGCAGACATTTCTAACATCGGACCAATGCACAGGCTGCCATAACGCGACGGCCAGCCTGACTCCAGCCCGGCCGGATTTGCCGAGCATGCTCTATTACCTGAACGGCAGCTCGCCCACCAACAACCCCCAAACCGTAAATCTTTCGCCCAACGGTGAATGGCGCTTCTCGATGATGGGTCTGGCGGGACGCGATCCGATTTTCTTCTCGCAGTTGAACTCCGAGGTTACCTTGCACGGCAATCTCACCACGCAGCCGGGCCAAGCCAAACCTTTTGTTGAAAATCTTTGCCTGCATTGTCACGGCGTAATGGGCCAGCGGCAGTATCAGGAAGATACGGGCAAGCTGTTCACTCGAGATCAAATGCAGGATCCGAATTCGATCTATGGGGCCTTGGCCCGCGACGGCATCTCGTGTACTGTGTGCCACCGCATTTCGGCCGAAGGACTGGGAACGACAGAGACCTACACCGGCAATTTCAACCTGGATCCCACGAACCATATCAACGGGCCGTTGCATGATCCGCTGAAGCTGCCGATGAAGAACGCGCTCGGCTTGAAACCGCAGTACGCCGACCAGATCACGAGTTCGTCTCTGTGCGGCTCCTGTCACACGATCATTCTGCCAGTCTTTCGAGCAAACGGGGAGCCGGTTATCGTAAACGGTAGCGATGGGCCCCAGCAGAAAACGTTTACCGAACAGGCGACTTTTTTCGAATGGCAGAACAGCCGGTTCGCCGATAACGGGGCTACCCCGGAGAGCTGCCAGCAATGCCACATGGCCAACACCTTCCTTCACGACGGCGTTGAATCGCCGCCCCTCGCCTACAAGATCGCAAACATTGAGGACAATACGTTTCCTGCTGTCGATTATCGTGTTCCCGACAAGGAGATTACACTACAGACGCGAAGCGATTACCGGCGCCATCTGCTCCTCGGCTTGAATGTGTTTGCTCTCGAAATGTTCAAGCAATTCCGGACCGAGCTAGGGCTCTACGCGGAGGACCCGATGATGAGACCCTCGCTCAACCCGGAAAACGGTGTGGACCTGGCGATCGATCAGAGCACAAATCTGATTGCAAAGACGCAGACTGCGGATGTGAAGATTCTCTCGGTTAATAAGAAAGCTGGAGTGCTGCAAGTCGATGTCCAGGTGACCAACAAAGCCGGCCACAGCTTTCCCTCCGGTGTCGGTTTCCGCCGGGCGTTCCTGAATTTTCAGGTGCTGGATACCAAGGGCGAGGTGGTGTGGGCGTCGGGCAATGTCGCGCCGGACGGGATCTCTGTCCTGAACGGCTTAAAGGGAGTAATTGTGGATGGCGAAGGAAAACCGCTCTCCACAGAGACGTTCACTTCCACGCAACAACGCTTTCAGGCACACTACTGGCGATCAAACCCGATCCGGCGGCAAGACCAGGTGCAGATTTATGAGGAATTGGTCACCAACCCTGAAGGCTATCTGACAACAAGCTTCATCGCCTTGGACCAGAAGGTGAAGGACAACCGGCTCCAACCACAAGGGTGGAGTTCCGATGGTCCAGAAGCGGAAGAGACCGGACCGGTAGGGACTTGTATCGTGCTCGGCACGTCCAAAAAACTCTGCGATCCGGATTATATGAACGGCAGCGGATCGAATGTGGTGCGCTACCTGGTTCCTCTGACACAGAGCACAATCGAAATGGCGACCGTAAGGGCGACGCTTTATTATCAAACGATTCCGCCCTATTACCAACTGCAGCGTGCGACGGACGCAACGGGCACCGACACCCAACGCCTGATTCGATTCCTGAACACCTTGCAGGTTAGCGGAACCCCGGTGGACAACTGGGTGCTCCCAATCGGAACCGATGAAGCTCAGGTGGGACAGTAGCTGAGTAGAATCAGTTGTGCGCCGCTTATGTCTTTTACTGTTAATCCACATGTCCGTTGGAGCCGCGGAGTTGAAGGTCGACCATGCAACAGTAGCGGGCAGAGATCTGAAAACCATGATCGACAAGCTCGCAAGCGTCGGCATCCATTGTGAGTACGGCGGTCCCCACAGCAATCACGCCACAGAAATGGCGTTGACTAGCTTCCCGGACGGCTCGTATCTCGAGCTGATTGCGCCGCAACAACACGCTGATGCGAAGGCCCTGGCTGCGTACGTATGGGCAAAGCAGATGCAGAACGATGCCGGCCCCTGCGCTTGGGCCGTTCACGCTTCAGATCTCGCTCAAGAATTGAAGCGTTTGCAATTGGCCGGCGTTACTGTGAGCCCTCCGGAACGGAGCGGGCGTGAACGTCCCGATGGTAAACGTCTCGAATGGCAAACGGCACAGATCGGAGAAGAACCTCGCGGCACGTTCTTCCCGTTCGCGATCCAGGATTTGACTCCGCGGCAGGACCGGGCCTTTCTCAACGGGAAGCCCACCACAAAAGATTTTAGCGGTGTAGCCCGTGTCGTGATAGCAGTCCGCGATTTGCGGACCTCGGTGGAGCGCTACCGTAAGGCTTTCGCCCTCCCACCGCCAATCGAGCAGGTCGATGGCAGTTTCCGTGCCAGTCTAGCCCTATTCATTGGCAGTCCCGTCGTCCTGGCAGCGCCGCTAAATTCCAACTCATGGCTCGCGACTCGCATAGAGCAATTTGGAGAAGGTCCATGCGCCTTTGTCCTGGCAGCGAAGAGAACTCGGCATTACGAACCGGCCTCGAAAACGCATTGGGCCATGGAAGATATCTCATGGTTTGACACGGCGAAACTAGGATGGCATCTCGGATTCGAGTAACCTGCGGCGGGACAGGCGCTTTCGCCTGTCTTGTTTGTTCTTAGCGCGTCTACCGCAGACCGCTAGGACTTTGCGCCTTTAGCGGCCTGCACCTGACCTGATGTTTCAGGAGCTTGACGGCGGCGACGTCCGCTGAGAAGATACACTGCGGCACGCAGCTCAAGCAGAGGATCGTCTGACGCCTCAATGCCATCTACTCGGGGGATTGGATCGAAGATGATCCGCTTCTGTTCATGCAGATTGTCCGGGACCCTCGCCGTAAGGACTAGCCCGCCTAAATGAACGATGCGCCGACTCTCCGGCCAGTGAATCGTTGCGTCGTCTACGACGTCATCGTCGTTTGCAACCTGTACGTTGATTTGCAAGCCGATCGGCTCGGCTGCGATGCGCTGTGCGAGCTCATCGAAGAGAAAGTTCGCGTCTTTGCTCTTGGTAATCGCGCCGTCGAGATGCTCGACGCCCGCATCCGGCGTGATTCTGTAGCGTCCAAAACGGCTCACACCCTCCTTGTTAGTAAACCGGAGCGCTGTCACACCGAAGTATGCTTCTCTCGCAAAGCTGGACGGACTTGGCTTGGGCGCCTGCACGAATGCCAGGGCCGCGGGATGACTGCTGAGGAATGCCTGAATGGGCGAAGGCGATGTCTTTGATTGAGCACTCACCGCAGCAGCCCGAAGGAATTCGAGAAACTCCTGACCGGTCCTTGTGGGGAATCCGTCAATCGAGTGACTCACAATGTCGGTGTGAACATGTTCGGCGAGGTTAAACCGAATGGCGAGTCCCTTCGGATTTGCATCGGGATCGTTGTCGGGAATCAACGGAAGTCCGGTCGAGTTTGAAAACCGTACGGTTACGGGCGTAGAATCGCGGACGACGTGCGGAGCCCGCGTCAACGAAGCCGCCTCAGGAGAGGGAGTAAACGTTCCTGTCAGCATCACGCCTTTTGCGTGAGCCGGACGAAAACCCGGGTGCAACCCAAACATAATATCGAATTGCTTTAGCAGGTCTTCGCTCAGCGCTATGACTTTCTCATCTGATGGAAGTGGCATGGTGTACCCCTTCAGCCTAACCCAGTTGTGGTCAATCGAGTTTCGATCTACGCCTCAATCGGAATAGCGATCGAGAAAGTCGATCCACGCCCCGTTTTCGATTGCATCTGGATGGACGCGCTGTGCTGATAGGCGATGGTCCGGGCGATCGACAAGCCAAGCCCGTATCCGCCCGACTCCTTGCTGCGCGACGGATCAGCCCGGAAAAAGCGCTGGAAAATCTGAAGCTGCGATTGTTCGGGAATACCGATCCCTGTGTCGCTTACGGCCAGTAGTACCTGCCCGTCCTCCCGCCTCAAAGAAACGGAAACCGAGCCGCCGGAAGGAGTGTACTTAATCGCGTTATCGAGCAGAATTCTGAGCATGCGGCGCAGCGCTGAATCGCTGCCGAGAACAGGGACAATTTCATCCGGAACCATCCGTTCGAGCGCGATCCCCTTCGCCAACGCCAACGGCTCGAAGTCTCCGCATGTGGTTCTCACCAGTTCCGCAAGATCTACGTTGTCCTTTTCGATCAACTGCGCCCCGGCGTCGGCCCTTGCCAGATAGAGCAGATCCTCGATGAGCCCTGTCATACGTTCCGACTCGTTCTGAATCTGAAGGAGAGTTTCCTGGTATTCCGCCTCAGTGCGCGATCGCCGCAGCGCTCGTTCGGCCGCAAAACGAATGATGGCGATCGGTGTTCGCAGCTCATGCGACGCATCGGCCGTGAACTGCGATATCTTTGCGACCGCCGACTCCAGCCGCTCGAGCATATCGTTCCATGTTTCCGCCAGGCGCTGGATCTCATCGCGTGTTTCGGGCACCGCCAGGCGCTCGGATAGGTTATTTACGCCGATCGACCGAGCCTTCTCCGTGATCCGCTGGACCGGACTCAGCGCCCGCCGGCTGAGCCAATACCCTCCCAGCGCGCCGGCAACAAGGAATCCCGGCACAATCACCGCCAGCAGCATGTTCAATCGCTCGAGTGCGTGTTCGATCGGTTCCGATGAAATAGCGAGAAAGACGGTAAATGCGCCCTCTCGCAAAGGAACTTGATGCAGCGTCGCCAGATAAGACCGGTGCAGCCACCGCATTCGCCAGGTCGGACGCTGCCCGTCCCGATGATGGGCCAATTGGTCGAGCCCCGGCGTGCTGAGGTAAACCGGTTGACCCGCGGAGTTGAACGCAGCAAGCAGATGGTCCGAGGGCATCGACCGCGAATATTCGTCAATCTCGTGAGCCAGATTAGGCGCGTTATCTTCTTCCTCAATCTGCAGGTATTCTTCAAGCCCGTGAGCCTGATTGCGCAATGAGCTATCGAGGTCTTTGCGTAATTGGTGCGCCAGTGAATACCGCAAGGCTACGCTGAACAGAATCAAGGCGAGCGAAAGCACTGCTGTGTACCAGACGGTCAGGCGCAGACCAATCGACCGGTTCTTCATGCCGCCGGCTCCCGCAAAATGTACCCGATTCCACGCACGGTGTGCACCAGGCGCGGCGTCTCAGGCAGCTCGATCTTGTTCCTCAACAGCCGGATAAACGCGTCAAGCGTGTTTTCTTCGATATCCGAATTGAACCCCCACACCGATTCAACGATCTGTTGCCGCGTCAAAACACGCCCTCGATGCCTCATCAGGAGTTCAAGGAGGCTGTACTCCCGAGGCGTCAAGGCGATGGTTTTTCCTGCGCGTCTAACGTCCCGCGTCGCCGTGTTCAGGCTCAAACCGCCGAATTCAAGGCAAACCGGTTGGGGTATCTGGCCCCGCCGGCTCACCGCCCTGATCCGCGCCAGCAAAACCTCGAGCGAGAACGGCTTCGTCAGATAATCGTCGGCTCCGCTGTCGAGCGCCTTAACAATATCGGCCTCGGTGTCGCGCGCGGTCAGAACCAGCACGGGCGTTTGCACATGCGACGCGCGAAGACGCTGCGCCACCGATAAACCATCCAGCCGCGGCAGCATCAAATCCAGAACAATCACATCGAACACGCCCGTTTTGCCCATCTCGCAGGCGGACTCGCCGTCCGATGCCAACGTTACGTGGTAGCCCTCTTCGGACAAAGCCGAGCGCAGAAGCTCCGCCATGACCGGCTCATCCTCGACTGCCAAAACGTGCATCAATCGGCTCCATAGTACGGCGCGAAGCTGAAAATCGCCTGAAGTTCCTGCAACCTGACCGGTCGCTTACGCTCGCGGCTCCTTTTTCGCAGGATCTATTTTTATCGTCGCATTTCTACCCCTTAGGCACATATGCTCAGACAACCCTTACGGTGACATATTGCGCCGCCGTTCTACATACCTCATGAGGAGAAAACGGGTATTACCATGGCTAGCACTGCGGCACCAACGTTCGCCGTCTTGAATACGGCCAGCGGAATCCGTATTTCGACCTCCGTTTCGCTCGCCGGCACAAGTTCCGAGCGCCGCAAGGGCCTTCGCGGCGTTGATTGCCTAGCCGGGCACGGTCTCTGGATTTCGCCGTGCGAAGCCATCCATACTTTTGGCATGAAAATCGCGATCGACGCCATCTTCATCGGCCGCGATCATCGAGTCAAGAAGGTTTATCCGGCGCTATGCCCCGGCCGCATTGCCTGGTGCCTCACCGCGGATTCCGTCCTCGAATTGCCGGAAAACTCCGTACTCCAATCCCAGACCAGGGCCGGCGACCAGCTCACCATCTCGCGCAACGTCGATACGGAACAATAGACGCCCATGCCATCGCTCTTGCCCTTGCCGAAAATTCTTGTACTGGCCTTGGTCTTGGTTGCCGGCGTTTGCGACTTTCGATCCAGGCGCATCCCCAACTGGCTGACTGTAACCGGCGTATTGCTCGGCTTTGCCGCAAATGCGCTCGTTGCCCAGCTAGCCGGATTGGGCATCGCGGCATTGGGCGTTGTGTTGGCGATGGCGATCTATTTGCCTTTATATCTGTTGCGAGCCATGGGGGCGGGTGACGTAAAACTCATGGCCGCGGTTGGCGCGCTGGTTGGACCTTCGAGCTGGCTTGGCATTTTCCTAGCAGCAGCGATCGCGGGCGGCGTTATTGCAGTCTGTGTCGCCGCTGTCAAGGGCCGGCTCCTCCAAACGCTGTTCAACGTTCAGATTATTCTGGCCGAGCTGTTGCATTTCCGCGCGCCCTACCGGACAGCACCCGCACTTGATGTCCGTCATGAAGGCTCGCTCCGGATCCCCCATGGCGTATCCATCGCGCTGGGTACATGTGTATTTCTGTTCGTGATCGGGGGGAGTTAAGGTTTGACGCGATATTCCGATACGTCTTACGAACGGATAGGGACTACGGAAACTGCCGTGGGGATGGCGCGGAATCACCGTTGCGATTTATTCGAAGTTTAAGGAAGGAGAAAAGGGAAATGGTTAAAGCATTGAAGAATTTTTGGGTCGAAGAGGATGGCCAGGACATGGTGGAGTATTCACTGTTGCTGGCGTTCATCGCCCTTGGAGCGACAGCCCTTGGGAGTCACGATGAAGGGCTACATCACCGCCATTTGGAACAACGTAAACACTCACGCTTAAAGCCGCTAGCTAAACAGGTTCACGACAGGTCAAGCGATCGCCCTTCACTTGCCCGTTCTACTCTTGTGGGGCAGGCTGGTAGCCTGCGGGCCGATTGTTAATCGGCCCTCCCAGCTTTACTCCGTTTGTACACATTGTCGTCACCGTTCATGAATCGCCGTCTGTTGTCCGTTTTTCTATTCGCGCTCGCCGTAGCCCTTATCGCCAGCCTCGCCGTGTACCGCCTGGTGCTTTCGTCCGTCGGACGCGCGCCGGAGAAAGTAACGGTCCGGACCGTCGTCGCCAACCGCGACCTCGAGGTAGGCACGCTCATCACCAATGCCGACGTTCGCCTGCTCGACTGCCGCGACTGCACGTCAACGCAAGGATTCACCGATCTGCATGAGGTCGTCGGACGAGGCGTTATCGCCACCATCTTCAAAGACGAGCCCATTCTGTCCCCCAGGCTAGCCGAAAAAGGCGCCGGAGCCGGTCTCGCCTCCACCATTCCGCAGGGAAAACGCGCCGTCGCTCTCCGCGTCAACGATGTTGTCGGTCTCGCCGGATTTGTGCTCCCCGGCATGCGAGTCGACGTGATCGTCTCAGGCAACGAGCCAAACGCCGCCGCCGGCCGCGAGGTCACCCTCACACGCACCGTGCTCCAGAACATCGAAGTCCTCTCCGCCGGCCAAACCCTCGAGCGCCGCGTAAACGGGAAACCTGAGGATGTCCAGGTTGTCAATCTCCTGGTTACGCCCGATCAGGCGGAAACACTCACTTTGGCAAGTAATGAAACCAAGGTGCAATTAGTCCTTCGCAATCCGCTCGACACAGAAGAAAAGGCCACTAAGGGCACCTCGCTCGACGTCTTGCTGCTCGGAGCCGACTATCGCCCGCCCGCTCCGCCAAAGGCCGCGCCTCCTCCCCGGCCGCAAGCAGTCGCCGCCCCGCCAAAGCCTGTTCCTACCGCTACGGTCGAAGTCATCAGCGGCGTCACCAAGCACGAGCAGACGTTTGAACTGCAGCACTAAGGAAATCATGCGAAAGATACTCGTGGGCGTGTTCTTTTCCAGCTTCGTTGCGCTGCACGCCCAGCTTCCGCCGATACCCTCCCACCGCTTGCCGCTGCGGCTCGACCTCAGGAATTTCGCCGCGCCGGCTGCGAGTCAAACCGGCGCACCGGCATCGCCTTCGATCTCGACCGTATCTGTCATGGTGAACAAATCGGTAGTTCTCGAAAACTCAGCCGGTGTAAAGCGCATCTCGATCACTAATTCCGATATCGCGGAAGCCGTTGCCGCCAGCACTACTGAAGTACTCCTCAATGGCAAGGCGCCCGGCGACACGACGCTCATTCTCTGGGATCAGACCGGTAAGCGCACCATGTTCGACGTGCATGTGCTCCCCAACGACCGGAAGCTCGAGATGGTTCGCGAGCAGCTTGCCGCGGAGCTGCCAGGCCAGGACATTTCCATCACGTTCGAAGGTGGAACTGCTTTGCTTCGCGGCACCGTCAACGACCTCGTTTCCGCCGATCGCGCCATGAGCATCGCGTCCGCTCTCGGCAAGGTCGCCGACATGCTGAATGTCCTTGTTCCCCCGAGCGAGCCGCAAGTCCTGCTGAAGGTGAAGTTCGTCGACATCGACCGCACCGCCCTGGCGCAGTTCGGTGTGAACCTCTTCAGTACCGGATCGGCTATCATGCCCGGGTCTACATCCACCGGCCAGTTCGGAGGCCCTCCGAGCTACGATTTCACACAGACCCCTCCGACCACGGCGATTCCTAATGCCCTGAATATCCTCCTCTTTCGAAACGATCTCAATCTGGGAGCCTATGTCCAAGCCCTTCAGGAAAAGCAGCTCGCCCAGATTCTCGCCGAACCGAATCTGCTCACAATCAGCGGCCGCGAAGCCAATTTCCTGGCTGGCGGAGAGTTTCCATTCCCCATGCTGCAGGGCGGCGGGTCCGGCATCGGACAGATCACGATCCAATTTAAAGAGTTCGGTATCCGCCTGCGGTTTCGACCGACGGTCACGCCGCGCGGCACCATCCATCTATTCGTCAACCCGGAAGTGAGCGCTCTCGACGCGGCTAACGGATTGACCGTCCAGGGCTACACAATACCGGGCCTCGATACCAGAAGAGTCAAAACCGAGGTCGAGCTCCAAAACGGTCAGTCTTTCATGATCGCGGGCCTCCTCGACAACCGCCTCACTGAAACCATTAGCAAAATTCCCGGCCTCGCTAATATCCCGCTCTTAGGCAAGCTCTTCGAATCCCGATCCACGCAGCGAAACAATACCGAGTTGATGGTCCTGGTCACTCCTGAAATCGTTCAAGCCAATTCCGAACCCGGCAAAGAACCCAATCTCGAGATGCCGAAGCCATTCATGAAGGGCATTCCCAGTAACGCCTCCTCAAAATCCCGTAGCTGGCAACCAGACCGTCCCAGCATTGAAGGAAATTAAATCCGTTCCTGTCGAAGTGCTCAAGATGGCAATGCAAAACGACAACGGCGGCGACGACCCTTCCAAGTCTGGCTCGCTTCAAGATTCCGGCGCCCAAAACATGCAGCCTACTCCGATCTCGCACAACTGAACGCCATGAAGAACGTGAATCTATTCGTAGCGGTGACAACCTACGGCCCGTGCAGCAACGTACTGGAAGAAATCCGGCGTGAATTCGAATCCAGCCCGCTCGATTCACACGATCCCGACGATTGGCCGGGACTTCTGTCGCATCTCACTCACG
The DNA here is from genome assembly GCA_963722585.1 of Bryobacterales bacterium. Classification (GTDB taxonomy): domain Bacteria; phylum Acidobacteriota; class Terriglobia; order Bryobacterales; family Bryobacteraceae; genus KBS-96. Next base: position 36,393 of record CAVRNU010000004.1, on the reverse strand, counting down.
CCCAACCCGAAGTGCTGCTGCTTGAGCTCGAACCGTTCATCGGCCGCCTCGAAGACGTTCTCCGCGAGATCAGAAACGGCTCTTCCGCGGACCAAAATCGTTGTCGTCCATCCCGACCTCGATTCACAAACCATCCTGAGGTCCATCCGCGCTGGCGCCGATGAGTTTGTGCATCCGCCTTGGGATGAAAGTCTCCACATCGCACTTCGCCGTTTGGCCGCGGCCATCAATTCGGGACCCGGACACCAACACCGTGGCAAAGTGATCGCGTTTCTTTCCGCCAAGGGCGGCTGCGGCGCAACCACCATCGCTTGCCATGTCGCGAACGTGCTTCATCGCCAGACCGGAAAGTCCGTCCTTCTGGCTGACCTCGATTTCACGTCCGGAATGATCGGCTTCTTAATGAAAGCCAACAGCAGCTATTCCATGCTGGATGCCACTGAAAACCTTTCGCGCCTTGATGGCAGCTTGTGGAAGGCCTTAGTCGTCGATGTAAAGCCCGGATTTAGCGTGGTTCCCGAGCCCCGCGTCTTTCGACTACAGCAAGTTTCCCGACAAAGAAGACCTCTGCGCCACCATCCGTTTCATGCGTACGCAGCACGATTGGGTCGTTCTCGACCTGGGCCGCAGCCTGAACTCCGTAGCTTCGAACGTGTACGAAGAAGTCGACCAGATCTTTCTCGTTTCGGTCCTCGAGGTCATCGCGCTACATGGCCTAAAAACGATCGTCCGGCGGCTGACCGAGTGGGGCGAGAACCTCGAAAAGCTGCAATTGATTCTGAATCGCGCGCCAAAGATGATGGATATGACCACCGGAGAGCTCGAAAAAATTCTCGGCCGCTCTCTTTACGCCGTAGTTCCGAACGACTATGCGAGTCTGAATCAGGCCTACTCCCAAGGGACCCTGGTTTCGGAAGCGAATCGCTTAACCCAGCAATTTTCGCTGCTTGCCTCGAAAATCGCAGGCGTTCAACAGGCCAAGCCAAAAAAGAAATTCGCCCTCTTCGGCTGATCAAATTCCGATGACGCATTTGAAGAGAAACCGAGCCAAAAGGCCGGGCAGGCCCGGCCACTACTGTAGGGGCGACGCCCGCGTCGCCCATGCGAACTGGAATGTGATGGCACCATGACCCCCACTGACCTTCATCCCTCAAGCCAGCGCTCCGAAGACCAGCGCTCTCCCGCGCCGCCCCGCGAAACGCCGCACTCGGTCTATCAGGAACTGAAATTCTCCATCCACCACAAGCTGCTCGAGCGCATCAATCTCGAAGCCATGTCATCGGTGCCCGCCGAACGTCTCCGCCCTGAAGTGCGGCCGGCCGTCGCGCGCCTCGTCGGCGAAGAGAAAACGCCGCTCAGCATGGCCGAGAAGGAGCGCCTGATCGAGGAAGTTCTCGATGAAGTCTTCGGCCTTGGACCGCTCGAGCCGCTGCTTCGTGACAAGACCGTCTCCGACATCCTCGTCACCACACCAAAGATCGTCTACATTGAGCGCCGGGGGAAACTGGAGCGCACTGCCATCGAATTTAAAGATGACGCGCACCTCCTCCGTATTATCGAGCGTGTCGTATCGCGCGTCGGCCGCCGCGTCGACGAGTCCAGCCCGATGGTCGACGCCCGTCTCCCCGACGGCTCGCGCGTCAACGTTGTGATTCCGCCGCTGGCTGTCGACGGCCCTCTCATGTCCATTCGCCGGTTCGGCGGCGATCCGCTTCAACCAGTTGATCTGACAAGAAATCTCACGCTCACCGAAGGCATGCTCGACCTGGTGAAAGCCTGTATGAAAGCCCGGCTCAACGTCATCATCTCGGGAGGTACCGGAGCCGGCAAAACGACATTTCTCAACATGCTCTCCGGCTTTATCTCGACCAGCGAGCGCATCGTAACCATCGAAGACGCTGCCGAGCTCAAATTGCGCCAGCCTCATGTCGCTCGTCTCGAAACGCGCCCCGCCAACATTGAAGGCCGCGGAGCCGTCGCACAGCGTCATCTACTCATCAACGCGCTCCGTATGCGGCCCGATCGAATTGTGGTCGGCGAGGTGCGCGGCGAAGAAGCGCTCGACATGCTTCAGGCCATGAATACGGGCCACGACGGATCTCTCACTACCGTTCACGCCAACAGCCCGCGGGATGCCATCAGCCGTCTCGAGGTCATGATCGGCATGGCCAGCGCCAATTTGAGCGTCAGGTCTATTCGGCAGCAAATCGCATCCGCCGTCGATCTCTTTGTCCAGATCTCGCGATTGAGCGACGGAACCAGAAAAGTCACTTACATGACCGAGTGTGTCGGTATGGAAGGCGACCAGGTAACCACTCAGGACATATTCCTGTTCGAGCGCCTCGGTTTGACCGCCGAAGGCAAAGTACGCGGCCGTTTCCGTGCGACCGGCGTCCGCCCTAAATTCGCCGAAAAATTGCGCGCGGCGGGCATCGAGTTCCCGGCCACGCTCTTTCAGCAAAGTCTGGACGTGAATTGAAATGCTTCTGTTCTTCGTCGTTTTCATTCTGCTTTTTCTCGTGGTCCTGCTCTGCGTTGGGCTGGGTTTCGCGTTCCAGCGTTCAAGACAGAACAAGCAGATTCATGCGATGTTGCGTACCGCGGACCCGGCGGCCGCCGAACGCCAAATCAAATTGCTTACTTCGCAAGGCAACGAAGACGGGCTCACCGCGTTCGTAAAATCGTTACGCGTTGTCAAAGCGCTCGATCTTATCGCCGAGCAGGCTGGCGTGGAATGGACCGGCGTCGAGTTGATCCTGGCACCCTTTGGCCTGGCTATAGTGGCTGCGCTCGTCTCCTCTCAGCTCCCTATCCCTTCGTATCGCGCCTTGGTGGTTCTCGCCCTTTCCATTGCCGTCGGCGGACTGCCTTTCTTCGCCCTTTTTCGCAAACGCTCGAAGCGGCTGGCGGCATTTGAAGAACAGTTTCCCGAGGCTCTCGATTTCATGTCGCGCTCTATGCGCGCCGGACATGGTTTCTTAGTCGGGTTGGAGATGCTGGTTGTCGATTCCCCCGAGCCGTTGGCAAGCTTGTTCCGCCGTGTACTGAACGATCTGCATCTCGGATCGCCTCTCGATATCGCTCTATCGAAACTCACCGCGCTCGTTCCAACGCTCGATGTGCGTTTCTTCACCGCTTCTGTCTTGTTGCAGCAGGAAACAGGCGGCAACCTCAGCGAGATCCTCTCGAAGCTGAGTCACGTCATTCGCGAGCGGTTCCGTTTAAAAGGCCAGGTGAGAGCCGCGGCCGCTCACGGCAAAATCACAGCGTCGGTCCTGCTGTTCATGCCTATCGGCGTCGCCTTCATCATGCTCTTCGTTTCCCCAGCTTATCTCGGCATGCTGTTTACCGACCCGCAAGGCAGAAAGATGGTCGGCTTTGCCATTGGCGCCCAGATCGTCGGCTATTTCTGCATCAAGAAGATTGTAAATATCAAGGTTTAATCCATGGCTCTCGCTGCGGCAATCGGTCTGTTTCTCGCGCTGCTCGGCGCCATCTTCTTCTTTGGCTATCTGAAGTATGTGAAGCCGGCTCGCGCTTTCTATCAGCTCACGATGGTATCCGAGGAGTCGGCCTCTCACATCTACAAACCAGGCCGGCATTGGACCAGCCGGATCTTGAGCTTGATTGGCAACCTGCTTTCCGTCTCTCCGGGCGAAATCGCGCATACGAAAAAGGAACTGAGCGCCGCCGGGTTCCGCTCGGACCAGGCTGTCTCCGTCTTCGCAGGCCTCAAACCCCTTTCCGCGGCCGTGTTCCTTGTCACCGGTTTCCTGCTACGACACCATCTTTCCAAAGTGGGGACTCTACAGATCGTTCTTTCGGGCGGCTGCGGAGTACTGGGTTACATGGTTCCGGGCCTGGTATTGGGCCGACTGATCGCCCGCAGAAGAGAGCGGATCCGCTTCGCTCTACCCGATGCTCTGGACATGCTCGTCGTCTGCAGCGAAGTGGGCTGCGCCCTCGACCAAGCCATCCAAAACGTAAGCCGGGAATTCAAAGAGGTTCATCCCGCCCTCAGCGACGAACTCGCCATCATCAACATGGAAATCCTCGCAGGTGCCAGCCGCTCCACTGCTCTGCGGAATTTTGCCGAACGAACTGGCGAAGGGGATGTGAAAAAACTGGTGGCGATCATGATTCAAACGGACCGGTTCGGCACCAGCATCGCCGATTCGCTGCGAGCTCAGTCGGATTTTATGCGCGTCCGCCGCCGACAGCAGGCCGAAGAAAGAGCGGGCAAAGTCGGTGTTAAACTCGTGTTCCCGATCTTCTTCTTCTGCATGCCGGCGCTTATGGTGGTCGTCGCCGGCCCAGGCATGCTGCAGCTCTTCAAGCATTTCGCCAACACGGCTGCAGGAACTCCCTAAAGCTCCGGGAAAACTGGACGATATGCCGATTAGCCCTCCGGAGAACAACCTTCGGCCAAGGCCACTAAATTCGTGAAGTTCACTACAAAGAGGTAACAACCATGGGTAGCCCAATCATGCAGACCATTCTCTGGATCGCAGCCGGAATTATCCTGCTCGCCTACATCAAGCGCCGCCGCAACCGCAAAATGAACTCCTAGTGAGTGTGGCGCACGCTTCAGCGTGCAGGGGTGAACTTTAGTTCACCCGGCTTATGGAAATGCGCGAACTCACGGATTCGCTCCTAGCCAAGCGCAACCGCGACGGCGGTTTCCCCTATTGCTCGGGCTCATCGTGGACGGAGCCAACAGCGTTTGCGCTGCTCGCGCTCTCGTCCGCCGGGTACGCCGGTCCGGAAGTCGACGAAGCCCGCCGGTGGATTCGGCAAGCACAGAACAACGACGGAGGTTGGTCCGCCGCTCCAGGAATTGGACAGAGTTGCTGCGCAACGAATGCCGCGCTGCTTTCGCTGCCCGACCAGGACATCGCGAACGATTCCGGCAGAAGATCTCTGGCCTGGGTTCTATCTCAAGCAAGCGCGGATTCCGGCATGCTTACCAGATTTGTGCGTTTCCTTGAAAGCGACTCAAGTCAGGATCGTAAGGGCGGCGCGCCCTGGTTTCCTGGCACTTCCGCCTGGGTCTATCCCAGTTGCATGATGCTGCTCCTGCTTTGCCGGGCAACGAAGTTGACCGGTCGCAAGGATTATGAGAGTCGAATGATTGAGGCGCAAAAATATCTGCTCGAGCGGCGTCTGCCCGACGGCGGCTGGAATCACGGTGGCTGGTACGCGCCCGGCGAGCACGTTGCCTCATACCCCGAAACAACGGGCCTCGCCCTTCTGGCTTTAAAAAAATATGCCGGCCCCGAGTTGAAATCCTCGATTCGCCTGGCTCAAGAAATGCCCCCGGCCGCACAATCGGCGGAAGCCTCGGCGTGGCTCCGCCTAGGCCTTGTGGCGCATGGTGCGAAGATTGAAGACCAAAGCGCAAAAGAGCCCCACTGCTGGACCACCGTCGAACTTGCGCTTTCGCTTCTCGCGCAGACCGCTCACCTGGACTCGAATCCCTTCAGCGGAAGCTTGCATGGGTGAGAGTCTGCCCATGACGCGCCGGTTCTTCTTTTTTGGCGCATTCGCGTGCTCGGTCTTGCATGCCGATCGGTCTCTGCGTCGCTCGAGCCGGACGGAGAGTCTCGTCTCGATTCGCCGCGCCACCTCGTACCAACAAGATCTTGATGCAATCCTGCGGTCGATTCTCGTGGAACATCTCGTCCCTGTGCGCGGCAAAACGGTCGTGATCAAACCCAACCTCGTCGAGTTCGCCCCTGGAACCCCTATCAATACCCACCCGGTCTTTGTAGCTTCGGTTAGGCGTGCGCTTCTGGCCGAAGGAGCCGCATATGTTCAGGTTGCCGAAGGCCCCGGACACCGGCGCGCCACATTCGATATGGCGGAATCGGCCGGATATTTCGAAGCGATTTCCGATTTCGACCGCGACTTTCACCGATCTGAACCTGGATGACGTTAAATCTGGTGCGATCCCCGGCGCCCGTTCTCCGCGCGGCTCTCGAAACTCTATCTGCCCGCGACAATTCTGAACGCCGATCTTGTCGTTTCGCTCCCCAAAATGAAGACCCATCACTGGGTAGGCGCCACGCTCTCAATGAAAAATCTCTTCGGCGTAATTCCCGGCGCCGTCTACGGCTGGCCCAAAAACCTGCTGCACTGGGCCGGCATTCCTGAGTCGATCGCGACCATCCATCAGCTTGTTCCGCGGCAGTTCTCGATCGTCGATGGCATCGAAGCCATGGAAGGAAACGGCCCCATTTTGGGTCGAAGCAAAATGACCGGCGTAATCGTCGCCGGACCCGACCCCATTCAGGTCGATTCAACCTGCTGCCGGATTATGGGCATCGATCCGGAACGCGTCGAATACCTACGCCTCGCCTCGACATTGCATCCACCGTTGGCCGCGCATCAAATCGGCGAGCGCATTGAAGCTGTGCGAAATCCGTTCGAGCTGCCCCGCGGCTTCGACAATTTGCGTTTGTCTTAACTGTCCGGCGATTCCCATGATCACGTTCATCCGAGACGAAGCAGGAAGCGAAATCATCGAATTTGGGTTCGTCATCATTCCGCTGTTCGGGTTCCTGTTTCTCATCGCCTCCGTCTGCTGGCTGATCTTTGCCCAAGCCACACTGCAGTATGCCGTAACCGAGGGAGTCCGTTTCGCCATCACCGGCCAAAACAATGGAAATGCGCACCAGGACGCGGCTATACAGGCCGTTGTCGAACAGAATTCCATGGGATTTCTTAGCGACACCTCTCATATCCAGATCCAGTACTACAACCCGGCCAGTCTCAAGCCCGTCAGTGGCCTGAACAGCAACGCGGCTGGCAATTTAATTCAAATCACCGTTTCCGGTCTGCAAGTAATTCCGCTGGCACCGATCCTTGGTGGAAGCAACACTGCATCGTCCATCACTGTGTCGGCAGCCGACATCGTCGAAGGCACGCCCGGATCGACCCCCCCACCCAGGTGAATATGCAGCATCCCGTCCTTAGAACCAAAGGGGAGCGCGGCGGCGCAATCATCGAGTTCACGTTCTCGACGCTGATCTGGGTGCCGCTGCTGCTCGGCATCATCGGCATCGGAACCGAGCTTGTGCGCGAGATCGAGGTCACCCAGGTGTGCCGCGACGCCGCGCATATGTACGCATACGGAGTCGATTTCTCGCAACCCTCCAGTCAACAGCTCGTCTTGCAAGCGGCGCCGACCACTCTTGGCCTCACCCAGAAAGGCGGCAATGGAGCCATCATTCTGTCCACGATCAAGGTAATCTCGCAGGCCGACTGTCAGGCTGGAGGCCTGAGCGCCAAGAACTGCGCGAACCTGAACCAACCCGTCTTCGCAAATCAAATCGTGATCGGAAGCACGGCATATAAGAGCTCTTTCGACAATCCCAACCCGCCACCCACCGATTCAAGCGGCAACGTCAGTCAGGCCACGATGCTGAACTCGCCATCCGACCGAACCCCGTTGATAACGCAACTCCTTCCGTCGCTCGCAGCAGGGCAAGTCGCTTACATAGGTGAGACGTTCGTCAGCAATTCCGATCTGGCCTGGACCGGCTTCGGCGGAAGCGTCATCACGTCGCGATCGATTTTCTGAGGTGTTTATGAAGCTTCCCCGTGGAGACAAAGAGAAAGGCTCGGTCGGTATTATCTTCCTTCTGACATTGGCATTCGTTCTAATACCTCTCACCGGGCTCGCCATTGACGCCACGATTCTCTATATCGTGAAGACCAAGCTTTGCGCTGCCGTCGATGCGGCCGCTCTCGCGGCTGGAAGGTCGCTCAGCGTCGGCCTCGACATTGCAAGCCAGCAGGCTTCGGCCCAAACTACTGCCCAAGCCTACTTTGATGCCAATTTCCCCAAAAAATTCTGGAACGCCACGGCCACCATGGACCCGGCGAACGTCCAGCAGAGTGGGGCTCACGTTCGCACCGTAACCATTACTGCGAGGGCAACTGTCCCTACCATCTTTATGGAAGCGCTCGGAGTTCCGTCAACTGTCGTCTCCGACTCCGGCCAAGCCTCGCGGCGCGATGTCAACGTCATTATGGTGCTCGATCGTTCAGGTTCGATGGCTGCGTCCGGTTCTTGCGGGCCCATGAAGGCGGCTGCTCAGCAATTTGTGAATATGTTCAGCAACGGGCGCGACACACTGGGCCTCATCACGTTCATGCAGTCCGCGAACCTCGACTACGCGCCGAATCAGCAGTTTCAAACCACGTCGCCCACCTTGGACGACGTCATCGGACAGCTGGTCTGCACTAGCTCGACCGCGACCGCCGACGCCTTGCATCTCGCATACACGCAAATTCAGGCCATCGACCAGCCCGGAGCGCTGAACGTGATTCTCTTGTTTACGGATGGCATTCCCAACGGCGTCAGAGCGCATTATCCGATGAGCGCCACGAGCAAGTGTCAGGTTGGGTTGGATCTTTTCGGATCGATTGCCGATGGGGGTCCGACGTCCGGCGTTTTGGACGCAACCGGTGTGTCCGATTCGAGCCAACCTTTGGGAGTGATCAAAGCCCCCGGTTGCGCATTTTCAAAGAACTCTAATGCAGTCGATCAAGATGTCGCCTACATTGGCAACGCTCCTGGCACCAACCACGACCAGGACGCATGGGGAAACTACCTTCTCGGTGGCTACGCGAGTACAAATGGCCTCACCGACTCGAATGGCCATGTTCGACCCGATCTTACAAGCGCTATCGACGCCGCCTCCATCAACGCCGCTTATAACCAGGCCCGCACGATCCGCTACGATGCCACGTATCAGCCCATCATCTACACCATAGGCTATGGTTCGGATGTCGATAAAACTCTTCTCATTCAGATCGCGAACGACCCTTCCTCCGTCAAATACGACCCGAGCATCGGAACTGGCTTGTTTGTCTTCGCGCCTGACAAGAGCGCCCTTGCAGGCGCGTTCAACACCATCGCGTCGCAGATCTTGAGATTGTCACATTAGCGATTACTGCCGGAACCCGCTCACCTGGATCTTTTGCCCGTCCGTCAAGAAAGTCGATAAACCCTGGCGATCGGTCCGGAAGACCATGGCGTGCTCGTCCGAGAGCCGTTGCAAGACAACCGGGTGCGGGTGATGGAACTGATTCAGATAACCGGCCGAGATAAATGCAAACTCTGGCTTGAGCGCTTCTAAGAAAGGCTCGGATGTCGAAGTCCGGCTTCCGTGATGCCCCACCTTCAACAGCGTCACCGGTTTGAGATTGCAGCGGGCGAGTAGCTCGGCCTCAATCGGTTGCTCGGCGTCGCCGGTGAGCAGCACGCTGCGCTTTCCCATTTCAATCAGAAACACCAGCGAGTCGTTATTCACGGCGCTTTCGCCAGCCACGTAATCGGGTTGCGGAGCCAACACCGACACTTTGGCCCGTCCAAACGTGAGAGGCCGAGTGTCGCTCGAAAGCTGCTCGATCGCCGTTCCGGCTGCCCTTGCGCACGCTTGCGCTTTCCGCCATTCGGCGCTCGCGGGTTCCGGGCCAATCCACAGCTTTTTAGGATGGAAATTGTTGAGAACCGCGCACAGTCCCTGCATATGGTCTGAATGCCCGTGCGTCAGCGCCACGTAATCGAGGCGGTGCAGCGAGCGCGACCACAAATAGGGACTGACCACATCCTCGCCCATATCGAGATTCGGCTTCTGAGGCATTCTTTCGAGCCCCGGAAAGCCGCCCGCATCGACCAGCATCGTTTCGCCGTCCGGAAATGCGACGAAAATGCTGTCGCCCTGGCTCACGTCGATTGCCGATACTTCGAGCCATCCCCGCCGCAACTGCGGACGCCAGGGCTGCCAGCATATCGCCGCAAAAATCGTAACTGCCGCGAATCCGCTTATCGCCGCTAAGCGGTGCTTATGGCGTAGTGCCAGCCCGAGCAGCGTCAACGACGCGCAAAACAGAAGACTGACTCGAAGCGGCACTCCCGCAATCCGCCACGACGGCTCGAAGCGCCCGTGCCAGGCGGCCAGCGCCTGGGCCAGCTTCAAAGTCGCCTCCGTTGCCTGCGCCAAAAAATGCCAGCCGGTGAAAATCGCGGCAAATCCGGTTGGAATCACGATAGAGAGCAGAGGAACGACAACAATGTTGGCCGCAAGCCCGGTGAACGATACGCGATGAAAGTATTCAATCATCGGCAGCGCCAGCCCGAACTGAATGCAGGCCGAAACGATCGTGGCTTCGGCGATAAAAACGGCTGCACGCGCCAGGCCGCCCGCAATCTTTCTCGCGGCAGCAACCGGGATGCGAAACCACACTGTAATCGTCTCCGCCAGCATCTGCAGTTCGACCCGGTAGGTGGCTATGCGCGGGTCTTGATTGACGTTCGCCACCGTCCGGTCCACCGACCCCGCAGCTGCGCGCATGGGCTCCGTCCAGCGCTCCATCAGCGGCAACGCAAATACAGCCAGCGCCGCCGCCGAAAGAAAGGAAAGCTGAAAACTGGGGTCGAATAGCTCGTCGGGATCGAGAAGCAGATACACCAGCCCGATTGCCGCCAGCCCGTTCAGAATGCGAATCCGCCTGAACAGGAAACTAGCGCCCAGAAACAGCGTGAAGCTGCCGGCCGCGCGTACCACGGGCGCGGCTAAGCCAGTAACGAGCGCGTACACCCAGGAAACGCCGACTGCAATGCTTAACGACGGCAGCCGGCCCAGCCGTAGCAGCCTCAACAGGAAGAGCAATGTTAAAGCCAGTACAGCCACGTGCTGGCCCGAGATCACGATGGCATGGTACGTTCCCGTCAACCGGAAATCGCTGGTCCAGCGGCGCTCTACCCCGGCTGTCTGCCCCAACAGAATCGCTTTCAACAGAGTAGCGGTTTCGCTGTCATTCGGATAAAGTTGATCGAGTCTTACCAACGCCCAATCGCGAATCCCGAACACAGGCCGCCATCCTGGTTTGCCGCAGGACCCTCCGAGGACGTGAATGTCCGTTGGGTCCGCGCTCGCGGTCCAGTAGATATGTTGATTCGAGAGCCATTCCGAGTAATCGAATTCACCCGGATTCTGAAAGTTGTGCGGCGTTCGAATGCGCGCGGCGACTTCCACGCGTTCACCATAGCTTAACAGCGGCAACCGCGCGTTCTTCAGGACTGTCGTTACGCGCACTGCTCTTTGCGGCGCAAGCTGAAGCGTAAACATCGCCTTGCCACTGCCGAAGACCGGCGAGTCCGTGACGCAGCCCGCGAGCAGGGCCGTTTCGCCGTCTGGTACTGTCAGCCTAGGACGCGGCCCTTGCCGGTGCAGGACCTGTATCCCAATTCCAATAATGCCGATCGCCACAAGCAGGCACGCTTCCGCCATCCGTCGGGCGCGGCTCACTGCCAGGCAGCCCAGCAGTAAGATCAGAGCGAAGAAGGCGGGCAAAGCCAGTTCTGAAATCCGAAAGTAATTGAAGTGGCCAGCCACGATACCTGCCGCCAAGGCCAGGAACGAAGCTAAGAGCGGCTCGCGCCTCACTATCACTGAAGTGCAGTGCCAGTCTAGAACGTCTCGCACTGGTACTATTCAGGATGGTGGGTCGTTGACAGAGCACGCCGAACCACTGGATACTGGATCAACATAAACGAAATCAAGTGGGGCACATCGGAGTTAGGACATAAACTTTTGAGCTGTCGAGCGGGTCGAGTTTAGTAAGATTCTACTTTACGCAATCATAATTTCTCCTCCAACCCAAACTACAAGGCTGATCCGATGCAAGTCTGATCAGCCAATTTTTTTAGTACACACCCTAACTCTGCGGCATATCCCTTCGGACATTTCCCGGTCTTCGCGCGAATCCTACTTAGCCCTCTCAATTCCGGCTTCCGTACTCTTTTGACCCGTGCTCGAATGCCGCTGCCGGGTTGTGGTCCCGTTTTGAAAAAAAATCGGCTCTGAATGCTCCCTCGGCTCTAAAGTTTTTCCTCTCTCAGCCGATCCTCGATTCACAATCTGAACCCGCTAACTAACTGAATTGGAAAGTGGTTTTCAGTGCGATAGAAACTCGTTTCATGGTTTAAACGCGGCTCCTTTGCGCCCTGATTTGGGCTGGTTGATCGGATGCCCCAAGCGTTGTGTACGCGCCGCTGGCAACACACAGCAAGCGCCCCAAGCAACGCTAACATGCCGACCACTGCCACCAAGACCGCCCGTTCGAAAGACCTCATCCGCCGCGATGAATTGATTCTCGAGCATCTCTCACTTGTCACAGCCATCGCGACTCGGGTTCGCGAGAGCCTTCCCGTCCACGTGGAATTGGACGATTTGATTCATGCCGGCGTGATGGGCCTCTTCGACGCCGCTACAAAATACAAGACTGACAAACAGGTGGCATTCAGCGCCTACGCCAAACACCGGATTAAGGGTGCGATTCTCGATAGCCTGCGCGACCTCGACTGGGCTTCGCGCGATATGCGCCGCCGCCAACGGCAGGTGGAGCAGGCCTCACGAGAACTAACCGCTAAACTGCAGCGCACGCCAACCGAAGCCGAAATGGCGAATGAAATCGGCGTGAGCGCGGTCCGCTGGCGCCAGCTTCAGGTGGAGCTGCGGAACCTCAATATGGCCGCCGCTCAGAATCATAAACAGGAAAATGAAGACCATGTCCCGGCCGAACCGCCCTGCGCTCAAGACACTCATCCCGATCGCGTCTACGCCAAAGCCGAATTGCGAGCGAAGCTGAGCGCCGCGATGTCCTCGCTGCCCAACCGGTACCAGCAGGTGGTGACCCTTTATTACGAGCGCGATATGACGATGAAGGAGATCGGCACAATGTTGGGAGTCAACGAGAGCCGTGTTTCCCAAATTCACAAATCAGCGCTAGCGCGCATGCAGACCGCTTTGCAGCAAACAGGCATCCAGTCGCCGGCTATGTTCTAGCCGACGCAGGCCTGGGTCTGCCTCGCCCGGTGTGTTACAGTCGGAAGCTTACGCCGGGAATGGGTCTCAACGGGTATCTCGTCAAGAGCACGATTGTGGCTGCCTTGGGCGGTCTTCTATTCGGCTTCGATACGGCAGTGATAGCCGGTACAACCAGTGCTCTCAGCGCGACCTATCATCTTTCCGCTGACTCTCTCGGGTTTACGGTTGCGAGCGCCCTTTATGGGACGATTATCGGCGCCATGCTCGCCGGCCTGCCCGGCGACTGGATTGGACGACGAAATAGTCTTCGCATCATGGCCGTGCTCTATCTGCTCTCGGCCTTGGGCTGTGCTATCGCGTGGAATTGGCCGTCGTTGATCTTCTTCCGCTTTATTGGAGGGGTGGGGATCGGAGGATCTTCCGTCCTCGGCCCCATGTACATCGCCGAAATCGCTCCAGCCCGATGGCGCGGGAGACTTGTGGGCCTGTTTCAATTCAATGTTGTCTTCGGAATACTCCTGGCCTATTTGTCGAATTACATCATCGGTCTCTTTCAGCTCGGCGGCGCCGAATGGCGTTGGAAGCTCGGCGTTTCCGGCATTCCCGCCGCTCTGTTCTTCCTCATGCTGTTTTCCATTCCTCGAAGTCCCCGTTGGCTCGTGAAGAAGGGCCGCAAGGACGAGGCCCGCGATGTGCTCCGCCAAAGCGGAGCCGAGGACTACGAGTTTGAGCTCCAGGAAATCGTTCGCTCGATCGATATCGAACATGGCCACGCCGACGAACCGCTCTTCTCCCGCAAATACCGCTTCCCCATTTTTCTTGCAGTCTCGATCGGAATGTTCAACCAGCTTTCCGGAATCAATGCAATCCTCTACTATCTGAATGACATTTTCGCGCGCGCCGGCTTCAATAAAGTGTCCGGCGATCTGCAGGCAGTTGCTGTCGGCGCCTCAAACCTGGCAGCGACCATGATCGCCATGTCCATTATCGACCGGCTCGGGCGGAAAAAGCTGTTGCTGATCGGCTCCGTCGGAACTGCCCTATGCCTGGCGGGCGTGGCTTACATCTTCCTGGCAGGCCGCTACGATCAGTTTCTCGTCTGGCTGCTGATTGGCTATATTGCCTTCTTCGCCTTCTCGCAGGGAGCCGTCATCTGGGTGTACCTGAGCGAGGTTTTCCCGAATCGGGTCCGGGCCAAAGGCCAAAGTTTGGGCAGCTTCTCTCACTGGGCGATGAACGCTGTCATTTCCGGCATTTTCCCGGTAATGGCGAAGTCATCCGGCGGAGCTCCTTTTATCTTCTTTTCGCTGATGATGGTGCTTCAATTCTTCGTAGTGCTGTTTGCTTATCCCGAAACGAAGGGCGTCACATTGGAAGAAATGCAGCGCAAACTGGGAATCGCCTAATCCGGCCCACCGGCCCCCGGCCGCTAAGATTTTCCCCGATTCGACCGATAACAGCATAGGTTGAGATGTCCGCGAAATTCCGCGACGCGCCAACCTCTTCCAATTATGGAGCTCTTTGTTGCCCGCCAGCCGATCTTCGACCTGAACACAAAAGTTGTTGCCTATGAAATGCTGTACCGATCCGGGTCGACCGATGCGTTCGACGGAGCCGACAGTGACGTTGCCACCTCGAAGGTCATTAATGCAGTGTTCTATTCGCCCGAGGGCGCGCAGCTTCTGAATCAAAAGACGGCTTTCGTCAACTTTCCGCAAGGCCTATTAGTGAACGATGCCGCTCTGGCTATTCCGTCACGCGACACCGTGATAGAGATCCTCGAAACTGTGGAGCCAACACCTGAGGTAATTTCGGCCTGCAAACGCCTTCGGTCCAAGAACTATAAGCTCGCTCTCGACGATATTATCGATTCCGAAAGGGAGCATCCCCTAGCCGAGTTCGCGAACTTTATCAAAGTGGATTTTCTGCACGCCGGCCGCGATGAGTGCGCGCGAATCGCCAAGCGTTATAAGAGGGGCAACAACCTCATCGCGGAAAAGGTGGAAACCGAAGATGATTTCCTGTGGGCGGTAGAACACGGGTTTTCGTACTTCCAGGGATATTTTTTCGCCAAACCGGTTACCAGCAGAGTTTCCGAAATCCCGGGGTTCAAGCTGAACTTCCTCGAGATCCTGAAAAGAATCCACGAACCGGAGATGAACTTCCAGGAATTGGCTAGTCTCATTAAACGCGAGCCGTCGCTTTCCTATAAGCTCCTGAGGGCGGCCAACTCGGCTCTCTATGGAACGCGACAGCCCGCCAGGTCTGTCGAGCATGCAATGATGCGAGTCGGTGAAAACGAGATTCGGAAGCTGCTTTCGGTCATTGTAATGATCGACCTCGCATCCGACGCGCCGAACGAAGTCACGGTCAGCGCTCTGCTGAGAGCGCGATTCGCCGAGCTACTTGCATTCGGCGCAGGACTCGGAAGCCGCTCCGGCGAACTCTTCACGCTAGGACTCTTCTCGCGGCTGGATGTCCTGATCGGCCGGCCAATCAAAGACCTCATTAGCGGAATCGAACTTTCCGAAGATGTTCGGACCGCGCTACTCAATCCGGCCGCGAATGGAACCACCATCTCAAAGCTCTGGTCGACCGTTCTGGCGTACGAGATCGGCAACTGGGATCAGGCTTCGCCGCTGATACACGAGATCAAGCTTCACTCCGAAATCGTCCACTCGCTCTATTCCGCCGCAGTCTATTGGGCCGACACCGTGTTTCATCCTTAGGAGCGTGTGGTAAGAGTATCGAAAAACACGAACAAGACAGGCGAAAAGCGCGTTGTCCCACCCATGGGATCAGGGTCTTGCAGGTAGGACAGGGACTCAGCCTGTCACCGCCAGCTAATTCCGATAAAGCAGCTTTTCCCCGTCATAGCGGCGATCCGTTTTGGGTTCGCGCAGCAACACGACCAGCGAGCAAAGCGCCTGTACGGCAAACAAGATCAGCCAGAAGTTCATGCCTCCATGGGTGCACTCCAGATTCCTGCTCCTGTTTTTGGTAACCTGCTGAAAATAATCAATGTTTATTAGAGCTTGCTCCAAGTGCGTTCCGTCCTGAAACGGCGCCTCTCCCTCTTGAACCAGCCGTGATTCCAAAACGGGAGAACTGGAGTGCGCTTGCGGTTGGTTTGTGCAAAAGATCCTGCATTATACTTGTAACTTCGTGCATCAAATGGCAGTTTCTGGACAGATCTGATATTTGCCGGTTGTTCGCCTTGAATCTCAACAGGGCATCAAAACATCAATTAGCAGGAGAAAGAAATTTTTATGGCAGGGGACAATACGCTGACCTTCACCGACGCAACATTCGACAAGGATGTATTAAGTTCCGAGGTTCCCGTCTTAGTCGATTTTTGGGCGGAATGGTGCGGACCGTGCCGCATGATGGGACCGACCGTTGAGCAGGTCGCTTCCGAATATGCTGGAAAGATCAAGGTCGGCAAACTCGACGTTGATTCGAATCAAGGGACCGCAATGAGATATGGAATCAGAGGAATTCCGACGCTGTTGCTGTTCAAGGGTGGAAAGATTGTCGACCAAAAAGTCGGCGCCATTGGTAAGCCGGAGTTTCAGCGGATGCTGGATGCTCACCTCTGAATAACGCTCACAAAAGTAGCGCATCGTCAAGAAAGGGCCAACGTCACTCGTCGTGACTTGGCCCTTTTTTGCTACGCTTCGATTGGGAGAACGACAGATCAAATCCTATGCGAAAGTTCTTTCTCGGCGCATTTGTCGGTGTACTGTTTACATTTGTAATCCTATTCGTCGCAGTCGGAGTATTGATCAAGATAGGAAGCAACAAGAAACCGGCTATTGCGAGCAACTCCGCGCTGGTGCTGAATCTGGAAGGCGACCTCCCGGAAGTTCCTTCGATCGATATTGAAATACCGCTTCTTCAGACGCAGGCACCCCCCACCGTTCGCGATATGTGGGCCGCTATGCATGCCGCCTCCACCGACCCACGTATTAAGGGAATCGTCTTAAAGCCCAGAAATCTCTCTGTAGGCTGGGGAAAGCTGGAAGAACTGCGGGCGGAAATCGCACAGTTCAAGCGCCAGTCCGGCAAGCCCGTCTACGCCTATCTGCAAACGCCGGGTATGCACGAATACTTCCTGGCCTCGGTTGCGGATAAGATCTACGTCTCCCCGGACGATTACTTGGAAGTCAAAGGTTTCTTGATCGAAGAGACGTACTTGAAGGGCGCCCTTGACAAGTTGGGCATCGGCTTCGATGTCGATCACATCGGCCGCTACAAGGACGCAGGCGACGTCTTTACGCGTAGCAGCATGTCCACCGAGACAAAGGAAGTGATGAATGGTGTGCTCGACCAGGTGCTTGGAAGCTTTTGCACCGCGGTTGCCGGTGGCCGGCACAAATCGTCAGACGACATTCGCGCTCTTATCGACGAAGGACCGTTTCTCGCTAGCGCCGCCAAGGCTGCGGGTCTCGTTGATGAGCTGGGCTACGAGAGCCAAATGTACCGCGATCTTACAAGCAGGGTGAAAGCTACCGAACTTGCCAAACTCAGCTACAAAACTTACGTGCGGTCGATCGCAGGCTCAGGCGAACGCATCGCTCTGCTCGCCGGAGAAGGGGATATCATTCGCGGCAGCCTCGATCAGCCTTTGAGTCAGACGGACGTCATTGCCTCGGACAGCTTCTCGAAAACTATTCAGCAGGTAAGGAAGGACTCGACGATCAAGGGCGTCATTTTGCGCGTCGATTCGCCTGGCGGCGATGCTGTCGCCTCCGACGAGATCCTCCATGAATTGCAACTGCTTTCGGCCGAGAAGCCAGTCGTGATTTCCATGTCCGATCTGGCGGCTTCGGGCGGTTACTTTATTTCCATGACCGGCGACGCAATCGTAGCCTACCCTGACACCATTACCGGCTCCATCGGCGTTCTCTACGGAAAGCCGAATTTTCACGGCCTCTATGGAAAAATCGGCGTCACCAAAGACCTGCTGTCGCGCGGTAAGTTTGCGGATATCGATTCCGATTACACGCCGCTATCCGATCCGGAAAAACAGAAGCTTCACGAAGGCATCCTGGCCACGTACAAAAGCTTCGTCACAAAAGTCGCCGCGGCCCGGAAGAAAAGCTATGAACAGATCGACCTTGTTGCGCAAGGCCGCGTCTGGATGGGAGCGCAAGCCGAGCAGAACGGGCTGGTGGATCGTTTGGGCGGGCTGGATTCGGCAGTCGAACTCATTCGCGAGCGCGCGAAATTACCGGCAAGAGCACGGGTTAACCTGGTCGCTTACCCACCCCGGATGGGGCTGTTCGATGCCTTGCTCAATGCTTCGCCCGACACGCTGACGCAAGCCGCAGCCAGCCGCGAACTGAAGCAGTTATTCGGCGATAGCCTCTCAAGTCCGGCCCTGCTGCGTGGAGGCATCCTCACTCTGATGCCATACCGCATCTCGATTCATTAAGAACCGCGGAGGCCTCCGACCCTGCCCTACGCGCGTGCAAGTTGTGGTCGCGAAGTCAGCGAGTTCCTGTTGCCCTGCAAGGGTACTCAAATTTGTCCGGGGCGGGGCGATTTAAACGCGCGACCCCCTGCGCCCAAGGTACGTCCTGGAACGACTGAGCCAACGTTTCTATCACTTCCAGTCGGGCTAGTCGGGGAAAAGACCTGTTTTTCGGGGTGACTAGAGGAAAAAACCCCATAGCGAAAAACCCTCATTGAGTCATTACGCGGCTCCTTTCTTGAGCTTCTGTGAGAACAATTCAATAGCTCAATAGCCGCTTGCTGTTCTTTCGGGACGCCTTGCATGTAGATTCGGCGCGTTACGTTAGGGTCGGAATGCCGAAGCTGTGACTGAATGTTCTTGTCAACGACGCCATCCTGGTGAAGTTCGGTAGCAAGCCCTCGGCGGAACATGTGATAGTTGATTCGTGCGATTCTTGCTTTAGTTGCATCGGGGATCAACACTCTCTTACGCTAGTTCGTATGGTTGATTGGTGAGCCCGCTTTTAACGAAAAGATGAAAGCCTCGGGGGCGACGAGTCGCCGCACGATTTAAGGTTGACCTCCGCTTCAGATAAGGGCAGGGAAGGGCGCTTGAAATGAAAGCAAAGCCAATACGTGTAATGAGTGAAGTTGAATTCGAACGACTGCGCGACCGCATTGATTTAGAGGTGAGTCACACCCGTCACCATTGGAACCTTTTGAAAGGGCTTGAGGAAGCCAGCAGTGAATATGCCGTCGAAATGAACGAGAGCAATACGTTTTGGCACTTAACGTTCATCGCACATCGTGACGTAGTGGTGTCTCATTTAGGCAGGCTATATGACAAAAGGAAGCGAACACTCAGTCTGTCGAGCTTTCTTGAAACTGTCAGAGCCAATCGAGCTGTCTTTTCGGATGAAGCCTTTAGAAAACGCCTTAAGCACAATCCCCACGTAGAAACCCTCGTCAACGATAGAGCCATTAGCGACTCCGATTTGGATGCAGAGCTTGCAAGTGTGTCTGAGTCCGAACCGCTCGTCCCAAAGCTGTGGAGCATCCGCGACTCGATTATTGCCCATACAGACGCGGAAAACATCAGACTGGATGCACCGGAAGCTCATCGTCGCTGGCTTCCGGCTGATGACATCGATACGTTGCTGAACAGAGCTTCGACCATCACAGGCAAGTACAGCCTTTATTTTGGGGCGTCACACTACGGTGGAATCGTGGGAGCAGACGACTACAAATCTCTGCTTCGATGGCTGAGGAAGGCTGTTTCTGCTCGCAAAGCCAGAGCCGAAAAAGAAATCGAACAGATGCTCAAATGGAGTGGTAATAGACCTTGAAGTATTTGTGTTCAAGAACCTCCCACGATGCAGGGCTATCGTAGTCCTTCTCTTCACGTTTCCAGCCATAGTGATCCAGCAGAGCGCTCAACTTCTCGTCTTTGATCTTCTTGCGGATTCCGAGGCATGAAAATAATCATTCCGAGCTGATGAAAATAGTCGTTCCGAGGTAAGCGCGATTGGGAATTCCGCGGTCATGACGATCGAAAAATGGCCGGTTTCGGAATGGCTAATCGCGTGAACCTCGGAATGATCAATCGCGATGAACTCGGAACGGCGAATCGCGATTTGGTTGGAACGGAACTGGGTGGCGCTGGACAACAAACAAGACAATCTGATCCTGTTTGAAACAGGGAGGGTCGGATTTGTCGGAAAAGGCACTGTCCATGCGCAAGACACGAGAGGTACTCCGTTTATCGGCACTGGGGCTCAATCAGAACCAAATCGCCCGCAGTTGTTCGATCGTTCAAAGCACCGTTCATAAATATCTAAAACTGGCCCAGGCGGCCAATCTGAGTTGGCCGCTGCCAGAAGACGTCAGCGATGAGCGGCTGGATGAGCTTTTGTTCGGCCAGCGGCCCGCTCCGCCGAGCCGCCGGCAGCATCCGGAACCTGATTTCGCTGCCATTCACAAAGAGCTCGAAACCCACCGGGACTTGACGTTGGAGCTGCTCTGGCAGGAGTACAAGAAGAATGAACCGGGTGGCTATAAATACAGCCGGTTTTGTGACCTCTACCGCAACTGGAACCAGGCTCGGAACCTCAGCCTGCGTCAGCAGCATCATCCCGGCGAAAAGATGTTTGTCGATTACGCCGGCGCCACCATTGCCGTGTATAACCGCGACACCGGCGAGATGCATCCGGCAGCGGTGTTTGTAGCCACACTCGGATACAGCAGTTACACCTTCGCTGAAGCCACCTGGAGCCAGGAACTGGCATGCTGGATCGGCTCGCATATTCGGGCTTTTGAATATTTCTCAGGCGTACCCAGGCTGGTGGTTCCGGATAACACCAAAACCGGGGTCACCAAAGCCTGCCGCTACGAGCCTGATCTGAATCCAACTTACAGCGAAATGGCGGCCCATTACTCGGTGGCAGTTTTGCCAGCGCGCCCGAGAAAACCCCGGGACAAAGCTAAAGTTGAAAATGCCGTTCAGCTCGTGCAGCGCTGGATTATTGCAGCTCTGCGCAAGCGCCGCTTCTATAGTCTGGGCGAAGTCAACGAAGCGATTGCAGAACTGCTGACGCATCTCAACAACAAACCATTTCGCAAACGCGAGGGTACACGTGCTAGCCTGTTTGCCGCCCTTGAAAAGCCGGCCTTACGGCCGCTCCTTGGCGAGCGTTACGAGATCGGTCGCTGGCGCAATTTGAAAGTCGAATTGGATTATCATGTGCCGGCGGAAGGGCATTTCTACAGCGTTCCCTATCAATTGGTGGGCCAGCAAGTCGACATTCGCACCACGGGCGCCACGGTGGAGGTGTTTCACAAAGGGGTGCGAGTTGCCAGCCATGCTCGCAGCTTCGTAGCCGATGAGGTCACCACGGTTGCCGAGCACCGGCCCAAATCTCATCAGCAATACCTCGAGTGGACACCTTCGCGTCTGCTGAGTTGGGCCGACGCCGCTGGGCCCAACACGGGCGAGTTATTCCGCCAGATTCTGGCCACCAAGCCGCATCCGGAGATGGGCTATCGCGCATGCCTGGGCTTGGTGCGTCTGGGTGGCAAATGCAGCATCGAACGGCTGGAAGCGGCGGCCGCACGCGCCGTGCACATTGGCGCTTATTCATTCGCCAGTGTGGTTTCCATTCTGCAGCATCGCCTGGAGAGCCAGCCGCTCCCGGAAGCTGCAGCCATCTCACCTCCTCTGGTGATCCACGACAACATTCGTGGCGCAGCCTACTTTGACACCACCGTTCAGTAAAGGAGAATCTTCATGCTCAATCAACAAACTCTGCACAAACTCTATGTGATGCGTCTGAACGGCATGGCCGATGCCTTTCGGCAGCAGCTGGAACAGCCTGACCTGGCCACGCTCAGCTTCGAAGAGCGTTTCGGGATGCTAGTTGATCGCCAGTGGAGCTGGAAGGAAGAACGTGCCTTGGCCCGCCGGCTACGCAACTCGCGCCTGAAAAGCACGGCGTCGGTGGAAGACATCGATTATCAAACTGCGCGTGGACTGGATCGCGCTCTGATCCGTTCACTCGTGGCTGAGTCGGAATGGGTGAAACAGCATCAGAACATTTTTTTAATCGGTGCAACTGGCATCGGCAAGAGTTGGCTTGCGGCTGCCCTGGCGCATAAAGCCTGCCGAGACGGCTACACCGTCTATTACGCACGCGCGGCACAGCTGTTCCGTGACTTAGCCCTCGCCCATGCCGACGGCAGTTTCAGCCGCTTATTGCGACGCTTGGAGCAAACCGATGTTCTGGTGATCGATGATTTCTGCATGACACCCCTGGCCGAAACTGAGCGCAGGGACTTGCTGGAGATCTGCGATGACCGCTATCAGACGCGCTCCACCATCTTGACTTCGCAAATCCCCGTCCAAAACTGGCATGCGCAGATCGGCGATCCCACCGTCGCCGACAGCATCCTCGACCGCCTGGTTCATCATGCGCAGCGCATTGACCTGAAGGGCGAATCCATGCGTAAGAAGCGCGGCGGCAAGGAGGCGGCATGAGCGAATCCCGTCTGCTCCTCAAACACCCCACCGGTTTCTTCGCTGCCGGAGCGGAACTGAACCAAGCTCTCGAACTGCTCTCCGACGGCGCGTTCAAAATCTTTGTCTATGTTTGCCTCCATGCCGACCGGCGCAGCGCGCAATTGCGTTTCCGTATGGCTGAACTCGCTCAGGCTACGGGGCACAGCACACGTTCGCTCACCAGTTATTTGGAGGAGATCCGGAGATCCGAAGTGGCGCTGGTGTATCGCGCCGCCAACCAGCACGAGCTCGGGCGCATCGAGATCCGCGACTCGTTCTGGCCCTATCACAAACAAGTCGCCGAAAGTTCCGAAGACCCTGAGCAGTGCCTGTATGTCTCGCGCGTACGGGGACTCTTTCTCGAACCGGCTTGTGTACGTGCGGTCTTCTCGTCGGCCGATGAGAAACTGGCCGGCGACTGGTACCGCTCTGGTGTCCCACTGGATCAGATCGAGCGTGCCATCCTCATGGGTTGCGCCAGAAAATACGTGGCGTTGTTCAACCATTCAACCACCGTAACTCCCATCACCAGCCTCCAATATTTTGCTGGCCCGCTGGAGGAGATCACAGCCATGGAGACGCCGCTCAATTACTGGCGCTATCTGGCTTCTCGAGTCCGCAAGATGGAAACCGAATGGCGTGCCCATGCAAATTTTGCGTCAGCAGCGCCCGCCGAAAACCAAGAAACGAAATGACGTTGCGCGTGTGTCAATCATTCCTCTTGACGCATGACGATCATCTACACGACAATGCTTTCGACAGCGTCCTTCGGCGATGATCTGATCGTCATCAGCTCGGAATAGGTAATTTTCTTCGTCGGAATCGACATTCTTGTTTAAGACAAAGTTCTCATCAGCGTAGTAAGGATTGAAAACAGCATCTGGAAGTCTGGCAAGTACGATGTCAAACCTATGGTCCCTCCGGTCAATGCTTCGCTCAAGCGATTCAGTGGTCACGAGACCGAACTCAAGGCAGCGAAGATTGCCATGTTTGGGATACTTATCGAGAACTTGCCTGACGTAGAATCGCGGAGGCGACCAGAGGATGGCGTCCTTTCCTTCCAAGGGTGGTGGCGGGACCTCTGTCAGCTCCTCCGAAATACTGATGTCAGTTAGAAACGCATGGTAGTTGTTCGAATAAGACAGGTGGGGTGTAAGCCGTGTAATCTTGAGCCCTTCATGCATGACGCGATAGCCGGGAATCCTAGGTGCGCTATTAAGCTGTTCCCATCCACCCTCACTTAGCAAGCGCTGGTCCGTCAGGATCTCGTACCAACTCGGAACCACCGAGACGGAAAAAGGTTCAAACTTGTGGGGCCGTTCCTTCTGCCCAACCAACTCTAACGATCTCAGCACCAGCCAAGTCAAAGCTGCCAGCATCCAAGACTGGATTGCAGTGAAGTTCGCCAGTCGGTGGAACAAGAGGTAAGCGCCGAAGAAAAGCAGAAGCGGTATGATCTCTTCTCGAAGGCTCTTCCAGACACTCACTGAGAGATCCTACCAAGCTGGCAGGGTATACCGGCAGGCGCGACGGAACGACTTCGCGTTGATTCAGGCGGGGATATCGAGCAACTGGGGCTTCATGAATGCGGCGTCCCTTTACGGCATACGGAAGCGAATGAACGGAACGGCACGGTCAAAAAGTAAAGCCCGCTTCAGGCGTTGACCCTCTCGGTCAGCAGAGTGCAAAACTGCTGCAAATGCTGGATTTGCCTCACTTCGGGAGCAACAGTGAATACCGGTTGCTGGCTGGGCAATTACCAGAGACTAAAGACCACTGGAAGCGATCTGCGAACTCAACCATCATCTGCTGCGTCCGGAGAAAGAGAAGTTCAAGCCTGCGAGGAAGAAGGGTGATTAGGACGCGGCGTGCGCAGCTTAACTTCGGTGATTGGTTGATCGGGTGGTCCGGCTGAAGTGGTGTTGCGTTTGTTAATCCTCAAGCACATCCGTAACTGGAGTTATGAGGTGGTGGAGCGCGAAGTGCGCGCCAATCTGGCGTATCGAGACTTCACTCGGGTGGGCGGAGCCAAGGTGCCGGATGCCAAAAGCCATGGGCCGCTGGAGCCGGAGGTTGTCCAACAGATCCACCAAAGAATGGTGAAGATGGCGCAGGACCAGGAGATTGTGCAGAGTCGATGATGCCGTCCGCCGGTTGGAGATATGCCGATAGGAAAGACATAGGAACGGCGACGACGCGTTCATTCACGCGGCAAACCCTTGCATTGAGCCTGTTTGGATTGTGCCGCGATCCATGTCGCTTATACTTTACACAGTACCTTAAAAGCGACAATGATACCAACGCTCCAAGCTCTAGATCTGAAGAGGCGGCGACACACATACCTCATCGCGGCCCTCGGCTGTGCCCTATTTCTTTCGGGACAATCATCGCTATGGGCTCAGGTCTCTGCTACTCTCTCGGGGACGGTCAGTGATCCATCCGGCTCGGTAGTCTCGGGCGCGGCAATAACCGCCAAGAACGATGACACAGGCGCAACCCGTAGCACCGTTACAAATGACGCTGGACTTTACCAACTGACTGCCTTGCCGGTTGGGCACTACGATATTCGGGTCAACAAATCGGGATTTGCAGAAGAGATCCGCTCGGGCATCAATCTGGTCGTAGGCCAAGACGCCACGTTGAATTTCGATCTGCGGATCGGCGCTGCCACTCAGCAAATCACAGTCAATGCAGATGCTCCGATCGTAAACGTTACAAGCGCAGACATCTCCGGCGTAGTTGGCGAGCGGCAGGTGAAGGATCTTCCCCTGAATGGCAGAAGTTATGACGAACTCCTTACCCTGAACCCCGGAGTGGTGAACTTCACATCGCAGAAAACTGGTGGCGTCGGTGTTTCGAATTCAACCACCGGCAACAATTTCGTTGTGACGGGAAATCGTCCTCAACAAAATTTATATCTTCTTAACGGAATCGAGTTCACAGGTGCTGCCGAAAATAACATGCAGCCAGGTGGCACCAGTCAGCAGTTGCTGGGCGTCGATGCGGTTCGGGAGTTCAACGTCCTCCGTGACTCCTACGGGGCGCAATATGGCAAACACCCCGGCGCTCAGGTCTTAATTGTTACGCAATCCGGGTCAAATCAACTTCACGGATCCGTATACGAGTTCCTAAGGAACAACGCCCTTGATGCGCGGAACTTCTTCGACGGCAATTCGGCTCCTGGCTTTCAGCGCAATCAGTTTGGGGGATCTCTGAGTGGACCGATCAAAAAGGACAAGACATTTATCTTTGGAAACTTCGAAGAGCTCCGCCAGCACCTGCATCAAACCGGTGTCGATCTTGTCCCTGATGCGAACGCGCGAAATGGATTTCTTCCGTGTAGGCTGGTGAGCCCGACGCCCAGTCCTTGCCCGTCCTCCGGACTGGTATTCGTCGGTGTTTCTCCTTTGATCAACGCATGGCCGAGTCCTACACCGGGCGCCCCTGATTTCGGCGGCATCTCGGAAGCATTCAATAACCCCCTTCAAACCATCCGAGATGACTTCGGCACGGTACGGCTGGACCACAATTTTTCCAGCAATGATTCTCTTAATGCCGTTTATACCGTGGATGACAGCGCAGATTTCACTCCGACAAGCACGAACTCCTATAGCACGGACGTCGAGAGTCTCCGCGAACAGGTTGCGAGCGTTGAAGAGACGCATGTCTTCTCTCCCACCCTGCTGAACCTGGCTCGAGTGGGTTACTCGCGAGCCAGCTACTTCTTTACCGGGGAACCGACACCAGGCACGCCCGCCGCGTCGCTCCCTGGCTTTCTGGAAGGAAGTCCGGTTGGCGCGATCGTGGTGGGGGGTAGCGCTGCATCCAATCCGGCTGCGCAAGTCAGCCTCGCCGGAAGTAACAACGGAAGCAATTTGCGGGTTGCCAGGAACATCTTCACGTACGAAGACAGAATCTCTTGGACCGCGGGTATACATCAATTCAGTTTTGGCGCCTGGGTTCAGCGGTTCCAGTCGAATGAGACCCTCGCGTTGAGCCAGTACGGACAGGCAACGTTCACTAGTTTGCAAACGTTCCTCCACGGAACAGCCAGCGGCCTCCTGTATGATCCGTCTCCAACTCCACTGGGCTGGCGAGCAATTTTCGGGGCCTGGTACGGCGAAGATGTCGTTCGGCTCGGTCCGAAGCTGACAATTTCCCTAGGCTTTCGTGGGGAATCTACATCGGGCTGGAACGAAGCTTATGGGCGGGCGGCAAATTACACTTACCCGAACGGAATTATTTCGAGCCAACCCAACATCGGGAACTCCGTCTTCACGCAAAACAGAGGAGAGTTTCTGCCCGAGCCTCGTGTTGGAGTAGCCTGGAGTCCGTTAAGCAAAACCGTTTTCCGCGCCGGCTTCGGAATGTACAACGATCTTCAGGACGCTCTCGGCTACCGAACCGATCAGAACGCTCCCTTTAACCCGACTTACAATCTTCCGAACGCAGCCGTTTCCGAGCTTCCACTCTCGCGTACGGCGCCCGTGCCTGCGACGGCACGCCTTGTACCAGGCGGAGTTCAGCCCGATCTGTATACCCCCACCCTCATCTCCTGGTCCTTCCGACTTCAGCAACAAGTGACAACGAATACGGCACTCACGATTGGGTATGTAGGCTCGCATGGATACCACGAACTGATTGGCATCGACGCTAACGAGCCGTTCCCGGTTATCTGCCCGGCTTCGCCCTGCCCGGCTAACTATCCAAGCAGCTTTCCCGCAGGTTTGGCGAACACCCCGATTCCGGCCGGAACCTACTACGTTCCCACTGCTACACGAGCTAATCCGGCCATTGCTAATACGTGGACGTACTTCTCGGAGGGCACCAGCTCGTATAACGCCCTCCAAGTGGATATCAATCACCGGTTCGCCTCGGGCTTTTCGCTGCGAGGCGTCTATACCTGGTCCAAGACGATCGACGACGGAGATTCTTTGAATTCGACTACGTCAGGAAATGAGCCCGCCCTTGCCTCGAACCCGTTTGACCTGCGGGCGGACCGCGGGCTCGCCAATTTCGATGTAAGAAATGTGGGAGTGATCAGTGCGGTCTACGCTTTGCCGTTCGGTCATGGACGCAGATGGATTGCCAACGGCAGTGGATTCATTAACGCGCTTGCCACCGGCTGGACGGCCAACTCCATTGTGACGATTCAAAGCGGCTTTCCCTTTACACCCCAGCTGAGTTACAACCCATCGAACAACGGAGACAGCCGGAATCCGGTGCGCCCATTTGTAAATCCGTCGTTTTCTGGTCCTGTCATTCTCGGCAAAGTGAACCAGTGGTTTAATCCTGCAGCGTTCCTGGCGCCGCCAAACAATAGCGGATTCTATGGCAATTTAGGTAGAGATACTCTCATCGGTCCTGGGCTCGGCACCTGGGATTTCTCGTTGCTGAAGGATACATCCATCCGCGAAAGAATGAATTTACAGTTCCGAGCGGAGTTTTTTAATCTCCTGAACAGAGCGAACTTCAATGGACCTAATGCGGTTGTGTTCACACCAACCGGCGTTTCTCCTACCGCCGGTTTGATCACAAGCACCTCCACCACTTCACGTCAAATTCAATTTGGGTTGAAATTGCTTTGGTAGGCGGAACTGCATACTGCTAGTCTTTGCGAATCATTACCTCAGTCGATTTGACGACAACCTGGACGGCATCGCCTTTCTTAAGTTTCATTTCCTCGGCGCTCGCTCGTGAAATCAGGCTCTCCACTGTGTAGCCGCCGACCTTCACTACGACGTGCGCCATCACATCACCTAAACGAACCTCATCCACAGTGCCAGGAAGTTGATTTCGAGCAGAAAGGACCATGCGTATGGTTATACCAGACGATCGCTGCGAGAGGAGAGGATACGCTCCGAATTCATCGCTTGGACGCTCACCAGACATGGCAGCGAAACAAAATCCCTGCTATTCTCAAACAAATCCATTAGGTCTTTGTGGGGGTCGCATGTTACAACTCTGCGGAACTAGATCGCGCGCGCCGATCCATCGGATCTGTGCCCTCGTGCTGCTCGGCCTGGCATGGTCTTCGGCCAGGGTCTTAGGCCAGTCTACCTACGGAGCCGTTATTGGAACGGTCAAAGACAGTTCAGGCGCACTGATTCCCGGCGCGAGCGTCAAGCTAACGAACACCGATGAGAACACGACGCGCGACGCGCAGACCAATAGCGCGGGAGACTACGAACTGCTCAACGTATTGCCGGCCCATTACACGGTCACCGTCACTGCCAAGGGCTTCGAGACATTTGCCGCCACGGACCTAACGCTTGTGGCCCGCCAGACGTTGCGTGTGGATGCGCACCTGCGAGTAGGTCAAATGTCGCAGGTCGTTTCGGTACAGGAGTCGGATGCAGGCGTGATCGCCACCGATTCCCAAGTGATCCAGGAAACGTTCAACCCTCGGGAACTGCTCAACCTGCCTGCGAATATCCGCGCCAACGGAAACACAAGCCCCTACCAGCTCATTCAGGTGTTGCCAGGCGTACAAGCCGACGACAGCGGCAACTTCTCAATTCAGGGCGGTATCCAGTCGCAGACCCAATATTCGCTTGACGGAATCTCGATCACGGACGTAACTGGTAATCAGCCGCTCACCAACGCCTTTCCTTCTTCCGAGTCGATCGCCGAGATTAAGGTGCAGGGTGTCGGAAACCAAGCCGAATACGGGCAGGTTGGCGACGTCACGACCGTTTCGAAAAGTGGTACGAACGAATTTCACGGCGGTCTTTTCTGGTACACGCAGAATGCAGCGATGAATGCGCTTAACTTCGGCCAAACGTCCAAGCCCAAGCTCATCGCCAATGACTTCGGCGCGACCATAGGCGGGCCGGTCCTCATTCCGCACTTGTATAACGGCAAGGACAAGACATTCTTCTACGGAACTTATGAAGGATTCCGCTACCCAAAGGCTTCCACCGTGCAGGACGAAGTTCCGACGCAGGCCATGCAAAGCGGCAACTTCAACGCCGAAGGCGTTACAGTTATCGATCCGACGACCGGCGCGCCTTTCGCCAACGATACCGTTCCGTCCAGCCGCATTAATCCTGTGGCGCAAAAGCTACTCACGTTGTTTCCGACGCCTAACGCGGGCGATACTTCCGTGACCCACGCCGCCAACTACATCGTCAATCGGGATACGAGCTACCGCTCCGACCAATACGATATTCGCATTGACCAGTACCTAACCTCGAAGCAATCGATCTTCGGCCGGTGGACGTGGAAGGACATCACCGGGCTTTCTACGAACAACCTCTTGATACCCTCCAATAGTAATCCGGACAACTACCGTCTGCTGGTGCTGGCCTATAATTACGCCATCGAACCGAATCTGCTCAACGAAGCTCGTTTCGGTCTCACCAAAAATAACAGCGGCTACACGAACTCCTTCAACGGGGCGGCGTTTTCCCAGTCGCTCGGTCTGCAGGGGTTGATCGGTCTTCCGGCGTTCTTCAATGGCCTACCCGAAATAGACTTCAGTGGTGGTCTCACGGGGCTCAACGCCGACCGGTTAGAGGGCATCACCCAGGGCCGCACGTACCAAGCCGTTGACAATGTGACCTGGATTGCCGGCCGGCATTCGTTGAAGTTTGGCTTCGACTACCGCCATATCCAGGCGGTCACGCCGCTCAGCTTCATCGGCGGCGATAACTATGGCCAATTCAGTTTCAGCGGACAGTTCACTGGGGCGCCGTTCGCCGATTTTCTGCTCGGTCTGCCGAACGCAACGGGTTTCGACAACGTTCAGAGGGACAACGACGGCATCACCAACCACTACAACGCGTATGCCCAGGACAGCTTCCGTGTCACCCCGAAACTGACATTGGAATTCGGGCTGCGGTTCGAATTTCACCCGGGCTATACCGATGCTTCCGGCAACATCGGCAATTTCGATCCGAACTACCCAAGGTCCGGCGCAGTCATCTATCCGAACGGCGCGGCAAGCCTGCTCGCAACAGGCTTTCTCGAAAGCGCCAACGCCTGTCCACAACTAGGGAGCACGAGCGGGCCGAGCCTGAACGGCGCACCCTGCATGCCGGTGCTCTCTGCCAGCCAGGCCGGGCTTCCCGACAGTTTGCGCACCGCGCCCCGGCGTTTCATGCCCCGCTTCGGTTTTGCCTGGCGGCCCTTCGATAACAAAACCGTACTCCGCGGCGGGTTCAGTGTTTATAACACCGAAGTGCTGGGCTCCATTTACTACGCGCTTACTGGAACGTTGCAATCGGCAACATTCACTTACAACAACAGTATTACTAACGGCATTCCCGCCATCCAGTGGCCGAACGTGAAAACGGGCGCCTCGGGTATCACCGTTCCTCCCCCCGGAACCGACTACTTCGGTACAGCGAACCAGATCAACTACAAAGATCCCTACTCCGAGCAATGGAATTTTTCCATCGACCGCGATCTCGGCTTCGATACCGGTCTTCGCATTTCATATATCGGAATGGCCACGCGGGACTTGGTGTGGGCGCCGAACTTGAATCAGTCTTATTACTCGACCACATATTATGTCGACCAGCCTTTGAGTAGCCGTCCGTTCCCCAACTGGGGCGTCGTCAATACTCGCGCAAACGGCGCAAACGCCTTCTACAACGCGCTCCAGCTTGAGGTAAACCACCGCTACAAGAGCGGAATCACACTCAACTCCGCATACTCCTTCGCCAAAAATCTGGCCGACAATAATGGATACACCCCCACGACATTCGCTGGCGAGAATGCTGGTGCGCGCACGATGGATGCGCTCGACCTCAAGCATGAATATGGTCCGGTTTCCGGCACGCGCCGCAACCGCTGGATCACTTCCGCGATCGTTGAACTTCCCTTAGGCCGTGGCAGGCAGTTCGGCTCTAACATGAACCGGCTCATGGACGCAGTTGTCGGCGGCTGGCAGCTCGGCACAATCTTCTTGTGGCAAAGCGGACCGTACCTGACGCCGTATTTCGATGGCGGCGACCCATCGGGCACCGGTTCAGGCGTGATTGGCCGCGATCAGGCGCCAGATATAGTTGGCAGCCCTGGTCTGAGTCACCCGACAGCAGCCGACTGGTTCAACGCGGCGGCGTACACTTGTCCCGGAGTTGTAGGATGGCAGCCCGGTACGCCTTGCTTAATTGGAACTCCAGGCAACGGAGCGCCAATCGGACGTTTCGGTAACGCCGGGATGGGCTCGGTGGTGGGTCCAGGAACGGTAAACTTGAACGCAGGCTTATCCAAAACTTTCTCCCTTACCGAGCGGGTCAAAATCAAGGTGGAAGGATCGTTTACAAACGTGCTGAATCACTTGAATCTGGCGAACCCCGTGCTATCGATCGATAGCTCGAGCGTCGGTCAAATCACCAGCGCGCGACCCTCCGACTTTGGCGGCAATCGCACGGGCCAAGTGGGTGCGCGCGTCGAGTTCTAGCTTTGCTGCTTCGCCTACGCACTTTCTATGCGGTTCTGACCGTCGCTGGAGTCGTAGGCGCTGCCACCATCGATGCCCGGCTTCCGAATGGCCGGCTCATTACGCCACAGGGCTCCTGGATCAAACTGACGCCCTTTCCGTTCGCTCTCGCCGTACGGCCCGATGGGCAACAGATTGCCATCCCATGTATCGGCTGGCCCTTTTCTCTTGATATCGTCGATCATCCCGACTCCGGCGAGCCACGCGTCACCGCGTTTCCCCCTGGCGCCAAGAATGATCCTGCTGTGGAAGTGCATGCAGGCGTGGCCTATTCGCCGGATGGGCAAATGCTCTACGATGCAACAGGCGACTCAGGAGCGGTGGACATCTGGTCCGCCGGAAACTGGCGGCGGGTCGCTCGGATCGAGCTGAACGGCCCAACCGCCGGCGTGGATTATTCGGAAAGTTTCGCTGCGAATCTGGCGCTTTCCCGGGACGGCCGCTTCCTTTATGTCGTCGATCAGGGTAACTGGCGCATTGTCGTCATCGATACAGCGGCTCGCAAGCGCATCTCTTCAATTCCTACCGGGGCGAATCCACTGGCCATGACGCTCTCCGAAGATGGGAAGCGCCTTTATTTCACGAATACCGGATTGTTTGAGTACAAGCTCGTCGAAGGAGTCCGCAAAGAAGACACCCTGAGCACGGGATTGCGCTTTCCTCCGTTTGGATATCCATCGCCTGAAGCGCGCCGCGGCGTTCGTGTCGACGGGCATCGCGCTCCCGGACTGGGAGATGAAAACGACGTTCTCGGAAGCTCGCTATGGACGTGCGATATCGGCAACCCGGCTAAACCAGTGGTCACCGCGAGACTACGGCTGGGTAGCGCCATCCATTCCGATTCCAACGGTGTCGTCGGCGGCGCTTCGCCCTCAGGTGTCATAGCCGACACGCAACACGTCTATGTCACGCTGGCACATGAAGATTCTGTCGCAGTAATTACTCCGGATGGGCGCGAGATACAACGGCAGATTGCGTTAACGCCCTTTTCAGGGCCTGCGTTCCAGGACAGCAAAGGACGGCCTTTGCGAGGCGTGATGCCGATGGGCCTGGCGCAGGATACCAAACGTCTCTATGTGGCGGAAGCCGGCGTGAATGCTGTCGCGGTGATTGACAAGAAGTCCGGCCGGGTCCTCGGGCACGTGAACACGGGCTGGTTTCCTGCGGCGCTTGCCATTGCTCCGAATCTGGAAAGGCTTTACGTTGTGAACAACAAAGGCAAGGGGTCGGGTCCGAACGGAGGGAAGACATTCCAGCCGACCGATTCCCGGCGCTACATCGGCGAGCTCGAATTCGGCAGTCTTTCTGTCCTTGCGTTATCCATTGACGAAGCTGCTCTCGCCAATTCGACCGCGGCCGTGGTGCGCAACAACGAGGCGGCGCTTGTACCGGCCGCAAAAATACCGCACCTGAAACATATCTTCTTTATCATTCGCGAGAACCGCACTTTCGATGAAGTCTTCGGCGATTTGCCGGGTCTCGACGGCGATTCGGCGCTGGCGCGTTTCGGATTGCATGGCTGGACCGAGGAAGAGCCGAAGCTGAAGGACGTGAGTGTGACGCCGAACGCGCATGCGCTCGCCGGGCGGTTTGCGACGAGCGACCGGTTCTTTGTCGACAGCGATGTTTCCGTCGACGGGCACCGTTGGGCCTTTGGCATGGCTCCTACGCCATGGCTCAATATGGCGTGGACGTCGGGCTATGGGGGACGGCGTAAGGGGAATCCCTTCAGCTCCGCTCCTGGACGGCGCGCTATCGGCGGCGGCACCGATGGTCCCATGCCGGAAGACGAACCCGAGTTCGGATCGCTCTGGGAGCATATCGCAGGCGCAGGTTTAAGCGTGCGGAACTATGGCGAAGGACTCGAGATCGAAGGTTCCGACGAGAGCGCCGGAACGGAACCGGAAGGACAGCGTCTGCTGTTGAATGCTCCGGTGCCAAGGCCTGTGTTTGAATCGACCGATCGAGCCTATCCTACTTTCAATCTCGGCATTCCCGACCAATTCCGCTACCAGGAGTTCGCTAAGGATATGGATCGGAGGTTGGCGAAGGGAAGGATCGCGGCGCTCACAGTCATCCGGCTGCCGAACGATCACACCTCCGACGTGCGTCCGGCGGACGGCTATGCCTACCGCGCCTCCTTTGTCGCGGACAACGATTTGGCGCTGGGCAAAATCGTGGAAAAGATCACGCACAGTTCGATCTGGAAGGATACCGCTATCTTTGTGATCGAGGATGACGCGCAAGACGGAGTGGATCACGTAGACGCGCACCGCAGTCCGGTGCTCGTAATCAGCCCCTACACACGGCGCGGCTTCGTTTCGCACCGCCACTGCAGCATGTCGAGTGTCCAGAAAACCATTTACGAGCTGCTGGGGCTCGGTCCGCTGAATCTGGAAGATGCCCTGGCCGCCGATATGAGCGACATGTTCACAGAGACTCCGGACCTGGCTCCATTTAGTTGGCAACCTTCCGACACACGTGTCTTCGACCCCGCGCGTGCCCGATTCGCGAAGCCGAAGACCAAAGAAGAAGCGCGTCGGTTGCGGGATGCTGACGACTCGCGCGTAATTCAGGATGAGTTTCACCAATCGCAGTAAGTAAGCTCACGATTATTCGTATCTCAAAGCGCGCGAGGGCTCGATGCGCGAGGCTTTCCGCGCTGGAATGAATGCCGCCAGCATCGTTACGGCAAGCAGCAACGGCAAGATTAAAAGATAAGCGCCAACATCTGTTCCCGTGCGTTCAAAAACCGCATTCAGGCCTTTTTCCGCACCGAATGACAGTACCAGACCAATCCCGAACCCGCTAGCCACCAGAATCAGCGCTTGCCGAAGAACCATACGCAGAACGGCCTTGGCATCGGCTCCTACCGCCATCCGAATTCCGATTTCGCGCGTTCTGCGGTTTGTCGCGTAGGTCATCAACCCGTACAGACCCGCGAGGGCGAGAGTCAAGCCGATCAGACCCATTGCGCTCACGGCCTGAAGGATCATCACCGGAGCCGCCACCACTCGCCTTTGATAGAACTCCTCCATTGTCCGTACACCAAACACTGGCTGGCTGGAATCGAGATTTCGCACCAGGTCGCGAACCGGTCCGGCTAGCGCTGCCGGCGGCCCAACGGATTCCACCAACAACGTCATTTTGCTTCGCGGATGCTGTGTCCATGGGAGATAGACATACTGAGTAGGAGGTTCGCCAATCCATTCGTATTTCGCGGTTTTCGAAATGCCCACAATTTCGAAGACCGGTCCGCTCGCATTATCGATTCGAAATCGTTTTCCCAGGGCGTCGCTCGACGGCCAGTAATGTTTTGCAAATTCTTCGTTAACGACAGCGACATTTGGCGATGTCGCAGTGTCGCTCTCGCGGAATCCGCGGCCTCGCGTCAGTGCTACTCCCAAGGTCTTGAAATAGTCCTCGCCCGCAACGTCCATGTCGACCGGGAAGCTCTCTTTGCCGACCGGCATGTGAAAACCCTCCGGCACAACGCTCACGCCGTCCCCGTCGTTCGACATCGGCAGCTCGCCGGTAAGCGCCGCCGACTTCACACCAGGGAGCAGGCGAGCGCTTCGAACGAGACCCCGATAGAACTTCTGCGTTTGCGCCTCTGTATAATGCACGAGCTGCGGATCGAACGCCATCGTAAGCAAATGATCGGTCCGAAACCCTGGACCCTCGCGAAATTTGTCCTGAAACCCGCGTATCATCTGTACCGCAGCCGTTAGAAGGGCAAGCGATGTGGCTACCTGGCAAATCACGAGCGTGTTACGCCCCCAGAGCCTGCGCCTGCCCGGAATCTCGGAATCCGCCGTTTTCAACGCCGTTACGAGATTGGTCCGCGTCATCTGCAAAGCCGGAGCCAATCCGCACAGGACTGCGCTCAGCAACGAAATTATCAAGCTGAAGAGGAAGACCCGTTTATCAAGCTGCACCGAGAGCCGGATCGGCAGGTCCGTCGGAATCTGGTAGGTCCCGAAGTATTTTGCACCGCCATAGCCCAGTGCGATTCCAATCGCCCCTCCCATGAGCGCGATCAGAAGACTCTCGGTAAGAAGCAGGCGTAACAGGCGAAATCGTCCCGCGCCAATCGCTAGCCGAACCGCGATTTCGCGGGATCGCGCACGCGCCCGGCCCAATAAAAGCCCGGCGACATTCGCGCAGGCAATCAAAAGCACGGCTCCCGCGAGCCCAAGCAGCAAGCCCACCAATGCCGCGTCGGCGGGATCGGTTTCGATTCTCATCTCGAGCTCGGTGCGAACGGCAGCTCCTTCATTCCGGTTCGTCTTCGGATAGGCGCGCTGCAAACTCCTCGCGATCACCTGTGCTTCCGCCTGGGCTTCTGCAATAGAAACGCCGGGCTTCAGTCTGCCCTTCACCATCAGCTCGCGGTCGCCGCGATCTTCGAGTGGATTTTGCTTCGCGTCCGTCGCCAGCCAAGGCCACATCATGACAGGCACAAACACGTCAGGGCGAACGTATTGATCCATACCTGTAAACTTCTTGGGAGCGACTCCGATAATCGAGAAGTCGATGCCATCTAGCAGAATGCGCCGCCCGATTACAGAGCGATCACCACCGAATTCGCTTTG
>CAVRNU010000003.1:0-40578 GCA_963722585.1 Bryobacterales bacterium | reverse complement strand
CCTCCGCTAGTGGAACGAACAGGTATTTCGCCACGCCGCCCAGGAAAAACATAGGCAGGAATACGATGCAGATGCAAAGCGTCGAGACCAGCGCGGGCACAGCAATTTGTTGGGCGCCTGTGAGAATCGCCTCGCGGGTGGTTATCATCTCCCCGCCCGCTTCGAGATTGCGGTTCACGTTCTCGATTTCGACCGTCGCGTCATCCACCAGGATGCCGACCGCAAGAGCCAACCCTCCGAGCGTCATGATGTTGATGGTTTGATGCAGCGCGCTCAGCACGATCACCGAAGTGAGAATCGAGAGAGGAATCGAAACCGCGATAATCAGCGTGCTCCGCCAGCTTCCCAGAAATAGAAGAATCATCAGCCCGGTCAGGCAAGCGGCAATCACAGCTTCGCGGATAACTCCCGAAATAGAGGCCCGCACGAAGATCGACTGATCGGCCAACGGCTGCATCCGCAGCTCCGGCGGAAGCGTGGCGGCTACCCGCGGCAGCAGCTTCTTGATGCCCGAAACCACATCCAGCGTCGATGCGTTGCCGGCCTTCAAAATCGTGACCAGCGTTCCGCGGTTACCATCCAGGCGCACGATATTGGTCTGGGGCGTAAATCCGTCGCTCACCTGCGCAACGTCGCGCAAATAAACCGTCGTGCTTCCCAGCGTCTTTACCGGGACGTCATTCAACTCATCCACCAGACGCGGGCTTCCGTTCATCTCAACCTGATATTCAAACTGTCCGATTTTGGTCGTGCCTTCCGGCAGAATCAGGTTCTGAGCGCTGATGGTATTGACAATATCGGCTGGCGATAGGCCTTTCGACTGAAGCAGCGCCGGATTGATGTTGATCATGATCTGACGCTGTTTTCCGCCATAAGGATAGGGGACGGCGGCGCCCGGCACTGTCACCAATTGCACGCGGAGAAAGTTCTGGCCAATGTCGTTCAGCTGCTGCTCCGAGAGCCCCTTCCCCGAAAGAGCCAACTGAAGAATCGGAACCGTGGAGGCGTTGTAGCTGATGATAAGTGGCGGAGTCACCCCCGGCGGCATCTGTTTTAAGACTGTCTGCGAGCACGCCGTCACCTGCGCCGTCGCGGCATCGATACTCGCGTTCGGCTGAAAATAGATCTTGACGATTGCGATTCCATTGATCGTCGTCGATTCGATATGTTCGATGTCGTTTACGAGCGTTGTCAGAATGCGCTCGTAAACGGTCGTCATCCGCCCTTCCATTTCCTGGGCGTTCATGCCCGTGTACTGCCACGCCACGCCAATCACCGGAATGTCGATATTCGGGAAAATGTCGGTGGGTGTCCGCAATATTACAACCGGGCTGAGCAGTAAGATCAGCAACGCTAGAACGATAAAGGTGTATGGCCGATTAAGAGCGAGGCGAACTATCCACATGAAAAGACACCTTTGCTAGAGGCCTTGGGGAGAGTCACTGAAGGTTTGATTATTTCGATACTCACAAGTTTCGAAAATTGCGCTAATGTTCTTATTATGAATTATGAAGGTTTCTAAGGCGGCCAGCGTGCCAACTCGAGGTCCGGGCCGGCCCCGCGATGAAGATGTGCGGCTCAGGGTGCTCAACGCCGCAAGCGGGCTGCTTGAAGAGGTAGGCTTCCGCAGCGTCACCGTCGACGCCATCGCCGAGCGGGCTGGCGCGAGTAAAGCCACCGTTTACAGGTGGTGGCCCGACAAAGCCTCAGTCTTGATCGAGGCATTCAGAACTGCGGTTTCGCCTGAGTTTCCCTTTGCCGATACGGGCTCCCTTCGCGGCGATATAAAAACCCAGCTTCGGCGGTTTTCCCGATTTTTGCTAGGGCCGAGGGGCAGGCTGCTCGCAGCCATCGTTGTGGGGGCGCAAGAAGATCCTGAAATGGCAGCCGCTCTTCGCGATCACTGGATCCGTCCTCTTCGCAAACGCGGCCAAGCGGTATTGAACCGTTATAAAACAAACGGCGAATTACCCGCCAACGCCGATCTCGACCTTGTGCAGGACATGATCTACGCGCCGCTTTATTACAACCTGCTGACGGGTTACACGCCTATCTCGGAAACATACGCTGATAAGCTTACCCAGGCGCTTCTCGCGGGTCTGGAACAGAAGGGCCGCCAAAATGCCGACGGCAGCCAAGTAGGAGAGGCCCTTGGCCTGCGGCGGCCTCTCAGGCCGCCTTCTCTATGAGCATCCGCCGCACCGCGCCGAAAATCTTTTGTATTGCGGGACGGCGGTAGTCCCACATCTCGCCAGTTTCCGGCGGATTCACGACCATCGTCGCGTTGGCTTCGAATAGAAGCAGATCGCCAGCCGCGCTTAGGCCGAAATCGATACCCGCATAGTCCAAGCCCAGCGTGCTCTGGATCTTTTCGAGCGCCGTCATTGCGCGTGGACCCACGACACCAGCCATGTCGTTCAGAAACTCCGCTTCCTCAGCGCGATGATCTGCACGCTCCGCCATCTCGGAGGTGAAGTAGTGGACCTTCCAGTCATTCGAAATCGCCAGATGCAATGGATACAACCGGCCATCAATCATCATCACGCGATACTTGCGAGCTTTGCCGTCGGGTCCGCGGGAATCGAGATATTGAATGGCGGTTAATTCGTTGCCGGGCAGAGCAGCCACCGCGTCCTTCAATTCGCTCTCGCTCTCGACGCGCACAAAATGGCGACCGGTGTGAAAGCCGGGCGAGCGGACCAGTAACGGAAAGGTCAAACCATAGCGCGCCAGAATGGCGCCGGCCGCGCCCGAGGTTAGCAGCTCACGCCTGAGCGTAACCGCTGCGGGAGCGATCACCCCATCGAGCGTCGAAAGCCGGTGAGCATTGTCGGCCCGTCCCGTCGCCAATACGGCCGACGGCAAATTCAGCGTCGGCGCGCCGCTCAGGGCTACCAGCGATTCCGCGGCGGCGAGCGCTGTCCCCGCCAGGTCCGCGTCACTGATGGCGTTAAATACGAGTTGATGGCGCGGCAGTTTCTGGCTGCCATCGTAAAATTCGGCCATCACCACAGTCGTCTCAAAAACCCTGTCGTCCATGAAATTGCGCGCCGGCGTATTGCCCCCGACGGCGGACATCAGCAGCAGCAGCGATATCGGAGGCCCCTCGCCGCGGTACGGCAGTGTCAATATGGCGCGATGCTCGAAGCCTCTCCGGCGATGCCATGCCGCACCTTGACTGTCACCTTGCTGGGCCAGCACGTAGGAGAGCCCCTGGTGCGCCTCGGCGCAATCTGGAGCCAGGCGCAGGGCGGTTTCATAATGCTCGCGCGCCGCTCCGGACTCACCGTTTTCATACAACGCATTGGCCAAGTTGACATGACTCATGGCATCGCCGGGATGGCGCTTCACGGCTTCCGCATAAGCTGTTCGCGCCGCTGTTCGATAGCCCAGGCCATGCAGCAGCGTGCCCACACTGTTGAGCGCTATCAAGTGAGACGGCTCCCGCATAAGCGCCTCGATATATGCATCGCGCGCTTCTATCACTCGCCCCAATTCGGCGAGCAGGCGAGCGCGCTCAACCCGAGCATCCACTTCGTCTGGCTCGGCGGCAATCCGCGCTTCGATCTCGCGCAACGCGGCTTCGCGAGCCAGACGCGGCGGCCAATCGCTCGAGGCGGCGCCCTCGAACTCGCGCCCCAGCGCCACGGTCCGTTCCACCAACGCGTCTAAATCGGCGGCACAAGTGCGGTGATTCACGATAGCCGCGCGAATCGCGAGCTGTCCTCCAACAATCGTCGTCGAAGGAGCCGCAACACCCGATTCCTGCAGCTCGACTGCGATTCGCGCATTCACGCGGTCTGTTTCTTTCGCGCGGTATCGGAAACAGACAATGTTCAGCTCGACCGGGGCCGCGAGTTCCAGTTCGGGCGTCTCCGCAATGCGCCTTTCGAGGTACCGCGCCAAATCGCAGGTGCCCACGATCGATTCTCCCAAGACCGCCGCGCCGTACACCTTCAATGTGAACCACGTCTTCAGTGCGCGAAACCCGCGGGAGAGATCCGGGCCAAGGTCGCACGGCCAGCTCGAGCCGGCGGCCAACCCCCGCGTCTCCCGCCTCAAATAGGACGCTGAAGTGGCGAAAGTTTTTCGCTGCAACTCTCCATCGCGCACCAGCACAAAGCCCGCATCATAAGGCACATGCCCCCACTTATGAAAATCGAAGGCGAGCGAATCGGCAAGCTCGATTCCTTTGAGACGCGGCGCCAAAGCCGGCGCGAGCATCGCCAGAGCTCCACAAGCGCCATCCACGTGAAACCATAAGCCTTCTTTGCGCGCCAGACGGCTAAGCGCCTCGAGATCGTCAATCGCGCCAGTGTCTACCGTTCCCGCCGTGCCCACTAAAAGAAACGGCGTGAAGCCCGCGCGCCGGTCCGCGCCGATAGCCTCGCGTAAGGCGTTTAGCTCGATCCGATAGCGGCTATCCACCCTGATTCGGCGCAGCGTGCCGCTGCCGATGCCCGCGATATCCAGCGCCCGGCCAACACAGCTATGCACAGCCTCCGAAGCATATGCTGTGAGCCGCTTGCCGCCAGGCGAAACGCCCGCCGAGCGCGCCTCAAACCCGAGCGCCGTACCCCTCGCTACCAGTACGCCGATCAGGTTCGCCATCGAAGCACCCGTCACGAAAGTCCGGCGGCACCCTCCGGAAAACCGAATAGCTTCCGCATCCAGCCCGCAACCTGGCGTTCGACTTCGATGGGAATGTGGTCGCGCCCTCCTAGATTCGCGTTCAGCCCGGCCGCCAGCATTTCCGCCACGACACCAACCGGCGTGCCCGCTCCGTGTACCCACCCGAGAAACCCGGGATGCACATTGCCGGCGGCAAACGGCAGAATATAGCGCATGAATTCTTCGTGAACTGCGGCCAGATCCGACGGCCCGGCCGGAAGCTCGCCGCGGAAACGTTCACGGACGGATTCAGGTATCGGCTGCCAGACGGGGCAATCGCGAATGTTTTCGAGATAGTCCAGAATGTCGTCCAGCATGCGATGCGCTTGCCCGCGAAATTCCGACCAGACTCGTGGATCGAGTGCGCTGCCCATGTAATAACTAGTGGCCAACCCGCTGAGAAATTTCACTCAAGCCGCCCACAGAATAATCAGGGCATGTCGCGTCCACGCTCATGAGCATCCACGCCCTAAGCCTGTGCATGATCGTGAAGAACGAAGAGTGCAATCTTCCGCGATGTCTCGAGTCAGTCGCGAGTCTTGCCGCCGAAATCGTCGTCATCGACACCGGATCGACGGACACGACGCGTCAAATCGCAGTCACCTACGGCGCGAAAGTAACCGCTTTTGATTTCACCTTCGTCGATTTCGCCGCCGCCCGCAACCAAGCCCTCACGCGCGCGAGCGGCCGGTGGATCCTGGTCCTCGATGCCGATGAGACCCTTCATCCCGCAAGCGTTCCTTTGATTCAGGAGTTGGCCGCAGGCCAAGAAAACGCCGGATATTATTTCGAACGCTTCAACTACCGCCAGAATTCCAATGCTCCCACTCGAGACTATGCTGTCCGGCTGTTCCCCAACCTCCAGTCCTATCGCTATCGGGGGCGCGTTCACGAAACCATCGACGCATCGATCCTCGCCGGAGGCGGACGTCTAATTCGCAGCCCCATTCGCATCGATCACGATTTCGCTTCCGACCCGGAGGCGAGACGGCAGAGAAATCTCACCTACATCGGAATTCTGAACGAAGAGATCGCCGCCGACCCGAGCGACGATTCGCGGCTCGACTTCTTAGCCGCGGAGTATTATCAGCTCGGAATGTTCGAGAAAGCAGCCGAGATCGCCGAACGCATCGCGATAGTGCGTCCCCTCGATCCCACCGCCCATCTCCACGCGGGCATGTATCATCTGCTGTGTACGGGAGAGCGCGAGAGGGCGCGCGCCGATTTTGTCGAAGCGCTCCGCCTGCGTCCCGGCTGGGATGAAGCCCAATCGTTCCTGAAACGGCTGGAACAGTAGCCTTTGGTGGAGATCTCCTGCCTCAGGCGAACAGATTCGTGTTCAAGAAATCGTTTCGGAACTTGCCATTCGGATCGTACTTCGCGGCCAGTTTCAAAAAATCGTCCAGCTTTTCATATCGCGGCCTGAGTTCAGCCGGCGGCATTGTGAACAACTTGCCCCAGTGCGGCCGCGGCTGAAACGGAGACAATTCCCTTTCGACGACTGGAAGAACATTCCTCACGGCAGGCCAGTCTGGTTTCCAGGTGAAGTGAATCGCCACGCTCGGCTGCCGGTAACACGTGCTCATCCACAGGTCGTCGGCTGCGATGGTGCGGATCTCGGAAATCAGCAAGTGCGTGCTCACCTGGTCCTGCAGCCGCTCAACTGCCAGGATGGCGTCGACGGCGTGTCGCCGGGGCATCAGATATTCAGTCTGTAATTCTTTTCCGGCGCTCGGCGTGAAGCCCATCCGGAAATGCGGCAGCCGGTCGTACCACGGGCCTGGCACTCCCATTTGCTCCGTGCAGTTCTCGGCGGAAATCCCGGCTATCGGATGGAGGTTGTGGTGAGCCAACTTTGCGCCGAACAGTTCCTGCGGCGCGGAGAATGGCCGCCCTTGCCCGACACGGCTCTTGATCCAAACTTCGCTGATCTTCTTTCCTCGCCAATCAGTGAATAGACTGACGCTGTAACCGCTCGCCTGCATCTCGTCGAAATGATCCTGCATTTGGCGAAGCGGAAGATCTTGATACACGTACTGCTGCACTTGATACGTGGGTTGAACCTTGAGTGTTACGCGTGTAATGACGCCAAGCGCGCCCAGCCCGACTACTGTTCCTTGAAACTCCGCTTCGTCCGATTCACGGCTGAGTTTAACCACGTCGCCCTTCGCCGTCACCAGTTCGAGGCCGGACACCGCGCTCGCTAGATTGCCGTTCATCTCGCCCGAGCCATGCGTCGCCGTGGTGCATGCGCCGGCAACCGAGATGTGCGGTAGCGAAGCCAGATTGTGCAGCGCAAATCCTTTCGCATCGAGATATGGGCCTAGTTGTCCATATTTCACACCAGGGCCAACTGTTACGGTGCGAGATGCCGCGTCGAGCGTCATCTCCTGCATGGGCTTCAGCGAAAGCAGGTTGTGGCGGCTATCGGCGATGGAGTTGAAGCAGTGCCGAGTACCGAGCACTTTCAACTTGTCCTCCGAGCGCAGATACGATCTGATCTCCTCGATGGTGGAAGCCTCATGCAGGCGATCGGTGCTGTAGACGATGTTGCCCGCCCAGTTCGTGAGAGCCTCCTTGGCTAGCAACGTAGAGACCCGGCCAACGAAAGGGCTTGCGATTGCGGAGGAAA
Source organism: Bryobacterales bacterium (assembly GCA_963722585.1). GTDB lineage: Bacteria > Acidobacteriota > Terriglobia > Bryobacterales > Bryobacteraceae > KBS-96. Next base: position 33,275 of record CAVRNU010000003.1, on the reverse strand, counting down.
ACACTTGGAGAAATGTTCGTTTATTCACTGGGTTCTACCCGCTGTAGGCATTCCCATGCTACTGGGACGGGGAGGCGGCACGTAATTTATGAGCTCATCGACCGGCTTCTTCGCAGCCCATGCGATGCCACGAAGCAATGTTCGCTGAATCTGGTAATTGGAGAAATTGGCGTAGAGGTGTCCCTGCATCCAAACAAACGCTCGAGCAGGCTGGCCGCCGGGAAGTGTGTGTTCGTATGTCCAGATCTGCGGCACGACTTCTCCCTTATGACTGCCGGCACTGTGTGTTGCCGGGATACTGGTGGTTGCCAGCACATGAATGTCAGGATTCTTCGCCCACGTCATGCTGAAAAAGGCTTCATCAAGAATCGTGATGTCGGACATATCTTTCATGATCGGATCGGACGGGTCCACGACTGAATAGTGGATGGGCGCGTCTAAGGTATAGTTCACTTCGCCATGCTTCTTTGCGCCACCGAGTAGCGTCGCCACGTAGGCCGGCTCCGGACCGCACAAAGAGTCATGGAAATTAACCAGTCCCCCGCCGCGTTTCACGTACGCCTCGAACGCAGCCCTTTCGCTATCGATCACATAGCCCGCGTCCCCTTTGTAAATTACGACAACATCGGTATGTTCGAGGTCGGCGCTGCTGGGAGAATGCAAAGCGCCATCGACAACAGCCCCATGCTCGGTCAGAATTTTGCTCCAGTCGGCAAGGAACTGCGGATAGTCATGTTGACCCGGGAGATGAGACTTGAGACCCGCCCAGATAAAAATATGCATGCCATTCGGGTTTTGGCCTGGTGCTCGAGGAGCGGCCTGAGGGCTTGCAGCAGTTCCAGACTGCGCCCAAGTGTATGGTTGCATCGTTCCCGCTAGGAAGAGCAGCAAGAAAGCAGCGCCGCTGCAATTTCGTTGGCCTGTCACAAGTGATTACCTCGTCTCGTGTTCCTCGTCTATCATGTCAGTCCCAATTGGCGGATGGCTGCTCCGGCTCCTGCGAGATTGGTCAGCTTCATTTCGGAATACTTGCGCGAGAGGATGACGCCATCGGCCCCTCCGCGAAATGCTCCAAGCACTGCGTCTCCGGTCCCTTTGGAGCTGCACTTACTGTGATTTGCTGCCGTGGGAATATCAATGTCGATTCCGGGCCACAAGAATGTTTTGGCGCCTGCAAGTCCAGCGCGAGCGCGTTTGGTTTCCCGCAGTACGTAATCACTCGAGAAGCCGGTATGGGGAATCCGGTTGTAAGTTCCCTCATCCCCATAACCCAGAACACGGTAATGAAATTGAAGTAACTCGTTGCGAGGCACGTCTCCATACTGAGTCTCGGCTACGTTACTGATATAGCTTGCCATGCGTTCGCCGGCGCAGTTATGATACATGACGATCTTCAGAAAATCGGAATAGGGCGCGATGCGTACGCAAGTCCTGCTCGGCTCGGTATATCGGGCTGAATGAATTGTTATGCCAGATGTGCCACCCGACGCCCATGTCCGGTTTGATGGATTTCATTTTTTGGTAAATCGCCTGATAGGTCTCGCGCAGGCTGTCGTGCCATAAATTTTCCCAGGCGAGCAACTCCGGGTAGGTCAGCATGAGCCGCCAGAGTTCCACATAGTAGCCATCGACCGGGCGATTTGCGGAGCGTGCCTGGAGAACAAATTTCTCGAGCTCGAGGAAGCCGGTGCGAGCGCGCTCGACGCGAATACCTTGTGCAGTAGCCTTATTCCGGCAGAAATCGCAGAAGCAGGTCACGCGCCCCGGATCTTCCGCTCGTCCGCCGTGGTGCGAGCCCAACGCATTGGCGAATGCGCCCTGGCGCTCCGAGCCCCACATGATTCCATCGAGATCCCACGACCGGCTGTAGTCTTCGACCAGACCGAGCAGAAAATTTCGATAACCAGGATTGTTCAGACACAGTGTAGAGGCGTTGCGGCCGCGGAGGTCCCGCTCCTGCAACTGCTCGACTCCGGGAATGTCGGAGCGAAAGACATCTTCGAACCACGCGATACTCTTCATTCCGCGTCTTCGTGACGCCGGAGGCACCGATTCGAAGACGTCGAAGGAACCGAGGTCGGGCGCCCGAAGATTCTTGAGAGGCGTATCGGCATAGTACTGCGAGTGAATAGCAGTGTAACTTCCTCCATGAAACGTGCTGGTGTCGTACTCCTGCTTTCCGTGATCGGGCAAGGGTTGGCCCGGCACCTGCCGTCCAGCGATGCCGCGGCCATACGTGAATGCCGCGATAAACAGTGTATTGACGGAGGCTTTTTCCTGGAGAATATCCAGAACCGGCTCGATGCCCTCGTCCGCAAACGAGACGGCCCCGATCTGGATGCCGATTGTCTTTTTCGCCGTCGATGATGGCGTCTGCGCTTCGGCGATTGCGGCAGAAGCTAAAGCCCCGGTCGATTGCAGAAGAAAATCACGCCGTGTTGCTTCAGACAAGCGCAGCCACCTCGTAGCCTGTTATTCCTGGAACGACGAATTCCATCATCTATCCAGGCTTTGAAGGCTGTCAATGATGGAAGCGATTACCATGCTGCCATCCGCCGGGATGATAGCGGTAACCATTCCCCTGACGTTCCCAACGAGGTGCAACCCATCGATCCACGGGATGCGGACGTCGCCTCGACTGACCAGGTTTGATCGGGATTTTCGGCGTGCGGTTACGGCGTGAGAGCATCCGGGCAAAATGCCGCCAGGAATGGCGGCATGGCAGGCCTTGAGGCCCGCTCCACCTGGCATCGAGCTTTAGGCTGCGGCTCCTTTCGCTGCGGTGAAGATGGGGGTAACGCCCTGAGCGCTCGCCAACAGACTTTGCCGCTCTCCTCGAGTCAGCGGCGTGAAGCGCGATGCTATCTGCATTGCCGTTTTCAAGAATTTCTCATATCCGGGCGGAATTGCCGCGGTGACGTCTTCAGATAAGGTGAAGCGCAACGCTTTTTCCATTAGCGCTGGGTCTTCAATAGGTCTGTACCAACAATTCTTATAAGTTTTCTTTTCGCCCGGTTTCCAGGTTGTTTCCGCCAGCGCTTTCAGGGCCATACGGGCGAGCCCATGCTTCTTAGCTTCTGCGAGAATCTGCGGGCCGAAATCTCCTTCGGCATAGTTGACGTAATTCACGGGGAACAACACGGAATCAAGGGGCATGCTTTCCATCAAAATTTTGGCCGCATCGACGCCATGTGCCGAAAAGCCGACGTACCGCACCAAGCCATCTCGTTTTGCCTTTACGAAAGTTTCAGCGGCGCCGCCGGGAGCCAAAATCTTTTTAGCATCCGCAACCGTTCCTACAGCATGGAACTGGTACAGATCGAAATGGTCTGTCTTCAGGCGTCGTAATGATGTTTCGAGCTGCTCGCGCGCACCTGGTCCATCGCGTCTTTCAGCCTTACAGGCCAGAAATACGTTCTTGCGATAAGGTTCAAGCGCGATACCGAGTTTCTCCTCTGCCTCGCCGTTTCCATATGAGGGAGCAACATCAAAATAGTTGACGCCGCCTTCGATTGCATCGGCGACTACGCGATTTGCGTGGTCCTGCTCAACGTCAAGCATAATGATGCCGCCAAAGCCGACGATTGAAAGCTTCACATCGTCTTTGTACTGGCGTTTGGGGAGTTCGGTTTGCGCATTGAGCAAAATAGGACTCGCTACGCCGGAAACAGCTGCAGCTTTCAGGAATTCACGACGTTTCATGCGACCTCCTTTTTCAGCCTATCTCAGGCAGACGTCGCCTCTCACTATTTATGTGGGGAAGCGTCCAGGTATTGAAGCGCAATGCCACAACCTGAAGCTATAGTGCTTATATGAGTTTGGCCGCCGGCTGTCTGCAGGTGCTGAAAAAGGCCCAAACCGCTTGCTCACGCGAGCGGTTCCGAAATGCGATGACGTGTTCACAGTGGCTTACGGAACCGCGACCGTGAGGGAGCGGCCTCTTTTCCCCGTTTTCAGCACCCTCTGTCTCGCGGCAGTCGGTCTCTCTGCGACTTCGCTACTTATTCACGCTGCGGAGTTACGGACTCCTACTCAGGACGGTTTGCAATATGGGGAAGCCGACGGTCAGCCGCTGACGATGGACTACTACGCTCCGAAAGAAACCGGCGTTCATCCGATTGCGATCATCATTCATGGAGGAGGCTATCAACGGGGAAACAGCAAGAGCGGCAGCGAGGCTTACTGTGCCGACTTTCTAGCGCCCGCGGGCTATGCGGTGTTCTCAATCAACTACAGGCTGGCGCCAAAATATCCATACCCGTACATGGTTTACGACGTGGAACGGGCCGTGCGCTATTTGCGTTATAACGCCGCAAAATGGAACGCGGATCCAAACAAGATTGCGCTAGTCGGCGGCTCGGCAGGAGGGTTCCTCAGCAACATGGTGGGACTCTTGAGTGCACCGGGAAACCCACGCGCATCGGATCCGGTCGACCGCGAGAGCGCACGTGCCGATGCTGTTGTCACTCTGTTCGCGCAAAGCAGCTTTGCGACCGTGCCATTGAATAAGGATGTGCACGCGCTGCTCGATCCTCTCATTGCGCAAAAAGGCGAGCAGGAGGCGCTACGCGAGGCATCGCCGATCACATACGTCAAACCGGGCGCTCCCCCCTTTCTGCTGATTCAGGGCGACCGGGATGAGTACATCCCATTCACAGAGGACACGAATCTGCAAGCGGCCCTGCAGCGCGTAGGAGTCCGCTGTGACATCATCCGCATACCAGGCGGCAAGCATGGAACGGGGAGCTGGCATACGCTTCCGAACGTGCCGGATTGGGAGCGAGAAATGGTTGAATGGCTGAATGCGCGATTCGCGCGAGAAGGCGAAATTGGAGAAGGTATCCGCCGCCGACAGCCCTTCAGATAACGGCAATGTCATCCAACTGGTCTCGGAAGTGGCGTCGCGGTACGAGATGTCGTCGCTCAGGCCACTTCTTCGCGTGTGCAAGTCAGCCGCGGCGCGCAACGATCTGAGCATTGCGGTATTGGGTCGCTTCAAGGCCGGAAAGAGCAGCTTCTTAAATCATTTCTTGGGACGCGACGTGCTCCCTGTAGGCGTTATCCCGGTCACCTCAGTTGTGACAGAAATGCTCTGGGGACCGGAGGAGCATGCAGAAGTCCGTTTTCTGGACGGTCGAATAGAGCCCCTGGACATTGACGTGATTGGAGAATTTATCACTGAAGCGAAGAACCCGGAAAACAGGAAGCGCGTAAGTGGCGTTTGTTTGTACTTGCCAGAATTTCGAGCGTACCCGGGCCTTCGCTTTGTCGATACGCCGGGCCTAGACAGCGCCTTTGCTCACAACACGGAGGCTTCACTCGCTTGGGTTCCGAACGTAGATGTCGCGCTGGTAGCCGTGGGCGTCGACCCCTCCTTAGCGCAACAAGATGTCGCCTTGATTCGCAAGCTGTTCGAGTACACGCCAAAGGTATGCGTTCTGTTGACTAAGGTCGATATTTTAAGCGACGCCGAGCGCCACGAGGTTTTCCACTTCGTACGCGAACAGCTGAATCAGAACTTCGAGCAGCAGATCGAAATATTTCGGTATTCGACCCGGCCGGGGTTCGAATGGCTGAGATCGGATTTCGAAGAGCGCTTCATCGGCCCAACCCTGGGAGCCATTCGCGACCGGAAACGCGAGATTCTCGCCCACAAGCTCCGGACTTTACTACGAGAGTGCAGCGATTACCTCCAGTTAACCTTGCGTTCAGCAGAGATGATCGACGCGCAGCGACAAGAACTTCGAGCCCGCGCTATCGGCGAGCAACAAGCCCTCGCCGACACAAAACTCGAGCTGCAATTGGTGGCCTGGCACAACATTGGAATCACCCGCAGTCACACCGAAAAGATCCTGCGTCCTTACGAGAGGAGAATTGAAGCGGAACTCTTCGAGGCGCTGGAGCAAGAATATCGCGCGTGGAAGATGTCCTTTGCGAGATTACTCGAGCGCTTCGAATCGTGGCTAGGCGAGGCACTTAGCAATCGACTCGCCGGCATTTCGGCCTCTCACAGGTCCGATTTCCTCAAACCTCTTCGCGATGTTGAGCGGCAGTACATACGTGTCCTTCAGGGATTTCGAGATCGCCTCTCCGAGCGCGCCATGGACCTGTTTGGCGTGCCGCTGCGAACCACCGAAACGGAGATCGAACCAGAGTCGCCGAAGGCCCCGGACATCAAAATTGGCCGCATGTTCGATCATAATTGGGAACTGCTTTCCCCGATCATTCCGATGACCGTTTTCCGTGGCGTGGTGAAGGCAAGGTTCTTGCGAAAAATGAACGATGAAAGCTTCAAGAACTTGTCGCGGCTGACAAGTCAATGGGCGGATCTTGAAAATGCGGCAATTGTTCATATGCAACATGAGGCGGAGCGCAGATTGGAGGATCTCGTCCAGACCGTCGAGCGCCTGACGGCGTCTTCGAGGGTGCATGTGCCGAACATTAAATCGGACTTGGATCGGGTGTGCCAGGCACTAGCAGTTGTCGAGCGGTGAGTTCCGCTACTCTGGAAGAGTCAGCGCCGTTATGGCTTCTTCGAGTCCAGACAAGCCCAGAGTCTCGTACGTTCCAATCGCGATCGGCGCCGCCACGCTTGTCCTGTTGATTGGAGTCTACATGTACCTGAGCCGGCCTCACGGAACGGGACAAGCGGAGGAGCAGGCGTCCGCCGATGCAAAGGCTTACGTAAACAACCTCGAGCTCAGTGATGTGCGGCTGCAAGCGGCTGAGAACTTTATGCAGCAGCAAGTGGTCGAGGTAGACGGCAAAATCACGAATAAAGGAGACAGACCGTTGAATTCCGTCGACGTCTACTGTCTCTTCTATGGCGTGAATGGCCAGATGGTTCATCGAGAACGCGTGCCCATTGTGCACGCGAAGGGAAAACCACTAAACCCGGGCGCGACCCGCGAGTTCCGGCTCCCGTTCGACACGTTGCCTCCGAACTGGAATCAGACGATGCCGCATCTGGTTGTCGCGCGGATCGAGTTTGCAAGGTGACGGAGACTCTTCGAGCATGAAAATTCTTGTTGTTGACGACGATCGAGATCAGCGTGAGTTGCGCTCCCTGCTTTTGGCCAAGAGTGGGTTTGACGCTCTTTCTGCTTCCGATAGTACAAGTGCGAAAGACCTGGCCGCCGAACACCATTTCTCAGCGGCGGTAATTGATTTAGGGTTGCCGAAGGTGGAGGATGGCGTGGAACTGATCCGTGATTTGAAGGCCCTCGACTCCGGAATGCGGGTGATTGTGCTTACAGGATCGGGAAAGAACACGCTGCGCGCTGCGCTTGAACCCAACCTCGTGGACCATCTCTTCGTTAAGCCCGCTTCCACGGCGGATTTGATCCGCGCCTTGCGATCATATGAAGATTCGGCCGCTGGCTCAGCGTAAGCGTGACCGGCGCGTGGGGCATTCATCACCCTCCGGCGAGCTACTGTGCCGGGTTGGATGAGGCCGCGGCATGACTCGAATCCGGCGAGCCGCTCACCGGATCTGCCGGTTTTTCTTTCTCGTGAACGGCTTTGGCGAAATCGGCTTGGAGCTGACGGCTCACCTTTTCCGCAACATCGGCGCTCGCGCTATGAAACTTCGCGCCGCGGCTTTCCTGCGTAGTTGCCCAGAGGACATCGCCATCGCGGTTGCAAAGACGAACCGTCGCGTATGCTTCGTGCTTGCGCTCGCGGATATGTTGCGAATCGTTATCGCCGGCGGATAGACCTCCGTAGATGGTACTGCCGGATAGGCGAGTGGACGGAGATGCATGGCCTGAAGATCCCCCGCCGCTTCCGCGGGTATTGACGCTGTCCTGAGTGTCGAACGTGTCGGTGAACGCGGTGTCATTTGCCGCGCCTCGCAAAGTGACATCCGCGCGATCGGGATTGTCGGTCAATAGAAAGAGGTGCGATTGCTGCAAGGTCGCGATAATCAGTTGCCGGATCGCCTCGGCGCTATAGTCTCCAGCCAGAGCTTCGACATAAACACGCTTGATTTTGGCCAAGCTCGTCACGGCAGGAACAGGCGGAGCCGGAGGCGTACTCGCCGGCTGTGGCGCGTTCTGAGCGGCAGCGAGCGCGGCCATTGTCAGTGCGGAAATCAGCAACCTCATCCCTTCCCCGCCTTTCTCGCTTCTTCATCCTGATACTGAACCTGCTGCCCAGTCCGCGCCTCTAACGATACAAGCGCCACGCGAATGTCGGTTTTATCTACGCGAAAAATCAAAGCTTCCTGATGGCCGTCGTTATCCTGAAAGCCGATCGTCAGAAAGTGCTCGCGTTTCTTTGCCAGCAGAAACAGCGGCGAGATCACGGCCGCCGAGATATACCGGCGGTCCACCTTTTGCCCGTACTCGAGGAGGTTGATTCGCTCGTACGGGATTTTGATCTGGGTCTGTTTGGAAACGAAGATGAAGTACGTTGGATCGATGGTCTCGATGACGCCGCTATTGCGAAGAGGAATATCGGCCCGGTTCCCTCCGATATACTCGGCGCGGTCTCCCTGCTGGCCCCCTGCAAATACACATAGAGCGAGCCCAAGCGTCAGAGCACAAACCCACCTGTACATTCATTGGAGATGTGGGAGATGCCGTCCTAACGTCTCATCAGCTTTCGCCCACCTCTACGCCGCTTCGACTGCGTTATTCTCGGAGCAAGGCTGTGCGCATGTATATTCGGAAGGCATTCTGGCGAATCGCGTGCGCTTTGCTGTGCATCGGCACGCTATTCGCCTTCCAGAGACCGTTTCGCGAGTATCCAGGAGTGGAATACGAAGGCATGCCGCTTCCTCCTGACTGGCAGGAAAAGACCGAATGGGCGTTCGCCCGCCTGATGTTTCCTCCCGGACCAAACGACGGCTACGCCGGCCGGTTCGATGGGGACTGGCGCGAAGGACTTTCGCTCTGGACTCAGGATTATCCGCGCGCCGATCGACATTTTTCAGCCGCTCTGCGCCGCTTGACGCGCATCCATGTGCGTTCTGTCGAACAACCCGTGAATCTCGACGACGGAAACGAAGTCTACAATTGGCCGTGGGTCTATGCCGTCCAGGTAGGCGAGTGGGGATTGACCGATGCGGAAGCCAAGAAGCTACGCGATTATCTTCTTCGAGGCGGCTTCTTCATGGCCGATGACTTTCATGGCACGCTGGAATGGTCGGTTTTCGTCACCAGCATGAAGAAAGTTTTCCCGGACCGCCCCATCGTCGATATCGACGACAGCGACGCCATCTTTCATACCGTCTACGATCTCGACGACCGATACCAGATTCCTGGAGCGGAACATCTTCAGGCTGGTCACAAAGCGGACGGCTACCAGGCACATTGGTGCGGCATTTACGACGACAAAGGCCGCATCATGGTCGCCATCACGTTCAACTCAGACGTTGGCGATTCCTGGGAGTGGGCCGACGATCCCCGCTATCCGGAGAAATTTTCGGCGCTGGGTATACGTATCGGCGTGAACGATGTCATCTATGCGATGACGCACTGATCGAACGTCGTCACTGAAAGCTTACTCGCGTGCGCGGTTCCGTATGTTCTTATGAATCAACGTGCGTTTCGGAACCGCGACCGCAAGGGAGCGCTTCTGGCGAAATTCGACTAAATCCTTCGCGCCTCGATCGCCCTACGCGCCGGCTACAGTGGTTTTATCTTCAGATTGAGCCTCGGGGGTTTCCGCGCGCTCTTCCGTGTTTACGATCTCGATCTTACCTTTAAAATAGGCGCCGTCTTCAATCACAATACCGGGTGTGCGCAGGTCTCCGACGAGCCGGCCGCCCTTGCGGATCGTAATTTTCTTCGACGCTTCTACATCGCCATTCACGCTGCCGAGAACATCCACTTCGCGCGCCGTTGCGCCCGCGCCTACTCTGCCGCTTGTTCCGACGGTGAGCCGGCAGTTGGCAACGTCAAGACTGCCGTCAACCTGTCCGTCCACATGCAGATCTTCCCTGCTTCGAATTTGTCCCCGGATGACCATCGCTTTCCCAATGATCGTTAAACCCAGGGGAGCCGAGCTCGTTGCCGTCGAAATCGGTTGTGGTTTTACATCCAGCGCCGGGCTCATTCTTGTCGAAGGTTCCTGTTTACGATCGCTCCACATCGGCCACTCTCCAATAGCTAGTCTCTACCCAAACCAAATTTAGTTTCAATTCAACTATAACGTTGTTTCGATTCTCACGAATGCCGTTCGCCCGCGTGCGGAAACTTAGTCTTCATCGTGATGAGACGAGAGTTTCGCGACTACCGACAGATCCTCCAACGTGGTCACATCGCCTGTTACGCCATTCGTGGTAACAATCTCGCGAAGCAACCTCCTCATAATTTTTCCACTCCGCGTTTTCGGCAGTGCGTCCGCAAACCGTATTTCTTCGGGCCTGGCGAACGCTCCGATTTCCTTTGCAACCCAGTGCCGAAGGTCTTTACCGAGATCCTCATGATTCCAATTCCCCGCCTTCAGCGTGACAAACGCGCACACGGCTTGCCCGGTGATTTCGTGCGGCTTTCCGACCACCGCGGCCTCCGCTACGGCAGGGTGATGCACAAGCGCCGACTCGATCTCCATCGTGCTCAGCCTGTGGCCGCTCACATTCATAACGTCGTCCACTCGTCCGAGCACCCAGAAATAGCCGTCGTCGTCTTTCCGGGCCGCATCTCCGGTAAAGTACGATCCCGGCACTCGCGACCAGTACTGCTGTTCAAATCTTTCAGGATCGCCCCAAATCGTACGCGCCATGCTCGGCCAGGGCTGGCGGATCACCAGATAACCTTCGCGATTCGGATCCACAATTTCGCCTCTCGTATCGACGATATCGGCGATAACGCCGGGCAGCGGCAGCGTGGCCGACCCAGGCTTTAGCGGTGTCGCGCCAGGCAAGGGAGAAATCATGGTCGATCCGGTTTCGGTTTGCCACCATGTATCCACAATCGGGCAGCGTTCCTTGCCAATCACACGGTGATACCATTCCCAGGCCGCGGGATTGATCGGCTCGCCCACCGACCCCAGCACGCGCAAACTTGATAAGTCGCGCGCTTCCGGCCATTTATCGCCCTGGCGAATCAAGGCGCGAATGGCAGTCGGCGAGGAATAAAAAATCGAGATCCGGTACTTCTCGACAATGCGCCAGAATCGGTCGAAGGCCGGGTAATCGGGAGCGCCTTCATACATCACACAGGTGGCGCCCGCCGCAAGCGGACCATACACGATATAGCTGTGGCCGGTCACCCACCCTATGTCTGCGGTGCACCAATAAACATCGTTCTCCTGCAGATCGAACACCCACTTCGTGGTCATCATGGTTTGCAAAAGATAGCCGGCAGTCGTGTGCAAAATGCCTTTGGGCTTGCCGGTTGTGCCCGACGTATACAGGACATAGAGAGGATGCTCGGAATCGAGCTCGACAGCCGGGCAGTTCTCGGCGGCTGCTTCGGAACTCGCGTCTTTCGATAAGGCGGCGTCCAGCTCATGCCACCACGAATCGCGCCCTTGCGCTATGTTTTGCGCAGAACCAGTACGTTTGAAAACGATGACATGCTCTACCGTGGGGCACTCATTCAGCGCCTCGTCAACGGCATCCTTCAGCCTGACTTCCTTGCCGCGCCTCCAGCCGCCGTCCGCCGTGATTACGAGCGATGCGCCCAGATCCTGTATCCGCGCCCGCAGCGCTTCGGCGGAAAAACCGCCAAAGACAACACTATGCGTAATGCCCAGCCGGGCACATGCCAGGAGAGCAACAGGCAGCTCGGGAATCATCGGCATGTACATAATGGCGCGATCGCCGGTTCTCATGCCTTTGTTCTTCAACACCTTCGCCAACCGGCAGACCAGCCGGTGTAGCTCCTGGTACGTAATGGCGCGCTGATCGCCCGGCTCGCCTTCAAACAAGAGCGCAACCTTGTTCTTCCGCGGCCCCGCAAGATGCCGGTCGACACAGTTGTAGCAGGCGTTTATTTTGCCCCCGGCGAACCATTTCGCAAACGGCGGCCGCCACTCGAACGTAGTCCCGAAATCTTTGAACCAAGTCAGCTCCTTGCGCGCGAGATCGGCCCAGAAGGCGGCGGGGTCCTGTTTTGCTTGTTCATAAAGCGCCCTATATTGCTCCAGGCTCGCGATATGCGCATGGCGCGAAAATTCAGGACTGGGATGGTGAACAGGGGTCTCACTCATGAACGATCCATGGTTCCGCAGGCTAGTGTACCGCACGGAAATGCGCCGATTCCCGCCCGGCGTTACGTTGGGAGAGTGGGAAAGCTGCTCATCTACTCCGGACTGGTGTTGGTGGCGTTGGGCCTTATTATCGGCGCTTGGAAGAACTTCCCTGCCCTTCGGCCGCCTGCCGGGCGATATTGTGTGGCGCGGAAAGAATAGCACGTTCTATTTTCCAATTGTCACCTGTATCGTCTTGAGCCTTGCCGCGTCTTTCCTGCTCTGGCTCATCAACCGCCGCTGAAATCTTTTTCTGAACCCAACGTAGGCTTCTGAACCGCGAGCGCGAGGGAGCGCTTCCGAGAGGTTCGGCTAGCGCACAGTACCCGCGTGGTCGAGCGGCCAAAACACGAACACAGCCTTGCCGTAGATGTAAATTTACAGGAACAAACCCCCACATCCGGCTATCGTTCGATGAGCTTCGATGATCGCCCAGCACGAAGTAATTACCCGGAGGAATACGCTGCGGGAGCACTGAGATCTGGTCGCGGTACTCCGGAGGCACATAAGCCTCCTTGAGCGGCCGCCCGTTCAGGATGACCGTACCGTCGTCAATCGCAATAACGTCTCCCGGAATGCCGATCACGCGCTTTATGTAGGACTTCGTCGTGTCGCGCGGAAGCCCGAAAACAACCGTATCTCCGCGATGAATATCGCCCCCGAACTTATAACTGAACTGGTTGATAAACAGCCGCTCCTGATCGTACAGGCTCGGCATCATACTGGTCCCTTCAACTCTTACAGGCCGATAGAGAAAAAGAATGATCAGCATCGCGATGAGGACTGACAACATCAAATCGCGAAGCCACGCAATAGTGGTAATCAATGCCGACTTGGGCCTAAACAGACCGGAAGCAGGGACTCCGTCCTGCTGTCCGGTAGGCGGTTCACTCATGCGAAAAACCTGGTATGTAGACGAGCTGTTCTTCTAGCTTACCGGAGAACGGTAGCCGCCGGAGGCGGGCGCTAAAACGAACTCCTCGATTTCAATGACGAACCACCAGGAATTTTGGTTGTGACAGAACGTCTACCGGATGCGAAATTCCCTATCGCGATCGCAGTTCGCGTTCAGCCCGGAACCAGTCTTCTTCGGGCGACCCGCCCTCGAAGCCGCGAGCTTCCCAATAGGAATAGGCCAGCGCGGCAATCGCGTCCGTGCTAATGGCTGGACTCGAATGATTATTTGAGCTAATGGCGACCTCGACGGAGGGCCGCTCGGGTTGTGGAGTGGCAGTTTTTCTTGCCGCGCCGCGATGTTTAACCGAGGGCGTTGTTTCCATCGCCATCATATTGACAGCTGCTTGACGCCTCGTTTTCGTAGGTTCTTCGCTCGCAGCGGCGGGAACAGAAGCCGGCGCTGCGCTTGTCTCCTCCACGGATTTCCGTGTTCGCTTCGTTTTTGTTTTAGAGGACTGCATGCGTTTATTCTAACGGGTACTCCGACATTTTTTCTAACGAAATGTTTTATGCCCTTGATAGAACATACTCAGGAGACGAAACAGAATCTTAACTCTGCGGGAGTTTTTCCGAAAAAGAAGTACCCAGTCGCCGCGCGTCGGCTGCTTTTTTGCCGGGCAATGGTCGAAATGCACTGTCTTTTGCTCTTTGATCTATGGTAGATTTCTCAGAAAGCCGACAACTCTAACACTTCGAGCGCAGGGGGTCAAATTCGTGGGAACAGCCCGGCACGCGATTATGGCGGCATTCGTCTACGCCATGTTTACTGGAGGCGCTTGGGCGCAAGATGCGACGGGAAGCATTGTCGGAAACGTCACCGATGCTTCGGAAGGGGATATCCTTAACGCAAAGATAACCGTCACGAACGAGGCCACCCAGGCCACCAAGGTCACAAACACGGATGACAGGGGCTACTATCAGGTCCGGCAGTTGCCCGTAGGCATGTACAAAATTACGGCGGAAGCCACCGGATTTAGCAAGACCGAATCGGAGACGCAAAATCCACTCGACATTAACCAGACGCTGCGCATCGACCTGCGGCTTGAAGTAGGACAACTGACCGACACGGTCAGCGTCAGCGCGCAAGGTACGGGCGTTGAGACGCAAAATTCAACCATCGGCGGAACTGTTACCGGCCAGGCGATTTACGAGCTTCCCTTGAACAACCTTAACATCTTCAATTTGATACAGACGCTTCCCGGCGCGACGCCCACCAACTCGGATAACACAGGGCAAAGCGCAGGATACAGCATCGGCGGCGGCCGCACTGATTCAGTGACATTTCTCCTGGATGGCGGGAATAACAACGACCTGCTCAACAACAGCTACGTTGTGAACCCGAATCCCGACGCCATCGCCGAATTTCGGGTCATTGAAAGCAATTACAACGCCGAGTACGGCCGGAATGCCGGGGGCATCGTAGCGTGGTTACGAAAAGCGGAGGCAACGAAGTCCGCGGAACTGCATACGACTATGTTCGCAACGACGCCTTAAATGCTAACGATTTCTTCCGCAATGAAAATGGAGAACCCAGAAGTGTTTTGAAGCGCAACCAATTTGGAGGCGCCATCGGAGGGCCGATGATGATTCCGAAGCTTCTCGACGGCCGCAACAAGGTATTTTTCTTCTTTTCGTACCAGGGCCAGCGGCAGAATTCGATCTCTGAGGATGGCAATATCCCCGTTTACACGCCGCTAGAAGCGCAAGGAAACTTTTCACAATCGGTAGACGGCGGTCCCGACCCGAGTGTGGCCAAATTCCTACTTGCGAATCCGTACTACCAATCGAATCCAATTCTCGCTTCGCAAGCGATCATCGATCCGACCAAAATCGATCCAGTGGCGCAAGCCTATTTCAAAAACAATCTGATACCAATCTCGCCCACGGGAATTCTCGCTTCGTCGGCCCCCGCGTCAGATAACATCGATTCATATCTGGGTAAGATCGATATCGATCTGACGAGCCGTGACACGATTAGTGGAACGTTTACCGAAAGCAATACAACGGAGGCTCAACCATTTACCGACTCGACGGGAGGAGCCAACATCCCTGGGTACACGGATAATCAGCTTCAAACGACTTACTTTGGGGCGATTACCTATAACCACACATTCACACCAGCGCTGTTGAATGAGTTCCGCGTGACGGCTCAGCGCAGTAATGTCGACCAGTTTTTGCCAGCCACAACATTGCCCAATCCAAATCAACTGGGAATTAACATCATTTCGGACGACCCCCATGGGCCAACGCTTCTGACCTTCGAAGGCAGTGGACTAAATGTTGGCTTTAGTCCGAAGCGCCCGACGAATCTGATTAACAATACATACGCCTTTTATGAAAATCTTTCGTGGACCAAGGGCGCGCACAACATGAAGTACGGGTTCTACTTCTCGCCTTATCAGAATAATACCGTCTACGATTACATTATCAACGGCAATTTTATCTTTTACGGGCCGGGAACCAACGTGGGATCGGGCACCGATCTGGCTGACTTTTTGTTGGGATTGCCCGATGAATATGTTCAGTATCCGAAAGCGCCCTCGAACATACGGTCCAATTCCTACGCAGGTTATGCGCAAGATGAGTGGCACGTAACAAAACGGCTGACGCTGAATCTTCGCGTCAGGTCTCATTTACGCCCAACCCAAGTACGATACGCAAGGCCGCACGTTCTCGTTTATTCCAGGGTTGCAGTCGACCCGATTCCCGATGCGCCAACAGGCTTGGTCTTCCCCGGAGATGCCGGGGCTCCGAGGGGCTCGACTTTTCCCGACAAGAGAGACTGGGCGCCTCGATTCGGCTTCGCATGGGATCCGCGCGGAGATGGGAAAACCAGCATCCGCGGCGGATTCGGAATGTTTTACGACATTTTGAAAGGCGAGGACAACCTTCAGTTTAATGGGCAAGCTCCGTTCTTTTCTTTTGCGGATTTAACGTTGCCCGGCGTCAATCCGACCACAGGCTTGCCGCCGGGATCGATGGAAAATCCATTCGCGCGACTGGCGCCGTGAATCCCTTCCCATCGACGACGCCGACCTCCAGCTTGAACTCACTAATGCAGGGTTTCTTCCGGTCGGGGGCGGCGGCGTTTTCTACGTCGATCCAAATCTTAAGACACCCTACGTCTTTCAATACAATCTTTCGGTACAGCAGGACTTCTTCGGGACTAACGCTTGAAACGGCCTACGTCGGGTATTCCGCTCATGGGCTCACTGGACTGGTCGATGTGAATCCCTATGTGTTAGGCCAAAATTACCGCCTTTACGATCCGGGCGACCCAACCAACGGCACATTCAGTTACCTGGACGAATTTCAGAATATCGGAAAAGCCAATTACAACGCGATGCAGGCGAACCTGACAAAACGGATTAGCGGCAATCCTTATGTTGGGAGCTCGTTCTTCACGCTCGCCTATACCTGGGGTCATGAGATCGATAACGTTTCTGGCTTCCGGCAGCGGAATTTTCAAGTGCCTGCCTATGACCACGATGCGTTCCGCGGCTCCGGCGATACCGATATCCGAAATATGTTGTCATTTTCAGGCGGCTGGGATCTGCCGTTCGATCAATTGTGGAAGAGCGGGCCCAGGCTACTGACGAAGGGCTGGAGTTTGTATCCGATTGTGACGTGGCGGAGCGGGTTTCCACTCGATATCCTCTCCGGATTATCGACCAACAACACCGATCCTGGCCCTGCGGGAGATGGTCGAGCAGGACTGGTGCCGCCGATCTGGTGGGAAATACTGTGGCCACCTACAACGCGCACAACTATCAGACGATTAATGGCGTGGGCGGATACTACTTATTTCGACCCGAGCAATTTTTCGAACGCAAGATTAGTAGCGCTAAATGCCTTATCCCAGACCGACCCAGCAGCGCTCGTAGGTCAATTCACCTACGGTACGTTTCCGCGCAACGGATTGCGCAGCCCAGGATTTATCAATACCGATCTGGCGCTCGCGAAGCACTTCTTCCTATTCGGCGAAAAACTGGATGCCGAGCTGAGAGGCGACGCTTTCAACGTCTTCAATCACACGAATTTCGACAATCCCACAACGACCATCGGTTCTCCGCAGTTCGGAATCATTTCAAACGTAGTTGGAGCAACCGATCCAGCCAACCCGACGGGCCCCCGAATCATTCAGGTTGCCCTGCATCTGCGATTTTAGAGGAGTTGTCAGCGGACCGTCTTCTGAGCCGCGACTGCGAGGGAATGGTTGCGCGATCGAGCTAAACGTAACTGTACTTCTGCATGGCATCGTCCCAGAGTACTTTCTTGTTCGCTTTGAACGAGAGCGTCGCCATGTGCCCGCCGATCGCCGCCTGCTGCCCTACACGCACAGGTGCGATGGGTTGTTCCTTCCCTAGCACCGACATCACGTAGTTGTGAATGTGCGACTGCACGGCGACATTGTCGTTCTTCGGCAGCGCAATCTGAAGCTCCTTCCGTTCCCTGACCTGCGCGGGAATCAGTTCGGGAGTCTTGACGCGGTTTGTGTACTTTTCAGGATAGAAATAGAGATATTGCCGGCTATTTACTTCAATCGTGCCTTCGTCGCCCATGAATTGCTCGCCGTAGCCGTAGTGCTCATTGCCGAAATAGCTCGAGTACAAAATGTGAAACTTGTCCGGATACTCATAAATGGCGCTGAACGTGTCGGGCGTGTCCCGATCGTCGCCGGGGTCCGTCCACTTATAGATCCCACCCGATGCCATGCAGGAAAGCGGCGTCGTTTTCCCGCAAACGTAATTGGTGATGTCCGTCTGGTGAACCAGTAAATCGGTAGAAATGCCGCTCGAATAATCCCAATACAAACGCCACTGATAAAAACGGCGCGGATCCCAGGCGCGCTTCGGCGCGTCTTTGAGGAAACGGTTCCAGTCCGTATTTTCCGGGCTGGCATCGGTTGGAATGTTATAGCGCCAGATCGGTTTCGACGGCACATCGTTGCGATACCAGAACGCGCGCACATAGTGGACTTTTCCAACCATCCCTTGCCCCACCATCTCTTTCGCTTTTTGATATAGCGAATTGCTTCGATTTTGCGTGCCAACTTGAATCACTTTGTCCGAAGCTTCGCCGGCCTTTACGAGTTCGGCGCCCTGCTCGATGGTATGAGCAAGAGGCTTCTCGAGGTAAATGTTCTTCTTCGCCTGGATGGCGGCGAGCGCCATGTGATAGTGCAGATGTTCCGGCGTGGCAATGACCACGGCGTCGATTTCAGGGCGCGACAGCAGCTCGTGATAATCGGCGTAAATCTTGAGGTCTTTGCCTTCTTTCGATTTGACCTTTTCCTTGGCTCTGTCTTGATAGCCGGTGTATGCGTCGCACACCGCGACAACCGCGGCGAGATCTGAAGACTTCTCGTAGAACATATCCATCAGATAATTTCCGCGAGTGCCAACGCCAATCCAGGCGATATTGATTTTGTCGTTTGCACCCCGCGACGGACGCACAGCCGGACCCACTGCAAGCGCCACGCCAGCGGCTGACTTTCTCATAAAATTTCGGCGCGAGAGATCTTCCGATATCATGCTTCGGCTCCTCGGTGAGGCGGGCCGTCGCTTCCGAGGCCTGCCCGTTTAAGCCACCAATCTACAGTATCTAACCTAGCTCGCAGCCGTCTGCTTCGCCGCCGCGGCTTTCTGATTCCAGAACTGCATTTCGTCCGCCGACGGCCCGTACATTCCCGGAATTTCCACTTCGTTCAAACGCAGATAGACTCCGAGCTGCCCGCGGTGGTGAATTAAATGACTCATCACCATATTACGAAGGACAGCCGTACGAGGCATGGACATGATCGTCTCTTCGCCAAACTTCAATGTCCAAATCTTTCCCCAATCGTCATCGGTGGCTTTGCCAATGAGTTCCCTTGCTTCGGCAACATGTTTGTCGAAAGCGTCGAGAATCTCCTGCCGCGACTTCGGAATAAAGGGCTTGAAATCACCGGTAATTGTCAATTCCTCCATCTGCAACGTATGCGTCGCCCAATTAGGGAGCTCCGCCACATGTCCGGCCAAGCGGCCCAGAGTCATCGACTTCACGTGCGGTTTATATTCCAGCTTGTCATCCGGAACACGTTCTAGAACCTTCCGGGTATTCATCATTTCCTGATCAAATTCAGGAAGAAGCATTTGGCTGATCGGCATAGATGTCTCCAGCCGCAGGGCGCGGCACTAGGGAGAATAGCACGCTCTCAGAGGCGAATACAAGGCAAAAATATACTCTTCAGCTAGAACGAAAATTTCATCCCAAGCCGGATCGTTCGGTTTCCGCCATTCACCGAGGTAATGTTCCCAAAACCGCTATTTCCGACGCTCAAGACAGAGGGGTTAGCAAATTGTGCGGTGTTAGTGATGGCAAATGATTCGGCGCGGAATTGCAGCTTGAAACGCTCGGTGAGATCGAACGTGCGGAACACACCGAGATCGAGATCGAACAGGCCCGGTCCGCGCAGGCTGTTTCTGCCGCTGTTGCCGAAGACGGCTGTAGTGACGGGGGCGTATGCAGCGGTATTGAAATACGGATCTCCCGATCCATGCCCGCCCAGAATTTGAACGGATGGCAGCACTTGATTGGCCACTTCTGTATTGCCCGGACAATTGCATGGCGTGCTCGAGGAAGTCACCGTGAACGGCAAGCCGCTGGCTCGCGTGAGGATTACGTTCAACTGCCATCCGCCAACAATTTTCGACATGATTCCTTGAGTTACAAACCTTTTATTCGGCCCGAAGGGCAGCTCATACACCGACCAAAGCTCGAAATTGTGCGTCCGGTCATATCCGGCGAGAGCCCAGTTCCGCTGCCAATACGTGGGGTAAGCAAACGTCAAGCCGTTGTATGTGCTGTTATCCGCATAGTTCATCGCTTTCGAATAGACGTACGACATGCCGATCTGCGCGGACCCCACGCGCCTGGTTAGCTGCGTTTGCAACGAATTGTAGCGGGAGGTGCCAAACGGTTCTGCGGCATTGATGTCGGCAGTCAATCCGTATAACCCGTAGAGCAGCCGTCCCGCCGTGCCGCCGCCGGGGTAGGAAGCATTGATGTTGACATTCGACATCTGCCGGACTTCGTGGGTTCCCACGTATCCGGCTTGCGCCACGAATCCCCACGCCAGCTCGCGCTGAATCGTGAAGTTATACGACTGGATACGACCTCTGCGATAGGGATTGGGAACCGTTTCGTCGCCTACGTTGGTCGGCAGTGGAATCTTCCCGGAACTGAGGTTGATAGGCGCCGGCGCCGGAAGCCCGGTGATGGTGCTGAGCGGCGTCAGGCCAGGAGGCGCGTAGCCGGTTAAAGTCGCCGCGGCCTGGTAGGAACTGGCTCCAGTGAAGTCGGTGTTGATAATGGCGGGATACGTGTTCCGCAAATCGCGGAAATTGTCCGGATCGATGGTGATTCCACCGCCTGCGCGGATGACTGTCTTCTGGCCCAAACGGTAGGCAATGCCCAGGCGCGGCGCGAAATTAGCCCAGCTCACGTATTCACCGGTATCTTCTGGCACGCCTCCCTGACCACCGATCAGCACCAGTCCCGTCGTCGGGTCGAAGCGAAACGAGCCGTAATGGTCGCGCGTGGCGAAAGGATAGTACTCGTATCGCAAGCCGTACGTCAGAGTTAAATTCCGGCTCACTTGCCATGTATCTTGTGCATAGTAGCCATAAGACGACATACGAACCGAATTGGGGTCTATGTTCTGAATCGCCTTTCCTTCCTGCGTCGGCAACCCGAGCAGGAAGTCAGCCCATGCGTTGTACAAATTCGCGGCCGGCGCTCCCTTCGCGTTCAGCGTAGTCAACCCGCCGGTGAACTCGAACGAGCCTCGCGCGGTTTGAAACGTCCCTCCCTGAGGCTGAAAGTGATTCATAGCGCCGTGAATATAGTTCCATCCAAACCGAAGCGCGTGAGCGCTCCTCACCCAACCCAGGTTCACCGCTCCGGTGTAATTGTTGTCGCGAAACAGGAACGGGTTGCCTGTATTTGAGTTCCCCAGCGGAGCGAAGTTCGTGCCGCTTCCGCTCGTGATGTCGAAGTAAGGAATGCCGCCCTGCAGCTTGTTCGAACCGTTCGTGCCGGGAATGTGCAACACGTCCAATCCGTAATTGCCGTTAACGTCGGTCGCTTCAGCGCCCACGCGCTGGCGCGTATACCCAGCATTTCCGTCGAGAAGAACGTTTGGCGCGAATGTGTATGTTCCGCCAACGGCCCCGCTCTGAATGGTCCCGAAGGCAGTACCCGGCTGCCCGCCATCCCAAGTGCCCCCCTCGGCCGCTCCAAGCTGAAATGGGTCGACGATCGTGTCCGGCGAAATGCTGTAGCGGCCAAACACGGAGGACTTATCGGTTGGATTGTAGTTGACCTTAACATCGGCGCTATCGCGGGTGAAGGCGTAATCTGCAGCGCCGAAATAATTGTTCGCAATGCCAGACACGTTCTGGTTCGGAGCCGGAATGAGCGACGCCATCTTTGCGGCTGCCGGATCGATGTACGTCGAGGGGACGACATTGCCCGCGAAAGGTACTCGCCCGGTCCCGTTCGGATTCCCGGTATACGGGTTATAGATCGTCGCACTGGTACTGCCGAAGTTCCCCTGAATGAGATTAGTCGTGGGTACAGTCAGCAGTCCTGAGATGGCTTCCCGCTGCATTGTGCGCTCCCAATCCATGAAGAAGAACAATTTGTTCTTTTTGATCGGACCGCCTAACGACGCCCCAAACTGGTTGAGGATGTTTTTCGGAACGCTGCCTCCGTAATAGAAGTAGGTGCGGGCATTGAAGTCGGTGTTTGTGTTGTACTCCCACGCCGCCCCGTGGAACTGGTTCGTTCCGGACTTGATCGCCACATTGATGGACGAGCCGCCCGCCAAGCCCTGCTCGGCATTAAAGCTGTTGGTCACCATGTTCACCGTCTCAATGGCTTCGACTGGCGGGACATAGGCGATGATGTACGGCAGCCAGGTGTATTGGACGTTGGCTCCGTCAAGCTGAACGTAATTGTTGACATCGCTCACGCCGTTAACGTTCGTCGCCATCGATCGCTGAGGGTTGCCCGCCGCCGAGTTTTGCTCAGCCGGTGGCGTGAAGCCGGGAACGATCCGGAACAAGCTTTCAAAGTTCCGCCCGGTGGTCGAGGTCGACGGCAAATTGGCGATCTGCGTCGAAGAAAGCTGCGTGTTCACATCCGCGCGGTCGGTCTGCAGCGCCTCCGTAGTTGATGCCACCGTTATGATCTGATTCTGCTGCGCGACTTCTAACCGCGCGTCCGTTCGGACAACCGAGTTTTCTTTCAGCTCGATGCCGGTTTGAACGAGCTCCGCGAACCCAGGTGCGCGTATGGTGATTTTGTAAGGCCCGGGCTGGAGGTCGCTGATGAGGTACAGCCCGTGCGCGTCTGTGGGTGCTTGCTTCGAGAGTCCGGTAGCTGTATTCAAAGCCTCCACGGTTGCGTTAGTAACCGCGGCGCCGGTTGGATCGCTTATATTTCCGGTCAAGGAGCCGTACAGGACTTGCGCATTGGCGTCCAACACGGCAACGAGCGTTGCAAATACGAACAAACCGAAACGCGCAATCGGCGCACCCTGGAAAAGACTAAAGCGGTAGGCCACTTGGGCTTCTGATCTGGACATAGATACTTCTCCTTCGATACTTCTCCTGAGGAACGGCTAAATATGCTGCGGGACGGACGCAGCCATTCCAAAATGCTTCTGAAACACCAGCGCGATGGTGCCTCGGACGCGTGCCGTCGCGCCGTCCTCGGCGGCTAGTAACCGGGTCGGCTGGGCGGAAATGCTTTGGGCCTGGATCTCGGCTTCGATGACGGGGCGAAACCGGTTCCAGGCGGCCGTGAACTCCCCGATAAAAGTAATCGCTTCAGGCGCCAGCCCCGCCACAATCATCCGCGTACCGCGGCCCAGTTGAACGGCCATGCGAGTGAGCGCCCGGTTGGCGAGCACATCTCCCCGCTCCGCCAGACCGAGCAGATGCTGGAACGTGAAATTGTTCCCGTCAGGGGGAATCTCCTGTCCGCGCGATTCAAAGTAGTAGCGAAGCGCGGCACGGTTCGAAGCGAGAACCTCCCAACATCCGCGTGTGCCGCAGCTGCATAGCGGACCGTTGGCATCGAGCGGCACGTGGCCGAACTCGCCCGCCATGCCCCGCCTTCCCGTGATGAGCTGTCCGTGGGCAATAATGCCGGCGCCGATGCCCTCCGACACCGTGACCGCCACCAGATCCCGAACTTCGCCATGGCCGAACCATATCTCGGACAAAGCGCAGGCATTGGCAGCATTTTCCAGTTCGACTTCGAGCCCGGTCTCCCGTTCGAGCGGGCCTTTCAGATCGGTGATGGGCCATCTTAAGTTCGGGGCAAAAACAAGCTCGTGAGTCGACAGATCGATCCGGCCGGGCAGGCTGACGCCGATACCTTCAAACCGTGTCTCGGGCCGCGCTTTCATCAGCGAGAGTATCCGGCTCGCCAGTTCCTTTACCGCGACCGCCGGATCGGAGGGAGTTGGGATCGAATCCTGCAAGGTGAATGTGCCGTTTACATCACCCATTCCGAACGTGATCCGAGAGGGGCGTATGTCCACGCAGATGACTGCCCGCTGTTCATCAAGCCTCAAAAACGTGGGTCTTCTCCCGCGAGGCAACCGTCCCATGGGACCTTCGACCACCCACCGGTCAGCAATCAGCTCTTCGGTGATGAGCGACACAGTACTGCGCTGCAGACCGGAACACCGAGCGACATCGGCTCTCGAAATAGGCTGGCGGTTCCGGATCAGATTGAGGACCACACGGCGATTGATATGCCGGGCAGTTTCGCTCGAGGCGGCCCGCAGAGGGTTCAGGTTGACTAACCTCATTAGTACGTGCTTCGAACTATAATCCTCACTCTGATTACCTGTCAATGGGCCCTAGTAATGCAACTGGCATGATTTTTTGGGATAGCCGAGAAGAACTGCGTATGCTGTGATATCGTTTTGTATTCGAATTAACGATGCGAAGCAGAACTGCCGCCCCGTTCGTCGCCCTCCTCGCACTACTCGCCCAGCCCAGTCTCCGAGCGGAAACCGGATATGAAGCCTGGCTGCGGTACGTGCCGGTACAGGGTTTGGCGCTCACCGATACCTATCGCAGTCTGCCCGCAACCGTAGCAAAACTGGACAATTCGCCGGTTGTCGGCGCCGCTCAATCCGAACTGATCCGCGGCATTCGCGGACTGCTTGGCCACACGTTGCGCTCGAGCAATTCTCCGGTGACCGAAGACATGTTCCTGTTAGGCACGCTCGAATCCGTCAAGCGCGCTTTCCCGCGACTTTCGCCGCCAGCCGATCTCATCCGCGACGGCTATTGGTTGAAGACAGTGACGATCGAAAGCCGCAATATTCTGTTAATCGCAGCAGCAAACGATCGTGGCGTCCTCTACGGAACCTTTGCCCTGCTCCGCCATATCGCTTTCAACGAGCCTATCGATCGACTCGACGAGAAAAGCAATCCATACGCGCCAATACGGTGGGTAAACCAGTGGGACAATCTGGACGGCAGCATCGAACGCGGCTACGGCGGCCGCTCGATCTTCTTCGAGAACGGCAATGTCGTGCCCGATTTGACTCGGGCAGCCGAATACGCCCGCCTGCTGGCCTCGATCGGTGTGAATGGTTGCACTGTCAACAACGTTAATGCCAACCCGCGCATTCTAACCCCTGAATTCTTACCCCAGCTCGCACGCATCGCGGATGCCTTTCGGCCATGGGGCGTGCGATTGTCGGTCTCGGTCGACCTTGGCAGCCCCAAAACAATCGGCGGCCTGGATACGTTCGATCCACTCGACCCGCGCGTCGCCAAGTGGTGGAGCGATAAAGTCGACGAAATTTACCGTGCAATTCCGGACTTCGGCGGCTTCACCTTAAAAGCGGATTCCGAGGGTCGCGTAGGACCTTCCACATACGGCCGCACACATGCCGACGCGGCCAACGTGCTTGCGGCAGCGCTCGCTCCGCATGGCGGAATCGTCGTGTATCGCGGTTTCGTCTACAACCACCACATGGACTGGCGAAATCTCAAGAACGACCGCGCGCGAGCCGCTTACGATAACTTTGAGCCGCTTGATGGCAAGTTCGACTCGAACGCCGCAGTTCAGATCAAGTACGGGCCTATCGACTTTCAGGTTCGCGAACCGGTCTCGCCGTTAATCGGCGCCCTGCGCAAGACGAATGAAACGCTTGAACTCCAGATCACTCAGGAGTACACCGGGCAGCAACGGCATGTTTGCTATCTCGTGCCCATGTGGAAAGAGATTCTCGATTTCGATTTCCGGGTTAATGGCAGCGCTCCAGTCAAAGACATCGTGTCGGGCAAAACCTTTCATCGTCCATTAGGAGGCTTCGTCGGAGTCGCAAACGTGGGCCGCGATCTCAACTGGATGGGCGACGATCTCGCGCTTGCGAATCTGTACGGGTTCGGCCGGCTCGCCTGGAATCCCGAGCGCTCTGCAAGGCGGATCGCGGATGAATGGACTCGCCTGACCTTCGGCGACGATCCGCTTGTTGTCTCCACCATCAGCACAATCGAATTAGAATCGTGGCCCACTTACGAAGGCTATACGGGACCCTTGGGCCTCGGCACTCTCACAAATATTTTGCGCGGCCATTACGGACCGGGAATCGAATCAGCCGAAAGAAACGGTTGGGGTCAATGGATTCGCGCGGATCGCGCGGGCATCGGCATGGATCGTACGGTCGAAACGGGCACCGGCTATACGGGGGAGTATCCGCCGGCCATCGCGCGCGCGTACGAATCCCTCGATACTTGCCCTGACGATCTGCTCCTCTTCATGCATCACGTGCCGTACACATACGTGCTTCATTCCGGAAAAACCGTTATTCAGCACGTCTATGATTCGCACTACGCGGCAGCCGCCGAAGCACAGCTCTTCCCGCAATGGTGGAAGACCCTGCGCGGCCATATTGACGACGAACGCTATTCGAGCATCCTCGAGAAACTCGAGTATCAGGCCGGACACGCAATTGTATGGCGCGATGCAGTCTGCAATTGGTTCCTCCGAGAGTCGGGAATCCCCGACGCAAAAGACCGTGCCGGTCATTCTCCAAACCGCATTGAAGCCGAGTCCATGCAACTGAACGGTTACACAATCGAGGATGTCACTCCCTGGGAAGACGCCTCCAATGGAAAAGCGATTGGTTGCGCGGAATCCGCGAAAAGTTGCACTGCGTCTTTCGTCTACAAAGGCTCACCCGGCTGGTACAACCTGGACGTGCAGTACTTCGACGGAAATAGCGGCGCGGCTCGCTTCCAACTCTTGATAAGCAGCCAGCTCATACAGTCCTGGGTTGCAAACGCCAGCCTGCCTTCGAATCTGCCGAACGGCGATACATCAACACGCGAGACAATTACGACAATCGCTCTACGTCCCGGCGACCAGATTCGAATCATTGGAACTCCCGACGGCGGCGACCTCGCCTGGCTCGACTACATCGAGATTGAACCGCTTGTCACAACCCCGCCTCGCTGATTTTCGCCCAATGCACTTACTCGACCCGTTTCCCATGACGGTCACGGCCGTTCTGGTGCAGAATGAGTTCCACGGCCCGGCCTCCGTTATCGGTTACGAAACTGATCTGCGCGTCGACGAATTTTAGAAAATAATGGCAATGGCTTTCCGGAAACATCTCGAGCTTCGACTGTCCGGTTGCCTGCACAAACAAGCGATCGCCCTCACGCGTAATCGCAACACGGAAGTTCGATGTCAATTCGTAGGTTCCGACATAACCGTCAAATAGTTTCCGATCGACCGCCGCCTCCCGGCGCTCTTTTGGCGGCCTCATCAATGGGATGCTTTCATCAAGCAGATGCCGTCCGATGTCATCAACGCCGGGAGTTGTTGAGGCGTTTGATAACGCGACCACGCCGATCCCGGCTTTCGGATCGAACCCCATGAAAGAACGATAACCGCCCGTCCCGCCGTTGTGCCACGCGATCTCTTTTCCATTAGTCGTGAAGATGTGCCAGCCAAGAGCCACCTCCAACTCTGGTTGGCCGGTGGGCCGGCGTATTTTCAACATCGCAGCCATCGCCGGGGCCAGCCACGACTGCGTGTAGCCTAGATTCGCTGCCAGGAAAGTCAACAGGTCATTCGCCGAGGATCGAAGGGCTCCGGCGCCTGCCAGCGTTGGCAGATCCCAGTTGGCAACGCTATCCATGGCTCGGTTGTGCCCCGCAGCCAGCCGCGCCTTCATTTCCGGATTGAGCGTGATCCGCGTGTCATTCATGCCCAGCGGATCGCAAATCCGAGACCGCACCAGTGTCTCGTAGTCCATTCCTGCCTGACGCGCCAGCACATGCCCCAACAGTCCGCCTCCTAGATTCGAGTACTCGTATTGCGATCCGATGTCGTGTGTCAGTTTGATAGCTCGCAAGACAGTGGTAGAGCTGCTCGACCGAATAATCCGCGTAAGGATTCGCCGGATTCTTGGGGAGCATATTCGTGGGCAATCGAGGTAAGCCGGAGGTGTGTGTAGCTAAATCGCCGAGCGTGATAGAGCGCCCATTTCGCTCCGGCATCTTCACAGGAAAGAAACTGGATGGAAGATACTTGACAACCGGATCGTCCAGCGCAAGCTCGCCGCGCTGCACCATGTCGGCGAGCAGCAACGACGTGAACACTTTCGTTGCCGAGCCGATTTCAAAGATCGTATCGCCGTTCAACGGACGCGCATCGCCCTTCTCCAGATAACCGTATGCAACCACCCGGCGGCCCTCTGCTCCGACGACACCCACCACGATTCCCACGCTCTGGCGTTGCACGTCGATTCGATCGACTAGCATCTGCCGAATCTCAGAATCCGAGGGTATCGAGGGCTTCAGAGGCATCGAGGGAGAGTACTAACAACTATCCGCCTGGCCCACAGCCTCCTACAGCAGCTCGGCCGTACTGAAGAAAAACGGTATCTCCTGCGCCGCCGTTTCAGGCCCATCGGAACCATGCACGGCGTTGCGTTCAATGCTCTCGGCAAACCGTTTCCTGATTGTTCCCTCGGCAGCATTAGCCGGGTTCGTCGCACCCATCACATCGCGCCACTTCGCGATGGCGTTCTCACGCTCGAGCACCATCACCACCACTGGGCCTTCGCTCATAAACTTGACGAGGCTGTTATAGAAGGGTCGCTCTTCGTGGACCTCATAAAAAACTTGAGCCTCATGCAGCGCGATCTTCCGCAGCTTCATCCCAACGACGCGGAATCCGTTGTCGCGGATGATGTTCAAGATATCGCCCGCATAGCCGTTTTGAACGGCATCGGGCTTGATCATTCCAAATGTTCGTTCCAAATCTCTTTCACCAGGCTCAAAATTGTAAGCTGTTCATTTCTTCGCCGAAATGGCGGACTGCAGCTTCTCGCCAATAACGGCAGGCGAGGGGCATGTGACAATGCCCGCCGCGCGCATCGCCGCAAGCTTATCCTCCGCTTTGCCCGAACCACCGGAAATGATGGCTCCCGCATGACCCATGCGGCGGCCTGGCGGCGCGGTTTGACCAGCGATGAAACCGACTACTGGCTTTCTCACGTGAGCCTTCACGTATTCCGCCGCCGTCTCCTCGGCATTGCCGCCGATCTCCCCAATCATGATGATCGAGTGCGTATCCGGATCTTCGTTGAACAGCTTGATTGCATCAGTAAACGACGTTCCAATAATCGGGTCGCCGCCAATTCCAATACACGTCGACTGTCCGATACCGAGATGCGTCAATTGCCCTACCGTTTCGTAGGTGAGTGTGCCGGAGCGGGAAACAATGCCGACGTTGCCGGACTTATGAATGTGGCCGGGCATAATGCCGATTTTGCACTCACTCGGCGTGATCACACCTGGACAGTTGGGGCCGATAAGACGCGTGGCCGGCTTTGTCTTGAGATACTGATTCACCTTCACCATGTCGCTCGAGGGTATGCCTTCCGTGATGCAGACAACCAGCGGTAAACCGGCATCGGCAGCTTCCATGATGGCATCGGCCGCATAAGGCGGTGGAACAAAAATGACCGAAGCATTCGCACCGGTTTCTTTCACCGCTTCCGCAACCGTATTGAAGACGGGCCGGTCGAGATGTTTTGTGCCGCCTTTACCCGGCGTGATGCCGCCCACAACATTTGTGCCGTACGCGATCGCTTGTTGCGCATGGAACGTGCCTTCGCGGCCCGTGAATCCTTGAAAAATCAGCCTCGTTTGTTTGTTGACGAGTACGCTCATTGTGCCAGCCTCACCACTTTCTCCGCCGCGTCTTTCATTCCGTCGGCAACGGTGAAGTTTAAACCGCTTTCCTTTAAAATTTTCTGGCCCAATTCCACGTTCGTGCCTTCCATGCGAACAACCACTGGTATCTTTATCTCCAGCTCACGGGCCGCGGAGATAACACCATTCGCAAGTGTGTCGCAGCGCAAGATTCCGCCGAAGATATTAATCAAAACCGCTTTCACGCTCGAGTCCGAAAGCAGGATGCGGAAGGCATTCTTGATCTGCTCGGCGCTTGCGCCGCCTCCCACATCGAGGAAGTTGGCGGGCTGACCTCCGGCGTACTTGATAATGTCCATAGTCGCCATTGCAAGGCCCGCCCCGTTCACCATGCAAGCGATGTTGCCTTCGAGCTTGATGTAATTCAGACCGAAGCGCGAGGCTTCCACTTCTAGTGGATCTTCTTCGTTCAAATCGCGAAGCTCGAGCAGATCCTTATGCCGGTACAGAGCGTTATCGTCCAGATTGATCTTGGCATCTAACGCATACACCTTGCCGTCTTTAGTCAAAATGAATGGATTGATCTCCGCCAGCGATCCATCAATGGCTTCATAGGCGTTTGCGAGAGCTGTCATCGCCGCCGCCGCAGCTCCCACGCTCGTTGCCGGGACGCCCATGCCGAAGGCGAGCTTCCTCGCTTCAAAAGGCTGCAAACCGAAACCCGGAATAAGAGGCTCTTTCAAAATCAACTCAGGCGTGTTCGCGGCCACCTCTTCAATTTCCATTCCGCCGGCCGAGGAAGCCATAAATACCGGCACTCCCATGGCACGATCGAGAACAATACCGAGATATAGCTCGCGCTCGATGGGTAAGGTTTCTTCGATCAATAACCGCTGAACAATGCGGCCCTCAGGACCAGTCTGGTGGGTTACGAGCGTCATGCCTATCATTTTCTTGGCAATTTCCGCCGCTTCGTTCGCGTCCTTCGCGATCTTCACTCCCCCGCCTTTGCCCCGGCCGCCCGCATGAATTTGGGCCTTCACAACGACGCTGCCGCCGATCTTTTTAGCGGCCGCCTCCGCTTCCTCCACGGTATAGGCGACTTCGCCCCGCGGCACAGGGACGTTGTGTTTGGCCAGAATGGCCTTCGCCTGGTATTCATGAATTTTCATAATGGAATCGGGTTTAAGCGGCACCAATGACGCTTAAACCCTCTGCCAGTGTAGCGCGCAGGCGCATTTCGGCTTGGTCCGCGCTAACTAAGCGCTTGTCCGGTAGAAACGGATGAGATCTAAGCTCGTTGGTTTCGCGCCAAGCTGACGAATCATGGACGTGACCTGGCCGCGATGATAGCTGCCGTGATTGACAACGTGCAAAATGATTTGCCAAATCGGAGACTCGAACGACTCGCCGGCGAGATTCTTGTACGCAATGATCCTGTTCACGCCGCTGTCATCCAGGCCTTTCATGAACGCAATCATTCGATCATGCACTTCGAGCCACGCATCGCGCAGTTCCCACATACACCCCGGAGCCTCGTAATCTTCGAGTTTCCCGGACGGCCGCTCTTCCAAGCGGTCGAGCCAAACGCGGTCGGCTTGATAGATATGCACAATCGTGTCATACAGGGAATTAAACGAGCCGCCCAAGGGCTTCATGAGTTGTTCCGAAGGCTGTGCCGCGGCTTCATCCAGCACCAATCCCGTGGCCCAGCGGTGATATTCGAGATGTGTAACGAGACTCTTTGATAAACTCACTATCTTCTATTTTCGCCTGAAAAGAACAGTGGCTTCCTCCCATGAGGCATACGCATTCCGCTCGTAATGGTTCAATAGTATTCTGGGGTGCAAAGACATGGTGAAACTGGGGGCAGAGGCGTCTACCCGGGTCGATGAATCCGACTAATCCGGCGAGCGTCCGCGTCACGGCGCATTAGGGTTGCAATAGGAGGGACTGCGCGGCGCGGAACATGAGACAGTGTGTGATCGAATGAATAACGGAGGCATGCGGTACCTTCCGTTCCGGAACTCCGTTCACCTAAGTCAGACCGAAGCGCATGCGTTGATGCGCGAAATGCTGTCTGGCTCAATGGACACGGCAGGAATCGCGGAGGTTCTAGGCTATCTGCGCCGCAAGGGCGAGACCGTATCGGAGCTGGTCGGTTTTGCGAGCGCCATGCGCGATATGAGTGAGCCGGTTGGTCTCGATCAATCGCAGGACCCGGTGCTCGATACGTGTGGCACTGGAGGCGACGGCACCAATACATTTAACATCTCAACCGCAACAGCTTTCGTGGTGGCCGCAGCAGGATTGCGAGTTGCCAAACACGGAAACCGGCGAATCTCGAGCCAGTGCGGCAGCGCCGATGTTCTCGAAGCGCTCGGAGTGCATGTGAGTCTGTCGCCCGATCATGTCGCCGAATGCGTGCGGCAAACCGGCATCGGCTTTCTTTTTGCACCTCTTCTCCATCCAGCCGTGAAACATGCCCAGGAAGCGCGATTACAGCTTAAAGGGCGAACCATTTTTAACTTATTGGGCCCGTTGACGAATCCTGTCCGGGCGCGCCTGCAGTTAATCGGCGCATTCTCGATTCGAGCCGCGGAGATGCTGGCTCAGGCATCCGCAAGACTGGGCATCGCAAGAGCATATGTCGTGCACGGCTCGGATGGACTCGATGAGGTGACGACCACGGGACCCACAACCGTCTTTCTCGTGGAAGACGGGAAGGTGCAGAAGGGCACGCTGTCACCGCACGATTTCGGAGTCGAGCCATCGACGCTCGATCAACTACAAGGCGGCGGCCCGGAAGAAAACGCGCAAATCGTTCGTGAAATCCTGGAAGGCAAGCCGGGACCCAACCGCGACATCGTGGCTGTGAACGCTGCCGCGGGTTTATTGTTGGGCCAAAAGGCTGGCGATCTGAAGGCGGCCATGGAGATGGCGGAGCAAGCAATTAATTCCGGCGCCGCCAAACGCAAGCTGGAAGAGCTTGCGGAGTTTACATCGCGGCACAGGCAATAAACCGCAACCGATCTTACTACGCATCAAAGTGCTATGAAAGCGTTCGAAATTCGCGAATTCGGCATCCAAAATCTGGCGTTGGCCGAGCGTGAGACTCCCCAGCCTAGCCCCTATGAAGCACTGGTCCGGTTAAAGGCGGCGTCTCTCAATTACCGCGATTTGATGGTGGCTGAAGGTCACTACAATCCAAAGCTGAGGCGTCCGGTAGTGCCGCTATCTGATGGCGCTGGCGTCGTGGAGGCCGTGGGCGAAAGGGTTACTCGCGTGAAAGTAGGAGACCACGTAGCCGGCATATTCATGCAGACCTGGCTCGATGGCGTCTGCGATCGCGAGAAAGCGAATTCCGCCCTCGGCGGCGCGATCGACGGCGTGCTGAGCGAGTTTCGCATTTTTCATGAGGACGGATTGGTGCATGTTCCCGACCGGCTCTCTTTCGTGGAAGCCGCTACTTTACCTTGCGCGGGCATCACCGCGTGGCATGCGTTATTCGAAGAAGCGCCCGCAAAGCCCGGCGACACGGTTGTCATTCAAGGCACTGGCGGCGTCGCTATCTTCGCACTTCAGTTCGCAAAGATTGCCGGAATGCGGCCGGTTGTCTTGTCGAGCAGCGATGTGAAGCTTCACCGTGCGCGCGAGTTCGGCGCGACGCACACGATCAACTACAAAAAGGAACCGGATTGGGAAAAGGCTGTGCTGTCGCTCGTTCCCGGAGGCGTCGACTACGTGATCGAACTCGGCGGCGCGGATACAATTGCCCGGTCCTTAAAGGCGGTCCGCATGGGCGGCCAGGTCGCAGTGATCGGCATTTTGGGCGGCGTGGGACCGAGCGTCGACCCTCGGCCCATTCTCATG
>CAVRNU010000002.1:0-310475 GCA_963722585.1 Bryobacterales bacterium | reverse complement strand
GATAGCAAGCGGCTTAGTGATGAAGTTGAGCTAACTCTCATGTTCATCCGGCAGATCGGCAAACAATTTCGCTAGTGCCGCTCCCATAACATTCACCCAACGGTCATTGCTTGCGGGTCCCAGGCCATGATCTTGCTTTCAAACAAGCTCTGATTCGTCAGTAACGCTGGACCCGCCGCACGCAGACCGAACGTGGCGTCCTCGATGAGCGAAGCGCCTTCACGGATGGAGCGGTAGAAATTCTGGTGATGAGTGATGTGCGGATTTACGCTCGACGAAAACTTCTCGGACCCATCGGGAGTTAAGGTCGAAACCGAGGCGGGCGGATGCTTCTCATCCCACGCTTCGCGCAGCCGTTTCTGCATCTCGTTTGAAAAGCTCGAAATCGTATAGTCGAACTGCTCGGGCCGCGGAACTTTTTCGAGGTCGAGATCGGTGAAGCTGACTGTCATGGTTCCGTCGCTGCCGATGAACTTCACGCCGAAAGACTCATCGATGCCGCTCTTGAAATTGACTCTCAGCACGAAGTTGAAGGCAGGATTGATGTCCGTCTCCGGATAATCCATCGTCGCCAGCATCACATCGGGAACGTCGCGGCCGTCTTTCCAATAGCGCAATCCGCCGGTTGCATAGATGCGATTGGGTCCGATCGAATCGGTAACGGTGTGGAGTCCGGTGATAAGGTGCACAAACAAGTCGCCCGCGACTCCGGTTCCGTAATCGCGATAGTTGCGCCATCGAAAGAAGCGCTTCGAATCCCAATCGTGCTTCGGGGCGTTCCCTTGAAACTGGATCCAGTCGCAAGTGGTCGTGTTGGCATCCGGCGGAATGGTGTATTCCCAGGCCCCGATGGCGGTGTTGCGGTCTAACCACGCTTCGACCATGTTAAGTTTGCCAATCGCTCCCGATTTGTAGAGTTCATGAGCCTTCTGATACATGAGAGAGCTGCGGTACTGGCTGCCCACCTGAAATACTTTGCCGGATTTCTGCTGCGCGTTGATTACGGTCTTGCCCTCTTCGATGGCATGCACCATGGGCTTTTCGCAGTAGACGTGTTTTCCCGCGTTCAAACAGTCGATCGAGATGCGGGAGTGCCAGTGATCGGGCGTGGCGATGATGACCGCATCGATATCTTTGCGAGCCGCAATCTCCTGATAATTGCGCGTGGTGAAGGTTCCGGACCCGTACGTCTCTTTCATATGTGCGAGACGCCCGTCGTAGCAGTCGGCGGCGGCGATGAGCTTCACGCCAGAAATGGAAGTAGCAAGTTCGGCGTCGCCCTGGCCCATGCCGCCGGCGCCAATCAACGCAATCTGAATGTTGTCGTTTGGTGAATACATGTGCTGGTTTCCCCTATGCCTTGCCGATATTCATCGAAACCGGATCCCAGTAGACTTCCTTCTTCTCGAAGTAGCTGATGTTCGAGAGCAGGGCCGGGCCCGCGGCGCGGAACCCGAAAACGGCATCTTCAACCACGGGTTTGCGCGTCCGGACCGCCATGGCGAAATTGCGATGGTGATCGACGTGGTCGCTGTAACCGTGTGGGGGGCTGAAGACCTCGTGGCGGGCGGGCCGCATGCTGGCCGCGCTGAGCCGGTTGTTCGGATTGAGGAAGCTGTGCGGGTACTTCGCGAAATACTCTTTCTTGTACTCCTCCTGAATCTTTTTCGAAAAGGTATCAATGCTCCAACCTGGGTCTGAAGGCTCGGTTGTGCTGTTCAGCGTGACTGTGTGCCCGACCGTCATAATTCCGCGGCTGCCAATGAAACGGAAGCCCTCGTTCTCTTCGCCGCCGCTCTCGAAATTGACGCGCAAGACGAGATTGAATGCGGGATGCTGCGGTGTTTTCGGATAGTCGAACAGGCCGAGCAGTACGTCAGGCACTTCGCGGCCGTCATTCCAGAATCGCAAGCCGCCGGTGGCGAAAGCTCGAGTGGGTCCAAGCGAACCCGTGATGAAGTGAAGCCCCGAGAACAGGTGAACGAAGAGGTCGCCTGCGACGCCGGTGCCGTAGTCCCGATAGCAGCGCCATCGGAAGAAACGGTGCGGGTCCCATTCGGTTTTTGGCGCATCGCCCTGAAACTGGTTCCAGTCGCAGGTTTCCGTGCTCGCGTCGAGAGGGACCGTGTACTCCCAGGCTCCGACGGCGGAATTCCGGTCCCACCACGCCTCCACCATGTTTAACTCGCCGATAGCGCCTTGCTGATAGAGATCGCGAGCCTTGGCGTAAATGATGGAGCTGACACGCTGGCTGCCAATCTGAAGAATACGGCCGGATTGATGCTGAGCATCAATTACCATATGCCCTTCGTCCACGGTGTGAACCATGGGCTTCTCGCAGTAGACATCCTTGCCGGCCTTTAACGCTGCGACCGTAACCGGCCGGTGCCAGTGATCGGGCGTGCCGATAAGCACTGCATCAATCTCCTTGCGCGACAGGATCTCTTCGTAGTTCTTGGTGGTGAAGATATCGCGGCCATAAACCTCTTTCATATGCTCGAGGCGGCCATCGTAACAGTCGCAGGCGGCGACCAGCTTGGTCATTCCCGTGGCCGTGGAACTCTTAGCGTCGCCCTGCCCCATTCCTCCACAGCCAATCAAGGCAACCTGGATCTTGTCATTAGCCGAAGACTTGGCGGCGGGCGCGGCAACCTGGTTGGCCAGTAAAGGCACACCAAGGCTCGCCCCGGCTGCGCCGAGGAAATGTCTGCGTGTGGGGTTCATGGCTTACTTTCTATCAGATGTTGAGGGAGGAGTGGTAGTGGTCGAGGGCGAATCGGTGGTTTTGGTGGATGAAGTCTCTTTGGCGGGCTTCTTAGCATCGGGCGCTGCTGCGTCCGGCTTGCCGTTTGGGGCGGAGCCGCCGCCCCTCGCGTAATCGGTGATGTACCAGCCGCTGCCCTTAAATTGAAGCGCGGGAGCGGAGAGCAGGCGGCGCACCGGGCCGCCGCCGCATTTTTCGTGTATCTGCAGCGGCTCGTCTGAAAACTTCTGCATCACTTCGAATACGTCGCCGCATTGATCACATTGGTATTCGTAGAGAGGCATAGGAAATCGTTTACTGCGGCTCAGAAACGTTGTTTTTCTGCAATATCGGAGCCTCGCCGTGAGCTCCGGTCTCGACAGGCGGCAGACCACTATTCAATTGGGCCACCGTGGTTTTCCCGGTGACCAGCTGAATAGCGTTTTTCATGATGTTGTCTTCAACGTTCTTCGGGGCGCTGCCGGGAATCGGGTTGCCGTTGTCGTCGTAATCGGGGCTCGTATCCGCCTCGGCGACCTGCACGGTGGGAACCACGCCGGTATCCTGAATGGCTTTGCCCGACGGCGAATAATATTTAGCGACCGAGAGAATCACAGCCGCGCCATCGTCCATTTGCACCACGCGGCGGACGCCTGCATCACCGTATGTCCTTTCACCGACGACTTGAGCGCGCTTGTTGTCGAGCAGCGCGGCCGCCGCTACTTCGGCTCCGCCGGCCGTTGACCGGTTTGTCGTGATCACCAAAGGTCCGGACCATACCTGGTCGCCTGCTTTGGCATCGAATTCCTTTCGCGCAACGCGTTGGCCTTGCAGGGCGGCAATTTCGCCTTTGTCGATGAAGAGATTCGCCAAAGCGATGCCGTTCTCCTGATTGCCGGTCGAACAATGGCGCAGATCGAGCACAATATATTTTGCGCCTTGCTTCTTCAAGCCTTCGACTTTTGTTCTGACCTCGGTGACGGCATTGCCCTCGAGCGTCTCTACCTGGACATCACC
The DNA here is from genome assembly GCA_963722585.1 of Bryobacterales bacterium. Taxonomy (GTDB): domain Bacteria; phylum Acidobacteriota; class Terriglobia; order Bryobacterales; family Bryobacteraceae; genus KBS-96. The sequence goes on along the minus strand of CAVRNU010000002.1, from coordinate 306,715 downwards.
CACGCCCTCGGGCATAAGCTTTGCGGTTACCGCCGGGTATTGAACCGCGGCCCGCGTCAGGGTGAGCTTCACCGGCTCCGGATTCTTCGCTCGAAGCACGGTGATTTCGATCGTCGAACCCGGTTCGCCGCGCAATAGCTGTTCGGCGTAAGCGAGCGGCATGTCGCGCGTGGCGACGCCTTTGATGCTGTCGAGCAAGTCGCCAGTAGACAAATTAGCCTTGGCAGCGGGAGAGCCCGGGACAGAATCGACAATCGCGACATATCCGAAGCGTTTCGCCAGGACGAGCCCGACATCGGCCTGCTTCTGATCGGACATCTTTTCGTACTGCCTGTACTGGTCGGGATTTAAATAACTGGCGAAGGGGTCGACGGATTCAAGAAGACCGTTGATGGCGCCCACGGTGACGCTCTTCATATCGGGTTCTTCAACGTATTCAAGCTTAATGCGTTGAAGCACTTCGGAGTAGACCTTGAGATGCCCGTAGACATCGTCCGAGGAAACGGCGGAAACGGCTCGGCCGTTGAGTGCGCCCACAAGGAGCAGAACAACAAGAAAGGTGGAGGAACCGACAACGGTCCATTTAAAGCGACTGGTCATGAGGGGTGTAACGCTACTTTTCAGTATAGCGGGGAAAACTCCGCTACAAGGTTGGACGCCGCAGAGATCCGGCTGTTTGGTGAGGGAGGAAACAAACCCTTACGAAACGCCACTTACTTCTCGAGCCAGATTTGCGGCGCGGGGCCCGGTTTTACGGTACCATCCCCTCCGCCGAGGACAGCAAATTGCAGTAGGCTTGAGCTAAAGAGAGGCCTTGCATGTACAGGGCCAGGAGGCGTGCATGACTAAGGTAATTACGATTGATCGCGAATATGGCAGCGGCGGCTCCGCGATTGCCGAGAAGCTGGCGGCCGAGCGTGGGTGGGCACTCTGGGACCAGAATCTAACTTGCGAGATCGCTAAACACGCCAGATGCGAACGCTCGGCGGTGGAGAGACGGGAAGAACGTAGGGATTCGCTTTACTATCGCCTCCTGAAGTCGTTCATACGGGGAGGGTTCGAAGGTAGCCTGAATGCGGAACCACTGCTCGAAGTAGTGGACTCGGACACTCTGATTCAAGTGACGCAGAAACTGGTAAGGCAGGCGGCATCGAAGGGCAATTGCGTGATCGTGGGCCGTGGTTCGGCTTATTTTCTACAAGATGTGCCGAATGCATTTCACGTATTTGTGTATTCGACGAGGACGGATAAGATGCGGCGCTTGCGAGCACAGGGGAAGAGCTCGCAGGAGGCAATGAACCTGATCGAGACAATAGATCGAGAACGCGCCGCGTTTATCAAGCATTACCACGGGAAGTGCTGGCCGGACCGTTATCTTTTCGATTTGATGGTGAATGCCGCCGGTGGAGAAGACATGGCGGTACAAGTGATTGAGAGTGCGGTAAAGATTCACGAAGCCAACCGCCTGGACCAGACAGTTCTCACGGAAACCGGAACGCAGTGCGTGTGAGCCACGCGGTCGCCTGCGTCACTACTTTGAGGCGATGTAATCGATCAGGATATCGATTTCCGAGTTAGTCAATCGTTTCGAGAAAGCGGGCATAATTGGGCCTCCGAATTTGACCCGGATGGCTACGTATTGCCGGCTCGGCCTTCCGTGACTGAGAGGGAGCTTTTCATTCTTAAAGAGGTGGTACAGGCTCGGCCCAAGTTTCCTGGTATGTTGTTGATCCTTATTGATATCGTGGCAGACGGCGCAGTTTTCGCGAAAGAGGTCGCGTCCGATGACCAAGGGCGGCGTTTCCCAGGGAGGCGCTTTGATGTCTGCGGCCGGCGCGGAAGAACTACCGGCAAGGGCAATCAGAAGTATCCATTTGCGGCTCATTCCGGATCTCCGATGCGCGTGACATTGTTGGCTCCGGCGCGCTGCAGATAGCGACTGACCTCGTCGGACTGCTCGGGAAGGCAGCGGACTCGCAGACAAATTACGCCTGGCTCGACTGCGGGCACGGGCGCATGGCGGGTGAAGCGCGGCAGCCTGCTCTCCTTGAGGAACCAGGCGAGCGTAGTCACAATGGCACCGAACATCGTCAGTTCAAAAAACACGACGCCAGCGGCCCAGAACGAAAACAGCGGCATCCCTCCGGTCATAAGTGGATAGTTGTGCTGTGTGAAATAGACGAAAGCAATGGTGAGAAGGCAGAAAACAACTGCGCCAGTCACAGCGGCGAAAGACATGTGGCTGGGGCGGTCCAACAGGCCGCGCGGAAATTCGATGGGCTCGTCCGAAAACACGTCGATGTCGCCGGCGCCGAATCCCTTCGCCGTTAACTCGCGAATGGCCTGAGCGGTTGATGTTCTTTCGATGAAATCGGCGCGAAGATACATGGCGGCCTACTAGATCTCTGTCGTTGGATGGGGCTCGAACTCCCAAACGGAGACGATGGGAAAGAGCTTCGAAAAGCCCAGATATAGAACAGCCATAAAGGCAAAGGTTGCGACGGTGATCGAAATTTCCACCCAGGTTGGCGAATACCGGCCCCAGGCGGAAGCGAGCCGCGGCATGCTTAGGGTGGGAACAACAATGAGGTAGCGTTCGAGCCACATGCCGGTGAGGACTGTCACGGCTGCGATGGTTGCTGTTCGAATCGAGCGCAAGCGGCGAATTCCCAGCAGCACGAACGGAACGACAAAATTACAGAAAACCATGATCCAGAAGTAGGACGAGAAATTGCCACGGATCCGCGCACCGAACACGTACATTTCCCTAGGTTCGTTGCCGTACCAAACGGTCAGGTTTTCGGCCACGCTGAAATACAGCCACAGGAGGCTCAGCAGCAGCAGCAGTTTGGCCAGATTGTTAAAGTGGTGCGGCGTCAGGTATTTTTCCAAGTGCATGGTCTTTCGGATGATCGACATGGCGAGGAGAAGCGCCGCGATTCCGCTGAAGATTGCGCCGACGACGAAATAAGGCCCGAAAATGCTGCTGTGCCACATGGGCGCGATGGCCATCGAGAAATCCCACGAGACGACGGTGTGGACCGAAATTGCAACAGCCAAGATGGTTGCAGCCATGAGCTTCATGGCGCGTTCGAGTGCGTGCCACTCGCGATCGCTGCCCGTCCAGCCGAGTGAAAGCGCGCGGTAGAAACTCCGGCGCCAGCCAGTCGCGTGTTCAGACAATTGCGCTATATCAGGAATGAGCGGCAGAAACAAGTAAACCGTGCTGCCGATGAGATAGGTGGTGATCGCGGTCAAATCCCAAAGCAGAGGCGAGCGAAAGTTCGGCCAGAGCAGGCGGGAGTTGGGATAGGGAATCAGCCAGTAGAAAAGCCAGGCGCGACCTAAATGGATGATGGGGAACAGGCCGCCGATGATGAGCGCGAAGACGGTGATGGCTTCGGCTGCTCGCGTAACGGGCTTGCGCCAGCCGGCGTTAGTCAGCCGTAGAATCGCGGAAATCAGCGTCCCGGCATGAGAGATGCCAATCCAGAAGACAAAGTTGACAATGTAGAATCCCCAAAAAACCGGACGCCGGATGCCCGCGACGCCGATTCCGCGATAGAGCTGATAGCCCCAGCAGAAGGCGCCCCATAAAACGACGGCGGACAAAAGCGAGAGCACCGTGACGTACTTCCGGCTCGCGCCCGATAGTGGCCGCCACAAGTCGTGGCGTACTTCTTCGTAAGGAATAATTTCGGGCGCGGCCGCCACGTTACTTCGCCCTTTCGAGATAGAACACTTTCGGCTTGGTCCCGAGTTCTTCAAGTAGACGGGTAGCGCGGCCGCTTTCGGCCATGCGGGAAACCTGGCTTTGCGGGTCGTTCAAATCGCCGAATACCATCGCTTCGGCCGGGCACGATTGGACGCACGCCGGCTGCACATCGCCGTCCGCGAGCGGCCGCTGTTCTTCCCGTGCGTTCAGTTCCGCTCTGTGGATGCGCTGAATGCAAAATGAGCATTTCTCCATCACGCCGCCCATGCGAATGGAGACATCGGGGTTGTGCTGCAGATCGAGCGGCGGGGGCCAGGCGGGGGCAAACCAATTGAAGAAGCGCACGGAGTAAGGACAGTTGTTGGCGCAATAGCGTGTTCCGACGCAGCGGTTATAGACCTGTACGTTGAGGCCTTCGGGATTGTGGTAGGTGGCGTACACGGGACAAACCGGCTCGCATGGCGCTTCGTCGCAGTGCTGGCAGAGCACTGGCATGTGCTTGACGCGAATGTTCGGGAATTCGCCTTCGTAATAGCGATCCACGCGGATCCAGTGGACAGCGCGCCCCATAGCTGCCGATTCTGGATTCGAGAGCGGCAGATTGTTTTCGGCATGGCAGGCGGCGACACATGCCTGGCATCCGGTGCAGCGGTCTAAATCGATCGCCATTCCCCATCGGTGTTGTGTCTTGTCCGGTTCGTTCACCTGTACCCCCAAGGTCCTTGTTCGCGATCACTCGGAGAAAATTGGATCAGCTCGGGCCGTGTTCGCTCTAACCGCGCGAGCCGAACGCGTGTGGCTCCGAGAGCGACGGCGCCTGTCGAGTTCTCGTCCACTGCGGCAAGGATCGAAAGCGGATTGGCTCCGCGGTCGGACGCGTATCGTCCGTAATGCGCGTGGCCTTCGCCAATTGCCATGCTGACCACTCCGGGGAGCGCAGCCGGATGCACATAGGCCGGCGCCTCGATACTTCCGGTTGTCGATTCGACACGTACCCAATCGCCCGTCGCCACCTTCAGCCGCGCCGCTGTTTGCGGATCGATTTCTACCGGCAGTCCCCACATAGAACTCGAAACCGGATCGGGCAGCTCCTGCATCCATGGCAGATTCGCGGCCCGGCCGTCGTGATACTGGAGCGAGAGATAGGGCTGAAAGTGCAGCGGAAATTGCTCCGGCGCTCCGGCAAAGACAGGATCGTTCCACGCGAGTTTTTCGGCACGCGGCTTGAGATGTACCGTTTCGGGTTTTTGATCGAGCCACAGTCCTCCCTCGCGCGCAATGTCGTCAAATGTTCGATCGACGGGCAGGAACGGTTTTATGAAATTCTCGGGTGTAACCGGTTCAAAGGCAACACTCATGCTGCGGGCGATAGCTACGAGCGATTGTTCAATAGGGCGGCTATTGTAGAGGGGCTTCACAAACGGCGCAGCTACTGCAATTGCGGGGCGCGGCGAAACTGGAGGCAGGAGTGCGGCGGCGGATTCGAGCGGATCGTGATCAGGAAGAATCATGTCGGCGTGGGCGGCGGAATCGTCAACGAAGCCTCCGAAACTTACGATCATTTCAAGGTTGGAAAGCGCCTTAGCCGCGCCGCTTGCTCGCGGCAGCGTATACACGGGATTTTGGCCGTCAAGCAGTAGGATTCGGGCCTGATTCAAAGCCGCGACAATGTTGCCGGTTTCCGGAAGGCCCGATGGCTCGGGACTCGGGGGCAATACGCCGCCGGGCGCTCCGATATTGCCGAGCAGCAGGTTGAGGTAATGGCTGGCGACGAGAGCATCGAGCGAATTGGTGTGGACGATGGAAGCTCCGGCAATGACCAGCGGTGCATCGGATTCGCCCAGTGCGCGCGCGAGGCGGCGCAGACGGCCTTCATCGATCCCCGAGGCGCGGATGAGGGCCGACAAGTCCGCCTCGAGGACCGACTCGGCTACAGGCGCGGGCAACTGGCCGCCATTGCGTGCCAGCTTTTCGTCGAGCAGCAAACGCAGAATGGCGATAAGGAAATGAGGCTCGCAACCGGGGCGTAGTGGGAGCCATTCGTCGGCGCTCGTAGCAGTGAGCGAGAGTCTCGATTCAGCCTGAACGAGCGTGCCACGCAGGCCGGGGCGTCCCTGACGGAAATGGCCGAATTGGCGCGCGTAGTAAACAGGCGACGCCCAACTGCCCAAGAAATCCGCTCCCACGCCCAATGCATAACGCGCCTGGCCGAGATCGTAGAGGGGCACGCCACTCCAACCGAAGACGAGGTTGGCTGCCTTTCTTTCGAGCGCGAGATGGGCGGGCGAACAGGCACGCGCGGGAGGAGCGCCGAGCGATTGGAGAAAGCGTTGGATGGTAAGTGACCGCGTGCCCAACTGCGGTCGGGTCAGGAAGAGAATCTTGCTTGGATCAGCCGATCGAACCTTGGCGAGTTGTTCCGCCACAGCGGAGGTGGCTTCGTCCCATGAGACCGGCGCGAACTCAGCCGTTCCGCGCGGTCCGGTTCGGCGCATCGGGTCTTGCACGCGGTCGGGATTGTACAGAGACTGAAGAGCGGCGTGTCCGCGAGCGCAAAGTCGGCCTCCGCTTACCGGATCGAGAGGGTTTCCTTCGATTTTTTTAATGCAGGCGATTCGCTCGCGAACCTGCTCGATTTTGCGCTCGACAATGCGCTCGCCTGCCATCACGCGCACGATGATGCCGCATCCCGCGCCGCATTCGGCGCAGATGGAAGGATGCCATTGTTCGCGACCCGGTACAATTTCGTGCTCGGGAACAAGCAGCGGGATGAGCGCTTCGCTTTTTTTGCCGCAGGAACTCGTGGCTATGCCGGCCGAAGCAGCAGACGCGATTTTGAAGAAGTTGCGGCGATCCATGGGTTAATGTTGATGCCGCCAATGTGGGGCCGCCAGTCGTGGCGGCGAGCCGGTCTCCGGGCCGGCTTTGTCCTCGCCGGAGAATCTCCTCTCTCTCGAAACACTTTTGATTCGATGTCCTATCATCACGGCCGTCTCCCACACTGGACGCCGCAGGACAAAGCCCTCTTCCTCACCTGGCGGCTGTACGGGAGCCTTCCGCCTCACCGTTATGTGCCACCTCAGGGCCTGCGCAGTGGTTATGCCTTCGTCTGCGTGGACCGTGTCATCGATCGTGCCACGCAAGGTCCCCTGTGGCTGCGGCGGCCTGCTATTGCGCGGATGGTCGTTGAAGCTCTGCATCATGGCGATCAAGTTCTCAGCCACTATCGGCTGCGACGCCTGGGTTGTGATGCCCAACCATGTGCATCTGCTGATTACGCCTTGCGTGGAACTGCCGAAGATCATGCATTCGGTAAAGGGCTTCACGGCGCGCGAAGCCAACCGACTGCTGGGCCGAACCGGGTCGCCGTTCTGGCAGAAGGAATTCTTCGATCATTGGATTCGAAATGAGCGAGAATTTGAGCGAATCAGGGCATACATCGAGAGGAACCCAGTGACTGCGGGTCTGGCGGCTAGTCCGGAAGAATATTGTTGGTCGAGCGCGCACGTGGAAGCCGGCTAGAAAGCCGGCTCGCCGCCATGACTGGCGGCCCCACATTGTGCTTAATAGTGGCATGCGGCGCAATCCTCGGAGGCGTGGTTTTGCCTGTGGCACGTCAGGCAGGTACCCATGTTGTGAGTGACAGTGCGCTCGGCCACTGTTACCTTTGTCAAATCTCCGTGGCACGTTGCGCATCTGACGCCTGCCTGATAATGGGGCGCATGACGGAACTTCACGTGAGCATTGGGGGAAAAGTCGTATACGCGCTCCCAAGGGATCTCCACGTTCTTTTTAGCGTATTCGATGACCTTCTTCACTTCGGGCTTGTCACGCGCTAGTTTGGCGTGGCACAGCATGCATTTTTGGACGGAGGGAATTCCAGCGGCATCGCGAGTGTCGGCTCCGATATGACAGTCGAGGCAGTCCAGGCCGAGCTTCATGTGGGTATCATGCGGAAATGCGATTGGTTGGCTCGCCAGCCCCTCAATGGCAAAGAATCCCAGGAGCCACAAGCTGTGCCACGCCACGCGGGCGGCGCGTTTTCGCTTCATGCACGGTCGCAACAATCTTTCATTTCGATCATTATAGGGGGACAGTTGTGGTGAAATCGAAAGCCTTGGAGTTATAATCGCGTCTTGCGTCACAAAATGTGGTTCGTAAGTTGTTTGCTCCGTCATGGCACAACTTTTTAGGCCAAGCTCGAACACAATTGCCAAGGTCTCCGTCGTAGCAGTCGTACTTTTAGCGGGATGCACACTGGGCGTTGCTTACATCATGGATCGTGGGCCGTGGAACACTTCGGTGCGGATGGCTCCGGCGCAGCCGATTCCGTTTAGTCATAAGCATCACGTCAAGGACGATGGAATCGACTGCCGCTACTGTCACACGAGCGTCGAGACCTCGTCGTATGCCGGTCTGCCTGCAACCGAGACTTGTATGACGTGCCATTCGCAAATCTGGTCGAACGCCTCGCTGACGCAGCCGATTCGCGATAGCTGGGCGAGTGGACAATCGATTGAATGGACGCGAGTCCACGACCTTCCCGATTTCGTCTACTTCAATCACAGCATCCATATCAACAAAGGCATTGGATGTTCAACCTGTCACGGGCAAGTGGACGAGATGCCGTTGATGTACAAGGTCAACACGCTGAACATGAACTGGTGCATCAACTGTCACCGGCAGCCGGAGAAGTACATACGGCCGCGATCCGAAGTTTTCAATATCGACTATGTGTATCCGGAGAATCAGGCCGAGCTGGGTCCCCGACTCGTTAAGGAGTATCACGCTAAGTCTTTGACCGATTGCGTGACCTGCCATCGATGAAAGACGCGAATTCCCCAAAACCCCACGATGGGCACGGAACGCCCGGAGGATTTGTATCGTTGGAGTCGCTACTCGAGCCGCCGGCCCGCAAGCCGGTTGACATTCAGGCGCTCCGAGAGAAGCTGGCGGCCGGGCGAGGTCCGGCGTTCTGGCGGACGCTCGACGAAGCCGCGGAAAGCGATGAACTGCGAGAGTACATAGAGCAAGAGTTTCCGGGGCTCTCGGGACAAGTTCCGCAAGGAATCGACCGGCGCAATTTGCTGAAGGTGATGGCGGCGTCGCTAGCGATGGCTGGCGCGGCCGCCTGCACGAAGCAGCCGAAGGAATTGATTGTTCCGTATGTGCGGCAGCCCGAAAACGTGATTCCCGGACTTCCGCTGTTTTATGCAACGGCTATGCCGGTCGCCGGATACGCTCGCGGGCTGTTGGTAGAAAGCCATCTTAACCGGCCGACGAAAATCGAAGGGAATGCGGATCATCCGGCTAGTCTGGGAGCGACTGGCATCTTTGAACAAGCCTCAGTTCTGAATGTGTATGATCCCGACCGGTCGCAAGCGGTGTTGAAGGCGGGTCGCCTGAGCACTTGGAGCGAATTTCTGGGCGCATTCATCTCGCGCGCGCAGGATCTGACTACAAAAAAGGGCGAAGGGCTGGCCATTTTGACTGGGGTAACGACCTCGCCGACGTTGATCAGTCAGATGAACGCGATCATGGGGCAGTGGCCGGCGGCGAAGTGGTATGTTCACGAGCCCAGCGTGAATCCGGCGGTTGCGAACACGGCGAAGAAGATCGCGGGGCGCGGAGCACTGGTTGCTTACGACCTGACGCAGGCTGAAGTGATCGTAAGTCTTGAGAGCGATTTTCTAAATACCGGTCCGGCGGCGCTCGCCTATGCGCGGCAGTTCGCCAAGGGGCGCGCGGTGGACAACGGCGCAACACCCTGCCGGCTGTACGCGATTGAATCGTCGCCATCGGTGAGCGGATCGTTGGCCGATCATCATTTTTCCGTAAAGAGCAGCGCGGTGTCTGGCATCGCGTATCAACTGGCCAAAGCTTGCGGAGTGGCGGGAGTGCCGGACGTTTCGGGCGCCGCGCCCGAGTGGCTGAACGCTGTCGCTCAAGACCTGACTAACGCGAAGGGAAGGTGCGTGGTTTTACCGGGCGAGTTCCAGCCAGAGAGCGTGCATGTTGCTGCCTATGCGATGAACGTGGCGCTGGGGAACGTGGGGAAGACTGTGCGGGTGCTCGAAGGAGTGGAGCCCGCGAACACGCATTCACTCGAGGAGTTGACCAGCGATCTGAATAATGGTCACGTCGACACGCTGGTGATTCTTGGTCACAACCCGGTGTATACGGCGCCGGCGAGCCTTAAGTTTGAGGATGCGATACGAAAGGCGAGCTTCGTCGTGCGGCTCGGTCAATTCTACGATGAGACCTCGCGATTTTGTCAATGGCACGTTCCGGAAGCGCATTATCTCGAAACATGGTCGGATTCCCGCGCGTTCGACGGCACGACAACGATTCAACAGCCGCTGATTGAGCCCCTCTACGGCGGCAAGTCGGCCCATGAGATTCTCACTATTCTGCTGGGTAAGCCCGATCAACCTTCGCACGACATTGTCAAAGATTACTGGCGGAGTCAGTACAAGACCGGCGATTTCGATGCGCTATGGCAGCAGTCGCTGCACGACGGTTGGATAGCCGGCACGACGGTTGGGCAAATCAACGTGAGCGGCGCGGGGACGCTGCCGCCGCTTGAAACGGCGGAAGTCACGGGCCTTGAGGTGGTGTTTCGGCCCGATCCCACGATTGGCGATGGCACCTACTCGAATAACGGATGGCTGCAGGAACTGCCGAAGCCTCAGAGCAAAATGACCTGGGACAACGTGGTGCACATCAGTCCCAAGGCCGCCGCCGACATGCATGTGACGATTGGAGACATGCTGCGTGTGACGGTCGAGGGAAGAAGCACCGTAGGCCCGGCTTGGATACTGCCGGGTCACGCGCAAGATTCCGTCACGGTGCATTTCGGATACGGGCGCGAGGCGTCGGGAAGGGTCGGGAACAAGATCGGCTACAACGCGTACGCGATTCAGACGGCGAACGCGCCGTGGGTTGCGAGCGGAACGATTGCGAAGACGGGCGAGCATTACCGGCTGGCGAATATTCAAGAGACGCAAACGATGGCAGGGCGCGAGCCGGTTCACGCGACCGATTTGGCGGAATTCCGGCAGCATCCCGATTTCCCGACAATGTACGAAAAGCCGCTGCCTTCAGGCGAGACACTATATCCTTACGAATTCCATTACACCGGGTACAAGTGGGGGATGGCGATTGACTTGAATATCTGCACGGGGTGCAGCGCGTGCATCATCGCCTGCCAGGCGGAGAACAACATCGCAGTGGTCGGCAAGGACCAGGTGGCGCGCGGGCGGCACATGCACTGGATTCGTGTGGATCGTTACTATTCAGGGAATCTGGACGCGCCAGAGATGTACAACCAACCTATTCCGTGCATGCAGTGCGAAGATGCGCCATGCGAAGTCGTCTGTCCTGTGGCTGCGACGGTTCACAGCAACGAAGGATTGAACGAAATGGTCTACAACCGCTGTGTCGGGACGCGTTATTGCTCGAACAACTGTCCGTATAAAGTGCGCCGGTTCAACTTTTATCTGTATTCGGATTGGCAGACGCCGAGCCTGTACGGGGTGCGAAATCCAGACGTGACGGTCCGCAGCCGCGGCGTGATGGAAAAATGCTCTTATTGCGTGCAGCGGATCCAGGAAGCCAAAATTAAGACTGATAAGGAAGGGCGCAGCGTACGCGATGGCGAGATTCTGACTGCTTGCCAGCAGGTGTGCCCGACACAAGCGATTACGTTCGGTGACCTGAACGACAAGAACAGCAAGGTAGCTAAGTTGCAGGCACTTCCGAGGGTTTATGGGTTGTTGGACGAATTGAACACACGGCCGCGCACCAAGCATCTCGGTTATGTTCGGAATCGCAATGAAGCGCTAAGAGGACCGCGTGGCAGCCAAGAATCCTGAGGAAGAACTACTCGAGAAGGACATCCAGGTCGTCGATCCTGGACCAGATTCAGTTCTCGCGCCGGGGCACGATTACGTTTCCGTCACGGACCGCATTGCGGGTGTCGTGTATCTGCCCTGGAAGAAGGCTCCGAAGAAGTGGCTGATAGGCGCCTTCATTTCGTTTTGCTTTGTAAACCTGCTAATGTTGGCGGTCTCCGTTCTGTTCTTGCGAGGCGTTGGCATCTGGGGCGTGAACATTCCTATTGGCTGGGGATTCGCCATCATCAACTTTGTTTGGTGGATCGGAATCGGCCACGCCGGGACCTTGATTTCAGCAATTCTGTTTCTGCTGAAGCAGGATTGGCGCACATCGATTAACCGGTTTTCGGAAGCGATGACGCTGTTCGCGGTCGCCTGCGCCGGCATGTTTCCGATCCTGCACCTGGGGCGGCCATGGCTGGCTTACTGGTTGTTTCCATATCCCAATTCGATGTGGATGTGGCCGCAGCCGAGAAGTCCGCTTGAGTGGGACGTTTTCGCAGTTTCAACGTACGGGACCGTGTCGCTGGTGTTTTGGTATGTCGGGCTGATTCCCGATCTTGCGAGCATGCGCGATCGCGCGCCCAAGCTGTGGGTGCAGCGCGTGTATGGCGTTCTGGCGCTAGGCTGGCGGAACTCGGCGATCCATTGGCACCGATATCAGAAAGCGTACTTGCTGCTGGCTGGTCTCGCGACGCCGCTGGTGCTTTCGGTGCACACCATCGTGAGCTTCGATTTTGCTATCAGCATCATTCCCGGATGGCACACGACAATTTTCCCGCCATACTTCGTGGCCGGCGCAATCTATTCCGGGTTTGCAATGGTGCTGACATTGATCATTCCGCTGCGTTCCTGGTACAAGATGCAGGACCTGATCACGATGCGCCACATCGAGGCGTGCGCGAAGCTGATGCTCGGCACCGGGCTGATTGTTGCCTACGGGTATTCGATGGAAGCGTTTTTCTCGTGGTACAGCGGCGACAAATACGAGAGCTTCATGTATTGGAACCGGATGACGGGGCCATACGGCTTTACGTACGCGCTATTGATTCTGTGTAATATCGCTATTCCACAGTTGCTGTGGATCCGGAAGGTCCGGCTGAGCGTGGTAGCAGTCTGGATCATCTCGATCATTGTGAACTGCGGCATGTGGCTCGAACGGTTTGTCATCGTTGTGACGAGCCTGCATCGCGATTTTCTGCCATCGTCGTGGGGTATTTACATACCGACCAAGTGGGATTGGGCGACATATACCGGCACACTTGGGTTCTTCTTGCTTCTGATCTTCTTGTTCGTGCGGCTGCTTCCGTCAATCTCGATTTTCGAGGTGCGCGAGGTGGTGCATCACGAAAAGGAAATGGAGCCTGCTTATGAGCGATGAGCTAAACCTCAAGGAACTGGCGGGCGTTCATGGTGTGATGGCGGAATTCGAGACGCCGGAGGATTTGATTGATGCCGCTGAGCGCGCTTATGCGGACGGCTACCGGCGCATGGACGCCTACGCTCCGATGCCCGTCGATGGCTTGGCGGAGGCGGTGGGATTCAGGAAGAATAAGGTTGCGCTGGCGGTTCTTATCGGTGGCATCTGTGGATGTACCGGCGGTTTTTCGCTGCTCTACTGGATTACCGTCATAGCTTACCCGCATAACGTCGGCGGTCGGCCGCTCGATAGCTGGCCGGCCTATATTCCGATTACGTTCGAGTGCATGATTTTGCTGTCGGCGCTGACGGCTCTGGTGAGCATGCTGGCGATGAATGGATTACCGCAGCCCTATCATCCGGTTTTCAATGTGCCCCAATTTGCGCGAGCGTCGCTCGATGGGTTCTTTCTGTGCATTGAATCGTCCGATCCGAAGTTTCACACGGCCGAGACGCTGGAGTATTTGAAGGAGATTGGCGGAAGCGAGGTGTCGATTGTTCCGGCGTGAGAAAGCGTGGCTGGTGCCGGTGTTGCTATTCGCGCTATTAACCCTCAGTTGCCGTCAGGATATGCATAATCAGCCGCGCTATAAGCCGTTGGCGGCGACTCCGTTTTTCGATGATGGCCGCTCGGAGAGGCCCGCTATTGCGGATACGGTGGCGCGAGGGCAGTTGCACCTCGATCAGGCGCGGTATACAGGAAAAGAGAATGGGAAAGACATCGATTATTTTCCAATACAGATTACGCGGGCAGACTTGGCGCGAGGCCAACAACGATTCGATATTTACTGCGCGCCGTGTCACGGCCGGCTGGGCGATGGCCACGGCATGATCGTCCTGCGCGGACTGCAGCCGCCGCCGACCTATCACGATCCGCGTTTGGTGAACGCGCCGGTTGGACATTTCTTCGACGTGATAACGAATGGATATGGCGCGATGTTCAGCTATGCTTCGCGCGTCCCCATAGACGACCGGTGGCGGATTACCGCCTACATCCGGGCGCTGCAACTGAGTCAGAATGCCCCGCCGCAGTTGGCGCGCCAGCTAGGTGGCGCGACAGGTGGCAGTCCTGTGGGAGGGCAACAGTGAGCGATCGCCGGCACGCCGTCAGCAGCATTCCGGTGCCCCTGGAACGATTGGGAGAGCGAGCGCTACGCATCGAGCGAATGGCGGGCGTGGTTGGCGTGCTCGGGCTCTTGCTCTGCGTCGCTGGATTCTTTGCCTATCGAACGGTGTTCTTTCAGTCCTACCTGTTTGGATTCACGTACTGGGCGGGGTTTGCCATTGGTGGCTTGGGCGTTCTGCTGATGCACCACACGGTCGGTGGGCGGTGGGGCGTCACCATCAGGCGGCTGCTCGAGGCGCAGATGCGCACATTGCCGCTGGTCGGGATACTGCTGCTGCCTGTGCTTCTGCTGGGACTGCAGCAGGTTTATCCGTGGGCCCGTCCGGAGGAGCTGGCGAAAGAGGCGGTACTGCGGCACAAGCAAGGCTATTTGAACATTCCGTTTTTCGTGGGACGGACGATCCTCTACTTTGCGGTTTGGTTGTTCTGGGGATTTCGTGTCAACCGCATGGCGGACAAGCAGGATGAGACTGGCGATCCGACTCTGAGAGAGCGTATGCGCGCCTTCAGCGCTCCGGGCGTTCTGGTTTTTACATTAACCGCGTCGTTCGCCTACATCGATTGGATATTGTCGGCGGACGTTCAGTTCTTCTCGACCGTGTATGGCGCGATGATCCTGATAGGTGATGTATTGCAGGGAATCGCCATGTCGATCATCGTATTGGTTTTCGCGTCCGGAAGAGATCGATTTCAGGGGCGTGTGAACTCGAAAGTGTTGCACGATCTTGGCAACATGATGTTCGCGTTTGTCATTTTCTGGGCCTATCTGTCGGCTTCCCAGCTCATCATCGTGTGGCCTGCAAACCTGCCGCAGGAGCTGCAATGGTATTTGGTGCGCGTGCACGGCTTCTGGAAATATTTCGCGGCTGCAACCGCGATCTCGATGTTTGCTCTGCCGTTTTGCCTGCTTTTGTCGCAAGAACGCAAGCGTAATCCGATTCGCTTGGTACGCGTAGCGATCTTTATATTGTGCGCGCGTGTCATTGATATGTTCTGGATTGTGGAACCGACTTACCGCAGGGACGGATTCGCAATCTATTGGACCGACTTTGCCGCATTTATCGGAATCGGCGGCGTATGGATCTATGCTTATTTGCGTCAATTGCGGCGGCGGCCATTACTGCCGCTGCAGGACGCGCGCATCGCTCCGCCGGTTTCGGAGGCAGCCGCATGAGCCAAGAGTATAAACCGGCGCCTCATTCCGGACACGGTCCGACTGCTCACCCGCAGTCGGAGCCTCACGTGGGACACGGCGGCACCACGTTCGAAGGCGTGGACGCGCGGCCGGGCCTGATTATTGGATCTTTGGCGACGATCGCGCTCATGCTCGTCGTCGTTTTTGCGCTGACCGTGGGCGTGCAGAAATATTTAACGGACAGGAACCCTCAAGGCGAATTGCCGAGCGCGGTTGCTCCCTCGCGAGTGGTGCCGCCCACTCCGCAGTTGCAGCCGCATCCGTGGGAAGAATTGCCGGACCTGCGTGCGCATGAAGACCAGATTCTGAACAGTTTTGGAAAGGATGCGGAGGGCCATGTACACGTTCCCATTGATCGCGCGATGGACGCGGTTGTGGCGCGACTTCCCATCCGTCCCGGGTCGCCCGAAGGGATTGATACGCCGGGGGGCGAAGGCCGGGATTTTGCGAAGAGCCTGAGCGAGATGCCGGCTCCGTATCGTAGGGCCCCCATTCAGGGAGAGATTCACAAGCATGCGCAGAAGTAAAGGCGTCGTCGCATGGATGTTGCTGGCTGGAGCCTCGCTCCTGTACGCACAATACCCTGCTCCGACGATCACTAAGGGTGTCAAGCTCGAGCAGAAGTTAAATTCTCAACTCCCGCTCGATTTGGTTTTTCACGATGAGAGCGGCAAGACGGTTCCGCTTCGCACATATTTCGGCGACAAGCCCGTGGTGCTAGAGCTGGTGTATTTCAAGTGCCCGAGTTTATGTCCCATGAGCCTTCACGAGACGGTGAGCAGTTTAAGCCGCATACCTTTAGAGCCGGGACGAGATTACAACGTGGTGGTGGCAAGTTTCGATCCGGCGGACACTGCCGCGACGGCGACGGAAAAGAAGGCGGAGTACGCCAAGGAATTCAAACGGGCCGGGTTTGATTCCGGATGGCATTTTCTGACGGGCAGCCAGGATTCGATATCGCGTCTGGCGGACGCGGCGGGATTTCGATACCGATGGGATGAGCGAAGCCGGCAGTTCGTTCACGCGGGCGGCATCATGGTTGCGACGCCCGAAGGAAAGCTTTCGCGATATTTTTACGGGATACAATACGCGCCGGCCGATCTGAGAATGGCGCTGGTTGAAGCCTCGCACCATAAAATCGGCTCTCCGGTCGATTATGTGCTGCTGTACTGCTTTCATTACGACCCATATCAAGCCAAATATACGCTCGTCATCGAAAACGTGTTGAAGATCGCCGGGGGTCTCACAGTCGTGCTTTTGGCCGGGTTAATTTTCATCTTGACGCGAAGCGACAGCAATAAGAGAACGAAGGAAGAACAGCATGTGGGCTAACCTCGTTCTGGCACAGATCGAGTTGTTTCCGCCGGCGGCATCGGCGCAAGCGAGTCAGATCGACCAATTGTATTGGTTCGAAGTGATCGTGTCGGCGGTGATGACGCTGCTGATTTTTGCGTGCATCATTTGGTTCGCCTACAAGTACCGGCGCCGGCCAGGCGTACGTGCGATACAGATTCATGGTTCCACAGGATTAGAGCTGACATGGTCGATTCTTCCGTTTCTCGTGATGCTGATCATGTTCGGCTGGGGGGCGCAACTGTATTTCGCGGCACAGCAGCCGCCCAAAGACGCGATCGAGATTTTTGTCACGGGCAAGCAATGGATGTGGAAGTTTCAATATCCTGAGGGCGGTAGAGAAATCGACGAACTGCACGTGCCGGTTGGGCAGCCGGTGAAGTTGACGATGGCATCGGAAGACGTGATCCACAGCTTATCGATACCGGCATTCCGCGTCCGTCATGACGTAGTGCCGGGACATTACGATACTGTTTGGTTTACGGCTACGAAACCGGGCAAATATCATCTGTTCTGCACGGAATACTGCGGGAACGGGCATGCGTCAATGGGCGGCTGGGTGTATGTTCTCGATCAGCGCGCGTACGCCAACTGGACGGCCGGCGGCTCGGCTGGGACCTTGGCTCAGCAAGGGGAGGCGTTGTTCGCGCAACACGGGTGCTCGACGTGCCATCTCATGGATCAACAAGGCCGGTGCCCGGTGCTGCGGGGGCTTTACAATAAACCAGTATTGCTGGATGACGGACGGACGGTGATCGCCGACGATGCGTATATTCGTGAATCGATTCTGGATCCCAACGCGAAGATCGCCGCGGGATTTCGGGACAACATTATGCCGGATTTCAAGGGACAGTTGAGCGAGGCAGACGTAATTGCGTTGATCGCCTACATCAAATCGCTTTCGCCGGCGGTGCCGGCATCGCAGCAAGGGTCGCAGCAGCCGCCGATCGTGATAGCGCCAACTGCTCCGGGTGCAGCCCCCGCTCCTCGTACACCCACCCCTCGGACAAACCAGGCTCCGCGGGCCAATCCCGCCCCGTCGCAGCAATAATAAGGAAGATTGCAGGTTATGTCAACGCTCGCGCATGAAACACCGGAACATGTAGGGGAGGACGTCAATTACCTCAACGTTGCGCATGGCTGGAAGAGCTGGCTCTTCACGACAGATCACAAACGCATCGCGATGTTGTATCTGATTTCGATCACGCTGATGTTCTTCGTCGGCGGGTCGTTCGCGGTGGCATTTCGCATCAACCTCTTGGAGCCTGAGGGCATTTTTTCCGCGGAAACATACAACCGCTTGTTTTCGATGCATGGCATCATCATGGTGTTTTTTTTCCTGGTGCCGTCCATCCCCGCCACGCTTGCCAACTTCTTAATACCGATTATGATCGGCGCGAAAGATCTGGCGTTTCCGAGAATCAATCTGCTGAGCTGGTATCTCTATATCGCCGGCGCGATTTTTGCGATGTTCGCGGTGCTGCGCGGCGGCGTCGATACGGGCTGGACCTTTTATACGCCTTATAGCAGCACTTACTCGAATTCCTATGTGCTGGCCGCAGCGTTCGGCGTATTCATGGCCGGCTTCTCGTCGATTCTGACGGGTCTGAATTTCATCGTGACGGTTCACAAAATGCGTGCGCCGGGGATGACCTGGTCCCGGCTGCCGCTCTTCGTGTGGTCGAACTACGCGACCGGTCTTATTCAAGTGCTCGGCACGCCGGTGCTGGCCATTGTGCTGCTGTTACTCGCATTCGAGAGGATTGCTCACGTCGGAATTTTCGATCCGAACATCGGCGGCGACCCGATTCTGTTTCAGCATCTGTTCTGGTTCTATTCGCATCCCGCGGTTTACATCATGATTTTGCCGGGCATGGGCGTGATTAGTGAAATTGTCGCGTGCTTCTCGCAGAAACGGGTGTTCGGCTATAACTTCGTCGCTTTTTCGAGCATGGCGATTGCGGTACTTAGTTTCGCCGTATGGGGCCATCATATGTTTGTCACCGGCGAAAGCATGTACACGGGTCTGGCCTTCTCGCTTTTGAGTTTCCTGGTTGCCGTTCCATCCGCGATCAAGGTGTTTAATTGGACCGCGACGATGTACAAGGGCTCCGTGTCGTTCGACACGCCGATGCTTTACGTTTTTGGCTTCATTGGTCTGTTTACGATCGGCGGACTGACAGGGCTTTTTTTGGCATCGCTTGCCACTGACGTAGCGACGCATGGAACGTACTTCATTGTGGCGCACTTCCACTATGTGATGGTGGGCGGCATGGTGATGGCTTTCCTGGGTGGCATTCATTTCTGGTGGCCGAAGATCACAGGCCGGCTGTATCCGGAGGTCTGGTCGAAAGTCGCGGCGATCATCGTGTTCGTCGGGTTTAACCTAACGTTCTTTCCGCAGTTCATACTGGGATATATGGGCATGCCCAGGCGATATCATGCGTACCCGCCTGAATTTCAGATGCTGAATGTAATGTCGACAGCAGGCGCGTCGATTTTGGGCGTGGGGTACCTGATTCCGCTAATATATTTGCTCTGGTCGCTAAAATACGGAAAGAAAGCCGGCAATAACCCGTGGGGGGCTGCGGGGTTGGAGTGGAAGATTCCTTCGCCGCCGACTACATTCAATTTCGAAGAGACGCCTGTCGTGACCGAGGAAGCTTATGATTACGGCGCGCCGGAGGAGGAAGCCGTTGGCTGAAACTATCGTGTCCGTGGGTGGTACGGAATCTTCCCCGGAAGCGACTCACCTTCGCCACCATTTCGCCACGCCACAGCAGCAGATGGATGCGTCCACGCTGGGGATGTGGACATTCCTGATCACGGAAGTGCTGTTTTTTGGCGGAATGTTCGCGGGCTACGCTATTTACCGGGGGATGTACCCGGAAGCATTCGCAAGCACCAGCGAGTACATGAACGTCGTGCTGGGCGGAACGAATACAGCGGTACTGATTTGCAGCAGCTTAACCATGGTGCTTGCCGTTCGGGCGGCGCAGCTTAGCAAGCGAAGAGATCTGATTCTTTTTTTGCTTCTCACGATGATGTTCGGCACTGCATTCCTAGTCATTAAGGGATTCGAATATCACTCGAAGTGGGTTGAGCACCTGGTGCCGGGCTTCAACTTTCATTACGACCAGCCGCAGTTCGTGCATCATGTTCAGATTCTTTTCTTTCTATACTTCGCGATGACGGGCATGCACGCGCTTCACATGGTTGTGGGGCTGGGGCTGCTGACGTTCCTTCTTGTGCAATCGATCCGAAACGTATTCAACGCCGACTACTTCGCGCCGGTGGAAATGATTGGGCTGTACTGGCACTTCGTTGACGTCGTCTGGATATTTCTGTTCCCGCTGCTATATCTGATTGGACACCGACATTGAACACACACGAAGAGAGCACACACGCGCATGTCCCTCAAGTAAAAACGCTGATCGCAGTGTGGGCCGCGCTGATCGTATTGACCGGAACGACGGCCTGGGTGTCGTACGTTGATGTGGGCGAATGGAACATTGTCGTAGCGCTGCTGATTGCGGTGACCAAAGCGTCAATGGTCGCGTGGGTCTTCATGGGCGTGCGCTATACGACGCATCTGACGCGGCTCTTCTGCGTGGCTGGATTGGTATGGTTGGCCATCCTGATTCTGATTACCGCTAGCGACTACACAACTCGCAATTGGATATACCAGGCGCAGCCGTGGTCGCATAGTAAAGGGGTTGGGGGAAATCGTTAGGGCTTTACTCGTTGCGCAAGGCGACCGTTGGGTCGATTTTTGACGCTCTGTATGAGGGAATGAGCCCCGCCACTAGCGAAGCCGTCAGCAACACGAGCGAAGCGGCGACAAACGTTGCCGGATCATTGGGTGCCAATCCGTAAAGAAACGCTTTGGTCAAGCGGGAAGCGAAAGCCGCGAGCAGGATTCCGGATAAAGTGCCTGCCGTCACAACAGTTGCTGAGTCCCGTAACATTAGACTCAGTATTGCTCTCGGACCGGCTCCCAAAGCCATTCTGATCCCGAGTTCCTGACGCCGTTGCGCCACCGCGTAGCTCATGATTCCGTACAAACCAAGTGCGGCTAAGAACAGCGATAGTGCCCCGAATAGGCTGGCTACACTTGCAAGCAACCGCTCGCGCACCAGAGTGTCGTCGATCAGTTGCTGCTGCCGGGTTATGTTACCGATTGTAAACTGGGAGCCGGCCTCCTGACGTAAGTCGCTATCGAGCGACGATAGGCCTTGGTATCCTCGAACCTGCAGGGACATCGAGAGACCTGGATGTGCTTGCGGAATAATCCATTCGGCGATTCGAGCATAAGGGATGTAAACCATCGGAGGAGCCGATTCGCGAAGGCTGCTGAATTTGGCATCCCTTACGATTCCTACGATCTCCGTCCAGTCGGGAGCATTCGCCATCTTCGTCAATTTAAGGCCCAGAGGGTTCTCGCTTCCGAAGAATTTGCGGGCAAACGCTTCGTTCACGATTGCGGGTGTTGAACTGCCGGGATTGTTGGCGCGCTGCTCGAAATCGTGACCCGCCGCGAAGTGAATACCCAGCGTTTGGAAGTAACCAGTCGAGACGAACAGGACTCCGGCAGTCGGGTCTGAAGGAAGAGGTTTGGCCGTGTTGGTACGAATTCCGGCGAGGGGCGGGTCCCCTGAAAAGAGACTGGCGGAAGAAAGGCTGGCCGCTTCGACGCCACGCAGCGCTCGAACGCCGCGAAGCAATTCATTCCATGCTGGGAAGAGGGTTTTCTCGTCACCCGGATGCCGGAAAGTGATTCGGGTGACAAGAACACTTGCCGGGTCAAATCCTAAATAGGATGAAACAAGATTTACCAGAGCGCGTGTAAACAAGATGGCGCCAATCACCAATACGAGTGACAACGCGATTTGCGAGGCTACGAGAACCTGTCTTGTCAGCCCGTGCTTGCCTCCGGTCAGCCGCGGGCCGTTCTTCAGAGCTGTATGCATGTCCGTTCCGGCCAAGCGGACTGCCGGAAGCACGCCGCAAACTCCTACTGTCAGCAGCGCAAGAATGCCTGTAAATACGAGCAGGCGCATATCGAGCATGGTCGCGAGTTGAGCAGGCTCGCTCGAGGGTGTCAGGAGGCGGACCAGCAATGGAGTCGCCCAATGGGCTAGCAACAAGCCAACTCCGGCCGATATCACGGCGAGGATAAAGCTCTCTGTGATCAGTTGTTGCAGAACCCGCCTCCGTCCAGCGCCGAGCGAAAGCCGGATGGCTATTTCCTGTTGTCTCGCGCTGCCCTTCGCGATCAGCAGGTTGGCGACATTAGTGCAGGCGATGATCAGCACCAGAGCCACCACGGCGATCATGATTTGCAGCGGTTTTTGGTACTGGTTGCGCAGGTACGAAATGCCGCCTCCCGCCGGTACTCCCTTGATCCTCATCCCAGCGAGAAATCGATCGATCACCTGCTTCGGCGTGCCGGGAGGCGCGTGCTGGCGAACATCTTCGAGCATGACTTCGTTCACCACGGCTTGCGCGGGGGCTGCGGCTTGGGCGATCGTTACACCGCGATGTAATCGACCTATAGTTTGGAGCCAGAACATGTGGTCGTTCCGGAGGTTTTCCAGCGGAGCCATCGCGATCGGCGTCCAAACGTCCACTACCTTTCCAACTTCTACGCCAAAAAATTCAGGAGGGGCAACACCGATTACGTTGAAGATTTGATCGCCAAAATCGAGCTTACTGCCGATAGCGTTCGGACTTTTGTCGAACTTGCGTTTCCACAGCCGGTAACTGATGACTGCGACTGGATGTTGACCGGGTTTGCGATCGTCCGTGGGAGAAATCAGCCGCCCAAAGACTGGCCGCACGCCAAGAACTTGGAAGTAATTTCCCGATACGGTTTGTTGCATGAGCCGCTCGCGACCTGAGTGGTCCGTGGAAACCGGACGCTCTTCCGTCGCCTGGTACGCCATCAGGTCGGCCAGTTGACGAGTCCTGTCTCGGGTTTGCTGAAAGACCTTGTATGAAGAACCGACGCCAAGATCACCGGCGTTGCCGCTAGCTCTGACGGTTCGAAACAGCGATCCAGGGTCTTTTACAGGAAGCAGTCTGAGGAGAACCGCGTTCATGACGCTGAAAATTGCGACATTTGCCCCAATTGCGAGAGCCAACATGAGGACTATGAGCCCCGTGAACCCTGGCGCTCGTCTGAAAATGCGGGCGGCGTATTGGAGGTCCTGAAGGAGATTTGCAAACGCTGTGACACGGCGCGCGTCGCGGCACTCTTCCTTGGCGGTTTCCAGGTGTCCAAAATCAAGCCGGGCACGTTGCCGGGCCTGATCGGCGCTCATACCACCCTCGACGTACTTCCGCGTCTGCAACTCGATATGAGAGCGGATCTCGTCCTCTAACTCCGATTCGACACGTTGTTTTCGAAATAGCGCCCGAATCCGTAATCTGAGGTCATCCCAGTTCATGTGAGCCCAACTTATGTTGTCGAATAACTACAGTATAGATCTGTGTTGTGGAATGTCAACGACAAGCTCATTGGGCCAGCCGTACCAAATGTGCGTGAGGTTGTGCCAGCGCTGTTCTTTGGCTTCCGGCGGGGCGATTTCCTTGAACCACAGGCGGAAAAAGATTGCGATGCGATCGTCGTCTGAAATGTTGGGCACGGCGGAATGTGCCAGTTCGTAGTGACAGAGAACAAGGTCGCCGGGCTTTGCGAGTAATTGCACGGGTTCACCGAGCGGAATGGAGGGCATTCCTTCGCCAAGCGCTGCCTTGCCTCGTTCGCGAAAATGCTTTTCGAGGACGAAGTGTGAGCAGGGCCAAACAGTGAAGTTGCCGGTGAAAGTCGTTTTCACTTCGGTGAGGAAGATGCCAACAAGCGCGGTAAAGTTCTGGATCTCCGTTCCTTTTAAGCCATTGTGCGGAGTGGGTATGCCGTCGATGTGGGGTACGGGCTCGTAGGGCCGGTCCGAGTTATGCGCCTTGCGGATGGCGATTTGGCCATGGTCATGCTGAAGCCGATTTTTACCGAGGGCCTTGTTGACGACGGATTGAACATGGTCGTTATTGAACAGACTGAGAATTTCTGGCGAGCCGCGCAGGCCGGGGCACCAGGACTGGTTGTTGTATTCGACCAACCTACTTGCGTCGTAGTTTTGTTGCACGTCGCGCAAGATCCGATCGTGGGCCGTTTTGACGAGTGTTTGCGGGACCAATTGATTGAATTGCGCGTAACCGTCGCGGATGAATTGATCGATCCACAAAGTTGTTACCATCAATTGAAATGTAGCAATCGGGGACATATCTTGTGACTGTTCGGCTATGCACGAAATTCTCTCGACTTTGGCCCCTGGATCGCGTGTACTCGATCTCGGCAGCGGCTCCGGAAGCTTCAACGCGGAAAAATATGCTCTGACAGTTATAGGAGCGGACCTTGAGGCGCCGCCTAAGAGATACGCCAACTTTGTGATGTGCCGCGCTTCGCAACTCCCTTTCAGGAGCCGGTCGTTTCAAGCCCTCATTTTGAACCACAGCCTGGAGCATTTTGACAATTTACCCGAGAGCTTACGCGAGATTGCTCGTGTTTTGGCAGAGCGTGGATTTTTATACATTGCGGTACCTGATGCTTCAACATTTACAGATCGCGTGTATCGGTGGTTGGCACGCGGCGGCGGTCATGTCAATCAATTTTCCGATCCCTCGGCTATTTCGCGCACAGTTGCGGAGAGCACGGGCCTGAAGCATGCGGGAACGCGTGTGCTGTGCACTTCGCTTTCATTTCTCAATCGGCGCAACGCCGTCTCGAAGCCGCCGCGCAAGCTCTTGCTCTTCTGCAACGGTCACGAAGGGTTCCTTCGCGTGTTGACTTTTGCCCTTCGATGGCTCGACCGCCGGCTTCGTTGGCGTACAAGCATGTATGGCTGGGCCTTCTACTTCGGCGATCTTCCCAGGCTGGATCTCACGGCTTGGTCAAATGTTTGCGTAAGGTGCGGGTCGGGGCATCCGTCGTTGCTCCTCAGGAACACAGGGAGAGTGATTAGGCGGCGATTTTTGCCAGCTGTGTATTTTTGCCCGCAGTGCAACGCCCGGAATTTTTTCACAGAGGACGAGCATTTTGGGTACCTGCGCTAAGCAAAGTACTCGAGGGATCGAGGGTTTTCGATGGTTGAGATGTCGCCGGGGTCTTGGCCGAGAAACTTTCGGCGGATGGCGCGGCGGACGATTTTTCCGCTTTGTGTCTTGGGGAGTTCGGGGACGGCTCGGATGGAGGCGGGTTTGAAAGTGGGGCCCAAGGATTTGATTAGATGCTGGCAGAGTTCGCTGGATAATTGAGCGGAATATTCGCGGCCGGGCTTCAGGACGCAAAATACAGCGAGGGCTTCGCCGGTTAATTCGTCGGGGATGCCGATTGCAGCGGCTTCCGCGACGGCGGGATGTTCGATCAGGGCCTCTTCGACTTCCGCCGGGCCGACCTTGCGGCCTGCGACATTCAGCGATTCATCGGCTCGGCCGTGGAGAAACCAGCAGCCGTCCTCGTCGACGCTCGCCCAATCGCCGTGATTCCACCATCCTTTCCATGGCGACCAATAGCATTCGAGATAACGTTCGCGATCGTTCCATAGACCTTTTGTCATGGAAGGAGCTGGTTTCGTGCAGACGAGGTAGCCGTGTTTGCCGCGAACCGGCAATCCGGCTTCATCGACAACTTCAGCGGCCATGCCGGGCGAGGGTCCACCGAGAGCTGCATGGTTTCAGAGGCTGGATGGGCAACACTAGAAGAAAGCAACCCACGATTTCGGTCCCACCGGAGATGTTGATGATGGGACAGCGGCTCCGGCCGACGTTCTCGAAGAACCAGCGGTAGGAAGTTTCATCCCACGGCTCGCCTGTCGACCCGAGCAGGCGCAGCGATGAGAGATTGCAACGGTCCGGCTGGCTGTGCCGCATGAGAATCCGTATGGCTGTTGGCGAAATACCAAGCGTCGTGATGCGATGGCGCTCGACGATTTGCCAGAGGCGGTCGGGTTCAGGGAAGTCGGGCGCGCCGTCATAAAGGAAAATGGTTCCACCGAAGTTATGGTTTCCAATGATCGCCCACGGGCCCATCATCCAACCGATATCGGTGAGCCAGAAGAAGCGATCGTCTGGTTGATGATCGAAAGCCAGGTAGACTTCTTTCGCTGTCTGAGCAAGGGTGCCTGCGTGCGTGTGGACCGCGCCCTTCGGCTTGCCGGTTGTTCCCGAAGTGTAGAGAAGGAGCGCGGTTGATTCGGCGTCCAGCGGAAGACAGTTGTAATTGATGGATTGCTTATCAAGAAGATCGTGCCACCAACGATCGCGAGTGTTAGACCACGGGATTTCGCCGCCTCGATAGCGAAGCACAACAGTGACCTTCACGCCTGGCGCGGATTCAAGAGCTTCGTCGATCTTCGATTTGAGAGGGAGAAGCTTTCCGCGGCGTTCGAGATAATCGGCAGTGAACACGATTTTTGCGCCGGAGTCCGCGAGGCGGTCGGCGATTGCCTTGAGGCCGAATCCTGCGAAGATTGGCACGGCAACGAGGCCCGATCTTAAAGCAGGCATAGAGAACTGTAACGATTTCGGGGCACATCGGCATGCATAACGCAACTCTGTCGCCAGCCTTGAGGCCAAGTTCCGCCAGTGCATTTGCCAAGCGATTCACCTGTGCTTCGAGTTCTTGAAACGAGATGCTGCCCGATGAGCCGTTTTCGGCTTCCCATATTACCGCTGGATTTGTACGAGCGACGTGACGGTCGAGGCAATTGTGCGCGATGTTGATTTTGCCGCCAATGAACCACCTGGCCCATTCGGGTCCGTTGGAATCGTCAAGCACTTTGGTATAAGGCTCGAACCACTGCAAATTCAATTCGCGCACGGCGGCGTCCCAAAATTCCGCGAGATGTTCGGTCGAATAATGCAGAAAGGCTTCTCGATCGTTGAATCCGAGCCGCTGCATAAAGCGATAGACATTGGTGCGCGGAATGGCGGCGGGATCGGGTTCCCAAATCCACTTACTTGGTTGAGAAGCCATAGTGAAAAGTTAACGTTCTGCTGCGGGCCGGTCCATGTCGAAGCGGTCGGTCGTGCGCGCGTATGTAGGCCCGGCCATTCTTCCGATGGCGCGCAAGCGATCTGGATCGATTTTGTAGTCGTCGAATATTTCGTCGGACACATGAAAGCAGAGAACCTCGCCGATGACGAGACTGCCTCCGAGCGGTTTCGTGCTGATCTCGACGACCTGAACAAGCCGGCACTCCATGTTGACCATTGATTCTCCGACTCGCGGGGGTTTTACCAGCCGGCTTGCGATGGGAGTGAGACGCGATCGTTCGAATTCGTCGACTTCCGGAGGGAACTCAGCGGAACAGATATTCATTTGCGGGGCAACGGACTCGGAGACGACATTCACCACGAACTCCCGAGTCTCTTTGATATTTCGCAATGTGTCTTTTGTGTTGCTATCCGATGCCCGCACCATGGGCGAGAAGCAAATGACGGGCGGGTTGGCGCTAATGCCCGTGAAGAAACTGAATGGCGCGAGATTGCGGACGCCTGTAGCGCTGAGGCTCGAAACGAAAGCGATCGGGCGCGGAACAATGGCTCCGACCATCAACTTGTAGACGTCGCGGGCGTCGACCCCAGCGGGTTCGATAATCAAGTTGTCAAGCCTCGAGCCAGCTCTTCCAGTATTCTTTCCACTCGATCTGTTCACCCGCGGGAAGAACTCTTAGGGGATTGAGACCGTCGAGCATCACCGCCGATTCGTCGGTGCGCGTCTTTTTGCCCTGGTTCTTTAGCGCCTTGGGATGGGGGCCGTGATGAATGCCGCGCGGATGAAGCGTAGCCATTCCGGCTTTGATGTTGTCGCGGCTGAAGAAATCTCCGTCGTGGTAGAAGATGAACTCGTCGTAATCGGTGTTGCGATGGAAGAACGGAACTTTTAGCGCATCAGGCTCTTCTTCGAGAGGACGTGGAAGAAAGCTGCAAACGACGGCTCCCTCCGTAACGAAGGTAGTGTGGGCGCTGGGCGGGAGATGGGCGCGCGGGCTCATGATCGGGCGAATGTCGCGCATGTTTACCTTCCAGACAGTGAGGTCGCCCTTCCATCCGACGACATCGAGCGGATTGAAGGGATAGAAGACTTTTGAAAAGGCGTCATCGACTTTAATGCGAACCTCATATTCGGCCTGGCCGTCCGGGGCGGGTTGAGGATCGGGCGTGGTAATAGCGGCAGGATCGTAGAGCGCGTGCTGGCCGACGAGTCCGCGGTCGGGCTGATCGAATTCGGTCTTGGATTGGACGATCAGGAAGAAATTGTCGCGGGTTGTGGGAACAATGCGGTGCGTGACGGCGCGAGGAATGACGATGTAATCGCCCTTCTCGAAGCTGAGCGGGCCGAAATCGGTTTCGAGCGTGCCTTCTCCGCGATGAACAAATAGCAATTGGTCGCCGTCGGCATTGCGGAAGTAGAACGGCATCGGATCGGAGCGGCGCGAAACCTGTAGCTCGACATCGTTGTTGCCGAGAAATGGGGAGGGAGATCCGCAGGGATCGATCTGGTCGGAGGGCTGTAGCTGGTTCAGGTCGAAGCAGTGCGGCCGGAGCTTGCCCTCGAATCGAATCCAGCCGGTGGGCGGATGGAGGTGATAGAGATGGGCGGACTTACCGTAGAATCCCTTGCGGCCGTGTTCTTCCTCGTAGGTTCCATCGGGAAGTCCGACGTGAGCCTGGCGGGTTGTCAAACCTTTTTTAAGCGGGTACATATTTCGATTACCACTGCCTCCTCTTCCACGGGCGCCGGCTAGACCGCGGTGTTAGACTACACGGTTTCGCAGAACGCCGATCCTCTCTATTTCCAAGTCGATCACATCGCCGCGAGCGATCCAGCGATCCAACTCGAGGCCGCAACCGCCACCGACGGTGCCCGAACCGATCACGTCGCCCGGGACGATGAAGTCGCCTTCGGTAAGAAACTCGATCATCTGTTCAAACTTCCAGTGCATTGCGTTCGAGTTTCCCCGCGACCACGCCTCGCCGTTTACTCGCGCTTCCATTGCGAGGTTGTATGGATCGGGAATCTCGTCGAGCGTGACTAGCCATGGGCCGAAAGCAGTGCACCAGTCTTTGCCTTTAGCGGGGCCCAGGCGGACTTTCATCTCTTTGCGCTGTATGTCACGAGCGCTGAAATCGTTCATGACCGTGAATCCGGCGATGTAGCGGCGGGCGTCGCTCGGCGGAACGTCGCGGCCATGTTTACCGATTACAGCGGCGAGTTCCAGCTCATAATCGAGCTTTTGGGTGAACGATGGCCATGGGACGTCGGCTCCCGTGCCGGCGATATTGTGGTGCCCGCTCTTGTAATAGACCGGGATTTCGTACCATTCGGCCGGCATGGGCTCTCCGCGCTTCTCAAATCCACGTTTCACGTGCGCTTCAAAGGCGTAGAAATCGCGGACCGAACGGGGATTCGGCAGCGGCGCGAGGAGTTTTACGCTTTCAGGGCTATGGACGAGCGTTTGTCCATCTGGGCCTACGGTCGCGCCCGATTCGGAGAGGAATGTGAGGGCATGGCAGGCGGCTTCCATCGCCCGGTCTCCGGCATCTAGAAACCGAAGCATGGTGGGAGGCACGAGTGTTCGGGCCATGACGGCGGGCTGGGCATCGCCATCGGAGGCGAGCTTCGATTCCAAGGCGAAGTTTAAGTCGGCAATGCCGCTCGACGTCACCGCGCCGAGCCGTTGAAACAGGCCGACCTGCGTCTGGATTTCGAACGTGCAGAGTTTCATTGCAATATCGCGGAGCGGCGGCCGAATGGTTCAGTGGACGATTATAGATTGCCGCGGCGCGCCTGTTCACGCTCAATGGCTTCGAACAGCGCTTTGAAATTGCCCTTCCCGAAGCTCCTGCTTCCCTTCCGCTGGATGATTTCAAAGAACAGGGTGGGCCGGTCCTGAACGGGGCGCGTGAAAATTTGTAGCATGTAACCTTCGTCGTCGCGATCGACGAGGATACCTAGTTGTTCGAGGCGATCGAGTGGCTCGGCGATCTTGCCAACCCTCGAAGTCAGTTCGCGGTAGTAAGTCGAAGGAATTGCGAGAAATTCGATGCCTTGCTTTTGCAAGGTGGAAACCGTTTCGATGATGTCGCGGCAGTGCAGCGCAATGTGTTGGACGCCCGGGCCGCGGTAGGATTCGAGGTATTCGTCGATCTGCGATTTACGCTTTCCCCGCGCCGGCTCGTTGATCGGGAACTTGATTCGGTCGCCTCCACCGGCCAGCACCTTCGACATGAGCGCCGAATATTCGGTGCTGATATCTTTGTCGTCGAAATGCTGGTAGAGATGGAAGCCCATTACGCGCTCGTAGAAACGAACCCATTCATTCATACGGCCGAGTTCGACGTTACCTACGATGTGATCGATGTGGGATAGACCGGCGGGGCGGGCGATGAGATCGGACGTTTCAAGCGGCGCGAAGCCGGGAAGAAAGGTGCCGCGAAAGTTACGGCGCTCGACGAACGTGTGAATCGTATCGCCATAGGTGGCGATGGACGCGAGCTTGATTTCGCCGGCTGAATCGTGGATAGTTTCGGGGCGCCGAACCGATGTCGCGCCGCGTTCGGTGGTCTCGCGCCACGCTTTTTCGGCGTCGTCCACTTCAAGCGCGATGTCGGAAACACCGTCGCCATGACGCCGGATCAGTTCTGATTCAGCGTCGTCCGGCGAAAGCGGCGTAGTGAGCACAAACCGGATATGACCTTGTTCGAGCAAGTAGGAGGCGCGGTCGCGAATTCCGGTCTCAGGGCCGCGATAGCCGGTGAGACGCATGCCGAACGCCGAACGGTAGAAATAGGCAGCCTGTTTGGCGTTACCGACGCGGAACTCGATGTGATCGACGGCGCGGAGCGGTAAAAAATCAGCTGCCACGTCAATAGGTTCATGCACGGCTTGGGGCATTGGGCTGTCTCCTTCTAAGAGGAAAGAATTTAGGCTTCGTTACTACGATCAGTGTACAACCGGCAGCACCACTTTGAGGAGGGTGTATGCGGAATATTGGAGGCACTGCCTTATTCTTGAAATTAAGGAAATGGCCGAGTTGAAACGAGAAGCGCTTTCGGACGATCAGGTGCATCTGATTGTGAAGGCGCTTTCCGATCCGAGGCGCTACGAAATAGTGAAGCAGTTACGGGAATGCGGCCGAGCGCTCGCCTGCGAAACCGTACGCGGATGCATGAAGATTAGCGCGGCTACACTCTCACATCACATGAAGGAACTCGAGATGGCGGGGCTGGTCGAAGTCGTGCGCGAAGGCAAGTTTGCAAGCTACGTGCTGCGCCGCGACGTTATCGAGGCTTTCCTCCGGCGCCTAAGAGCGGATTTGATCTAGACAGACCGCGGCAGCGAAAATTTATATGCGAGCCGCGAATCATTTGGTCCAGGCCCGCATCGTTTAGATAGTTATAGAACTATCAAAATAACGACAGGAGCAAGAGCAGTGAGTAAGCTAAAGAACAAGGTAGCCGTGGTAACAGGCGCGTCGAAGGGTATTGGCGCAGGTATTGCCAAGGGGTTGGCGGCTGAGGGCGCATCCGTAGTGGTGAACTACGCCTCGAGCAAAGAGGGCGCTGATCGCGTGGTTAAGGACATCGCGAGCAAGGGCGGAAAGGCGATCGCGGTACAAGGCGACGTGGCGAAAGCGGCCGATGTGCAGCGGATTTTCGCCGAAACGAAGAAGGCGTTTGGACGTGTGGATGTGCTTGTTAACAACGCGGGCGTCTACGAATTTTCAGCGCTCGAGGGGATCACTGAAGAGCAGTTTCACCGTCAGTTCGACACGAATGTTTTAGGGCTCATTTTGGCGACACAGCAGGCGGCGAAGCACTTCGGCACCGAGGGTGGAAGCGTGATCAACATCGGATCGGTGGCGAGCAGGCAGACGGTGCCTACGACGGCAGTTTATTCAGCGACCAAGGGCGCGGTGGACGCAGTGACGCAGGTGCTTGCGAAAGAACTGGGGCCGAAGAAAATCAGGGTCAACTCCATCAATCCGGGACCGGTGGAGACGGAGGGCGTCCATGCGGCGGGCTTCATCGGAAGTGACTTCCAGAAGAATCTCGAGGCGCAAACGCCGCTGGGGCGGATTGCGCAGCCGCAGGATATTGCGCCCGTCGCAGTGTTTCTGGCGTCAGAGGATTCAGCCTGGCTGACTGGCGAGACGCTGCTGGCTTCGGGCGGATTGCGATAAAACCGAGCGCGAAAACCGACTTTGCAAGCCAGAGGTCCGCTCCAAGGATCTAGCGGGCGGCAGGGGTTTGAACGAAAATCGCGCCGGCAAGGTCGTTGTTGATACGAAGAAGACCGGAGCGGTCGGTGACTCTTACGAAGAGACAATCGTTGGAATTCTTTCGATCGACGAAGATAGTTGCGCCAGGGCGCAAACTGAGTCTTTCGATTTCGCGCAAAGTGGTCGGGTCGCGATCGGAGACACTGGCGATAATAGCGGCTTCGCCGATTGGCCACTCGTTAAGCGGCGTCTCGCTGGGAAATGACCCGGGTTTGTGTTTCTGAGGAATCAGGTGGCCGTGGGGATCGAGACCGGGATCTCCCAGGGCGGCGGCAACGCGATCTTCGAAACGCTCGGAAATGAAGTGTTCGAGACGTTCCGCCTCCTCGTGGACTTCGTCCCATGGGTACTTCAAAACGTCGTGTAAGAACAATTCGAGAAGACGATGATGGCGGACGAGTTCCCAGGCGCGCCTTTTGCCGGCTGTCGTCAGACGGGCGCCCTGGTGCTTCTGGTAGGCCACTAAAGCGGGCCGTTGCGCGACCAGCTTTTGCAGCATGTTTGTGACGGAGGCGGGGCGTACGCCGAGCCTTGCGGCGAGCGCGTTGCCCGTGACGCGACGGTCTTCGGCTCCGCCAAGTTCGAGGATAGCCTTGAGATAATCGTCCACGGATTCCGAGGTGGCGGGCGGACGCGATTCTTTAGCCGACACTAACCGATCATGATAGACCATGCGCATTGAATGGGCGAAGGTGTTGCATTTTGAAGGGGATTTAATGTATTTCTAATTTAGGTATGCCTAAATTAGTTCCCGCCTTTGTGCTTGCCCTGGCGCTGCTCGGCGTATTCAATCTGTTGTTATACGGGCAGGGCGAAACGACGAGCGCCATTGTCGGCCAGGTGAGCGACCCGAGCGGCGGAGGCATTCCGGGCGCTAGAGTGACGGTCAAGAGCCCGGCAACCGGTTTTTCGCGCAGCCTTATCACGGACGGCGCCGGCCGGTTCAACTTCCCACAGTTGATGCCGGGAACGTACCTGATTCGCGTCGAGGCCGCTGGCTTTGAACCGCAGCGAGACGAAAATGTCTCTTCCGGTCTTGGACAAAAGCAGACCGTGAACTTCACGCTGAAGATCGCGGCGGAAAGAGAAAGCGTCGAAGTTCATGGCGGAGCGCCACTCATCAATCCGGAGAATCCGAATACGACCACGACGTTGAATGCGCAGTCGCTCGAGGATCTGCCGAACCCGGGCGGCGATATGACGTATCCGCTGCAGTTTGCCGCTGGCGCGCTAATCAACACGGCAGGCAGCGGGAACGATTTTGTAGGCGGCACGAATGGCTATGGCAACGTGCAGTTCAACGGACTGCCGTCTCTTGCGAACGGCTATATCGTCGATGGGCTTGAGACCAACGATCCGTTAACGAATTTGAACAGCGGTCTTTCGACCAACCTGGTGTTGGGGTTGAACTCGATTTCCGAAGTGTCGGTAAATACGCTTTCGTATTCAGTGGACCAAGGGCGCTATGGGGCTTCGCAGGTGAACTACATCACGAAATCCGGAACCAATCAGTTTCACGGCAACTTATATGAGCTGTGGAACGGCTCGAAGTTTAATGCGGCGGACTTCTTCACCAACTCGACGCCAGGGAATCACAAACCCCGATCCACGGTAAATCATTTTGGCGGGAGCTTGGGCGGCCCCGTGGTGAAAGACAAGCTGTTCTTCTTTTTCGATAGCGAATGGGTGAGAATCGCGCTGCCGATCGTCACCGAGACGACTGTGCCGACGCCTGCATTTCAAAATTATGTCTTGCAACAGCTTCCGTTAGGAGGTCGAGACGCCGTGAACGGATCGATCTACGCGCCGGAGCCGCAACTGGTCCCGTTCTATCAGAAAATGTTTTCGCTGTATCAAAACACGGCGGGAACTCCTTTGGCGGTCCTGGGTTGTCCCTTCAATAGCGATGGGAGCGCGGCGGGTGGTAATCCTTCGTATGGAAACGGATGCGCAAACCGTCAAAGCGTTTCGCATTCGAGCGACGATCACGAGCAGGTGCAGACGGCCCGAGTGGATTACAACATCGACGAGCGAAACACAACCTGGTACCGGTTTCAGTATGACGGCGGCCTACAAGCCGCTTACACCGATCCGATCAATCCTCTGTTCAACTCGCTGTCGCCGCAACCGCTCTATTCGTTCGCGGCCGGATATACGCACATCTTCTCGCAGAATCTGGTGAACTACTTCAACCCGGCATTCTCCTGGTATGAAAGCTTGTTCGGGCCGGCGGATTTTCAAAAGACGCTGGAAGCGTTTCCGATCGTGCTCGAGGGGAATGGAGCGAACGCTCCTTTCACCACGTTAGGAGGTTTGGACAACACGTGGGTGCAAGGGCGGCGCGCGACGCGCTTCTTCATCAACGATAATTTGGCGTGGACGGTGGGCGCGCATGAGTTGCGGTTTGGGACGAACAGCAGGATCTTTCGATTAAACGACTACGATTTCGGGGAAGGGGCGGTGCCGCTGGTTGAGTACACAACGCTGCCGCAGTTGATCTATGGCGTTGCGTCGACGGCGACCAGAACGTTTGCTGTGGCTAATTCTCAGCCATTCAATTTTTTGAACGTCGACTTGTACGCGCAGGACACCTGGAAGGTGACTTCAACGCTCACGTGGACGTTCGGCTTGCGCGCCACCCACAATTCGAACCCGGTGAATCCGCATGATGCGCTTGCGGAACTGGCTGGCTCGTTCGCCTCGATCTCTCACAACGTGAATCAGCCGCTCAGTTCCGTGATTCGCACGAACGTCGGGAATGTGTTTCAATCGGTGCCGCTCGCTATTCTGCAGCCCCGGACAGCAATTGCCTGGCAGGCGAAGCCGCGCACTGTAATTCGTACAGGGTTCGGATTGTTTAGCGACTTGTTGCCGGGCAGCATTGCCGACCTGGCGGGAGCGAATCCGCCGTACTCGGCAACGTTCCAGGGTGGGTTGCTGGGCACGGCCGGAGGTACTGCCATTGCACCGGGCGTTCCGGGAAGCGCTGTCGATGCGACAGCGGCGGCGTATCAACGATTTGTTACGGGGTTTGCGCAAGGGCAACTGTCTTGTGCTTCGCCCCTGGCAAATCGGGCCACGTGTCTGCCGCCAGTCAACATGACTGCGGTGCCTGATGGAACGCTGCACGCTCCGTATTTTATGCAGTGGAGCTTTGCGCTCGAGCATCAGATTGGCGGCGATTTCAATCTTCGCGCGCAATATGTGGGAACACGGGCGGTGAACCAGCCGTACACGACGCAGATGAACGGATATCAAACAGTGTGTCAGGGCTGCTTTGCGCCGCTACCGTACGGGACGCCGCCCGATGCCCGCTTCGGATCGGTCACACAACTGTCGACGGGAGCGAACAGCCATTACAACGGGCTGCAGTTGACGGCGGAAAAACGCATGAATCATGGACTGCAGTTCCAAGTGAACTACACCTGGAGCCGCTGTATGGATACCGTTTCGAATGGAGGATTCCTGCAGTTCGCGGCAGGCGGGCTTCTCTCGCCGTTGCCGGGAGAGTTGAACCGGCTGTACGGCCCGTGCGAGTATGATGTGCGGGATAACCTGGTTGGCAGTTATACCTACGAATTGCCCATCAAAGTACGCAACCGGTTGTTCGGTTATGCGCTTAACGGCTGGCAAATTTCCGGCACCGTATTCTGGCACAGCGGTCTTCCATTTACGGTCTTGAGCACGCCGTATTCGGCCAACGGCAACGGCATTTTTAATATCGGCAATGTGAATCTGGCGGAGTTCGCGACTGTGGTTTCGGGAGTTTCGCCCTATGAGCACAGTGCTGTCGAGTGGCGTTACGCAGCCCGGCACACTCCAATGGCTTAATCCGAATGCTTTTGTTTCGACGGTCGATCCCAGTACCGGCGCTTGCTTTGGCGGGGACACTCCACAGAATTGCCAGTTCGGCAACCTGGGCCGAAATGCGCTGCGTGGTCCGGATTTCAACTGGAGCGATTTTTATCTCACCAAGTGGTTCACGTTGAGCGAGCGCGTGAAGCTTCGCCTCGAGGGGCAATTTTTCAATTTGTTTAACCATCCGAACTTTGGGTTGCCAGTGCTGGTTGCGGCGGGCATTCCGGGGAACGCAGCGACGCAGACTGGGTTTGGCGGGTTGAGCTATACGACTTCTCCGCCGACGGGTTTGCTCGGTGTGGGATTAGGCGGCGATAGTTCGCCGCGAATGATCGCGTTTCAGGCGCGGTTGGAATTCTGATTAGAGGACGCGGGCACCGCCGTATTTCATTCGTGCATTTTGCGGCATTTCAACCCCCGGTTTCAAAGGCTTTTCTACAATAGAAAAAACTTAACTTGTTGTGGAACACTATTCATTTAGTTTTTCTCCTGATCGCGTCGCTGCCAAAGATCTGCTGCTCGAACGAAGTCAAGGTACGTTCACTGAACCCCAGTAGCATCGGCAGGCCCAGAAGAGTAAGAAGTTCAACGCCCCTGCACGCTACGGTTGATGTCGTGCACGGGTCTGTTGTACAGGCGTTTACTGCACCAGCGAAGGTTTTATTTTGGATAGATACAGGAATCCATGCGAGCGAGGCACAGCCTATAAGGCTGGCAACGAGGCCGGTACCCACTCGACTCAGAATCCGGCGGGCATAAGCGTCAAGTTCACCAGCAAGACTAACATCTAGGGCTGGCATCTTTGAAATCACGCTAACGCAACTTCCCGCTGCGCCTCCAAGTAAAAGCCCGAACAAGAGGAGGGGCGAAAACCAAAAAGCAAACTTCAAGGCAACGACAGCAAGTACAGACAGAGCGATGATCGCGCCAAATAGCCGGCGAGTATAACGCTGCATTCTTTTCTCGTATTCGTCTATGTAATCTTCCCAAGAATCTCTTTCTGCGAAGAGAGCGTATAAGGCGCTTCGGGCATCCGGTGGATCGGAAGCGGCCAGCTTCTCGGTAAGAGAGTCGCGCAGTTTTTTGATCGCGGCTTTAGGAATGCCCCAGCCTTCAATTTGATCAATCAGCAAATTGCCTTCAATTTGAATTTCTGAAGCTGGGCAGAAATAAGCGGCGAATAGCCCCTGAAGCTCCGCATCACCAATCAAGTCGTTTAGATCGTTTTTGTAGGCTGCCCGTTCGGCTTTATCCTGAATTTCTCTTAACTCTTTCAACACCGTTTCCAAAAGGGCGTCGTCGGGAATATCGTCGTTCGGGCGAGGACGTTGTGCCATGAGCTCAATGGACAATCGCTCTCCAGTGATACTTGACAGGGCTTTGATCCGACGCTTTTCAAGCTTCCACTTTTCACGCCAGCCGGGCAGCCACCACCACCATTTACGCATTGATTGATGATATGCCGCAAAGCTTCCCGCCCTCCGGGGGGCTCAGGTTCCCCAGCGGCCAGCTAAAGCAACTGTTCCACGGCCAGTGTGGTGAGGTCTTGAAGGAGTAGGTTGGGCTGCTCGTCTCGCAATTCGGCGAAGGAAGAAAGGCCGGTAGCGACGGCGATAGCCCGAATGCCGTTGGCCCTGGCGGCGCGAATGTCGTTCGGGTGATCGCCAACGAGCGATATTTTCGAGCCGTTTGCGATAAGCCCCATGTTCCGCGCGGTCTGGATAGCCTCAGCGGCGAGCTTGGTCCTGGTGACGGCCTGTTCCGCGAATGCGCCCAGCTCGAAGTAGGTTCGCAAGCCGGCGAGTTCGAGCTTCTTCCAGCCGATGGCCGTGAGATTGCCTGTGACAACGCCACAAGCCACGCCGGCTTTTCTCAGACGCTCGAGCAAAGGCACGACGCCGGGGCACAGGCTCGAGCGAAGATCGGACGGGCAGTTAGCAATGTAGTGCTGCTGTGCTTCCCAGGCCAGCGATGGAAGGTTTTCTTCGAAGGCTCCATCGCTGAGTTCGAGGCTCTGGAGCATAACGCGAAACAGGTCGCAGTCGAGCATGCCTTGCGTAGACACGCCGTCGAGCGAGGCTTCGCGCCGTATCACAATCCGGATCGCTTCAGTGAGCGCGAGTTTGTGATGGGGGCCGGCGCGGCGGATGAGAGTGCCGTCGATATCGAACAACACCAATGCACGTGCGGCCTGACACCTCAGACGTTCGGTTTCTCCGCTTCGGAAGGCGGGGTCGGGGTCGGGGTCGGCGTCTCGGCCGTGGCTTGCTTGATTCCGTCCTTGAACGATTTGATACCTTCTGCTAATCCCTTCCCGAGCTCGGGAAGTTTCTTCGGTCCGAAGATAAACAAGGCGACCGCGAGGATCATCAGCAGATGCTGGGGTCGCAGCAAATTCTCAATCATGGTGTAGGAAGCTCCTAGCGCTCTCTTTCTTTATTGTACGGGACGCCAGGCGGCGAGTTATGTTGCATATTGCACCAGAGGCCAGACTTTCTTCTAATGGAGAGGTGAAGGTAAAGCGGTGAAGGGCGAAGCAGTTGCTCTAGGAGTTGGGCCCGCACGGATCGAGCTGATTGTGGGTGATATTACAAAAATTGCGGTGGATGCGATCGTAAACGCTGCGAACTCCGCGCTCGCCGGGGGCGGGGGTGTGGATGGCGCGATTCACCGGGCTGGCGGTAAGAGCTTGATGGAGGAGCTGGACGCGATTCGGGCCCGGACAGGCGGCTGCCCGACGGGAAGCGCGGTTGTGACGGGAGCCGGACGTCTTCCGGCCAAGTACGTGTTTCACGCCGTGGGGCCCGTTTACCGGGATGGAAAACACGGCGAAGCGGAGTTGCTGCGGTCTTGTTATGTGACGTGTCTTGATCTGGCCAAAGAGAGATCGCTTGCGAGCATCAGCTTTCCGTCCATCAGCACGGGCGTCTACGGGTACCCGGTTCGAGAGGCGGCCGCCATCGCGATTGGCTCCGTTCGAGAGTGGATGAGGGGTAATGCCGGGACCCTCAAAACTGTGAAACTGGTGCAGTTCAGCGAGCAGGATCACGAGGTTTACAGGAAGGCGCTCCTGGACGCCGGGGCCAATTAAATCGACCGGGAAGTTGATGGGGCATATAGCCGCTTCCGGCGCCACCTTCTACAATGAGAGGCAATGCAGGTTTTAGAAGCTGGCAGCCACAAGTATCTCTTGCTCGAGATTGATCCCGATTTTGTGGCGAACATTGCGCGGCAGGCTGGCTTCGAGTTCAAAATAGACGACGGGAAACGCGCCTTGTCGGTGGACCTCCTCGCGG
Organism: Bryobacterales bacterium; assembly: GCA_963722585.1. Classification (GTDB taxonomy): domain Bacteria; phylum Acidobacteriota; class Terriglobia; order Bryobacterales; family Bryobacteraceae; genus KBS-96. Next base: position 267,511 of record CAVRNU010000002.1, on the reverse strand, counting down.
CCGACCGGCAAGCTCCGTTGCTGTTGTTCGATGCGGCCGATCCCAGCAATCTCGGATGGTTTTCGCGATGCCAATTTTATGTGGATGGCCGCACAGGGTCGGTGTTGCAGACACCGCTGAGCGTGGCCAATCAAAGGGACCGGAATGGACGACCGCTGCCCCACGCGGTGCGAGTACAGATTACGAAGGAGCTTCCGGGCAGCTTCCGGATGCCAGGCCGCCAACCGGTGAGCGAGCAGGTGATTTACGCGATTCTGTTCAATTTTCTGAATGCGCTATTGAACACGGGAGTGGGGGTATGCGGGGGTCCTGGCGTGAAGCCGCTGGCGGGCCGGACCGAGCACGTGGGGCAGCGGAATTAAAGCAGCGGCCCAAGAAGAACTATTCGGCTAGCGCGCTGATTTGAAACCCGAGCTTATGGCCGGAGGCTACAATTCGCCCTGTGAACTTGTTTTTGCCATTCAGGAGCAGGTCAAGATCTTTCGAGAGGGGATAATCGAAGGCGAGGACGTCGCCGGCTTCGAGGTTCATCAAGCGATCGAGGCGCAAGGCCGGGCCCGCTAAGCGGGCTTCCATCTCCACCTGAGCGGGCTTGATTCGCTTCAGCACGCGGGCATGGTCCTCGTGGGTGGCCTCTCGCTTGCGAGCGGCGGTCTGGTGCCCTGTTTTTTCGCGAAACATTTTGATGAGCATGGAAGGGAATCCGAGATGCATGAGGCCTGAGGTTTCTCCGGCGCGGACTTCCATGCTGACGACCACGACCGCGTCGTCCTGAGCCAGGATCTGAAGAAGTTGAGGCTCGGACACGTGATTCTGGACGAAGAAGTCGATGGTAGTAATGCCTTGCCAGGCAATTCTGAGATCCTGAAGCACAATGCGGAACAGGCTGTCGAGGACGCCCCGTTCAATTTCGGTGATATCGCGTTCCACCTTCAGAGTGGTCTTTCCGCCGCCTCCGAGCAACATTTCGAGGATGACAAACACGAGAGCGCGGTCGAGCTGAAGGATCGCGTTGTCCTCGTACGGATGAGCGCCCAAGGCGATCAGGCAGCTTGGCGTGGGCAACGATCGGACGAAGTCGGCAAACGATAGCTGTTCGACCGAAATGAAGTTGGCCTGAATGTGGCTTCTGAGGAACGCGGACAGACTCGATCCGACAGATCGGGCGAAATTTTCGTGCACGAGATGTATGGACTGAAGCTGGTCTTTGGCGATGCGCTCCGGACGGCGAAAATCGTAGAGCTGCGCCTTTTTCGAGACGTTCTCCTCGGATTCGTGATCGCGGACATTCCGAAAGACGTTGTCGATCTCGGATTGAGAAAGGATACGATCGGCCATCGTTAGTTAATCGTTCGCCTCCGTTTGAAACATTAGAGCTAAAGCGGTAGACCTTCGGTCCCGATGAGAATCACAGAGCGAAGGAGGCCCGACGGACATTTATGTCATTAAACGTTCTGATTGTAGACGATTCAGCGGCAATACGGAAGATTTTGCAGCGTGTTTTACGGCAAACCGATATACAAATCGGAGAAATCCTTGAGGCTGGAGACGGAAAGGAAGCGTTGAAGGTTCTCGAAACCGCGCAGGTCGGACTCGTCCTATCCGATATCAACATGCCGAATATGGACGGGCTGCAGTTGCTCAGCGAGCTAAAGGGGAAGGCTGAATGGAAGAAGGTCCCTATCGTCATGATCACGACGGAGGGCAGCCACAACAAGGTTCTGGAGGCTGTCAACCTTGGCGCGGCGGGATATGTTCGAAAGCCGTTTACGGCGGAACAAATCAAGGAGAAGCTCGTAGGGCTCGTCTAGAGCGGTTCGGCGCAGCGGGAGCAAACGAAATGGAAATGAAATTAGTCGGCCAATATGAAGATTTCGCTGAAGTCCTCGAGAACATGACGAAGCAGGTGTTCTCGACGATGCTCGGCATGGAAATCGAAGACAGCCTGATGGAGCCGGACGATACTCCGGTCATTCCGGACGCCGGGATCGTGGCCATGGTCGGCATCGCGGGCGCGGTTAGTGGAAATGTCTGTATACGCATCAGCAACCAGCTTTCATGCCGGCTTGCCTCCGCGCTTCTGATGATGGAATGCGAAGAAGTAAATGCGGATGTTCTCGATGCGATTGCCGAGATCGCCAACATGATTGTGGGTGGATTGAAGACCGATCTCGAGAACCGGTTCGGTGCCATGGGTCTAAGCCTGCCAACTGTTATTTCCGCCGAGAAGTATATCGCCCGGCGTCCTCCCATGGGCGATCGCTTTACTCTCTCGTTCGGATGCGTGCATAACGACGTTCGTGAGCCGTTCATGATTCAGATGTGTCTTATTAGAGAAAAGAACAGCAATTCCTACCTGAAGGAGTTGGCGGAGCTGCATAGCAAGCTGTTGTAAGCACAAGGAATTTCCTCGGCCGCTCGGTGGATGTCCGTAGGAGACGAGCGGGCTAATTGCGCCTCAGGGGTATTGAAGCGCGTACCTAGACGCCGCTATCAATCCTAAGACGCGAGAGGGGAAGTTCGCATGAAAAGAAAAAAAGGCCTCAGTGCCGGAGCGATTGTATTGGCTCTGGGGCTGAGCGGAACCATGGTGGCGCAAAGGCCCGTAGATAACGTCAACCCTGGCCATCACCCGAACCTGGCCGCGGCGCAGCGGCTGTCGAACCAGGCTTTTCAACGGATACTCGATGCGCAGCGGGACAATGAATTCGACATGGACGGCCACGCGCAGCGAGCTAAGGACCTGCTGGACCAGGTGAATCACGAGCTCGCCATGGCGGCGCACTCCGCTAATCGCAATCACCGATAGGTAAGTCGACAGGCGAAAGCGCCACAGCTGTCCAAATTAGTCCGAGGATCCGCTCGGGATCGCGAAGAATAAAAGGCTTTGGGCTGTGTTGCGGGCGCATCTGCTGTCCAGGTTGCCTTCAGGAAAACGCCATTTCTAGTTGCGCCTCCGGAGGTGGTTCCGGCGGCCCTTCAAACGGGTTATTCAGCCAGGTCGTTAGATCCCGGTAGACGAATAATTGCATCCGCAGCATGGCCACCAGATTGGACAGAGACCACCCATAGGTGGCCTTCAGCAGCAGCCAGCGCAGCAGAAGCATAACGATCAATGCTGTCCAAATCTGGGTCAGCACCGCCTTCTCACTGGTCCCCACAAAAGTCTTTAGCTTCAGCAGTTGCTTGAGGCTCTTGAAGAAGGTTTCAATGCGCCAACGGTCACGGTAGACAGCGGCAATCGTGCTGGCGGCTAACCGGGGGTGATTCGTCACCAGTACCAGGATCTCCTTTTTGTCTTCCAGCCAAACCTCCATACGGCGCAATTTCAAGCCCTGCTTGCCCAGTTGCCTCCATCCCTCCAGCACGATGTCCTCGTCTTTGAGAATGTTGCCCTGGCTGGCGGGAATTTCCCGCGGCTGTTCCACTCGGTATTTAGCGTCGTTGCGCAGACGGGAGACGAAGTATACGCCCTGCTGGTCCAGTTGCCGCCACCAGGCGTAATCGGCGTACCCCTTATCGAACACCACAACCGTGCCCGCTTCAAACTGCATCTGCCGCGCCACCGTGATTTCGTGCTTCTTGCCCGTAGTAATCACTGCATAACTAGGCAGGTAGCCATCATGGTCTAGAACCAGATGCAGCTTGACCGCCCCTTTGGCGCGCTGAAAATGCGCCCAGTCAAACATCGATACCGACAAGGCAATGGTCGAGGCATCCAGCGATACCAGCTTGTTTTTAAAGCGGAAGCGGTGGCCGCGCCCGCTCGCCTCTTTCGTGCAGCGTTCGCGCAGCGTGAAGAACAAATCGCGATACACCTCCCAGGGCCGGTGTTCGTTGGCCTACGCCAGGGTGGACCGCGACGGCGCATCGTTCAGCCCTAGATGCCGCAGTCTGCCTTCGCAGGTTGCCAATCCTCCACAAATCTCGCGCAAAGAATGGGCCCGTCCCAACTGGCAGAACAGCATGGCCACCAGTTGTCCCCAACATGTGAATCCCCGCGCATGGCGTTCGCCTTTATGCTTCCGTACCAGCGACTGGAACTCCAGCCGCGGGATGCACTGCAGGATCTGGCTGAAAATGCTGGATACTCTATTCAAGGGCGGCTCCTCTCAGCTTGCTTGCTCGTTCTTGCCGAACTGCAATCAACCTATCAGGGCCGCCCTTTGAAATCTAATTTGGACAAGAGTGGCGAAAGCGCCTGTCCCACTTGGCTGCTGGACGCTTGCAGCTTTACCGGTTCAACAGTTTCTGATCCTGCATCCAGTCCTTGAGCCTCCCCGGCCAGGTGGATACCGGGTGTGGAATGGGCCGCAGCCCGAACCCGTGACCGCCAACGGCGTAAATGTGCATCTCCGATGGCACGTTCTGTTTCTCTAGATCGAGATACAGATTGACGGTGGTCACGACGTGCGAGCGGTCGTCGTCGGCGCAAACCAGAAATGTTCGCGGCGCATCCTTGGGAACCGTGATGGTTCCCGGCCGGAAGCCCGGATAGACAACTACCGCAAAATCGGGGCGCGAGCTGACGCGATCGATAGGATCTTTCGTGTCCGGGTTGCCGGCATCAAAACGGGTCTCGATCAATGCGGCCACTTCGCCTCCCGCGGAAAAGCCCATAAAGCCGATGCGATTCGGGTCAACGTCCCATTCCGAAGCACGGCTCCGGACGGTCCGCACGGCTCGCGCTGCGTCGGGCAGGGCATCGCCGACCACTGTGTAATGAGAGTCCTTTGCTCGCGCCAGCCGGTATTTCAGAACGAAGGCGGCGATTCCGTTCGCGTTCAGCCAGTCGGCAACTTCCCAACCTTCTTTGTCGATCACGAGCTGTGAATGGCCGCCGCCGGGCGCTACGACGACGGCCGCTCCATTCGCCTTCTCCTTCGGCGGCAGAAACACATAGATCGACGGGTAGTGAACGACCGTAAATTTTTTAGGGAGCTTCGAACCCGGGGAGATCTCGAATACTTCAGGAACCGATACTCCTTCCGAACCGGGAGCGCCGTTAGGCCACAAGCGAATTTCTTCGCCCCGCTCGACGGCAAATGCGGCAGCGGAGAGCAGGAGCCAACAGGCGAGCAATTTGCGCGGCATAACGACGGGCCAGCTTATCACAGTGGCCCCGAAGGCTGCCTCTGAGTTTACTTTACTTCCTCGACCCTCGCCGTCAGTTGCCCTTCGCTCAATCGCACCTGGACCGAATCACCGGGCCGGGTTTCGGTGGAAGAACGCAATACATGGCCCCCCGGCCCCAGCACGATGGAGTAGCCGCGGGACAGAACGGCCAAGGGGCTCAGTTGGGTGAGGTACGCTTGCAGCTCCTCGAAGCGTCTTCGTCCGTTCCACAAGCGAGATTGCGCGCATTGGATCAGGCTCGACTCAGCGGCATGCAATCGCGAACGGGCATGTGCGAAGCGGATTCTAAGGTCGAGCGAGCGGAGATGCGAATAAAGGTCCGCGACCTTCTTCGTCTGTGCCGCAAGAAGCCGTCGGGGCAGCGAGCGCAGCCGGAAATCGAGATCGTCGAGCCGCTGTGCACGCGAATTGATGGCTCGATGCATGGAAGTCCGGGCGCGCTCGAAGCCGCGCAGCTCGAAGCGCCGCCCGCACATCAGGATCTGATACCGAATGCCACGGGCCACACGCTGCTCGATCGACGAGATCTGATCGAGCAGGCTGTCGCGCGTGCAGATCACCAGTTCGGCGGCTGCCGAAGGAGTAGGCGCTCGAAGATCGGCTACAAAATCGGCGATGGTGAAGTCCGTCTCATGTCCGATGGCGGATATGACGGGAACGCGGCTTTGGCCGATGGCGCGGGCGACGGCTTCTTCGTTGAAGGTCCACAGGTCTTCGATAGATCCGCCGCCGCGAGCGACGAGCAGCACGTCGGCCCAGGGAACGGCATTGAAGTATTCGAGGCCCGCGCACACCTGTTCGAGCGATCCCTCGCCTTGCACAAGCGCGGGAAACACGCGAATGTGCAAGCCGGGGAAGCGGCGTTCGAGCACATGCAGCATGTCGCGGATGACGGCGCCGGTTGGGGAAGTGACGATGCCGATCCGGCGCGGTAGTTTCGGCAAGGCGCGCTTCCGTTCGGGCGCAAACAGGCCCTCGGCTTCGAGTTTGCGCTTCAGTTGCTCGAAGGCAAGCTGTAGGGCGCCCGCGCCTCTGGGCTCGAGCTGGTCTACGATGAGCTGATACTCGCCGCGCTGTTCATACACGTCGAGGCTTCCTCGCGCGAGCACCGCCAGTCCATCCTGGGGGCGGAATTTCAACCAGCGGGCGGTTCCCTTGAAAAGCACGCAGCGGAGCTGGCCGGCCGAATCCTTCAACGAGAAATAGAGATGGCCGCTCGAGGCGGTTTTGCACCCCGAGATTTCGCCCGTGACCCAGATGTTTCGGAAGTCACGCGAGAACAAATTTCTAATTGCAGTATTCAGTTCGCCGACGCCATAAATGTGCCGCTCTGGCTCGAAGGAAAGGCTCAATTGCGGGTTGGCTGGCTGCGCGGACAAAGTCACCTGATTTCTTTAGCGTACAAAAAGTTTCTATTAAGGAAGGGTTGCCGCTTTCGGATGGCATTCGCTATCCTAACGGGTTACCGCTAAAAGGTTCGAGCGGGTTACGGCGCACCTGTGCGTCCGCGTTTTTACTTCAGGAAGGAATCAGAGCTTTAATGACGCAAAAGGAAGTCTTAGATTTCGTCGCAAAGAACGAGGTGAAGGAGTTGGATCTCCGCTTCACCGATCTTCCGGGCCTCTCGCAGCATGTTTCTTATCCGATCGCCATGCTTGACGAGGACTCGTTCGAGGATGGTTTTGGCATGGACGGGTCGAGCATCCGCGGATGGGCGGCAATCAATGAAAGCGATATGCTCATCATTCCCGATCCCGCGACCGCGTTCCTCGATCCTTTCACTGAGACGCGGACGCTGGTGATGGTGGGCGACATCGTGGATCCGATCACCAGGCAGCACTACGATCGCGACCCGCGCTGGATTGCCAAGAAAGCGGAGCTGTACTTGAAGAACACCGGAGCGGGCGACACAGCGTACTTCGGCGCGGAGGCGGAATTTTTCATTTTCGACAACATCCGGTTCGATCAGAATCAGCACAGCGGATTTTATTTCATCGACGCGGAGGAGGGACGCTGGAACTCGGGGCGCAAGGAAAACAATCTAGGGTACCGGCCGCGTTATAAGGAAGGTTATTTCCCGGTTCCACCCACCGATCATTATCAGGATCTGCGCAGCGAAATGGTGCAGACCATGATCGAATGCGGACTGAATATCGAGTGCCACCACCATGAAGTGGCGACAGGCGGGCAGTGCGAAATCGATCAGCGGTTCGACACGCTGGTGAAATCCGCCGACAACATGATGCTCTACAAATACATCATCCGGAACGTGGCGTATCAATACGGCAAGACGGTCACGTTTATGCCGAAGCCGATTTTCGGCGATAACGGCAGCGGCATGCACACGCATCAAAGTCTCTGGAAGGAGGGCAAGCCCCTGTTTGCCGGCGATGGCTATGCGGGGTTGAGCCAGATGGCGCTGTGGTACATCGGCGGACTGTTGAAGCATGCGCGGGCGCTATCGGCCATTATTGCTCCGACGACGAACAGCTACAAACGGCTGGTTCCTGGTTATGAAGCGCCGGTGAACCTGGCGTACTCGCGGCGCAATCGTTCGGCGGCCTGCCGGATTCCGATGTACTCGGCCAGCCCGAAGGCGAAGCGTGTCGAGTTCCGGCCGCCCGATCCAGCTTGCAATCCGTATCTCGGATTTGCTGCGATGATGATGGCCGGACTCGATGGGGTGACCAACAAGATCGATCCCGGCGAGCCGCTCGACAAAGACATTTACGATCTGTCGCCGGAGGAGATGAAGAAAGTACCGTCGATGCCGGCGTCGCTCGACGAAGCGCTGACATGTCTGGAAGAGGATCACGCGTTTCTTGCCAAGGGCGACGTGTTCAGCGAGGAGCTGATCGAAACCTTTATTTCCTACAAGAGGAAAGCGGAGGCCGATGCTGTACGGCTTCGGCCGCATCCCTACGAATTCGCGTTGTATTACGATATTTAGCTTGCTGCGCCGGATACCCCTTGCTGAACAGACCCTCTCGTCGTGATCCTGATCTCTATCACTTGTTGCTTGTGACGAGCCTGCCAACGGGCGTGGCCAACAGCCGGCACGGATCTAAGCTGTTCTGGTCGTCGCCAACGTTGGCGTTCACGATGTGGTCCCGCAGTAGCTTGTTCGAACCGTCGGAAACGCGAACATCAGTTGTGATCCTCGCTTTCCCAACGCTCATGGTCAATAGGCGCAGTCGTGGCTTGCCTTCTGCAAAGGCAGTAATGCTCATTTGCAAAGTGAACGGCTCTCCCGTGCCGCCGCTTGGAACGTCTTCGCCGACGCGCAGCACGTGTCTGGAAGAAAATCATGCGTTCCTGGCCAAGGGCGACGTGTTCAGCGACGAGCTGATCGAAACCTTTATTTCTTACAAGATGAAAGCGGAGGCCGATGCTGTGCGGCTTCGTCCGCATCCTTACGAATTCGCGCTGTATTACGACATTTGATTCGCGGCACTAACACCACGGACACACTAGGAACGGTCCCTGGCGCAAATCAAGGGGACGAAACAATGAAACTAACTGGAAACGAATAAGAAAGCGACTAGAGTTGCTTTCTTAGTAATAGAGGAGGTTCGCGCCTAAGTCAGGCATTTTTCCACTGCGAATGATTGCAGCCCAACTGTCGGACTTCGGATGACAATCCGGTCGCCAGAAATGTGAGCACTCTCCAAGGAACTGTAAAACTGCCTCCGTTCTATTCCGCCTGAGAAGCTCACGAGCAAGTGTCATGTTCGGTCCCCAGAACGTGAGCTGTCCTTCCTTGATTTGGCCGGAAAGGAGCAAGTACTTCTCAGCGGCCTCGACATCATCGCTTAAGAGCGCCAGCCTTCCCAGCACGAGGCTTCCCAGAAAGACCGCGTCCCCTTCCGCCGATGCTTCAAACGTACCTGGCGCAGCGCTCTTGAAGCGATCCTCGGCCGCCAAGGCAAGCGCTTGATTGGCGTAAGAATTGGCCTCATCGTTAAGACCTGCTTCCAAAGCCGCCTTAGCTACGCCGCCGAGTAGCATCAATTGGATGGTTCCGAGAGGGTATTGCTGAAGTTCTAATCTCTTCTCCTCAAAACGCTCGGTTGGATCCGAGCCATCGCAAACCGCAATTGAATATGGCTCGCCTTGATTCACCCAGTGTTCCCAAGCAACGGGATTCACTCCACGACCACAGCCTGCGTAGAGGGCCGTGCTACAGCCGATTGCTGCCGCCAATAAGAAAGCCAAACAGCGCCCTGGCAAGAGGCCTCCTACGTCCGAATTATAGTTCTTTTTCGCGAAATCTCCTATTTTCTCGACCGTCTAGCGTTATGGGGTGACCAACAGATCGATCCGGGCGAGCCGCTCGATAAGGACATTTACGATCTGTCGCCGGAGGAGATGAAAAAAGTTCCGTCAATGCCGGCTTCGCTCGACGAAGCACTGACGTGTCTGGAAGAGGATCATGCGTTCCTGGCCAAGGGCGACGTGTTCAGCGAGGAGCTGATCGAAACCTTTATTTCCTACAAGAGGAAAACGGAGGCCGATGCTGTGCGGCTTCGTCCGCATCCCTACGAATTCGCACTGTATTACGATATTTAATCTCTACCCACCCGACTCGAGGGCCTTCGATTATCTTGATTCGATCGCGCGCTGACGCACTGTAAGCTGGGAAGTCAGTAACTCCTGCGTTGGCGGCCGGACGCGACCGATTTTGTCCCACGTTGCTCCCGCCCGCGATGAGCTTGGAAGTCGGTTTAAACTGGGTCTATGACCGCATGGCATGAGCTTCTCAGCATTGATCCGCAGGTCTGCGGCGGCGAGATTTGTGCGTCGGGGACCCGGATTCCTGTTACGGTCATCCTCGACAGTCTTGCTGAAGGAGCCAGCAAGGAGGAGATCCTGGCGAGTTATCCGTCCCTACGGCTGGATCACATTAATGCCGCCCTTGCTTATGCTGCGGAACTCGCGCATGAAGAACGTCTCGTACCCATCAAGGCGACGTGAAGTTTAAGCTTGATGAAAACCTGCCGACTGGGCGTTTGACGGTCGTCGGTCCAAACAGCATCCGGTTGCGATAGCTTTTCACGTACTGTCGCTGGACCCACAAGGCGGAAACCCCGCGAGGGCGGCCGTTATCGGGGTTCCACAGCCTCACACTCGATGCTGGACTACCGCGGTTTACAATCCTTTGAGCCGTCGTGGCGTTGAATTTCCGATGCGATCTCACTATAGCCGTTCTCAAGAGCAGCTTGGTAAGGACTTCTTTGATTCTTGCCACATACATTGGGATCCGCTCCCCGTTTTAATAGGAGATCTACGACATCGGCTTCCCGAAAGAGGCGGCAGCATAAAGGGCTGTTGTTCCCGAACCATCGTTTACCTGATTCACCAGTGCACCGTGATCCAGAAGCATCTCAGCAATTGCGCCAAATCCTTTGAGAGAGGCGTCCTCCAACGGACTCGTTCCGTTCCGGCCGTTCTGTTTCGGATCGGCGCCGTTGTTTAAAAGGACGCGCACAATATTCACAGCTCCTTCGGAAGCGGCAGCATCGAGAGGTGTAGCGCCGGATGCCAATGTACCGTTTGCAGATGCCCCGTATCGAAGAAGCGCCTCGACCAGAACGGACTCATCTTTTTTGACGGCAGCGCTCATCATCCTGTCGAAGAACTGAGGCGTCTTCTGCTCCTTCGCGTCAGCTTCAAGCAACAATAATGCGGAATCTGCTTTTCCCATGCGTACTGCATTTTCCAAAGGAGTGAACCCTCGCTTGTCGGGAATTCCAAGATTCGGATTGAATTGAAGCAAATATCGAACAATTTGAGTGTTGCCCAAGTACGCAGCTTCGTTGATGGGTGTCGCGCCGGTCTTTGTCTCGGCTTCATCGAGGCGGGCGCCGCGTGCCAGCAGAATGGCAGTTGCATCCATATATCCACGCCAAACGGCGTCATCCAATGGGCTAGTCCCTTCCCCATCACGAGTATTGACATCAGCACTCTTCTCAATCAGAAATCGAATAATATCCAAGTGATCGCCAATTACCGCGAAATGTAACGCCGTACGCCCCGCTGCCGATCTTGTATTGATTTGAGCACCGGCTGCAAACAACATCTCAGTAATATGTAAGTTGCCTAATTCGGCTGCTGCCTGAAGTGGAAGAGATCGCGTGTTCGGATCTGCATGATAGGCCAGCAGTAAAGCAACTAATTTGGTTTGGTTAAATGACGCCGCATAATAGAGGGGCGTCTCCCCATATTGATCGGGCAGGTTGGGATCGATGCCGGAGGAAACGAGAGCTTCCGCTGTCTTTAAGTCGCCCGTTCTGCAAGCTTTCGCAAGCACCTCCGCGGCAGCATTCGCATGAGCTTCCAAAGCATTGACTGAGAGCGCCAAGAACAAAAACAGGCACTGCATGGTTCCTACTCTTCGCGAAGAGCGTCCATTGGATCGAGGCGCGAAGCTCTGCACGCAGGCAGAAATCCGGCTATCGCAGCCACCAAAGCGAGCATCGCGGCGGCCAGAGAAAGCGTCCACGGATCATTTGCCTTCACTCCGTAGAGAAAGCTGGCGATGAAGCGCGTGGTTCCGATTGTCGCGGCTAATCCGATTGCCAGACCGACGCCGATCAGAATTGCTACCTCTCCTAATACAGTGCGCAGAATGCGTGACTGCTGGGCTCCGAGTGCCAGGCGAATGCCGATTTCATTCCGCCGCCTGGTCACGTTATACGCAGTGACACCGTATAGTCCGATCATTGCGAGGAGCAGGGCGAGCCCACTGAAGAAACCCGAGAGCGTGGCGAGCAGCCGTTCGCGCGCGAGCGATTCGTCGAACTGCGCAGCGAGTGTTCCAAATTGCAAGGAAGCATCGGGATCGACAGCACCGACTGCGCGCTTCGCCTCTTGGATCATGGCCGTTGCGTCACCGGCCGCGCGCAGCTCGAACGTGAGGAGCTTGCCCGGTTTAGCGTTTTGGCTAGCGGCGACGTAAACAGTAGGAGAAAGTCCTCCCGTAAATCAAGGTATTTGGCGTCGCGCACCAAGCCGATGATTTCGACCGGGTCACCCAGCTTGTTGCCTTGCTCCGTGCGATAGCGCTGTCCGATGGCATTTTGCCCATGGAAATACTTTTGGGCGAAAGATTCGTTCACGATCGCTACCTTCGATGAGCCCGCGGTATCGTGCGCATTGAAGTCGCGCCCGGCGAGAAGATGTGTACCGAGTGTTTCAAAATACCTGTCGCTGACTTCGTTGAAGAAGACCAGTTCACGTTCCTGACTTGCGGAAGTATAGCCATCGATTTGCAAATAGGAAGCGCCCACCGCGCCGCCGAGTGGAGTGTCGTTGGAATCGCTGGCGGAGAGAACGCCAGGCAGCGCGCGCAGATGATCGAGCACTTGTCTGAAAACTACGTACCGCCGTGCGGGCAAAGTCGGTCTTTCGCCGAGGTCGACATCCATCAGCAAGACATGCGCGCGCTCGAAACCGGGATCGAGCGTCTCGAGCCGGATGAAGGTCGCTAGCAGCAATCCTGCGCCCGCCACCAGGACCAGCGAGAGCGCTACCTGAACCACCAGCAGCGCTTTGCCGAGAGCGGAGTTGCCATCCTGTGCCACGCCGCGCGTATTCGCCTTCATGGCCGACTGCGGATCGACGCGCGTCGCGCGCCAGGCAGGGGCAAGCCCGAACAGCAGACCGGTGAGAACGGCCATCGCAACTGTGAACGCGAGCACGCGCGAATCGATACTCAGATCGAGAAACACTTGGCTCTCGTGGTAGACATTCGACGCAAGAAGCCCAACTAGCAGTCGCGCGCCCCAGTGCGCAAATACAATCCCCAACGCCGCGCCGGTAAGCGAGAGCAGCAGGCTCTCGCCGAGCAGTTGGCGAATTAGACGGCCGCGCCCCGATCCGAGCGCGATGCGAATCGCCGTCTCCCGCTGTCGCGCCGCGCCACGTGCCAGAAGGAGATTGGCCACATTGCTACACGCGATCAACAATACCGACTCCGACGACCACCATCAGCACCATCAGTGCCTGGCGATATTTCGAACGGATGCTGGAAAGCCCGTTAGCCGCCATTTGAACGTCGAACGTACGTTTGAGATAGATCTCCTTCTGGCTGGGTCTTATGTTCGGCGGTATTGTTGCCTCGACGATCGGGCCAGCCAGCGTTTTGAGCCGTGCCGCGACCTGGTTCATTGAAAGGCCAAGCTTCGGGCGGCCGATGACGCGGAGCCACCCGCCGCGCCGGCCATCCAGCAAGCCGTTGTCCCCGCCGATAAATCGTTCGGCGCAGATCGGCACGTAGATATCGCTTTCCCGGCCGACGTCTACGCCTGTGAATCCGGGTCCGATCACGCCTAGAATTTCGAAGGGATGATTGTCTAATGAGATGGTCGTACCCGCCACGCCGGCGCGGCCGCCGTATTCGCTCTGCCAGAAACCATAACTGAGTACCGCGGTTCCAGGGCAGCCCCGGCCGTCATCGGCGGATGTCATCACTCGTCCCGCTATCGGGCGCAGACCCAGCGTGTCGAAAAACTGACCCGATACATAGTTTCCTTGCACGTAGCGAGCCTCGCCTCGGGCCGACAAATCGAACCGCGCAACCGCATAGCCGGAGAGTCCGGAAAAGATATCCTGGCGGTCGCGCAGCTGCTCCCAGACCGGGTTGCTCACAAACGGTTCCTCTATGCCCCAAATGTCACGCTTGGCCATGTTCACCTGCATCAGCTGCTCGGGATGGCTGACTGGCAACGCCTTAAGCATCACCGCGTCGATCAGGCTGAAGATCGCCGTATTCGCGCCGATACCGAGCACGAGCGTCAGGACGGCTGTGAGCGAGAAGCCGGGGCTGTTTCGTAGCGCTCGTGTGGAAAACCGGATATCCTGGCGAACTTGTTCGAGCCAGATCCAGGATCGTTCATCGCGATGCAGCTCTTTTGCTTGCTCGATGCCGCCGTACGCTCGTTTTGCCGCCAGCCGCGCTTCATCCGCACTCATTCCTCGCCGCTGGAAGTCGTCTTGGAGTAACTCCAGATGCGAGCTGATCTCTCGATCTAAGTCCCGCTCGGCGCGGCCCGGTTGCAGGAAGTTGCGAAGTTTGTATAGGACACGCCTCCAAAATGCCATGCGCTACTGGCCTTCCAGGAGAAGTTTTTCTACCAAACCCGCCGATCGCCGCCACCGCTCTGTTTCCTTTTCGAGCGCCTGTTTTCCCGCCTTGGTCAGGCTGTAATACTTTGCGTCTCGATTGTTCTCCGTCCTTCGCCAAGTCCCACGGATCCATCCGTTCTGTTCCAACCGAACGAGAGCGGGATAAAGAGTGCCTTGATTGAGCGACAGCAACTCTTCAGATATCTGCTCGACACGACCGGCGATTCCATAAGCGTGCTGAGGACCCATGGTAGCCAGCACTCTCAGCACGATCAAATCGAGAGTTCCTTGAAGAAGATCGACCCGTTCTCTCTCTTTAGTGGACATCCTGGATGGCTTCTTATAGTCTACTAGATGGCCCAGTGAAGTGGCTGTAATGTCCTGCGATGAAGCTCAAGATACGTCCCCTTACTCCCGATCTTTGGCCTGCCTTCGATGATCTGTTCGGCGAACGTGGCGCTTGCAATGGCTGCTGGTGCATGTATTGGCGAATTGGAAGCAGGTATCGGCAGCAGCCGTCCGAGATGAACAAACGTGCGTTCAAAGAAGTGGTGAAGCAAGGCCCATCGCCGGGCCTTCTTGCTTTCGATAGGGATTTGGCGGTTGGCTGGTGTCAGCTAACGCCTCGCGATGCGTTGCCATGGCTGGATCGTGCTTGGCGATTGAGACGCGTGGATGATGTGCCGGTCTGGTCGATTTCGTGTTTCTATGTGCGAAAGGGTTATCGCAAGCAGGACATCACGTACGCGCTGATAGCAGCAGCGCTGAAAGCCGCAAGAAGAGCCGGAGCTCCGGCTCTCGAAGCCTATCCGCTTGATGCGCGTTTGACTCCCAGCGCATCGGGCACCGGGTATGCCTCAACCTTCGAGCGCGTGGGCTTCAAGATTGTCGCTCGGCACACGCCTCCTCGGCCAATCATGCGCCATGATCTAAAGGCACTGTCGGATCGGTCCCCTAACGAAAAAGCGTCCTCAGGAAAGCCAAAGGCGTAGGCGATCGCACTGAAACTTTCACGACTATTCTCATGTCCGATCGAGCATTCATTTTGAAAGATCGCCGGCTGTGCCAGAGCGCGCTTATTTTGAAATAATTGCTCGCATGAGAACAGCAGCGTTTCGCTTGATTCTCCCTACATTCACAATAATTGTCGCCTCGATCGCGACGAGTCTCTTCGGGCAGCCTCCGCAAGGCCGCGGGGGTCCGGCTAGCGAGCTGATCCGCCGGGGCGTTCAGCTCGATCTTGAAGGGAAAAGCGCGGAGGCTCGGGCGATCTTTCAAAAGGCCATCGACAGCGGTACCACACCGGCGGCGAAGGCGAACGCTCAGCGCGCCGTGGCGATGTCGTGGGCCTTCGAAGGCAATTGCAAAAAAACTGCCGAATATGAAGATCTGGTTATCGGCTATTGGAAGACGCAGGAGAAGGATTCTCCGGCGAACGCCTTCTATGAAGAAGGGGAAATGGCGGATGAAGCCGCGCGGGTGTGTCTCGATAACGGCGATTTGAATACCGCATATGAGCTCTATAAGAAAGGTCACGCGATAGGAGTCAATGAGCCGAACATTTCACCCGCACGCAAAGACCTTTGGGATTACCGATGGGAGCATGCTCAAGCACGAATCGCCGCCCGGCGCGGCAACAAGGCCGAGGCCGAGAAGCATGTCGAAGCCGCCGCGGCCGTTCTCGACGATATGAAGCAAAAGGACGCGGAACTGTACGACCAGCAGGCGCGCTTTCAGCCATATTTGACGGGCTACATTGCTTTCTACACCGGTGACTATAAAACCGCCCTCGAAGACCTCCAGAAAGCCAGCCAGAACGACGCGTTTATCCAATGCCTGATCGGGATGACTTATGAAAAGCTCGGCGATAAAGCCAAAGCGGTCGAAGTATACCGGAAAGCGGCGGAAGCCCGCGCTCATAATCCGCCCACCGCATTTGCGCGGCCTTTCAGCCGGAAGAAGCTGGCGGAAGCGCAAACGAGCACGCGATTAGGACATATTGCCCCTGCGCCTGCTGAGCGGCGGTAGTCGTGAAGTGAACCTGCCAAGGCGGAACGTTGGTGGTGGCTGGATAGCTGGATTACCCACGTAGGCTGGAACGATATATATGTAGCCGTCGGTTGTATCGTCCGAGGAGTTGTAAATGCCCGCATACAGGCCCGATCGAACGTTCCCCATTGAACGTTCCCCATTGGGTGTAATTTCCATTTCGTGAGATCGTTCGTTGGGGGTGTCGAGCCCACTGCGGTTGCATAGTAGGTGAACCACCAGTCCAGGTAATCGCTGCCCTGATAGTAGCCGGCGCTGACGGGCGGCCCATACCCGACACCGGCGTTATCCATATACAGCCCTTTCGGCTGGCCGTTGCTCGACGTTTTGCGTCAGATCGACCAGGTCGTCGGAATGCCCCGCCAGATGGACGCCAAACATGCTGCCCGTGGTGGAATTCCAATCGAGCGATATCGCGCCGTTGGAGATCTTCCAGTCGGCCGGGTTGGTGGTGTCGATGGTAATGGCGCCCGCGCGGGCACGCCCGCTAAGATTGCGAGAATCGCGATCCACCCTGAAAGACAACTATTCTTCATGGAACCTCCCGGCAGGGTAGACGATCGTTTTTGCGTGCCGAGACAAAGAAAGAAGGGGGGTCAATTTTCGCGATTGCGCCTTTTTAGAAAACGCTTGTGAGGTTTTTAGGCAAAACTCATGGGCCGTGCACGCCCTCCGCCACGGCTGAATGCGCGTCCAGGGCCGCGCAGGCCTGCCCACTATACGAACACGCGTTCAAACAGCTGGCGCATGGAATTTCGCATCGCTTTTAACTCTTCCTCCAGCGACCCAGAACGTGGATACTTCGCCGTCCAGCGATCCACCAGTTCAGTCAGGGCTTCGAGCTCGGAGGGAGACTTAGGCAGCCTTCCGCGAGCGTGTCCGCCCGAAATACGAATGCCATGGTCGACGGCCCTATAAAGTGTCGTAGCGCGCTGCAAGAATTCGGCGTCCGGCCGCTCTAAATGTCCCATCTTCTCGACAATATCGATGCGCTCAGGAGTATTTAGAGTTTTGAAAAATAATCCCGCGCCCTTTAACCGCAAATACATCAGCGCGAAGTCGGCATCATAATAACCCCCCGGCGCGGCCTTCAGAAAGTCGCCTCCGCCATGTTCGCGGTCGAGACGCAAGCGCATTTGTTTCAAGTCCTGCTTCGAACGGCCGCTCTGACCCCAGCGTCGCCAGTCTACTTCCTGCAGCTCGCACAAGAACGTGGTGGCGCGGTCGATATCGCCGGCGACGGCGCGGGCTTTCATGTAAGCGATGCCTTCCCAGGCTTCCGAATGATGCGCGAAGTAATCGGTGTATTTCGATTCCGTTTGAACCAGCAGCCCCTCGCGGCCATTGGGACGGAGCCGCGTGTCGATCGACAACACCGCGCCATCTCCGGTATACGCAGTCAAAATTTCGACCATATGCTCGGCCACTCGGGTCCAGAACTTCTGGCGCTCCGCTTCGGAGTCGGGAATGATGAACAAGAGATCAGCATCGGATCCCAGGTCGAATTCCCTCATTCCCAGGCGGCCGAGCGCGACCACCATCATTTCGTTTTCCGGCTCCGTAAAAGGCCGGGCAGCAGAAGCCTCTCCACGCGCATGAGCGAGCGCACGCTCGAGCGCGATTCGGTAGGCCCGCGCGATCATAAATTCGGCCAGGGCGGAAGTGCGGTCAAGCGTCTGAAAAACCGGCTCAGGCACGCACATGCTCGCCACTTGAATGCGGAACATCTCGCGCTGGAAGAATCGCCGCAGCGCCGTGATGTCATTCAGGGGACTTGCCAGTCCTTCGAAAGCGACCCGCCGGTTCGGCTGGCCCGCCACGCCGCTAATCTCGTCCATCAATGTGATATTGCCCTTAAGCTGCTCGGTAAAATACGGGCTCAGATTCAATACCTGAACGAGGTAAGCGGCAACCATCGGATCGCGGTCCACGTCTGCGAGCAGTTCGGGGTTGCTTGCGAGCGGCTCCCATACTGCCTCTAAGGCGCTCGCCGACCGGAGCGTCGCTCTGCGGCTCAGGTAGTCGGCAAACAACGGCGCCCGCGGCCTGATCTTCGCAATCAACTCCTCCGCATTTCCGGGCCCGGTTCCGATTCCCGCCCCATGGGCCCCGGTCGCGGGCTCATGCGGCTCGTCGAAGACAACGGCATGTAATGGCTCGTAACTCAGCGGCCGCTGCGCGTGAATAATCCGGGCATAGATCACCTGCACGTTTTCCAAATGTTGATTCAAAGCGCGCAGCAATTCCGCACCCGGCCGCTTGTCGTCCGCTGGGCGCAACGCGCCGGGCATCCGCATGGCAAGCCGGTCGAGCTCCTGTGGATTCGACGGTAGGGTATGCGTCTGGCGGTCGTCCTCGAATTGGAGGCGATGCTCGAGATGCCGCAGAAATTCGTATGCATTGTAAAGGCGCGAGTGTTCCGTGGCGGAGATCAGGTCGCGCTCGAGCAGCGTCGATAGCGCCATGATTGTGCCGCCATGCCGAACGCTGTCATCGCGGCCCCCGTGCAGCCGTTGCAAGCATTGCACCAGAAATTCAATATCGCGAATGCCGCCGGGCGTGAGTTTCACGTCCAGCTCGCTTCCGGGCAACAGTTTTGACGAAAGTTTTCCAGCCAGTCGCTCGCGCGTCGCCGACATTGTTTCGATAGCCGAAAAATCGGTGGTAGTTGAGTAGATGGACGGCTCCACCGATTGGAGTAGGTCGCTGCCCACGGAAGTCTCGCCCGCAACGGTTCGGGCTTTAATCAACATTTGGAGCTCCCAGTCGCGCGCCCGCTGGCTGTAGTATTGTTTCGCCCCTTCGAGCGACGTGCAGATCTCACCCAGCTTGCCTTCCGGCCTCAGTCGAAGATCGACCCGATAGCAAAGCCCCTCTGGCGTATAGGTGGCTAGAAGTTCGGTATACCGGTTGGCGACCTTCTTATAGAACTCCCGGTTGGTGATGACGCTCGGACCGGCGGTTTCCCCGTTGCCCTTGTAGAGAAACATCAAGTCGATGTCCGAGCTGTAATTCAGTTCGCGCCCACCCAATTTGCCAAGCGCGACGACGCTGAACCCCGATCCGCTCTCGGTGCTCACTGCATCGGAGGGGAGCCCGTAGCGCTTTGAAAGATCGGCTACTATCTCGCTGAGCGCCTCCTGCAAGATCGCGTCGGCAAGATTTGATAGCTCCTCGGTGATGGCAGCCAGCTTGTCCAAACTCAGGGCATCGCGAAGAACAATCCGTAACAGCTCGCGCCGCCTAAACGTCGCGAGATCCACCGTCCGGGGATACCGAGTGCTGGGCTCGCCTATAAACCGCAATAGCCGCTCGCGGTATTGGCTAGCCGGTATAACCTTGGTCAGATCCGGCATGTCAAATAGCCAATCCGGATGCTGCAAGATCTCTTCTGATAAAAAATGGCTGCAGGAAAAAATACTGGCAAGCCACTCGAGCCGCCCCTGCCCCATTTCGCCCAATCTGTCCGGCAAGCCAGCGTGGCGGCTGTTCACCTCCATCAGATAGTGTTCGAGCCGCTCTCTGTCGAACGCATTCTCGACTGAATCGCGCAGGAAGGAAGCTGTTTCAGGCGCCAACGAGCCGAACAGCGTTTCTAGATTCGCACTCAACAGGGAGCGCGGCGTATCGCGCAGGGATGGCATATAGTCGCGACGGATTCGTCGTGGAAACCGCCTAGCGGACAACCTCTACACGCTCGATTATACAGAGTGCACCACGGTACGTGCGGCCCATCCGCCCCGAACTCGGCTCCTAGCCGAAGACAGGAGGATGGAGCTCAAGTACTCGAGAGTTCTTAGAATGCGGCCGAAGATATGTGTATTTCAGGTGTATAGCCTTGGCGGATACACTGAACGATTGGTTCTGGAGTCAATACTGTAACTTTCGAGCCATTTGCACGATGACCTTTCTTCGTGTATCCCTCGGGGGTCCACAGAAGCAGCGCCGCTTTCCATAAGAGATAGCTCGAGCCGTCGATTCGGACAAAACACCCATTCGGCAGTGAATCCAGTAACGCATCATATGTGACTTTCTTACCCTGGCGGTCAATTCGGCTGCGATGCAGCTCCGCATCCATTTCATCAGCCAGAAGAGACTGAGACAAAACCAGTCCACGCGATCGTTTCCAGGCTTCGCGGAAGGCATTGAATCGTTCCCGCCGGCACTCGGCACAAGGTCTATGACCGGCGGCCAATGAAACGGCTTCGTCTAAAAAGAAAAGCTCCGTATACCGCCCCAGAGACATCACTGAACGTCGCCGCCCCTTGAATTCCAAGAGGCAAGTGATCCAACGCTGGCTCTTAAATGGGCGAACGATCTCTCGCGCCTCATTGTGGAGCGGTCCACCGCGGTTTCCCATAAATGTTCCACGAGCCGGCGAACGAAAAATCTCCCCGCAGGGATCCACGCGATTCCGCAAAGGCATTCCGTTCCCGAAGCTGACAGGATCGCACGTCGCGCATTCGCGCCGTCTCCGTTCTGCGAGAACCATTTGGGCCATGGGATTAGAAATTCAGGCGCAACGCAAGCTGCAGCGTGCGTGGATCGGTTGCAGCCGTGTACTGCCCGAAGTTCGAGCTCCCTACCGTCGTCGATACAGTCGTGTGCGACAAGTGATTGGGGAAGTTGTAAAGCTCGGCTCGGAAGTTAATGTTGAAACGCTCGTGAATCGGAAAAGTTTTTTGGAGCGAGGCGTCCCAGTTGTTCCAGAACGGCAGAAAGATCGCGTAAGCGCCGAGATTGCCGAACGTTCCCGCGGCGGGGATGGCGAAGGCAGCCGGATTCAGGTATTGCGTCCCGTGCGTTCCTTGGAAGACATCTCCCACGAGATTGGGGCGCTGGCTGCCACTGATGCCGATTCCAGCCTCATCGGGTTGGATAGTGACGTTCAGCGGCAAGCCCGTCTGAAGGGTTGTTACTCCGGATAACTGCCAGCCGCCCAGAACCTTTTGATACCACGTCTGTCCGTTCAACCAAAACGGCAGTGGATAGACGTAGCTCAGGACGAAAATCTGATTCCGGTTATAGCTCGACGGACCCCAGTCGCCGCGGAGATTGTAACTGTTCTCCGGCTGGTAGTTGTATGCGTTGGCATCGGTCCGGCCTTTCGACCACGTATAAGCGACGTTCAGCAGACCGCCCTGCTTAAACTGCTTCCGCAACTCGGCTTGGAGCGAGTTGTAAATAAAATTTGCGCCGGTATTGTATTGGTAGATGTCGGCGTAGCCGGGATAGGGGCGCAAAGCGTTGACGTTAATGCCGGTATTGGCCTGAAGCGTGCCCGGCAAAAGCTGGTTAGCGTCCTGCTGATACGAGAGATTTGCGGCGCTCGATCCGATATAGGCCACACTCAGAACGGCATCGGCGCCTAATTTCTGCTCAATCCCCATGCTCCAGTTCATGGTTCGAGGAACCTTCATGTCCAAATAGTGAGAGTTGTTGATGGTGCTGGGGAAGTTCTGCACCGCTCCGCCCTGCGGGTTTTCGACGTTGCCGTAATAGATCTGCGTCTGCTGAACGAAGGGCGGATTGTTGACGGCGCTGAAAATGAAGTTGCCTTCGACCCGCTCGTAAAAGATTCCGTATCCGCCGCGCAGCACTGTCGATTGATGTCCCGTCAGGTCGTAGGCAAAGCCAATGCGCGGCTGCCAGGCGTTCCAGTCCGTATTGGCGGTTCCCTTAGGCAGGTTGTGAAACAAGGCGAGAACGGCGGGGTTGGTCGTGATGCCCGGTATGCGGGAAATAGCCGTCTGCGGGAACCCGCTGCCTCCCAGCACGAGCCCGTTATAAATATTGCCGCTGTTGGCCACAATCGCTCCGGTCTTCGGATTGATTTGGACCTCTTGAGCCGGGTCAAAATACTGCGGCAGGAAAGCGCTGGTGTTATTCAACGCGCTGTACTGCGGCTGCATGTACGCCCATCGCATCCCCAGATTGAGCGTCAGGCGCTCACTTATCTTCCAATCGTCCTGCACATACGGCTCGACTTGCGAGAAGCGATACCAACCTTGCTGGATGCTGCTCGCCTCGGTATAGGAATAGAAGTTGCCGAGCAGTGCATCCGCCACCGCATTACCGGTTGTATTCGTCGGCCCGGCTGGGCGCGAAGTCGTGTTGAAGACGAATGTTCCGTTAATAGCCGGAACATTGTCCTGATTCTTTCTGCTCCGCATAATCAAGATGCCCGTCTTCACATTGTGATTTCCGATCATCTTGGCCAAATCGTCTTTCCAGTCGAAGATTCGGTTGAAGTTATTGAAATTGAGAGGCGTCGCCGTAAGGTTGTTATAGCCGGAAATCTGTATCGTTGGAATCGCGTTCGAAGCGTTGTAAATCAAAGGATAAGTTATGCCTTGCCCGGCGCGCGTGAAATCGGAAATGAACAATGGGTTTGGTACGATGCCCGTCTTTTCGAAAATGACGTTGCCCGTGAAGGTAAACTGCGCAATATTGACGGTGTTCGGCGTGGGAACGAAGGTCCACTGTATGCTTGAATTGGTGCCGGGAATATCGCGGTTATATTCGATGAGTTGGGTCTGGTCCTGCACTGAAGTGTAATAATCGCGGAAGTAATGGAACGAAACCTGGTTTCTGCTGCTGATGTTGTAGTCGACTTTGTACAGATACTCGTTTGTATTTAGCGGCGCCGTTGTATTAAACACAAAATTTCCGCCGCTGCCCGTGAAGTTCGGAACCGGATAGTTATCGAGGAGCCGCGCCGAATTGGGACTCCACCGGCTCTGAGGAATGATGCCGCCTGGGAACACCTGGCCTGTGAGAGGATCTTTCGGCCATTGTGACGCGGATAAGGAAGAGAAATTGCCTCCGCGCTGTGCTACCGAAGGCACTGTCCACGTGTTTGTCGCGCCCTGCACTAGCCTCTTAAAATCTTCGCCGATAAAGAAGAAAAGCTTGCTCCTGTCCTTGTTGAAGTGACCCGGAATATAGATTGGGCCGCCGACATTCCAGCCGAAGTTGTTGTACCGAAGCTCCGGGATGGTCAGCGCATTGAACGCTCGCGCCTGAATATCGTTATTCCTAAAGAATTCGTAGGCAATGCCGTGAAAATCGGTCGAGCCGCTCTTTACCGCGATGTTGACGACAGCGCCGGAACTCCCGCCATATTCGGCTCCGTAGTTGGATGTCAGCACGCGGAACTCCGCGATGGCGTCCGGGTTGATGTTGATGAAATTGTTTCCGCCGCCGCCATTATCTTTGTTGTCGGCGCCGTCCAGATACCAGGAGAAAGTGTCGGTGCGGCTTCCATTGATCGACTGCCCGCTGTTGTTTACGCCGTAGCCACCAAACAAACTAAAGCCGCTCGCGTACGTCGTCGAGACGCCCGGCAGCAGTTGCAGCAATTGCGGAAAATTTCTGCCGTTGAGCTGAATCTGGTTGGCCTGGGTTCCGGTGATCAGGCTGCTGACCTCGCCGGTGCTTGTATCGACTCGTGCCGCCTCGGCTTGAACGGTCACCGACTCATTGACGTTGCCGAGCTCGAGCGTGATGTTGACGGTCGCTCTCTGCGCCACGGTAAGCTGTACCTTCGTCAGAGTGAACTTCTTGAAGCCTGCCGCGGTGGCCGAGACATCATAGATCCCTATCGGCAGATCGGCAACGACATAATTGCCGCTCTCATTCGAAACGGCAGAGCGGCTGAGATGCGTTTCTTCGTTTTCCACGGTTACGGTCGTGTTGGGAACGTTGGCACCCGTGGAGTCCTGCACGGTACCCTCAATGAATTGATTGTTTGTAGTTTGCGCTAGCAAGGCGCCGGCGGCGAAGCATGCGCACAAAGGAATGATAAGCGATCGCACTAGAACCTCCTCGACTCGGAATTGACCCTAATAAGAAGCGATTTTTTAGATCTTATAACAGATCTACGACAGAATGGGAAATGGCCAAAAAATGCGCTCAGGCCGGCTTGCGATCCTGCTTGGCTTCCTGCCAGAGCTCTTCCATACGGTTGAGATCCGAGCCGCTCAGGCTTGAACCCGATTGAGCCAATCTGGTTTCTATATAAGCGAACCGTTCGCGGAAGCGGCAGTTGGTTTTACGGAGAGCCTGCTCGGGATCGACTTTCATAAAGCGGGCCAGGTTTACCAGCGTGAAGAGCATGTCTCCCAGCTCGTGCTCGATGGCCTCGCGGTCGAGCGAATCGCGTGCCTCGACGAGTTCGGCGGCTTCTTCCTGAAGCTTCTCGACAACTCCCTCAATTTTGGGCCATTCGAAACCCGCGGTGGCGGCCTTCTTCGACAGCTTGCTGGCTTCAACGAGAGCGGGAAATGACGGAAGAACATCGTCGAGAATCGATCGAGAAGGCTGTTCAACGCCCCTCTCCGCCTTCTCCTGATTTTTTATTTCGTCCCAACGCGTCTTGACGGCGTCGGCGGTTTTGGCCACGGCATCGGCGAAGATATGGGGATGGCGGCGAATCAACTTCGCGTTGATGGCCGCCAGACAATCGGCGATGGTGAAGTATCCCGATTCCGACGCCATTTGCGCGAGAAAGACGGGCTGAAGAAGAAGGTCGCCGAGTTCATCGGCGAGTTCAGGCCAATCACGCCGGTCGATGGCGTGCATCACTTCGTATGTCTCTTCAAGAAGATAGGACTTGAGAGTGTCGAACGTCTGCTCCCGATCCCACGGGCAGCCATCCGGACCTCGCAGACGCTGCATGATCGCGACCAGATCGGCGAAGCGATGGTCCTGGCCGCTGGTTGCCTCGGACATCGCCTCAGCTTAGCATCGAAGTTCGGATCAAGTTGGGACCGGCGGTGGAGAAACAGGCTGTTAGAGTAAGACTTAGATTACGGCCGGGCACGTCCGGCTTCTCGCGTGGGACCGGGGCTGGTGGGACAGAGCTGACTCCGGCGTTAAAGCCCCTGTATTTCCCGGTATGATCGTAGTTTCGGTTTTTTGGCCGAAAATTTGAAAAAACTCCTTACGCAATGAAATCTGAACCGGACATGGCGGAGAGCGGCTCGGTCGAGAACGAGGACATCCCGCGGCGGAAGGTTGAGGAACTTCAGGCCGTGCTGGCCTCAACGGTCGGTGAATGGAAGCTGATACACCGGGTTTTCATGGAAAATCCGATGCCGGCCATTGTGTATTTATCCGATTCTCTGGCAATTCTCGAGGCCAACGAGAGCGCGCTTGGGCTTTATGGCTACACCCGCGATCAAATTGCGAAACTGAGCCTTCTCGACCTCTTTTCGCCCGAAGAACGCCGGCGCCGCGATCTGGTGGCGGAGTTGAAGCGTCCAGTAAACAACGTGGGGCCTTTCACCCATCGGTCGGCGACAGGCGAGGAGCTTGTGGTCAGCTTGGTTTCGTTTTCAATCACGGTGGGAGACGAGGATGCCCGTGGCGTGATGATCCTGGACGAAACTGGCCGGCATATGGCCGAGGAGGCGCGGCGGTCGAGCGAGGAGCGATATCGCGAGCTGTTCGAAAACGCGAACGACGTCATCTATCTTCATGATCTGAAGGGAAAGATACTCGCGGTTAACCGCGCGGGAGAGTATCTGACGGGTTACTCGAGGGCAGAGGTATTGGGGCATAACTTCGACCAACTGATTGCGCCGGAAGCGAGGCCTTTGATTCACGATTTCATTCGCGCGCATCTGGGTGGAAGCGCGACGCAGCATTACGAACTGCCGATCGTTTCGAAGTTCGGAAACCGGCGCTTTCTCGAGGTAAGTACGCGCATTCTGTACCGGCGCGGGCAGGCGGTGGCGATTCAGGGTATAGGCCGCGACATCACGGACCGTAAACAAGCGCAGGAGCGGTTGGAAGAAAGCTCGCGCGAGTTGCAGCGCAAGAATGAAGAATTGAGCCGCGCGCTTCAACTCGCTCGGGAAGCGACGCAACTTAAAGAGCAGTTTCTGGCCAACACATCGCACGAGCTGCGGACCCCGATGAACGGCATCATGGGGATGGTAAACCTGCTGATGGAAACCGAGCTATCAGCCGATCAACGAGAATACGCGGAGGCCGTGAATCAATGCGCAACCGATCTGTTGACGATCATCAACGACATTCTTGATGTGTCGCAAATCGAAAGCGGACGAATCTCGCTGAACGAGTCGGCGATTGACTTACGCGATAGTCTGCAGGCCGTGATGCGCATGCAGCGTTTGCGCGCCGCCGCGAAGAACCTTGAACTGACCAGCGATCTCGATCCCAATTTGCCCGACCAGCTTCTTGGCGATAGCGTCCGGCTGCGGCAGATTTTCACGAACCTGATCGCGAACGCCATCAAATTCACTTCAACGGGCGGCGTCCACGTGAAGTTGATGTGCTTGCCCGATGTTGGCCGTGTCCGCTGCGAAGTAATCGATTCCGGAATCGGAGTCTCGGACGCCGTTCGGGAACGGATCTTCGAGGCATTCGTGCAGGCCGATGGCTCGACGCGTCGCCGATTCGGAGGCACGGGACTGGGCCTCACCATCTGTAAGCAGCTTGTCGAGCTGATGGGAGGGCGAATTGGGACGTATAACAACGAATCCGGTGTGGGCTCTACATTCTGGTTTGAACTGCCTCTGAAGCCGGTGAGCCAGCCTCCGCAGATGGCGCTCTCCCTCGAGTCCTGACCCGTGCCGCCGATTCCACCCGATGTCTGGTTTGCGGCGGCGGTGGCAGGCTGCCTGCTGATCTGCTGGGAATTTTGTTCGCCGGGCCTCGTCCTTCCGGCGGCGCTCGGATCGCTGCTCGCATTGGGCGCGGGTTTCGAGATTGTTGAGCGTCGCCCAGAGCCTGCGGCAATCGTGCTGCTCGCGATAGCGGCGGTTAGCGCGATTCCGATTGCGCTGGGCCGCGGAGGGAAGATGCTTGGCATCGCAACCGTTGTGTTCTGCGTTCTGGGATCCGCGCTTCTGCTGCCCGAGCCGAACAGGCTGCGCGAGTGGGTTTCAATTCCGCTGGGCGCAGTGCTGAGCTTGGTCGTTGTGATCCTGCTGCGGATTCAAGCCGTAGGCCGCGCCAGCAAACGAAACGTGCGCGGCAGCGCGGTTTGAGCGCACAGGCGGCCGGCTGAACCCCGCTGCCATGCGATAGCATCGGACAAATGTATGGACTATAGGCTATTGGGCCACTCGGGCCTCAAGGTGTCTTCGTTGAGTTTTGGAGCCGGAACGTTCGGAGGTAGTGGCGAGTTCTTCCGCGCGTGGGGCGAGACGGGTGTGGACGAAGCCCGCAGGCTTGTCGATATCTGCCTGGATGCCGGCGTGAACCTGTTCGACACGGCGGACATTTATTCGAACGGACTATCTGAGGAGATCCTAGGCAAAGCCATCGCCGGTAAGCGCGACAAATTACTCATTTCAACTAAGACAACTTTTCGTGTGGGCGATGGGCCGAACGACGTTGGTTCGTCACGCTATCACATTATTCGATCTTGTGAAGGCAGTTTGCGAAGGCTGAATACGGACTATATCGACATCTATCACATGCATGGCTTCGATGCCGCGACTCCTATTGAGGAAACACTCGAAGTGCTCGACACATTGGTAAGAAGCGGCAAAGTCCGTTACATTGCATGTTCAAATTTTTCCGGTTGGCATCTGATGAAGTCGCTCGCCATTTCTGAAAGATATGGATGGGCGCGTTATGTTGCTCATCAGGTCTATTATTCGCTCGCCGGACGCGATTATGAGTGGGAGCTGATGCCGTTGGCGCTCGATCAGCAGGTATCCGCTCTGGTTTGGAGCCCGCTTGCCTGGGGCCGGCTCACGGGCAAGATTCGGCGCGGCCACCCGCTTCCGGAAGTGAGCCGGCTGCATAAGACCGCCGAAATTGGTCCGCCGGTTTCAAACGAATACGTGTATAAGGTAGTCGACGCAATCGATGAAATCGCGGCGGAGACCGGCAGAAGCGTCCCTCAGATCGCGCTCCACTGGCTGTTGCAACGGCCAACGGTGGCGAGCGTTATTATCGGTGCTCGAAACGAAGAGCAGCTACGGCAGAATCTCGCCGACGTAGATTGGAAACTGACCTCCGAACAAATAAAGAAACTGGATGAAGCGAGCGCAATCGAGCGGCCTTATCCCTATTGGCATCAAGCCCAGTTCAGTGAGCGTAATCCGTTGCCGGTTTGAATGGCCGGTGAAGCGGGTCTTCGAACTTGCCATGTCGCCACTCCTGGCGGCATCGGCTAGAGCACATGCGCAGGAGCCGCAAGGGCGAGCGTGAGTAGTTGACGATCGCGAGGCTCAGCAAAACCAACCCGACGATATACCTTCTGGGCTGGACTGTTGTTGTGACTTACTTCAACGGTAATCGCTCGGATGCCAGCCGTCTCGCAGAAGCTCCGCACCTCAAGCAACGCAGCCGTACTTAGGCCCTTGTTCCGCCAACCTGGCTGGACATAGAGATCATCCAGACAGCTCACAATGTCACCGTATTCCATGGCGAACTTGAGAGTCAGCACAACATGCCCAACGTCGCGATGCTCTCCTTGAATAATCCAGACGTACCCCAATCGCGCATCGGCGAGCATCGCGGTAAATGCGTTGGCCGCGCGCTCACGGTCGAGCTCATAACCAGCCTCGGCATAGAACTCGTCCATCAAGCCGACCAACAAGGGGATGTCATCGCGACTCGCTGGTCTCATTTTGCTGTCATCTCATCGCGCCGGGCTAGTGTGGCGTCCCGTTTAATTCTTTACAACGGCGGACCTTTTCGAGAATGACTTCGGCCGTGGCCCTCCAGACGAATGGTTTGGGCGCGTCGTTCCAGTTTGCAAGCCAGGTATAGATAGCGCGTTCGAGTTCGGCAGTGGAGCGGAAGGTACCGCGTCGAATCATTTTGTCCGTGATCAGTCCGAACCAACGCTCCACCTGATTGAGCCAGGAACTGCTGGTCGGGGTGAAGTGGAAGTGGAACCGATGCCGCTTCTTCGGCTTGAGCCAGCGCTGGACGGCAGCGCTCTTATGTGTGCTGTAGTTGTCCAGGATGAGATGCACATCCAGGTCCTGAGGCACTTGCTTCTCCAGTTGGTTGAGGAACTTGAGGAACTCCTTGCCCCGGTGACGCGGCAAGCAACTGCCAATCACCTTGCCGTTCAGGATATTGAAGGCCGCAAACAGCGTGGTCGTGCCGTAGCGCTTATAGTCGTGCGTCTGCCGTTCCGGCAACCCTGGCCGCAACGGCAGGATGGGAGCGGTTCGATCTAAGGCCTGGATCTGACTCTTCTCATCCACACACAGCACCAGAGCGCGATCCGGTGGATCAAGGTAGAGGCCAATCACATCCCGCACCTTCTCTTCAAACTTCGGATCGTTGGAGATTTTGAATTTCTCTACGCGATGCGGCTGAATATCGTGACGTTGCCAAATGCGCTGCACCATCATACGAGAAACGCCCAATTTCGCGGCCAGGACTCGGACGCTCCAATGAGTGCCGTTGGCCGGTCTGGTCTTCAGGGTTGTATCCAGAATCTTGCGCTCCAACTCAGAGGTGAGGACGCGCCGGGATCGCTTTCGTGTTTGTGGCTCGCGCAGCGCCTCCATGCCACGCTCAGCGAATGCCGACCGTGCCGCCAAAATGGTCGGGCGGGACAGGCCCGTTTGCTGGCCAATCGCGTGGTTGGATACGCCCTGGCTCGCCAGCAGGATCACCTGGCACTTGCGCGCGGTCCTTTGGGGCGTGCTACCAGCCCGCGACAGCGATTCCAATTGCCGTTTCTGTGCTTCGTCGAGGGCCAGAGCAGCGGCGCGCACAAACATGCCCACATTGGATCACGATTCCGCCAGATTGTAAATAATTAAACGGGACGGGACACTAGAGATCCACGGTGGCGCAGGCGCTTTCGCCTGCGTGCCAAGGATTTGGCGGCTTGTGCCACGGGCTGCTAGTATCGATAGGAATCTGACTTAAATGGGCCTTCAACGGGCACGCCCAGATAGTTCGCCTGTTTCTCCGTAAGAACGGTTAATTTGACGCCGATCTTTTCAAGGTGTAACCGCGCCACTTCTTCGTCCAGCTTCTTCGGCAGCGTATATACGCCAATCTTATAGACATCGCGATTGGCCCAGAGATCGATTTGCGCGAGTGTCTGGTTGGAGAAGCTGTTCGACATCACGAAGCTCGGATGGCCGGTGGCGCAGCCCAGGTTTACCAGGCGGCCTTCGGCCAGCAGGAAGATGCTGTTGCCGCGGGGGAAAGTGTATTTATCCACCTGCGGCTTGATGTTTGTGCGCGTCACACCCGGCGCCTGATTGAGGCGATCGACCTGGATCTCGTTATCGAAATGGCCAATGTTGCACACGATGGCCTGGTCTTTCATTCGCTCGAGGTGCTCGAACGTCAGAATATCGAGGTTCCCTGTGCAGGTGACGTAAATATCGCCGATGCCGAGCGTGTCCTCGACCGTCGCAACCTGGTACCCTTCCATGGCGGCCTGCAGCGCATTGATAGGATCGATTTCGGTGACAATGACACGCGCGCCCATGCCGCGCAGCGACTGTGCCGAACCTTTGCCAACGTCTCCATAGCCGCAAATAACGGCTACCTTGCCGGCGAGCATCACATCGGTCGCTCGCTTGATTCCGTCGGCAAGCGATTCGCGGCAGCCGTACAGGTTATCGAACTTCGACTTCGTCACTGAATCGTTGACGTTGATGGCTGGAACAAGCAGCTTGCCTTCCTGCTGCATCTTGTACAGGCGGTGTACGCCGGTTGTGGTTTCCTCGGAAACGCCTTTCCATTCGGCTACGAGCGCGTGCCAGCGGCGCGGATTTTCGTGGTGGATCTTCTTGAGAAGATTTTTGATCACCTGCTCTTCGTGGCTCGATGAAACCGTGTGGACCCAATCGCTACCCTCCTCGAGTTCATACCCTTTGTGGATGAGCAGCGTCACGTCGCCGCCATCGTCCACGACAAGCTGAGGCCCTTTGCCATCCGGGTGACTGATCGCCTGGTATGTGCACCACCAGTATTCTTCGAGCGTCTCGCCCTTCCAGGCGAACACCGGAACGCCCGCGGCAGCAATGGCAGCCGCCGCATGGTCTTGCGTAGAGAAAATGTTGCAGCTTGCCCACCGGATGCTCGCGCCCAGCTCAGCCAGCGTTTCAATCAGCACCGCCGTCTGAATTGTCATGTGCAGCGAGCCCGTGATGCGGACGCCGGCCAGCGGTTTCGCTTTGGCGTATTTCTGGCGAATCGCCATCAGGCCCGGCATCTCATGTTCGGCCATCATGATTTCTTTGCGGCCCCAATCGGCAAGACCGATGTGGGCGACTCTATAAGTGGCGGTGATGGGCTCGGTAAGGACAGAACTCATGCAGGATTGGCTCCAGGCTGTAGTGTAGCAAGCGGCTATCCCTCGAGAAACGCCGGCAGCGGCGCAGGCACGGACGCTAGAATCGGTCCGTAATAATTCGAACATGGGTCAACACAAAATCGCCATCATCCCCGGCGACGGAATCGGTAAAGAGGTGATTCCGGCGGGACTGAAAGTACTGGAAGTCCTCCAAAACCAATGCGGCCATCTCGAGCTGACATTTGAAACCTTTCCCTGGGGCTCCGATTTCTACCGCCAGCACGGCATCATGATGCCCGAAAAAGGGCTGGACGTGCTTCGGGAATTTGACGCGATCTATTTCGGAGCCGTGGGCGACCCCGGAATTCCCGACGACGTCACGCTTTGGGGATTGCGGCTGAAGATATGCCAGGGACTGGATCTGTACGCGAATGTACGGCCGGCCCGTCTGCTGCCTGGAATAACTAGCCCGCTCGGAGGCGTGAAGGCCGGAGATTTGGACTGGATCATCGTCCGAGAGAACAGCGAGGGCGAGTACGCAGGGCACGGAGGGCGCGCGCATCGGGGTTTGCCGGAGGAAGTCGCTACCGAGACAGCGATCTTCACTCGCGCGGGCATAACGCGGATTATGCGGTTTGCTTTTGAGCTTGCTTCAACCAGAAAGCGGAAACAGCTCACGATTGTCACGAAATCGAACGCCCAGCGCCATGGGATGGTGCTTTGGGACGAAGTGGCGGCCAAAATAGGGAGCGAGTTTCCCGACGTGAGGACCGATAAGATGCTGGTAGACGCCATGACGGTGCGGATGGTGGCGCGGCCGCGAAGTCTGGATGTGATTGTCGCGAGTAATCTGCACGCCGACATTTTGAGCGACCTGGCGGCGGCCCTCGCGGGCAGCATGGGAATTGCGCCAACGGCGAACCTCGATCCACTCAAACGCGGTCCCTCCATGTTCGAGCCGATACATGGGTCGGCCTTTGACATCGCGGGGAAGGGAATTGCAAATCCGCTGGGCGCATTTTGGACCGCGCAGATGATGCTCGATCACCTGCATGAGCACGAGGCAGCCCGCCGTCTGATGGCGGCGATTGAAGCGTTCACAGCGGAAGGGAAGGCGCTTCCCCCCGATTTGGGCGGCTCGGCTGGAACGGACGAAGTGACGGAAGGTGTGTGCCGGGCGTTGTAGGGGCGGGCATGTAGCGTCGATATCACCGTGCGCCGATCTTGTCGAACGGAGATGCATCTTCGACGTGGATTCGCAAGCTGAAGATAGAGACCGGACCGCGAACTTCGTTGTAGCCGGGATTGGTGACGCGCTGGTAATCCCCCGCAAACGAGATGCCGCGCCATACATGCACCGTGTAATACGACTCGAAAATTTTCTCCAGACCATACGTCAAACCGCCATCGCCCAGAAGGAACCCTAAACCACCCAACGCAAGATAGCGGCGATGATCGCCCGAGATGCCATTGGTGACGTAAGCCGCCCCGACTTTGTCATTTGGCCGGTGCCACGGCTTACCTGAAAAATCGGACCCGATGACGGCAGTGCGATCGACTTCCGTGTAGGCGAACGATTCGGTCGCCCCGTTATTCCAGCCCAGCCGGCCGAATGCGCGCCACAAAGGGCTGAGCTGCTGCTCGACGTTCAGCCCAAAACCATATTTCACGCGGCCTTGTTCACGATACTTGGTGATATCAGGAACCGCGTCCTTGCCCGAGAGATATCCGTCGAAGGCCTCACGATAGCTGCCCATATCAGCGTGATTCACAAACGCGAGCGGACGGATAGTAGTCGCGCGATTCTTGAATAGCGAGGGGTGCAGCTCGAATTCGTAATTTTCAGCGCGCGCCCGCGCCAGGTCCCAATCCAGGGTGAGTCCGTTTGCGACGGTCGGCATCAGCATCTCCCCAAAACGGAAGGCCCAGCTGCGGTCGAAATATTCGACCACAAGTCCATAGGTATAACCGCGTGTGTCCGCTGCGTAATCGAAAGCGCCATTGTTCACTGTGGTCCAATTCATGAACTGTAGATGGCTGTCGCTGCCGGCCGCGTTGGTATCGAAGTAGTCGACTGTGCTCATTTTTCCGAGATGAAACTCGAGCCGGCGAACGGGAAGGCTGGACGCGAGCGAAAGCGGATTCCGAGTCGCTTCTTCCATCTCGCTGCTCAGCGGAAGAATGTAATGCAGCATCACGCGCGCGACATAGGGATCGGAACTGAGCGTGGGATTACGAACGACGTCGAGATTGGGAAATCCGGCAACGCCAAGAGCATTGCTCAAACCATTACCCCCGGCGCTCTCTACGTCCGCCAGAATCTCCAGATCGTTCGTAATTTGAAAACCGGTATAGAGCGTAAGCACGCGCGAGGTGGCGTGTTCCGGGGAAGAACGCAAACTGTTTGGTCCGCTGTACTCGGCTGGAAATGAGCCGTGCTGCTGGCGGATAAAATTCGCCTGGCCTGAAATCCAGAAGCGGTTCCAGAACGATTCCCCGGGGCTCTCCTGAGGAGTACCAGGCGAGTTTGGCGCCGGCGTCTGCGCCGTGTCGCTAACCTGAGAAACGTCGTTCACCTGCGCAAACGCACACCCGGAAAGCAGCCAAAGCCAGAGTAATTGTCGAGTGCACAAGCTCCATGGTTTGTTGTTAGTCGGTGACGTGTCAATGATGGAAGGAAAATTTCTTAGACCATTCTGAAATTCGTAACGGATTATTCATATTTGTAACTACAAGGGAATGTCATCATAAGTGATCAACTCGTTGCTAGGCCTCAGTCGTGTGTTGGTGGAAACGTCAAGAGTGCGAATACGAACACTGTTGTTTGTGGCAACTGCAGTTTGGGCGGGTAGACTCTCAACCGGTCAAGATGCGAATCCGCTGGCCAAAATCAAGCGCATTTACGTCGATTCTTTTGGATCGACGCGCGAAATGAACGATTTAAAGAAAACGATAACTTCGCAGCTTCGAAAGAGCCATCAATGGGAGGTCGTGGATTCGCCCGGCAACGCCGACGCCACGCTCGAAGGCAAGGGCGAGATCTGGATTCGGGGCTATTACAGCTTGAATCCGCGCGCGGGCACGTCGCCGGCCAATGGCAAGCCGGTCTATGGCGGCTACGCTTCGGTGGAATTGAAAGACACAAGCGGTGGAACGATATGGTCGTACCTGGCAACACTGCATTCGAATTCGACAAACATCTATCGCGATCTCGCAGGGCAGGTGGTCAAACATCTGAACGCCGATTTCCTCAAAGCAGGTAAGTAGGAGGATGCGAGCGCTTGCCTTCAACTTCCCGATGGCCGCCACGCTTGTCCTATCGATTTTTTCCGCCTTGGCGCAAGATCGCATTGTGGCCGCTGGATCGACGTTCGCCGCGCCCCTATACCAGAAGTGGATTGGATCGTTCACTAAGACACACCCAGGCGCGGCAATCGAGTATCAGGCGACGGGGTCGATGGAAGGATTGAGACGCCTTGAACGCGGTCAGATCGATTTCGCGGCGTCGGACATACTGCCCGGGGGCGCCGAGACTAACCGGAATAA
Source organism: Bryobacterales bacterium (assembly GCA_963722585.1). GTDB lineage: Bacteria > Acidobacteriota > Terriglobia > Bryobacterales > Bryobacteraceae > KBS-96. Next base: position 232,392 of record CAVRNU010000002.1, on the reverse strand, counting down.
GTTTGCACTATTTCCAATGGGCGTAGGCGCTATTGTTCCGGCATATAACCTCCCTGGAGTCTTGAAGGAAGTTCGATTCACACCCGAGATATTGGCCGGCATCTATCTCGGTCAGATCACGAATTGGAACGATCCGGTCATCGAGGCTGCTAATCACGGAGTAAGATTCCCATCGGAACGAATCGCCGTCATTCATCGCTCCGACGGCAGCGGCTCAACGCACGTGTGGAGCGACTACCTGACTAAGACCAGCGCGCACTGGCGTTCCAAGATGGGCACGGGAGGCTCGCTCGCGTGGCCAGTCGGCGATGGCGCTCCAGGTAACGGCGGCGTTGCGGATGCGGTGACACGAACCGCCTATTCCATCGGCTATGTTGAATACATCTTCGCCGTCCAGCGCCACTTGAGTTACGGCCTTGTGAAGAATGCGGCGGGAAAATACGTCCGCGCCGACATCGATTCGATTACTGCATCGGCTGAAGCAGGGAGTGGCTCCGGTGACTTACAAACATCGCTCACCAATCCCGCAGATGCAAAGGCGTATCCGATCGCGTCGTTTACCTGGCTAATCGTTTCAAGGAACCCGAGCGGCGCAAAGCGCGGGCGCGTTCTTGCTTTTCTCGACTGGGCGCTTTCGACCGGGCAACGGCAGGCCGCGGCTTTGGGTTATATCGCGTTACCGGAATACTTAGCGGCGCAGGGAAGAAAGTTGGTCGAGCAAATGATCGCGGAGCGAAAGCGCTAGCGAATGTGGAGAACTCCGGCCGATTGTCAGTGGGCCTTCACAGCTCTTCGCTCTCCGGCGCTGGAAGCACATCTCCCTCGCGGGCCATCCAAACGTAAAGTGTAGGCAAAAGAAAGACGCTCATCACCAGGTCTGAAATCAGTCCTCCGACAATAACAATCGCAAACGGGCGTTGCGAGTCGGAGCCGATGTCATGCGAAAGCGCGGCCGGCAGCAACCCCAGCGTCGCCACTAGCATCGTCATCATAATCGGTCGAAGCCGTAAGACCGCTCCCTCGACCGCCGAATCGACAATTGTGTTGCCGCGCGCGCGAAGCTGATTGATGTATTCGAGCATGATCACTCCGGTCTGCACCGACACGCCGAATAGCGCCAGGAATCCCACGCCCGAGGAAACACTGAAGTTGGTGTGCGTTACCAGCAGCGCGATCAAACCGCCGATGCGCGCCAGCATGACATTGACGAGAATCAGGGTTGCCCACTTGAACGACCGGAACATCATGTAGAGAATGATGAAGATTAGCAGGACGGTGAGCGGCACAATGATTAACAGTCGCGCCTCCGCTCGCTTCTCGCTCTCGTACTCGCCTTCCCAGTCGATGTGATAGCCGCGGGGAAGTTGAACTCCGGCATTCACCTTCTGAATCGACTCTTCGACCGCCCCTCCCAGGTCGCGGCCGCGCACGCTGTACTTGATCGCCACGTAGCGCTGGTTCCCTTCCCGGTAGATTTCGGAGCCGCCGTCTATGGTGTTCACCTTGCAAAGCTGCGCGAGCGAAACACGCTCTCCCGATGGCGAAAGCAAACGAATATCTTCGATTGCTTCCTTGGTGGTGCGGTACTCGGGAAGATAGCGCATCACCAGGTCGTAGCGGGCTTCGCCCCGCAGCACCTGAGTGAGTGCATTTCCTCCCACCGCCGTCTGGATGGCGTCTTGAACATCCGCCACGTTGATTTGGTAGCGCGACGCCTGATGCCGGTCCACTTCGAAATATGTGTTAGGCTGCCCTAAAACTCTGAAAACTCCCAAGTCCTTGATTCCTGGGACACGGCTCATAATGCTGACCGCTTGATTAGCCTTTTCTTCGAGCACCCTCAGATCGTCGCCATAGATCTTGGTGGCAAGCTGTCCTTTGATTCCGCTGACCGCTTCCTCCATGTTGTCCGAAATGGGCTGCGAAAAATTCCAGATCACTCCGGGAATCTTTTCAAGCTCGCTGTTCATTGCGGCAATGAGCTCTTCCTTGTTCCGATGAAAAGCCGGCCGCCACTCTTCTTTGGGTTTCAAATCGACGAAGTATTCCGTATTAAAGAAGCCCGTTGTGTCCGTTCCGTCATCGGGGCGACCCACCTGGCTCCAGCACTGGGGCACTTCAGGCCAGGAGCATAGCAATATTCGGGCTTGATTCATGAGCCGTATGCCTTCATCGGGTCCGGTGCTGGGAGCAAGAGTGCCGCGCACCCAGAGAGCGCCTTCATCCAAGTGCGGAAGAAACTCGGAACCGATGACGCCGCCGAGCCACAGATACAAAGCGATTGCGAGACCGCCAACGCCAGCCGCGACCGTGAGCCAGCGCTCGCGAATGGCAAACCTCACGGCACGGCGGTAGACGTCGGTTAACCATGTCATCACCGGGTTTTGCCATTCCCGCGCTCCTCTTGTAAAGAAGAAACTCGCAAGGACAGGCGCTACGAGCATGGAAAAGAGCAACGCGCCCAGCAGCGCAAATGCCACCGTCCAGGCCATGGGCTTGAACAAGCGGCCCTCGACGCGCTGCAGCGTGAAGATGGGCAGGTATGCAGTGATGATGATGCCGATTGCGTAAAATACCGGGCGCTGCACTTCGTGCGCGGCGTCGAATATCTTCAGTTTTGGTGTCCTGGTGCTGGAATCGCGGCGGTTGAGATGGCGCACGATGTTCTCGACCATGACCACCGCGCCATCGACGACCATTCCGAAATCCAGGGCGCCCAACGACAGCAGGTTCGCCGGAATTCCTTTCAGGTTCAAACAGGTCGCTGCGAAGAGCAGCGAAAACGGAATGGTGAGGGCGACAATGATTGCTCCTCGAACGTTACCGAGAAACAAAAACAGAATAATAACAACCAGGATGATGCCCTTAGTAAGATTGTCCAGAACCGTATGAGTCGTGAAGTGCACCAGGTCGCTCCGGTCCAGGAATGGGACTACTTTTACGCCGGGAGGCAGAATGTAACTGTTCAGTTCATCGACTTTCTTGTGAATGCCCTTGAGCGCCGTATCCGCGTCGGCGCCTTTGCGCAGCAGCCCAATCCCCGAAACCACATCGTCGTCGTTAACTATCGTTCCGTCTTCGCGATGAATCGACCGTGACGTCTGCCCGAGCCGAATTTTCGGACCTTGCGCCACGACGGCGATATCCCTAACGCGAATCGGAGTTCCGCCCTTGGTCGTGATCACCGTGTTTGCGATGTCGCGAACGGTCCTGACCAAGCCCACTTCGCCAATGTTGATCTGCTGCAGCCCCGCCTGGATGAAACTGCCGCCCGCATTGGCATTGTTATTCGAAAGCTGCTGTTCGATCTGGGCGATACTCAGCCCATAGGCGATGAGCTTATTGGGATCGATGCGCACCTGGTACTCGCGGGTCGGGCCGCCGAAGCTTGAAACATCTACGATGTTCGGCACGGCTTTGAAATTCTTTTCGATCACCCAGTCTTCAATGGATTTCAATTCCATGACGTCGTACTGAGGGTTCGTGCTACGCAAGACCCACCAGTAGATTTGGCCGACCGGACTCCAGTCGGTGCCCATCTGCGGCACGACGCCAGGCGGTAGCATAACCTGTGAGAGCCGCTCCAGCACTCTCTCCCGGTTCCACGCGTTCTCTTCTACGTCTTCGAAAATTAGTTTTAGATCGGAAAGCCCGAACAGCGAGAATGAGCGCAAATGCACCACGCCAGGGATGCCGTTCATGACGATTTCGAGCGGGATGGTTACCTGCTGCTCGATCTGTTCGGCTGAGATTCCCGGCCACTGCGTAATGATTTCGACATAATTATTCGCCACGTCGGGATACGCATCGACGGGAAGCTGGTGGAACGAGATGGCGCCCCAGACGAACAGCAAAAGCGCCACCGCTAGAACAAGAAAACGGTTCTGCAGAGCGAAGTCGACAAGTCTGCGAATCATCTACTGCTCCACGGTATTATCCAACACAAGTCCAGTGCAGAGAACGTGCCAAGAACGGATTGGGGCTCTGCTACGAGTTTTCGAAATGTCGAAACCAGTGGGCCGATCGTCAATCGGTCCTTATAGCTCTTCGCTCTCCGGCGCTGGAAGCACATCTCCCTCGCGGGCCATCCACACGTAAAGCGTAGGCAGCAGAAAGATGCTCATTACCAGGTCCGAAATCAGTCCTCCGACAATGACAATCGCAAATGGGCGTTGCGAGTCGGAGCCGATGTCATGCGAAAGCGCGGCCGGCAGCAACCCTAACGTCGCCACCAGCATTGTCATCATAATCGGGCGAAGCCGTAAGACCGCTCCCTCGACCGCCGAATCGACAATCGTGTTGCCGCGCGCGCGAAGCTGATTGATGTATTCGAGCATGATCACTCCGGTCTGCACCGAGACGCCGAATAGAGCCAGAAATCCCACGCCCGAGGAAACACTGAAGTTGGTGTGCGTTACCAGCAGCGCGATCAAGCCGCCGACGCGGGCCAGCATCACATTGACGAGAATCAGCATCGCCCATTTGAAGGAGCGGAACATCATGTAGAGAATGATGAAGATCAACAAGACGGTGAGCGGCACAATGATCAGCAGCCGCGCTTCCGCCCGCTTTTCGCTCTCGTACTCGCCTTCCCAGTCGATGTGATAGCCGCGGGGAAGTTGAACTCCGGCGTTTACTTTTTGAATCGACTCTTCGACTGCCCCTCCCAGATCGCGGTCGCGCACGCTGTATTTGATTGCCACGTAGCGCTGGTTCCCTTCCCGGTAGATTTCGGAGCCGCCGTCCAGCGTCGTTACCTTGCAAAGCTGCGCAAGCGAGACCCGCTCTCCGGATGGTGAAAGCAAACGAATATTTTCGATTGCTTCCTTGGTGGTGCGGTATTCGGGAAGGTAGCGCATCACCAGGTCGTAGCGAGCTTCGCCCTGCAGCACCTGACTGAGTGCATTGCCTCCAACTGCCGTCTGGATGGCGTCTTGCACATCCGCCACGTTGATTTGATAGCGGGCTGCTTGGCGCCGATCCACCTCGAAATTTGTGTTCGGTTGACCCAGGACTCTGAAAACTCCCAGATCTTTAATTCCCCTAACGCCGCGCATGATGTTAACCACCTGATCGGCCTTTTCCTCGAGTACCCTCAGGTCGTCGCCATAGATCTTGGTGGCGAGCTGTCCTTTAATTCCGCTGACTGCTTCCTCCATGTTGTCCGAAATGGGCTGCGAAAAGTTCCAGATCACGCCGGGAATCTTTTCAAGCTCGCGATTCATTGCGGCAATCAGCTCTTCCTTGTTCTGATGAAAAGCGGGCCGCCACTCTTCCTTGGGCTTCAAATCGACGAAGTATTCCGTATTAAAGAAGCCCGTTGTGTCCGTTCCGTCATCCGGTCGTCCCACCTGGCTCGTGCACTGAGGGACTTCAGGCCAGGAACAGAGCAATAGCCGAGCTTGATTCGATAGCCGTATGCCTTCATCGGGTCCGGTGCTGGGAGCAAGAGTTCCACGCACCCAAAGAGCGCCTTCATCCAAGTGCGGAAGGAACTCGGAACCGATCACGCCGCCCAGCCACAAATACAACGCCACGACGAGACCGGCAACACCAGCCGCGACCGTGAGCCAGCGAACGCGGATGGCAAACCTCACTGCCCGGCGGTAACGCGCCGTCAGGAACGTCATCACCGGGTTGTGCCATTCCCGCGCTCCTTTTGTAAAGAAGAAACTCGCGAGCACTGGCGCAACCAGCATGGAAAACAGCAAGGCTCCCAGCAGCGCAAACGCCACCGTCCAAGCCATGGGCTTGAACAAGCGGCCCTCGACGCGCTGCAGCGTGAAGATGGGCAGGTACGCCGTGATGATGATGCCGATTGCGTAAAACACCGGGCGCTGCACCTCGTGCGCGGCATCGAAGATCTTCAGCTTCGGTGTCCTGCCGCCGGAATCGCGGCGGTTCAGATGGCGCACGATGTTCTCCACCATGACCACCGCTCCATCGACGACCATTCCGAAATCCAAAGCGCCCAGAGACAGCAGGTTCGCCGGAATTCCTTTGAGATTGAGGCACGTGGCGGCAAACAGCAGGGAAAACGGAATGGTGAGGGCGACGATGATCGCTCCTCGAATATTGCCGAGAAACAAGAACAGAACGATGACAACCAGGATGATGCCTTCGGTAAGGTTGTGCAGTACCGTATGGGTCGTGAAACGAACCAGATCGCTCCGGTCGATAAACGGGACGACTTTTACGCCAGGAGGCAGAATGTAACTGTTTAGCTCGTCGACTTTCTTGTGAATGCCTTTGAGCGCCGCATCAGCGTCCGCGCCTTTGCGCAGCAGCACAATCCCCGAAACGACATCGTCGTTGTCCACAATCGTTCCATCTTCGCGATGAATTGCCCGGGCAAATTGTCCGAGCCGGATCTTCGGGCCTTGCGCCACGACGGCGATGTCCCTCACGCGAACCGGGGTTCCAGCCTTGGTCGTAATCACCGTGTTTGCGATGTCGCGAACGGTTCTGACCAAGCCCACTTCACCGATGTTGATCTGCTGCAGACCAGCCTGGATGAAACTGCCGCCCGCGTTCGCATTGTTGTTGGTGAGCTGCTGCTCCACTTGGGCGATGCTGAGTCCGTAGGAGACGAGTTTATTCGGATCGACTCGAACCTGGTACTCACGCGTCGGACCGCCGAAACTGGCAACGTCCACAATATCGGGAACCGCCTTGAAATTCTTCTCGATCACCCAGTCTTCGATCGACTTTAATTCCATTACGTCGTACTGGGGGTTCGTACTGTGAAGTGTAAAGAAGTAGATTTGCCCGACCGGGCTCCAGTCCGTTCCCATCTGCGGCACGACGCCCGGTGGCAATGTAACCTGCGAGAGCCGCTCGAGCACTCTCTCGCGGTTCCACGCGTTCTGCTCTACATCGTCAAAAATCAGTTTCAGGTCGGAAAGCCCGAAAAGCGAGAACGAACGCAAATGCACTACGCCGGGGATGCCGTTCATCACGATTTCGAGCGGAATGGTGACCTGCTGCTCGATTTGTTCGGCGGAGATTCCCGGCCACTGCGTGATGATCTCTACATAATTATTCGCCACGTCCGGGTACGCATCGACGGGAAGTTGGTGGAATGAAATGGCCCCCCAGACAAACAGCAAGAGCGCTATTGCCAGAACGAGAAAACGGTTCTGCAGAGCGAAATCGACAAGTCTGCGAATCATCTACTGTTCCACGGTGTTGTCCAATACAAGCGCATTCGAGACTACAGGCGTGCCAGGGCTGATTCCGCTCACAATCTCTTGCATATTGCCCGGCAGCATATTCCCCGAGACAACTTCAACGCGGCGGAAATTTCCGTTGTCCGTGGGCGAAAAAACCCAGTCGCGGTCATGCAAATGCAAAATGGCTGTTGCGGGGACCGAGGCATGCCTTTCCGGCCGCAGCCCGTGGAATGTAGCGGTAACGAACATTCCAAGCCGCATGATGCCAGGGTTCTCGACTACCAGCCGGACTTTCGCGGTGCGAAGATTGGGATCAAGTATCGGCCCGATATTGCTGATTCGTCCCTTCAGAACCCTATTGGGATATGCGGTCAGATGAATGTCTGTGAACTCGTTGAGGTGAACTTGCGGCAGATCGTTCTCGTAGACATCGCACATGACCCACACGTGCGACATATCCGAGATCGTCATTGGATTGGGCGACGATAATGCCTGAACACCCGCCTCGCTCGTGATTTGTTGATCGGTGATTACGCCCGAAACCGGAGCGTATACAGCCACGATACCTGAAGGGTGGTCGGGGTCCGACCCGAGAATGTGAAGGTGCTCGATTGCAGTTTGCAAAGTCACCTTTGCATCGTCTTCGGCGTTTTGGGCAGTTTCCAGCCCGCTTTTGGGAATCGCTCCGTCTCCATACAGAATTTGGGCGCGATTCAGTTGAATTCTGGTCAGTTGCTCGTTAGCTACAGCCTGGCGATAGTCGGAGAACGCGCCCGCAATATCGGTGCTTCTCACTCTGAACAGGAGCTCGCCCTTCTTCACTTCGTCGCCAAGCTGGTGATCGAGTTCCATTACGCGGCCCGAAGCAAGTGAGATTACCGGCACCTGCCGCGAAACATCGGGGCTAACCACGCCCGTGACATTCAACTCGGGCGCGGCAATGTATTCGCCGGCCGCCACCGACGGAAAGCGCTCGGGATGGTCGACTTTGAAATTGTTCGCGTCCAGGTCTGGTAGCACCGCGGCGGGCCGCGGACCCGTGTCCGACGATTGATCGTCTTTGGCCTTGACGCGGGTTTCGCATCCGGCGAGCAGAACAGTCAAACCCGCGCACAACGCTGCCTTGAGAACAAACATGTGATTCATTGGAAAACCTCGTGGCCCGCGGCCATATTCATTTGGGCCGCGGCGGTCAAGTAGGAACCAACCAGATTCAAGTAAGCCAGTTTCGTGTCGCGGTAGGACTTCTCGGCGTCCAGGTAGTCCAAGAGCGATGAACCTCCGTTGTGATAGGAAAAAGAAACCCGATCGCGAGTATCGGCGGCAAGCGCCAAATACTTTGCCTTATAAGGTCGCAGCAGGTTCAAGACGCTGACCAACGTGACGTAGGAGGAATCGACGTCGTTAAAGACCTGCGCCTCGGCCGCTTCCCGCAGCCGCTCATTCCGCCCAATGTCGATCCGCGTCCGCGCTTTCTCGCCCTGGTTGCGGTCGAAGATGCGCAGGGGAATGCTAATACTGGCGCCGATTGTGTTGTTGTCATACGGATTGTTGAACGAAGGGTTATGCGTCCACCACGTGCTGTAGGTTGGATCGGTTGAGCCATTGGCAACCGCGAGCTTGTAGTTGGTCTTCGCCAGATCCACCGACTGGACGGCTGCCTTCAAGTCCGGGCGGTTTTCCAAGGCTATGTTTCGGAAGTCCGCGAGCGGCTTCAAGTCGACGCTGAAATCGTAAGGCCCGGTGACATCGAACTGATCGAATGGAGTACGATCGGTCAGCAATTGTTGAAGCTGTATTTTCGCGGTCCGCAAATTCACCTTCGCCGTTTCGAAGTCGGACTCGAACTGGACGCGTTGGAGCTCCAAACGATTCAAATCGATCTGGGCAAGGTCGCCTGCCTGGAGGCGTTTGCGATTCACGATGAGTTCGCGATCCCAGTAATCGAGGTTCTCCTGGGCGTTCTGCAGGACCGCCTTTGCCTGGAGCACCTGAACGAACGCATTTCGCAGCGTAAAAACCAGACTCCGTTCCTGATCCGCGTACTGGGAAATCGTGACGTTAGTCGTTTGCTTTGCGCTCAGGAGGCGCAGTTCGCGCTTGTGCTGCCGCTCGTGCAGGTAGCTAAAGCCGGGTGAAACTTGCGTGCCGGTGAACGGCCGCCAGACTCCCAGATAGGGAGTGAGTTGAGTTCCATCCGTCGACAGAGTGAAGTCGGGGTTAGGACGCAAGTACGCGGTGACTTCTTCCGCGCGGGACTCATCGATGTTATCGTGCGCCGCCTTCAGAGTCGGATTCACAGCTTGGAACTTTTCCCTGATCTGCTGCCAGGTGAGCGCCGTCTGGGCGAAGACCGCTCCCGTCAGAAATCCAGCGAGCAGAATCGCATTCGAGATGCGCCGCAACAGAATCCTTGCGATGTTTCTAACAGCCGTTCTTGCTTTCATCTCTCTGGGGCAGACAGGCGATTGCGAAAACGCGCGGAAAACACCGCTGTCTCGACCCGCGCTTCTAACTAGCCAAGTAGAGTTCGAATCTAGCGTGCTTCCCGCCGCGGATGCCACTCATCTTGTGTTCAAAATCTGCAATCTTTCGATAATCGATTGATGCCCACGAAGCCGCGCCGCGGCAACAAGCAATCTTTCGGTCCGATCACCGCTCTTTTCGATAGGCTCCAATATCTTTCGGGTAAAGCTCTTGGCACCGGCGGCGATTCGCCATTACATTAGCCACAAGATGGCGCACGCGCCGCGGAATGAGGCATGGGCGAACAAACCGGAGAGCATCCAATTCGACTCGTCTTACTCGACGATCACACCCTGTTTCGGGCGAGTCTCGCCCGCTTTTTGGCATCCGAACAAGGCTTTGAAGTGGTAGGTGAGTGCGGCACTTCCTCCGACGCTTTGGAAGCTTTAAAGGATTCGACGGTGGACGTCGTCCTGCTGGAGTTCGCCCTCGGGTCGGAACGCGGGAGCGACTTTATGGCCGCTGCCCGGCGAGCCGGTTATCAGGGCCGCTTCCTGATTGTGGCCGGCGCGGCCGACCCAACCAATGCGGCCCTTGCGTTGAAGCTAGGCGCGGCCGGCATCTTTCTGAAATCCGACGCCGCCGATCGTCTGGTGCAGGCAATCCAGCTTGTCGCCAACGGAGGTGTCTGGGTTGATCAGAAGATGATTCAGCTTCTCGCCGATCGGTTGGTCGAGGAGCGTCCGCATCTTACGGATCGAACGTCCGATACGCTCCTCGACGACGGGGAACGAAAGGTGCTCTTAGGAATCCTTGGCGGCCTAACCAACAAAAAGATCGGCGGCAACATAGGGCTTTCGGAAAGTTCCGTCAAGGCCATTGTGCAGCGTCTCTTCGCCAAGGCTGGCGTCAGGACTCGCAGTCAACTAGTGCGCGTAGCACTCGAAGGGTCGCTGGCGGCAACATCGTGGCGGCCCGACTCCGCCAATCTCTCATCAGCCGGGCAATCGCGTGGCTAATCTTTCGATTGGCTGGCTTGGCTGCACTTATTTATAACAGGTTCCGGTAATGTTCCAGCGCCACCCGAACAAGCTGGCTCCGCGTGCGCACACCCGTTTTCGTAAAAAGTTGCTGCAGCGTGTTCTTCACCGCGCTTTCCGAAATGTCCATCTGCGCCGCTATTTGCTTATTCGCCAGCCCCTGTACCAAGAGTCGAAGCACTCCAATCTCGCGGCTGTTCAACGGGATGTGTTCCTGATTATCCCTGGTTGCCGCTGTGGCGCCTGCGCCCGGTGTCTCTTCGGTAACGTCTCCGATGATGGCGGCTAGTTTCGGGCTGTCACCCTCCCTATACGTGGAAAACCAAACGTCTGCCGTAAACGTCTCGCCATTATCTCGGTGGCCGCGGCATTGCATCGATGTTCGAAATTGTGGCCCTTCTTCCCGGCGCAAGGCATGGTGCAATTCGGGCAGAAATGCGGCAATCGGATGCCCAATCAAATTTCCGTCGCGTGGAGCGATGAGTTCGGCGGCTGCCCGATTGGCCACTTCGATAAACCCGCGGTCGTCGATGGTCACAATGGCTGCTGGGCTCGTCTCGACCAACGCCCGCAACCTCTCTTGCGCTTCGAGTGTCAGCCGCCGGTTGCGAACAAGCTCCGCCACAAACAATCCGCAGCCTCCGAGCGCCAGCGTGGTCAAAACCAGGCGAATTGATCTCCCTGCGGGATCCAACGAACTAAAAACCTCGCTCAATATCGCGCACGCCACGCCCAGCAAACCCGTCGCCCATCTAGGCAAAAACCCAGCGCAAAGGATAATGGGCAGCAAGTAGAGAAAACCAAGCGAAACATACGGTTCCGTCCACCAGTCCAAAACGGCAAGCCCTGCCACCGTCGCCCCGCTGACTACTAGAACCGGAGTTCGGTTTCGTTTTTCCCAGATCTGTTCGAGTCGCATCATGAATTCGGTGGAATCGTTCATTATCCCCGGACATTGGCCGGCCAAGAAGCAATCAGAAGATTGCAGCGCGGCCTCAGTCAATCGTTCGGATAATCGAACGATTCAAAACGACGCGCAAATTGCTACCGACTACACTGGAAAAGAACTTCTCATTGGGATTCCATCTCCACTGTGACGGCTCAACCCACATCGGCACCCGTTCCGCAAATCACAGTCCTTGACACGGGCGGCCAGTACACGCACTTGATTGCCCGCAGAATCCGGGAGCTTGGCCTTTTCGCGGACGTTCAGCCCAGCGAGACGCCCGCGGCGCAACTTCGGGGAAGGCGAGGTTTTATTGTATCCGGCGGTCCCTCGAGCGTCTATGAGCCCGACAGCCCCGACATTGATCCCGACGTGTTGCGCAGTGGCATGCCGGTTCTTGGCATCTGCTATGGACATCAGTTGATTGCGCGTCACTTAGGAGGGCTTGTCGAGAAGGGCGACCGCGGCGAATACGGCATTGCCCGGCTGGACCTGATTTCCGACGATCTCTTATGGCGTGGCATCGATCGTTCTTTTCAAATCTGGATGAGCCACGGCGATCGCGTTTCGCGCCTGCCCCCGGGATTCGCGCGAATAGGAAACACCGAAACGTGCGACATTGCGGCGATGAGCGACGCCGAACGCGGGATCTATGGTCTTCAGTTCCATCCCGAGGTTGTGCATACGCACGGCGGCAAAGAAATTCTGCGCAACTTCGTCTTTAACATCTGCGGAGCCCATCCCGATTGGGACGTTTCGCGGCGGGTTCCGCTGATCGAAGAACAAATTCGAAAGATCGTGGGCGATCGGAACGTTTTCTTCTTCGTAAGCGGCGGCGTAGATTCTACCGTCGCTTATACGCTTTGTCTTCGAGCCCTCGACCCCGATCGCGTCTATGGTCTTTACGTCGATACCGGGCTCATGCGTCTTAACGAAACGGAGTTCGTGCGGCAGATTTTTTGCGAACTGGGAGCCGAACACTTTTGCGTGGAACACGCCGACGCCGAGTTCCTCGCCGTACTTGCCGGATTGCATGACCCGGAGCAGAAACGCCGGGCAATCGGAGAGCAGTTCTTGAAAGTACAGGACCGGATTCTGAATGCCGGGCACTTCCTTGATGGCCATTGGATTCTGGGGCAGGGCACGATCTACCCCGACACAATTGAATCCGGCGGCAGCGCGAAATCCGATTTAATCAAGACGCATCACAACCGGGTCGCGGGCATTCAGGCTTTGCTCGACGCTAACAGGATCGTTGAACCACTGACTTCTTTTTATAAAGATGAAGTCCGCGAGATCGGCCGTGAGCTCGGCGTTCCGGAAAAGTTTCTTCAGCGTCACCCCTTTCCCGGCCCGGGACTCGCCATCCGCTGTCTCTGTTCATCGCATGAAGGTTCGATCGTCGAATCGGAAGATGGTTGGATTCTCCCGGTGCGCTCCGTGGGCGTGCAGGGAGACGCGCGCAGCTACCGTCAAGTGCTGGCCGTGGACTCTCCGCCCAGTCAGGAGCTGATCCGGGAAACGGCTCCGGCTCTTACAAACCGCCGCCCAGACGTGAACAGGGTCGTGGCCATGTGTGGCGCGAATGCCCCGCTCCATTCGTTTCACGGTTTTGAAGCTTACCTTACCCGCGAGCGTCTCGATATCCTTCGGCGCGCCGATTCGATTGTGCGGCAGTTCTGCGAGGAGACTGGATTTGACGATCGCATCTGGCAGTTTCCAGTCGTGCTGGCGCCGACTGGCACGCACTCGGCTCGCGAATCGGTCATCTTGCGGCCGGTCGGTTCGATTGACGGCATGACGGCCGACGCCATGCTGATGGAGCCCGAACTCCTGAACCCGCTTACCGCGAAATTACTTGCCGTTCCGGGTATCAGCGCCGTCTTTTACGACGTCACTAATAAGCCTCCTGGCACGATCGAATGGGAGTAAAGCACCGCGCCCGGTAAAGCCGGCAGCGTAACGCGCGCGGTTCTGCAGTTTTCGGATCGATGTCTATTGCTTTTGATCGGGCTTGAAATACCACAACAGGATGGATCGGCCGATCCGTTCTTGAGCGGTGAAGCGATTCGCCCAGTGTGGCTCTCCAAAGACCTTCCAGATTGTGATGCTCACCGCATTCCAGCCAGGCGACGGCCGATCGGTGTTGCCGTTCAATATTCGTGGGAATGGGTGACCGGCGAGCGCATAGGTGCGATTGAACGGAATAAATGTAACCTCCGTTGCGCCGGCCTGCTGTAGGCGCATTCCGAGACGCTTCATATCCTGGCCCCAATCGAGGTCCGAGTCGGCAACCCAATTCTCCGGGTGATTGCCCGCAACCAGGTTCGTATAGGCAAGGTAATCCGGATGCTGGCGGATGCCCGAGATCACATGCCACAGGAGCAGACCGGCAAGTATGCAGTGGGCAGGCCGAAGCTTCATCCAAGAGCGGCTGAGATACCCGCTCGCGCACACACCTACGGCGACAGTCAAGCCTATGTAGACCGGCAGGACGTGCCGCACCCCGATATTAATTCTGCTCACCAACGACGCGAGCAATATACCGCATGAACACGCCAATGGAAGGATTAAATCAATATTGAACCTCCTCCTGAGTGCGGTCCAAGCGGTCCAAAGAACTAACGCGACCATTGCGAGGGGCGTCTTTATGAAGAGAACAACCGGATAGTAATACCAGAAACTCGACTTGCTGTCCTGGCCTAGCAAGTATGAAGGATGCCCTGCTTCGTTGTGTTGCCAGACAGAATGAAGACCGAGAAAAAAGCGCGGCGCAGGCAGCCGGCAGTGCAAATAAGGAACGCGGGCGAATGTAAACCAATAGCCCGCCCAGATGACAAGAAATGCAACGCCTGCGATGGTCAGCATCGACTTCGACCGGCCCGCGATCTTTGCCCTTAAAATTGCAACCGGCTTGCGACCGCGAAGCACATAAGTCAAATACATGAACACCCAAGAAGCTGGAAGGAAAGCGACCGCCGAGAATTTCGAAAGGAGCGCAAGCCCTAAGAGCGCACCGAAAGCATACGTTCGGGACGGGGACGGGTTTTCAGCCCAGTAGATGGAGGCAAGAACAGTAGCGCCGATGAGCGCCGTCACCGCCATATCGGTCGTTATCAGACCGGAATGGGCAAGAATTGGCGGAAGGCTCGTGAAGAGAACTGTGCTCACGACCGCGGCGGGAGCGCCGCCGGCGCGATATGCCCAGAGAAACACGCAAGCGGAGCTGATCCAGAAGAATGGGAGTATGCCGAGACGACCGAGCGACAATATTCGGTCGTAGTGGTCTCCGTGCCCGAGAATCCGGTAGCCTTCCATATATGAATCCGGTTGAGGATGGAATCGCTCGCCGCTGAGATACGGACCGAGAGCGCCAAAAATCCTAGCCAAGGGCGGGTGTTGATCTTCGTACCGATACTTGTGAATGCTCAGCCATTCCATTCCCGCCGCGAGATGATCCGGTTCATCTATAGTGTGGTTGAACACCGTGTATGTCGAGATGATGCGAAGCGATCCGATCAGCACGAATAAACTTGCGATGAGCGCGGCGGGCTTTCGAGTTATCCGATCGCTCGTCATGAGTCAGGCGCCAAGACTCAGATTAGCCTGCTGATTCGTTGCTAAGCGTGAACGCCCTGATACACTCGGTTCCATGTGGAGGTCGGCTTTTTTGGTAGCGGCGCTAACCGGCTTGCTGCTTGCGAACGTGGGCCTCTGTTCCGCCGACGAACTGACTGAAGAGCAACTGGACCTGCTGCACGATTCCAAGGGCTGGGAATATACGGCTGTTTTCGATAAAGACAACGGCTTCCCCATGCAGCATCAGTGCTTCGTCGAGGGGCAGCCAAATTCGGACGCTTGCCGCGGAACGATGATTCTCACATCCGATGGCCATTTCGTCCAGGACGTGTACATTCATGGGGCCGAGGTTCAGCGGCACGGAACCTATGAGCTGGATGACAACCAGATTACCTTGCAGGATGAGTTTGGCACAAACGACGGTCCTTATACAGTAGAGATCAACCCCAAAGCCAAGACCATGAGCTTCACTTTGACCAACGCAGGCGGCGTTCGCATTGGAGCCGATTTTCTGCTCGAGCGCCAGTACCAGAAATCCAAGCGCAAACCCAAAAACAGCTCTAGCCAGGATGGCGCGAGCCAATAAGTTACGCTGGGAAATCGTGCCGGCGACCGAGCGAAGCTATACAGGACCGAAGCATCCAAGGCCGAGATATCCCGTACCTTCCTTCAAGGCATTCCGCTTGCGCATCTTCGCGGTTTTGGCGGTCCTTGGTCCCGGCTTCATCACCGCCAACGTCGACAACGATCCCGGAGGCATCCTCACCTATTCGCAGGCGGGCGCCAAGTACGGTTATGCGCTTCTTTGGACGCTGATTCCGACGACCATCGCGCTGATTGTGGTTCAGGAGATGGCGGCGCGCATGGGCGCCATCACAGGAAAAGGCCTGTCCGACCTGATTCGCGAGGAATTCGGCTTGAGGATGACCTTCTTTACGATGATCGTTCTCGGTCTGGCGGATTTCGGGAACATTGCAGCCGAATTTGCGGGCCTCGCTTCGGGATTCGACATCTTCGGTGTCTCGAAGTACATTTCCGTTCCGATTGGAGCCATCCTGGTCTGGCTGGTCATTGTGAGAGGATCTTACAAACCTGTCGAAAGAGTGTTATTAATTTTCTCTTTTATTTATTTCACTTATATTATTTCGGCTTTTTTGGCTCATCCCGACTGGGCACAGGCAATGCATGACACAGTTGTCCCGCAATTTCACCGGGATCCCGCTTACATCGTCATGATCGTTGGATTAATCGGCACGACGATTACTCCCTGGATGCAGTTTTATCTGCAGGCGTCGGTCGTCGAAAAAGGAGTCTCGAAACGTAATTACAATTTGTGCCGCCTGGATGTAGTGATTGGATGCATTGTCACCGACGTGGTTGCATTCTTTATCGTCGTGGCCTGTGGTGCTACGATCCACAAAGGCCATGTGCAGGATATCTCAGAAGTGGGCGAAGCGGCAAAAGCATTGGCGCCGTTTGCCGGAAAATTCGCTTCCCTGCTCTTTGGAGTGGGCATCATTAACGCTTCCCTGATGTCCGCTGCAATTCTGCCGCTCGCAACCACGTACAACATTTGTGAGGGCCTCGGGTTCGAATCGGGTATCGATCGGCGTTTCAGCGAGGCTCCCGCGTTTTACGGACTCTATACGGCCTTGATTGTCTGCGGCGGAGCGATTGTCCTGATTCCGCGCCTACCGCTGTTCAAGCTGATCCTCCTATCGCAGGTCGCCAATGGAATCCTGTTGCCTTTTGTCCTGACTTTTATGCTGATCCTCGTCAATCGCCGCAAGCTCATGGGCGAATACCGGAATCGTTTCGCCGGCAATTTCATTGCAGGCATGACGAGCGTGGTGATGATTGGCTTGACAGTGGTGCTGATCTGGACGAGCTTGGCTGGAGCTTAATTCCCATCTGTAGCCGAAACGATTTTTGAGATCGGATAAATCCGACCTCCGGCTCGCCGCGCAAACTGCCGATGGGCCAGTCAGTGAGACTCGCGCTACTACTTGCCGCATTCTCCCTAATAAGGTTGCCCGGCGCTGTTATTCCGGACCTTCGCCGTCTTCCCATCGCGTTTGAGCCAAATCGGGGTCAATATTCGCCGGAAGTGCAGTTTGGAGCACGTACCGGCAGCCTGCGGCTGAGCGTTTTATCGTCTGGAATTCGCATTGAAGCACCGGGAATGCAGAGTCCGCTCGAAATTCAATGGTCTTCCGGCGGCCAGCGGGTAACTATTGAAGGGGAAGGGCAACTGCCGGGAACGAGCAACTATATTCTAGGCGCGAGCGCCACCCAGTGGCGTACTAACATCCCGACATCTGCGAGAGTTCGCATTCATAACGTTCAGAAGGGTGTTGATCTGGTCCTGTACGGCAATCAAAACCAGTTGGAATACGACCTCGATCTTGCGCCCGGCGTCGCCGCGGAATCGGTTTTGCTGCGTGTTACAGGGGCGCGTCATTTGTCAAGGACTAACGATGGCGACCTCCTGATGGATTGCGGCGGTGGGCTCATTATTCGCGAGCATCGCCCTGTCGTTTACCAGTTTCAGCATGGAAGAAAAGTGCCGCTCGCGGCTTCCTACTGCATCCACGGTTCCGCTGTGAGCTTTCGGGTTGCGAAACACGACGCCGCAAAGCCTTTGGTGATCGACCCGATGCTGTCGTTTTCCGCCGAGTTTGGCGGGACTGGAACCGATCGTGGCAAGGCGGTGGCAGTCGACCCATCCGGCTACATTTATATCGTCGGGGATACATCGTCCCTGGATTTTCCGATGGCGCAACCATATGAAGACTGGCCGAGTACAGCGGCTTCGGTCAGCAATCCCCGGCATATTTTCGTCACGAAGCTTCTTCCCGACGCTTCGAATATCGTTTTTTCAACTTACTTAGGCGGAAGTACCGGAGAAAGCGGGCGCGGAGTCGCTGTCGATCCGAGCGGCAACACTTACGTGATCGGCTCCACGGTCTCGACGAATTATCCGGTAACAACCGGGGCTCTTCAGCCCGCCACGACGCCAACCGGGCGGACAAATCATATTATTCTGACCAAACTGTCGACTAATGGAGGTTCATTGGTTTACTCCGCTGTTATCGGAGGCAGCTTCGACGACGAAGTAGCCGGGCTGGCCATTGACGGCGAAGGCGATGCATTTCTAACCGGAACCACTAACTCGACCGACTTCCCGGCAACACCCGGAGCGCACAACGACCTGGGAAAGTTGAACAGTCTGAACTCGGCGGCGAAAATCTTCGTCACAGAGGTAAATCCCACAGCCACGGCCTTCGTGTACTCCGCCGTAATGGGGGGATCGGGCGTCGATCAAGGAGCTGCGTTAGCGATTGATGGCTCGGGAAATGCATACATCGCCGGCACAACGACATCCTCCGACTTCCCGGTGACTCAAGGGGCCCTCGAAACCACAAGCAACATCACCGGGTCGAACACCAGGGGCGTGGTCGCAAAGCTCGCCGCGGGAGGCGCAACCATCAGTTTTGCTACCTATCTCGGCGGGACAGGCAGCGAACAGATGGCCGGTTTGGCGCTCGACTACGCTGGAAACATTTTTGTTACAGGGCTGACGACCTCGTCTAATTTCCCTACGATAAGCGGCTCGTATTTCGCGCCAACCAACAGCAGCGCTAACGCGGTGTTCATCACGAAGATAAAGACTGACGGATCCGCGATTCTTTATTCGTCCGTTTTTGGCGGGATGAATAATGCAGTCGGAGGTATAGCAGTCGATCAGAACAGCCAGGCGAGTGTAGCCGGTACGGTGAACAATAAACTCGCCATAACTGCAGGTGCGCCGCAGATATTACCGGGAGACGGCGCCGCGCCACCAGGAGTCTTGGGGACGACAAACGCGTTTGTTCTCGAGTTGAACAGCGCCGGCACCGCTCCTGTTTTTTCCACGTATCTTGGCGGAGTAAACGCTAGCGCCTCGGCCATTACTGTCGATCAGAGCGGCGATGTAATCGTAACAGGCAGCGGCGATTCTACGTTTCCAGTGACGGCGGGTGCTTACGAGAGCGTAAACAAGGGGCAGGTTTTTGTCGCCGGGATTTCGGAATCCTCGAGCTGCTCGTTCTCGGTAAATGGAGTGACCGCGCTCTCGGCCACCGTGACGGCTCCAGCCGGCTGTAACTGGATCGCGGTATCCGGCGTACCCTGGATTGGCATCAGCTCGGGCCAATCCGGATCGGGAAACGGCACCGTTCAGCTAGTGGCTGGGCAGAATACCGGAATCGAGCGGTCGGGCGTTGTCTCGATTGCCGGAGTCCAATTCACCCTCACTCAATCGAACTCCTGCAACTTCTCTTTGTCTGCGACAACAAATTCCTTCACATCAGCCGGCGGATCTGGCTCGTTTTCAGGATTCACGTCGGCGGGCTGCACTCTGCCAACGGGCGTTAGTTCCGTGTCATGGATCCACATCACCTCTGGCGCCGGAGTTTCGCCATTCACCTTCACGGTCGATGCCAGCAGCCTCGGCTTCGCACGATCCGGCACGATCACACTCGGTTCGCAGGTCTTCACGGTAATCGAGGCGGCGGTGCCGACTCTGGTGCAAGTCACGTTCAACGCGAACATCTCAGGCGTGACCTTTACGGCCATCGGGGTGGGTTGCTCTCCCGGCACGTACACTCTCCCCGTCACTTTGTCGTGGGCGTCTGGCGCAGCCTGCATCGTGAACATGCCGGCGCCGAACGGCTACGCGTTCGCGCTTTGGACGGATGGACCTACAGCCAGTTCCCGCACGATCACCGCCGGATCATCGGCCGCAACGTACAGCGGCGTCTTCGGCCACTGCACATACTCCGTTCCGGCGCCTGGCGAAATAGTCAACGCTGCCGGAGGCTCCCTTAGCATCGCGGTCTCGACGCAAACCGGATGCAGCTGGATGCCGGCCCCTTCAGCTGCCTGGGTCGTGGCGGAGGGGGGTGGCGCGGGTGCCGGAAGCGGCACGGCAACCCTGACCTTAATAGCTAACCCGGGCTTGCCCCGCAAGACCACAGTTAGCGTCGCCGGAAGCTCGATTACCGTGCATCAGGCAGGTATCACGTATCCAATCGTCTTTAGGCCAAGCAATGGAACCTGGTACGTCTCACAAAACGGTAATCCCGGGAAACCGGAGGCACAACAATGGGGCGGGCAGGGAGACGTGCCTGTCCCTGGCGACTATGACGGCGACGGAAAACCCGATTTGGCCGTGTGGCGGCCATCGACCGGATATTGGTACATCATTCCGTCCAGCACGCCCGCAAGTCCGATTGCTCAACAATGGGGCCTACCCGGAGACATTCCCGTACCGGGCGATTATGACGGTGACGGCAAAACAGATTTTGCCTTCTGGCGGCCATCAACGGGGCTGTGGTACGTCATTCCTTCGTCGGCTCCCGGTACGCTCTTACTTCAGCAGTGGGGGAGCCAAGGCGATATTCCAGTCCCAGGCGATTACGATGGCGATGGCAAAACGGACTTTGCCGTGTGGCGGCCATCCACAGGGACATGGTACGTGATTCCATCAGCCACTCCTACTGTTCCAGTGGCTCGACAGTGGGGGGGTACAGGCGACATACCCACACCCGCCGACTTCGATGGCGACGGGAAAACCGATTTCGCCATCTTTCGGCCGTCCGTGGGGACATGGTACGTGATTCCATCGGCCACGCCTACAGTCCCACTGGCTCGGCAATGGGGGGGCGCAGGCGACATACCCACACCCGCCGATTTCGACGGCGACGGCAAAGCGGATTTTGCCATCTTTCGGCCATCCACGGGAACGTGGTGGGTCATTCCATCAGCCTCTCCGGCTGCTCCGCTTGTGGTGCCATGGGGTTCGCCGGGAGACATTCCCGCCGTGACGCCGCTACCAAACTGATCGCATTTGGGGCGTTCCGCCCCGGTGATACCATACGAGCAGCCAATCGCTCAATGCTTTAAGCCAGGGCCCGGCTTTTCGAAGAAGGTTGATTAAACGTGGCGGCTGCTCAGAATCGGACTTTGTCCGTCGTGATTCCGGCGAGGGACGAAGAGGATTGTATTGAGGACACCGTTACCCGCTTGGTTCGGGTACTCGATGAGGCCAAGATTCCGCACGAAATTCTCGTAGTCGACGACGGAGATAACGAAGCGACAGCGGAAAAGGTATCCCGGCTCAGCACGTTCAACCCGCATGTACGCTTGATTCGAAATCGGGAAAGACATGGTTTCGGTTTGGCGGTTCGAAAGGGGTTGCAGCATTTCACCGGCGGCTACGTGGCAATCTTCATGGCTGATGCTTCGGATAGTCCGGACGATCTGGTCAGGTACTACCGGCTCCTCGAAGAAGGCTACGATTGTGTCTTTGGCTCGCGGTTCATCTCGGGGGGAAAAACGATCGACTACCCGTGGCAGAAGCTTGTGCTGAACCGGATGGCGAATTGGTTTATCAAAGTGTTGTTCCGCTTGCCCTACAACGACATTTCAAATGCGTTCAAGTGCTACCGGCGGGAAGTGATCGAGCAGATGCAGCCCCTGATCTCGCCTCACTTTAATCTCACGGTAGAGATGCCGCTCAAAGCGATCGTTCGGGGATTTTCCTATCGCGTTACGCCGATCACCTGGACGAATCGACAGACAGGTATATCAAAGCTGAAGATCAAGGAGATGGGAAGCCGCTACCTTTTCATCGTGCTCTATCTTTGGCTCGAAAAATACCTCTCGCGCGGAGACTACCACCGGAAGCAACCGCATATCGAAGCCACACCGGATCTGCAACAAGCCGCCACACGGCACACGAGATAGCGGCAATCAAATGCGGCCGTAATTAAATCGGTGAATGCACAAACGTGTTCTGATCACGGGCGGAGCGGGATTCGTCGGCTCTACTCTCGCCATCAATCTGAAGGAGAACCACCCGGGCATCGAGGTTACGGCTCTCGATAATCTACATAGGCGTGGCTCAGAGCTGAATCTTCCGAGGCTGCGTCAAGCCGGCGTCCAGTTTGAACACGGAGATATTCGATGTCCCGGCGATTTGCGCTGTTTGACCCAGGCGCCTGAGTTGATCGTCGAGTGCTCGGCCGAGCCTTCGGCGCAAGCGGGATATGGCGCATCGCCCGAATTCCTGATCCAGACCAACTTAAACGGCTGCTACAACTGCCTGGAATTAGCGAGAGAGACAAGAGCCGACCTGATTTTCATCAGCACCAGCCGAGTCTACCCGGTCAAGAAGCTGAATAGCCTTGCCTTCGAAGAAGGACCGACACGATTCATTCTAAGTGACAACCAGACCATCCCAGGCGCATCGCGCGAAGGCATTCGCGAGAATTTCCCTTTGGATGGAGCCCGCTCGCTATACGGAATGACCAAGCTTGCAGCCGAGTTGATGGTTACCGAATATGCCGACGCTTACGGCTTGCGTTGTGTCATCAACCGTTGCGGTTTGATCGCGGGGCCATGGCAGATGGGCAAGACCGATCAAGGCGTGATTTCGCTTTGGATGGCTGCTCACTATTTCAAACGCCCGCTCCAGTACAACGGATTTGGCGGAACGGGAAAACAGGTCCGCGACATTCTTCACGTCGACGACCTGTCCGTGCTGATTCAAGACCAGATGCAAAACATTGGCGAGTATGCGGGAGGTTTGTTTAATGCCGGCGGAGGGTTACCCGGAAGCTTGTCGCTCAGGGAGATGACCGGGCTTTGCGAGAAGATAACCGGGAACAGAATTGACATTCACTCATCGTGCGAAAACCGGCCAGCCGACGTTCGAATCTACTTGACCGATAACCGGAACGTAACACGATTTCGAGGCTGGCGTCCTCGCCGTGACCCGGAAACAGTTCTTTCAGACATTTATCGGTGGATCAAGCGGGAAGAGGATTTCCTGAAGCCCATTCTCACGCCCGCGTAGGTCTCTGGAAGAGGAGCCGGAAGCGTAAGCGCCCGGCCATTTTGGCCCCCGCTACCCCGCATGCTCACTCACGCTCAATAACATTCCGAGCAGCAGCAACGTGCTCAGCAGAGAACTGCCCCCATAACTGATCAGCGGAAGCGGAATGCCCTTCGTTGGACCCAAATCCAAGACCACGCTGATGTTGATGAGCGCCTGCGTCACTACGCAAGCGGTAGCAGCCAAAGCCAGGTATCGCCCGAAGTCGTCGTGGGCAAAGTAATACAAACGCAACCCGCGCCACAACAGGATACCGAACGCCGCTAACAGCGCCGCGGATCCCAGGAAGCCAGTTTCTTCTCCGATCACGGCATAGATGAAATCGGTGTGCGCCTCCGGCAGGTACAGCATCTTCTGCTTGCCCTGCATCAACCCCACACCCACCACGCCGCCCGATCCCACGGCGATCTTGGCTTGCCTCTGTTGGTAGCCCGGGTCGCTGGTTGAGGCCGTTTCCTTCGCATAGCTCAGGATGTGATTGTTCGGGTCGATCTTAGCCAACAGCTTATGATCGCGGTCCAGGAAGTCGATTGCCCGGCTCAGCCTGTAGGGCTTCATCGCGATAAACCCTATTCCGAGCATCAAGCCGAGCGCGGCCGTCATCCACAAATACCTGGCGTCCAGCCCGGCGACAAACATGACCATCCCCGTCATGGTCACCAGCACAACCGCCGTTCCCAGGTCCGCGACCGCTACAAAGAACGCGATCGCGCTGATTGACAGTGCGATCGGAACAAGCGTGTATCTGTCGTTGATGGCTCTCGAGCGCTGGGAAATGAAATAGGCCAGAAATAATGCGAGCGCCGGCTTCGCGAATTCAGAAGGCTGAATCGAGAACATCCCGGCGCGCAGCCACCTGTGAGTCGAGCCGTCGGTCAGATACACAATCAGCAACAGCAGAACCACCGTGCCTATGCCGGCAAAGGCTATCTTCGGCGAATTCCAGCGCCGGTAGTCGGACCGCTTGCACCACATCAGGACGACGAACGAGAACACCGCCCATCCGGATTGCCTCAGGATGAAGTGCGTGCCGGAAACCCGAAACTTGATCTCGGCAATCACCGATGAGGAACTGTAGACCATCACCAGCCCGAAGCAAACCATCGCCAGGATCGTGAAGAACAAGGTCCAGTCCGTCTTTAACCGTTGCGCCATGTAATGGCCGGGCGCGCCCGGCGTTCCCCTCACAAAATCGCCGTTAAAACAATTCTTGCACTATTTGTTTATACTCGCGGCCCCGATGTTCATAATTTTCAAACTGGTCGAAACTCGCGCAAGCGGGCGCCAGCAACACCGTATCGCCTGGCTTGGCCGATTCCCGCGCGTGCCATACCGCTTCTCTCAGCACTTCCGGACGCACCAGCTTCACGGCGCCCCCCAAATCTTCGGCAATGCGGCCTGCCGCCATACCGATGAGTAGAGCGGCCTTCGCTTTCGCATGTAAGGGTTCGCGCAGCGGCCGGTAGTCGCTGCCTTTATCTTTTCCGCCCAGGATGACCCACAAGTTTCCGTCGAAAGCATCCAGCGCTTTTAGCGCCGCGTCCACATTGGTCGCTTTCGAATCGTTGTAATAATCGACACCCAGGAAGTTGCGCACGAACTCGATGCGGTGTTCGACGCCGGGAAATGCCTGGACGGCCTCGCCGATCAAAGAACCGGGCGCTCCGGCCAAGCGAGCGAGCATGGCCGCCGCCATGACATTCTCGACATTATGCATGCCTCGCAGGCGTATCTGGTTTCTCTGCATCAAGGTCTTTCCATTCAGAAGAATCTCGTCGCCGTCCAGCCAAACGCCGCACGGGACCTTCCGCGTCGAGCTAAACCAGAACACCTCGGCCTTAGTCCGGCTCGCAAACTGCCGGCAGGTGCGGTCCTCGAAATTCAAAACCGCACTGTCCCCCGCCACCTGCGTTTCGAACAAGCGCGCTTTTGCATTCGCATACTCCTCGAACGTGTGGTGCCGGTCGAGATGATCCGGTGTAACGTTCAGGCAAGCCGCCACACCCGCGTGGAACCGGAAGATTGTTTCGAGTTGAAAGCTCGACAGCTCGAGCACATTCCACCGTTGATCACTTGACGACTCGGCGAGCGACGTGACGGCCGTCCCGATATTTCCTCCCACCAGGCATTCGATTCCGCATCGCCGCAGGATGTGCCCCGTTAGCGCCGTCGTCGTGGTCTTTCCATTCGAACCTGTGATACCAATGATCGGGCCCTTCAAATAGAACCCGGCCAGTTCCACCTCGCCAATCACTGGAATGCTCCGCACCCGGGCTTCTACAAGCAGAGGAACGTCGGCCGGGACACCCGGCGAAACGACAATTACCTCGGGAGCGCCCAAGTTTTCGACCAACTGCTTCTCGACTGTCAAGTTATGCGTGTTGAGAAACAGCTGCTCCTCGTCGCCGGGCGCGTTCTCATCCATCATGCGCACGCGCGCTCTTTGCTTTTGGAGCAGTTCCGCCGCGGACTGGCCCGACCGCTTCATCCCGATAACCAGCACTTCGACGTTGGCGAGATTCATCTTTTTCGTCTGTACCGGCGAGCTTGCCTCGCCCTCCGGGCTACCTGAGCTTCAGAGTTGTCAGCGCGAAAAGCGCCATCACCAGCCCCGCTATCCAGAACCGCACAATCACTTTCGACTCCGGCCAGCCTAGCGCCTCGAAATGGTGATGGATGGGTGCCATCTTGAAAATCCGTTTTCCGTTGCGGAACTTGTAGCTTCCCACCTGCAGGATGACGGAAAGCGTCTCGATCACAAACACGCCGCCGATAAACACCAGCAGCACTTCCTGCTTAATCAGCACGGCAACCACACCCAGCCCGCCGCCGAGCGAAAGCGAGCCGACGTCGCCCATGAACACTTCTGCCGGATGGCTGTTGTACCACAGAAATCCGAGCGTAGCTCCCACCATCGCCGCGCAGAAGAGCGTCAACTCCTGCGAGCTCGGCAGATGGGCCAAGCCCAGATAATTCGAAAGGTCGGGGCGGCTTGAAACGTAGGTGAGCGCTGTCATTGCCCCGGAAGCGATGACCATGAGGCCGGAAGCTAAGCCATCCAGCCCATCCGTCAGGTTCACCATATTCGACGATCCAACCATCATCAGCACGATGAACAGATAAAACGGGAGGAATGCCATCGGATAGGTCCAAAAATGATGGGCCAACGGCTCAATCAGCAGATCGGGATGAAATTGCTTGAAAAAGGGGATGTTCACGGCTGTCGAGTAGGCCTGGTTCGCATGCAGCAGCAGAAGAAGAAAGCCTACCAGCATTGCGCACAGCACCTGGTACACGACTTTTTGGCGCGCCTTCATTCCCAGGTTTCGCTTCTTGGCTATCTTCGAGTAATCGTCGAAAAATCCGATCAGCCCGAATCCCACGAGGCCAAGCAGCGCGATCCACAGGTAGCGGTTCGTGAGATCCGCCCACAACAACGTCGGCACAACAATCGAGACCACAATCAACAGCCCGCCCATCGTCGGCGTGCCTGCTTTCTTCTGATGCGACTTCGGCCCTTCTTCCCGGATGTGCTGCCCGAACGCCATCTCTCGCAACTTGCCAATCATCCAGGGGCCGAGCAGCAGCGACATCGTGAGCGCCGTAAGGCTTGAAAGAGCCGCGCGGACCGTAATGTAGTTGAAAACGCGGAACGCGGGAACGTACGGGTGTAACACCTGAACCAAAAGCCAATACAGCATTTCTACGATTCCATGATGGCAAGCGCCCGTTCTACGTGAGTTCCGCGCGATCCCTTGAATAGAATCGCGTCGCCCACGCGCGCGAACGCCCGCAAGAATTCTCCCGCCGCGTCGGGGTCATCGAAAAAATGAACATTCTCGCGCCCGGCTCCGGCCTCGAGTGCGCCTTGTACAAGGCAGCGAGCTGCGCCACTAATTCCGATCACCACGTCTATATTTGACTCCGCGGCGTACCGGCCCGTCTGTTCGTGCAACATTTCCGACCATCGCCCCAATTCCAGCATCTCTCCCAGCACAGCAATCCGCCGGTTTGCCGGCTCCGCCCGTAGAACATCGATCATCAAACGCGCGGCGTCGGGATTCGAGTTGTAGCAGTCGTTCAGGATCGTAATGCCGTTCCAGGTCTCCCGCTCGCCACGCATTTTTCCGGGCCGAACACGGGCCACGGCGGCTGCCAGGTCCTCCGCTTGAATCTCAAAGACTTGAGCGACGGCGATTCCAGCCAGAAGGTTCGACGCGCCGTGGCGGCCAATGAGCCCACTGGTGAAAGCGCTACCCGCCACGCGAAATTTTACGCCGTTCGAGCTCAGCTCGAGCTGCTCGGCGCGCACGTCGGCGCCCTCTGAAAAACCGTATGTCACGACGCGGCCTTTGTGAATCTCGCGGAAAGCCAGCACTCGCGGGTCGTCGGCATTCAAAACTGCCGTCCCATCAGCTCCCAGCGCCTCAATCAACTCGCGTTTAGCGAGCGCGATTCCGTCGATCCCGTTGAAACTCTCGATGTGAGCGTAACCTACATTCGTCACAACTCCCACTTGCGGCTGCGCAAGGGACGCCAGAAACCGGATCTCGCCCTCATGGTTCATTCCCAACTCGATCACGCCGACTTCGGCGGAATCTGGCAACCGTAACAGCGAAAGCGGCAGGCCGATGTGATTATTCAGGTTGCCCGCGGTTTTTCCCACTTCGAAACGGACGCTCAGCAACTCCGCGATCACATCCTTGGTTGTCGTCTTGCCCGCGCTGCCCGTAACGGCCACAATTGGTTTCGCCCACCGCTCCCTCGCCCACACGGCCAACTTCTGTAGGGCGCTCAACGTATCCTCGACCCGGAACGTGACGCCCTTCGACTCGCCCGGTTCGCTCACCACCGCCGCTGCCGCTCCCTTTTCAAAAGCCGCGTTCAAGTAGGCGTGGCCATCGTACGTTTCGCCCTTGATCGCGAAGAACACGTCGCCGCGGCAGATGCTGCGTGTGTCGATGCTCCAGCCGGAAACAGCGACGGCCGGCGGGTCAGTAGGTTCGGTTAACGCCAGCGCGTCACGAATTTCTCTCAACGTAAGCCGCAGCGCCGTTCTCCATCAATTTGTCTTCCGGGAATAACCGGCCGATCGAAGAATTCTTCTCGCCACTTCGCGATCGTCGAACGGGACTGGACCGTCTTTCAGAATCTGGTAGGTTTCATGCCCTTTGCCGGCCAGAATCACGATGTCTCCCGGCTGGGCCTCCTGGATAGCCCTCGCAATCGCTTTCTCGCGGTCCGGCTCGGCCACGTATTGCGTATCGAACCGGCGCAACCCGACGAGGGCGTCGTTCATGATCGCCAGCGGATCTTCACTGCGAGGATTATCTGAAGTCAGCACCACGAAATCGCTTGCATCGGCGGCGGCCATTCCCATCAGCGGGCGCTTCGCCCGGTCCCGGTCTCCACCGCAGCCGAATACAGTGATGACCCGCTTGGGATGCAATCCTCTCGCCGCTGCAATCACATTGCGCAGCGCATCGTCGGTGTGGGCGTAATCCACCACCACCATAAACGGCTGCCCTTCCTCGACGCGCTCAAAACGTCCCGGCACCCTCCGCAACGCGGTCAATCCCTTTTGAATCTGCTCTTCGGTCAAACCGAGCGAAAGCGCGACCGAACAGGCCAGCAGAATGTTGTAGACGTTGATGCGGCCGACGAGCGCCGATTCCAGGGAAAAGCGTCTGCCTGCCGCGTCAACTTCAAATTTCAATCCCTCGAACGAGGAATGAATATTCGACGCCACAATCGCGGTACCGCCGTTTGCAGGCGGTGCTTGCTCGATGCCGTACCACATCACCTCCGAACCCGAAGCCGGCCGTAAACGCCGGCCCCACTCATCATCCATATTGATGACGGCAAAGCTGGGCGGCGGAGCACCCTCGGGCTGAAACAACATCTGCTTTGCCTGGAAATAGGCTTCCATGGTCTCGTGGTAATCGAGATGGTCGCGTGTCAGATTGGTGAACGCAGCCGCGTGAAAATGCATGCCGTAAATACGGCCCAGATCCAGTGCGTGAGACGACGCTTCCAAAGCGGCATGCGTGCCGCCGGCCTTGTCCAGCTCATGCAGCATGCGGAACAGGTCAAGCGATTCCGGCGTTGTGTTCACTGCCGGCAGGATTCGTCCGGCCAGATGATATTCGATGGTGCCGATCAGCGCGGTTATCTTTCCGGCGGCCCGCAGCATGGCATCGAGCAAAATCGTGCTTGTGGTCTTTCCATTCGTACCGGTCACGCCAGTGATCGCGATCCGTTCATCCGGCTTTCCATAGAAAGCGCGGGCCACCAACGCAAGAGCGCGCCGCCCGTGCGCAACCTGTATCCAAGCTCCTGAAAATCCCGCCGGCCGCGGCCTGTCGCTCACCACACCAACCGCGCCTTTAGCGATGGCGGCGGAGGCGAATTGCGCTCCATCGACTTTGGCTCCGGCAAATGCGAAGAACAAGAAGCCCGGCGCCACTTTCCGAGAGTCGTAAGCAACACCGCTCACGTCCATGTCCACAAGACTTTCCGGCACATTGGACGTGAGCGGCACTCCCACCAGGAGCTCTTTCAATCGCATTGTTCAGTGGTGCGTGGATGCGCTATTGCGGGAAGAAGCGGACTAAAGTCCACCGCAGGCTAAAGCCTGTCCCGCAAGCCGGTCGCTAACGCTTCCGGCTCCTTGTCCTATTCGGTTACGATTATCTCTCATCGCGCAAACAATACGCGCACATGGGCGCCTGGGGGCAACTGTTCGCCGGGAGCAGGGCGTTGGACTCGTGCCAGTCCTTTACCTTTTACTTCTATTTGTATGCCCTGCTCCACGGCCTCCTCCACCACATCTTGTACGGTTTTCCCTAAGAAATCGGGCGTTTTGGGTGCGCTGAGAGCGCTCGCTGGCATCCATGCCACGGGGTCGCTTTCTTGATCGTCGCTAGGCATTCCGGAATCGCCGCCTAGCGCCGCGCGCTGGTCTTCGAGCGACGGCGGATCGCTCAGATCCGCGATCGACACGTCGTCTTCGTCCGCTTGCTTATCCTGTTTCGCTTTTTCGTCCTCGGTCTGATCGGACTTCGCTTCAAGCTCCGCCGGTAGATCGCGAGGAACGCCTCGAAGGCGTAGCGCTTCCTCGAGCACCGTGCGAAAAGCCGGCGCCGCGGCCTGCGCGGCCATCCCCGCCAATCCGCTTGTGCCTGAAACCGTGGCCACCACCACGACTGAGGGATTCACAACCGGAGCGAAGCCCATGAACGAAGCGTTGTAGTTGTGCGTGTACACGCGGCGAGCGAAATCGAAAATCTGCGCGGTGCCTGTTTTGCCCGCAGTCGAATAACCGAGCACGTGGGCTTTTGTTCCTGTGCCCATGAGCACCACGCGCTCCATCATTTGCCGCATGGTAATGACCGTGGTTGGTTCCAAGATGCGCGCCGGCGGCGGATGGCTGAGAGAAACCTTGCGCCCGCCGGGTTCCCGCTCCGAGAACACGACGTGCGGCTGGACCAGAAATCCTCCATTGGCGATGACGGAAGCGGCCCGCGCCAGTTGTACTGACGTTACGCTCACCTCGTGGCCCATGGAAATCGAGGGCAGAGAACCGGAACGCCAGCGGGATAACGGACGAAGCATTCCCGGCGCTTCCGCGGGAAGCTCGATGCCAGTCCTCCGGCCAAAGCCAAACCTCCGCACGTAGTTGTACATATTGGTCTCGCCGACCTGCATCCCGATGTGAATCGCTCCGATATTGCTCGAATGAGCGAGCACGTCTTCCATCGGGAGCGCCCCGTAGCGATGTTCGTCGTGAATCGTCCGGCTGCCGAGCCGCAGGATTCCGTTGCCACAATCGATGATCGCTGGCGGCCCGCAAACGAGTTGTTTCGAGCGCGGCCGAAACGGTAATCACTTTGAAAACCGAGCCCGGCTCAAATGGCGCAACCACTGCGTAATCCTCGCGGCCATACGGGTTCTGTCCGGGCTTGAGGCGGTCGTTGGGATTGTAGTCTGGATAATTGGCTAGGGCGAGGATTTCTCCGGTGTAAGGATCGATCGCGACGATCGAGCCCCGCTGCGCGTGTCTTTCCGTGACTGCCTGGGCGATCGCCCGCTCCGCGACATATTGCAAGCGGCTATCGATCGTCAGCATCACGTCCATCCCCACGACAGGAGGCTTTTCGACGTCGAACCCGTACGCTCGGCGATGAACGTCGGTTGTCAGGCGGACTAGCCCTGGGGCGCCTGTTAGAACGGCGTTCAATTTCCTTTCGATGCCCGCGACTCCGCGACCTTGGGCGTCGACGTTGCCGATGACGTGGGCGGCGAGCCGGCCATTGGGATATGATCTGACGACGCCCGGGCGCATATCAACCCAGTCGAGGTTCATCTTGCGAATCGCTTCCACTTCTTCCGCGGTTGCGCGGTTGTCGATCACCAGATAGCCCCGGCGCGTAGCGGCCGCATGCAAAATCTGACTGAGTAGTTCATCTTTATCGAGGTTCAAAACACCAGCCAACAAGCTGGCAGCGGTGTCTTTATCCGGAATGCGCAACGGATCGACGCAAACGACCGGCGCCTGGGAACTGATGGCGAGATAGTTTCCGTTCCTGTCGAAGATGGCGCCGCGCGGGGCTTCAATCGGGTCGAGCTTTTCCTGCTGCATTTCCGCCATGCGGGCATACTTGTCATGGCTGAAGACCTGCAGCTGAATCAGGCGAAGGATCAGGACCAGGAGCCATATTCCGAGAACCAGGGCGAGAATGGCAAGCCGCTCCTGTGAGGACGCGAAGGGCGAGGCAGACCTCGTCCCTACAAGCGTCTTGCTCCTTAAGAGCGGCGCGAGAGATGTTCCCATTGCCCGATGGGGAGTTGCGTCCCCATTCCCCCAGCTCTCAATGTGCAGTCAGATCGCTTAACGGCATGTGATTACGGGCTTCGCGGTTCGCGGCGCCGTCCAGGAACTGCACTTGGCGCGGAGCCGGATCGACCATCTTCAGCCTTGTCGCTAAGCGGTTCAGATTGTCCGGGCTCAGCAACCTTGCAGCCTGGAAAGTCAGCGTTGCGCGCTCTTGCTTTAGTGCCGATTGCTCCTGGCGCAACTGCTGAATGTGGTAACCCTCGATCGTGTTGTAAGCAGCCGGGAACAGGCCCGCGATGACGAACGCGGCTACCGCGAACCCAGCCACGACGGCACGAAAACTCGCCCGCCGTGCTGCCGGGTCGACTGCGCGCACTACGGCCGCGTTGTCGATCCGTTTTACATACATGTACACATCTTCGTTCGCCAGCGGACGCAAACGGCAGTTCTCCGTTCGCGGCCTCACTGTGACGTTCAATAATTCCTGTTCTTGTACTCCAACAAAACCTCTGACGATCGTTGCCAGCGATGCCATTTTGTTACTTCCCTCGCGCCTTCTTCGTTGTGTTTTTAATTTATTTCGAGCGCTCGCAGCTTTGCGCCGCGCGACGCCGGGTTTTCCGCTATCTCTATCGGAGCGGGTCTGACAACATGCTTTGTCAGGATCGTGGCGCGCCCCTCTCGAGCCAACGACTGGAACGCTCGCTTCACTCGACGGTCCTCGGTGGACATAAACGTCAGGACCACGAACCTTCCACCCGCTCTAATCCGCTCCGGTACGTGCCGGAGCATGAATTCAAGCTCCTCCAACTCCCTGTTCACCCTTAGCCGCAAGGCCATGAAGGTTTGCGTGGCCGGGTGTATTCTCCCCGTCCGCGGCACGGCCGCTTCTATCACTCGAGCCAACTGGCCCGTGGTCAAAACCGGCCGTGCGCGGACGATTGCTCTGGAGATTCTCCGCGACCTCCTTTCTTCGCCAAGTTGATAAATCAAATCGGCGAGATCCCTTTCGGGAAGATGATTCACAAAATCCGCCGCAGTCGCGGCCTGGCCCCGATCCATGCGCATATCCAGCGGCCCGTCTTCGGTCAGCGAGAAGCCCCGCTCCGCTGTACTCAACTGGTAGCGGCTCGCCCCCAGATCGGCCAGTACTCCGTCCACTGCCTCAACTTTGTTTTCTTCAAGCGCCTGTGAAGCCGTCGAAAACGCTCCATGATGAAATCGAACCCGCGCGTCCCACTCCACCGTATTTGCTTTCGCCAACTCGAGCGACTCGGCATCGCGATCGCACGCGATTACGAAGCCCGTTTCGAGCCGCGATGCGATAGCCGCCGTATGACCACCGAGCCCGGCCGTCAGGTCGACATAAATGCCATCCTGTTTGATCGCCAGAAAGCGCAAAACCTCGTTGAGAAGGACCGGATAGTGCCAAGGCTTCGGCTGCATGCATAGCCGTCAACGCAATCCCTTCTCTTCCAGATTCTGTACTTTCGTGTCGAGACCGCCCATGGCCCGATTCAACCGTTCTTCGTACACGTTCTTCCCAATCACCTCGATACGCTGCTTGAAGCAGCGTACATACACCTGTTCGCCTTCCATGTTCAACTTGCGGCGCAACTCCGTCGGAACAAGCACCCGTCCTTGTGCGTCGACGTCCGAATCGGCGCCGTAGTGATAAGCCACAAACGCCACGTCTTCCTTGATGCTCGTGTCCGCACCCTTCTCTTGCAGCAAAATTTCGTTTTGCCGCCAGACCGAAATCGGATAAATTCGAACTGTGGAGCCATCTATCGTCGTCACAAATACCTTCTGGTCGCCGAGCGCCGACACATATTCGACAATTGCGGCGGGAAGCTTCAGCCGTCCCTTCTCGTCGACGCGAGCGGAATGGAAGCCACGAGGGGCCTCGGTCGACGTAGGCGACCCGGTTTGACCGCTGTTTTGATCCACCCTGCTCCACTTTGGACCGCTTTAGTCCACAGACCGATGTTTACATGATCGTGGCTCGTATGCAATAGATTTCTTTAAAGAAATCGTGGCAAGTTGTTGTTTCGCCTAGCCTTCGCCGCTCAACCTCCATCAAACAACTCTGAAAGCCGTTCGGGATTCGTGCGGAATGCGAAGGGAGCGAGAGATGCGGTTAGATGGTGTACGCCGTTGAGAACGGATCGATCCGTTTCGCGGAAGGTTGTCACCAGAAAGGGGAGAATGAGTGGAGCGATACCTTTGCGTGCTAATTGGCGGGGGTGCTGGCGCGGTACTCCGCTACATAGTGGGAAGCGCGGTTGCATCCCGCTACTCCGGCCGGTTTCCGCTCGGTACGTTTCTCATCAATGTAAGCGGCTCGTTCCTGATTGGTCTGCTGATGGGGCTATTTACGGAGAGGTACGCCGCTAATCCCAACTGGCGACTATTCCTTGTAACGGGTGTATTGGGCGGATTCACAACCTTTTCCAGTTTTGAATATGAGGCGCTGGTTGCGGCGCAAACCGGAGCGGTTGCGACCGGCGTGCTATATGTTGTGGCGAGCGTCGGGATTGGCTTCGCGGCGGCTTGGATGGGCGCGTCGCTGATCGCGAGGCGTTAAAGAGCCCTGGGATATAATTCGGTGCGACCGATGACCTCTCTTCCTGATTACATTCAAAAGACGACGCCGAATCCGGCAAGCAAACGCGCTCCCTGGTATGTGAATACGGCTCCAAGTTATGCAGGCGTATTTCTGTGGGTCGCGTTTTACCAGTCGATCGGGCAAGGAACCGTCGATCGGGCAGGCGTTGGCACGTGCTTGCTCGCGTTGCTTGTGGCGGGACTGCTGAGCTACCTGCTTTACTATTACGCGCCGGCAATGCTGGGGATGAAGACCGGTTATCCGCTCTACGTGGTAGGCAGTTCCACGTTCGGCACAGCGGGCGGCTACCTGATGCCTGGCCTGCTGATGGGTTTGTTGCAGATCGGATGGTTTAGCGTGGCCACATTCCTGTCCGCAACGTTCATTTTGAGCGGGGCGCGCAGTGGAGCGAAGCCCGGCTCTGTTGCATTTGTTGTTCTGTGCGTGATATGGGGCTATGTGATGGCGTATATCGGGGTGAAGGGCATTCAATACGTCGCGAAAGTCTCGCTGGTTCTCAACTTCATACCGCTTTTGATGATCTTGTTTGTCTTCGCGCGGACCGCGCGAGGCATACCGCAGCACGTGCCCGCTCATCCCGACGCGTTCGCGGCCTTTACCGGGTTGATCGCGGTGGTGATTGGCTTCTTCGCGACCGCCGGCGCCGCTGGAGCGGACTTCGGCATGAATAGCCGCGATCAACGCGACGTGGAATGGGGAGGTCTGATCGGCATCGCGCTGGCGGTTTTGGTTGCCGGCGGATTGCCGCTGTTAGCGGTAGCTGGCGCACAGGCGCTCGATCCGAATCTGCAGAGCCTGAATTTTGGAGACGTGATTGGCGCGACCGGAGGGTGGATCGCGAGTGCGATGTTTTTCCT
Organism: Bryobacterales bacterium; assembly: GCA_963722585.1. Lineage (GTDB taxonomy): Bacteria > Acidobacteriota > Terriglobia > Bryobacterales > Bryobacteraceae > KBS-96. The sequence goes on along the minus strand of CAVRNU010000002.1, from coordinate 196,928 downwards.
TTTCGCCTTGGCTTCGGTGACACCGTCGTGCTTTTGCGCGTTCATTGCCGGAAACAGTTTTTCCACGATGATTCCGGGCGTTTCACGCATGGTATCGACCATGGTTGGAGTGACAGTCAGCATTGTACTTGCTTTCACGGGAGTTGCCGCCAATTTGATTGGCTTCTTCAATATCGTCGGCGCATCGTTCGGGCCAATCTGCGGCGCCATCACGGCGGATTATCTTCTTTCGGGCCGGAAGTGGGCCGGACCCAGGTACGGAATCAACTGGGCTGGTTATATTGCCTGGGCACTCGGATTTGTTGTGGGCCTGACGCCATTCATGCCGCTTTCGGCAGATTTGAAGCGAAGCCTGCAGCCGGCTGTTGTGTACAGCTACCTTGTCGGGTTTATTACGTACTGGGTACTGGCGAAGATCGGCCTCGAACCTGCGGCTGAGACCAGCCTTGCCGAGCCAACATCATCACCGGCCTCGTTGGGAAGCTGACGACATGGAATTTTTTTCCTAGGACCGCTAGGACTCCAGCCCTGTTGTATTAGTCGCCGCTTCCGGTAAAGACTGTAGAAGAGAGTAGGAATGACGCGCTGCGATGGGTGTTGCTCAGCGTTTCGACTGAGCTCAGCGCTTCATTCATCGGAGGAGTGAAGTGTCGCGAACAAGCTGGTCGAACCTTTTCGTAGTACTAGCGGCTATCAATTTGGCGCTGGCGTTTTTACCGCATAACCCGGTCAGGGCCTTGGATTGGATTGCTCTATCGGCGTTTGTCGCAGCGGGTTTCGCCGCCCGGCGGCGAATGGTGAGCTAAGAGCGGGGAAACTCCGGCCTGCCTTCTACAAGCCTATAGCCAATGCGCCGCAGACGGCGACTAGCAGAGCAACGGCGTGGCTACCTCTGTCTGTGAACGCGAAAAGCACGGGATCGTCGGCCATAAGGCCCCTGTTTGTGGCGACCGTGACCCGCCGGATCCAGACAAATAAAAGCAGACACACTAACCAAAGAACTTGGGGATGCCGGTACAGTTTTGAGGCTGCCATGCTGTTGATGTAGAGAGCCAAAACTACAACGGACAGGTATAACGACCACTCCGCGAACGACCTTACAGTGGACGTATCTGAGGGGAGATAGCCTCTACGTGCCAGATGCCCACCGTTACGCTCCGCTGTCGAAAGGAGTTCGGTCCAACGCTTGGTGAGTGCTAGACCAAGAAACAAGAAGGCGGAGAAAGCGAGCGTCCAGTACGATACGTCTATATGCTCGGCTGCTCCACCGAACAAGAGTCGAAAGCTGTAAAAGAGCGTGAGAACAAGAACATCTAAGAAGACAATTTGTTTTAGCCGGACAGAATAGCCGAGATTCGTCACCGCATAGAGCAAAAGCACAATTCGAGCTGAGAACGGAAGGCTCCAAGCAAGGGCGATGGTCGGCACGGCGCAAGCAACGAGTAAGAGCAAACCCTGCTCAGTATTCAGATCGCCGGAGGCGAACGGCCTTTTTGCCTTGCGCGGGTGCATGCGGTCTGCCTCTCTATCGAGCAGGTCATTCAGGACATAGAACATTGATGCACACCATGAGAAGGCGAAAAAGGCTTGCACCGATGCGAGCAGTCGCCATGGCTGTAATTGATGACTCAATAGCAGCGGCATGAAGATCAAGACATTCTTCGACCACTGGTGAGGACGCAGGGCGCCGATCCACGTCTTGATTGGAGTTGTCCGGCAGGAGAAGACGGCGACCGCGGAGTTTCCTTCCTTCGAGCGTGTATGCACGATAACGTGATCCTTGGCGTCGTCCGCGGAATGAGAGATCTATTGCGCGTATGGGAACGACGTAACGTGGGCCCACTTATCGTGCCAGGCGCTTGCGGACACGATCAGGACAATCCACTCAATTTGAATGCAACAAAAGATCGATACCGTCACGAGCATGGCCTTCTTCCGCGAGGTCGAATTGAGAATTGGAGCGAGCACTTGACGCCACGGCCAGGTGAGCAGCGCGTCGAGCAGCGCGAACGAGAAGACCGCGAAAAGAGGGATTAGCGGAAAAGCGTAGCGCGGCTCCGACCATGTCAGCCAGCACGGAAGTGCATAGACGGACGCAACACCGAGAGTAGTAAAGAGCGCACTTGATTCGATTCGCAACCTCGGCAGGTTAAAGCAACTGATGATAGCCATGGCCATGATAGGCCAGAAGAACGCCACTTCCAAGACTGTGACTGCGCTGCCGAGCCATTGACGCATCGATCTTCCTGTATTTGAGTGCCGGACGAGCGGATCGGCATAGTGGATCGGGAACCTGAAATAAGCACGAAACCGGTTCAGCGTTCTTATCGCGAATAAGTCCGGGCGCGTCAGAATGAAACGCCAGCGTAGTCTGCCGCAACTGTCGTTGCTGCTCCAGCGGCGGCTTATAGTCGATCTCGTGTTCGAGTTCCAGAAACCTCGCCGGAAGCGCGCCATAGATCGGGCAATCGCGGCAAGTAAGATAGAGCGGCGTAGCCGGATGATTCGAGAACACGATGTTCTCCTCATTCGAATCGTTGATAAAAATAAAACGGCCAGCCATGTCCGAGACTTTCCAGAGCCAGGCTGACACCATGATTGAGGAAATAACGAAAGAGACCATGGCAATACTTCCATCTTCTGGTTCGGAACGCAAGATAGGCCGGGACGACAATCGCTAAGGCGAGACTATTGGCGCGCACAAGCGCTACCGCGCCGAGAGATACTCCGAGAAAAGCCGCCAGCCAAAAGGATGGCTTTCGAAGTATCAGAATGCTGCAGTAGACGATGACCAACAAGCATGTAGCGGTCAGATACTCTGTCGAGGGGTCGAAAGCGTAACGAATGTACGACGGGTAAAGGGCGAACACGAGAACCGCCAAATTGCCTGCCCGGCGCGACGCAAGCTCTTTAATAAGTCGCGTGCAAAGCGAATGAGAAACCAACGTAGGCGACTAGGATTGATGCCCGGGCGACCAGCATGCCATAGCCAAACAGAGCATGAAAAAACGCCAGATAATACGGTAGTCCCGGAGGCCAGTACGCAGAAAAGTGTTCGTTCCGCAATAGCTGTCCCGCCATGACGTCGTAAGAGGGATTCTCATGTGCCAGAAATTTGCCGCCTACCAGGGCTAGCGGGATCAGCCTTACTAAGACACCTAAACCAATCAGGAGATAAATCGCATAGCGAGAATCGAATGCCTGTATAAGGCGTGAAACGTATTGCGGCCGGTTCTGGATGACAGTGCTCGAGGTTGACATGCGTCGTGACACTCGCAGGCTACAAAAGCCGTGAGACGCAGGTCATCAAAAAATTGTCAAGCTTGTGTAAAAGCGAGGAAAGAGATTTCGATTCGCTGCGACAAATTGTCAGAGTGAACCTGACGGAACTGCGACTTTCGTGAGGCGCGCCAAATCCTCCTTAGTTTTTCCGTAGTCCACGAAATCTCCGACGAGTGCCGCCAGTTCGGCAGCCAGGTCGGTATTCACTTTCACATAATCGTTGTACTCGCCAGTCTTAAGCCCTTTCGGGTTTTGGTTGATCTGGTCGATGACGGATTCTGCCGTTGCAGCCAATTCCTGTAATAAGGGCCGGATGCGGTCGATGGTTGTCTTCTGCCAAGGCGAGGCGATATTCCGAATATCGTCAAGTTTGATCACCTGACGCCGAATCGCGCTAATGTTCTCTTTGTACAGGTTGAGTATGGATGAGTGGCTTTCCCAACTAGAAACCGACCCCATGAAGAAACCAATTGTCGCAACGTCGTTTTTCAGTTCACGCGCCTGTTCCTTTGCTTGCGAGAGCTCTGCGAAAACTTGCTCGAATGCTGACTCATTTGCTGCGTTTACGCCCGGTGGCATCATAAACGACGTGGCCAGAAAAGATAGGCAAACGATGACGGCTCCCCTCATGGTGTACAGTTTCATGGGATTCTTTCTACAACTATCAGTTGAGCTGTGGGGCAGGTTGTCAAACCTGCGACTGATTGTCAATCGCCCTCCGGCGCACGTCAGTCCGCCGCCTGCGCCTTCAAAGAAGCTGGAAAACTCTTTGGCGTGGCCGACAGCCACTGTGCCATGTACGTGTCGTCAGCTCGCTTCAACCTCATAATTTCGCGGCGCTTGGCAAACGTTCTTCTCCAGTTTTTCGCGACCAGGACGAATGCTAGGAGTGAACGCCATTCAACCGTAAGGCATGCGGCAACAACGATCAGGTCGCGGAGTGTAATGGGAAACCAATAGCGCCGGTAGAGATCGCCCGTCATATTCTTGATTCGCAAGAGCCAGCGATTTTTCACCGAATGCATGTTGATACTCGCCGGCAATTCGCGGCGATTGCCGGGGAGAACGGTTCGAACATGATACGCAACGGCCGCCGGCGTGTAAAGACACTGCCAGCCCAACAATTGCGCGCGCCACGAGACGTCGGCATCCTCCCGGTAGGAGAAGAAATCGGAATCGAAGAACTCTCCGTGAATCGAAATATGCTCGATCATTTCACGGCGATAGAGCGCGGCGGCTCCAGTTGCGCCAAACACATACTCCAACTTGTCGTACGATCCATCGTCGATAAGGCGGCTGCCGCGATCGAGATGCCGCAGCTCAGGTGTAAGAAATATACCGGTTGAATCGATCAGCGGTTTCTCTGGAACTGTTAGGTCGTGCGCGAGGCAAAGCAACTTCCCGCAAACCGTGCCCACCTCCGGCCGTGCTTCGCCAGCGGCCACGAGCGTGGAAACGAAAGTCGATGTCAGAAGCACGTCAGGGTTCAACGCAAGCACCCAACGGCCTTCGGAGGCTTCGATAGCCTGATTCTGCGCGGACGCGAAACCGGTGTTCTGGCTGTTGTAAATTACCTTGTACGAACTCGCCAGCGTGCCGAGAAAGGCGCGAGTAGAATCGGCCGAGGCATTGTCGACGATAACAACTTGAATGTTCGGGTAAGACTGGCGGCCAATAGATTCGAGACACTTTTCAATGAAGCGGCTGCTATTGAACGTGACGATGGTGATGGAAATCAAGTGCAAACTCTGCCATACATCACAACGAAGCCGGAAGACCGCTCCCTCGCGGTCGCGGCTCGGTTGTCGGCTGCGACTATCCGCAGCCTAGCACAGCGAAGTAGATGCGCCAACTGAAGTCCCACCCAAAACGCGATTGGAGATCGCGAATCTGGATCTCTTGCTCGCGAACCAGAGACCGGAGGCGAGCCGGAGGTTTGGGGTTCCGATGCAGCCGCCGGACCAGCCGGATTCCGTCCCACTTGCCTCGGAGCGCGGCAACGAAGTTTCGTTGCCGAATGGTCGTAAGCAGGAACAGAACCTGGCCAACCAAAACGCGCGGCAGCGAGAGCTTCGCCAGTCCAAATTTAGTGGCCAGCAGAACCTGGTTTCGCGAAACAAAATAGGTCGTCTTCGAGCTCCCTAAAGTTGCGCTGCCGAGATGCACGGCGCATGCCTTCGGTTCATAGATTCCGGTGAAACCGGCGAGAGTGAACCGCAACCCGAAATCGACGTCTTCGTAATACGACTCGAATTCCGCATCTAATAAGCCAATGCTATCGAAGACGCGGCGGTTGATCAGGCACGCTGTGAGAGGCGCAACCTGAACAATCCGCCTATGATTCCAGATATCGCCATCCGGCAAGTTCCATCCGCATCTCCACGCACAGCCCGAAGCGGCAACCAGATCCCAGGCTCCGTCGATGCGGCCGGGATGTGTTGCCCGCAAGAGTTTGCCAACCACGAGCGAGGCGCGCTCCTCAATCGCCGCTTTCAAAGAATGCTCAAGCCATCGCGGGTCCAGTTCCACGTCGTTGTTCAGGACAAAAAACCACTCGGCTTCCGACGCCGCTATGCCCGTATTGACTGCCTTTGCAAAACCTTGATTGGAGCCGAGCTCGATCGCGCGAGCGCCCAACGTGCGGATCACGTCCAACGTGTCGTCCTCGCTGCCGTTATCGACGACGATCGTCTCGGAAACAGGTTGGGTTTGCCGCTTCAGGTTCTCGAGAATTTTCCCAACAAGAGCCGACCGATTCCAGGTTGGAATGACGGCGCATACAGAGCCGTCAACCACCGTGGTGCGTCAGAAACCAGCTTTGAGAGTTGAACACCTTCTTTTCCGGCGCGCGCGGAGCCCGTGTGAATACGCCGTCGCTATCCATGATCCAGGCGCCGCCATCGTCGTCCAGATACGCCTGGAGAATCTCATCGCGCACCCGCCGCAGCAGCTTCGGACGCTCGATCGGAAACAGAATCTCGACACGGCGGTTCAGATTGCGCGGCATCATATCCGCGCTGCCTAAATATAAAATCTCGTGCCCGCCGTTGCGGAAATAGAAGATGCGGCTGTGTTCGAGAAAGCGGCCAATGACACTTTTTAAGCGGATATTTTCGCTGAGTCCGGGAATACCTGGGCGGAGCGAGCAGACTCCGCGCACAATGAGATCCATTTTCACGCCGGCGCGCGACGCTTCATACAGCAAGCGAATCATCCCAGGATCTTCAATGGCGTTCATCTTCAGGATCATGTAACCATCGCCGCTCTTTTTGTGCTCGGCCATTTCCTGCTTAATTAAACGCGTGAGACCGGAACGCAGACCCAAGGGCGCAACGAGCAACTTTCGATACGACTTTTTAGCCGAATAACCCGTCAGGTGATTGAACAAATCGCTGACGTCGGCTCCGATCTCTTCGTCGGCTGTGAAGAAGCCAAAGTCCGTATAAAGACGCGCGGTTGTGGTATTGAAATTTCCCGTTCCAAGGTGAATGTAGCGGCGAATCATGTCGCCCTCGCGCCTGACAACCATGGCAACCTTGGCATGCACCTTCAGTCCCAACAATCCGTAAATTACGTGAACGCCTTCGCCTTCGAGCTTCTGCGCCCATTCAATATTGCTTTCTTCATCGAACCGTGCCTTGAGCTCCACGAGCACCGCCACCTGCTTGCCGTGCTGGATCGCATCGAGCAACGCCTCGACAATGGGGGATTTCTGCCCAACCCGGTACAGCGTCATTTTGATAGCCATTACGTCGGGATCGCGGGCCGCGACGCGCAAGAAATCGACCACGGGCTGAAAAGACTCGTAGGGATAGTGAAGCAGAATGTCGGATTGCGCGATGAGGCTGAACATGTCCGACTTCGCGACGGCGCTGAAGCCGGCGGGAACAGCGGGAACGAATGGTTTATCCTTCAGATCGGGCCGTTCGAGATTAAGCAGCGCCTTCACACGGCTGATATCGAGCGGGCCATCCACTCGGTACACGTCGTTATGGTCGAGTTCCAGGTTTCCGGTCAGCAGATCGATCAGTTTCGCCGACATGCCCGTGTGAACTTGAAGACGGACGGCATCGCGGAAACGCCGGCGCCAAACCGCTTCCTGCACGCTCTCGAGCAAATCGTCCGTTTCTAATTCCTGAATAGCCAACTCCGCGTCGCGCGTCACATGAAAGAAGCTGGTATTGATAATTTCCATTTCTGGAAACAGCGAGGCGAGATTCTTTACGATGAGATTCTCGAGCCATATAAAAGCGACTTCTCCATCCGGAGCGGGTACCGGCACAAGCTGCGGCAGCGAATCGGGAACTTTCACGCGCGCGAACCGTTCGACACCGTCTCCGTTCGAAACCACTGCAGCAACGTTCAGGCTAAGGTTCGAGATGTGCGGAAATGGCCTGCCGGGTCGACCGCCAAGGGTGTAAGCACCGGATACACAATTCGGTGAAAATAATCGGATGCGGCCGCTTGCTGCGCCTCGCTCAGCTCTTCAAAAGCCAGTATGCGGATTCCCGCTTTGCGAAGCGCCGGAACCAGATCGCTGCGCCACACTCGATAGATGTCATCCATCAAGGCTGTCACTTCCGGGCGTATGAGTTCCAGCTGAGTTCCGGGGGATTTGCCGTCGATGCTGAGCTCGATGTTTTTCGTGTCAATCTGCTGCCAAAGCGCTGCCACCCGGACCATGAAGAACTCGTCCATGTTCGACCCGAGAATGCTTACAAACTTCACGCGTTCGAGGAGCGGGTTGGCTGTGTTCAGCGCTTCGCCCAGAACGCGGTGTTGAAAAGCCAACAGGCTGAGATCGCGATTTATATATGCGTCGGGCTGGTCCAGGCGCGCGCGTGACGGCGCGATCTGAGAAGAGGTAAGCGCATCCTTGCCGGGCTGAGGGCTGGCGGTCGCGTTTTTCATAGTCGATGAGCCGAGACGATTCGGAGTTGGGACGAAAAACCATCTTCTCAGGTTTGCGATCGAGGCGCGCGGTATCCGGCGATTTTCGGGGTTTTCGACAGGCGGCTGAGCCCAAGATGCCGTTTTTACAGGCCGCGGGAGGGCTGTGATGCAGAAAACCCGCTAAAATCGCCGTTTTTTTGCGATTTCCGCTTTACAACAATTGATCGCGTCACTTATGATCGAGGAGGACTTAGGCGACTGTAAACATCGTGGCACGTTTATGTTTGAAACATTCGGAGCGAAATGTGTACTCGCCGAGCCGCAATTCCAATACGTTTGAGTGAGTAGGGAGGTCAATATGGCCGATACAAAAATGACCCAGACCGCCATTGTCCGGGAGTTGGCGGAAACTGCCGAGATCAGCAACAAAGTTGCCAAAGCGGTGGTCGAGCATTTCGCCGCCATGGCGGTTCGTGAGACGAAGAAGAACGGCGTGTTTGTTCTGCCAGGAATCGGACGCCTGGTACGGAGTGAACGGAAAGCGCGAATGGGGCGAAACCCGGCGACCGGCGAGGCGATTAAGATTCCCGCTAAGAAGGTAGTAAAGTTCCGCATCGCCAAGTCGGTTAAAGACTCGATCGTTCCGCCAAAAAAGAAGTAGCAGTTAAGTTAGGGCACGTAAACGCGAACCCCCGCCAGCAGGAGTGCGGGGGGTTTCGCTTTCAAGCGCGGGAGGTGAGATTGTCTTCAACGCGGCGCTCCCCTTGCGGGCGCCGCTCGAGTGAAATCTATCAGGTCTGTTTCTTCGAGTCGGGTTCTTCTTCGCTCTTCAAAGCGCCCTTAAAATTCTTAATGCCCTCGCCTAGGCCCTTCGCAAGCTCTGGAATTTTCTTGCCACCAAATAGCAGCACGGCGACAACGAGTATGACGAGGAGCTCTGGCGCGCCAATCGATCGGAACATAGTTCCTCCTTAGTTCGGCGGATATTCTTATTGTAGAGATGCTGTTTCGACAGCGTCAAGTCAGAGTGGATCGACCGGCCTTCGACAAATCATGAGACGCAAGGGATTTGACGCCCGGAAAGAAGTGAAAGCGATTGCCAGAGAACGCGTTGGCAGCCCCAAACCATCCCGCCCGATCGAGCCGAGGACCCAGCGCAAGAAACCCAAGCATAAGAAATTGCACGCAGCCAACGCGGAGATCGACGAGACCTAGCCTTCGCCCCTCAAGTTCGAGAGAACATGGCGCCAACCAGCCGGAGGAGCAAACCTAAGGCGAACAATGGGGCCACCGCAACGGCAGCTTTTGTCTTGTTCACGCGATATGCGATGGCGAAAATCAAGATCGCCATGACAATTTGCCAGATTCCAAATACGTTCAAGTAGCCTAAGAAAGCAACCAGCACCTTGCTCGTTCCGGTTGGCGCAAAAATATCCAGCCCTAACGCCGGCTGCAGATCGGCCATACCGGTCGGCTCGCCTTTCATGTGAAGCACTACAGTTGTTGCAATTGTCTTTAGGCCGTCAATAATGGAAAGCCCCGCCATAAGGTTGAACATTTCAAGAAATTTCGGCTTGAGGTCGATGATGACGCACGAGGCCATGATGACCAAGCGCCGATATCGCCAGGAATGACAATCATCAGCAGAGGAGAGCAATAAACGGCTACTTTCATGAAATACGAAGACGATTCGCATCTGATTTTGAAACTGCTCCGGGCTCACGTTCGCGGGCGGCGGTTGATTCGCCATTGCCTGCTGCACAATCGGGAAATTCATGATCCCGCAAACGAGCATGATGATCGAAACAATAACGATCGGAGCAATCCAGAACAACTTTCGCGGCAAACGGCGCGCGGCTCCGCGTGCATCGATCAAGAAATCGGTAACACCGGCGAAATCATCCAGAAAACTGGCTGGCCGCGGCTGTTCGAGCACTTCCTCTGCCATAGCGCCTCTCGAGGTGAGTTTCGGGCATTATATCGTTCTTACGCTGTGGGCCGAAGCACATGTTTATAAAAGCCGGGCACTCACAGCAAGCGGCTTGGTTACGAAGTTCAGTGCGCGGCGCGGCTCCGTAGAAAGTCGAAATCGCAGCCTTCGTCGGCTTGCAGCACATGTTCGAGGAAAAGGTGCTGGTAGCCGCGCGGGAACGCCGCAATCGCCGTACCTCTCTTCGAGAGGCGACGTTCGAGTTCTTCCGCGGATACGGAGAGTGTCAACCGGCGTTGTGCCGTGTCGAGCAGGATTTCATCGCCCGTTTCGACAGCCGCGAGTGGGCCGCCTACAGCCGATTCGGGCGCTACGTGAAGCACAACCGTTCCGAAGCTGGTTCCACTCATGCGTGCGTCGCTGATCCGGACCATATCGTTGATGCCATTGCGCAGAAGCACCCGCGGCATGGGGATGTGTCCCCATTCAGGGAAGCCGGGGCCGCCTTTCGGACCGCAATTCTTCATCACCAACACCGTTTGTGGAGTGACTGGAAGATCGTCGCGGTCGATTTCGCGGTTCATGTGCTCGTAATTTTCGAAAACGTAGGCGGGTCCGCGGTGCTGAAGCAAATGCGGCGAGGCGGCGGTATGCTTCAGCACCGCGCCGTTAGGAGCCAGATTGCCGTATAGAATCACAGTGCCGCCTTCCGCCGACAGAGGTTCGGAGAAAGGCCGGATGACTTCGCGGCGAAAGCATTCGGCATTCCGGACGTTTTCGCGAACGGTTTTTCCATTCACCGTAAGCGCATCAGCGTGCAGGAGCGCCAGAATCTCGCGCATCACAACCGGCAGGCCGCCCGCCTGAAAAAAATCTTCCATGAGATACTCGCCCGACGGTTTTACGTTTGCGATGCAAGGGGTGTGGCGCGAGATCTCATCGAATTTGGCGAGCGGCAGATCGATATCGAGCCGGCCCCCGACGGCGATGAGATGCACGACCGCGTTTGTAGACCCGCCAATAGCCATGTCCACAGCAATGGCGTTTTCAAAAGCGTCACGCGTCATGATGTCCGACGGACGGAGTCCCTCGATGGCCAGCTCGACGGCGCGCCGGCCGCTCATTTCCGCAAAAAGCAAGCGGCGCGAATCGACTGCAGGAATATTGGCGCACCCGGGAAGCGTCATTCCGAGCGCTTCGGCGAGGCTGGTCATTGTCGAGGCGGTGCCCATCACAGTGCAGTGGCCCGCGCTGCGAACTAACCCGCCTTGTATCTCGCTCCAGTCTTCCTCCGTGAGCCGCCCGGAGCGGAACAGCTCGAAGTATTTCCGCCCGTCGGTGCCGGCTCCCAGTTTCTTATCGCGCCACTGACCGCTAATGGTTGGGCCGCCAGGAACGGCGATGGCCGGAATATTGGCGCTCGCGGCTCCCATCAGCTGCGCCGGAGTGGTCTTGTCGCATCCACACAGCAGGACGACGGCATCGAGCGGATTGGCGCGGATACATTCCTCTACGTCCATCGCCATCAGGTTCCGGTACATCATGCTGGTCGGCCGTATGAACACTTCGCCGAGCGAAATCGTCGGAAATTCGAGCGGGAATCCGCCGGCCACCCACACGCCCCGTTTTACCGCTTCGGCCACCTGGCGCAGATGCGCGTTGCAGTTGTTTAGCTCGCTCCAGGAGTTGCAGATTCCGACCACGGGCTTGCCGTCGAAGACATCGGGCGAGAAACCTTCGGATTGAAGCCAGGTGCGGCGGACATGGCTGTAATAATCGGAGCCGCTCCACCACTCCTGGCTTCGCAGTTTTCGTTTCATAGAGTTCATTGGAAAACAGTTCTAGATTTTCTGGCGCTTGAATGCAACCAAGGTAATTAGAGCGGATACGAACGACGAGAACGCGAGCAGGAGCAGGGCCATCGTCATACTGTGAGTAGTGTCGCGAATTTTACCGACCAGGTATGGACTGAGATAGCCGGCAAGATTGCCAACGGAGTTGATCCAGGCAATACCGGCTGACGCGGCGGTACCCGACAGAATACCTGTGGGAAGCGACCAGAATGTTGAGAACGCGCACGTATTTCCCGCGGTAGCCACGGTGAGAGCGGCGAGGCCAAGCACGCCAGAGATACGGGGCAAGCCGGACAGCGCGAATGCGGCTGCGCACACCATACCAGTCAGCCCTATATGCCAGCGACGCTCGCCCGTGAAGTCGGAATGGTGCCCCACAACTACCATGGCAATCGCGCCGACAGCCCAGGGAATGGTGGTCAACAAGCCAATCTGAAAGGAATCTTTCGTCAGCGTCTCCTTGACGATCTGCGGAAGCCAGAAGCCGATACCGTAATTGCCCATCACGAAGCCGAAGTAAACCAGGCAGAGCAGCCATACTTTTTGGCTGCGGAAAGCGTCGGCAAATGAGTGATGCCCAGGCGCGTGCGCCTTCTTCGCCGCATCTTCCTCATCGAGACGCTGGCAGAGCAAGGCTTTCTCAGAATCGTTCAACCACTTGGCTTTTCGAGGGCCATCGTCGAGAAAGAACATGGTGACAAGCCCAGCGAGGATGGATGGCACGGCTTCGAACACAAACAGCCACTGCCACCCGCGCAACCCGCCAACGGACGACATCTTATCGAGCAGCCATCCGGAAATTGGGCCTCCGATAACGCCCGAGAGTGGAACCGCAGTCATAAAGGCCGCCACCATCTTGGCCCGGTGTTTTCGCGTGTACCAGAAAGTGAGATACAGAATCACGCCGGGAAAGAATCCCGACTCGACAAGGCCGAGCACAAAGCGGACCACATAGAACTCTCCCGCGCTCCTAACAAGCATTGTCGAACCGGAGACCAAGCCCCATACGATCATGATGGGGCCGAGCCAGTACTTTGCTCCTACTTTTTGCAGCGCGATGTTGCAGGGAACCTCGAAGAAGAAGTAGCCCAGGAAGAATATGCCAGCGCCCGCTCCATAAACCGCATCGGTCATACCAAGGTCTTGCTGCATCTGCAATTTCGCGAAGCCCACGTTGACGCGGTCGACATAAGCGAAGATGTAGCAGAGAAACAGAAACGGAATGATCCGCCAGGTGACTTTGCGGTAGACGCGGGTTTCAAAATCAGGGGAAACGTCCTCTTGTTGCTCTTTGAACACTGGCCGGTCACGATCCATCTGCGCTTGCTCTGGCTTAAGCAGTCTACACCTCGCGTCGCCTGGCAAGGTCAATCAGATAATCGCAACCGCGCGCCGTGAGAGCCATCATGGTTAAGGTCGGATGTTTATCGCCCGTCGTTACAAAGCATCCTCCGCCAAAAACAAACAAGTTGCGGACATCGTGGGTCTGGCAGAACGAGTTAAGCACGCTCGATTTCGCGCTCGTGCCCATTCGGCAACTGCCCACTTCGTGGATCAGACTGCCAGGAATGCTCATGTTTGGCTTGGCTTCTGTCATTTGGCCGCCTGCAGCGCGAAATAATTCCCGCGCATGCTCGAAAAAATCGTTGTAGAGATTCAGGTCGTTATCGCAATGCGTGACGTTGAAGCGCAAAACAGGAATGCCCCAGGCGTCTTTCACTTCGGGATCGAGCTCGATGTAATTTTCTTTCCGGGCGAGCATCTCGCCGCCCGACATCCACACGCGGGCAAACGAAGGATAAAGATTTTTGACTTGTTTTTTCCATTCCGAACCGAAGCCGGGGACGTTTGGGGCAAAGGCGGGAAACTGGGATGCGCCTCCGGTCGCGCTCATGGCATAGCCGCGTATGAATTTGCCTGATGGGTGATTGCCAAGATTCGAGAAATTGGGAATGTAGATGCCGCTCGACTTGCCGTCATCGTTGCGAATCGCTGCGCCTTTCAGAACGGGAAGAAATCCGGTGACGCCCGCGCCGCTGATTTGGTCCATGGCGTAGTGGCCGAGCACGCCGCTCGAGTTGGCGAAACCGCCAGGCTGGGAGTTGAGAAGCAGGCGCGTGTTCTCATACGACGATCCGGCAAGAACGACAACCCTGGCTGCAATGTCTACTTGCTTTTTCGAATAGCGTTCGATATAAGAAACGCCGCGCGCTCGATTTTCACCGTTCATTAGAACATGGCTGACGACGGAATCGCACAGCACTGTAACGTTGCCAGTCTTCAAGGCGGGCGGAAGCGTGCTCGACACGGTGCTGAACATGGCGCCGACGTCGCATCCGTTCACGCAATTGCCGCAGTAATGGCACGGCGGACGATTATGTAGCATGCGCGTCAACTGGGCAACACGGCGCTGCGTCGAGGGCCATTCGAGCTTGCGGCAGGCCGCATCGAAGATTGTTTCAGCGCAGTTGAGCGGCATCGGCGGCTGAAACACGCCGTCGGGGAACTGCGGCAGGCCTTCACGAGAGGCGCTCACGCCAATGAAGCTTTCTACGCGATCGTAATAGGGCGCAATATCGCTGTACGAGATGGGCCAATTCTCGCCATAGCCGTCTCTCGAGGCCGCTTTGAATTCAAAATCGGACATGCGGTCGCTGACCCGCCCCCAATGAAGCGTGCGGCCACCGAGTACGCGCGATCGCGACCATCGAAAAGGCTTGTCCGCGTGAGTGGTGTACGGGTTTTCGCGGTCGTCGATCATGATCCGGTAGTTATACTCGGTCGAACCTTTGAAATATTTGCGCAGATAACCGGGTTGACCCACGCCGCGGAACGGAAGTTCATAAGGCCAGCTATGGTGAAACTCTTTTGCGGGATTAATCGAAGATCCTGCCTCGAGTAGGGCGATTGTGAATCCGGCCTGGGCGAGTTGCATCGCCGCCCACCCGCCGCACGCTCCCGAACCAACGATGACGACGTCGTATGAGTTCATTCAGCTAAACCCTTTTATGCTCAGAGTGATCGCACGCGGGAAATTGCGTCAGGTATGCGAGACCCTTGTATTCAAGCGCATCGACCAAGCCCGCCCGCGATGTGTAGAACGCCCGGATGGTGGCGCTTTTGATCAGCCGATAGGTGGGATAACCCTCATGCGCGATTTTGCGATCGCGTTCGGGTGCTGACGATTGCCGAATAAGGGTTACGCGTTGGTCTTCTGAAAGCTCTTGAAAATTTGCTTTTGCAAGCCATTCCATGGCGGTGCGCCACTCGGTTTGCATTTCGGGTGCGTATTCAGCCGCGGCATTGACAACGAAATCGATGAAGGGGGCAACGTGCGCCTCGCGCGCGCCCGGCGTATTGTCGGTTGGGATCAAGATGTCCGAATAGACTTCGAGCATCCGGAATTCGGACGGCGAGAAAAACTTCGGTTGATAATTTGACCAGCGGTCGGGCTCGGGCGGAGCTGGCGAATTGTCGCTAGCATGAGAATGGCCAGTCGAGGCGCGCAGCCAACTTGCGAAAAACTCAGCTCCGCTGGCGGCAGCGAAAACTTTCGCTGCAACCCAGCCCAGATCGCGCCGTGTTAACTCATCTGGCACACCAACCTCCGTCGATCACGATGTCTGTCCCGGTGATGAAGCCCGCAGCTTCCGAACAAAGGTAGCGTGCCAGCTCGCCGATTTCTTCCGGCTTACCCCACCGCCCCGCTGGAATGTTGGCGACGAACTGCGCATTGACTTCCGGATTTTGCATAATGGGGAGGTTCATTTCGGTGCCGATGGGTCCGGGGCTGATACCGTTGACAGTAATGCCTTCGGCGGCCAGTTCGAGAGCCAGGGCGCGATTTAAGCCGAGCAGCGCCGCTTTGCTCGATGAATAAGCAGATCGGCCCGGCAGCGAGACATGGCTCATAATCGACGTTAGATTGAGTACGCGGCCATAACCGGTTCCTCTCATGTGGGGCACGAAAGCGCGGCACATGAGGAAGACACTCGTGAGATTGGTGTCTATCACACTGCGCCATTCTTCGAGCGAAAAGTCGACCAGGTTTTTGCGAATGTTGATGCCGGCGTTGTTCACGAGTATTTGCACGCGGCCAAGCTGATCGGAGATCTGCTTCTCTAATTTCAGCACCGTTTCTTCGTCTGTAACGTCAGCCGCAAACAGGCTCGCCTTCCCTCCGGCGCTTTCGATTTCGCTCTTTACCGCTTCGAGCTTAACCATATCTCGCGCGACCAGGGCGATCTGAGCGCCTTCATTGCCGAGCGCAAGGGCGATGGCGCGGCCCAGGCCGCGGCTGGCGCCCGTGATGAGAACGATTTTGTCCGCGAGAGAGCGAGGGTGATTGGCGCTATGCTCGATGTTTGGCTTCATGAAACTGTTTCGGACAACTAGGGGCGCTCGCGTTGAATATAGCAATCATGCGTTCACGATGGGAGGCGAATCCTGGGACACACTTGTTACGCGCGACGACCTTTTGACCTATCTCCAAACTGCCGTCAGCCGGCTGACACCGAAGGACGGTGAGCCAGGAGACGATATTCTCGCACCCATCGAAAGCCAGGAAGTCTGGGCGGCAGGTGTGACGTATTATCGGAGCCGGAACGCTCGCATGGAGGAATCGAAATCGGCTGGCGGAGGCGATTTTTATGATCGCGTGTATGACGCGGACCGGCCTGAGCTGTTCTTCAAGGCGACGCCCAACCGCGTAGCGGGCCCGGGTATGAAAGTGGCTATCCGCGAAGACGCCTCGTGGTCTGTGCCAGAGCCGGAGCTCACGCTGCTGGTGACGCCTTCCGGAAAAATTACCGGGTACACGATCGGAAACGACATGAGCTCGCGCGATATCGAGGGCGAGAACCCCCTCTATTTGCCCCAAGCAAAGGTTTACGATCGTAGCTGTGCGCTCGGGCCTTGCATTCTAATTACGGATCAGCCGCTCGACCCTTCGACTGAGATCCGGCTGGAGATTCTCCGCAAAAATGAACCCGTCTTTACCGGTTCCACCGCGCTGAGCGCGATGAAACGCGATCCGGCCACGCTGGTCCAATATTTGTATCGGAACAATCGATTTCCGGCTGGCTGTTTTCTGCTGACCGGAACCGGAATTGTTCCGCCCGATTCCTTCACTTTGCAGCACGACGACGAGATACGGATTACGATCGGGGGCATCGGGACACTCGTCAATCAGGTAGGTTGAGAATATGCAGTTGCACGGAAAGAACATCATCGGATCGCAGACCTCAGCGGCGGGGCGGAAGACTTTTTTCGGGTTCGATCCACGGGAAAACAAGCGGCTCGATCCGCCGTTTTACGAAGCCACGCTCGAGGAGGTGGACCGAGCGTTGGAACTCGCCGGGAGAGCGTTTTCGAAGCTCAGGGACGCGAGTGCCGAAGATCTGGCTCAATTTCTTCGAACGGTTGCGGACGAGATTGTGGCTTTGGGAGATGAACTCATCGACACGGCATCGACCGAAACGGGTCTGGGCAACGACCGTCTTACGAGCGAGCGTGCGCGCACGGTGAACCAGCTGCGCTTGTTCGCCGATCTGGTGATGGAAGGCTCGTATTTGGATGCGCGCATCGATGTGGCGCTGCCGGACCGTAAGCCTTTGCCCCGGCCTGATCTCAGACGCATGTTGATTCCCGTAGGCCCCGTTGTCGTGTTCGCGGCGAGCAACTTTCCGCTTGCTTTTTCGGTAGCGGGAGGAGACACGGCTTCGGCGCTCGCGGCGCGGAATCCGGTTGTACTGAAAGCTCATCCAGCCCACCCGGCTACGTCGGAGATGGTTGCTCGCGCGGTGATCAGCGCCGTTGAAAAATCGGGGATGCCGGATGGCACGTTTTCGCTTCTCCATGCGACGGATCCGGCCATCAGTCTGGCTTTAGTGAGGCATAGAGCGTCGAAGTCCGTTGCGTTCACCGGGTCGGAACGCGCCGGGCGGGCGATTTTGAACGCGGTTTCCGAACGGCCGGATCCGATTCCCGCTTTCGTTGAGATGGGGAGCATCAATCCCGTTTTTGTGTTGCCGGGAGCGCTTGGGAAATCGGCTGAAGGCGTGGCGCAAGGGTTGTTCGGCTCGATTAATCTCGGCGTGGGGCAGTTCTGCACGTGTCCTGGAGTGATTGTGGGAAAGCGCGATGAAAGTTTCAGCCGCTTCGAGCAGAAGCTCGCCGCGTCGTTTGAGAATGCCGCGCCCGGCACGATGCTGTATTCGAAGATTCTCGAAGGATATAAAGCCGGTGTGGCCGGCGTAGCGAACATAAAAAGTGTGACCGTCCACAGGACTTCGCATAGCGTCGTCGACCGAGAAAACGGAAGCGCCGCCCGTGCTGTTTCAGACGGATGCAGAGACGTGGTTCCGGAACGATGCCCTCGCTTCCGAAGTCTTCGGACCTAGCGCGATCGTTGTCGCCTGCAATTCGGATGACGATTTGCTCCGGATTGCGCGGGCCTTGCCGGGAACCTTGACGGCGACGATTCATGGGACGCCGGCGGATCTCGAGCGGCATCGCGAGCTCGTTGAAATACTTGAAACCAAGGCCGGAAGGCTCATTTTCAATGGCTTTCCAACAGGCGTCGAAGTCAGCAATGCCATGCACCACGGCGGCCCTTATCCGGCGACCGCAGACGCCAAATTCACGTCCGTAGGGACTGCCGCCATTCTCCGGTTTCTGCGTCCGGTCTGCTATCAAAATTTTCCGGAAGAAGCGCTGCCGCTCGAATTGAGAGATGACAATCCACGGCGCATCTGGCGCGCGGTTAATGGACAACTGACGCAGGAGAGCGTGGCGCAACTGAAGGAGGTGTGATCGTGGCGGCTGTGAAAACGTTCGAGCCATCCCGCAGGATAGCGTCCAGTGCCCCGCTGAGCGAAAACAAACACCTGTTGCGGTGGGTGGAGAAGATGGCGGAGCTGACCAGACCCGCCGCAATCCACTGGGTGGATGGATCGAAGGAAGAATACGATCGGCTTTGCGAGCAGATGGTAGCGAGCGGCACATTCACTCGCTTGAATGAAGATTTGTGGCCGGGCTGTTTCCTGGGGCGATCGGACCCCGGTGACGTGGCGCGCGTCGAAGACCGCACGTTCATTTGTTCGCTGTCGAAGGATGGGGCGGGTCCCACCAATAATTGGGAAAACCCGTTTACGATGCGCAAGAAGCTCAAGGCGTTGTTCAAGGGATCGATGCAAGGGCGGACGATGTATGTGCTGCCTTTCAGCATGGGGCCGATTGACTCGCCCTTCTCGCAAATTGGTGTGCAGCTTACCGATTCGCCTTACGTCGTGGTGAATATGCGCATCATGGCGCGCATCGGACTGCCCGTGTTCAAAGAAATCGACCGGGATGAGAAGCGGGTGGTTCCATGCATGCACAGCGTGGGCGCGCCGCTTGCTCCGGGAGAGAACGACGTGCCCTGGCCGTGTAACCGCGAGAAATATATCGTGCATTTTCCGGAGACGCGCGAGATCTGGTCGTATGGTTCGGGATATGGCGGGAACGCGCTTCTCGGAAAAAAGTGCTTTGCTCTGCGAATTGCTTCGAACATGGCGCGCGACGAGGGCTGGATGGCGGAGCATATGTTGATTGTGGGCGTCGAGAGCCCAGATGGCGAAAAGACATATGTCGCCGCTGCCTTTCCCAGCGCCTGCGGCAAGACGAACTTTGCCATGATGATTCCGCCGAAGGGATTCGAAGGCTGGAAAGTGTGGACCGTCGGCGACGATATCGCGTGGATACGGCCGGACGAGAATGGTCGGCTGCACGCGATCAATCCGGAAGCCGGGTTCTTTGGAGTAGCGCCCGGCACGTCCGCGAAAACGAACCCTAACGCGATGGCGACATTATCGCGGAACACGATTTTCACGAACACCGCCTTGACGCCCGAAGGCGGGACGTGGTGGGAAGGCATGACGGACGAGCCTCCCGCCGAATGCGTGGATTGGCAGGGAAACAGGTGGACGCCCGAGATTGGCAGGAAAACCGGAGCAAAAGCAGCTCATCCGAACGCCCGTTTCACTGCGCCCGCGTCGCAGTGTCCGACGATCGATCCAAACTGGGAAGCGCCCGAAGGCGTGCCTATCAGCGCGATTATTTTTGGCGGACGGCGCGCCAACACAATTCCGCTGGTTTATCAATCGTTCAACTGGAGCTCGGGCGTTTATGTTGGAGCGACGATGGGCTCGGAAATGACCGCGGCGGCCGCGGGCGCGATCGGCAAGGTGCGCCGCGACCCAATGGCGATGCTGCCGTTCTGCGGTTATCACATGGGCGACTACTTCCGGCACTGGATCAGGATGCAGCGAGGGTTGAGCATCACTCCGCGCATTTTTCACGTGAACTGGTTTCGGAAGAACGCCGAAGGCAAATTTTTGTGGCCTGGTTTTGGCGAGAACATGAGAGTGCTGAAATGGATTGTCGATCGCGTGCACGGCCGCTCGCAGGGGAAAGAAACGCCCATCGGATGGACGCCCCATTATGGCGATATCAATTGGGATGGACTCGATTTCTCGGAAGAGACGTTTGATGAATTGCAGCGTGTGGACCGCGCCGCTTGGCGTTCGGAAGTGATTGGGCACGAAGAGCTATTTATCGATCTGCACGATCATCTTCCGCCCGAGATGATTTATGAGCGCGAGCTGTTGATCTGCCGTCTGTAACCGGGCTGCGGCGAATTGTCGGTTAAGATGAGGCCATGGAAGCGCATACGCCTAAACGCGAAGCGATACATAAGTTCGTCGGACACGAGAGCGGGCGCTATAAAAACTGGGTGATCCGTGCTGTCGATGAAGCGGAAAATCCAATCGTCATACTGCACGCTTATCATCACGACAAGGCTGAAGGCCAGCCGGAAAAAACGCTTGAGGTACACACCCGCCAGGTGCGGCTGGATCATAGTGAACTGGACGAAACGACGAAGACAATGATTCGCCGCTGGCTTTCCTCGCTCTAAGGATGGGCGGTTGGGCTATTTGCCCGCCGGAACCCAGATTCTGTTCGGATACGCCAAATCCGCGTTGGGAACTTCGGTAATAAGTCGTACCCGGCGAAGCTCCGCTTTATCCTTCGGTTGCGCGACGATCATGGCCATGAACTGGCCTCCATTCAATCGTGAGGCGAGGTCGTCGAGAAAAGGTTTGAAGCTGACCGGATTTCCGAAGCCGATCCAGAAACTCTCGCCGCCCGTTTCTTCCGAAGTCTGCGACAAGAGGTTTTGTCCCCAGTTGTTCAACCAAAAGCTATGGCCAAAATGCCCCATCGCGTGAATATAAATCGAGTACACGATGATGCCTGCCTTTTGCGCATTGCTGATGGCTTCGTCCACGTAGGGATCTTCGAGGCCCGTTCCGACCGCATAGCGATCGATGCCGTCGGTAACCATGAGCACTTCGCGCCGCTCCGCGCCACCAGGCTGCCAGCGTTTAATCACGTCGGAAAGCGAAAAATAGGGACTTCCGTTAATGCCCGCACGGCCTAACGGAAGGCGCAGCGACCCAGCCGCCTGCTGATGGTTGGTTGTGAAATTTGAAGTGAAGGCGACTGTTCCGTTAAACATATAGCCGACCCCGATGGCCGTCGTTTGCGGCTGAGTGTTAATAAACTCGCGTATATCGTTCAGTTGGACGCCCAGGTCTGTTCCCGATGCGTCGTCGAGCAGAATCAGCAATTCCAGACTGGCGTGAGCGCCGGTGAGATGGACCCAGCCACTCACCTGATCACGGGTCCGGCCCTCATAGGCTTGGACATCCTGCATTGAAACGTCGGGTCGCGGTCCCTTCTTCTTGGCTTCAACAGTGACGACGGTCCGGACGGGGGTTCCCGGGATGCCGGAATCGTTTTGAGCGGCGATTGGGAGAACAGCCGATCCTACCAGCAAAACCGCGCAGCACAAGTGTGTTGTCATGCCGGGATTAACCTTTCCCGTCCAGAATAACGCTTAAGATAGACGTTTGACTCCGAGCACAATTACAGTAATCGGCGGCGGTATCGTGGGGCTGGCCACCGCCTATCGGGCGGGCGATCGCTTTCCCGACGCTCACATCACAGTCCTCGAAAAAGAGAACACGGTGGGCCGCCATCAATCGGGCAACAACAGCGGCGTCCTTCACGCGGGCATATACTACAAGCCCGGTTCAGTGAAAGCCAAGCTGGCGGTGCGCGGCATCCGGCAGATGGTCGAGTTTTGCCGGCAGCATGCAATCCCTCACGAAGTTTGCGGCAAGTTGGTGGTCGCTTCGAATCGCGAAGAGCTGCCGCGGTTACAGGATCTGTTCGAAAGAGGACAGCAGAACGGGCTGAAGGACCTCGAAATGCTAGGCCCGGAGCGAATGAAGGAGATCGAGCCGCATGTCGCCGGCATTGCGGCAATTAAGGTGCCCGAGGAGGGTATTGTCGATTACTCACGGGTCTGCGCTGTGCTCGCGCAACAGATTCATGGAAGAGTAGTGACCAGCGCCGCGGTAACAAAGATTCGCAGGAACGGAAAGTGGATCGTCGAGACGCCGGCGGGCGAGTTCCAGTCGGATGTTCTCATAAACTGCGCCGGCTTGCAGTGCGACCGTGTCAGTGAAATGGCCGGGCTGAAGCGAGAAGTACGAATCGTGCCGTTCCGCGGTGAGTATTACAAACTGCGGCCGGAGAGTCAGCACCTGGTCCGCAATTTGATTTATCCCGTGCCCGATCCTAAATTTCCGTTTCTAGGGGTTCACTTCACGCGTCTGATCCACGGAGGTATCGAAGCCGGGCCAAATGCAGTGCTGGCGTTTGCGCGCGAAGGCTACCGGAAGTCGGATGTCAACATAAGAGACATTGTGGACGCGGTTTCCTATAGCGGCCTGTGGGCGTTTTTGAAAAAGTATCCGCGTATGTGTTTCGATGAGCTTCGACGCTCCTTCAGTAAGGATCTCTTTTGCCGTTCGTTGCAGAAGCTCGTTCCAGAGATTCAGGTGAAAGATCTTGAAACGGGCGGAGCCGGCGTCAGGGCGCAGGCGCTGACACCAACCGGGGAAATGGTTCAGGATTTTTACATTCAGCGCTACGCCAATTCGGTCCACGTGCTGAATGCACCCAGCCCCGGTGCAACCGCATCGCTCGCCATCGGCGAGGAAATTGTCAATTATCTCGAAGTGAACGTCCCTTGACCGCGCACAACGGCACCAAACGCCTGTGCGCTGAAGAGCTCTTGCCGTCCGCCTTCGTATCATAGGCGAGGAGGAACCTTCACGTGAAACGAGTAGGCAGCGCCTCTGATCCGCTCTGGTACAAGGATGCGATCATCTATGAATTGCACGTCAAAGCGTTGGCCGACAGCAACAATGACGGTGTCGGCGACTTCGGCGGCTTGCTCCAGAAGCTTGATTACCTGCAGGATCTCGGTGTCACATGCCTGTGGTTACTTCCGTTTTTTCCCTCTCCGCTGAAAGACGACGGCTACGACATCTCGGATTATCTTGGCGTGCATCCAAGCTATGGAACGATGGAGGATTTTCAGGCCTTCCTCGACGCCGCGCATGAGCGCGGGCTGCAGGTTCTGATCGAACTCGTTGTCAATCATACGTCCGATCAGCATCCCTGGTTTCAAGCGGCGCGGCTGGCCCCTCCCGGTTCGCCGGAGCGTGATTTTTACGTGTGGAGCGACACTCCCGAGAAGTACAAAGAAGCGCGCATTATTTTTACCGACACCGAAAAATCGAACTGGACTTACGACTCAGTGGCGCAGGCATATTACTGGCATCGCTTCTTCTCTCATCAGCCGGACCTGAACTTCGACAATCCGCGGGTCATGGAGGAAGTTTTGAAAGTGCTGCGGTTCTGGCTCGATATGGGAGTGGACGGGATAAGGCTCGACGCGATCCCTTATTTGGTGGAACGAGAGGGGACGAACTGCGAGAATCTACCGGAGACGCACGCGGCGATCAAACGGATTCGGGCTGAAATCGACGAGCACTACGACAACCGGATGATTTTGGCGGAAGCGAACCAATGGCCGAGCGATGTGCGGCCCTATTTTGGAGATGGTGACGAGTGCCACACGGCTTTTCATTTCCCCTTGATGCCGCGCATCTACATGGCGCTGCGGCAGGAGGACCGCCTTCCCATTACCGACATCATGGCGCAGACGCCAGAGATCCCGCCGACGTGCCAATGGGCCCTGTTCTTGCGGAATCACGACGAGTTGACGCTCGAAATGGTGACGAACGACGAGCGGGATTACATGTACCTTGCCTACAGCGCGGACCCGCGGATGCGAATCAACCTCGGCATACGACGCCGGCTGGCCCCTCTGGTGGACAACAACCGGCGACGAATCGAGCTTCTCAACAGCCTGCTGTTTTCTTTTCCCGGCACGCCGATCATTTATTACGGTGACGAGATTGGCATGGGGGACAACATTTATCTTGGCGACCGGAACGGCGTGCGCACGCCTATGCAGTGGAACGCGGACCGCAATGCCGGTTTCTCGCGAGCCACGCCTGCCAAACTTTACAGTCCGGTGATTATGGACCCAGTGTGGGGTTACGAGGCAGTGAATGTAGAGGCGCAGTTAAGCGATCAATCTTCGCTTTTGAACTGGATGCGCAACATGATCGCGCTGCGGAAACTGTTTCGGGTGTTTGGCCGGGGCACGCTCGAGTTTCTGAATCCGGCGAACCGTAAGGTGCTGGCTTACCTTCGACGTTTCGAAGAAGAGCAGGTACTGTGCGTGGCCAATCTGTCCCGCTTTGCGCAGCCGGTTGATCTGGATCTGCGCGAGGTAGAGGGCATGGTGCCCGTGGAAATGCTGGGTTATGTCGAATTTCCTGAGATATCGGCGCAGCCTTATCGCCTGACGCTCGCGCCCTACGGTTTTTTGTGGCTCGAATTGCACCCGAGTGCAACGGCGGCGGAGGCGAGAGGAGAGGAGACGGGAGGGTCTGTTCTGATGGTCGGCAACGGATGGCAAGGGCTGCTTGAAGGTTCTGCCCGCAATGTTCTAGAAAGTGAAGTGCTGCCGCAGTACTTTCCAAAGCAGCGCTGGTTCGGGGCAAAGGCGCGCCGGATTAAATCGACGCAGATTTCGGACTGGACGGCGTTCAACGGGAAAAATTCAGCCTTAGCGTTCGTTTCTATCTCGTATGAGGACGGAGCGGCGGACACATATCTGGTGCCGCTTGCCATTAGCTTAAACGAAGAAGCCGAGCGCGTCTCGAAAGCGGCGCCGAACGCCGTACTCTCGTCGGTATTCACTTCGGAGGGTGAGGGCATTCTGCACGACGGGGTGTTTGATGACGAAATGAGCGAAGGTCTGCTGCCGTTCATCGAGAACCGCGCGGAGTTGAAAACACAGCATGGTCTAATCCGCGGAATACCAAGCACGGTCTTTACAGAGATTCGAGGTTCGAAGGATGAGCCGGTTCCGGTGCGGCGCGGGTCCGCCGAACAGAGCAACACGTCGCTCATTTATGGGGACCGTTTCATTTTGAAGCTGTTCCGGCGTCAGGAAGCTGGCCCTAATCCAGACACCGAAATAGGCAAGTATTTAACGGAAAAAGTTCATTTTGATCGAATTCCTCCGTTCGCGGGCTCACTTGAATACGTGCTCGATGGAACAGAGCCGTTTACCGCCGGTATGTTGCAAGGGCTGGTGGCCAATGAAGGAGATGGTTGGAAGTGGACATTGGAGGAGCTCGACCGCTATTACGAGGCGTGCGCGCGAATCAGCTTCCCAACGGAAGGCGACCCGGAAACATCCGCCGATATTGTGCAACTTTCGGAGCTGCCGGTTTCGGATCTTGCGCGCGATCACGTCGGCATATATCTGGATTCCGCGGCTACGCTGGGCCGGCGCACGGCCGAAATGCACATCGCGCTAGCCTCGCCCACAAACGACCCGGCATTCGCGCCGGAACCGCTGACAAGCGAAGATTTCCGCAACGTGGTGAAAGGCATACGCGATCATGCGTCGAAGGTATTCGACGTTCTAAAGGAAAGTATGTCGCGCTTGTCTGACGATATCGTCGAAGCTGCGGGTTTGGTACTGAGCCGCCGGCGCCTGATTCTCGAAAGATTCCGCCAGCTTGGGAGTGAGAACGCTCAAGGATTGCGTACGCGAATTCACGGCGATTACCATCTCGGGCAGGTGTTACGATTCAAGTCTGATTTCGTGATTCTTGACTTTGAAGGCGAGCCCGCGCGATCACTCGAAGAGCGGCGCGCCAAGCAGAGCTCGATGAAAGACGTGGCAGGCATGTTGCGTTCTTTCAGCTATGCTGCCTACGTCACGTTACTTAATTACACGGCGCGGCGCCCCGACGATTTAGGACATTTGATGCCTTGGGCAAGATTGTGGGAACGGTCGGTGAGCGCAGAATTTTTACGTAGTTACCGGACAACCGCACAGGGGTCGAGCTACCTGCCTGCCGACCGAGGCGATTTCAAGCGGCTATTAGAGGCATATCTTCTCGATAAGGCTCTGTACGAACTATCTTATGAGCTCAACAATCGTCCCGCGTGGGTGCGCATTCCGATTGAAGGCATTCTGTCACTCACTTCGTAAGGCGCTTTGAGACCTGTGTACCTTTAACTGGAAGGAAGATGGTGGAACTCAGCGGCAATCCGGAAGATACGAAAGAGCAGGCCGCACAGATTGGACCTGTGGACCTGGTTGTCGGCCTGGTGGATCCGAAAGCCGGAGAAGATCTGCCGCATACCTTGGAAATGGTACGAACGGGTTTGAGGGCCCTCGCTCAGCCACAACAAACAGTAGTTCTATACAAGACCGGGCATGAGGCGAACGCGACATCGGACAGTGTTAATCAAGAAAATTCGTTACGCTTGCTTACTTATGCACCACCGCCGCCGGACCCCGCGGCGAGCTTCGCTCAATCGATATCGGCCGACTACCGGGCCATGGCTTTGGCCTCAAGCAAACTAGACGCAAAGGGCTACATTCTGATCGCTTCCGATTTGGAGACTGTAACCCCGCAGTGGGTTTTCGATCTGGCGCAGCCGCTCACGGAACACGCATTCGACCTTGTGTCACCTTGTTACGTTTTTCATAAATTCGAAGGCATCTTGAATAATGCGATTCTTTATCCTTTGATCCGAAGCCTCTACGGGAAGCGCATCCATAATCCGCTGGGACCGGATATGGGCCTATCCGCGAAACTCCTGCGCCAGGTGCTGGGATCAGATTCTGGCACGCCCCAGCAGGGCATCGCATCGCGTGTAACGGTTCCCATTGGAGCGGAGGCGGTCGGCAGAAATTTGCAGGTTTGCCAGGCCAATTTGGGTGAACGAAAATATCCGCCGATCGACTGGAAGAACCTCAGTTCGCTGCTCGCCGAAGTATTGGGTCCGCTCTTTCAGACTATGGAACGCGATGCGCCAGTCTGGCAGCGGGTCCGCGGATCGGAACCCGTGCCCACGGTCGGGCCTTCGCTTTCCTACGTGGAAGACGCGGTTGCTGTCGACGTGCGGCGTTTGATCGAGCCGTTTCAGCTTGGCTTTCGCAATCTACAGGAGATCTGGGCGTTGGTGCTGCCGCCTAAAACTTTGTTCGAGTTGCAAAGGCTGGGCCGTCTGACAACGGAGGAGTTTCGAATGCCCGATGAGTTATGGGCGCGTGTCATCTACGACTTTTCACTGGGACACCGTCTTCGTTCCATCAGCCGCGATCATTTGCTTCGCGCCCTTACGCCGCTGTATCTGGGATGGGTTGCCTCGTATGCGCTCGAGGTGGAGAAGATGAGTGCGCCCGCCGTTCAGTATCGTCTCGACCGGCTCTGCGAAGCGTACGAGGCGGCAAAGCCATACTTGGTTTCCCGTTGGCGGTGGCCAGACCGCTTCAATCCGTAGGAGGGGGGTGAACAATGTGGATTCAGATTCAACAGGCGCTACACGAATCGATGCTTCGTGTGATCACGAAGGTTGCAAATCTGCTGCCAGGTCTTGTGGCCCTGGTGGTGGCTTTAGCTCTTGCGATTGTGCTTGCCTGGGTGATTGCCTATGGTCTGCGGAGATCGCTGACAAGCGTTCAGTTTGACGACAGGCTTGCAAGTTGGGGACTCGGGGGCTTAGCGGAATGGTCACCCTCTCATAGTCCGACGCTGCTGGCGATACGGGCGGTCTCGTGGACGATCGTTTTGATTGGCTTTCTCGTGGGACTGACGGCCTTCGATGCCACACTTACGTCTCAATTCGTTGACAGGCTCTTTGCTTACCTGCCGAATGTGATTGCGGCAATTGTTCTCTTGCTGGTGGGAAATGTCGTTGCGCGGTTTCTTGCTCGAAGCGTTTTGATCGGGGCAGTCAACATGAATCTGCAATACGCGCGCCTGCTCAGTATGGGAGTCAAATGGCTGGTGATGGTGCTGGCTGTTGCAATGGCTTTGGAGCATCTGGCAATCGGCGGTCATATTGTTTCCTTGGCATTCACAATTCTGTTTGGCGGTATCGTTCTTGCATTGTCGCTGGCTGTCGGGCTCGGTTCAAAAGATCTCGTGAGCCGGTCGCTCGAGCGCGAGGCGAGCCGCAGCACTGAGGAGGCGGAAGATCCGTTCCGCCATTTATAAATCGAAACGCGTGGACGCAGGTTGAAATCGAACATGTGACTGGCGGGTCAACTGGATATCAGCATGTCTCAACAAGACGGCAGACGAAGAGTTGTGATTGAAGGAGTTAAGCCCGAGATCGATGGTGGCCGATTCCCGGCTAAGCGCGTGATCGGAGACGTAGTGCGCGTCGAGGCGGATATTTTCGCGGACGGACACGATTCGATTGCCGCGATGCTGCTCTGTAAGCATGAGAGAGCGGCGGAGTGGATCGAGCAACCGATGCAGTTCGAGGTGAACGACCGCTGGTGGGGCGAATTTCCGGTTTCGGAATTAGGACGCTATCGATATACGATTCAGGGCTGGGTGGATCACTTTGAAACCTGGCGCCGCGATCTTCTGAAGCGCATTGCAGCCGGCAATGATACGCCAATCGATTATCTGATTGGGGCGGAACTCGTGGAATCCGCGGCCGTCCGGGCCGGCGGCGCCGATGCGGAGTGGCTACGGGAACAGTCGCGCTTTTTGCGATCGGACGCGACAGTGGCCGACAAACGAGTGGGCGCAACGGCAGAGCGTCTAAATCAAACCATCCGGAAGCATCCGGATCGTAGTTTGGCTACGCCGTATGACCGCCAGCTTGAAGTGGTGGTGGATCCGATCTTAGGCCGGTTTAGCGCGTGGTACGAGCTCTTTCCACGATCTACATCGCCGGTTGCCGGGCATCACGGAACGTTCAACGATGTGCGCGCAAAGCTTGAATCGATCGCGGGGCTGGGATTTGACATCCTGTATCTGCCGCCCATCCATCCGATCGGAAGGCAATTTCGAAAGGGCAAGAATAACTCGCCATCGGCTGAACCGGACGATGTTGGCAGTCCTTGGGCGATCGGTTCGGTGGAGGGAGGGCATAAAAGCATACATCCGCAGCTCGGGACCGCAGACGATTTCAAGAAACTAGTCCAGCGCGCCGCGGATCTAGGACTCAAAGTCGCTCTTGACATTGCGTTTCAATCGGCGCCCGATCATCCCTATGTGCGCGATCACGAATGCTGGTTCAAGAAACGGCCGGATGGGACCATTCAATACGCTGAGAATCCGCCGAAAAAATATCAGGACATCTATCCCTTCGATTTTGAAACATCCGAGTGGCCGGGTCTGTGGGACGAATTGAAAAGCGTCTTCACATTCTGGCTCGAGCACGGTGTTCGCATTTTTCGAGTTGATAATCCGCATACTAAACCGTTTCCGTTTTGGGAGTGGGCGATTACTGAAATCAAACGGGACCATCCGGACGTGCTGTTTCTTTCGGAGGCATTCACCCGGCCGAAAATCATGTACCGGCTGGCGAAACTGGGCTTCAGCCAGTCGTATACATACTTCCCGTGGCGTAACACAAAGTGGGAGCTGACCACTTACCTCACGGAACTAACCAAAACGGATGTGCGCGAGTTCTTTCGCGGGAGCCAGTGGCCCAACACACCCGATATTCTGACCGAATTTCTGCAGACGGGCGGGAGGCCCGCGTTCATCATTCGCCTTGCGCTGGCCGCCACGCTGGGCGCAAGCTACGGGATTTACGGGCCGGCATTCGAGCTTCTCGAGGGGCGCGCGCTCAGGCCGGGGAGTGAAGAGTATCTCAATTCCGAAAAGTATCAGATACGGCAATGGGATTTGGACGCGCCGGATAACCTGCGCGAATTGGTTGGGCTTATTAACCGCATTCGTCGCGAAAACCCCGCGTTGCAGGCCGATTGGAGCCTCCAGTTCCACGACACGGATAACGAGGAGCTAATCTGTTACAGCAAGCAATCGGGCGATCGCGCCAACACTATTCTGGTGGTGGTAAATCTCAGCCCGCACTACACTCATTCCGGGTTTGTCAATCTACGGCTCGATGAGCTCAATGTCGATGCCGATCATCCTTTCCAAGCGCACGATCTAATCACGGGCGCCCGCTACATTTGGCATGGCCCGCGTAACTATGTGGAACTCAATCCGCAAAGTATGCCCGTGCACATTTTCCGGATTAGAAAACGGTTCCGCACCGAGACCGATTTCGAGTATTTTCTGTAACGACATCCTTGAAACGATGCGTTTGTACGCATTCGAACAGCCAAATGAGAGTGCTCAGCGATCAAGACCTGTACTTCTTTCAAGAAGGAACTCATCTCCGAGTTTGGAATTCGTTTGGCGCTCACCTGACGGAACAAAATGGCGTGCAGGGGGTGAACTTTGCCGTTTGGGCGCCGCGTGCGCAATCCGTCTCGGTCATCGGCGATTTCAATAACTGGGATAAGCAGGCGACGCCGCTTAGGCTTCTAGCACAATCGGGGATTTGGGAGGCTTTTGTCCCTCGCGTTCCGAAGGGGACGCGGTACAAATATCACGTTCGCTCCTCGGATGGGGCTTACCTTGTGGACAAATCCGATCCCGTCGGCTTCTTTCACGCTCAGCCGCCGGACAACTCCTCTATCGTCTGGGACCTTGATTACCACTGGGGCGATCAAGCGTGGATGTCCGCCCGCGCAGGTGCGAACTCGTTGGACGCACCGATCTCCATTTACGAGGTGCATCTCGGTTCCTGGCGGCGGATTCCCGAGGAGAATAACCGGTGGTTGAATTACAACGAAGCCGCCTCGTACCTGGTGCCCTATCTCAAGGAAATGGGATTCACTCACGTAGAGTTCCTGCCTGTAATGGAGCATCCTTTTTACGGCTCATGGGGCTATGAAACGACTGGTTTCTTTGCGCCTACGAGCCGTTATGGCGACCCGCAGCAGTTCATGTCCCTGATCGATCAGCTTCATCAGAATGGAATAGGCGTCATTCTCGACTGGGTTCCATCTCATTTTCCTCAGGATGAACACGGGTTGGGATATTTCGACGGCATGCATGAATATGAGCATGCCAATCCGCGCCAGGGCATCCATCCCGATTGGAACAGCTTCATCTTCAACTACGGGCGGCCCGAAGTCAGAAGCTTTCTGCTCAGCAGCGCTATGTTCTGGCTCGAGCAGTTTCACGCGGATGCGCTGCGTGTGGACGCCGTGGCTTCGATGCTCTATCTCGACTACTCGCGAAAGGAAGGCGAGTGGATTCCGAATCGTTTTGGCGGCCGTGAAAACCTCGAGGCCATCGGATTTCTGAGGACCCTGAACGAGCGGCTCTTCGGCGCGCACCCCGACATTCAAACCATTGCCGAAGAATCCACCACGTGGCCCATGGTGTCGAAACCCGCCTACATCGGGGGCCTCGGCTTCGGAATGAAATGGGACATGGGATGGATGCACGATACTCTCGCGTACTTTGCTCAGGACCCGATCTTCCGCAAGTATCATCACCACGAGCTCACGTTCAGGATGATGTACGCCTTCGCGGAAAATTTTGTGCTGCCCCTGTCGCATGACGAAGTGGTTTACGGAAAGGGTTCGCTGCTCAATAAAATGCCCGGCGACAACTGGCGGAAGTTTGCCGGCCTGCGCCTGCTCGTGGCCTACATGTTTGGGCAGCCCGGGAAGAAGCTGCTGTTCATGGGGAGCGAATTCGGGCAGTGGAACGAGTGGAATCATGAGACCAGCCTCGATTGGGGTCTGCTCCAGCGTCCGAACCACGCGGGCGTCCGGCTCCTGGTAGGGGACTTGAATCATCTGTACACAATTGAAGCGGCTATGCACGAGGGCGAGAATTGTCCCTCCAGTTTTGAATGGATCGATTCTCATGATGGTGAGAACAACATTCTCAGCTTCTTGCGCAAAGATCGGACCGGCAACCAGATCGCAATCGTGTACAACTTCAGCCCTGTTCCGCGCCCGAATTACCGCATCGGCATTCCCAGAGGCGGCATGTGGCGCGAGGTCCTGAATACGGACGCAAAGCAGTATGGCGGCAGCGGTCAAGGCAACTTCGGAGGGGTTGAAGCCAGCCCGGTTCCGCTGCATGGATGCAGCCATTCGTTGACCATCAACGTGCCGCCATTGGGCGCTGTGTTTTTCAGACCATAACAATCGAATTAGTCCAGAAACGGCATCTATATATCCGGCAGATAAATGGATATATCCCAAATAAATGAAGGGGTTAGTGTAATTTTTCCCGGACTTTCCTGAGACATTCTCCGGTCGCCCGAGACTCTTTAGCAAGCCCGCTCATGAAAAAAGTAAAGCTTCGTCTCTGTTCCAAGATTGCTGTCTTGTCCGCCGGGGCCGTTCTGCTCTGCGCCTGCAAATCGTTCGCGCAGAAGAATTCGGTTTCAATTGCCTTAAACAGCTCCGGATTATCCTCGCTCGAATATCTGGGCGTGAATTATCTCGGCTACGGGAACTTTAAGCTCAATGCCGTTCAGTTTCAGACGCCATCTGGAGTTGTGAACGGCAATAATGCGGCATCTTGCTCGATGAATTACGGTGCATCGCAGCTCACGTGCTCCTATGAATGGGGCACGATCATGGCCACCTATTCTGTTTCGAACAATCAGTTCCTGCTGGCTATAGCGACTAAAAATAACTCAGCAAACACGATTACCGGCCTGTTTCTCGAACCGCTTGCGATTCACTTCCCGGTGAAGCCGCTCGAGTATGACGGCAACACGCCAATCCTGGCCGACAATATCGGCGAGCCGGCGGTTCTGAAGATGACCTTTGGATCGAACGCGCTCGCGCTGGTCGACAATGGCACGCTGCCGCTGATGCTCGGCTTTCCGTTTGCAGCCGATCGTCCAGAAAGCATGCACTTATTTCCGCTAAGGATTAATACGGGAACCGATCCCACTTATCCGAACAGCCTCCCGAGTATTAACCGCCCGATCGCGCCGGGCCAAACCGACACCTATCACATTTCCATCCGATTCGGGACCGCGGCTATGACGGCTTACAACTTTGCTCCGGACATCTATGCGCGCTTCACAACCCTTTATCCGCACAAGCTCAATTGGGCCGACCGCCGGCCGATTGCCAGTCTGATTCTTGCGACAACCGCCACGGGTTGGCCCACGAATCCAAGAGGCTGGCTGCTTGATCCGACGATCAACGTGACCAACGCGGCGGGCATTCAAAATTTGCACGACCGCATCATGGCCTGGGCGGATAACAGCATTGCCATCATGCAGCAGATGAATGCCCAAGGCATGGTTACCTGGGACATTGAAGGCGAGCAATATCCGCAGCCCACGACGTACATCGGCGATCCGAGAGTGTTTACCACTCTCGCGCCCGAGATGAGCGGCATTGCCAATGAATATTTTCAAAAATTTCGTGCCGCCGGCTTTCGGGTTGGAGTCTGTCTGCGGCCCCAGCAACTTGTTATTAGCCCGGGCAGCGTTACACAAAACACCATCGCCGATCCAACTAACCTGCTCATCAGCAAAATCAATTATGCGAAGCGGCGGTGGGGCGCGACATTGTTTTATGTCGATTCGAACGGCGATCCAAACAATCCGATGGTCGCCGATGTTTTCGCAAGAGTCGCGGCGGCAGAACCGGACGTGCTTTTAATTCCCGAGCATGAAACGCTGGGCTACTACGGCAGCACGGCTCCCTACCGTGAGTTGCGAGGCGGCTGGACCTCATCGCCGCCGCTCGTCCGTGAAATCTATCCGACCGGCTTCAGCGTTATCAACACGGCCGACGGAGATATCGACTCGAACGAAGCACAATTGAAGCAGTCGGTGGCGCACGGCGATATCATGATGTTCCGTGGATGGTTCGACGACCCGAACAATGTCAAGGTAAAGGCGCTTTACGCCGCTCCTCCAGTTGCGCCTGCTCCGTCTATCAGCTTTCTGACGCCGGCGTTCAATCAATACGTGAGCGGCATAGTCCAAATTACGGCGAGCGCGTCGAGCAGCGTAGGAATCGGCGGCGTCGAGTACCTGCTG
This sequence comes from Bryobacterales bacterium, assembly GCA_963722585.1. Classification (GTDB taxonomy): domain Bacteria; phylum Acidobacteriota; class Terriglobia; order Bryobacterales; family Bryobacteraceae; genus KBS-96. The sequence continues at coordinate 162,563 of CAVRNU010000002.1, read as the reverse complement.
GATAATCAGGCGCTCGGGCAGAAGCTCACATCCGCGCCTTATGCGTCCTCGCTCGGCACCGCGAATTACCTGAGCGGGTATCATCTGCTCACCGCGATTGCGAACGATATTTACGGCACGACGAACGCCGTGGCGATTCCGGTTGTGTTCTGAGATGGCGGTGGATTGAGATGCAATTTCGCGCATACCGGCAGCAGCACCGCTATGGGATCTGTGTCCGCCAGTCAGAAGAAAGTGAGAGCACTCATCGGATAATGCTTGCGGTTGCGGGTCCAGAGCGCGGCTCCGGTTACTACAACCGATGCCGCTATGAGCGCGTCCCCGAGTTCGAGGCCGTGGCTCTTCCTATAGCGATGGAGGAATTCGCCGGCTTTGCGGCCGGTTTCCGTGTCAATGGGAACGCAGGTCAGTGCCCGAAATAAATTCGTCAGAACATCGCGTTCGCGGGGAAGGGCGCCTTGCCAGAGTTCGGCAATCGACACGGGCGAGCAAAGCACGTCATCTTGCGATTCGGCGAGTTCCGCCCACTTACTTAAAATTTCCGAGTCCCTGGCACGGGTTACTTCGATTAGTATGTCGGAATCGACTAGAACAGTCACGTTTTCGCGATTTTTTCAAGGCGAGAGCCGCGCCTCAAGCTCCGCACATAGTTCGCCGAGTCTTCGAACTCGCGCCGGTTTTTCCGAAGTCCCACGAGCGCCTTCATCGCCGTTCGCCGCTCTTCAAGATTGCCGAGATAGCGCTCCCGCGCGGCCCTTCGCACGAGTTCCGAGATGGTTGTTCCCAAGCTCCGCGCGCGGGCGTGAAGCGCATTCCATAATTGATCGTCGAGATAGAGCTGGGTGCGGCGCACGATGTACATTATACATCGTCTGACCGTCAAGCAACCGCTGGCGTCTTCACTTCCCGCTGCCTCATCTCTTCGCTGCCGAGCGTATTGCGTCCCGCATCTACGGGCAGCGCGCCGATCATGTCTGCGATGCGGCCCACTCCGATCGGCAGATCGTAATTTTCGAGGAATGCCCGCCGGGCATTGTTTCCAGCTTCGTGAACCAGCCTGCGGTTTGACGCCAACGTGCGCAACAGTTCTTTCAACCCATGCACATCGCCGGGATTGATCTGCCACCCGCAGTGGAATTTCTCGACGATCCGGTGAGGCGTTCCTTCTTCCGGTCCAACGTACAGGATCGGGCGCCCCGAAGCCATCAGCCCGTAGACTTTGCTGGGAACTACCGTGCCAATACATTCCGGCCGCTGAGTGACCAACCCAACGTCGCCCTTACCTAAACTCTCGCCGAGTGTTTCCGCACTTGAGTATCCGCGAAAACTGACGTGCTTGAGCTCCCTGTTCGCGCACCGCTCTTCGAGCGCCTTGCGCTTGGGGCCGCCTCCGGCAAACACGAATTCAGCTACTGGAGCCTCATCCATCTCGAAAGCCGCCTGCTCAATCGTTTCTACGTCGTGAGCCAAACCAAGGTTGCCCGAATACAACACCTGAAGCAAGCGTTGATCGGGAAACGGCATAGGCTTGATCTCTCGTCCATCCGCCCAATTCTCGGCGACAAACAGCTGCTCATCGGTAATGCCGCGATTCATGAGGCGCTGCTTCATGCATTCCCCAAGCACCAGAATGCCGTCCGCCTTCTGGCGCGGCCAGTCCGTCATGAACCCGATGAGCCGTTCGAGCGCGCTGTTCTTCTTGATCCAGCCGAGCTCGACGGCGACGTCCGGATACACATCCATCTCCCAAATCCAATGCCGGCATCCGCGGAGACTTTTCATCATCGTTCCGACCGACGAGAGAAGAGGCGGCGTTGTCAGCGTGATCACCAGATCGGGCTTCTCTCCCAGCAAACCAGCTCCGAGCGCCGATCCCATAAACGACGTATAGGAGAGCAGCCGCGCGGCCGTTCCGCGAGCAAATTTCAAAGTTGGTGTGCGGCGTATGTCGATGCTTGAGACTTCGCCCTTCGCGCCCGGCCCCACGTAGTTTGAATTCCCGCAGACCGCGACGACATCGTGACCCCGCGCCGCGAGTTCCCTCGCCAGATCTGTCAGCAACAGACTGGTTGGGGCCGAATCGGGCCAAAAAAATTGATTCAGGAGTAAGATTCGCATGCTATTTGGGATTCCTTCATTTCCGCCGCGGGATACGCCGTTCTGCCGGAGGGTTGCCGAAGCTTTCGGTCTCGAACGAATCGGGCCGGATTACCGGCGTGAATTTCATTAGCGGGCACTGCGCGATTGGCGATGCTTCCCGCCGCCATTACCGCGCTTTCTCCGATCACAACTCCCGGGCAAACCGTTGCTCTCGCGCCAATCCAGGCTCCGTCGCCAATCGAGATAGCTTGCTCGATCAGCCGGAATCCGGGATCGCTCCAATCGTGATTGCCGGTGCACAGATAGCTCGCTTGAGACAGGCAAACGTCGTTTCCAAGCCGGACATCGGCGATATTGTCTATCCAGCAGTCTTCGCCGATCCAACAGTGGTTGCCAACGGTTAAGCGCCACGGATATTTCACTCGCACGCCGGGCTTGATGACGACGCCCGCGCCAATGCTTGCCCCGAACATGCGCAGCAGCCGGACGCGCAAGCCGGAGAACGGTATCCATCCGCTGCGCAGCAACGGAAGGCCGAAAAAGAACCAGGCAAGCTGCCACGCCATCGAGCGGCCTGGATGATAGGAGTCGTTATTGAAAGTAGAGAGCTGAACGCGCGTCATGATTCTTTCCCGAGTCCTTAGCTAAGTCTCAGATCGACGCCGGATGGCTTGTTTCCGCCAGCCAGGCACTCGTATACCGCCGACATCTGTCTGCCCACCGAGTCCCAGCTATAGATCTGTTCCACTACGCGGCGACCGTTTGCGCCGAAACGTTTCCGATCGGCGACGTTCGACTCGAAATACTGGCCGAGCGCGTCAGTCAGTTCAAACACGTTCGGCTCGATCGCCCAGCCGCATTCGTTCCGTCTCACTTCCGCTACGTTGCACCGGGAACTTACGATTACCGGCAGACCTATGCCCATGGCCTCGAGCACCGACACGCTGAGCCCTTCGGATCGCGAGGGCAGCACAAATGCATCCGCGGCCTTGAGCGCGCTCCACTTCTCAGCGCCTTTCAGCATGCCGGCAAATGTTACCGACCCTTCAATACCCAGTTCGGCGATCATCTGTTTCACGCGCTGCTCTGTTCCCTCGAAATCCGGGCCGGCCAGCACCAGATGAAATTCCTCGCCCCGCTGCGCGTTGTGCCAGGCGCGGCACAGCAGATCGAGGCCTTTCTTGAAATGCAAGCGCCCGAGAAACAGCAGGATGCGTTTCCCGGCGAGGTGGGGGAATTTCACGAAGAAGTCGGATGAGTTGCCAGCGCGCGGGATGCGGACCCCGTTGGGAACCACCGCAATTGGATTTCGCGCGCCGAAACCGCGATATTCTTCCGCTTCGGCTCCGGTCAATGCGTGAAGGCAGGCAGCGCCCGCGATGTTGCGCTTCTCGACCAGCAGCGAGTACAGACGTTTTTTCCATCCCTTGTTCCGTAGCGCCCAAGGTTCGAGCATGCCGTGGGCCGAGACGACGTAAGGCCTCCTCGCGGCTCGCGCGGCTTGCGTCCCAAACAGACAGTGCTCCTGCCAGATTCCATGGATATGCACCCCGGCACATTCGGCAATGTGATCTTTCAAGCGATCGCGCAGGTTCCTCTCCAGGAGCCACCGCGACATCCCCAGAGGAAATACGTCCATCGGAATGGACGGAGCCACGTCATACTGTTCGCCGGCTCCGCAGAAGGGAACGAGCGCCGCCTCCGTGCCTGCCTCCGAAACGGCCTGGCAGAAGGAGGGCAGCACGGCGCTGATGCCGCCATATTTCGGATCGAGATGAGCAACTAAGTTCAGCCACGTTCCTCCGCTCGAGTGAACGGGCGAAACAAGCGAGGGTTCTTCAGTTTGTGTCAGCATTTCCTGTTTCGCTCTCCTCCCTACGCCGCCACAATCCGGGCCACTTCGTCGGCCCAGGTTTCGGGCGAGTACCGGCCGATGATTTCGCGCGACTTCCGGCCCATGTGAGCCAGGCCCTCGACCCCCCAGTCTTCTATGGCTTCGAGCGATTCTCGAATCGCGCCTTGTCGCGCTGGGTCGAATACGAATCCATTGACGCCCGGCTGAACCAAATCCTCTGCGCACCCGCACCGGTTCGACACAATCACAGGCAGGTCCGAAGCCATCGCTTCGTTCACAACCAGACCCCAAGGCTCCCGGCTGCTCGGCAGCACGAAGCAACTTGCGAATGCATAATAGGGAATCAAGCCAGCGGATGTTTGGTGGCCGGCAAAGTGCACGGCCGCGGAAAGCCCGTGGCTTTCCACAAGCTCTGTCAAAGCCCCGCGAAGCGGCCCGTCTCCGGCAATCACCAGCGACCACGTTCCGCCATTCCTCCGGTATGCGGCGAATTCTTCAACCAGGCCGGTTACATTCTTCTCCTGTGCCAGACGACCAACGAACAGGAAATACTTTTCGGGCAATTCCCATTGTTCGCGGTTGCCGCGCACCCGCATTTCGTTCGTGCCTCGAGCGAAGAATTGGTTGTCGACGACGTCGTAATTTCGCGCGATGCGATTGGACGGAAATTCGAGCGCCTCGAGATAGCGGACGTGCGCGCTTCCGCCCGCGACCGCCCAATCGAACAACGCTCGAAGCATCCAGCTCTTGAGTTTCTCTTTCCACCCGGAGCGCTCGTGATCGCTCCGCGTCGATTCGGTCATCAATACCGACCGGCGTCCGCGCCATTTCGACCACAGCGCGGCGGCCAAACCGGGAGCGGTGTAATAGCCGGGCACAAGCACCACGGAGGGTTGGATTGATTCAAGTTCATGCCACACAAGCCGCGCGAGCCGTCGTTGCCCGATGCTATTCCAGTTCGCGTCCGGAGCGATCGTTCGTACCGGCAGCGCTTCATTGGTCTTCTCGCGAAACACCATCCCCTGGTGAACGCCTGCGCCGCCCACCAGCTCGAGGCCAGCCACGCGGCCGTTCAATGCTTTGTGCTCGGTCAACGCGCGGAATCGGGCGGCATGGTAGGCGTACCAATCGATCCAGATCACAACAATTTTGTCTTCTCTAGTTCTCGTCACAATGCCGCTCCAGCCAGTTCCACCGCGGTTACCTTCGACCGCGCTCCGCGCCGCTTCTCTCTCCGATAAAGCGCCCACTTCCACACCACCCAAATCGGAATCGAAAGCAGCGCGAGGCGGAAAATTACCGCTTCCATGGTTTGCATCACAAGATAAATGGATAGCGCCGATAACACTGCGTACTGCGCGATCCATTGCCGCCCTTTGGCCAGCGCATTGCGCCAGCACCGCCCGTAGATGAAACCGAATAACGCCAGCACAGGTATCGCCAGCCACGCACACTCGATCCAAAGGTCGGCTATAATTCCGGGCGCCGAGCCTGGCGCGCCCTGCCAACCCATCGTCTCCGCAATTCCTTCGCCGGTGCCTGCGTTCACCCGCAATTCAGGTACGCCGAAATCCTCATATTTCGTGGGCCAGATTGCCGAGGGAATGGGCCGGATCAGAAGCTGCGCCGCATAGCGCTTTCCCCAGAAATGCTTTTCCGCTCGCTGTGCCGCAAGTAACGATCCCGAACCGTAGATATACTCGTTGCCCGTGTCCGCTGTGTCCGTCACCGCCGAAACGTCCGTTGTGAAGCTCTTGTCGGAGCCGAGATAAATGCTGCTCCGGTTCGTCACCAGGAAGAGGACGAACCAGCCTAGCGTGAAACCCGCCACGCACATCGCGATCACGGGCGGCCGCTTGCTCCGGTTGAGAAACCAGCCCATGCCGACGACCACGCATAAGGCGAAAGTAGGTCCCCGCCGTGAAGTCAGAATCGCCTGCGTGAGCCAGGGCAGCGTAAAGCAGGCGAGCATCGCCGCGTACCACGTCCGCATGCGGTCCATTCCAATCGCCGCCAGAATCAACAGCACGCCCGCTAGCAGCAGAATCGAGCCATCGCGAACGTAGCCGCTGTCATCCCAGCCTCCGCTATATGCCGTACCGAACGCCTGCGACACACCGCCGGATTCGATAATCAATGTCAGCCACGCAACCAATCCCAGGCCGCCCGCAATCGATCCGCCAATCACCAGCCGTTTCGCCGTAGCCAGAGGGTCGGCCACCGCCGCGGGACGCTGTTTGGGTCTCCGAACCCCGGCGCACAGGCAGCTCACAACGAACGCGGATACGCCGAGCAGGTTGATGGATTGGACGTTGATGAGTTGTTGCCAGTCGAAGAACGTGAAAAGATCTCCGGAACGCAGCAGCTTGAATGGCATCCAAACGTAAATGAAAGCCATGATCGGCCCGATAAAAACCAGGGGATGAAACACGTCCCGGCTTCCGTCGTAGGCCACTAAAACGCCGAATAGAATCACCAATAGCGTGCTGAGGAGAAGAATTTCGTAAGTCATCGAGCCGTCTCAAACTCCCTCGCGTTTTCATTGGCTGCCATATCGGTCTCCTGCGCGTCGCAGTGACGCGAAACAAACGCGACCACGCCTCGCCGGAACCGCTCCCACGTGAACCGTTCGGCCTTTCGGCGGGCCATCTCTTTCATTCCCTGCAACTCGGAACGGTGCGAAAGCGCCCAGTCGATCCGTTCGACCAAGGGGTCCGAGCTTCCGGGTTCCACCACAAAGCCATCGAGGCCTTCGGTCACCAGGTCGGGAGCCGCGGTTGCGGTGGTGCTCAATACCGGAAGCCCGCAGGCCATCGATTCGAGCAGCACATGCGCGAATCCCTCGGCGACGGAAGGAAAAACGAACAGATCTGAAGTCTGGTACGCTTCGACCAGCTCGGCCGGACTCACTGATGGACGAATCGTCACTTGCGAACGAAACCGTTCGAAGATTCTAAGATCGTCCAACACACGCCCGCAGATGGTCAGCTCGACGTGCTGGCGCGGAAATCTCCGCAGCGATTCGAGCATATACTTCACTCCCTTACGCTGATTGATCCGGCCCACAAACAGCAGCTTCAACGGGCCTCTTGTGCGGCATGAAACAGGCGCCGCAGGCTTGTACCGTTCGAGATTTACTCCATAGGGCACAACCTCGATACGCTCGGCCGGAATGCCGTTCTCGATCAACGTCGATTTTGTGAAAGCCGACGCGGCGAGCCATGCTCCAGCCATCCCAGGTTCCGCTACCAGACGCTCGAAGTCGGCGTCGGGCACGGCAAGCTCCCACTCCTGCAAGAGCGAAGGCGCGCAGTCAGGATGTTTCTCGAGCTCGGCCCGCAAAATCCTCCGCATGCTGGCCGGATGAGGATGCAGTTGAAACAACATGCCGGGCCGGTTGGATGCAAAATGAGTGAAAGCGCTGTGGCCGTAATAGCTGTAACTCAGCAGCGCCGCGCCGCGAGCTGTCGCCAGCCGTCCCGCCGTTTCGCCCAGCTTTCTGTCTGTCCGTCGCGCCATCGCTCGTTTCCACGCGACGGGCGCGCGCTTCGATTTATCCATCAGCAGAGTCAGCAATCCCGCCGCCGCGCACAATTTCACCGATGTTCCCGGTAGCGCTGGCTCCGAGCGCGCACGAAGCTGGCGCCGGAGCGGCTCCGGCAGCGCCTGTTCGACCCTCCGTGCCATTCCCGAACCGGTGTCCCAGAACAGATCGGTCACCAGGCTTTCGAGGCGGCCGCTCTCCTCGAGTGCCCGCGCCACTTGATAGGCGTCCCGGGCCCCGCTGTGCACTACTACGACGTTTTGTGGCATGCGCTCTCTTTACACCAACTCCGAGAAATACCCGTACAACTTGCGAGCTGAACTCTCCCAGGTGAAAGAGCTCGCGTGCGCCATTCCGGCGCGCCGCAACCTGTCGCGTTTCTCCGCTTGGTCGAGCAGCTCGGATATGGCTTCAATATGCTCATCGTCCGAATGCGGCGAAACTAGAGTGGCGGCATTGCCAGCGACTTCAGGCAGCGAAGAGCTGTTGCTCGCCACCACCGGCGCGCCGCACGCCATCGCTTCCAAGACCGGCAATCCGAAGCCTTCGTACAAAGAGGGGAACCACACGACTCGCGCCGCATGATAGAGCGAGCACAACGCTTCGTCGCTGACAAAACCCGTGAGCAGGACCGAATCGTCCAGCGCCTTCGCCCGCTCCACGTAAGCCGCGTCCGAGTGGCTGGTAATCGCCAGGCGCAGGTCCGGATACCGCTCATGAAGCGCCGGCCAGGAACGGAGCACGAGATCGGCGTTCTTCCGGTGCGCCAGGCCGCGGGGCAAAAGGATAAAGGGTCGCGTGCACAGGCCTTGCTCTCGAAGATACTGCTGCCCCGTTGCGCTCACCGGCTCAAAGAAGCGAGGCGGCACCGCGTTGTGCACCACTCGCAGACGCGAGCGGATGGAAGGAAAGAAATGCGCCAGGCGCTCCGCCGAAAATTCCGAAACCGTGTGAAACATGTCGGCCTTTCGCGATAGCGTGTGATAGAGCAGTTTCCACTTCAGCTTCTGTTTCCAAAAAGAGGTTCCGGCAACATGAGCTCCTTGCTCGAAGAAGGCCGCGTCGTGCAGTGTCACCGCAAGCCGGGCCTTTCGCACCGGCACATACGATTCCGCCGTGCAAAAGACAACTTCAGCTTCCGGCCAGTACCGTTCGGCCGAGGGCGACCCGGCGAAAAACCACTGGGCCTGCTGCTTCGACGTCTCGTTCGAGATGAAGTGGTAACGGTAGGACGACCACGGCTCGCCTACCAGTGGAACAATGCGCCGGTGGTCGCCTGGATCGGCTAATATCCGCATCTCTAGACCGGGCTGGCCCTCGAGGTGTTCTACCAATTGACGTGCCACGCGGCCGGCGCCGGTCGAGCCATGGATATTTCGTAAATGCACATAAGCCAGCAGATTCATCCTGTTGTTCTCCTCCTTCCACCTGGATTCTCACGTGCGCTTCTCTTAGGGGCGAGGCTTGGCCTCGCCCGTAACTCGTGCTCGCCGGGCGGATAGAGCGCCCGTCAGGCGCTCTTCTGCTCTTGATACTGGTGGTAGCTCTTGTAGTAATTCAGGTTCAGCTCGTGCGACGGATCGAAATCGTTCAACACTGTTCCGACTATCGGGGTTGAGTCTGCCGCGAAGATCTGCTGCGCGTTCGCTGCGGCGTCGAGCGTGGTTGCGCCGGCCCGTACCACCAGCACCACTCCGTCGGCGTAGCGCGCGAGAACGCGTGCATCCGTCAGATGCAGCATCGGCGGGCTATCCATGAGAATCACCGAAAACTCCCGGTTGAGCCGCTCCATCAGCGGCGCCAGATGAGGAGAAAACAGCGTGCTGGCCGGGTCATCTACCGGCGTTCCGGCCGGAACTACGTACAGCCCTGGAACAGTAGTTGCCCGTACGATCCGCTCGAGCGGACAGGTTATCGGGTCGACGTCGCCCACTAGCACGTTGCCGAGTCCTGTGCTGTTGTCGACGTGAAAGACTTTGTGCAAGCGCGGCCGCCGCAGATCGCCGTCGACCAGCACGACCGACCGCTTGGTCTGCGCGAGCGCGATCCCCAGATTGCTGAGCAGCGTCGTTTTCCCCTCGTGCACGGAGGGACTCGTTACAACCAGCTTCATCTTTTCGGTCGGGTTGACACCCGAGAACAACAGCGAACTCATGACACCGCGGTAGCTCTCAGCCATCAGAGAGCCTTTGTTCAGCCAGGTCACCAGTTCCAGTCCCGAAGGGGCTGCGCCGCCCGCGGGCTCGAGTAGTTTCGGTCCGGCTTCCGATCTTACCGGTACGGGTAGTTTCTTGATGTTAGCGAGCGGCTGGCGCTCGACGCTCGCCGCCGGAATGACGCCTAGTTCGCGCACCCTCAACTGCAAGGTAGCTTCGCCGGGCATCTGCAGGCGCCGGTCTGTCCGGTCGCGGAAGAAGGCGAGGAACACACCGCCGACGCAGCCCACAAACAGGCCCATCGCCGTGGCCAGGACGCGTTGAGGCGAAACGGGCACCTGTGGTTCGCTGGCCGTATCTACGATACGTACCGGGCTCGACCGCAGCGCCGAGACAAATCCAGCCTCTTTCACTCGCTGCAGAAGCGTTTCGTAGAGTTGCCGTCCCGATTCCACTTCATGCTGCAGCATGTTGTACTGCGTCTGCTTGGGGGCTAACGAAGAAACCATGCGGGCCTGGCCGCCGTAGGCCGAGGCGAGCATCACTTCCCGGTGTTTAGCTGCCGCGTAATCGTTCTTGATTCGCGAGACGATGTCTTGGCGTTCCTTCGCGATGGTCGCCTCGAGCTCGTGTATCTGGGCCGCGACCCTCTGGACTTTCGGATAGTCGCTCGTGAATGAAGTCGAAATATCGGCGTACTGCTGCTTCAGGTCAGCGAGCTTTACCTCGTACTCGCGAAGCGTTCCGCTGTCAAGCACCGGCGGCAAGGAATCGGGCGTCGCCGAGGCGATCAGTTCGTACTGGGATTGTTTGACAATCCGGTCGGCCTGAGCCTGGGACAGTTCCGCCTGCAGCTGCCGGAGTTTCTCCTGTGCGATGCCCTCCTTGTCGCCGCTTGAAAGCAGCGTCGTCTCCTGCGCATACGACTGCAGCAGCCGCTCCTTGCTTTCGAGATTTTTTCTTACATCCTGCAACTGCTGGGACAAATATTCTCCGGTCTTCTGGGCGGTTTCGGAACGCACTTCAAGATCGTTCTTGATGAATTCGCTCGCCAGCGTATTGCAGAACCTGGCCGAAAGCGACGCACTCGTGCTCTCGCACGTAATCTCGACAAGCCGCGTCATTCCCATTGGCTTCACCTTGACGCTTTTGGCCACATCTCGAACCATTTCGTCCATTGGCTTTGGCTCTGGAATTCCCAATCCCAGGCGCTGGCGCCAGATCGAAATCAGGTCCTGAGGCATTTCCGGCGCGGCCGCCTGTTGCTTCACTGTATTCATGGCGCGCGCGATCATCGACTCGCTTTCGAGCAGCTTGATCTGGGTCTGAAGGAACGATTCGGCGGTCTCTTCGCCGGGCGTGGCCCGTTGGTTGACTGCCTGCATGTTCATGAAGTTTTCGTTGAGGCCCTGCACGTCGAGCGATGTGTGCGCCCGGTACACCGGTTCCTTCGGAATGGTAATCAACAGTCCGATCGCCGCTCCCATCGCCGCTACCGGCAGTACGAGCCATCGCCGCCGGATCAGCATGCGAAAGTATTCCACCGCGAGGCTGGGCTCCTCCTGCTTCAAAACACCCGGCTGCTCGAGTGAGATAGTGGGTCCCGCTGGCAACGCCGCAAGGGGATGCATAGTTTTCGACAGCTTTGTCATTTCAAATTCGTGCATGGTTTGTTTTTGCCTCACTACCTTCCGAAAATCGCGATCCCTGTGCCGATGTTCACCGCTGTTTCCACAGTGCGAATCCCAATGCTGCGTGCCGCGTTATTCGGGATAAACAGAATGTCGTCAGCCCTCAGGGTCACGTCCGGCGCCTGGTTAGAGAGAATCTTTTTCACATCGACCGGAATCTCGGTCCGCTCCGCGCCGGGCTCGGATTTTCTCAAGATCTTGGCCTTCTGGCCTGCCGCGGTGCTATCCATTCCTTCGGCCAGCGAGAGAGCCTGCAAGACCGTCATCTGTTCCTTGGCTCCAAGCATGAAGCCGCCTGCTTTCTTCACATTGCCGATGACATACACCAGATCCGCCTTGGGCACCGCCACCACATCGTCCGGCAGCATGAAGACGTTTAATGCGGGATCCTTGCCGGACATCAGCGAAGTCAGGTCGACCTCCACCGAGCGATACTTTCCGGTAAGATCGAGCCGGGCGCCCGGCAGATCCAGCGGCCCGGCGGACACTTCGCGGGTAATCTGCACCGTCGTGCCGGCGTCAGGGCGAAGGCCGCCCGCCATCGAAATCAATTCCAACAGGTGTTTCGGCCCGGAAAGCTGATACACGCCCGGAGTATTGACCTCGCCCAGCACCGACACAGGGGAGCTGTGATACTCGGCGACGTGAACCGAAACTTTCGGATCGCGCACGAATTTCTTCAGCCGCTCCGTCATATCCGCTTCGAGTTCCGGAGCCGTTCTGCCCGCAGCCTCGATTCGCCCGATGAGCGGCAGGTCGATATATCCGTTCTTGTCGATTCGCACCGGACGATCCGGGACTTCGTTAACGTCAAGAACCTGGACCGTTAATGTGTCCTCGGGGCCGAGCCGGTACGCTTCCTGCGCGCAAACCGAAGTTGCCGCGGCGGCCGCCAAGAAAAATACAGAGAGAAGTGATTTGGAAAATTTGGATTGAACGCCTATAGCCACAGTGCACACAGGCCGCTATCGACCATCGCGCGAGAGGAGACAATCCGAGAACCGGATCGTCTTTCCCGTCGCGCCAGACCGATTTAAGCCATTGCCTCCATTAGAAAAACTTGCCCTGCACCCACCCGGGATGCTTGGCCTTATACCTGGAACGCCAACCTGAAAGTCTGTGCGCCGGATACAGGCCTTGATAAAATCGATAATTACTTACTTAATCGGCAGTATTCAGCGACAGATGACAATAACTTTTCGCTGTTCAACTCCGAAACGGCTCCGAGAGACGAGCTATTTCGCTAAAATCTGCTGGCTGAATCCCTTTCTTCTGAGATCATCCTAACGGACCGCATCTCTCCGGGTAAACACACCGCTGCCCCAAACCAGGGGTAAGAAGGTTTTAGTACTTCTCGAGGGAGAATTCTCCGATTGCCCGCTCGATAACCAAATCCCAACCAAAAAATGCGGAATTCGGAAAAATCAAGCCATATTTAAGGCGGGTAGTCGCGCCAAAGACCGTCGCCGGCAGGCCCGGTCACTTCAGCGCTCTGGTACTTTACACTTAGAACGCCGATCGCTAAGACTGCAGAGCCCAACTGTACAAGGCGAGCGCCCACATGAAATGGAAATGGCCCACTCTGGCGATTCTCGCTGTCAGACTTACGCTGGCCGCGGACGCTTCCTGCCCCGTGACGATTGCGAGAGTCCGGCGCGATGCCGGCATCGGTGACAGAAACACCTATTGCTTCTCGCTCGAAGTTGTAAATAACTCGGCGAAGCCGATTTCAGAAGTCAACCTCAGCGTGGTTGCAATCGACTCGAAACCATGGGAACATCCTCTTCACTATGATTATGTGGTTGCTAAGATTGCGGCGGGGGAACGCAAGGCGGCTTACTTCAGCACACACCGCTTGCTTGGTACGGACTATCGCGGCGTAAAAGTGTGGGTACAAAGCATCGGGTTCCAGGATCGGACGACCTGGAAAGACAACGGAACCCGCGCCTGCGCTTCTGAGGACGTGAAAAAAAAGTAGGCCGCCGGGCGCTCATGGAGTTCGTCACGGGACCGCTTCTCGCGTGCGTGGCTCGGCCAGACATTTGAATCCAACGAGCCTCGTTTCTGAACCACGCCCGTCAGGCAGTCGTTGTAACGAACTTTCGCTAAGCTGTGTTCATTTACTAACTCTCTTGAATACAGTACCTTATGTGGCTGTAGTACGGAAAGTTATAGCTAAAATAGAACTTATGGAAATGGCTCCGCCGGTCCCGCCAGGAGAGAGCCCCTAGGAATGTCTCCCCGCCAGATTGCATCGGCGAGCCAAGATCATGTTCTCGGCTGCATTGAGGAGCACGCCGCTCGCCGGCCCCACGCGATTGCTGTGGAATGCGAAACCCGGCACCTCACCTACCAAGAGCTGAAGCAGAAATCTGACCGCGTTGCCGTTCACCTAGCCAGTCTCGGAATCGGCAGGGAATCGCTTGTGGCTGTTTGTCTGAACCGGTCCATTGAGTATGTCGTTGCGGCGATCGGCATCGTGAAAGCGGGCGCGGCTTATCTTCCGATCGATCCATTGCTCCCACAGAAACGGCTGGAGTTCATCTTGGACGACTCGATCGCCGCGATAACCATTACGGAGGAGCGGTTTCTTTCAAGATTTGCCGGGCACCGGTCCCTGCTTGTGAGTCGGCTACTCGAAACGAAACCCGAGCGGGCACAGGTACCTCCGCGCGGGCCAGATCGCGACGATCTTGCCTACGTCATCTACACTTCAGGCTCAACCGGCCAGCCCAAAGGCGTTGAGATACTTCATCGGGGTTTGCTTCTGAGTCTGCAGGCGATAGGGCAGGAGCTCGAGATTGGTCCTGATGATACTCTGCTGGCGGTCACTTCGCTCTCTTTTGACGTTGCGGTTCTCGAGCTGTTCCTGCCACTGGTATCGGGAGCGCGCCTGGCCTTGATGCCGCAAGACCGCCTTGTGTCCGCAAGCGCTTTGGAACTCGCGATTCGGAAATATGCCCCAGCCGTCATCTGCGGAACTCCATCCTTGTGGCGGCTAATGGTCGAAGGCGGCTGGAAAGGCAGCGAGAACCTCCACGCCATCACCGGGGGAGAGCCGCTCGACACGACCCTAGCCGCTAGCATGCTCCAAAGGGCCAGAGCTCTGTGGAATCATTACGGCCCAACTGAAATCACAATTTTGGCGACCTCCGGCAGGGTCCGGACAGATGATCTCCCGTCTCCCATCGGTCATCCGCTTCCTCACATTCGCCCCTTCATCGTGAACTCCGAGAATAAAGCGGTGGAAATGGGCCAAGTGGGCGAACTGCTACTGGGCGGCGAGAGCCTGGCGAGGGGATATCGCAATAGCCCGGAGCTGACAAGCTCGCGATTCATCGACTTCGAATCCGAGCCCGGCACGACAGAACGCGTTTACCGAACGGGCGATCTGGTCCGCCAAAGACCGGACGGTGCGTTTGAGTTTGTCGGCCGGATCGACCATCAGGTGAAAATCCGGGGCTTCCGTATCGAATTGGAAGAGATTGAAGCCGTCCTTAACCAACATCCTTGCGTTCTCGAATCAGCGGTGGTTGTTCGTGAAGAGGCGCAGCACGAGAAGATGCTGATTGCCTATTGCCGGATTGCGCTTGGCCGGGCGCCGGAGGACGACAACATCCGCGCGTTTTTGGCGGATCGGCTGCCTTCCTATATGCTCCCCACCCGTTTTGTGTGCGTCGAGCGGCTCCCGCTCACGGCCAGCGGCAAGATCGATCGACTCGAGTTGAGCCGTCGTGAAATGGACGCAGAGGACGAACTGGCTCTCGTTTCGGACTCGGACGATCCGGTGGCGCACGAGCTGGCGAATATCTGGCGTCGCCTTCTCCGCGTACGTACTGTGAGTCTGGATGACAATTTCTTCGAACTCGGCGGCCATTCGATGTTGGCCGCCAGGCTTTTCGAGGAAATTTCCGGGCGCTTTCACAAGGACCTGCCGCTTTCTACACTTTTCGGAGCGCCGACCGTTCTTTCCCTCGCCAAAGCGGTTTCCCGCGCTGAACCAGCGGAGTGGTCGCCCCTCGTTCCAATTCGCAGCGGAGCGGGCACGCCTTTCTTTTGTGTCCACCCGATCGGCGGAAATGTGCTCAGTTTTAAGAACTTGAGTGAACAGATGCACGATCGCCCGTTTTATGGGTTGCAGGCGAGAGGCCTAAACAAGCAGGAGCGCCCACACACCACGATCGATGAAATGGCGGCCGATTACCTGACTCACGTGCGTTGGGTGCAGTCCTCGGGACCCTATTTCCTGGGCGGGTATTCCGCCGGCGGTCTGGTCGCTTTCGAGATGGCGCGCCTCCTGCAGAACGCGGGGGAAAAAGTGGACTTGCTGGTTTTGTTCGACAGCTATTTCCATTTTCAGTCGCTGCCCATATCGTCCCGAGCGCCTGGCCATCCCTTGGCTCTGCGCCGGCCGGTCAGGGCCATTCGAAGAAGAATCACTCACATGCGGACGGCGGCTCCCGGTAGAAGGATGGAAGTCGTTGTTCGTGATCTGGCTCGGCTGCAATCGACCATTAAGCTCAAGATCTATGATCGAACAAAGCGATGGCGAGGGAATCCCGTGCGCCTCGACGCTTTCTCCGGTTTCCTTTACGCGATTCGCAATTACCGTCCAAAGCCGCTCGCCGTCAAGACCATGCTGTTTTTGGCCGACCGGAACACGCCCGAGGCCGCCTCGAATCTTCCGTCGGTTTGGCGCGCGCTCATCGATGGGCCGCTTGATGTGTGTCGTCTGCCGGTCGGCCATGACCAGTTGCTGGAATCGCCCTTTGCCGCTCAGGTAGCGGCGAGCATCGATCAATGTATTGAAGATTGCCTTCAGGTGGAATAGCGCCGACTTCACACGGAGCAATACCGTAGACTGTTATAGATAAACCATCTCCACAGTCAGCGCCGCACTGTGTTGAGACATCGCTATGCCTCTCTACCGTGACGACCTTGTTCTTTATAATGGCTTGGATTTCGAAACCGATTCCGAGCCGACTGCGGGCTTAAACCCATTACAGGTAAGCGCTTGCAAGACGATCGTCGATTGGGCGCGAGCCTTTCTCTGCAGGCCTCACGCCCGCCTCGGTCGCGAGGGGCCGGTCTGTCCTTTTACTCTGCCTTCAATCAATCAGCGTCATTTTTGGCTGGTAACTTCATTGGGCAAGGACGTGAACGAAGAGCGCGCTGCCGAGGCGATCGAGCGCTATCGGGACTGGTTTTTCGAGCTGGAACCAACGTCGGGTCCCGAGGCAATTCTCAAAACCATTCTCATCATTTTCGCCGAACTTTCCCACGAAAAGGCCAAGCTTCAAATCGAAAATCTACATAAGCGGCTAAAACCCGATTTCGTGCGCCGGGGCGTCATGCTGGGCCAGTTCTATATGGGATGTCGCGAAACCGGTCTCTGGAACGACCACTTCTACCCGCTCGAGGCACCTTTGCCGTTATTAGCTATTCGAAATATGGTTCCGTCCGATTTCCCATTTCTTCATGGACGGCGCGGCAATGGCGAAATGCTGATCGCTTATCTGAACCGCTTCGGAAGCCACATTCCTCCTGAGGTGAAGCGGTTGATGGTCGAGGCGCTCGAGTCATCCGAGTTGTCGTTAAGAGCGCGCAACTCACAATAGAGGATGCTGAAAAAGGCCGAACACCGCTCGCCCACGCGCGGGGTTCAGAAATGGGATCGCATGTCCACAGCAACTTACGGAACCGCGACCACGAGGGAGCGGTCTCAATCTGCCCTTTTTCAGCATCCTCGATAGTGTGCACCCCAATGTCGAGCGCGCGCTGACCCGCTGCCCTGTTTCGTACCGGGTACACCGCCATAGCGAATTCCCTGAACGGATTCGCAATCCAGTGGACTTCGCGCGACAACTCAACTACGATCTCGCCCGCATCGCCAAGACTCTTTTGGTTCGCTCGCCGGTCGGGTCCCCGTACACTCTCGTGACCGCTCCCGTGGGAAAGAGAGTTAATTTCACGGTTCTAGCGCGCGAGTTGGGCGTGAAAAGACTCGAGATTGCCTCGTCGTCCGAACTTCAGTTGGTGACCGGCTATCCGGCCCAGGGCGTTTCGCCTCTGGGCGTGGCGGACACGAGGGTTTATCTCGATTCCAGTCTTCTTCAGTTCTCGACCGTCTTAATTGGCGCGGGGGAAACCGGCGAAGAGATAGAGATCAGGCCCGACGACCTGCTGTCTATCAGTGGAGGCATCGCGCTCCCACTCTCCGAATAAGTAAAAGACCTCCGCTCGAACACGGAAATTTCCGTAATTCCAGCCAAACATAGCGGATTTTATCGCACAAAAATCCGCTTACTGCGAGAAACCCCGGTCTGCGCCCACATTGATAATGAAGCCAATTCTCCAACTTAATAGCTGCCGACTTGTGCGCGAATAAAAATCTCTTTACCTGATTTAGACATCGACTGATTTCTTCCCGAGATGACCTCCTTTTTTCAAATCCACGGGCGATATTTGTGTCCTCTTATCGTTCTAATTTCATTGACTGGTCCCGTCAGGGCTACCGATGTGCTTACGGCTCGCAACGATAACTCGCGAACCGGCCAGAACTTGTCGGAGACAACGCTCACGCCGCAAAACGTGAACATGCAGTCCTTTGGACTTCTCTATAACCTACCCGTCGATGGCCGCGTCTACGCCCAGCCGCTTTACAAATCTCAACTCAGCATTCCCGGCCAGGGCGTACACAATGTGCTATTCGTCGCAACCGAGCACGACAGCGTCTATGCCTTCGATGCCGACGGCAACAATCCAGCGCAAGGCTATCTGTGGAAGGACTCCTTTATAAATCCAGCCAATGGCGTCACGACAGTCTTGCCGACCGATGTGGGCACCGTTGATATCGTGCCCGAGATTGGAATCACCAGCACGCCGGTAATCGACGGTTCGACAAATACGTTATACGTTGTCGCCAAAACTAAGGAGACTTCCGCCACAGGAACGGTTTTTGTGCAGCGGCTTCACGCTCTCGATTTGACCAGCGGCGCGGAGAAAATGAATGGGCCCGTTGAAATCCAGGCATCGGTTCCGGGCACGGGCGCGGGCAGCGCGAACGGAACTCTTAGTTTCAATCCGCTTCTCGAAAATCAACGCGCATCTCTTCTGCTGCTAAATGGCGTCGTCTACATCCCTTGGGGCGCGCATGGCGATCAGGGCAACTATCACGGATGGGTGATCGGCTATCAGGCCGGAAACGTTCAGCAACAGACTGGCGCCGTAAGCACTACGCCCAATGGAATTGGCGCGGGCGTCTGGATGAGTGGTGGCGGCATTTCTTCCGATTCCGCGGGTAATCTCTACGTCGCGGCGGGAAATGGAACCTATTCCAGCTCCAGCCAGAATTATGGAGAAAGCGCCCTGCGTCTCAGCACCGCGTCCGGATTATCGATCGCCGACTCTTTTACTCCCGACGATCAGGATCAACTCACCGAAGCGGACGACGATATGGGCGTGAGCGACGCGCTCATTCTTCCGGATCAGCCAGGCGCTTTTCCCCATCTGTTAATCACTGCGGATAAGAGTGGCAGCGTGTACGTCATCGACCGCGACTCGATGGGAGGCTACAACGCGACCAGCAACGCGAACCTCCAAACACTTTATATCGGCTCGACAATCCACAACAATATCTCGCTCTTCAACAATTTCGTTTATATAGGTGGCGATGGGAATTCGCTTGCAGCCTATGCTCTGACTAACGGCGCATTGTCCGGCAACCCCACCTCGAAGACCGCGAACACGTTCGGTCAGAACGCCTCAAACGGAAGCGGCACCAGTCCCATCATTTCCGCCAACGGGACTTCGAATGCGATCGTGTGGGCGCTCAACAACTTCTCGAATGGCACGGGACCGGCAATTCTCTACGCGTACGACGCCACGAATCTCGCGACCTTGTTGTACAGCAGCAATCAAGCTTCCAATAATCGCGATACGGCCGGCAACGCCGTTAAGTTCACCGCGCCCACAGTCGTAAATGGAAAAGTTTATGTGCCCGGCGTCAACACCGTCTCGGTGTACGGACTCCTAGGGGCTGGCGCAACCCAGGCCACGGCTGATCCCACGTTCGAGACGCCAACGAACACGATCTTCAGCACGGATCAGTCGGTCGCCCTGTCCGACACGACACCGAATGCGGTCATCCATTACACAACCGACGGAAGCGTTCCCACTTCGTCTTCATCCACTTACAACGGCCCAGTTCAGATAACGGGGCCGACCACGATCAATGCGTTCGCGCAAGCGCCAGGATTCGCCGCAAGTCAGGTCGTCTCGGCGTTCTATTCCGTTCAATCCGCTTCCATTCCTCCCATTCCGGAATTTTCGAATGGCTTCAGCTCCGCTGGATTGGCTCTAAACGGGATCGCCACGATGAATGGTAACCGCCTGCGTTTGACAGATGGCGGCACATTCGAGGCCGGCAGCGCATTCTATACCACGCCCGTAAATGTTCAGCACTTCACGACGGAGTTTCAATTCCAGTTGTCTGCCGCCTCCGCGGATGGTTTCACATTCACAATCCAGGGCGATGGTCCCAACGCTATCGGGTCCACGGGCGGCGGATTGGGTTATGGTCCCGATCCTCTCTATCACATCAGCTATGGTGAGCGAAGCATCAGCGACAGCGTAGCCGTGAAATTCGACCTCTACAACGACGAGGGCGAAGGGCCCGATTCCACAGGGCTATATCAGAACGGCGCGGAGCCGACTATTCCAGCGGTTGACCTACTAAGCCACGGCATCAATTTGCACAATGGCGACATTTACAACGTAAGACTCGTTTACGACGGCACGGTTCTGACCTTGACAATCACCGATACGGCTAATCCCGCAGCGACTTTCTCGACGCCGTTCACAATTAACATCCCCGCCGCTGTTGGCGGCTCGACTGCCTACGTAGGTTTCACCGGCGGCACAGGCGGATTGTCCGCTATCCAAGAGATTCTGTCCTGGAGTTTCAACCCCGTTCCAGACTTCTCCTCCGGCTTCACGGGCGCCGGTTCGACACTGAACAACGGAGCGGCTTTCTCTGGAACCAGGCTGCGCCTGACCGACGGCGGCACCGAGGAGGCCCGCAGCGCCTACTACAGCACCCCGGTCAACGTCGAAGCCTTCACCGCCGACTTCCAGTTCCAGCTCTCGAATGCCGCAGCCGATGGTTTTACGTTCGTCCTCCAAAATCAAGGCCTGCAAGCGACAGGTGCGGCCGGCGGCGGCCTTGGCTATGGCACCGATGCCGAAAACACCGGCCGAGGAATTGCAAACAGTGCCGCTCTGAAATTCGATCTCTGGAATAACGCCGGCGAAGGACCGGACTCGACCGGAGTTTATTTGGGCGGCGCATCTCCGGAAATGCCAGCTGTGAATTTAGTCCCGTCTGGGATTAATCTTCACAGCGGCGATACCTTCTCGGCGCATGTGACGTACGACGGAGCTAATTTAGCTCTTCTACTCACCGATTTGCAAACCATGGTCACTTACACGGGCTCTTTCACGGTGAACATACCAGCGGCAGTCGGTAGCAAGTATGCCTACGTCGGCTTTACGGCAGGCACAGGCGGTCTGACTGCGGTTCAAGACATACTTTCGTTCTCCTATAGCAATCCGGCTCAGTAAAACGGCACGGCTTGAGACGTCTCAATGGTGATCGCGGTTCGGCCACGCGATCACCACCGACAGCCGGACGCCGCAGCCTCCGAGACTTTGTTTACCTCCGCGGCACTATCAATGCGGGCGTGGCCGTCGTCGGCTCTAGGCGTACCGATTGCAAGTAATTCGGCTCACCTTATAGACCGATCGGCTACGCAATTGCAAATCGTAAATCAGGAGTGCTGGATGCACATAACTCGGCTCCTCAATCGGAGCCGGTTTTTCTCGACGATTTCCGTTCTTCTGTTTGGAGTATCTCTTCAACCGGGCCCGTTGCGTTCCGCTGATGTATCGGGGGTGCCCGTTGAAGCTACTTTGCCAGCTCAATCAGTCCCAAATTCCGTCGGATTCGAAACAGCGATTGCCTTAAGCAACCAGGCTTCGATTGAGCGTGCCCGGCGCCATTTCGAGCTTTCCGCCAGTCTCCTTGACAAAGCATACTCCATCATCCAAAGTCTTCAGAGCCGTCAGGAGCGCTTGCCGCCGGCGGCCGGAGCCATACTTGTCAACGTGGGCCTTAGTAAGCAGACTCATGGGAAATACGAAGAAGCCAGGCAGTTATATGAACGCGCTTCGGTTCTGATTGAGGAGTCGCCGGGCAAGCAGAGTGAAGACTACGCCAAACTCTTGAAGGATTGGGCGCTTCTCGAATTTGAAGCCGGTAAACCGGAAGAGGCGCTAAGTAAGGATCAAAGAGCCGTTGCAATCGAGAATAGTTTACCTTTTGTAAGTGGCGAAGATAGAGCCATAACCTTTAATAACTTGGGGCTGGCGCTTGAGGCAACGGGACGGACTTCCGAAGCTGAATCCGCATTTCTTCAATCTATCGCCCTACGGCGCAAAGCGACAACCAGTCCTAATGTAGAACTCGCGCAGACCCTCGACAATCTGGCGGGTTTGAAAAGGGGCTCCGGCCGGCTGGAAGAAGCCCGCGTCCATGAGATTGAGGCTCTTACGATTGTCGAAGACCGCGAAATGGAAGGCGATCCTATCGTCGCGACATTTTGGAACAACCTTGGCATGATCGAACTCGCGCGAAACAAAATCCCAGAGGCCCGGAAGCAGTTCGACAAAGCGGCAGCTCTATGGCTGAAAACTGTGGGACCAGACCATCCAAGCCGGGCCGCTGTGCTCTCGAACATCGCCTCCATTGACAGCAAACAAGGACACCACAAAGTGGCGCAGGGCTTATACGAACAAGCTTTGCGGATAAACGAATCATGGTACGGCCCAAGTCATCCTGCGGTGGCCTCGAATCTCTGTAATATTGGAGCCGAACTCTTCCACCAGAAGCGTTTCGACGATTCACTCGGCCGCTACAAACGTTGCGAGCAAATATACAGAGACTTCTCTGGAGAACACAGCGTTCAGACCGCGCAGATCTGTCACAATATGGCCGTTGTTTTCGTTGCGGCCAAGCATTCCAGTGAGGCCGAAGCATCGTTTCGCGACGCGATTCAATCTCTCGAAGCCGCCGCAGGCCCCGACGCGCCGATGCTCTCCTCCTGGCTGCGTGAATATGCGACGCTGTTGAGGACTGAGCAGCATTTCGCCGAAGCAGAACAGGCTGAGGTCCGAGCCTTGGGTATCGAGGTTCGCAACACCATAAAAGCTAACCGCTCCACAACCGGCGCCGGTTGAGAGTTTGGCGCTGAGAGAACATAGTTTGATGTGGCCGTTGTTGCCCCAAGAGAACAACTTCAAATCCTCGCCCACGATCTTCGCTACGGCGTTCGGTCCTTACGCAATACGCCCGGATTCGCGTTTGCCGCCTTATTCGTTATAGCCCTCGGCGTAGCCGCTACGGCGACCGTGTTCAGCCTGGTAAACGCTGTGCTCATTCGCTCACTGCCATACCAAGCGCCTGAGCGTTTGGTGTACATGTGGACGCCGATACCTCAATTCAAAGAGATATTTCGGGAGATTTCCCCGCCTTACGCCGACCTCTTCGACTGGCGCAAAATGAGTCACTCCTTCACCGGCATCACCGCGCTCCAGCAGCGCATTGTTCTCCTGGGTGACCAAAACCTCGAGCGCGCCGGGTGTGCTCTGGTCCTCGGAAACTTTTTCGAAACCTTGAACGCAGTACCGGAACTGGGACGCACGATTGACGACAATGACAACCGGCCTGGGCAGCAGCGCGTCGCCGTGATCGGCGATGGCATTTGGCGCACGAGATTCGGTGGAAACAGTGACGTGCTCGAAAAAACGATTCAGATTGACGACCTGAACTACCGCGTGATTGGCATTATGCCGAACGCTTTCGGATATCCGCACGGCAGCGATTTTCCCAGCTCCCAATTCGAGATCATCAAGCGTACGGACGTCTGGATTCCTGCCGCCCTCAACCCGAAACAACAATGGGACCGCACATCCCGTACCGATGCGCCCGACGCCGTGATCGGGAGACTTCGTCCTGGCGTCACGTTGAAGCAGGCGCAAGCTGAGATGTCTGCGATCGAGACGCACTTGGCCCCACTCTATCCGGCGGAGTTTCGAGGTGTTCAGTCGCTGCTCGTTCCGTTTCTCGAATCGGCCGTGGGACCGGTGCGGCCTCTATTTCGTCTACTCGCGTGCGCTGTAGTTCTGGTCATGCTGATGGTCTGCGTAAACGTCGCCAACCTTATGCTGTCCCGAGTCGCAGGGCGACTGCACGAGTTGGGCGTTCGTACCGCCTTCGGCGCCGATAGGGCGCGCCTTGTTCGCCTCATGTTGACTGAATCTTTAATGCTCTCGGTGGTTGGCGGCGCTCTGGGCGCATTGCTGAGTTTCGTTGTGTTGAAAATCGTCGTCAAGCTCAATCCGGGAGATATACCTCGGTTTGAAGAGGCGTCGATCGACACACGCGTGCTCCTGTTCGGGCTCTTGATTTCAGTTGCAACCGGACTGGTCTCCGGCATCTTTCCTGCGCTGTCCAGCTCCTTCGTCGAAGTAAACGAATTACTGCGGCGGGGCGGCCGAGCCATTGCCGGTGTCTCCTGGCGCGCACGAAATGCAATGATCGTTGCGGAGGTTGCCGTCTCGGTGGTCCTCCTGGCAGGCGCCGGCGTGCTAATTCGCAGTTACCTGGTCATCCAACTGGAAGACAAAGGGTTTGCTCTCTCCACGCTGACGATGAGCCTGAACGTCGCGCAGCATAAGCGAACCCAGGAACAACTGGATTCTGTGCGTCGCGAAGTGATGGATCGCATCCGAACGATCCCCGGAGTTCTGGCGGCCGGTGCCATCGATGATCTGCCACTCAGCCGCTCTGAAGATGCGACATTGATCGAGGTTCAGGGCCGGGCAAACTATCGCGCTCAGACTGCAAGTGTGCGTCAAACAGGCGGCCAGTACTTTCAGGCAATGCAAATCCCGCTAATCGCCGGACGATTTTTGAGCGATGGAGATGTTCCGATCCCGCCCGAGGTGCCGCCCAGATCTGTCGTGGTAACGAAAAGCCTGGCAAAGCTGTATTTCGGGCATCCCGATGCGGCCGTCGGCGGTCGCCTCCGTCTTCAGGACCGCTGGTCGACCATTGTCGGTGTGGTTGGGGACGTGCGCGATGCCAGTCTGGAGAAAGCTCCATACCCAACCTTATATTGGCAGTGCGGACTCGCGGACTCCATCGTGATCCGGACTGCGGAACGGCCTGATGCCATCATTTCATCGATCAGGAAAGTCGTGAGCGCTGTCGACCGCGAGAGCAGACTGGCAGATATTCAGACCATGCATCAATATGTATCCGACGCCATCGCGCGTCGCAGATTTCAGACCGTGGCCTTGACGGTGTTTGCTGGCGTCGCCGTGTCCCTTGCGCTTGTCGGACTCTACGGATTGCTATCCTACGCCGTCAGACAGCGCGCCCCGGAAATCGGTGTTCGCATGGCGTTAGGCGCTTCTCCCGCCGCGGTTCTCCGGATGGTTGTCCGGTATGGTTTGACGTTAGCCGCGGCAGGTCTCGCGATCGGCCTGACGTCGGCGTTTGCGCTCACAAAAGGGATGGCCAGCTTGCTCTATGGCGTTGACGCCGCCGATCCGATGACCTTCATTGCAGTTCCGGCTTTCATTCTCGCCGTAGCGCTCGCTGCCTGTTTTGTTCCCGCGTGGAAGGCAGCGCGACCGATCCCACAGTCGCCCTACGAAACGAGTGATATACAAAGCGCGAAAGACTGCCTCGGCCTTTTGGCTCGCGGTCGCCTCCCTGCTTTCAGACTCCTTCGAGTGCGTGACAAAAAGAGAAGCCCTCCTCCCGCGTTTCATAAACACGAATACGCCACGTTGGCCCGGAAGTAAAAGAGATCTTGAGATGCTGTTGGCCTTCCACCTCTTCTACGCTGCAGCGCTGAAGCAAATACGATGGCGCGGAAAAACTGATCGAGCCGTACAATTCCCGCCGTTCCCTGTGTTGATCGGTAATCCACACAAGCCGGTTCATGGACGTCAATAGAATCAGGCTTGCCGGCCGCCACTTCCTTCTTCGCAAGAACAATAGCTTTTTCTCAATCGGGACCGCAGCCTGGAAATATTGGATGCTAGCGGCCTCGTCTGGATCAAGCTCAAAGTGCAACAAGTTCCTGAATTTGATGTCTAAGGCCTCGCCAAACGCCAGACCTTCGACGTCATGAACGTTTGGCAGCGTGCAAAGCCAGCGCCTCTTCAGTGTGCTCAGAAAGTTCTCGAGCGGCCGGCTGGCTCGCGTGTTGTAAGCAAGCTCGTGAACGCCTCCCGTAGTTGTGAATTTCATCCAGCCAAGCAGCAGAATATGTCCGGTCTCCAGCTGAAGAAGTTCGTCAAGTTTGACTTCAACTGCCGGCTGCCTGGATTCGGGATGCGGAACGATGTGAAGAGAGCGCCCTTCGAGCAACAGCAAGCGCGCCGGGTACCGCGACGGCCTGGTGAACCAGTTCGAATCGTCCTGCGGGAGAAAGACGCCGGTTTCGAAGGGAGAGCTTCGGACGTCTTCTGGAAAATCCGCGGGAATGTCGGCATTCGTCTTCAGCGGATAGATGAAAATGTAGGTTCGGGAATCCAAGTGGCGTTCAGCCCCGCCAGGTCGTTGCGTCAGATTCGACCTGTTGTTCGGCCTCCTCGAGCCCGAGTTCCTGTCTGAGCGACCTTGCGTCTTCGAGGATGCCTTCAGCCGGGACACTCTCCCTGGCGGCCACTCCAGCCGTTAATCTCTGTAACTGGGCACGATAGATATCGGCATGGGTTTCAAATTCCCGGGCAAGACTGTCGAGAGCGCCGCGATGCCAGACTTCGAGCGTCCGGCCATAAGATCCGAAGAATTCAACAATGGAAGCTCCGAGCTGTTTCTTAAGGTTCCGCCGCATCGAACGTCTCGCTAACCCGGCAGATAGAGAGAGCAGCCAGGGCCTTCCTGCGCGAACCGGACCGGACACGAACTCCGCGGATGGCAAGTCCCTGACAAAATTCCACAGGCTGAAGCGCTCGTCCTCTTCTACTGTCGAAAGCAGCGCCGCGGCGGTATCGAGAGCGGTCGTGAGTTCACGTGCGGTTTTTTGAACGAGACTGGCAAGATGCTCCGCATCCGCCTGCGCCAATTGATTTATAGTTTTCGAAACCCAGGCTTCGTCAAGGTAAGAAGAGCTCGGATTCGCTTGCCAGAAAGCCACGCCTGTCGCAGCGAGCCGGTCTAGCGCTGCCTCTCCGGCATCACGCGTCGAATCGGTCGTCTCAAAACACTTTTCACGAGTACTCTCGACCAAGCTGGCTGCCTGGCGCAACTGCGTCTCCGCCCTTTTGACCTCGTCCATGAGGCCCGGATGAACGCTACTCGTCTTAGCCAATATTTCAAGCGCATGCAGAACGCGCTGTGCCAAAGCTCGTATCTTGCGCTGATTAGACTCGCGGGATAATCGCCGCGCATCCGCTACCCGAGGGCTGATTTGATTGGAGGCCCACGACTGAAGCAAAGCGCTCAACTCGGGGCGGCTACTCAGTAGTGCAACGTCAATCTCCATTCCAAGCTGGCGGGCAAGCTGGGCGCGCGTGTACTCGAGAAGCTGTTGGCGATCGGTTTCGGGGATGAGATCGGCTTTGCTGAGCACGACCAGAGCGGGAACGGTTGCAGCTCGCAAGGCATCAACTGTGGCGACGTCATCGGCCAGCAGATTCGAAGAGGCGTCAACCAAGACCACGCCCAAGTCGCAGCGTGGCAAATACGCGAGAGTCTCCGCGGCTCCCTCTAAGGCCAGCGAGCCGAGCCCCGGAGTATCCACCAAAAGAACCTCTTCTGGCAGCATCGGGAGAGGCATTTCCACGAGCAAGCGCGAGACGCGTTTTTCATTTCCCGGATTTTGGCTTTCTGTGACAAATTCAGGAAGGCGCTCGATGGCATATTTGCCGAATCTCCCCTCAGCGGTCCATACCAGGAGTTGTGAACCCGGACCATTCTTAACGCGAGTGGGCACTGCCGTGATGGGCGTGACGCCAACGGGCAGCAAGCTTTCACCCATGATGGCGTTCAACAGAGAAGACTTGCCGGTGCTCACCCGGCCGAAGAACGCGATCTCGTAAGTTGGAAATTCGATCTTCTCGACCAACTGCGCCAAGGGCGCCCGAAACTCTACCAAGCTGTATCGATCCAGAATCGCTCCAATCCTCTTGAGAAGTTCGGCGTCTTCGTCCGTTTCCCGAAGCTGAAGAAGGCGGTTGGATAAATCGGCTTCGAGCCGCTGGCTCAGATAGGAATCCATCTGGCGCACAATCCCTTTAATCTCCTGCAGTCCTCCAGCTAAAGGCTTTCGAAGGGGCTCAGGAACCGAACCAAAACCGATCAGGCGCTCCGGGGCAATTTCTTCGAGCGCCACTTCGATAAATTGCAGCGTCACGCGAATCGAATGGGTCGAGTCGAAGCGCGGTTCTGGAAGCTCGACATCTAAATCGGCCAACACCCGAACGATCTGCTGTCTCAGACGCTGAATATAGTCGCGTACAACGTGCATCTGGACGGGAGCTAATGGATTTTTGTATCGAAGAAAGCCGCCTGAGGCGGACGCGTCGAGAACCTGCTCGATTTCGAGAAGCAGCTTGTCTATATAGCTGGCGCTAGAAAGCAGCCTCGATCTCTGCGGTTCATTGAATTGCTCTGCCTGAGGCATGATGTGTGTTTGCCGGTCGTTTTCTTGACTACGCGCACGAGCGCCTTCAGAATTTCGATCTAGGGGAGACGAGAAGCCATACCGTTCAATACGACCGTTACTTCGACATCAGTAACGGCAATTACTCCACTTCCCATCATTTGTTGCAAGGCGGGAACAGCTTGAGCTGCCTTCTCCGGAGTCTCAATAACGGTGATTACGATCGGCTGGTCGTGCATGAGTAAATGCGGGCGGTGAAGTTGGGATGACTCTCCGAATCCTTCAAGCCCGCGGAAGACCGTTACGCCGGCCAAGTTGAGTTCCTGGCATCGAGCTACGATGGCCTGATACAGCGGCCTGCCTTCATACTCGTCATGCTCGTTGACGTACAGTCGAACTAGTTTGCCCGGTTGGCTGTTCATTTTTTGTCGTTTCTCCTGTGGGGATCTCGTGCACAATCTGATGCAGTTCAACATCGGAGGTAACGATCACCCCATCCTGCATCATGCTTGACACAGCTTCGACCAGATCGGTAACTCTCTCGGGTTTCTCGATAACGGAAATCATGATGGGCAAATCGTGGGAAAGACGAAAGCGTCCACCTTTGTGCGGGTGCCGTTTCGCGCCGTATCCGGCTATTCCGCGATACACTGTGGCTCCGGAAAAGTCCATCATGCGGAGTTTTTTCACTATGGCCTCGTGCAGAGGTTCGTCCTTGTATCTGTCGGCCTCTCCGAGGTAAATTCGGACGAGCTTGGCCGCGGTCGTGACAATCTTGCGCGGAGCCTCGGATTCCGTCGCTTGGCGCCGTTTGTCTTTTGACACGGCCTTAACAACCTTTACTTCCTGAACCGCAATGAGACCGTCGGTCACCATGTCGTAAAGAGTGGGCAGAAGTTCCTCGACACGCGCCACTGTTTCGATAAATTCGATTCGCACTGACCGGTGTTCGGCGGCGTATTCGGAGCGCGGATTTTGGAGTTGCTCATGGCTGCCAAATCCTATATCTGCCCAAAACAGCGTCGCTCCAGCAACGTGCCTTGATCGCAGGAAGTTGAGGATTGTCGACCACAGCGGTTCAACGTGGGCGCGCGTGTCTTGGTTCAGGTAAATCGTGACCTTTTGGGCAGCACCTTTAGGGAGCATAGTCAGGAATCTCCTTCCGTGGGGAAAAGGATTGTCTTTGAGGAATGCGCATTTCCGTTCGAACGGGGATAACGCGCGTCGAAGGATCGGGTAGGGGCCCTCGCTAGAGGGCGCGAAAGAGTTTGCAAAGACCGGGCGGCGGAGGGACCCACATTGCACACAGCTCGCCATATGCGACTTCGCTCATTGTAGGAGTTATTGGCCACTGAGCGCGGCGGGCAACGGCGAACTCCACCACCTCCTTTAGGTTACAACGATTCAGGTAACGCGACAACGTCGAGCATCCCTCTCACACTCTCTGTCACTTTGCTTTTGACACAAATCGCAGCCAGTGCTAGTATTAACGCGCGCGGGTTGGGGTTGCGAGATCTTGCGCGCGTCAGGCGCGTACCGAGAACGAAACTTGGCCTTTGGTCCATGGCGTTTCGATTTGGCTTACTACATCGTGACCGCTCTGTGAGTTTGTGGACCAAGCTCGGCCCGCAACAATTCCATGGCAAGATCGTTTTGCTTGTTGACGAATTCACGCGCAGCGCCGCAGAGATGGTTGCGGCTTTCGCGTCGAAATTGAAAGTCGCCACTCTAGTTGGAGCGCCTATACCTGGCCAGGTTCTCGGAGCGGCGAATTTCAAGGTTGGCGGCGATTATCGTTTGCGCATACCCGTAACAGCCTGGTAGATGTGGGACGGCGAGCTGATAGAGGGCAAGGGTGTACCGCCAGACCATGAGGTTCAACCTTCGCTGGACGAGCTTCGAGCAGGGAAAGATGTCCAAATGGAGCGAGCGATCGACGTCGCTTGCGCGCTCTAGCTCGGATCATGAACCCGAATATCAGTTATTTGTCGTACATCGTGGGTTGGCATTATTGTCCCAATCGTGCTCACGGGACCCCAGGGCAGCCGCGGAAGCTAATTTCAAAGCAGCCATACAGACTCGCCTCGACCGTGAGCCCGACTGTATCAGCGTCGGACTGCCGAGCGAGCGGCCGGATTTTCAGGGACGCTCCCCGCCAGACCCTGAGTTAGAGGCCCTAGTGAGAGTAGGTGTAGTCAGCAGGGCGACGACACTCGTCCAGCCTCCCTTCAACACGTGGGTCCCTGGCGAATCCCAGAGAAAGCTGCCTGATATCCGTTACGATTTCACTGTTAAGGGTAGAAACTATGTGCCCGCGAACTCGCGCCCGATGATGGCGGTCATGTGGCCACCATCTTACAAACTGTGTTACGGCACCCCGCAGATGCAAAACATTGTTCGATTTTCTGAACCCGCTGCCCTGATGGGTCAGATCGTTACTGAAGTGACCTATACGTATCGACTTCGAGATGTTGCTCCCTGGGCTCTTGATCCTGGCGTCGATCAGGCGTTTCATATCGCTGCGCTAAACTAGCCGCGGGAGAAGAAAATTGATTTAGTATTGATGAGCGATGGATGGCATGTCTCCGACCGATTTTGATATCACCTTGCGGCCAGCGCACATGCCGCCGCGAAATGCTCGGCAGCAGGAGGCGCGTAACTTACCACGGCTCGAGAATCGCTACCCGTCGCCCTGGATGGGCGTTATACGGACTTTGGCTGTCTACATAGCTATTGCCTTCCTGCGCCGCGTCGTAATGCTCTCTCGCAGCCGCAAGTTTGGCCGGTATCCAGATGCCAGATGGGCGAATTGCGCCTTTGGGACGATTCAAGCATCAATCGCTTTGCTAGTGCTGTTGTCGTTGGTGCATCCATCGCGGGCCTCCGCGGCGAATCCTGACCTGGAGACTGTGCTGAGTGGCTCGCGCCAGCGTATCGAGAAATTGGACTACCGCGTGACCGGGCGACTCACTCGGGTGGAAGGCAATGGCAAGCGCACGAGCTACAAGTTTGTCGCCAAGGCTCACTGGTTTCCCGATGGTCTGCGTCTGCTATGCGAGATCTCGGGGCCTGCTTCAGAGAAGACGAGCCTTCTTCTGCATATGAGCGTGAGTGGGCACGTGACCATCGAGGCGGTACTTCCTGGCGAGACGACCGCTAGCGTCTTGCCGTTCGAACGTTGGAACGACCCACTAGTGGGAACAGACTTCTCCTATGAAGACATGGTAGAGAGCCAGTTCTTCTGGAAAAATCAGGAACTCCTGGCATCGGAGAAATACGGCGCCCGGGATTGCTTTGTCCTTAAGAGCATGCCCGGCCCTCAGGACCGGACTTACTATGATTCGGTAACATCGTGGATTGACCGTGGCATTTTGTACCCTGTGCATGTGGTGAAGACGCTTCGCGGGACGGGACAGCAGAAGGAATTCATTTACTATGGGCTGCGGCAGATCGGCGGCGTTTGGTCTGCGACGCGAGTGGAGGCAAAGCTTCAGGGCAAGCCCGGCTCTTCGATTCTTGTAATCGAAGTAGGCTCGGGAAAGGCAAATCTTGCACGCAAGGACTTTGCTATCAGCCAGTCCAGCGCTCAAGGAGAGAAAGTGAAATAAATCGAATCGCCTAATCGGGCTGTTGCGAGGCCTGTGCTGTCACTGGAGCATCCACGGTGTTCGCCGTCATGAGATAAGCTCCTTATCAGATGTCGCCTGGGCCCCATATAAGCCAAAGGGCCACCAATTCCAGTCGCCGGCAAGTTGCAATAGTGCCGGCCCGATAACCATCCGCACCACTGTAGCATCAACGAACACCGCCACGGCGAGGGTAAAGCCCAGCATTTGGACCACCAGCAAGCCTCCCAGCGTGAATGCGATGAAGACGGCAATCATAATTGCCGCGGCGCTCGTGATGAGCCCGGCCGTCCGCGCCAGGCCCTCGATCACCGCTGATCTCTCGGATAGACCGCGTCGCCGTTCTTCGAGGACTCGGGTGACCAGGAAGACCTCATAGTCCATGCTCAATCCGAAGACGATGGCAAACGAGAGAATCGGCACCATCGGGAATACGGCGCCGGTCGGTCCGTCAAGCCCAAAGAGTTTGCCACCGTGGCCTTCCTGAAAAACGACAACTAGCGCACCGAATGAAGCGCCAACGGAGAGCAGATTGAGCAGAATTGCTTTGACAGCCGCAAATAAAGAACGTAACCCGATCAGGAGCGCCAGCAAGCTCCCCAACACGACACAAAGGACCACTCTCGGCAACCGCGCTTTTACTACCGAGTCATAATCTGCGTCGCGTGCGGGAACGCCGCCGACGCGCAGCACGGCGCCGGGCACGCCGGTTATCGCCGCGACATCGGAGGAACGCACTTCTCGTACCCATCGTATCTGTTCGTTGGGCGAAAGAGTGGCGGTGGGCAGCAACTCAATTAAGGTAGCTCGGCCATCGCTGCGCAGAAAACTCTTGCGGATTGACTCGGGCACCTCGTCGACAGCATCCGCAGTGTCAGACATTCCCGTGAGGGTTGGAAGAGATAAGACCTCTTCCGCTCTAGGATCGCTCTGGAAGCGCTTCGTCAGGCGACTGACGGCAAGCCAGCCAGCCGGCGAGAGCGGTGGAGACTGTGGCGGCAACTCCAGGACCACTCGGAGGGACTGCACAATACCCGACCGCCCCATGCCTTGAAGCGTGTGCAGTGCTTGCACCGACTTGGCTGCGGCCGGGAGCGAGTCATGATCAGGAATCCCGGGAGAGATTCTCCGTCCCTGGAATGCAAGGATCAGCAGCGGAATCGCGGCGACGAGCAGAGCTGTCCAGGGCCGGCGGGTTATGGTGCTGCCCCACCGCACCCACCGCTCACTCGCCGCGCATAGGCTGTCCCGCGTTTTGAATCGTCTGGCTGGAAGACGCACTCTGGCGGCATTGATGCGATGCCCTAGCAGACCAAGCACCCAAGGCAGAATGAATGTGCACAGCATGACACTCAAAACTGTTACCAGCAGGCCAGCTATCCCGATGGAGCGCAGTTCGCTGATGGGTACAGTCAGCAGTGCTGAAAATCCGATTGCAACTGTCGTGGCCGAGATTATCAGCGTCCGCCCCGCTTGCCCGGCAGCAATATCGGCGGCGTGGCCGGGATCATAGCCCTCGGCCAATGCTTCGCGAAACCGGGTCACCATCAGCAATGCATAGTCGATGCCCAAGCCAAGGCCGAGCATCGTCGCCAGATTCTGCACCAGAATCGACAGATGCAGATAATGCGCGAGTAGCGCAGCCGCACCCATCGCCATCGAGATTGAGAGTACTCCAACGCCCAGCGGCAATAGCGCGGCCACAAGACTGCCGAAAGCCAGCAACAGCAGCAAGAGAGTTACCGGCATCGCTCGTTCCTCGGCATGGTTGACGTCATCTGCACTGACCTTGCGAAGATCGGAGTTCAGTGGCGTTTCACCGGTAATCTCCAGTTTGATTTTGGGGTATTGCGACCTAAGCTGACCTTCCATCCAGTCTGCTCTTGCCCTCAGTTTGGGGACCAACGCCTCGACAGTTTCATCGTGCGGGTCCAACCCGACGATGATCAAGGCCCCGCCATTGTTCCCAGTGAACAGAGGATCTGGCCAATCCAAACTCGAGACGGCACCGGATACTCCAGGCACACTACGCAATGAACTGGTTAAGAAGCCCAATGCATCTGCGCCTTTTGCTGAATCCGGATCGGGAATACCGCTGATCACCAGAACCAGGCGGTCGGCGGACTGGAAATGCTGCGCCAGTTCCAGGTCAACTTTTTCGGATTCTGCGCCCTCGATGTGAACAGCCGACTCTAGGCGACGTTCGACTTTGTAGGAAAAGGGCAGCAGCGCAAGCGCCATGGCAAACCCCGATATCGCCAACCAGAATCGGCGGCGAGCGGCATCATGGCTAGTCTTCAAGCTTGGCATTACCATTGAAGATCCACGTCGTTTCCTGAGAGTAACTCCGCGAGGGTGACTTTCACAACGTCAAACGCGTCCGCTACGCCGCCGATGGGAACTTCGTAGGTGCCCGAACGGATCGATAAGCGACCCGTCATAAGCGCCGACCGCGAGGGCGTGTACTGCGCCTGGACCTTGAAGAGATTTTGCGTCGCCACCGGGAAGCATAGCGCGTTCTGCGGAGAACTGACGACAGCGTTTACGAACTCTATATAGTTGGTCACCGGACATGATGGTGTGGAGGAGACTAGGTTCTTAGCACCGAACCGCATACACCGAATGGCGCGAAGAGGGTCATTGCACACGCGTCACCGCGCGTCCCGCTGCTCCCGGTGGGTTCAGTTGCGATCATCATTTTCTGCTGCATACTCTTCAGCTCCCTGCTGACCAACTGACGGCCCCCCGCCCACCTGCGGAAAAGCCAAGCTTTTTTGTTTTCGAGGCAATGGTTTTACATTTGCTCCAGCGCACCCGCCTCGCCCGCGAAATGTCGACGTCAGCCAGGCGGTCGTACGACAAGTAGTTCCCTCTGATACTGTCCGCTGCCCTGCCGTTACTCAGCCGAGCCGAGGCTCCGGTCTTTGCGGTTACACCAGAAAATAGCAGCATTAAGTTCTTTGTGAAAGCCTCAGTGGCGATCAACGGTGCTTTCGACAAGTGGGACGCCACACTAACCATGTCCTCTCCTGATGTCGCGACGGCCGTGTTGGATGTTAAGATTCAGGCCGCCAGCGTGAATACCAAGCGGCATGAAAGACAACGAGTTGAAGGGCGACAAGTTCTTCGATGTCAAACAGTATCCACTGATTACATTCCATTCGACAAAAGTTGTACAGGCCGGTCCGGAGACATTTGACGTACCGGGCACTTTTACAATTCGCGGGGTATCCAAACCCGAGACCCTGACGTTAACGCTTTCCGGCAAGGGCACGGGCAACGGCGAGGTTAAAGGAACAATGGCTTTTGACCGCAAGGACTACGGAATGAATAGTGGCATTCCTTTTATCAAGATCGCCGACCGCGTCGAGGTGAATGTCGCCCTGAAGGCCAAGCGCGTCAGCGGTCCTCCTGCGGTCTTTCAGCAATAGCCAGCCCGTGCTTTGCACGTTCTGAGCCTTTTCGAGAGCGGATTGCTTAGTGTGTCACCGTGCCTCGCGGGGCGTCATCTGCATGGTCTCGTCGGCGAATCGGGCTTGGCGCAGCAGGTTCATCATCTGGGTCGACCTGCTGAAAGTCAAAAGAACCCGCGTCAGCCTTGCCGTCGCGGGATTAGTCGCGAAAGATCCGCCAGGCGTTCTTTACAGGGCTGCGCTACTCGCCTAGGCAGTATCGGGTTTGAGACCGATCCGATCATTGACGGCCTGCTTTAGGTTCTGCTTGCAGCCAAGATAGCGCTCCGTCGTTTGCAGCGACACATGACCGAGTAAGAACTGGATCTGCTCGATCTCACCGCCAGCAAGATGACAGAGCCGAGCGCAACTGCGCTTCAAATCGTGAGGCGACAAGTTGGGTAGATTTGAAGATGCTGCAGCGTTTTTCACAAGCTTCCAGATCACCTTCGACGTGAAGCCGAGAGCGGGAGCTGCTCCGGGCGTCGGCATGTGTACGGACATGGCGTATGGCGATACCGACCGAGGCTGCTGAACGTTGTGTCCAGCAAAGTTGTAGACAATCTTGACAGGATCTACAAAGAAAGCCAATTCGCAGCAATCCGGGCAGAAGCGAATGCAAAGCAAGGTCAAATGTTCACTTCGGCGCGTCGAGAGGACAGGCCGGAGGGGAATCCGGCGTGTAGTGCGGGAAATTGCCGTTAAGTCCCCCCTGTTGGCCCTGAGAAACCGTGACGTTCGTGTCGGCCAGCACCAACCGGTTCTGATTGGCCGGCTGGGCGGGCCATGTATATGGGCCGTAGACGATACCGGCGGGACAATCGGAAGGTCCGGGCGTGTAATTCAGATCGTTCAAAGAGACGCGGTAGGTGCTGCATCCTTCGGGCGGACAGACGTAGTAGGTATCGCCGGTTGACTTATCGGGACAATAGGACGGATCGCTTGCCGAGCCAGTGCAATTGCCCAGGGGCGATTGTCCAGCCGCGTTGGGTTCAGCCTGTGCTACCCAGAAAAACAGGAGTCCCCGCTGCTTGTCGTAAAAGAAGTTGTTGAGGTTGGGCGGTCCATTGAGATTACCGTCGACCGTCATCTGATTGATTGAGGCGACCTCCGTCAGTTGGGTTGTCGGGTATACACAGATAGCCTGGTCAAGCAAATCCGTGGCCGCGTTCGTCCCGGACGGGCAGCCGCCCGAGGGCTTCAAGATAATACCTGGAGCCGGGCAGCCCGGCGGCGGCGTGCTCGAGCCAAGAGGCACCATTTGCGAGTCGAGATTGTTGCAGACTTGATTCGCATTCGGATAAAGGCCGGTAAGCGGATTATAAAATTGCCGCAGCGCGGTATTGACGACGGTCTCGCCGTTGACACTGCTCGAGATCACTACGTTACCGCTTCCATAGGAACGATACCCTTTGGTGATGGTGAAGCTATCCGCCGGTGGATTGGCGCCTTTGGGTTTATAGCAAATCCCGACCTGCACGTAGAAGGGATGGAGGGGACTGATTTTGGCATTGGCGACATCGGTGATGCCCACATCGACGACCGGGGCAACGCCGGCCTGCGTAGTGACGGTGCCATCGGGAGTGGTGAAGGGACTTGCGGAAACCGTGTAGCCGTAGCCGCTGGTGACCTTAGGCTCCCAATCGCCAAGCCCGTTGCGGCTTTTCAGCGTCATCGCGCCGTGAAAGTTAGAAAAGAGGCTCGAGAAATCGGTGCTGTCTTTTGTGAAAGTCAGGTTTTGCGTGTATCCCAGAGCTTGTTTGTCGTTGTAGGCTGGGTACAACATCTCGAACTCGAGCTGGCCGATGGGGCTCGGCACCATCGCCGCCGTTGGCCGCTGCTCAAGGTTCTCATCCTCGACGCCCGTGGCGTGGCATTCATCCACGGAGTTCGAGGATGCATTGATTTCGAGGTTGTTGAGAGAAATGGTCGGGCCAAGATGGCCATCGGCATCCAAAGCCAGAAAGTCGCTTAATGTACCGTCGAGATCTAGGATGGTGGTGTTTTTGTCGCCGTCGGTGAACTCACCCCGGTTAACCTCCTGAGTGTATACCTGATGGCGCAGGTCGACATTCGTAAAACTGAGAGACTTGGTTGTCGACGCGGTGGGATAGGAACTTTGGTTGGCGTTAAACCAGCCGAGCGCCGCATCGCCCTCATATCTTGTGTAGGGCGCCTGATTAGGTATCGCATAGAAGCCCCAATCTTTCAGGATGGTATCGTCACTCCCGGTCAGCAGATTAGCCGCTTCAAAGCCTTCGGCCGGGACGGATCCGGGAGCGACACGGAAATTGACGAAGCGGTCGTCAACAATCAGCGGAGGCCCATCATAGATGAGGAAGCCGAACATCGGCCAATCGGGCGTTGGATAACCTCGCTCGAGATACTCCCCTCCGGTGGCAATACCGTTGGCGGGAACGGTTTCATCGATGCACCCCATTTGTCCGCCCCGGATCTGCTGGCCACCGTTAGACTTCACGACTGCTCCGCAGGGGCCCCAGCGATCGACGTTGTTGGTGCTAACTCCCACAATTGTTGAATGCTCGAGCAGCCCCCATGCGCCGGGATAGTTCCCGTCCACGCCCCCTGAGGTGAGCAACGTTGCGCCGTCTCGAGAGCTCGCGACGCGCGCATCCTTTAAGAAGAAAAACGTCGGCCTTAGCCAAATGGCGCGATCGCGCATATGCGTCATGGTCACGCTGTCGAACTCGTCCACTAGCTGCTGATGAGCGGCGTCATGAATTCCGCCCTGGTAGCCAAACAAACTATCCGCTTGCACTACGTCCTGGTCGTCGTAGAGTCCCTGGTAGCAGGCGTGTCCGCGGTTGTTCACAAACACGCCGTGGGGTTCCGGATAGTCTGCGCCAATCGGGATGAACTTAACGGCATTGACGCTTGGGTCCGGAGACGGCACATACCAGTACGCTTTACCGTCGTCCTGGCAACCGGCTATACTGTTGCCCGTTAGCTTAGCGCTTGGGTTCGTGATCCAGAATCCGCTAGGCGGCTCAAAATAGACGTTGACCTGGTTAGGCGGCCGCGCGCACTGCGGTGCCGGGAAGCCAGTCAGCGTGACCAGACCTAAATTGTTCACAAAGCCGCATTGGCCGTGCGTCGAATCTTCCTGATTGTCGGTATCGTAGATATTGAATTGATCGAACGCGATGGCCCCGGAGTTGACCATATGGTCCCCGGTCCAGTAGTAGCCGGCAATCAGATCGGGGCGGCCTTCCGTGGCCGTGCCGTTGATGTCGAACGAATTGCTCATCGCGCCCATGCCCAGATTGTCTGTAAAGGAGATATTCGACTCGTCTCCCATTTCCTCGTAGAAAATATGACCCGTGATACGCGCGCAAACATTGTTCGAGAAAGC
The DNA here is from genome assembly GCA_963722585.1 of Bryobacterales bacterium. Taxonomy (GTDB): domain Bacteria; phylum Acidobacteriota; class Terriglobia; order Bryobacterales; family Bryobacteraceae; genus KBS-96. Next base: position 124,027 of record CAVRNU010000002.1, on the reverse strand, counting down.
GGCGTTCTGTGTCGCGTGCACAGTGACGCACTTGTTGTAGCTGTGGTCGATGCTGTTCGAGTCAAACAGCTTGTCGTCTTCGGCGTAGCCTGAAAGATCGCCCGACATGTGGAAATGAAATGGATAACTGCCGAGCTGCTCCTTGCCGAACTTCTGCAGCTCCACTCCCTGAATCGCCACCGCGGTAAAGTTCTTGAGAACGCGAATTTCGCCTCCCCAATGCATACTGGTACCGGCCGTGTCTGCGTCGGAGGTGAGTACAATGTTTCGACTGATAAGGCCCACCTCGGCCCGCTCATCGACACCGTAGTTGAGATCGGCTCCGGCACGAAAGTTGGCATCGGTTGAGGGGTCGCCCGGGTCAGGCCCTCCAAAATGATAAAAATTGAGCGGCTGGGCAAGCACAACTTTGCTTCCGGATGCCTCTTTTTCTGGAGCGGCAGCGATCTGAACGAACTCAGTTTCGAAGGGGCCGTAGCTGGTGGTAGCGACGGCGATCCAATCGCCTTGTTTCCAGGCTCCGGGCCCTGTGGTTACGTCCGCCTCAAGATGAAGCTCGTTGGCTGGAGTGGTAACCGGAGCTAAGACATTGCCAATGTACTCAGTTTTCGAACTGTCGTATCTAGAGGGGCCCGTGGGCTTCGTCAAATAAGTCCAGTCCACCCCGCCCGGGCCGACCCCCTTTTGCCCGTACATGCGGAGGGTTCCTCCAGACTCGACCTGAATGCCTTTGACATAGCCAGGGCACTGCGTTGACGGTTGGTTATCCGGCGAGCCGCATGTAGTTGGCTTGGTTCCGGTAAAGACAAAGGTGACCTTCGTAGCGGGATCTTGATTGCCTATCGCACAGCTTGCGCCACCAATCAACAAGGCTCCGCCGGAGGCTATATCGATGCCGTTGGTCGTAATTGTCGGATTTGAACTGGCTGCGTCCGAGCCTAGGACGAGCGAACCACCGGCATTAATGACGATCGAGCCCACCGTCACGGAGGTATCGATGACGACCGTCCCGGCGCACTTCGGGTTCGTCGCCCCCGAACCGATCAGTACATCGCCGTTCGCATCCTTGCATTGTCCAAGCGGCGTAGCGTCTACCGGGGTGTGGCAAACGTCTTGACCCCGGAGAGGCGCTGCAACGGTCAGCCAAGCGATGAAAGCACCCGCGATCGCAGATACGAACACGCCTGAATGTAAAATCATCCCCTTCTTCACCGAACTGTCAGACACTGTCTTTGCCTCCTTGTCTCGTCGAGCCATTTCTTTGCCGCATGCTGCGAGGGCGGCGATGTGCGGGCACTCGAATGTAAAGCGCAGAAGATCGGGAAAATGGATCATTTGGGCGGTCTGATGATACCCATAATCGAACACCGCTAACTCTGGGCACACGACGTAGGCGTGTGTCACAAGATCCGGCCAGGGATAACTGCTACACCAGGCTGCACGGAGATTTCTTTTCACTTTGATGATCCCGGCTAGCCACTATTCGCGCTTTACCGATCAGAAGAAGATGTTCAGTACGGTCTTCAAGGAAGCGGTTGGCGGGTGGCATGCCTTCGGACGCCGCGAACCGCCGAAGCATTGCGTATCGCGTAAAGCACTTCTCCTTTTACCTGTAGTGCTCCTATCCGCAACGCTTTCTATTGCCGCTCAGGTGGACGAGAACACATCGCCGCGCAAGGTGCTCCGTTCCGAGGAGTTTGCCGAAAACCCCAATCTTGTGGCGGGGCCGCAGCAGTCGGTTCTTCTTGATAATAATTTGCCCGCTGGACCTGACGAGCCGGCCGTTCGCTATGGGTTGCAAAGTGGGAGCCATTTCTTCTGTCTGAGTGGCAGCGACCCGTACTACACGGGGCTGGTTTTGAAGGACGGAGCAGGCACGGTGATTTTTACCATGCCGCGCGGGCAGCACTGCCGACAGGCCGAACTTGCGGAAGGCACGTATACGGTGCAAATTTCGCATTCGAATGCGGTTCCCGATTCGCAGCTACTGACGTTTGTCGGTGTCGATGAGCCAGGCCCGCCGCTCCACGATGCCAACGGCAATCCATTGGGCGGCTATTGGGCCATTACACCGCTAGGCACGCAACTTGTTGGTGGGGTCCTCCGGCCACTGCCTCCTCCACGGAATTTGGGAGGCATTTATACCAGCGACATGCCGATCATAGCCGACTTCAGCGCGTACCGATGGGATGAGACCTCGCTATTTAGCTTTCCAGCCAAAGGCCACCCGGTTCCACTCGGGGCTCCAGGATTTTTTTTGGACATGTTGTACGAGACCAGTATCGACACTGACTGGGTTCTTGTCAGCGGCAATCACAACTGCAATCTCCGGCCCGATACCTGCGATTACTTCGCTCAGATCCCCAACACGTTCTATCACCAAAAACTCCAAATCAACGATTTGGGCCACAGTCAGTTCACATTCACCTGGCCGGCCGGACCAGACACCTTATACTTCACCAGCCAATCCACCCCGTTCAATCCCAACACAATGCGGGGCTTACTTAAGAACCCTGGATCCCCACAGCCCACAAAAATGTGGTTACAGTACCGCTACTACCCCGATGGAAGCCAGTTGGGAACACTCAATCAGGGAGAAGTCGGTTTCTTTGAGAAATGCAACTATCAGGGCCACGCGGCGGTTGCCACCAACTCCTTCGACCCCGACAGTTATTCAATTGACGGCTATCCGAGCTACAAAAATCAATATTTCTCGGTCCGATTGAGCAACAACACTACGGTGCAACTGTCTACGATTACCGCGCCGGGCGGAACACCATCCCAATCCTACTTCATCGCGAACGATGCAGCCTGTCTTCCCGCCCAGTTGTTCGATGCCAACCTCATCGTTCCCATAGACAGCTTCCTCCTCGACGGCCGGGGCAACACCAGTTGGGGATGTCCGAATTGCCGGCTCGTGAATACCAATCTGTCGAATTTCAACCTGCAAGGCTCGAACTGGCAGCAGGCCGATATGACCGGAGCGAATCTGACCAACGTCGGGTTCAGCGGCGGCACGAATCTGAGCGGAGCCAAGCTGATTAACGCGACGCTTTCGAGTGTAAATTTTGAAGGCTCGACGCTGACGGGAGCCGATTTTGCCGGGGCCAAGCTCACTTGCGTGGACTTTTCCGGAACGAGCCAGAATCCGCGGGATCTGACGCAGTTGACCTGGACAAACGTGCAGTGGATTTCGAGCTCGAGCTGCCGCAGCAACCTGTCGTATACACGGCTCTCGACGGCGATCCTTCCTCCAGCTTTGTGGAAGGACGCAAACCTGACCGGTGCGGTGTTTGTCGATTTGAAACCGGGGATGCAGTTATCGAGCGAGAAGAATCCGCTGGACCTGACCGGTGCGGAGCTCGGCGGTGTATCGCTCGAGCAAGTCGTTCTCGACTACGCCGCGCTCACGGGAGCCGATCTCACGCAGACGATTTTCAGCAATACCAGCCTGAGGCATGTCAATTTGAGCGGAGCCAAACTGTTTGGGGCTCAGCTAAACGGCGTGAACCTGGACGGCGCGAATATGAGCGGCGCGTATTTGACAAAGCCTCCGAGTCAGGCAGCCGCGCCCGCAGCGACTCTTACCGGCGCATTCCTGAGAAACGTGAACCTTTCGAAAGCTCAGCTCAGCGGTGCCGACTTCACCGACGCCAGTTTTTATGGAACAACGGCAGCGGGGACGGGAACGTGCGCTCCCGATAGTAATACAGGCTTTACCAACGGGTGCGCAACTGCGGAGGGAGCGACGATGAACAACACGCAATTTGCGAACGCATACCTGTTCGGCGTCGATTTCACGGGCGCCGTTGCGCAGGGTGTCCGTTTCGCAAACGCTTTCCTGGCGGGCGCTAATTTCGCCAAGGCCAGGCTGTCGGCGGATGTATCGGGCACGAACTCGGGGTTTGCCGCAGCTTTTTTGCAGGGCGCGAATCTCGCGAATGTGATGTTGCAGAACCGGCTCTCTCTTGAGAACGCCTTTGTGGATTTCAGCGGGAGCAACGCCATTTACCTGGTTTTGAACGGGGACCACACCACTTTTGCCGGCTATTGGAACACGCCCGGGCAGAGCGTATGCGCAGAAATGTTCTACACCAGTAGCACGTTCGTGCCCAAGACAGATTCCACCGTAACTTGCCCGGATGGCAACAGTTATCCGAACGGCTGCGGCAACCCGTTCCTGACCGATGGCACAACGCCCAACCCGCATTGGAAAAGCCGCGTGGACATCAGCCAGTATGCCTCGTATCAGTTCGACTCGACGTTCACGCCTGCGCCAAAGTCGGGTACGCCGATATGCCAGCCCGATCAGAACTGGATCAAGGCGGCACAACAAGCCGCAAGCACGAGTAAATAGAAACTCAGGAGATTGACATGCCAGAACAGAAAACAAACGGAGCGTCGCGCCGGGAATTTCTAGGCGCAGCTGCTGCGGCCGGAGCGACGCTCGCGCTGGCTCCTCATCTCGAATCGGCCGCGGCACCGGCGACGGAACTCCGCACACTGTTTTTCAACTTTTCGCATGAGGATTACGAAGGGCACACCTATTACCTGGTGATGGGCAAGAACCGGTATCTATTGGCTCCGGCGAGCGCTTCGAGCCAGGCTCTTGCAAGCGCGCGCCAGACCAACAGGTTCGTTCAGGCGCTGCCCACGACTGCGATCACGCACGTTCTCGCAAACGTCCAGTTGCCGGCCAACGCGGTGCAGCTCTCTTACACGATTAAGAACCCCAACACAACGACCGGAACCTGGGACATGTCGAACATGTACCTGTACGTTCCGCAGACCAGCGTTAGTTATGCGTATGCCATGGCCAGCAAAGGCCTCCTCGCCGGAGATTCGCTGCCTCTGTCGGCTAAGCGCATGAAATATGGCTTGACCGCAGCGACAAGCCTCCAAGACGTTTTCGACGAGCAGGATGTTGTCGATTCCACCGACTGGGCGAAGGCGATGGTGAATGTGCATCCGGAGATGCTGAGCGCCGACCCGAACAGCGCCTCGCACATTCAGAACAACCTCATCAGCGCACGGGACACATTTCAATTGAGCCAGCAACTGGAAGCAGCCGGACCAGCTACGCCCCAGCAATTCGCCACCGCAAACAACTCGGGTGGCTGGGCGACATTGGTTCCGTATACGGACGACGATGGTGTTACTCCCCTCAAAAATACGACCGGCAATAACAAAGGACTGATTCTGTATAACGCCCAATGGCAGCCCTCGATCAACACGTTTGTGGCGGGCGCGATGAAACCTACCTCGTCGGCTGTCAAGAACGACACGACGCTCGGGACGGATGTCTCCGCGGGAGCGGAAAGCCTGTCGGCAACGAATCTGACGGGCGTGATCTGGTGCCGCAACGATGGCATCACCAGCGTGACCCAGAGTCCCGTAGCGGCTGGCGCTCTCGAGAGCACGCCCGGCGTCAATTATGCGCTCTCGAACATTACTCCGAACTTTAACGGTTACAGTCTCGATGCCAATACATCCGTCTCGGGCGACACGGTCACCGTCACGCTCAATTTCACCAATTGGTATCTTCGGTGGCTTGGCCTGTTCATTCAGTTTTACGATGCCAACGGGAAGGTTGTACCCAAGTCGAAACTGCCGCCGGGAATAGGCGACAACAATGCGTTTGGCCTCGATACCCAAAACAGCGAGGTCTTTATTGGGACGATAACCCCCGAGTTTACGATCTTCGGCATTCCGGTACAGGCCTCGAAAAATGCGGTCACTTTCCCTTTTCCTACTTCCGTCGCTTCGAGTGCAAATATTCTTGCGAGCGGGTTGGGACTCGGCTCACATACGCACCAGGACACCGAATTTTTTGGCATCGTCATGACATCGGTGTTCAACCTGAGCCTTCCCGCTTTGTTGATTGCGTTCGCGATTGGCGCTCAGGTGGATGTCTGTATCAAGACGGTGGTCATTCCATCGGTCAACGGAGCTTTGATCGAGTTTTTCAACAGCGCCGCGGGCGGAACGGCGGCTCAGTTTGCAACCATATTTTGGAGGGCACTCGTCAAGGGGCTGTTAAATCCGGCGGGACCACTCAAGTCCTTGCTCGAGAGCTTGGCCGCGTTTCTCGCCGAGGCGGAGGTGACCACGGCCTTTGAGGATGCGATACCGATTGTCGGTGCCATTCTGCAGGCGATTGGCGCTCTCGGCGCGGAAGCCGAAATCGCCGAAACCGCCTGCGAAGTGGTGCTTTCGCCGTGGACCTACGCCTATAGCCTGGTGGGTACGCACGATCTAAACGTGACTCTCAATCCGGATCCGGGCGATAAAGGAGGATTTCCGGCCGCGGCGGCCACCTATACGGTTACGGCGATTTTCGATAACGGTACACCCCATGTGCAAAATCTCAAAATGCCGGGCGAAACGGTTAAGACCTTGCCGCCGGTGGTGTTCCAAGGCGTTCCGTTGGGCGGCAATGTCACGGTGAGCGTCGCTTTTTATACGACGGATGGGACGCTCGTCGGACATGGAAGTGTTACCGGCAGCAACGACGTCAGTGCCGCCCCAAGCATTACCATTACAGAAGTCCAGTTGCCCATTACATCCGCTACCATATATCACCACAAGCAAAAAACCACGCTGGATGCGCAAGGCAACCACGTCTGGGCTTGTGCGGCCGCCCCGCCGGTCCCGTCGGCGCCATCGTTTTGCCAGTCGAATCCGGGCAATCTTTGCAGCTTCCGCAACATCACGGTGAGTTCTCTCGGTTATCTGGGCTATGGGTGGCAGTCGTATAGCACAGATAGCTGCAATCCGGGAGGCGCCGGGCAACTGGATCAGATGGCGAACATTTTCATTTCGAATGGATCTGGCGGCAACGCGCAAAATGGATACGCATTCACGCCTTGCGCGATCGAGCCCGGAACGAAGCTAGTGTACGATCCGCTAGGCAGGCCGGGTTTGAATTATTATCTCGACACCACGAACAACCAGAATTTGGTGCGCCAGGTTCAGCTTATGCCGCCTTCGTTTGCCAATCCGCACGAGAACAATGCGTGGGGCAAGTTCAATCTCAATCCAGACGACGTGCTGCTTCATCCGGCGGGCGCGCTGGTCAGTATCAACAGCGAAAACAGCAGAATGGAGTCGCTGCATCTTCCCGCCGCGCCGGTGTCGGATGCGGAAGCGGGAGTGAGCCTGCTCGCGAATCTCCACGGGGGATTGGGAACGCGGCCGGGCTTGTTCGATGCGCCAACGGTGACCACGATCACCTCCGATGGCGTGATCCTCATTCTCGAGTCCGGCAACAATCGCATTCACGCGGTGGATCTGGCCTCAAATGCGGTGCGGCACTTCACAAAACAACCTACGCCTTACTTCCTGAACTTTAGTGAGACGGGCGGCGCTGGCACACAGTACCTGGATATCGCCGTGGAATTCAGCGGGTTGATCTATGTCCTTTCGTCCAGTAATTCCGTGTACCGGCTCGACATCTACGATCCCAATCAAACCGGCACTAATCCACTTTCGACCACGATGGGTTTCAATGCGGCGAAGGTGACGGTAGATTACTGGCGCAATGTGTATTCGCTGAATTATGAAGTACTGAAGCTGCCCAATGGATCGCTTCCATCGAATGGCGTTACCGAGCCGTCGGTGAGCCAATGGATACCCGCAGTTCCGCAAGCGTGCGACGCGAATTCATCGGCGTGGCGAACTCCCGTTATGCGGCAGCCCCTGCTGGCAGTGAATCCGCGGCGATTGCTCAGGCGGCGCGATTTCTGGGGCGCGTGGGGACGGCTGGTTTAAGAAGAGCGCTACGATCATGTCTTCATCGATTGATCTTTACAATTCCTCATACGCCTCATATTCGGCGCATATGTATCGGGAAGCCGCGAGGAAACCTAGAACATACTCGATGAATAGTGGCCAGCGACTGACTTAACGCCGCTTGATGATCCAGGCATTGGTAGCAACGATGCGGTCCAGGAAGGCCACGCGGCGGCCGTCCGGAGACGGTACGGCCCAGCCTTGAATGTCTCCCAAGGAATGGAATCGGCCGTCCAAATAGACATACAGCAACCGGTTGCCGACCGTCGTTTCCACGGATACGAACCACGCGTCCCCGTCGGCAGCCCACACCAAACCGTGCAAATCGGTCAGGCCTGGCAGCACCACTTCGTGTTCTCGTGGTTCGTTAGGACCTGGTTCCAAAGCCACCACACGGATCCGTGCAGCTTGCGAGTCGTGGTTTGGAATTGCCACGTACCTGCCGTCGGGAGAAATATCCCAATCCCCCAAGAATTTCGGGAATCCACTTCGTGCGAGCCAATTCACGTCCCTTGCCTGCAATCGGGTCCAGGTCATAATAAGCGTAGTATTCTCCTCGTACCGTGGTTCTCAACACACACCGTTTGCCGCGGCCAAGTGCGCAGCGAAACTCGTCCAGCCGTCCTCTGATTGGAACCTCCTCCGGCGTTCCGCCCTCTACCGGTACACGCATCAATTTGTTATCTCCCGGCTCGATTTGATGAGCTCGGGCTTCGTACAAAACGAAGTGACCATCAGGCCCCATTTGCGGCAGCATCTCCGTAACCGGCGTCGCAACGATGGGTTCGGGGATACGCTTGTCGATTTACTGCTTGAAGAGGTCAAAGTTGCCGTTGCGATTTGATTCGAAGATGACAGCGCGGCTGTCGCTTGTCCAGGCGTGGGGGTAGCTTGTTCGTTCGTCGAGTGTCAACCGGCGAATGCCCGCGATGCGCGGTGGCGAATGAAGGAAATCACCAACGAAGACCGCGTTTTGGCCCGATTCTCGGAGAACCATGACCAGCGACCCAGCCGCTGTAGCGGTCATGCCCAGGATGTGGATCTCATTCGGGTTGGCCGGGCTCATAATTTCATGGGGCGCACCTAGGATCCGACACACTGGAACTTCAGCCATACATTGGCTCTGACTTTTTACAGCGAATGTTGCTGGAATCGCCGGGGAATATCGTGGTGATTTCGGGACGGAATGAACCAAAGATTCGCTGCATCCTGTCCTCCTTGCGTGCCGGACAGAACGTCTTCGCCGATAAGCGCTGGATTATCGAAAGCAAGGATCTCCCTCTGCTCGAAGCCGCCTTGGATACGGCGGATGAGAAACACCGCATCGCTTACGACGGCATGACTGAGCGGTTCAATATCGCATATCAGATTCAACGGGAACTGATGCGCAATCCCGACATTTTTGGGCATCCGCTGCCGGGAACTCCGTTGAATCCGGCCGTGGAGTTGGAAAACCTGCACTCCCTTGTGAAGTTCAGCGATGGTAAGGTCAACCTTCGGCCGTCCTGGTTCTTTGATGTTCGCCAGCAGGGAGAGGGCATTACCGATGTGGGCACACACCTCATCGATTTGGAGATGTGGTCACTGTTTCCAGATCAAAGTATTGATTATCGGCGTGACGTCAAGGTGCTAAAAGCCAATCGGACTCCGCTTCTGCTGACGCGGTCTCAATTTGAGCGAGTCACTGGCGAAAAGGCTTGGCCGGAGTTCCTCCATCATGCCATCGAGAATGATCAACTGGAGTATTACTGCAACAACACGGCCCTCTTCGCCATTCGGGGTGTTTATGCCTCGATACGGGATCAGTGGGAATATGAGAGCCTGGGAGCTCGCGACGACAGCTACCTGGTTCTCTATCAGGGTAGTCGCGCCGCAGTTCGTGTGCGCCAAACCAAGGAGGAGGATTACCTTCCTGAAGTCGATGTGATCCCCAATGCCGCACTGAACCATGCGGCTGTGATAGCCGCCCTGGAAAAACAACTCAGACAATTGGCTGTCACATTTCCCAATCTCTCCATTCGAGACAGCGGGACAAGAATTCGCATTGTGATTCCGCGGGAGGATCGGGCACGGAGTGGTTCCAGTTTCGCCCAGTTGGTGAACCGATTTCTGGAATACGTGCACAACCCACAATCTCTTCCCAGTTGGGAAAAACTAACATGCTAGCGAAGTATTACATCACGACGACGGCTGTATCGCTAGCACGCAGCGCACCTACCGACGGCGCTCCAGAAGCAACTACGCGAACACAGTCACCTCTAGCAGATCATCTGCGCTGATACGAACCACCATCCCGCTCAACCGATCTTCTCCTCAAGTTCAACCCACCGCACGTACAGCGCATCAAGCACAGACTTCGCCTGTTCCATCTCACGATAACTGTCCGCGAGCCGTTGCGGGTCGTAGGCAACCTGCGGGTCTTCGAGCAGAGCATGTGCGCCGGCGAGCACGCGCTCAGCTTCAGCGATGCGGCCCTCGATGGTTGCGAATTCGCGGCTATCCAAGTAAGACATTTTCTTTTTAGCCGCTGGCGTAGCGGTTTTGGCGATCGGAGCGGAACTGGCAACGGGCTTGGGCTTGCTCTTTTTGCGTTCCGCTTGCCAACTCTCCCACTGCGAGTAGTCCGCGAAGCGTTCGGCGGCGCCGCTGCCATCGAAGCCTAAGACGACGGTCGAGACGCGATCGAGCAGATAACGGTCATGTGTCACCAGGACAAGCGCCCCTCGGAACTCGAGCAAACTTTCTTCCAAGATCTCCAGCGTCGGGATGTCGAGGTCGTTGGTAGGTTCATCGAGCAGCAGTACATCGGCGGGCTCGAGCATCAAATTGGCGATAAGGACGCGCGCTCGCTCGCCACCTGAGAGCCGGCTTACGGGTTGGTTAAGCTGCTCGCTACAGAAGAGAAAGCGCGTCGCCCACGAGGCGACGTGAATTGGGCGGTCCTGATAGAGGACGGAATCGCCACTGGGAGACAGCGCCTGGCGTAAAGTCAGGTCAGGATCGAGAGGGCGATTTTGATCGAAGTAAACGATGCGGAGCAATGGGGCTCGCCGGATCTCACCCGCCAGCGGCAGAATTTCATCGCGCAGCAGGCGCAGAAGCGTCGTCTTGCCACTGCCATTTGGGCCGACTAGTCCAACGCGCTCACCCGCCGTGACAATGAAACTGAGGTTATCGAACAACAGGCTGCCCGCGAAGCCGTAGCTGGCACCCACGACTTCAATCAGCCGCTTGGTTTTGCGACCGGAGCCCGCGAAGTCGATGTCGGCGGAGGAGGTGCGAGTACGGGCCTTCAGATCGGCGAGTTCACCGATCAAATCACGCGCGGTGTCGATGCGAGCCTTGGCTTTGATGGCGCGGGCTTTGGGACCCCGCCGTAGCCAATTCATCTCAATGCGCACGCGGTTCTCGAGAACCTCCTGACGCTTGGATTGGGCCGCCAGAAATTCGGCTTTCTTTTCGAGAAAGGCGCTGTAGTGACCGTGAACGCGAAACAGTCCGCCGGGGTAAACGCGATTCAGCTCGGCCATTCCGGTGGCGACATTTTCGAGGAAGTAGCGATCGTGGCTTACTACGATGCATGCGAAGGCGGAGGTTTGCAGTACCTTTTCGAGCCATTCGATACCAGCGAGATCGAGATGGTTGGTTGGTTCGTCCAAAAGCAGAATGCCGGGATTTGCCACAAGAGCTTCGGCGAGCGCGAGCCGTTTTCGCCATCCACCCGAGAGGGCCGCCGCTTCCTGGTCGAAGTCTCGAAGCCCCGCGCGGCTTAGCGTTTCTGCTTCGCGCGTATGCTTCTCATCTTCCGCGACCGTGGATTGATCGAGTGCCCGCCGAATGACTTGTCTGACCGTTTCACCCTCCGCGAAGCTTGAGTCTTGAGAAACGTAGCTGAGGCGTGTATTCTTGCGAAGCGCGACTTCGCCGACATCAGGCTGGCGTCGGCCCGCCAGAATTTCCAGCAGCGTCGATTTGCCGGATCCATTCGGACCAACTAGACCCAGGCAATCGCCTTCCGAAAGACTGAGTGACAGGTTGCGGAAGAGCGGATCGGCTCCATAGGACTTGGAAAGGTTTTGTGTATTTAGTAAGATGGCCACTGATCACTATGTTCCTACTGTGGCCCCCACTCCGCACGGGCGAACTGTTGCGCTATTCGGCCTATCGCGCTTCTTAATCACTACGGCAGTTGGTCGCGGCTCCTCATTTGAGACGGACGCCGTGGGCTCGAGAAAACGTTATCGCCGAGACCAGCCGGTATCTATCCGATTCCGAGTTCCGGCCCACCGTGGACGATAACCCCACATAACCGGCCAATCTCTGCCTATTTTTCTGGAGTGTTGAGTTTGCGAACTCTGAAGAGGACTTTGGTGAGGCGATTAGAGAGCCGATCGAGGCAACGGCGCGAATGGCCGTCAGGAAGGGCACGGCGGAACATTTCCATTACGTGTTGAGTGGCGAGCAAGGAATCGGGGAGCTTCGCCGTGACCGCCAATTCCTCCAAAAGGATGCGCAGGAACAAGATTCGATTCCTTAAGTGATGGCCGCCAGCGGCGGGATGTGCGAGCGCAGATGAGTGAGCCAGCCGAGGATATGAGGGTCACGCCGCAACTGATCGAGCCCGCGAAGTTTGGGATACTCCTCGCTCAGATAGGTCAGGAAGTGGCGCGCTGTGCCGCGATATTGACGAGCTGACTGAGAACAGAGTGCGGCACTGAGGGAGTCGACGGCTCGCTCGAATAGCGGAACCAGGGGTGTTCCAGAGGAGCGTGGCGCGAGGGGTTCACGATGAGGTCCCGGGAACCGGCCGTATGAGCTGGGCCACAGCGCGGGTGTACTGCTGGTAAACCTCCAGCGGGGGCTTCGACGTACACCATCGTGGTCTGGACGTTCGCGTGCCCCATCAACTGCATGAGCGCGGGAAGGCTGACGCCGGGCGCGGACCATATCGGAAGCGAAAGTGTGCCGAAAGCGGTGCGGGTTGGCGAGCGAGACGCCGGTAGTCTGGCGATGATGACGGAACAGGGAGCGCAATCCGGCTAGTGTCATGCGGGCGTCGCGAGCTCGTCCTTTGAGGGAAGATTCCGTGAGCGCGCTTTCCGAGATCGCATCGGTATGGTGCACACTTTCCCACCAGCGAATAAATGCAGCCAGTGATACGCATAGCTATACAAGTGATACGCATAGCTATACAGGGTAGTGTGCGTCACGCGGCGCAGGCACTCGCGATCGAGAAAATGATTGACCCATTCCACCTCATGGTTGGTGGTCCGCTCGATGATCCGGAAGGGACTTCGTGCCAGGTCGGAAGTAGGCTGGCGAATGACGCCGAACTTCATGGCCGGGCGGCCTTGCCGGAGCCGCTTACCATGACCGATGATCGTGGCAGCTTCACAAACTGGACACCAGCGCGGCAGCCGGTTCAGTGGAACTACCCCGGTTCGCTGTTGTTTTCCGCTTCAGGCAATGCGATAACGAGAATCAGGCTGGGCGTGAAGACCCACCACGGAGCGTCACTCGCCAAGTTCCGATCTCTCGGGCTGGGCCTTCACCCTCCGCAAAGATCCGTTTCGAATGAAAAAAGAATACTGCTTTGCGTCGCTAGAGCCCTTACCCAGGAACATTGGCCGGTTCCTTTCCACTTCGCAAGCACCGAAGGCCAGACCGGCGAGTGATTAGCCGGTCCCTGCTGGCGAGCTCGTTTGAGAGCGAGAAGTTGCATTGCCAATACCGCAAGGAGTAGCAATCATGGTTACAGTTACCGACAGACTTCTCTGTACGGTAACAGTGGTACACTTGTTTTGTGGTTTTTCGAGTAAACTCAGCCGCTGGGCAGCCGCTGTACCTGCAAATCATGCAACAGATCCGGCACGCGGTCGAGACCGGCGTTTTGAAACATGGCGATTTGATGCCCGGCATCCGAACGTTGGCCCAAGAATTGGTGGTCAGCCATAACACAATTGCGAAAGCTTACACGGAACTGGAGCACGAGGGGATATTGGAACTGCGCCACGGCTCGGGCGCTTACATTTGCGCGAAGTGTGGCGTCAAATCTCGGAGCGAGAAGGTACAAGCTGCTCAGAATCGTGTACGGAAACTTGTGGAAAGCCTCCACGAGGAAGGATTTTCAAGCCAGGCGATCCACAGGTTTTTTGAAGCAGAGCTTTTTTATGGTGCGCAAGTTGAGAGGAAATGATAAACAGCAGGCTTGTCATCAAAGCTGAGGCTCTGACCAAACGCTATGGCGAGCTCGAAGCCGTTAAGGGTCTGAATTTGGAGGTAGCTCGCCACCGAATCACTGGCTTCTTGGGTCGCAATGGAGCTGGTAAAAGCTCGACGCTCAAGAAGCTACTGGGCATGGTCCACCCTAGTTCGGGGACGGCGACCGTGCTCGGCAGGCGGATCAACGACCCAAGACAGAATCGCGAAATCCGGCGACACGTTGCATACGTAGGCGAGGAGAAACCGTTATACGCGTACATGACAGTAGGACAAGTGATCCGCTTCACTCGATCCTTCTACTCCGATTGGAGACCTGACGTGGAACGAATGCTGGTAAAACAATATGGTCTGGCTCCTTCTCGGGCGGTGAAAACCCTCTCCAAGGGAATGCGGACGAAACTGGCACTTCTTCTCGCGCTGGCTCGCCATCCAGAATTGCTCATTCTCGACGAACCAAGCGAAGGACTGGATCCGGTTTCGATTGAGGAACTTCTTCACGCGCTGGTGGCAGCCTCGGAAGAGGGGACCTCGGTGTTTTTCTCTACTCATCAGATCGCGGAGATCGAGCGAATTGCAGACCAAGTGTGCATTATCGATCACGGCAAGCTGGTAATGGATCTGCCTCTGGAACAAATGAGAGAGGATTATCGATGCGTCACCGTCGGATTTGACTGTCAGCCACCCGAAAGCGCCTTCTGCATTCCAGGGATATGGAAGAGGCGCATTAGCGGCCGGCAACTAATACTGATGACCAGCTGTAATGCCGACGCCGTCGCAGAATGTGCTCGCAGTTTGCACGCCGTCTCGGTCGAGATCGCGCCGGTAAGTCTCCGAGAATTATTCTTGGATTCAGTAAGCGAGGAGGTGTGATGCTCTGGTACAAAGCTTGGCGCGAGAGCCGGCTTGTGTTTCTTCTGGGCGCGCTCGCTTTGGCAATGTTTTGCACGTTATACGTACTTCGAGAGAAAGCCGAAATTGATCGAGCCGCGAGAGCGCATCACTATTGGAGATACACCCATTACATTTGGCGAATCATCTATGCCGGTCTCGTCCGAAACATTTTTGTCATGCTTGTTTTATGGCTTTGGGCTAGGGGGTCTGCTTCGAGAAAGGGCTCACGGAACCGCTGGTTTTACGCTTGCGCTTCCAGTCACCCGATGGCAGATCGTTGGAGTAAGGGCAGCAGTTGGGCTCCTCGAGACGGCGGTATGGGCCTTATTCCCAGCGATGCTTGTCCCGAGCCTATCATTGTTGGTCAATCAATCGTATAGTTTTTGCCAGTCGCTAGAGTTCAGTTTCCTATGGGTCGTTTGTGGCTCGGTCATATTTGCAATAGGTTTTTTGATGTCAAGCGTGGTGCCTGGTGAATACGCACCCGCTGTAGTCGCGTTTATCGCGCTCGCGGCATACTCGCTGTTACTGAACTTCGAGACCAGTAGACCATCTTTCTCTTTCGACCTCTTCAACATTATGAGTGGGGACGAAATGGCTTATTTGCGATCGGATACCATGACGGGGCCGATGCCTTCACTGGCACTTATCACAATCGCATTATTTGCGCTCGGCCTGCTTGCAATAGCGGTTCGCATAATAGAGAAGAAAGACTTTTCATAGAGCACCCGGTTTTCTTGCACCTCGACACGCTATCTGACCCGCTTCACTGGTGTTCGCAAACCACTTGGACTGCGAAACCATTAGCGTTGATCGGAAAACAGCCCTTTGAAACATGCTGGGGCGAACAGCTGTCCCATGTCTCAGTTAACGCCTTCCGGGCCCGCTTTGGCCATCCATCAATTCTGAACTTCAGAAACGAGCGTCGCAGCGGCTAGCATAGGGTGCTTCAAATTAAGTGCGGCGATGTCTTCGCTGATTTCCAACACCAGGAGCCGGTCGTCCTTCCCGACTATCGGGCGGAGCTGTTCCAGGATGGCACACGCGTTCCAATCGGAGGTTATTAGCCACGCACTAGCGGTGAGAGCCACAGCTCCCATATCCCGCAACACGGCAGATAGAGCTGGCTCGCGACGCGCGCGGTCGGACAGTTCAAACGTAATCAGGTAGGGCCACAAGGGTCAATGTGCTCCGATGGCGGTTCTAGGCACTCGCGAATGTGAGTCTAAAGCCGAAGTGGAAGTTCTCACTCGGGGAATCACTGGGAGTACCACAACTGACGGATATCTCTGATCATGCATCACCGTCTGCATCGCAACGCTAACTTTGGACTCGCTCGCATTCGGACGACTCGAGTTCAGGTTGCGGTCATAGCGCGGAAAATTGCTGCTCGAAATCTCGAGCCGGATGCGATGCCCTTCCGCGAAAACCCAACTGGTTACGCCCGCATCGATGTGGATCTGATAAGGCACGTTACGCTTGACGAACACCGGTTTTGCCAATGACACGCGATAGCGGAGCCGCGCAATACCATCGGTAACCAGCAACGGACGCCCATCCGGGAACACGTCCACCAGCTTCGCCGTAAAATCGGTATCGCTCGCAGACGTCGCCACATAGATCGTCACACCGACCGAGCCAGTCACTTCCAGATCGTCGCGTAATGGCGGCGATGTGTACACAAGAACATCTTTCCGGCGCTCGACCGCCGATTGGTCTAACGGGCCGGCGGGCAGTAGTCTCGGATTACAACACACTGCGCCTCCCGTGGTCGGCACGGGATCAGAGGGATCGTAGATGAAGTGGTCGGGAGGTTCGCCGTTACGGAACCTGCCGGTAAGCTCCCCATCGCCGTTGGCCGTATTCGCGCGGCCTCCACTCTCGAGGTAGAACGGCGTATACCGGGTTCGAGCCAACGGCCACTCGTGTTCGTCGCGCCACACGTTCGGTCCCATGACGAAGATATGCAGTACGGGGAGCGGCGGTTGGCCACTGGCCGCAACCGGCACTTTCAGGAAGCGGTCGAACCACGCTAGTTGAAGAGCCCTGACACGGGGCATTGCCATAGGACCGAAATCGACTGTCGAGTATTTGCGCATCAACGTGTGGGACCACGGACCAATCCAGGTTTCGACCGGCATCCCGCGCTTTGCCAGATGCGAGAACGCGTCGAGATCGCTCTCTACGTAATTGTCGAACCAGCCTCCCATCGACGAAACTGCCGCGCTTATTTCCGGCAATTGATTCCGGACGCTGAGGGCCAGCCAGAATTGATCGTACGAGGGATGATTGAGGGGAACGCGCCACATCTCGAGCTTCAGCGTTGTAGCCGCCATATCCGAGGTTCCGAGCGGCAGGTGCCGGATGTAGGCGGCAAACGGCGGTCGTGGAAGGCCGCGCGGCGTCAGGTTTTCAGAGAGCCACACGAGCCGGTGCGCCAACTGTAATGCGCCGCCCGGCGAATAGTAGCGGTCCATGTATTCGTCGTCGCCCGAGACAAGCGGAAAGATTGCCAGCAGATGCGGGTTGTGCTGGACGGCGGCCCACCATTGAACAATACCCACATAGGAAGCTCCCGCCATCCCTACGCGGCCGTTAGACCATGCTTGGGCTGCGATCCAGTTGATGGTGTCGTTCCCGTCCGGACCCTCCTGTTCAATCGAACCAAACGTGCCGTCGGAACCATATCGCCCCCGCACGTCCTCGGTTACGACCGCGTATCCATGCTCTGTGAACACGCGATATCCGCGTGTCGTATCGGAGTGACGGTTATAGGGCGTACGAACCAGGATGGTTGGCCATCGGCCGCTGCCCGGCGGCACATACACGTCCGCTCGGAGGATCGCGCCGTCTCGCATCCGAATTCCTACGTTCTCAAACTCGATGAAACTAGGAAGCGGGGTCGCCGGCATTTCGGGATGGGCGGATGCTTGCGCACCCAGCGCAAACGGCCTGGCCATGTACAGCACGAAGAGAAGAAAGCCGGCCCCAGCCGCCCTTTCATCTCGTAATAGGGATCTCACTGGCCCGTACCGGCAGGCTTTGGCCGAGCACCGAAAATCGCCGTCCCCACGCGGATGATTGTCGCACCCTCTTCAATCGCGACTTCAAAATCGTTCGACATCCCCATCGAGAGCTGGGCGAGCGAATACCGGGAAGCCAGTTCAGAAAGCTGGCGGAAATAGGGCCGCGACTCCTCTGCATTTTCCGACCACGGCGGCATCGTCATCAGACCCGTTATGCGAACGTAGGCGCATTTCGATGCGGCCGCAAGAAGCTGAGGGATCTCCTCGAAACTGACGCCGGTTTTAGTACCCTCAGCGGAAAGCTTCACTTCAATTAAAGCGTCCACACGGCGGTCCGATTGTTCGCAGGCGCGCTCGAGACGTTCAATGAGTTTCGCCGAATCGATCGTATGGATCACCTGGAACAAACTGGACGCCAAATTCGCCTTGTTGGACTGCAAATGGCCAATCAGGTGAAACCGGCAGCCTTCCAGATCTTCCAGGTCGTGGCGTTTGCCGGCAAACTCCTGAACGTAATTTTCGCCAAAGTCCCGAATGCCTAACTCGTACGCCTCTCGAATCCGGCCCGAAGAGAATTTCTTGGTTACCGCCACTAATGTTAATAGGCCGCGCTCCCGTCCCGCGCGCGCAAGAGCAGCGCTGATCCTGTGTTCGACCTGTTCGAGACGAGTCCGCAGACTAAGGTCATTCGTTGGCAAACCACCATCATAAGAGTGAGATATCCAGAGTACCCGTTCCAGATGTGAACGGACTGCTGACGGAAATAGAGGAATTCCTCGGCCGCTGTTCGAATCCGGCCGTGGTCGAAGTGGGCGATGAACCGTTGCCGCTGATTCCCGGTCAGCACTTGTGGGAAGTCCGGCACGGCAGCCTTTTCTTTTCCGCATGGCCGGAGTACCGCAGCATCAACCGGCGTATTACCGGGATTGAAGCGAGAAAACCCGGCCTCCTGGTCTGCACGATTCAGCGATTCGGAGGAGTCGCGGGACGCCTGAACGTTCTCGATCTCGATCATCCACGCTCGGTTAACAGGCTCGTGACGGGCGGCCGGCAAAGCTTCTCGGAAGCGTTTCGCCGTATGCTGAACCGGCAGTTTCCAGGCTGGACGGTGCGCTCGCTGAGCACGGAGATGAGTCTGCCGCAGTCGCTTTCGCCAAAGTATCCGCGGGCCGTGCTCGAACAGGGCAAGCGCCGGATAGCGGCCCTGGCCTGCCCCTCGATCGCAGATGAGACCCAATTTCTCAGCTTCGCGTTGCTGTGGCACGATCATGTCTCCGGAAACGAGCACAATCGGCCGAGGGTTCCGCTGGCGCTCTTTCTTCCTGGCGCGGCCGGCAACGTCACCGCTCTTCGTCTCAAATGGCTGCGCGTTCCGGTCCGGCTATTCCGCTATAACGAGCATGGCAGTGCCGGCGAAATTGATGCCTCCGACCTGGGGAACATGGACACCTACATCGTCCCGCGATATTCGAATCCGCCTGCGCCGAAGTTCCAGGCTCTTCTAGACCATCTTCGCGACCGGTACGGCGTCGAAGCGATAGAGGATTCTGAAGCCGGTTTGAGTCTGCGCTGCCATGGCCTCGAGTTCGCCCAGGTCAGAAAAGAGCAGATCTACTGTGGACTTGATTCGAGCGCCCGGCACGCATCCGCAAGCTTTGCCGAAGTTGAGTCTCTTGCCGCCGCCCTTGCGTCGATTCGGAATCCAGCCGCCCCAAACCGCGAACATCCTTTGTTCCGTTCGCAACCGGAAAATTGGCTTGAATCGAGCGTCAGAAATCACGCAGGCGTCATCGATCCAGCCCTCGAAGGCCAGCCCGTCTGGTCACAAGTAATTACATTTGCAGCCGCCGACCGGGACATGATCGATCTTCTGAGCGCCTCGACGGACGGAAGAGTAGCGGTCATTGAACTCAAAACGGGCGAAGACATCCATCTCCCTCTGCAGGCGCTGGATTACTGGATGCGAGCGGAGTGGCATATCCGTACGGGAGAACTTGATCAGTTTTTTCGGGGAATCACTGTCCAGCGAACTCCACCCAAGCTCTTACTGGTTGCGCCCGCGGTGCGCTTTCACCCAAGCAATGAGATTATTCTGAGCTATTTCGACCCCACGATCGAAACAGAACGGGTGGGGTTGAATCTAGAATGGCAGCAGGGGCTCAAAGTCGCTTTCCGGCTTCGTGGCTCGGAAAAGCCGCAGTCCCAGCGGAGATGGCAATGAATGTTTCGGCGCTGCAGCACATACGAAAAGCTGTCCAGACGTTAAATCCTCACAAGGTTCGCGCGCTCGGCGAACGCGATCTCAAAATCGGTTTGTACGCCGCAACCCCGGGCGACTACGCGCGGATGGAAGAATTTTTCGTGCAGGATCTGAGCCCCGCCCGGCGTAGCCAGGCGCTAACGCTTCTGCACCGAGGGCCGGACCCGCGGCAGGTTCTCGAATTCGATTTGGCTATCTACGACGAGAGTGTTCTTGCGCCAAGCCGCGCGCTGGTGTTTCACTCGAGCCGGCCGGAACGTATGGTCGAGCGGGTGCTCGAGAATTTCGACCAGTCGATAGCGCTTCCGCTTGCCAAGACATTTCCACCCTTTCGAATGCCTTACGTTGACCTGATCATCCGGACAACCTGCCGCGAAAACGCAATCTTCTCAATGGCGACGGCTTTGCCCGACATCATTCCCAGCTTGATTGAACTTCCCTGGGCCATGACGGAGTTTGCTTCCGATACCGCCGTCCTGACCGCCAACCAGATTAAGATGGCGTTCCTCATCGCCGGCGCATCCGACCGGAACGCGGGCTACCGCGAACAAAAGCGCGAAATCGCCATGGTAATCGGCAGCGCCTTTGGATGGCGGGCGTTAGCCCGGCAATTGGTCGGCAAAATCCCGTTTGGCGGAGGACTAATTCCGAAGGCCGGAATCGCCTATGCCGCTACCAAACTTATCGGTAGTTCCTTGGAAAGACTTTATCGAGTTGGCTACACCTATACAAGAGAAGAGCGCGAGCAAATCTATGCCGAGGCATTCAACCACGGAAAACGAGTGGCCAGCAGTATTCTCAAAAAGGTTCGCCCGGACCTCGCCGAAAAATACTCCAGCGATCCCAATGGGGCGAAAGAACATCAAAGTACTAGCGGGTAACACCCTAGCGGGAAAACTTGGACGTTAAAGGCGTCCGGCAGGCGTTCCGATAGACCGTTTGGAATATGTCGGACCACCTGTTTGCCAAACACAAATTTCCCGCCAGCTCGGCACACTCGTTACACTCACGTCTCGCCCTGCCTCACGCGGCGCCATTGAACGGACACGCGGCAAGGCGCGTGCTCGTCGTCGATCCCTCCGAGTCAAATCGCTCCGAGCTCCAAAATTTACTCGGCCAAAGCTACGAGATTGTGGAAGCGTCGACAAGCGGCGAGGCGCTGTTGCTCCTGTCCGATCTGGCGGTCGATCTCGTCCTGGTTGATTTCAGGACACCCGAACTCGGTGGTCCCGGCTTTTGTTCGATTCTGCGAAGCTATCATCGAACTCGCTCTGTTTCCATTATCCTGATCGCTGGCGCCGGCGACGCCGCTCAGGAAGCGGCCAGTATTACCGCGGGAGCTGACGATTTCCTCATGCGGCCGCTGAGCGGCCTGGTGCTGAGCGCGAGAGTGCAATCGGTGATGCGAAGACGGGGGTTGATCGAATCAGCGGACGAGCTCGAATCGGTTCTTCTATCGCTGGCGCAAGCCGTAGAAGCGCGCGATCCTGCGACCGGCCGCCACTGCCAGCGCGTTTCCCTGCTCTGCTCAACGCTCGGCTCTTCGCTCGGCCTCTTACCGGACGAACTGGTCACCTTACAGCGCGGCGCCTTCCTGCACGATATTGGCAAGATCGCGGTCCCGGACCGGATTCTGTTCAAGCGCGGCCCGCTATCGCCCGAAGAGTGGTTGGTGATGAAAGACCACACAACCTGTGGCGAGCGCATTTGCTCAGGCATGAAAATGCTCGCGGACGTTTTGCCTATCGTCCGCAGCCATCACGAGCGATGGGACGGGAGCGGATATCCGGATGGTCTCCAGCGAGACGAAATACCGCTGCTCGCGCGCATTGTTCAAGTAGCCGATATCTACGACGCCCTGACAACCGATCGGCCGTACAAGCCGGCTTTTTCCCCCGATTACGCCATCAACGTGCTTCGTGAGGAAACGAAAACGGGCTGGCGCGACGCGCGGATCGTCGAAGCCTTCTGCGACTCCGTACCTCGCTTCCACGATGCCGAGGCCGGTTCGGATTCTTCGTTACTGGCGTTGTCATTGGCTTTGGAAAAGAGTGGGGGCGGGGTAGTCGCTGAAGAGCAATTCAAAGAAGCCGTGTGACGCCTCTGTGGCGCACGCTAAAGCGTGCCGCCGTGGGCTTCAGCCCACGGTTGGGTAGAGCAAGCTGAAGCTCGCTCCAGCACGCTAAAGCGTGCGCCACATCGGCTAGTGCGCCATGCCCCCGCCTGCCCGCGTGCGGCGCATCAGAAATACGAGCGGTATCATGCACAAAGCCGCGATTGCAAAAAACTGTATAACGTCCAGGTAAGCCAAAACCGCAGCCTGTTGCTGCACGGAGCGATAAACCTGGGCCATCGCCTGGTTACTAGCCTCCGTCATGCCGGAACCCGCGGTCATGAACTGCCGCGACAATCCGTCCAGCCTCGGCTGCAGCAGAGGATTGATCCTCGAAACGTGCTCAATCAAAAAGTTTTGGTGGACTTGTGAATGCCGGGCCAGAAGCGTCGTGAAAATCGCCGTTCCCGTGCTTCCCCCGATATTGCGGGCGAGATTGATCAGGCCCGACACATCGTTGTTTTTCTGCATCGGTATACCGGTGTACGAAAGCGTGTTGATGGGAATGAACAGAAACGCGAGACCGGACGCCTGATAGATGCGCAACATTGCCGCATACGAGAAACTCATCTGCAAGTCGAGGCTCGTCATGTGAAACAGCGAAACCGCCAGGGCGCAGAATCCGAATGCGGCGAGATAACGGGCATCCACGCGACCGATCAGCTTTCCGACAATCGGCATGCACACCATCGTCGTCAGCCCTCCAAAGGACAGCGCCATCCCGGCCTTTTCTGCTGTGTAGCCCATCAGTGTTTGAAGCAACTGCGGAATCAATACGGTTGTGCCATAGAGTGCCACTCCGATGATGAACATCATCAGGAACGACAGCGCAAACGTTCTGTTCTTGAACAGTGTGAGATCGAGAATCGGGCGCTTGCGCTGCCGGATCTGCCGCATCTCCCAAACGATCAACCCCAGTACGCCCATGACGGCTAGCCAGAAGAAAGCCGTAATAAAGCTCGATCCAAACCAGTCATCCTCCTGGCCCTTGTCGAGTATCACTTCGAGCGATCCGAACGCGAGCCCCACCAGCCCAAAGCCCAGGAAATCCATGCTAAAGCCCGCCCGCTTCGTTTTGCGCGCCTCTTCGGCGATGTGCGGCGGGTCTTCCACCAGCCGGTTAGTGAGCATCAGCGACACAATGGCAACCGGAATATTGATGAAGAAAATCCAGCGCCAATCGTAGTTGTCGGTAATCCAGCCCCCGAGGGTCGGCCCGATCGCGGGAGCCGTCACCACCGCAAAACCATATAGCGCAAACGCCTGACCGCGCTTGGCTGGCTCGAATGTATCGGCCAGAATCGATTGTTCGCTCGGAGCAAGGCCTCCGCCGCCCACCCCTTGCAGCACGCGGAAGAACAACAGCAGCGGAAGCGACGGAGCAATCCCGCACAAGAATGAACTCGCGCCAAACAGCGCCACGCACGTCATATAAAAACGCTTCCGGCCGAGTATCGACGCGAAATAGGCGCTTGACGGCAGGACAACGGCATTCGACACGAGATAGCTCGTGAGCACCCATGTGGCTTCATCTTGTGAAGCCGCAAGTGATCCGGCGATGTGAGGCAGAGACACATTGGCGATGGATGTGTCGAGAATCTCCATAAAGGTGGCCAACGTCACCGTCAGCGCAATCGCCCACTGGTTATGTTTGGGCCGCCACGCCTGACTTTGGGCCCGCTCCTGTGTCAGAGTTTGTTGCTCCGGCAATCGCTCGCCTCGCTGATTTCGAGATTAAATGAGCCTCTGGAGTTTGACTCTGCAACCGTAAATTTGGTCGCAGCATTTCTAGCGATATGCCGAGAGACCTGTCACTTTCTCGCCTATCACCAAGGTATGGATATGATCGGTACCCTCGTATGTCTTAACCGTTTCCAGGTTGCACATGTGCCGCATGATCGGGTACTCGTCCATAATGCCGTTGGCGCCCAGCAGATCGCGGCTCAGCCGCGCGCATTCAAGCGCCATCCAGACGTTATTCTTTTTGAGCATGGAAATATGCGCGGGTTCCGCTTTGCCCTGGTCCTTCAGCCGGCCGGCGTGCAGCGCGAGCAACTGCGCTTTGGATATTTCCGTGATCATCCAAGCCAGCTTCTCTTGGACGAGTTGATGAGTCGCAATCGGCCGGTCGTCGAACTGTTTCCGATCGAGCGTGTAGCGCCTCGCCGTTTCATAGCAATCCATCGCTGCGCCGATCACGCCCCAGCCGATGCCGTAACGCGCCTGGGTCAGACACCCGAGCGGGGCTTTCAAACCCTTAGCGCACGGAAGCTGATTCTGCTCGGGGATCGTGCAATCGGAAAAATGCAGGCTCGAAGTGACAGAGGCTCTCATCGAGAGCTTGCCGTGAATGTCGGAGGTCGAATAACCGGGAGTTCCGCGCTCAACCAAAAAGCCCCGGACGCCCTCCTCCGTCTTGGCCCAAACAACTGCGACATCGGCGAGGCCCCCGTTTGTAATCCAGGTCTTCTCGCCATTCAAAACCCAGCGGTCTGCCTGTTTGATCGCGTTGGTCGTCATTCCACCCGGATTCGATCCAAAGCCAGGCTCCGTCAATCCGAAACAACCGATCGCTTCGCCCGACTGCAATTTCGGCAACCAGAGTTGTTTTTGCTCCTCCGATCCGTACGCATGGATCGGATACATCACGAGCGCGCCCTGCACCGAAACAAAACTGCGAAGCCCCGAGTCGCCTCGTTCCAATTCCTGCATGATCAGGCCGTACTCCACGTTGTTAAGGCCCGCGCAGCCATACCCCTCCAGATTTGCTCCGAAGAAGCCGAGTTCGCCCATATCGCTGATCAGATCCGCTGGAAATTCCCCATCGTTATAGGCATCGCGGATAACCGGGAGAACATCTTCATCCACAAACTGGCGCGCGGTCTGGCGGACGAGAAGCTCCTGCTCGCTGAACAGCGAATCGATCGCGAGATAATCAACGCCCGGGAAGCGGCTCATAATTTCGGCCTCTTCACGATCATAGCCGTTGCGCGCGGAGCAATCCCTCGGCCTATGAGCGCTAACCTGATGCCGTAAGGGGACCGAATGCGCTGCTTTGCCGCTTCCCGAAATAGCTGTGTCGTCCCCGACAGGACGAGAACGCTCTTTCGGGGTTGCCGACAATCCAGGAGCTACTCGGAAAGTAAACCCTGGGCCGTTGATCGCGGGTAATCGGTCCCCTCTTCAACGCCAGCTTTCGGACGCGTGGTTTCACAGGCCTCAACTTCCCTGTAGCGATCCACCCAGGAAAATAGCGTATGCGTAAGAGAGCATCTCAGCTGTTACTCATCTCTGAGCACGACGTTCGGGTCTAGCCGCGATGCCCGCCACGCCGGGAGACAACTGGCGACGACCGCCACGGCCATAATCGTCGCGATCACAAAGGCGATCGTCACGGTATCTGTCGGCTGCACACCAAACAGCAGGGACACAATCAGCCGATTTACGGCAAGTGCGCCTGCAAGGCCAATGATGACACCCAACGCCGTCACCTGAAGCCCTTGCTTCATAATCTGCGTGAGCACGTGGGAGCGAGTTGCACCGAGGGCGACCCGAATGCCGATCTCGCGCCGCCGCTCGGTAACCATGTAGGAGAGCACACCGTAAGTGCCGATGGCTGCCAATAGCAGCGCCAGTCCGGCAAAAGCGCCCAATAGCTGCGCCAGAAGTCTCGGCCGGCGAATCGATTCGGCGAACACCGAATCCATGTCGCGAAGCCGCACGACGGGAACCGCGGGGTCCACTTCCCGCACCATTCGCTCGATTGTCCCTAACAGCGCGGCCGGTGGCAGCGTCGTCCGCATCACCACGTTCATACTCGGCGGAGCGACGCCGTGCTGGTCAAGGGATACGTAAAGTTCAGTTCCTGCCGGGCGCTCCACCCCGCGCTGCCTGACGTCCTTGGCTACTCCGATCACCGTATGCCAGACATCATCGCTAGCGCCAAACGACCCACCCGGAGGCCGCAGACGATGGCCAATCGGGTTCTGCCCCTTCCATATCCTTTTCGCCAAAGTCTCATTGACGATGACCACCTTGCCCTGGGACGCGTTGTCGGTTCGCTCGAAGCCGCGGCCGGCGACGATCGGGATGCCCATTGTCCCGAAATAGTCGCCCATGACGAATTGGTAGTAGTCGATGATTGCAAAGTGCTTTCCATCGTCGGAGGTGTAGTTCTCGATATGAGTAGAGATCGCATCTGGAGTTCGATTCGGCGGCAGACCCGACATGGCAGCCGTTCCCTGTACGCCCGGGACGGAGCGAAGCCTATCGAGGACACGTTGATATGCCTGCGCGCGTGTGACGGGTTCTGAATTCGCCATTGGCAACGTCATGGAGAAGGTCACCAGCCGCGACCGGTCAAATCCTGCATCGATCCTCGTGAGGTTGTAGACTGTCTGAACTAGCAAACCCGCTCCGATAACCAGCATCACCGCGAAAGCGACTTGGGCTATCACAAGTCCACGACGGGCGTAATGACGCCAGGCACCGCTAGTACCCCTTGTGCCCTCCTTGAGTGCAGTCATCATGCTACTCGTTCTCCGTCGCCCGAGCGACACGAATCCGAAAAGCAGGGCAGTCCCAGTCGAGACGCCGAGCGCAACCAGCAGAACGGGCAAATCAATCGTAAGGTCACTCGTCCGTGGGATGCTAGTCGGGTAAGCACGGATCAGCGCCCGCACGCCAGCGCTGGCTAGCCACAGACCCAGAATGCCACCGGCTCCGGACATCACCGCACCTTCGGTTAACGACTGCCGGAGCAGTCTGCCGCGGCTGGCGCCGAGAGCAGTGCGCAGTACAAACTCACGTCTACGTGAACCGGCGCGAGCCATTACCAGGTTCGCAAGATTCGCGCAGACGATGAGCAGCACGAATCCCACGGCGGCCTGCAGAACCCAGATCGGGCGGCTGGCATCCCCAACGATCGCATCCTGTAACGACCGCAACTGCAGGGTGTGGTCTACTGAGCGCAGGGGACGGTTCGTGGGCACATGTTCTGTCGTGCCGACACGATCGCCCCAGTTTTCGAGAAATGCGCTCAGCTCTGTCTGTGCCACCTTAGCAGTGACGCCGTTTTTCAGTCGCGCAATGATGTAGACGACATGGGCCTCTCGTTGCCGGGCCATATTCGGGTGTAGCCAGAGGGGCAACCAAACCTGCGTGTGGTGATCCATGACGTCGGCCCCGGGTGGCATAATGCCAACGATTTCGTCAGGACGGCCGTCGATTTCCACCTTTTGCCCAACGAGCGGTCGTCCTCCAAACACTGTTCGCCACAATTCGTGGGAGAGAATTGCGATCGGTGGCGGTAGCGTCCCGGTCCAACGCGCGGTCTCTTCGTCACTAAAGAAGCGTCCCTGCTCCGGCTGAATACTGAGCGCCTTGAGCAAATGTGCATCGACAGAGATCGAGCGCACCCGAAGAGGTCGATCCCCGGCCGTGAGGTTGACCTCGCCGGTTGTGTACGCCGCGCCGCCGGTCGAATAAGCGCCAACCTCCGCGAACGACCGGTTCATCTGGCGGAACTCGATGTACTCTGGCGCAGAGAGCGCACTTCGGGTACCCCCAATGGCCGGAGCTTCTGCCGTCAAATACATCAGCTGATCGGGTTTTGGATAGTCGAGTGGCCGCAGCAGCGCTCCATGCACGATCGTAAAGATGGCAGTGTTTGCTCCGATCCCAAGCGCCAGGGTGGCGACGACAACTCCTGTGAACCCTGGACTCTTCGCTAAAGATCGAATCGTGTAACGTACGTCTTGTACAAGATCCTCGACAAAGTTTACGCGGCGCATATCCCGGCACTCCTCCTTGTATTGCGCGATGCCTCCGATCATGCGCTGCGCGGCCCGGCGGGCCTCCTCGGGCGGCATACCGGATGAAATCTTCTCTTCAATGAGCTGATCCAGGTGGAAACGAAGTTCGGCGTCGAGCTCGAAGTCGACATTCGGACGCCGGCACAGCGATCGAAGCCGCAAACGGGCTTTGTCTAGAATCCGCATTGCTAAGCTTCCTGGACCACTATGTTGATGGCCGTCGACAGACGAACCCAGTTCGCCAATTCCCTTTCCAGTTGCTTCCGTCCCGAACGCGTAAGGGAGTAGAACTTTGCCATTCGCCCAGTCTCGGTCGTGCGCCACTCGGCCTTGATCCAGGCCTGCTGCTCCAGACGGTGTAGCGCCGGGTACAGGGATCCCTGCTGGATCTGGAGAGCTTCTTGTGAAACCTGTTGGATGCGCTTGGCGATCGCCCAGCCGTGTTTAGGTTCGAGCGAGATGGTCTTGAGGATCAACAGATCAAGAGTGCCTTGGACGAGATCGGTCGGCTTTGCCATATACCTAGATTACCAACAATAGTAGACGATCATGGTGAACTCGTTGCACACAAGCCAGCCTCTGAGTGACCAACCGACGGGCATCAGGGAAGATGATCTTGGATAATCCTGATTGTTCGCCCGGCGTCTACTACTGCGAACTGGTGATGCGCTTTACCGGAATTCAGCCTGTGGCAAGGCGTTCCGGCCTGGGAGAACCTCTCAGAGGGGTCTGTCCTCTTCGTCGAGTACTTCCTTTCTACCACGATCAGTAGGTTTCGATATCAAGCCTGATCCGGGATCGAATCGACATGCGCCCGGAATCGCGTTCGATAGGCCGCCGGTAGTCGCCAAGGATTTACCAATGCTCTGGGGCACAGCTTCCGGATTGCTCCTGGATCACTGGCCACACGGAAGCAATCTGTCGGTGGCGGGCGGTTCACTGAAGTGTGCTCTTCCGACACGTGCAGAACAGGCTCGATTTCTGTTCCGGTCTTGAGTTTGTGCTAATCGGTCCTCGACCTGCGCCGACCTCTGAGACCACCTCGGCCGCCCCTCACAGTCTGGATGTATACTTTCTGCTGCGTGGGGAGGCCGCTCATGAAATCCGTTAGTAACAAACTTTCGCTTATAGGTCCTGCCTTCTTCTCTTTGTGCGTTTTGGCGCCAACTTGTGTTACGAATGCACAGGCGGGCGAGGACGCGTTTCAACTCACCAGCATGACGTTTCAGAACGATTCGACTCTTCCGATCAGCATGATCGACAATATCGTGCAGAACGGTTCCAACACTTGTTCCGTCGATGGAACACGGGCGGAGACCAATCGCCCGAGCTATCGTGGACGCATCCGCCGCGCGGCACGCGCAGTTTTGCTGTCGTTTTATACGACGTGACGGCTGCCTTTACACACTGGGGCATGTATAACATCTCGTCTTCTGCCACCGGGCTCCCAGCAAACGCCGGCATTGCCGGAAGCACGTACGGCAGTCAAATTGTGAACGATTTCGGCGACCCGAACTACGACGGGCCATGCCCGCCAAAGACCGCGACGCCATATGTTCACCGCTACGTGTTTACGGTTTACGCGCTCGACACCGATCTTCAACTGTTCTCTCCATCGACGAACTTTCCCCCCAATGCCGAGACGCTGTATCACGCGCTAATCGAGGCGGGAAGGCACGGCCATATCCTCGAAACGGCAAGGCTCACCGGATTCTATTCGGCCGTCCCTAACCAATAGAGCGCTCGTCCAGACCGTGCGCAAATTATTCTTCGCGCAACGCCTTCATGGGATCGATCTGTGAAGCGCGCCGCGCCGGACCGTAAGCCGCCAGCACGACAATCAGAAGCAGCGGCAGCGAGATGACCGGGAACATCGCCCAATCGGTGTGGCTAAAGGATGCAACAAACAGGGCGGATGTCATCAGGCGGCAGGCGAAGAAGCTAACAACCAGTCCAAGCGCAATGCCAATTCCCCCTAGCGTTAGCCCTTGTCTCAGGACCATGCCCAGCACGTTTTGCCGGTCGGCACCTATCGCCATTCGAATACCGATCTCGCGGGTCCGGCGGCTGATGGAATAGGCGATCAGGCCGTAGAGTCCGACCATAGCGAGAACAAGGCCCATCACTCCCAAACCGGCCACGCTATCGGCAATCATGTTGGGGGTCTTTACTGCGCGCTGGGTGTAAAAATCCTTCATGGTTCGAACATCGAATACTGGCATGTTCGCGTCGAGCGAGCGAACAGTTTCGCGCAATACCGGAGCAAGCATGGCAGCATCGGGCGCCACCGAGCCCGCGATTATAATCATGGACGAACGCTCGTCTTGCGTGTAGGGCAGGTAGATGAAGTCCATCGGGCCTTCAGCGATCCAAAAGTATTTGCTCATTTTCGCGATACCGACCACCTCGGCCAGCGGCCCGGTCGCGCTGCGAAGATGGATCCGCTTGCCGAGTGCATCGCCTTTAGGCCAGTAATGCTTGGCAAATTGCTCGTTGACGACTACGACTGGCGGTGTCTTTGCCTGATCTGTCTCGAGGAAGCCGCGCCCGCGCAGGATGGGAATGCCCAGAGTTTGAAAGTAGCCGTCGCTTACGTACGCGTTGAAGGCCATCACTGTCTGCTGGCCTCGAGGCAATTGATAGCCTTCTGGAACAATATTGATGCCGTCTCCTCCGAGCATGGGAACAACAGATGTTAGAGCCGCAGCGTTGACACCCGGAGCCGAGCGCGTTCGGTCCAGCAGTTGCTTGTAGAATTGCTTCGTTTGGTCGTTCGAGTAGTGAACCAGTTGCGTATCGAAGCTTGTCAAGAACAGCCCGTCGGTGCGATAGCCCGGGCCTTGCGCCAATTCACTTTGGAAGCCCCGCACCAGAACCGCCGAAACAATAAGCAGCACAAGAGACAGCGCGACCTGTCCGACTACGATCGAGTTGCGCCCCCACAGACGGCGCTTTCCGGAAGTATCGGCGTCGGCGGCCTTGAGAGCCGTCACAAGATTCGGACGCGTGATCTGGAGAGAGGGAGCGAGGCCGAACAAGAGCGTGCTAATAAGCGAAACAGCGAGCGTAAATATGAGTACGCGCCGGTCTACGTCAATGTTGAAAACAATTGGCAAATCGGATGGGATGGGGATGCCGCTGAAGTACCTCGCTCCGCCATAGGCTATAACTGTGCCCACCAGGCCGCCAGCGAGAGCTAGTAGCGCGCTCTCTAATAGAAGTTGGCGGACAAGCGGCCAGCGTCCGGCCCCGATAGCCAGCCGTATCGCAATTTCGCGGGATCGCGCGCGCGCACGGCTTAGCAACAGCCCCGTTACATTAGCACAAGCTACTAGTAAGACGCAAAGCGAAAGAATCACCAGCATAGCCATTAAAGCGGTGTTGGGCGGATTTTGCGCGATTTGCAGCTCGAGCTCGCTCTGCACAGTTACTCGCTGGTTGCGATTCGTTTGTGGATAGGTTTGCTGCAACTGCGTCGCAATGGCCGCAAGATCCGTTTGCGCTTGCGCCACGCCCACCCCTGGTTTCAAACGTCCTTTTACGGCCAGCCAGCGGACGTCGCGTTTCTCGAGGTTGTTCACGTTCCCGAGACGCGGAGACATGGCCAGCGGCACGAACATCGTGGGCCGGATGAAATTATCGATGCCGGTGAAATTCTCGGGCGCGACCCCGATGATCGTGAAGTCGATGCCATTCAGCCGGATTCTGTTACCGATAACGGAACGGCTTGCGCCGAACTGCGAGACCCAGAAATCGTGGCCCAGCACGACAACCGGGTCGCGGCCGACGGCCTGGTCTTCCGAGTCGCGGAAACCCCGTCCCAGCGCCGGTTCGACTCCCAGTACGCGGAAGAAATTGCCCGAAACGAAGAACCCAAATGCCATTTTCGGAGTACTCGTCGCGTCGCGGCTGAATCCAAAATTGCTGTAGACGGCCGCCACCAATCCCGAGAAAGTCCGGTTGCGATCGCGGTAGTCTTTGTAATCCGGATAAGAGATCGCGGAATCGACGCCAAACGGCGACGAACTCGTAGTAGTAACCGCTGCAATCCTGCCCGGCTCCCATACCGGAAGCGGCCGCAGCAACATGGCGTTGGCGAAGCTGAACATCGCCGACGTCGCACCAATCCCGATCGCCAGCGAGCAAATCGCAACGGCGGTAAACCCTAGATCCTTGCGCAACATTCTGACCGCATAAGCCAGGGATTTCAGCATTTCAGCGCCTCACGTTAGTTGATTGGGTTCAGCCGCAATTATACCCGGCCCTCAGGCAGGGGGTCTGAGGTGCCGAAAACTGAATTGCAACCGCAGATAAACACAGGTGCGCGCCGATAACCCTTTTGCATTCGATCTGTGTTCATCCGTGTTCATCGGTGGCAAGTGCCTTACCTCTCCGTGGCCCAATACCCCGCTTTCGCGTTGACGCGGAACTTTTTGTTGCCGCTCAACTCAACCGTGATTCTTCGATATTTCCCGTCTAAGACTTCGTTCTTCGGCACATAAGCGAGAACGTAGTATTGACGCGCATCCGCGAGCGCCCTGGCGATGCCCTTCGACAAATCGTTGTTGTTTTCGAAGAACAACCCGCCCGTATCACGGGCAAGCTGCGCCAACACATCTGTGTTCTCCCGGGCCACGATTGTCGCTTGATGGTCTACGGTTTCCGTCGCGCTTGTGATTTGGGTTGGCGGATTTCTCGAATCCATGGACACAGGTGTCGAGAGCGTGGAGCTGGCATCGAATGTGTTGCCCGCATTGAAAGGAGCCGAGTACAGCCCGCGCGAGTCGAGCGTATAGAATTTCACGTCGTATCTGGTTGCCAACCTAAGGATGCCCTCGAGTTCGGGTTCCGTATCGCGCGGGTTGAACTCAAAGGTTCGATCTTTCGGGGCATAGGCTTGCAGAATGGCATACAATTCACGGCCGGGGAAGCGATTGAAGCCGTCGGAGATGAAAATGATCGTCCGGGTGTTCGGTTTATTTGCCGTCGCTCTCACCAACCCGTCGAGCTGCTGGAGAAAGTTCAGGTTCAGGGCGTATGTTCTCTCTCCATAGCTCAGCAGAAACCCCTGTATTCGGCCTTTGATCGACGTACATACCGGCAACTCCGATCCGCCGCCGTTGCTCTGACACGGGCAGGCGGCGCAGTAGCTCCGCATCAGCTCGGTGAATTGCTGAACGGCAATGGCCGTGTTCGCGGCTTCGCTGTCCATAATCGCTTTCTGAAAGTCGTGGCTCCGAGCGGCTTCCGCAATTGCTGACGGGTCTTGCGTGTAATTCTGGACAACTCTCAATTCACGCCCAAGGGTCATCAGCGCGTATTGGGAGTCTCCTCCTTCCTCTCGCTTCAGAACCTTGCTAATCGCCTCCCGAACCCGGTTGATGTTCGGAAACGCCGAGTGCAGCGAATCAACGCAGATCAGATACGTTCGGCGCGCCGCACCGGACTGGGTGCCCGAAGGCTGAGTTTGTTCAGTGCCGCTCCCGTTCGGAACACTGGCCGCTTTGGCTACTTCGAGGCGCGTCAGATTGGCCGCGGTACGGAAAGCGACAATATCTTCCGGGATACCATCTTCAAACACCTTGAAATCGGATGGCTTTAGGTCCGTAACATGATGCCCCTTTTGGTCGGTCACCACAACCGGCACGAGAACCTGTCTGACGTTCGCCTGAATTACCGGCCCGGCCTGTTGTTGTGGTGCGTTTTGAGCGGCGGCAGCCAAACCGATCAACGCCGCGATTAGGGTAACTTGCGGGCGCCGGGCATATATCACGGTTCCTATTCTCCACCCTTTTCACGCCTGCGCCGAGGAGGCACATTCGAACCCGCCGGCTCAATCGATAGCGGCCAGAACCTCCTCGGCGTGGCCGTCCACTTTCACCTTCGGAAATATTCGTTTAATTACGCCCTTGCTGTCGATAACAAATGTCGTGCGTTCGACACCCATATACTTGCGGCCGTACATGTTCTTTTCCTTCCACACGCCGTATTCTTCGGCAGCCGCGTGCTCGCTGTCGGCCAGCAGCGTAAAGGGAAGCCCGAACTTGGTTTTGAACTTAGCCTGATCGTCCTCCCCGTCCGGCGAGACGCCTACAATTACAGTGTTCGCCTTTGTGAATTTCTTCGAGGTGTCCCGAAATGCGCAAGCTTCTTTCGTGCAGCCGGGCGTGTCGGCCTTAGGGTAGAAGTAGAGCACGACGTTCTTGCCTTTCAGACCGGACAGCTGGAACTTTTCACCTGTGTCAGTCATCAACGAGATGTCAGGAGCTTTGTCGCCTTCTTTGAGTTCTTTGGGCATATCAGCTACAACGATGATCCGAGAAAGCAAGCGGGCGCAAGTTTCATTTCAGGGGCGAAGAGGCAGTTTCCGGTGGCAGAGAAACAGGACATTCGAACGAGCAGGTTCAGTGCCGGAAACACTTATTTTCCTTAGAGTTTTATCAAAAAATCGCTGTTTACCACGCAGCGGTTGTTGTGTTATGGTAGTGGATAGCCTCCTCAGGAAAACCTCCTCCGAGGCCAGCCTCAAAAAAACCTTCCCCAAACGGAGATAACAACAGTAACGAATGAGTTTTACGGTATTCCTCGGAAATCTCCCTGTCTGGGTGACGGCCGACGATATCAAGTCGTGGCTTGCCGCAGACAACCTGGTCGCTGATGCGGTCAAGGTGATTCGTAACCCCGAAACGCAAGAATCCAAGGGATTCGCTTTTATCGAAGCACCAAATCAGGAAGAGATGGGTTCGATTATTCGACGATTCGACCGAGCCCCGCTGGAAGACCGGTTGCTGCGTGCCAATCCTGCCCAACCTCCGAAAGGCAAAGCGCAGGGTGCAGCCAAGCCCGCCCCGAGTGGAGAACGGCCGAAGCGCCCACACACAAACATGCCGAATCAGGCGGGCGCCAAAGAACGAAGAACCTCGAATAACCGGCGGCATTCTTCGCCAGCCGGCAGCAGTGTTTTCGCAGAGGAGCTCGCAAAGGTTCTGTAACCATCGCGCGCTCCTCTGGGTTCACCATCCATCCCTCCCTCAGTTCCCCGCCCGTTCCCTATCTTTCCCCGGCTCCGTAATCGTTGAAGAGTGATATACTTCGCTGGACTTCTACGTTGTCCGCGGAAGTGAGGTTGCGTCCTTATCACCGTCATGAACGGGCACTTGCGCCTAACGATAGTCAGAGGAAACAAGACTTGAATCGTATTAATAAAACGGATGTTCTGGCCGTCAGGCTCGTGTTTATCGCTATTCTCGGCGCTCTCGCAGGAGCGTTCCGGCCTCTTACCTTGTCCGTTCCCCTTGCAATTTCCACAGGAGTCGTTGCCGGGCTCCTCGTCGTGGCCCTGGAAATGCGCCTCCGCCGTGTCTCTCTTCCGCAACTGGTCGCAGGCGTGGCAGGCATACTGGTCGGAAGCGTCATCGGCATTCTCCTTGCCGTCCTGGTCGCCCTCTCTTCGTTTCGGGGCGGGGTGAACGGGCCTTTCCTGCAGCTGGCAGTGCCCCTCTGCTGCACCTATCTCGGCATGCTGATCGGGTTCTCCAAAGCCGACGTCCTGAACCTGAATGCCCTCTCTATATTTAGCGGCGAGCCGCGAACAAAACAGGCTGTCAAACTGCTGGATACCAGTGTGATTATCGACGGACGTATTGCCGATATCGCCGAGTCGGGATTTCTGGAAGGCCCGCTCGTGATCCCTCAATTCGTGCTGCGTGAGTTGCAACTGGTAGCCGACTCCTCTGATTCCATGAAGCGGAATCGGGGGCGCCGCGGTCTCGACGTAGTCCAGCGGCTTCAGAAAATGCCCAACGTCGACATCCAGCTCGCGGACTACGATGTGCCAACTGTGCGGGAAGTCGATTTGAAGCTGATCGAGCTCGCTAAGCTGCAGCATTGCCGGATTGTTACGAACGATTTCAACCTCAACAAGGTTGCCCAGGTGCATGGCGTTGAAGTTCTGAACATCAACGAACTTGCGAATTCGCTAAAACCCATCGTTCTGCCGGGCGAGACGATGCGGGTCTTTGTTCTAAAGGAGGGCAAAGAGCACAACCAGGGGGTGGCGTACCTGGACGATGGAACCATGGTCGTTGTCGACAACGCCAAGCGATACATTTCCCGGACCATCGACATTACGGTGACAAGCGTGCTCCAGACAACCGCCGGAAAGATGATTTTCGGCCGGTTTGACGACCGTGGAGGAGAGCGCGGTGTGCATGCGGCAACCGAGAAACACGCGATTCCCGCGGCAGCACAACATGCCGCGGCTGGCGCCGGCGCATCCAAAGAATCTCAGCTTGTGTAGATAGCTTTCAGCCGTCAGCTCTCAGCTGTCAGCTCCAGAACTACAAAGAGGCTTGGGCTAGCCCGACGGCTCTTGAGCCGCATCACCGACAATAAAGACTGGATTCGATGTCGGCCCTAAATACCGATCTGTATGAACTGACGATGGCCGCCGGCTACTTTATGGCCGGCAAAGCTGAAGATGTCGCCACCTTCGAGCTGAGTGTGCGCCAGCTTCCCGCAACTCGTAATTTTCTGCTGGCGGGCGGCCTTCAGCAAGCCGTCGAATACTTGACTGGATTGCGGTTTGAAACTGCTGAGATCGAGTATCTTCGGTCGCTCAAGCAGTTCGTTAATACCCCTCCGGAGTTCTTTTCATATCTGAAGGACCTTCGCTTCGAGGGGGATATCTTTGCCGTTCCCGAAGGGACGCCCGTGTTCGCGGGAGAACCCATTCTTATTGTTCGGGCTCCGCTGATCCAGGCTCAACTCGTCGAGACATACCTGCTTTCCACAATCGCCTACCAGACGACGATTGCGTCAAAGGCCGCCCGATGCGTCCTCGCCGCGAAAGGGAGGGCTATCGTCGAGTTCGGGAGCCGGCGCGCGCATTCGCCGGAGGCGGGACCACTCGCGGGAAGGGCCGCATTTCTCGCGGGATGCACGGGCACAAGCAACGCGGAAGCCGGTAAGCGATATGGAGTTCCCGTTTTTGGAACAGCCGCCCATTCCTGGGTCATGTCATTCAGCGACGAAGAAACATCGTACCGGGAGCTTCAGAAGCTGCTCGGAGAGGCGACTGTGTATTTGGTCGATACCTACGACCCGCTGGAAGGCACCCGCATGGCGATAAGGCTGGGGCCGCCAATGTGGGGCGTCCGTCTCGATAGCGGGCAACTCGCGGTGCAGGCTCATCAGATCCGGCGCCTGCTTGATCAGAACGGCTTTCCGAATGCGAAGATCATGGCCACAAACGATTTGAATGAGAACCGCATTGCGGAGCTGCTAGCCGACGGCGCCCCGATTGACGCGTTTGGCGTTGGAACCGAGCTGGCCACGTCCGCCGACGCGCCCTCGTTGTCGGCTGTCTACAAATTAGTCGAGCTGAGACGCGGTGAATCCCATCTGTATACGGCGAAATGGAGCGAGGAAAAAGCGACCATACCGGGAGCCAAGCAGATTTACAGGTACCCCGGACACGATGTGATCGCGCTCTACAACGAGTGCAACAACGAATTCAAAGGTGAGCCTCTTCTAGGCCCGGTTCTGATAAACGGCGAACTGCTCGAACCCTACCTGTCGCTGCTCCATCTGCGGGAAAGAGCCCGCCAAAAGATTGCGCAACTTCCCCCTGACTTACTTCGGCTCGAACCAGCTGCGCCGTATCGCGTCGAAATCAGCGAGCGGCTGCTCGGCTTGACTGAGAGTATCCGCAGCTCACGCCCGGTGGTCGTTTCATGAAAACGGTTTTCGTTGACGTCGACACACAACTCGACTTCCTCTGCCCCGCCGGCGCCTTATATTCCCCCGGAGCGGAGAAAATTTTGGACAACCTGGCCAGACTCACCCGCCACGCAGTTTCTAACGGGATCCAGATACTTTCCACAACCGACGCGCACTCCGAGGACGATGTAGAGTTCCGGGTATGGAAACCACATTGCGTCAGCGGCACAGCCGGCCAGCAGAAGCTTCGAGCAACGCTTCCAGAGTCCTTTTCCGAAACGCATAGATATGTGCTTTCGACTGCCGAAGATGCGTTCAACCCCCAAGCCGCGCTTTCGGCCCAGCAAGTGATTGTGAAAAAGCACCATGTCGATTGCTTTACGAATCCGAATCTCGTTCCGTTGCTCGACTCTATCGGATCCGCACGATTTGTGGTCTACGGAGTGTTCACGGAAGTTTGTGTTCTGCATGCCGCTCGCGGATTGTTACAGCTCGGTCATTCCGTTGAAATCGTCTCCGATGCAGTTTGGGCGATTTCCGAAGAACTTGGGGCGACGGCACGCGACGAGCTTGCCGCAAGCGGGGCTAAGTCAAAGACGACCGACGAGTGTCTAAGGAGCTGCTGAAAAAGCGCCTCGTCGCCTGCTTACACGCGGTTCAGAACCGTGACGGCCAGGGAGCGGCTTCAATAGTGAAACCTCCAACGGAATTCGACATATATTTGTCTCGGGTCGTTATAGTGGAATCCTCCAAAAGTCAGGCTGTTGTCTAGTAATACGCGTCGATTCGCCACATTCACAGCAGTCAGCGACAACCTATACTGTTCGCCCTCGCCAAAACTTTTTCCGAGAGAAATGTCAAACGTCGTGTGCTGCGGCAGATAGTTCCCCGGATACTCGGCGTTCGGCATCCCGTTCGTGAATCCCGAGCCGTAGTACACATTCGTTGAGGCGAACACTTGCCGTGGAAGAGTTGCATTGAAACCCACGTTCAACGTGTTTCTCTGATCGTGATCTACCGGTGCAAGTCCTGGGGGCGGCTCGCATGTCGGCGGCGCGTTAACAGGACAGATTAACCCTCCGGTGAAAGGTGACGAGGCCTGTGCGATCTGATTCGAGTACGCCAGGTGAGCCTGCCCGAAGCGCCAGATACGCGGGGAACGTAATGTCGTTTCCCAACCTTGAATTAGGGCGCGGTCCCAGGTAATTGGCCAGAAGATGTTTGACTCGCCGATATTACTGTGGTCCAGCCAGTTCCTCGCGCTGGTTTGAAACGTGTCTTCCTCGAGCACCCAACCGTGGAACGGAATCGAGACGCCAAATTGGTATTCGTGATCGCGCTCTCCACGGAGCGGACCGAAAGTCAAACTCTGGCTGGTGGCCAAGTCGAGCAATGGGCCGGTCGCACTCAGCAGCGGAGGCGCTTGATAGAACTCGCCATAGAATCCGTGAAAGACCCAGTTTATGCGGGGGATTCTGACGGCAACACCAAAACGCGGGGCTGGCACGTTCTCCACGACAGCCGGCTGAGTTCCCCCGCTGACTGAGCCGGAGTTGAAGTGCGAATAGCGAAGGCCGGCGATCAATGTCAACCATGAGGTCACCTTAAAGCGGTCGCTGAGGAATGCTTCGCCCAGGCCGCCCGTCACGGCAGCCGAAGACGGGCCGAAGTTCTGACAGTTCGGCGCGCAAGTTGTGAAAACGTTATTGAAGAAGTTGCTCTGGTGCTGGGCGAATCCGTACACTCCCAACTGAATGTCGTTGTTCTTCACAACGGTCGCATCCGCGCTCGCTTGGACGCCGGCATAATTGGCGGTCTGATTCACATTCGTTACCACCGGCACGTCGTTCGGCGAGCCGTTATAGTTGGCCTGGTTGTAATGATAGAAGGGCGAAACCGTCATCAGCAGGTTCGGATTAAATGTGTGGACCCACGAAAGCGCGATGTAACCATCGGGTTCACGTTCACTATCGCGAAGGCCGTAACTGGGATAAACCTGATTTCCGGATGAGTTAGGATTCGGATCGATGGGGATCTGGTAATAATCCTGCCGCAACGAGGCAACCAGTCGAAATTGATTCGAGGGGCTGGCGTTGAATATGAGCGACCCGAATCCTCCATAACCGTTCTCCGCGTCGTGAACAACTTGCCCGATCGGTGGTTGCAGGCCATAGTTGCTGCGGTTCCCGTTCAGGCTCACATAATAGGCGAAGCGCTTGGTGTGGCTTCCGAAATTAAGTTGGTCGTTGGTTTGGTACCAATTGCCGAACGACGTGACCAGTTCCCCCTCATTGTCACTCTCGAAGCCCGTTCGGGGCACGATGTTGAAGATTCCATAGGTGCGGTCTCCGTACTGCGCATCGTAGCTGCCTCGCTGGACTTCAAGATAATCGATATCTTTAGGGTCGATCTGCGGGCCGAGATTGGTGGCGATATTGGTGTTTGGTATGGTTACACCGTCGATTAACCACTCGACCTGATGGCCTCCGCGCATATGCAGCATGTCGTGGGTTACGTATGAACCGGGCACATAGTCGGTGATCATCGCCAAACTGTTGGTGCGGTCTGCTCCAGGAGTTTTGGCTATGTCCCCACGATCGATCAAAGTGGTGGGCGTCACCGAATCCATATTGGCGGCTTCCGCCTGGCCGGTGACAACGGCGGTTTGACTCAAGGCCGCGATCGCCAGTTGAAAGTGGAGGACCGGTGATGAGCTGGAGTTGACTGTGACGTTCTGCTCCACAGTCTCGAAGCTGGGTTGAGTGACGGTGATTTTGTAGTCGCCAACCGGCACGGTCGTGAACGAAAACTCGCCGTTATTGTCCGATTGCGTGGATTGAGACCAATCGGAAGTAATCGCCTGCAGCTTTATTGATGCTCCGGCCACCGGCCGATGCTGTGGGTCGTGCACAATTCCTTGAATTCTTCCAAAGATTGCTGCATGGAGCAGACAACCAAACATTAGAAAATCCGCCGCGATCAAATAGAATACGAGCCTTCGCATGAAGCTTCCTTACATGATTGTTAGTTACAGAGCTAACCGAACTTCGTCAGAAACGCTCCCTTACGGTCGCGGTTCATAAGAACCTACGGAACCGCGCGCGTTAGCAAGCAGTTTGAGCGATAAGATCCGATAGAAAGTGGGCTAAGCGAGAGGGGTTGGAGGTCCGCGCTTCTGACCGGCACGGCTATAGGAGATTCGGCAAATTGCTTCCATCTGTGGGCGGGAAGCCGGATGACTGACAAGTCCGGCATACACCGCTCGGGAAGTTCCAAGCAGAGTTACGACTCGATTCGCGGGAACTCCCTGGGCGGCGGGAAAGTTAGAGCACCTGCCAGTCTGCACGGCGGCGACCCGACGATGATTCTGATTGGCTTTCGTGCCTTGCGCAATGGTGCCGTCCCGCGCGCCGGCAGCACGCCGGAAGTTTCGAGTCTTGGTCTAATGCAAACACCGCCGGACTAATCGGCGAAAAACCGAAGAGTACGATCAGCAGCGTTGCTGAGATGCGGTGCACTGCAGCCAGTGTACACCGGCACAGGAAGTTTTCCAATCAGTAGTAACTGCAAGGCTGGAGTTAGAAGCTTGTCGAAAACCGGGAGGCCGCTTGCTGACGCGCGCGGTTCAGAATTATTGCCGCGTGTTTGCAGGCACCTACAGAACCGCGACCACGAGGGAGCGGCCGGCTCGTCGGTTTTTCAAGAAACCCTTAGAGCACCATCGTCGGCGGCTGGTGGATTTCCATGCAACCCTTGCCGGTGGGCAACACTTTCCCGGGATTGAGCCGGCACTGCGGATCGAATAGCGACTTGAATTTCTTGATGACATCGAGAGTCTCTTCGGGGAAGAGATGCGCCATCAATTCCATTTTTTCCATTCCCACGCCGTGCTCGCCAGTGATCGAGCCGCCAACCGAAATGCAATACTCGAGAATCTCGTCTCCACAAAGCCTGGCGCGTTCCAGCTCGCCCGCCTTCCGCGCGTCGAACAGAATGATGGGATGGAGGTTTCCGTCGCCGGCATGAAAGATGTTGCTGATAACGAGTTCGTACTTCTTTGAAATCTCCGTGATGGCGCGCAAGGTTTGCGCGATTTTGGTCCGCGGCACCACTCCGTCCTGAACATAGTAATTGGGGCTGATGCGGCCAACGGCCCCAAACGCATTCTTGCGCCCCTTCCAAAGCAGATCGCGCTCTTCAGGCGTCTTTGCGACTCGAACCTCCGTCGCTCCACACAACCGGCATACTTCTGCAACTAAGCCGGCCTGCCACTCTACCGTTTCGCGGAGTCCTTCCATCTCGATTAATAGAACAGCTCCGGCATCGGGGGGATAACCCGCGTGCGTCGCTTCTTCCACCATGCGAATCATGGGGCCGTCGAACATTTCGAGCGCAACCGGCAGAATTTGACGTGCAGTCAGTTCGCCTACCGTGTTGCCTGCTGCCTCGGGCGCGCTGAAAATGGCGAGCATCGTCTTGACAGTTTCGGGCTGCCGCATCAAACGGACACCGATTCTGGTGACCAGGCCCATGGTGCCCTCAGAACCAGTAAGCAGCCCGACCAGATCGTAGCCCGGCAGGTCGATTTCTTTCCCGCCGATCTCGATCAATGTGCCATCGGGCAGAACGACTTCGAGGCTGACGACGTGGTTCGTTGTCACCCCGTAAGCGAGGGTGTGCGGACCGCCGGCATTCTCCGCGACGTTGCCACCGATCGTACAGGCTCGCTGGCTTGACGGATCGGGCGCAAAGAAATAACCGAACGGCTGAACGGCGAGCGTGATGTCAAGATTTACGACGCCGGGTTGAACAATGGCGCGCTCGTTTTCGATGTCGATTTCGAGAATTTTGTTCATGCGGGCGAACGAAATTACGATGCCGCCCGCGCGTGGAATAGAACCTCCGCTCAAGCCCGTGCCCGCACCACGACCGACGATCGGAACGTTACATTCGAATGCCGCCTTGACGATTGCAATCACATCCTCGGTGGACTGTGGGAACACAACCAGTTCCGGTTCATGGCGGTCCACTCCGCCGTCGTATTCGTAGAGCTTCAGATCGGACGGCTTCGACAGGATGCCCGCTTCGCCCAATCGGGATGCCAACCGGTCGACCAGCGAGTGTGGAAGGGGCATTTTGCGAAATCAAGAACCGCTTACTAGCGT
This sequence comes from Bryobacterales bacterium, assembly GCA_963722585.1. Classification (GTDB taxonomy): domain Bacteria; phylum Acidobacteriota; class Terriglobia; order Bryobacterales; family Bryobacteraceae; genus KBS-96. Next base: position 81,026 of record CAVRNU010000002.1, on the reverse strand, counting down.
GCGCGGTTCAGAATCGGCCTACAGCAAGCTCTCTATATAACGGTCCACCTCATCGCCCATCCAGTTCTGATCCGAAATGTATTTTTTCAGGACCCGGCCATCCTTGATGACATATGTTTCGGGAACCTGGAACGTGCCGAAGTTGGAACTGATCGTAGCATTCGGATCGCGATAGGTATCGAATGCGACGCGGAATCGCTGAAGGAAACGCACATATTTCTGGTCGTTCTTATCGATGCTCACACCCAGAACCACAACTCCCTTGTCGCGGTACTTTCGTTGGAATGCGCTGAGGGAAGGTGTTTCCGTTACACATGGTGCGACACCATGAAGCCCAGAAGTTGAGCACCAATATCTTGCCGCCGAAGTTGACGGGCGTGATTTCCTGGCCCTCATCGGTGCGGACGGCGAAATTAGGAGCCCGGTCTCCCTCGTGCACCGTCGTGTCGCGCAGATTCCAGCCGATAACCCCCAGAAACGCGAGGGTTAAAACCAGGACCAGACCTTTTAGCCCGGTATTTATAGCCGTCTTGGAAGAATGCGTCGAAGGCGTCGCGACTGCTTGCATGGGGACTACAAGAGGCGGAAATTTACCTCTACGGTCGCTTCCACCTTCACTGGGTGACCGTCTTTCATGGCTGGCCGGAAGCGCCATTTCTGAACCGCTTCGATGGCCTTTTCGTCGAGACCCAAACCCAGCGGACGAACGACCCGGATGTTCTGCGGCAGGCCATGCTCGTCGACGATGATCATCAGGACAACCGTTCCCTGGTATTTTGCCTTGCGGGCTTCTTCGGAGTATTCGGGTTCGGTCTTACTTAGAACCATGGGTGCGGAAACGCCCCCGCCAATCCGGTATACGCCGCCACCCATGCCGCCGCCCGAACCATCGCCATAGCCGTTACCATTGCCGTTGCCGACTCCGCCCCCGCTGCCTTTGCCCATTCCATTGATGCCCTGCCCCAACGAAGTCAGGAGGTCTGAGGACCGAGGGTCGCCGTACTGCGGCGCATCCAGCTTAGGAGCCTCGGCCGTAATCGAGGGCGCCAGAGGCAGCTTCGGCTGCGGAACGGCTAGCGCGGGCGGTTGGAACTGTTTCGGGGCCGGCGGCGGAGGTGCGCCCCTGCTTACAGGCGTCTGCTGCCGCGCGCCGCCGCCTCCGCCGCCTCCGCCAATATCCTTCTGCGGAGGAGGTTGATAGGCATGCAGGGGAGCATACAATGTGATTACTTTCTGGAACGCCTTGCCAGCCGGCGTCACCCTGAAGATCAAGAAAAGGAGGGCGATAGCCAGAATATGGATGCCAACCGTTGACAAAGCCGAATAAAGACCCGATCGCTTCGGCGCTATGTCATAGGTCTTCCATATGTCCTGAACATCGGCCGGCGCAGATGTGACTTCCAGCGGTGGAAGTTTAGGGGGATTAAGGAATTCCTTGAAGTTTTGGATGGCGGTCTTGAACCATGATTCTTCGAGCTCGGGGTTCAACAGCCGTTCTAAATGGGCATCACGATCGACGTGCTGACTGAATCTTTCGTCCACGCCTCGTTCTTCAGTTATCACAGCCCACTCCGCTCTTGTATAGAAATTCGCCGAACTACCAAGCTTTTCACTTAGGGCTGGCCTGCTCTCTGCCGTCTAGACGCCCCCTGAAACAAGTCAGTTGCGCCAATTAGACGACACTTCACCTGCTGCCAGTCTAACATCCTATCGGGCGGCAGCCCAGAACAGGATAAGGCTTATCTTCGCCCAGATCATTCCGAGTTTTTTCCATCAAGTCAGGCCCGGCTTGTAATCTTACCAGCTTCTTGTTGGCGTGATCGGCCCCGCAAACCACTTAGATTACTCGACGAGGGAGACCGGCTCATTGGTTGCGTGAAAAATCAACAGCGGTGCCGTTTCTGCGAGACCGGCGGGCAGTCGAAACCCTGCAAATTCAACGCCCGGACACCGGCTGAGGACGATTTGCAGCTTGCCACATCCTCCCAGGATCGCTAAAATCAATCACTTTGAACCATTTCGCGGCCGCACAGCATCTTCGGATCACGCTCCCTGCCAAAATGTAAGAAGTTGTATTTGGGAAACCGGGTGGCCTTGCCCCATGAAGACACGCGTCTAGCTGCGAGGGAGGAACTGAATGTCGGTAGAACAGAAGGTTAAGCAGATTATTGTCGAGCAGCTTGGAGTGGACGAAGCTCAGGTGGATCTGAGCGCATCATTTGTGGATGATCTTGGAGCCGACTCTCTCGACATTGTTGAGCTGGTCATGGCATTTGAAGAAGCATTCGGTATCGATATTCCCGATGAAGACGCTGAGAAGATTACAACTGTAAAGCAAGCGATTGATTACATCGAAGCGAAACAAAAGAAGTAGCGCGCATCAGCGTTCTGTCCGCCCTGATTCGAGGTCGAGCAGAAGGGATTGGAGAAATCAGTGGCGCGCAGAGTAGTGGTAACGGGCGTCGGACTTCTATGTCCGGTTGGCAACGGCACTGAAGAGTGCTGGACCGCCATCAAAGCCGGCACATCTGGAATTGGATGTATTACCCAGTTTGATGCCTCCCGGTTTAGCTGCCGGATCGCGGGGGAAGTGAAGGGCTTTGACCCGCTTGACTTCATTGAGAAAAAAGAAGTCAAAAAAATGGCCCGGTTTATCCAGTTTGCGGTGACCGCGAGCGATTTTGCCGTCAAAGCCGCAAATCTGGATGCTGCGCAACTAAACTCCGAGACGTTTGGCGTTTATATCGGCAGCGGCATCGGCGGATTCGAGGTCATCGAGCGGGAACACCAGACGCTCCTCGAGCGGGGTCCGAGCCGTCTATCGCCCTTCTTTATTCCCTCGGTTATCGTCAATCTGGCGAGCGGGTACGTTTCGATTAAATACGGAGCGAAGGGCCCCTCTTCTGCAACTGCAACCGCCTGTACGACAAGCGCGCATTCGATTGGCGACTCGTTCCGGTTAATCCAGCACGGTTATGCCGATGTCATGATCAGCGGAGGCAGCGAGGCTTGTGTTACCCCAATGGGGATTGGCGGATTCGCCGCCATGCGAGCGCTCTCGACTAGAAACGACGATCCGCAACACGCCTGCCGCCCCTGGGACAGAGACCGTGACGGCTTCATTGTGGGCGAGGGCGCCGGGATACTGATCCTCGAGGAACTAGAGCAGGCGAAGCGGAGAGGCGCGACGATACTCGCCGAGATCGTCGGCTATGGGATGAGCAGCGACGCGCACCACATTACATCGCCTCCCGAGGATGGCGACGGCGCGTATCGTGTGATGCGCGACGGCTTGAAAGATGCCGGAATCGCACCTTCACAAATTCAGTACGTAAACGCGCACGGCACATCTACTCCAGTGGGAGACAAGGCCGAAACTATCGCACTGAAACGAACGTTTGGCGACCATGTCTCCAAACTCGCCGTAAGCTCGACGAAGTCGATGACCGGGCATTTGCTGGGAGGAGCCGGAGGCCTTGAAGCAGGTGTCACCGTTCTCGCAATACGCGACCAGATTGCGCCGCCCACCATCAACTACGAAAATCCCGATCCGGATTGCGACCTCGACTATGTGCCGAATCGCGCCCGTCCCATGCCTATCGAGTACGCGCTTTCAAATAGCTTCGGCTTCGGAGGCACCAACGGCTGTCTGATATTCAAGAAGTATGAATAGTCGCCGCCGAGGCCGCGGCCTGTCTGCTGTCGTGTCGGCGCGCTCACTGCTCTTTTGCGCCCTATGAAAATCATTGTTTCCGTCAAGCAGGTTCCATCCCGCGATGCGAACCTCCGAGTGAATGCCAGCGGAACATGGCTCGATGAATCGGATTTGACGTATGAGATCAACGAGCCGGACGCTTACGCCTTGGAGGAAGGTCTCCAGCTCAAGGAGAAGTCGGGAGGCGAGGTGGTTGTGTTATGCATGGGCCCGCCGCGCGCGGCCCAAACCATCCGGGAGGCGCTGGCGAAGGGAGCCGACCGCGCTATTCATATACAGCTGGACAAACCTGGAGCGCTCGATGCGCTGACAACGGCCCGCCTGCTGGCAAAGGCCGTCGAGTCTGAGTCGCCCGATCTGATCCTGACGGGCTTACAGTCGGACGATCTCGGCTACGGACAGACGGGCGTGCTGCTGGCCGAGATACTGGGTTGGGCGCACGTTACGATTGTGATGGAAGTAGAGCTCGCCGCATCTCAGCTACGGGTCAAGCGAGAGCTGGAAGATGGCTGGTTTCAATACGTAGCTCTGCCGCTACCCGCGGTTCTCACCATTCAAAGTGGCATTAAGAAACTGCGATACGCCACGCTGATGGGTATCAAGCGGTCGAAATCGAAAGAGATCAAGCCGCTTCAGGCAACGGACCTGGGCGTGGATGTGAGCGGAGCAACGGGATTCGACCGGATTTACGCGCCGGAGCGAAAGAAGGCGACGCAGATCTTCACCGGAGACGCCAGGCAAGCCGCCGCTCAGCTTGTTGAAAAGCTCAAATTCGAAGCGAGAGTTCTATGAGCGTGCTGGTTATCGCCGAGCATCGCGGCGGCCAATGGAATCGCATGTCTTTCGAGACAATAGCGGCGGCGCAACAGATTGCCGCGGCGCTCAACGCGCGGGTCGAAGCCGCCGTCTTATCGTCAGAGGCGGAGACGATCGCCCGCGATCTGTCACAGTTTGGCCTTACGAAAGTGTACGCGGTGAGTCATCCGTTGCTCAAGCAATACACGGCAGACGCGTATACCGCCAGCGGCCGAGCAGCTGGTGCGAAGAACGTCTCCAAAGCTCGTCTTATTTCCGCATACGTATCAGGTGCGCGACTTCGCCCCCAAATTAGCGGCAAAATTCGGCAAACCGCTCGCGAGCGACGCCGTTGCGGTTCACGTGTCGGGCCAGCGTGTCGTTTTTGTGAAGCAGCTTTTTCAAGGCAAGCTAAGCGCGGATGTCGGCTTCGGACTCGATGAAACTGTGTTTGCTTCGATTCAGGCAGGCGCTTTCCGCTCCGCTGAACCTGGGAACGCGGATGCGCCCATTGAAACCGTCAACGTAACGCTCGATGCCGCCCAGATCCGGAGCAAGCCCGAAGAGCCGTTCCGCGAAGCGCAACGGTCCGTCGATCTCACCAGCGCCGAAACGATTGTTGCAGTCGGGCGGGGCATTAAAGAAAAAGATAATCTCCCGGTTATCGAGAAACTGGCTCAAGCGCTGGGCGCGGAAATCGCGGCATCGCGGCCCATTTGCGACAACGGATGGCTTCCGATGGACCGCCAAGTCGGCAGCTCCGGCCAAACCGTATCTCCGAAGGTCTATTTCGCGATTGGAATCTCGGGCGCGATCCAGCACCTGGTCGGCATGAAAGGCGCGAAGACCGTTGTCGCCATCAACAAAGACGAGAACGCCCCCATTTTCGAAATCGCCGATTACGGAGTTGTAGGCGATCTGTTCGAAGTGGTGCCAGCTCTGATTGAAGAAGTAAAGAAGGTCAAAGGTTGAGGCTTCCGTCCCGTACATTGATCCGGCTATCCCATCTAGCATGCATTTCTCGTAATCCGGGGCCAGACTCGTGGCGCACGCTCTTAGCGTGCCGTGTCCACACTCGTGTGGACACTTGTGCTCGGAATCCGCCTGCGAAATCCCTGTTAGTTTCCGTCGCTTTGCTCGCGGCTTTCGCCGTCTTTTCCGGTTGCAACCGCGCAATTTCTCCCGACGTGGCCGCAACTGTGAACGGAAGGCCAATTACGTATGCCCAAGTTGATGCGCTGCTCGCAAGGCAAGTTCCTAAGGCACAGCTCAAACCAGGCGATGACGAAACAAGATCTTTGAAGTTAGAAATGCTGCGAACGCTAATTGATGCCGAGATCATGCTCCAGCAGGCGGAGAAAGAGGGATTGATGGCCTCCGACTCGGACGTGGATGCGAAGTTCAACGAGCTGAAAGCGCCGTACACAAAAGAGGAGTTTGCCAGGCAACTTGCGGCTCAGCATCTGACCGAGAGCGAGCTGCGGGCGCAACTCCGCCGCGACTTGAGCATCAACAAGCTGCTGAATAAGGAGATCGGCTCGCACATCACGATCACGGACGCCGATGTAGCCCAGTACTACAATGCCAATCGAGCGAGCTTCAATCTTGTCGAGCCGCAAATCCACTTGGCTCAGATACTGGTTACCCCGGCGCCTGACTCTAATATTCACAATTTGAAGAACGATAAAGCCCAGAGTGACGAGCAGGCCCGCGCCAAGATCAATATGCTCGAATCGAGGCTGAGGCAAGGCGAAGACTTTGGCACCTTGGCGCAAAGCTATTCAGAGGATCCGGAATTTGGTTCAAACGGGGGCGATATGGGGCCCATTCCGGAGTCGTCACTTGACAAAGCCAATCCCGAGCTCAGGCGCTTGATCCTCGACATGACCCCGGGCCAGATCTCAAACGTGGTTCACACGCCGGAGGGGTACCGCATTCTGAAGGTGATCTCGAAGGAACCGGCCGGGCAGCGCGAGCTGAGCGACCCACGCGTAGAAGAAACGATTAGAATGCAGCTCTTTAATAAGAAGGATCAATTGCTGCGCGCCGCCTTCTACGAGAACGCTCGTGCGGAAGCGAAGGTCGTCAACTACTACGCCCAGGAAGTGCTCACCGGGCGCGATAGCAAATGATCAATGCTGGGGCGACGACGCTTTGGCCGGAGCCGGCTCCCGGTGAATTCGCTCCATATACTCGCGTATATATTCCTGAAAGGCGAGCGGAATTTCGTCGCGATTGATCTCACCGCCCGTATCGGAGTGCTCCGCCAGTTTGCCGGAATAGGCCGTCCTTAGCTCCTGCTTTCCAGAGGGCACTTCAACCATCATTTCCCCGGAGACATCATGCGAACGTTTCCCAATGATCTGGGCTAGTTTGCCCATCGCCTGCTGTTCTTCAGACTCTTTCAGGTCTTTCGAGCCATCCTGCCTCCCGATGCCCGATTTGGCCTGATCGCCGCCGGGGTGATCGGAACTCGACGAAGTGCGGTTCTGGGACGATTGGGCCAGCTCCGTCGCCTGACCCTGCTCGTTATTCTTCGAATCCGTCTGGGCGCTGCTCTGCGTCGATTGAGATGTACGTGTCTGGCTCTGTGACTGACCCGCGTCGGACTGGCTTTGGTCCTGATCCGGCGCGGCAGCGTTACGCGTGCTGGATTGCGCGGATCGCTCCGATCCTTCTGACGGCCTCATTTTTGCTAACAGGCTGGAAACGGCATCTTTCATCCGGTTCATGAGGCTGCTATTTTGCTGTTCTCCCGAAGCCTGCCGTCCCTCACTCGTCTCATTTCCTGACTTGCCGAGGTTCCCGGGCGTCGATTTTTCTCCCGTCGTTCGATCCCCTCCGGGGCGCAGGTTTCCATTAGCGGCGCTCTGCGCGGAGGAGCCCGGCTCGGCGTTATTCTGCCCCACGGGATCGGGAGATTCCCCAGCCGAGGCACTTTGCCCGCTGTCGGATGAGGCGGGATCTTTAAGGCTTGTCACATCGCTGGCCCGGGTATTGTTAGGAGCCGAGGCGGCCGTTTGTCCGCTCTGGCCGTCGCCATTCTCATCGCTGGGATCGGCGGGGCCGCTTCGATTGCTCGCCGCCAAATTCCGGAGCCTCGCAGCTAGCGTCTCTAGATGAAGAGGAACTAGCGATTGCGTAAAGTCCAGATCGCGCCGGACCAGGTAGCGTACGGAGAATAGGGCGAAGGCTACGGCGCCCAGCGCCAACGGCATCAGCCACGACCGGCGCAAAGCCAGCGGGAACACCGCCGCCGTGTTCACTTGTCGCGCCGCAATTTCAGCCTGCGTCAATTGATACTGCCCTGCGGCGGTCTCGCCAATTTCGGGGTGCCGGTTAATATGCCAGGCCGTCGATACGGTATCGTGCAGGGCCAGCCGGCGATCGAGAGTCTGCGCAGTGTCGTAGGAAGTAGGAATGCGGCCGCGCAGCCGGTACGCGCCGCCCGCCAAGCCGACGGCCGCAACAAAACAAAGCCAATACCAGCTCAACAGCTGCGTACCGGCGACTAATATGACAGCCGAACCGGCAAATACAAGCGAAACCGCAAGGGCAGCCCGCTCGATGCCAAGTAGTGTCAAGCTGCGGCGGTGGGCGCCACGAACGAGCGCGTCCACCCGATGAGAACGACTGGCCAAGGGCTTACCGCCTACCTGATTATCACATGCGTCAAGCGCGTATGCTTCACAGATTCCAAGGCGGCCCAAAGCAGGTACTCGTCTGCCAATTTACCCGACGGATGCGAGTGAGGCGAGTTAGCTTATTAGCCGATAGCGGTCAGCAATCACCCGAATTCATTTGGTGGCCTCGTTCGAGCTGAAAGCCGATCGCTGGGTGCTGAAAGCTAATTTTTAAGTATTCTTGCTTAGCTGTAGATGACGTATACTCGTGGGCATGGCATTGGCCTCGCACGCCAGGGTGATTCCCGCTCCGGTACCCCTGGATCGACGCGCCGCTGACAATTTGCGATTCATTCGCGACACGATGGAGCGCGCTTCCGCGTTCACCGCGGTCCCCGGTTGGGGTGGCGTCGCCATCGGGTTCACGGCTCTGGTAGCAGGTCTGCTCGCTGCCGGCCGCGACGAAGTCAGCCAATTCTTCATCTGGACGAAGGAAGGGTTGCTCGCAGTGGCACTCGGGATTGTCGCCCTCCGCTGGAAATCGCGGCGGATTGCGCTGCCTCTTGCCTCGCGGCCCGCCAAGCGGGCTCTATTGAGCTTCGCGCCGCCCTTGCTTGCCGGCGCAATCCTGACGCTCGCGCTGTTCCGTATGAACCAACTCGGGCTAACTGCCGGATTGTGGTTATTGCTTTACGGAGTGGCCGTCTGCACAGCCGGGGCGTTTTCTGTCCGAATCGTCCCGGTGATGGGAATTTGTTTCATGGTACTCGGCGCCCTCGCTGTGCTCGCGCCCGCTGCATGGGGAAACTGGTTTCTGATGGGAGGCTTTGGAGCCGTTCATGCTGGCTTCGGCTTCGTCATTGCAAGGAGGCACGGTGGGTAGAACCTCCGCGGTCCGGGTGGAAGCGCCTCCAACTCGTTCCGGCAAACCGATGAGACTGTCGGGAAGCCAGGTTGTCGATCGCGCCCTGCCTGAATTCGACCGGATCATCCACGAGCGAATTCGCCTTGGGATTGTGAGCGCACTCGCGGTCAACGATTCGCTTACCTTCAACGAATTGAAGAAGCTGCTGCAAACCACGGATGGGAATCTAAGCGTGCATGCCCGGCGGCTGGAAGAGGCCGAATACGTCAGCTGCACCAAGTCGTTTGAGGGCCGCATGCCAAAGACGGAGTATAGATTGACGTCCCGCGGGCGTAAGATGTTTGAAAAGTATTTGAGCCACATGGAAGCGTTGATTCACGCCATGCGGGAAAAATAAATGCGTAATCGCGCGCATTTTTTCAAACAGGCTGCCGGATGACTCGCCGCAATGTTCTCACGGCGATGACCATGTCGGCGCTCCCGCAATCGAGTCATGGCGCCGCGGAACGGCCGGGATCGAACGTCTACCTCGAGCTGAAACAATATCAGCTGCACACAAGCCCTGAAAACCAAAGTAAACGCGTCACAGAGTTTCTGCGATCCGGGTACTCGCCCGCAGTAAAACGAGCGGGAGCGCAACTGATAGGCGCTTTCGCGAACTACATCGGACTGGAGGGCCCATTCGTCGTCGCCGTTACCCAATATGACTCTCTCGGAACGATGCAGAGTGTGCTGGACAAACTCGCGGCCGATAGCGCATGCCAACAGGCGCTCGAAACACTCGATAGCGGAACCGGCTATCCGTTCCAGCGTGAACAAAGCAGCATCTTGAAAACGTTCGACGGAATGCCACAGCCGCTTTTGAGCCAAGCTTCGGATCAGCATTCGCCGCGCGTGTTCGAGATGAGGCGCTATGAATCGCCAACTGCGTTAACCTTAGCGCGAAAGGTAAAGATGTTCAACGACGGCGAGATCGGCATCTTCGAGCGGCTCGGCATGCGCCCTGTATTCTTCGGTGCGGCCATCGCGGGAGAGCGAATGCCGAACCTGGTTTACATGCTCTCGTTCGACTCTCTTGCCGCAAGGGAAGAGCTCTGGAAAAAATTCGGATCCGATCCGGAATGGAAGAAACTGAGCGCGCCCCCCGAGCTTCACGACGATCGCATCGTCTCAAATATCAGCAACACAATTCTCCACCCGCTCGATTTTTCATTGATGCGCTAGTCTCCTGTCCCAATGGTTCGTGAGCTAAGTCGGGGAGGCTGGACAGCGGAGTTTGTGCGGCGAGCGAAGCGTGCGATACTGGCCAGAATTTCGTCAGCGGTCCTGGTCCAGACGAAGGGTTTAGGGTCTTCGTTGTGAACCTCGATGTATTCGTGGATGGCCGCCTCCAGTTCTTTCACGCTTCGGAATGCGCCACGACGAATCCGCTTGTTCGTGATTTCGGCGAACCAGCGCTCCACCAAGTTAATCCAGGAACCGTAGGTTGGGGTGAAGTGAACATGAAAGTGCGGTCGTTTGGCGAACCACTTCCGGATGATCGCCGTTTTGTGTGTTCCATAGTTGCCAGCACGACGTGCACATCCAGATCAGCGGGCACGTTCGCCTCGATGGTATCGAGAAATCTGCGGAATTCCCGAGAACGATGCCGGCGATGCAACTGGCCGATGACGCGGCTGGTCTTCAGTTCCAGCGCAGCGAATAGGGAGGTGGTGCCGTGGCGTTTGTAGTCGTGTGTGGGGCGCTCGAGTTGCCCCGGCCGTAAGGGCAGCATGGGCTGGGTGCGATCCAGCGCCTGAATCTGGCTCTTTTCATCAACGCAGAAGACCAGCGCGTGATCGGGCGGGTTCATGTACAGGCCCACGATGTCCCGGACCTTTTCGATCAGCAATGGGTCGGGCGAGAGTTTGAAAGCTTCGGTTCAATGCGGCTGTAGGCCGAAGGCGTGCCAGATCCGGCTGATCGTCATGCGGCTGAGCCCGGTGGCCTTGGCCAGTTCGCGTTTGCTCCAGTGCGTCTGTCCGCGCGGCGTATTTTCGAGCGTTTGAATCACGATTTGCTCGACCTGGTCATCGCTGATTTTACGTGGCGCCCCGTGGCGTGGTTCGTCGTAAATTCCTTCGAGGCGCCTCCTAAGAAACCGCGCGCGCCACTTGCCCACCATGCCCAGGCAGCGCAGTCTCTTCGCGGCGGCTTTGTTGTCCAGGCCTTCGGCGCATGCCAGCACCACTCGCGCCCGCCGAGCCAGTAATGGCTGACTGCGCGCCCGATGGGCCAGCGACTCAAGCCGTTCGCGCTCTCCTTCGGTCAACACCAACGGTTGTTTCGGTCGCCCCGTCCGCATTCTGAAACCTCCTCAGATGTTAGACGAACTGGCGCGACATTAGTTCACTGATTTCTGGGACAGGAGACTAAGAGTCTGTGGCAGAAGTTCCCGACAGACTGAATGCCTGTCCCACCTGGTGTGCAAGACCTTGATCTTGTGAGGTGGGACCGGCGCTTTCGCCTGTCTTGTTCCTTCCTTCGGACTTCTGCCACATGCGGCTAGCGGCCCGGCGCGGTCCGCCCCTCATCGTTCGCGCATTTGTTACCATACGGTTGCGGGGTGGAGCAGTCAGGTAGCTCGTTGGGCTCATAACCCAAAGGTCGGTGGTTCAAATCCATCCCCCGCAACCAAGAATTTTCTTGTTTCAGCAGCTTCTCAGGGCCATGCAACCATTCGATTGTGTGGTCTTCGTTTGTTGCTGATGCCGGGAGGAGGCCCCCTCCCAGTTTCAGCCCGGCGCACGCCCTTGGCCGATGGTTTCAGGTTTGACCGTGATCCTTTGAAGAGTTTCCAAAACCGAGAGGTACTGCAAGTTCACGAGGACATGAGGCTGATCCCGTACTCCAAGAGCCAACTCTTGATGTCCCGTCGTGAGGCGCGGACAAGGCGACCACCCGTGAATCGACCGTCGGCGGATACTTCCCGATAAACGAACGCAGGCAGCATCAGTGCGTCAGCGTCGCCCGCCGAATCGAACTCTGCTTCGGCGAGGAGTAAACCTTCCAATGTGTCTTCGAAGACGTCAATGCCGAAAGGCGGCACGCTGTAGCGAGTCTTGCTGAGTTTGGTCGCCGGAAGTTTCGCTAGCACGCAAAACTCGTCTTCGGTGAGATACATGCTCGTAACGAATCCCTGCTGCGCTCCGCTGGCCCGCGCTGAAATCTTCTGCGTGAGTTTGAATGTGGCCGGACCATGGTCTTGGCTTTGTTTCCGCAAGCGCAGGGCAGTGCCGTCGATGTAGCGGTCGGTTATGCGACGGGCTCGTACGACATGTGCGTTGCTTGGAAATTGCTCGAGAAGGAACCGGCGCTCGCGCTCGATCCTGGCGTACTTTTGCCCCTGCGGCATCATTACATTCTCGCCGAAAAGCAAGGTTGGGGACAGGGGCTCCGAGGAGTGAAGGGACCGTTCTGAGCGCATTGGCGGCAACTCAGAAGTTCCCGGTTGTGAGCGCCGGCACAGGCCGCCGTAGGAATGGAGGTTTTTGCGCGATTATTTTGGCGCGGCTGTCCAAATCGCGAACGTTCGAGCGTCATTGTGATGGCGGAACATAGTAGCCGCCACAACTCGATAACGGAGATTCCAAGTGAAATACATTCTGATGGACTATGTAAACGAGGCCGGTTGGCCCAAACTGACCAAGGCTGAAAAAGAGCACTGGCTCGGTGCCTACATGTCATACACAGAGGCCATGGCGAACGCGGGCGTCTTGAAGAACGCCACCGGCCTGCATCCCACCTCTACAGCAACCACCGTGCGCACTGTGAACGGCAAGACCCAGGTGCTGGACGGTCCATATGCCGATTCAAAAGAACAGCTCGGCGGCTTTCGTATCATCGACGTGCCCGATCTCGATGCCGCACTCTCGTGGGCAGCCCGCTGTCCGACCGCGCTTCACGGTGTCGTCGAGGTGCGTCCAATCTCAGATAAAAAGCTGGAAGAAATGCGTGCGGAGCTCGCGGACACGACCCGCCAGAGACGTCGACAGCAGAATGAAAGGGAAACCAACATGCGGAAATTAGGCGTTTTCAACATGGTCGCGCTCGATGGTTACTTTGTGGACAAAAATGGCGACATGAGCTGGGCTCATAAGCAGGATTCGGAGTGGAGTGCATTCGCCGCGGATAATGCGAAGGGTGGAGGCGTCTTATTGTTCGGCAGGATTACATACGAGCTGATGATGCGCTACTGGCCCACACCATTGGCGGCAGAGAATAATCCTGTCGTGGCTGAACGGATGAATAATCTGCCGAAGGTCGTGTTTTCGAGAACATTGGATAAGGCATCGTGGAACAATACAACACTGGTAAAGGGCGACCCTGCAGCGGAAGTACGAAAGATGAAGAAAGAGCCCGGTGAGGACCTGGTGATTTTGGGAAGCGGCAGCATCGTTTCGCAACTGGCGCAGGAGGGTTTGATCGATGAATACCAGATCGTGGTCAATCCCATCGCTCTTGGCCAGGGACGCACGATGTTCGACGGCATCAAAGAGAGACTGCTGCTGAAGCTGACAAAAACGCGGACCTTCGGCAATGGGAATGTCCTGCTATGCTACGAGCCGGAGAAGTAGATAAGGAGCACTCGCATGAGAGTGAGATGCAAGCACGTAGCACGGCGGACGCGGTCGCGCGCCGCAGCTACGGCAAGCTCGTTGCCCTGATCGCGACGCGCACGCGGGATGTAGCGGCTGCCGAAGACGCACTGTCGGAAGCATTCGCTGCGGCACTGGAGGATTGGCCGCTAAATGGCTGTCCGTCGAACCCCGAAGCGTGGTTATTGACCGTCGGCCGCCGAAAGACGATCGATACCACGCGCCGGCGTCGTAGCGGCGACATTGCGGCCAAGCAATTGCAGATTATGGCCGAAGTGCTGGACTCTGCCCAGGCTGATGCGGAGATGCCGGATCGACGGCTCGCGCTGATGTTCGCCTGCGCCCACCCTGCGATCGACGCCGGCATTCGTGCGCCCTTGACTCTGCAAGTAGTGCTGGGACTCGACGCGGCAACAATCGCCTCCGCGTTCCTCATGTCTCCGGCGGCGATGGGCCAGCGCCTGGTCCGCGCTAAGAACAAGATCCGGCAGGCGGGCATCCCGTTTCGCATTCCGGAGCGCGAGGAGCTTCCGGGCCGGCTCGATACTGTGTTGGACGCCGTTTACGCCGCATTCGCGGAAGCTTGGACCGACGCTTGCGGAACCGATGTCGCCCGCCGCGATCTCACCGAGGAAGCGTTTTTCCTGTCAAGGCTTGTGGCCGAACTGCTGCCGGACGAGCCTGAGGCGCTGGGCCTGCTTGCACTCGTGCTTCACGCGGAGGCCCGTCGTCGCGCGCGACGCAGCAAGGACGGCGAATACGTCCCGCTTGCCAATCAGGATCCGGCACTGTGGGACTGGCAGATGATCGAGGAGGCCGAGACGCTGCTTCGGCGCGCGAGCGCTCTGCGCTCGGTTGGCCGGTATCAGCTCGAAGCAGCCTTGCAGTCGGCGCACGTTTATCGCCGCCGCACGGGTCATGACAACTGGCTGGCCGTGGTACAGCTCTACGACGCGCTGTTGACGCTGACCGGCTCACCTGTGGTCGCCATTAATCGCGCCCTGGCCATCGCGGAATTGCAGGGCGCCGCCGCCGCTCTCGAAGCGATACAAGCAGTGTCCGCCGATACGCGGCTCGCCGAATACCAACCCTACTGGGCTGCACGCGCGGAGCTGCTGGCCAAGACAGGCGCCCGCAGCGATGCCCGGCGCGCGTACGAAATCGCAATCGGTCTCGAGCGCGATGCCTCCGTCCGCCGCTTCCTCGAGCAGCGTCGGTCGGCATTGAGGCCTTGATGTCCTCACCTTCCAGTGCAGTTCGAAGCAAGAATTGAAAGAAAACCTGGGCGATTCAAAGGCAGCTTCGTTCCTGTGAAGAGAGGCTGGTGCCGGCGGCAGGAGTTGAACCTGCGACCTACGGATTATGAGACCGTCGCTCTAACCACCTGAGCTACACCGGCGCATTTTTTAGGCTAGCACGGGCGGCGAGCTCCTAAGAATTAAAAACGCCCATAGCAACGTCAGTTGTTACGGGCGCTTTTTCAGCCGGCGCTGATTTCGCGGTGTCTACTTCTTTTTCGCGGCTTTTTTGGTGGCCTTCTTCGTTGCTTTCTTTGCTGCCTTCTTCGTTGCTTTCTTCATTGCTTTCTTTTTGGTTGCCATACTGAATACTGATTTTCCCTTTCAAACAATTTGGTACTGCTTTGTTCTACTATAGCGGGATTTGCACATTTGAATCCACAAAAAAGTTGACAACGTCTTTTGAATCAAGTAAGACATCTCCGATTTCGAGACCTCTAACGGTCTGCGGACTGTATGCTTGAGTAGAAAAGAGGATCATTTGCGGCGCGTCTCATCAGCTTTCCGTAGCTTCTTCTCAATTCTGTTTGGCGGCATACTGCCGGAGGATGTCGCGCGCGAGTTCGGTTATACGAAAGCGAAGCCGGCCGCTCCGGCGCCTCCAACTCCGGAACTGCCGAAGGCGAGCGATGGCGCATTGCAGATTCTCGGCATCTTGCAGCGAGATGCGCGGTTGATCGACTTTCTGATGGAAGATATCACGGCCTATACGGACGATCAGGTGGGCGCGGCGGTTCGCAGTTTGCACGCCGATTGCCGCGCAAGTTTGACTCGCCACTTCAAACTTCTGCCGGTGGTCGATTCGGTTGAAGGCACATTTCAAAAACTGGATTCGGCGAAGGCGCCCGATCCGAATCGAATGAAGTTGCTGGGTAATGTGCCGGCGAGCGGAAAATCGAGCGGTGGCATACTGCGGCACAAAGGTTGGATGGCGGATGCGGTGAACCTACCCTCGATTGGCAAGCAGGACGTGAAAGTAATCGCTCCCGCTGAAATTGAAGTCGAATAAGATTTACATGCCGCGGTTTATCATTGGCATCGATCTCGGTACGACGAATTGCGCCCTGGCGCGTGCTCCGGCGGACGAGGAAGAGCCGCGGCTCGCTTTGTTCGACGTGCCGCAACTTGTGAATCCGGGCGAGCTGTCGCCGGAAACGCTGCTTCCATCGTCGCTCTACATTCCGGGTCCAAGCGAATTTGTCGAAGGCGCGCTGGCTTTGCCGTGGAACGATAATCCCCCGTATATCACCGGAAGGCTCGCGCAAAAGCGCGGGGTCGAGAACGCGAGCCGCCTGGTTTCTTCGGCGAAGTCGTGGCTGTCGAGCCAAAATGCCGATCCTACGCAGCCTCTTCTACCGGTCGCAGCGCCTGATGGAGTGGACAAAGTGTCTCCGGTTGAGGCGTCGCGTCAGTATCTCGAGCATCTTCGCCTCGCTTGGAACCATGAACACCCCGAGGCAAAGCTCGAAGCGCAGAGCGTTCTGATCACGGTTCCCGCATCGTTCGATGCCGCCGCTCGCGACTTGAGCCAACGCGCGGCGAAATTGGCTGGCTATCCCGAAGTTACGCTACTCGAAGAGCCGCAAGCGGCGTTCTATTCCTGGATCGCGCGAAATCCGGACTGGCGCGAACAGATACACCCCGGCGACACAATACTTGTGGTTGACATCGGTGGTGGAACCACCGACTTTACGCTGATTGCTGTGACGGAAGGAGAAGGCGAGTTGCAGCTCGAGCGAATCGCGGTGGGCGAGCATATACTGCTCGGCGGCGACAATATGGATCTCGCCCTCGCGCGTTATGCCGAACAGCAGCTTAAAGAAAAGGGCACAAAGCTCGATCCGGTGCAGTTTCATTCGCTTTGGCAGCAGAGCCGGAACGCAAAAGAGCTATTGCTGGGGAAGGGCGATGTTTCCGAGCAGAACATCACAATACTGGGACGCGGCACAGGCCTTGTCGGCGGTAGCATTCGAACGAAGCTGACGCGAGCCGAGATTCACAGCATTCTCCTCGATGGCTTCTTTCCCAAGGTAGAAGCCGATGCCGCGCCGCAACGGCAGCGGCGAGCTGGTTTGATGGAAGTTGGCCTGAACTACGCGTCCGACGCGGCTGTCACCAAGCACTTGGCCCAATTCTTGCGCCAGGCGGCAAAGAGTAGAGGCGAGAGCGGGATTGCGCGGCCTACTCACCTGCTGATGAACGGCGGCGTCCTGCAAGCGGCGGCAATCGAGGCGCGTATTTCCGACGTGCTTCAAACATGGCTGCGGGAAGAAGGCGCGCCGCCTCTTGCCATTCTTCAAAACGAAACCAAGCAGAGCGACTTGATGCATGCCGTTGCGCATGGCGCGGCCTATTACGGCGTGGCGCGTACCGGCAAAGGCGTTCGTATTCGCGGGGGCGTGCCGCGGACGTACTATGTGGGTATCGAGAGTTCGATGCCTGCCGTTCCGGGAATGCCGGCGCCGATGAAGGCCCTGACCGTTGTGCCGTTCGGATTGGAAGAAGGTTCGTGCGTCGAGCTCCCCGATCGCAAATTCGCCCTTGTGGTTGGAGAGCAAGCGGAATTCCGTTTCTTCTCCTCGCTTTCGCGTAAAGCCGATGCGCCCGGCTTTATGATCGATCAGATCACGGACGAATTCGAGGAACTAGCTCCCATCGAAGTCTTTCTTCCACCACACGGAGATGACAAGGGCGAAGAAATTGTGCCAGTGACGCTCGAAAGTAACGTCACCGAAACCGGAATGCTCGAGCTGTGGTGCGTGGCGAGCGATGGGCGCCGGTGGAAGCTCGAGTTTAACGTGCGGGAGCGCCACGCCGCATGAAGGTCGGCATCGACCTCGGTACAACCAATTCCGCGCTTGCCTACGTCGATCCTGAAGAGGCTGCCGGCGCGGACTTTCCGCCGATTCACGCTTTGCCGGTTGAACAACAACTCAGCGCTAGCCAAACCGCCGCGCTGCGCACCCTCCCTTCGTTTATTTATTTGAGCGATCCGCCGGCCATTGGCGCATGGGCGCGCGAACAGGGCGCGCTTGTGCCGACGAAAACGATACATTCGGCAAAATCGTGGCTGTCAAACGCGGAGGCCGACCGGACCGCGAAACTATTGCCTTGGGACAGCGAAGAGAGCGGGAGAATCATGTCTCCGGTCGAAGCCTCGACACGATATCTGTCCTATTTATGCGACCGCTGGGAGAAGACGAAGGGCTCGAGCCTTCGAGAGCAGGACGTGGTTCTCACCGTGCCCGCAAGCTTCGATGAAGAGGCCCGTGAGTTGACTGTCGAAGCTGCGCGCGCCGCCAGTCTCGAAAAGCTCACTCTCCTCGAGGAGCCCGCAGCGGCATTTTACGCCTGGATTTCCTCTCACCTCGCGCGATCGAACAAAGACCTATTCGATGGCCAAGTCGTTCTGGTTTGCGATGTGGGAGGCGGCACAACCGATTTCACTTTGATCCGCGTCAACCGCGAGGGCGATCGTGTCGAGTTCACTCGCACGGCGGTTGGAAAACATTTGCTGCTCGGCGGCGATAACTTAGACCTGACTCTTTCCTGGCTCGCTGAATCGAAGCTCGGGAAATCGTTGTCTCTGCGGCAGCGCAGTGCCTTGCGGAGACAATGCTCGAATGCCAAAGAACGCATGCTTTCAGAAGGTGGGCCCTCGAGCTTTGAGATCACGCTGACCGGCGGAGGCACTTCACTCGTCGGTGGCACCTTAAGAACCACCATCACTCGCGCCGAGGTTCTCGAGCTCGCGCTCGACGGCTTCCTTCCTTTCTGCGGGCTAACGGAGAAAGCCCAACAGGATAAGCAAAGCGTCTTCCGCGAGCTGGGGCTGCCGTATGTATCCGACCCGGCGATCACGCGCCACCTTGCCGAGTTTCTGGCGCAGGCGCCCGGAACGGAAAAGGGCGTCGACGCCATCTTATTCAACGGTGGTTTCTTCATTCCGTCGACTTTTCGGGAACGTGTTCGCGATGTCGTCGGGCGCTGGTACGGCCGCACCCCACACGTCTTCGAGAACCAGGATCTCGATCTTGCCGTTGCCGTCGGCGCCGCCTATTACTCTTTTGTTCGAACCACCGGAAGCGGCGTACTGGTTCGTGGGGGTCTGCCACGCGCCTATTTTCTCGGATTGCAGGATGAAAATCGCGAATTGGTGCGCGCTGTTTGCTTGATGCCGCGCGGCACAGAAGAAGGAACTGAGATCCGGCTCGACCGGACGGATCTCCAGCTTGTCGCCAACACACCCGTCAGTTTCCGCCTGTACAGTTCACTTAGCCGCACGGAAGATCAAGCCGGCGGCATCGTCGAATTTCCGTTGCCTCCTGATCCGGCGGATGCTTCCTCCGAGCCGCGTCTTCATGCGCCGCTGCGCGCCGTAATCCGGTTCGGCAAAGGCGGCGAGAAATTGATTCCGGTGACGCTGGCCGCCAGACTGACCGAAGTGGGTACGCTCGAGACATGGGCCGAATCGAAAATCAGTGAGCATCGCTGGCGGCTGCACTTCCAGTTGCGCAAAGGCGCCGATCTAACGGGTGAGGAACTGGCGGTCCCCACGGTACGCTCGAGCACCGTCGTCGGCGAAGAACTTCAAGCTCAAGCGGAACTTCTTATCGAGCAAGTGTTCGGATCGGGCCCGTCCAACGTTCCGCCGGAGCAGTTACCCTCGCGGCTGGAACAGGCGCTCGCCCTGGGACGCTTATCGTGGCCGCTTCGAACCATCCGTTCGTTCGCCGATAAGCTGCTGGCTTTGGCCGAGGGGCGCCGGAAGAACGCGGCGCACGAAACTCGCTGGTTGAACCTCACGGGCTTCTGCTTGCGGCCGGGATTCGGCTATCCCGGCGACGAATACCGCATCGAGCAAGTTCGACGCGTATATGCGGCAGGGCTGGTGTTTTCGAATCAAATACAGTGCCAGGTGGAGTGGTGGATTTTTTGCGGGCGCATGGCCGGGGGCTTCAACCGGAATCAACAGGCGGATGTCTATCAGCGAATCGCGCCGCTGCTGTTCCCCAAACAGAAACAAAGACAACGGTTAAACGCGAGCCTGTGGCGCGAAATGTGGCGCACAGCGGCGAGTCTCGAACTGTTGCCGCTGCCGGCCAAGACTCAACTGGGCGAGGCATTGCTCGCCATGCTGAAGAAAGGTGAAATGGTCGACACGTGTCTGTGGTGCCTTTCGCGGCTCGGAGCCCGCCGTCTGTTTCGAGGCCCGGTGAACCAGGTTCTTTCACCCTCGACGGTGGCGCGCTGGGTGGAAACAATTCTCAATCGTCCTCAATCGCCCGCTCTCCTCGATGCTGTCGTCGACATGGCGCAACAAACTGGAGACGCAGCCCGCGATCTTCCCCCCGCCACCCTGGCTCTCGTGCGGCGTGCGATTGAAACGAGCCTCGAAAGCAATTCGCTCGTCCGGCGCTTGAATGGCGCAATTGATGAAGATACATCGAGCCGCGCGTACGGCGAAAAACTGCCCGAAGGTCTCGTCGCCGGAGCCGCGGAGTAAGAATCGGCGGATGCGTGAAACCGAGATCATCGAGCTAATTAGGAATTTCGCCACGCGCGCGCCGGCGAACAGCCAGTTGGTGGCGGGAATTGGCGACGATTGCGCGATTGTCCGCCCACGCCCGGAACAAGATCTGGTGTTTACGACCGATTTCACGATCGAAGACCGGCATTTTACACTTGCCACGCATTCCGCGATGGACGTGGGCTACAAATCGCTCGCCCGTAGTCTCTCCGATCTAGCCGCGATGGGAGCCGAGCCGGTGTTTTGCCTCGTTTCTCTCGCTGTGCCCGGTGCGCTCAGCTCTAATTGGATAACAGAGTTTTACGAAGGCTTGACCTCGGCTGCTGGTGAATACAAGATTTCACTCGCGGGAGGCGATCTGGCGCGAGCGGATAAGGTCGTCGTGGATGTCATGTGTTGTGGTAGTGTTCCTCGTGGCAGCGCGCTTTTGAGAAGCGGCGCCAAGCCCGGCGATGATATTTACGTCACCGGCCTTCTCGGCTACTCCGCTTGCGGACTCGCTCGCAAGGAAGGCGACGCTTGGATACGGCACAAACGGCCCGCGCCTCGTATCGCAGTGGGCATCGAGTTGCGCAGCATTGCCACAGGGGCCATCGACTTGAGCGATGGCCTTTCGCTGGATCTCGCTCGCCTGTGCCAGGAATCGCGGGTTGGAGCTGAGATACAGCCGCCGCTTCCCACCGCGGAAGGAGCGAGTCTTCAAGAAGCACTCCACGGAGGCGAGGATTATGAACTATTGTTCACGGTGCCGCCGGGGACAAGAATGCCGGCCTTGATTGGCCGCGTGCCGATAACCCGCATTGGCGAGATCACCGCCGGCGCCGGCACTATCACTTTCGGCGGGAGTCCTCTCGAACCGCTGGGATTCGACCATTTCCGGTAATGGCACTGCGACATAATAGGCGGCAATGCGTTTACTGATTCTGCTCTGTTTGCTTTGGATGACAACAACAACTATGAATGCTGCGGTGAAGATAGAGAAGACCGAATATGCCGGATGGCCGAACTGCTACCGGATCGGCAATGGCGAAGTGGAGTTGATCGTAACAACGGACGTTGGTCCGCGGGTTATGCATTACGGCTTTGTCGGCAGTAAGAACGTGTTTAAGGAATACAAGGAGCAGCTTGGCCATTCCGGCGAATCGAAGTGGATGGCGCGCGGCGGACATCGCCTGTGGGCCGCGCCGGAATCGATACCAGACACGTACGCGCTCGATAATTCGCCGATTAAGGCGACGATTCAGGGCAACAGCATCGTCCTGCTTCAGCCGGTTGAGAAGGAAACCGGTTTGCAAAAGGAGATTACGGTCGCGCTCGCCGCCTCAGGTACCAATGTGAAAGTAACGCATCGCATCGAGAACACGCGCACGAAGCCGAGACATCTAGCGGTTTGGGCGCTGACGCAAATGGCTCCGGGTGGAATGGCCATTGCGGCTTTTCCCCCACGCGGCACGCATGAGGAGATCTTGCTGCCGACCAACCCGTTGACTATGTGGGCCTATACCGATTTTTCGGACAAACGTTGGACGTTCACGAAGAAGTACATAGTTTTGAGGAACGATCCGAACGTGAAGGATTCACAAAAAACCGGCCTCTTCAACGCGAAAACTATGGCAGCGTATTTGCTCGACGATACGCTGTTCGTGAAACGTTCAGACGCCCCCGGGAAGCCCGAGGACTATCCGGATTTCGGCTGCTCGTTCGAAACCTACACCGACAATGAATTCCTCGAAATGGAGACGCTGGGACCACTGGTTGTTTTGGAGCACGGTAAGTCTGTGACACACATCGAGAACTGGTCGCTGAAGAAGGGCGTGCATATCGACACTATCAGCGACGACACAATCGACCGTGTATTCGCAGCGGCGAAATAGATGGCGAAGGCCACACACAAGGAGCCGGAAGCGTGAGCGCCCGGCCTTGCAGGCGTCGATTCACGTTATCCTGAAAACGTAAAGTCTTCTAGCAACCATCAGCTCATGTCGCAGCTTCGTTATACAACTCCACACGGGATTACCGTGACGAGAACCGCGTCAAAAGTCTCTTTCTCGCGGGGTCTCGACTCCCTCCTGAAGCAACTGGATTCGAAGCGCGGAATCTATCTCTCTTCGGGTTACGAATATCCGGAGCGTTATGCTCGGTGGGACGTCGCGAGCATTGCTCCTCCCATCGAGGTCGTTGGCCGCGAGAGATCGCTCGAAATCCGGGCGTTAAATCAGCGCGGCCGGGTGTTGATCAAACTTCTCTCGCGGTTTCTCCGCGATCATCCCGATTGGGCCTCTTTCGAACAAAGCGAAGACCGCTTGACGGGCGAACTCAAGCCGCTTGCTGGAATTTTTTCGGAAGAAGAGCGCAGCAAGCAGCCTTCGCCGTTCTCGATTCTGCGTTCCTTCATTCAGGAATTTCGAAACCCGGAAGATTCCCGGCTGGTGTTTGCCGGAGCCTTCGGTTACGACCTGCTGCTTCAGTTCGATCCCATTCGTCTCCGGCTGGCGCGAGGCGAACAGAAGACGCTGCATCTTTTCTTGTGCGACGACATTTTCTTCATGGATCGCAAGAAAGAGATCATCGAGCGCTTCCGGTACGATTTCTCCGCCGACGGCTCATCGACCGAATGGCTGCCGCATGAGACACCAAGAGTCCCCAGAGCGAAAAAGCGCGGCAAGTCAACCGAAATCGTCTCCGATCATGAGCCGGGAGAGTATGCGGCAAAAGTCGATGTGGTTCGCGAGGGCATGCGCGTTGGCAACTATTACGAAGTAGTCTTGCGGCAAACGTTCAGCGCTCCGTTCAACGAAAGCCCATCGGGCCTGTTTCGCCGGATTCAGAAAACCAGTCCCAGTCCGTACGAGTTCATCCTCCAGATGGGCGATGAACAGCTTGTCGGAGCGTCGCCCGAGATGTTCGTTCGCGTGGAAGGCAGGCGCGTTGAAAGCTGCCCCATCGCGGGCACGGCGCGGCGATCGGGCGATCCTCTTCGCGATGCCGACAGCATACGCGAGTTACTCGCCTCCACCAAGGAAGAATCGGAATTGACGATGTGCACGGATGTGGACCGCAATGACAAATCGCGCGTCTGCGTGCCAGGCTCGGTTCGCGTCATCGGCCGGCGCTTGATTGAATCGTACGCCGGCTTGTTCCATACAGTCGATCACGTGGAAGGCACGCTGATGGATGGCTTCGATTCGCTCGATGCCTTCCTCACGCATATGTGGGCTGTCACGATTATCGGCGCCCCTAAGAAGGCCGCCGCGCAGGCCATCGAGGATCTGGAAAAAGATGCCCGAGGTTGGTATGGCGGCGCAGTGGGAATACTCGGCTTGAACGGCGATATCAACACCGGCATATTGATCCGCACGGTCCATCTGAAAGAGGGAACCGCCCGATATTCCGCTGGCGCCACGCTGCTCTACGATTCGGTTCCCGAACAGGAAGAACAGGAAACGCGCCTCAAAGCGACAAATTTTTTCCGCGCGATGAATCCGGCGGCGTCCAAAACGGACGAGGGCACAACAGGAGCGCGACGAGTAGGCGAAGGTATCAAGCTGCTTCTGGTCGACAACGACGACTGTTTCATCCACACTCTGGCCAACTATTCCCGCCAGACCGGAGCCAGCGTCTTCACTTTTCGCGCAGGAATGGCGGCGGACGTGCTCGATCAAGTGAACCCCGACATTGTCCTGATTTCTCCCGGTCCGGGCCGTCCTGAAGAATTCGGCGTTCCTTCACTGGTGCGGAAGCTCGCCAGTCGCGGCACCCCTACGTTCGGGGTCTGTCTCGGGCTGCAGGGCATCGTCGAAGCGTTCGGCGGAAGGCTCGATGTGCTCGGCTATCCGATGCACGGCAAGGGTTCTCAGGTGCTGCACCAAAACCGCGGCGTATTCAAGGATCTCCCCTCGCCCTTCCGTGTCGGCCGCTATCATTCGCTGCATGCCAATCGCGAAACATTTCCCTCTTGCCTCGAAATCACGGCAGAATCCGAAGACGGCATCATTATGGGCATCCGCCATCGCGATCTTCCCATCGAGGCGGTGCAATTTCATCCGGAGTCGCTGTTGACTCTCGAACGCAATAACGGACTCCGGATGATTGAGAATATGATTGAGCTATACGCCAAAGCGCCCGCCGCTTCAGGCGTCTAGAATACAACGCGGCTCTTGACGCGTGCGACGCAGCGCTTCATCCAACCGCTCCCAGATCCTCGTAGCTGGAATAGACGTCAACATGGTTGAAAGTTCGAGCGCCGTCCCCGTCCAGCGGAAGACCTGTCGACTCTCCGGATTAACGACATAAATGTACTCGAACCCCCAGGCCTGATAGGCTTGGCACTTCTCGAGGACATACGGCATCGAATCGTCCGTGGACAGAATTTCGACGACAACGTCGACCGCCTTTGTAGGATACGGATCTTCGACCGCTCCTTTAGTGCCGATAACATCCGGCTTCGGATGAGCCTCGGGAATGATCCGCAATTCGACTTCCGATCCGGAAATGTAGCCAGCTTCGGTAAGCAATTCCATCACGATGCGCTGTAATAAACCATGAATCCAAGTCGGCACACCCTTTGGCATGGCCTGCCCGTACCAGTATTCGTACGAACGGTCACCATGTTCGAATTTCGCCTGGAATTCGAGGAGTGTCAACTTTTCGGCGACGGCAGCCATACAGCTATTCTCCTCGATTTTCTGGCCTGACACTACACTATGTTCATGCCGGAACCGGCGGAACAACATCATGTCGTCATAGTTGGAGGCGGTCTCGCTGGTCTCGCCGCGGCTGTTGCGCTTGGCTCAGCAGGTTATCGGATCACCGTCTTCGAGGCCCGGCCCTTCCTGGGCGGCCGCGCCACATCTTATCCAATCAACTCGGCCGACGATAGCGGGCCAACCATTGACAATTGCCAGCACATCCTTCTTCGCTGCTGCACGAATCTAATCGATTTCTACCGACGGCTCGGTGTCGAGAACGACGTTACCTTTTATCGCGAGCTCTATTGGATCGAGCCGGGTGGCCGCCGATCGGTTCTGCGATCCGGCATGCTGCCTGTTCCGCTTCACTTCGCGGAATCGTTCGCCACTTTGCGATTTCTTTCGTGGCCTTCGAAAATTGCGATTAGCCGCGCGATGCTGACCATCCGTTCCGAGTACAAACACCGCTTGGACTTGAACCGGATGACGATGATCGACTGGCTGCGGGAAAAGAAGCAGCCCCGGCAGGCTATCGACCGGTTCTGGCAACAGGTTCTCGTCAGCGCTATCAACGAGGATCTCGATCGGATGGCGGCATCCCATGGCCTACAGGTGTTTGCGGTCGGCTTTCTGTCTCGAAGCGACGCTTATGAAATGGGTGTTCCGAATGTTCCCCTCGCGCAGCTCTATTCCGAGGAAGCCTGGCGAAACTATCCGTGCATACAGATTCAGCAGCGGCAGCCGGTCGAACGCGTTGCCGTGGAACAAGGTGAGGTCGCGCGGATCGAGACCCGCACCGGCTCCATCCGCGCCGGCGCTTACGTCCTGGCCGTGCCTTTCGAACGTCTGCACGCAATTGCGCCTGAGCTGGCTCTCGACTTAACGCCATTTACCCATTCCCCAATTACCGGCATTCACCTCTGGTTCGATCGCCCTATCACCGATCTGCCGCACGCGACACTCCTCGATCGCACCATTCAGTGGTTTTTCAACAAGGACCAAGGCCGCCACATCCAGCTTGTCGTGAGCGCATCCCGTTCATTGCTTAATGTGCCCCGCCAGCAGATAATCGATCTCGCATTGCGTGAACTGGCTGAATTTTTCCCGCAAGCAGCATCGACAAAGTTGGAGCGGGCTCATGTCGTAAAGGAGGTCCGCGCGACTTTTTCGGCCACTCCCTGCCTGGAGGAAAAGAGGCCCGGCAGTTCAACATCCGTTTCGAACTTGTTTCTCGCGGGTGACTGGACCCAATCCGGCTGGCCCGCCACCATGGAGGGCGCCGTACGAAGCGGTTATCTCGCCGCCGAAAGCGTCACGCGCTTCTTTGGCCAGCCAAAAACATTTCTCCTTCCAGACCCACCTCTGACTTAGTAGGCTGTGACACGCTGCAATCGCCGATAATCGTAACCGAGCCGCGACCGCCAGGGAGCGGATTCATCGCCTCTACGCATTCACCTGCTGCTTGCCCAATCCAAGTACCTCTTGCGCGTAGTGGAGACTCCGTTCGAGATCGTAACGCTGCTGGTAAACCAGCGCATCCTGAAACTCCTGCGCCGGCGGTTGCCCCTCAACATCCTCAATCACCATCCGCCCCGAGAACGGCCGGCCCGATTTCGCCAGCGCGACGAAACTGGCGAAATCAGAAGCGGGCATGCCCTTGTATGTCTTCCAGAAATCAGGCTCGATATACGGAATGATCTCCGGCGGTCTCCCCGTAATGATCTCAAGCTGAAATGAAGCTTCAGGGCAGAGCTCTTTGTAACGGTTAACGATCGCCTTAAGATCGATGCTGCCCTCGCCCAAGGCGGTCCATTGCGCGGCCGCACCTCGCGGATGCTCGTAGACCGCCGTATCTCGCACGTGGGTGGTGACGGCATACGGTCCCAAGACTTCGAGCGTGGTCATTGGGTTCTCCATCAAGTAATTTGGATTCCCAAGATCCAGGTTCGAACCGGCAAAATCCTTTCCCGCCCCCTCAATTACCTGTTTCACTTGCCAGGCTTGCATGTCCTTATGGTTCTCGATGCCGATCTTCACGCCCAGATCGAGAGCTTTCGCGCGAACGGCTCTCAGATTGCGAACCAGCGCCTCCATCAATTGCTCGAGCGGCCGGTCTCCATAGCGGTCGAGCTGGCTCCCCATAAAGCAGCGCATGGCCTTGGCACCGACCTGGTTCGCAATGTCCATCCCGCGTAACAATACTTCGGTGGGCGAGCCCTGTTTTCCATTCCAACTTTTCGAGAGTTCGCACACGCACCCCACGCCGCCGTCGATTCGTATGTCCAATTGCTCCGCGCGGGCCTTCACCATGCGCAGACCCTCCGGGGAAGTGTCGCCAAAATCGGCGATGCTTGAAAACTGAATGGCGTCCAATTGCTGCCGAGCTGCGAATTCAAGGTGCTGCATGGCGTTCCAATGCAGAGCGCGAAGTGAGTACGTATCGTAGCCGAGATGGATCACCATGCAGTCATCTTATCCATCGTGGGCGTCGCTCGCGCTTTTTTGAGCGGGACCCAATCCTCATTTTGTAGACAAGCTGACAAAACGAGCCGAGGGCAGGCGCAAAAAAAAACGCCCCCGATTTCTCGGGGGCGTCCATTTTAATTTCGCTCGCTACGGAGCAGCTTACTTCTTTTTCTTGGCTGGGGCCTTTTTTGCGGCCTTTTTTGCAGCCTTCTTGGTTGCGTTCTTCATTGAATCGATTCTCCCTAACGTAAAAATTTGCAATCTCTAGAGATCGCAGTGTGATTCATATATAAGGTGAGCCGCACGAGAAGTCAAGAAAAAAATGCATTTACCCTCCCGCTCAGCACCCAAGACGCCCGAACGGCCACGTCATATGCAATGATGATCCGCAACTTTGATCGCTTGAGATCCACTATAGAAGGGTCGATGAGATTTTTGCGCCATTGCTTGCCGCCCGCTTTGATCGGCGCCACTCTTCTGTCGATTGCTTGCGGCCGAAAACATCACAAAGTCAAGACCGCTCGCCAACCCCTTCCGGCTCCGGTCGCGGTGCCCATCGGAACTACTACGCAAGGCCTAGCGAGCTGGTACGGCGTTCCTTATCACGGGCGCCCTGCCGCCGACGGCGAGATTTACGATATGGAACAACTCGTCGCCGCTCACCGGACGCTGCCGTTTAATACGTGGCTCAAAGTGACGAATCTGAAGAATGGCCTTGTAGTGAACGTCCGCGTTATCGATCGCGGACCCTTCGTTGAAGACCGAATCATCGACTTATCGAAAGCGGCCGCGCGGGCAATTCAAATGCTAGGCCCAGGCGTAGCGCCGGTTCGCTTGGAGGTTATCTCCGCTCCAGCCGATATCCCGAGCAACGATTTTTACGCGGTTCAGGTCGGAGCGTTCTCGAACAGCGTGAATGCGGAAAAACTGCGCGCCCGCTACTCCGAACGTTATGGCTACGCCCAAATCGCCGTCAAGCAGGGTCGAATTCGGCTGTACCGCGTGCTGGTTGGAAAGCTGCCGTCGCAACCCGCCGCGCAACATTTGGCCGATGAGCTGCGAGCCGATGTGAATGAGGTCTTCGTCGTGCGGCTCGATCAGACCGGAAAGTCCACACCGCCGTCGCCAAGCATTTCAGCGCCCGTCGACCCCCGGCAATAACACAACGAATGCCGCCCGGCCCTCAGAAAAGTCCGTGCGGCCCTGGCGGGAACCGCCGTGGCCGAGACTTTCCTGTATAACAGCGCACCTTCATTTCGAAGCCATTTCTCTCGTTTGATTCAAGCTGTGCATGCACCCTCAAGTCGCCCTTGATGTATCGCCTCTGGCAAGCCTGGTCGGCAACTCGCCGGCCATGCGCCAAGTACATCAGCTGATCAAACGAATGAGTAAATCCCGCTACCCTGTACTGATACTGGGGGAGACCGGTACGGGTAAAGAAGTGGTCGCTAAAGCCATTCACAACATGGAAGGACGCGGTCCGTTTGTGGTTGTGGACTGCTCTTCTCTGGTCGGCCCGCTCATGGAGAGCGAACTGTTCGGATACGCCAAGGGAGCATTCACTGGAGCGCACGTATCAAAGCTAGGCCTGCTCGACGCTGCGAATGGCGGCACTGCTTTCTTCGACGAAATTGGGGAACTCCCCTTAGACCTGCAGATGAAGCTGCTCCGAGTGCTGCAGGAAAAAGAATTCCGCGCGGTAGGCTCGCTTTCGCAGCGCAGCTCGAGCTTCCGGGTGATCGCGGCGACCAATCGCGACCTCGCTGCTGAAGTCGAGGCCAAACGCTTCCGGCAAGATCTCTTTTATCGGTTGAATGTCATGCGCGTTCGGCTCACCCCCCTTCGCGAGCGGCGCGACGACATCCCCGGCCTAGTAACCCACTTCCTCGCGAAATATGGCAATGGGCACGAGGTCACTGAGGAAACATTGCAGGCGCTGGTGCAGCATGATTGGCCAGGCAATGTTCGCGAGCTTGAACATGCGGTCCAGCATATGGTCGCGATGAATTCGGGGCCATGGCTTACGCCGGTGGAACTGCCGACCACGGTTACGAATCGCGCGATCGAGAGACGATTCGACCAGCTCCCGCATGGCCCAAGTCTTGTCGCAAACGCGCTCTCCCACGGCGGCTGCCCGGTTTCGCCGCTATCCGAAGTCGAGAAGCGCGAAATCCTCCGGGCCATCGAGTACACGAAAGGCGACCGCACCGTCGCCGCCGCCCTTCTTGGGATAGGACGAACTACCCTATACCGGAAGCTGAAAGAATACGGCTTCGACGACGGATCAGCCTCGGGGCTGATGGCGCTCGGCGAAGCGCTGGATTCGCAGATTTCCGACAAGGAGCCGGAAGCATAGCGCACAGCCGGTTGACGGCGTTGTGCGCGGTTCAACTGAGCGACCGGCTTTTGACCAGATGCAAGCTACGCTTGATGTGTGCGCATCGCCCTCGATGCAACCTACACGGTTGGCCCGGAGCCAACGGGAATCGCTGTCTACTCGGAAAAGCTGCTGAGCGAATTCTTTAAGCTTTATCCTTCCAACGATTTTCTTCTCTGCTATCGCCCCAAGCAGTTCTTACAATCGCTTCGCAAATCGCGCTCTTCGCCGGGCTTCACCAATGCCACGCGGCGGCTTCTCATCCCTTCCTTACGCCTGTTTGAAGCCGATGTGTTTCATGCCTTAAACCAACGGGTCGACTGGCGGCCCGCGCGCCGCGTGGTCGCTACCTTTCATGACCTGTTCGTGATGACGTCGGAGTATTCTTCGGCGGAGTTTCGCGCGCGCTTCACCCAACAGGCACGTCAGGCAGCGGCACATTCCGATCTCATCGTCGCTGTTTCGCAGTTCACCGCCTCGCAGGTTCGCGACTTGCTTCAGGTGCCCGAGCGGGCTATCAGGGTAATTCCGCACGGCGTAGACCCGGCTCCGCAACTGGGCTCGTCAGCACGCGAAAAAATGATTCTGTTCGTTGGCGTCCTGCAGATCAGAAAAAATGTGGACCGTCTCGTGAAGGCGTTTGAACGAGTTCCGCCGGATTGGCGATTGGTGTTAGCGGGCTCGACCACAGGCTTTGGAGCACGGCAAATTTTGCAGACGATCGATCGCAGCACGGCACGTGAACGCATCGAAATAACTGGCTACATCTCGCGAGATCGTCTTTGGGATCTCTATCGCCGCGCCGCTATCTTCGCATTTCCCAGCCTGGATGAAGGCTTTGGAATTCCAGTTCTGGATGCGATGGCGTGGGGACTGCCAGTGCTTACCTCGAACCGTTCCGCATTGGCGGAGGTCGCGGGCGGCGCAGCCTTGCTTGCCGATCCCACAAACGAAGAGGAGATCGCGGCCGGTCTCCTTCGCCTCACGACGGATGAATCTTTGAGGAGCGCGATGGGAGCTCTAAGCCGGCAGCGAGCTTCCCAATTCACCTGGCGAAAGGCTGCGGAGGCGACGTACAAAGTTTATAAGGAACTGGTCGGAGGTTAAGCTCTCGCCGAGACACGCAATTTCACTTGCTGTCTTCGTCGATCTGAATCTTGAGCGCCCGCAGGAATTTCTGATCTTGCGATGTGAGCTGTATTTTGCCGCCGGACGCGCTTTTCGGAAGCTCGTCTCCGTCAGCCAGCTCATCATCCTCGGCGTCCCGGCGCTTATTAAATCCAATCGTTGCTTCAAGCACCAGGAACACATCGTACCCCGCGCGCTTGATCTCGCCAATTGCCGCCGCGATGCGGTCGGAATCAGACAGCGATTCATTGATCGCATTCCCCAATTCCTGCATCAGTTCCTTGAGTCTATCGTCCAAAAAATACGCCCTGTCCCGAGGGTCACCTTCAGGGTAACATCCATATTTGTAAGCTGCAAAATAGTACTAATCCGAAGGCCGAAAAACCCGCCAGTACGGTGCGCTAGCATAAAGGTGTAGTGACCCTCCGGGATGCCCAAAAAGTAGCGAAAACAGTCGCGCCCAATGCGCAGAAATTCGCGAAACACGTCGTTCCACACGTAGTAAAACCCGCGCGCATCATTTGGAACCAGGTCATCGGGTTCGTTTTTTTGGTATTGGGCTTGATGTTCTTGCGTCCGGCCATCCAGAGATACCGCCTGATCGGAATCGAAGAGGGCAGCCTTTTTTGGTTCTTCGTTGCTACAGCCCTATCTGCGCTCATGATCGGGTTTGCTGTCCATGCCTTCGTGCGGGCGCGGCACATTTCTAGATCCTAAAAGCTCCTGTCGATGATCGAAGAACCCGGCCGCTTCCCGTTCACGCGCGGCATTTATCCAGAGATGTATCGGAAGCGGCTTTGGACGATGCGGCAATACGCCGGATTCGGCTCGGCCGAAGGGAGCAACAAACGCTATAAATTCCTCCTCTCGCAAGGCATTACGGGACTATCGGTCGCCTTCGATCTGCCGACTCAGATGGGGATGGATTCCGACGATCCGCTCGCAGCGGGTGAAGTCGGCCGCGTTGGCGTCGCGATTGACTCGAAGGCCGATATGGAAGCTCTTTTCGACGGAATTCGGCTCGATGGCATCACCACCTCGATGACCATCAACTCGACAGCCGCCATCCTGCTCTGTCTTTATGTGCTTGTGGCCGAACACCAAGGTTGCGATCTCCATAAGCTCTCCGGCACGGTCCAGAACGACATTCTGAAAGAGTACATCGCGCGCGGAACGTACATTTACCCGCCACGGCCCGCTATGCGAATCATCACAGATTTGTTTGCCTGGGCCGGCCGCGAACTTCCCGAATGGAACACGATTTCGATCAGCGGTTATCACATCCGGGAAGCAGGTTCAACGGCCGTTCAGGAAGTGGCGTTTACATTAGCGAACGCGATTGCCTACGTTGGAGCAGCTCTCGAGGCGGGCCTCGATGTGGACGATTTCGCTCCCCGTCTCAGCTTTTTTTTCAACGCGCATAACAACTTCCTCGAAGAAATCGCGAAATACCGTGCCGCAAGGCGCTTGTGGGCTAAGATCATGCGCGAGCGGTTCCAGGCGCGGAACGACCGATCATGCATGCTTAGGTTTCATGCTCAAACCGGCGGATCGACTCTTACCGCGCAACAGCCGGATAACAACGTCGTTAGAGTTACGCTTCAGGCGCTGGCTGCGGTATTGGGCGGCGCTCAATCGCTTCATACAAATGGCAGAGACGAAGCGCTATCGTTACCCTCAGCGCAGTCGGCGCAGATTGCCCTACGCACACAGCAGATCATCGCCTACGAGAGCGGAGTGACGGCTGTTCCCGATCCATTCGGAGGCAGCATCTACATCGAGCGGCTAACCGACGACATCGAAGCTGCCGCGCGAATGTATATCGAGCGGATCGACGCGATCGGCGGCACGCTTCGAGCCATCGAATGCGGCTACATTCAGGGTGAAATCCAGAGTTCGGCCTATGAATATCAACGGGCGATTGAAGAAGGCCGGCAAATTGTAGTAGGCGTAAACAAATTCCCCAGCAGCGACCCTCCCACTCTGCAGCCTTTTAAAATCGATGCCGCTTTGGAGAAAGCGCAAGTGGAACGCGTCCGTGACGTGCGCGCCTCGCGCTCCCGTTCCACTGTCGAGCAGGCGCTGGCGAATCTAGAACAAACCGCCCGCTCGACTGGCAACTTGATGCCTCAAATCCTCGAGTGCTGCCGCGCGCTCACGACCGTCGGCGAAATTTCCCATTGTTTGCGCCGAGTCTTCGGAGAGTACCGCGAACGTTTCTAGGTAAGGTACGGGGTCTGGACGCAGCACAGGCGTTTGGTGCCGTTGTGCGAAGCCAGAATCAAGCTGATGCGATCCTGTTCTCGTGGGGCCGGTTGCTTCTATTCCAACTACCAGTGCCGGCGGCGAACTGCGGCGCTTGCTTCAGCTTGCAATTCCTGTCGTGCTTGCGGAGCTGGGCTGGTACTCGATGACCATTGTCGACACAATCATGGTTGGCCCAATCGGTCCGGCGGCTATCGGAGCGGCGGGCATCGGCAGCAGCGCGTTCTACACTCTAGCGATTTTCGGCATGGGCCTGCTACTGGGATTGGATACGCTGGTCTCGCAATCATGGGGTGCCGGAGATCGGACCGATTGTCATCACTCTCTCTCTCAAGGAGTGTATCTTTCGCTGGCGATGACGGCTCCGCTGATGCTTGTATTCGCCTTCATGCCGCCTCTGTTCGGCGCAGCGGGTGTCAACAAGGAGGTAAGCGAGCTCGCCGGCCCTTTTCTGACCACGCTGAGCTGGAGCACGCTTCCGCTGCTGCTCTATGCGGCTTTTCGCCGCTACCTGCAAGGAATAGGACACGTGCGCCCCGTTATGTTCGTGCTCATCAGTTCCAACCTGGTGAACTGGTTTGGAAACTGGTTGCTGATCGAAGGCCACTGGCGATTTCCTGCATTGGGCGTCGTCGGTTCCGCCTTATCGACCTGCGTGGCCCGAGTTTATATGGCAGCCGCCCTCGGCTTCTTCATCTGGTGGTTTGAACGCGGCTCGGAACCAGGGTTCGCGAGCCTTTTTCGGAAGCCGGATTTTAACAGGCTGCGAAGGCTGCTCGCTCTCGGTTTCCCTGCCGCTATGCAGATCATGCTCGAGGTCGGCGCTTTCGGAGCCGCTGCCGTTCTTGCTGGGCGCCTGACTCCGGCTGCTCTCGCCGCTCATCAAATCTCGCTCAATTGCGCCGCGCTGACGTACATGGTGCCTCTCGGCGTCTCCTCCGCGGCCGCCGTGGCCGTCGGACAATCCATCGGCCGCCGCGAATTCTCGCGCGCCCGCCGCGAAGGATATATGGCTATTGCTTTGGGCTGCGCTTTCATGAGCTGTTCCGGACTCCTTTTCTGGCTGAGCCCTTCACCCATACTGCGCGTTTACACTCCCGATGCGCAGGTCCTGGCTATCGGACGAAATCTCCTGGCAATCGCCGCCGTGTTTCAACTGTTTGACGGAATTCAGGCGGTTACGACTGGCGCGCTTCGCGGACTCGGCAATACACGCACTCCGATGATGATCAATCTTGCCGGCTATTACTTGCTGGGATTACCTTTGGGTTATTTCCTTTGCTTCAATCGCGCATACGGAATCTATGGGTTGTGGATCGGTTTATCACTTGCGCTCATCGCAATTGCAATTTACCTTTTGTATTCGTGGCGGCACGAATCGCGCAGGTTGTTGGCGTAGGGAGGAAGCCGGTCGCTCACGCTTCCGGCTCCTTGTATAGCTCTGGGTCGAATCAGTTTACGGTGACAACTTGCATGGCGCTCGATGTCACATTCTGATTTACGTCCTTACGATCGACAATGTAATAGAGGACGCGTCCTCCCAGCGCCGGTATGTTCACCGTGCATCCGTTGCCACATGCCTGCCAGTTCACCGGCTCGGAAAGCCATGCGAATGGATCGTTGTTCGCCGCGCCTGTCGAACACGCTTCCTGCCGGCTGGTGCAATACAGATTCGTGTCATACCCAAACCGTACTCGCACCGTGTCTCCTGTCCGGCCCCCGACTTTGACGGGCACTTGAATAAAATTCCCGCGGTATTGCGAATCGAGTTCCCAGGAAGGCAGTTTTGCGCCGTAGATTTCGCTGCGAACGCCATCTACCCACTTGCCCGCCGCAAAGACCCAACCCGTGCCATCGGTGCCGTGCACATTTGCATAATTGTCCGTTCGCCCCGGTCCGCCGAAGAATGAAGTCAACGTTCTCCATCGGACACCTGTTGGATCGGCTTTCGAAACGTCATATTGCGTATATCGCGCCACTTCGTTTGGCAAGGAAGCAAGGCACGGAGTCTTCCGAACATACCAGAGCACGCATTCCCCCGACAGATCGGGATTCACGACGCTGACGAACTGATCACCCTGCTGCGACCCTTGAACACACTCATTCGAAAAGTCGGCAATGCAGAAACTGTCCGTTGTTGTATCGGTAATCTGCGATCCCGGACCGCTGATATCCCGCATCAAGTTGTGAGCGTACCAGCCGAATACGGCACGGCGTTTTCGATCGAGAGACGCATACTGAACGGCCTGTCCGCCAGGCGTCTGTAGCGGCAGACTGATCTTATACACATGCTGCGTGCCCGAAACGAGTGAAAGGTTGTGATACCACACGTTTGGATCGCCGCCGCCGGCTCCTCCCAATGGCCTACCGTCCAGACCCCATATGGAGCGGTTGTTGAAGGCGTCATAGGCCAGAGCGCTGCCAGGGTGCGTTTGTATGGAATTGAGCCCTACAATGCTGCTGTTGAATGTATACAGCATTTCGATCCCATATTGGTATTGATACGAAAAGAACGCCGGCAACTGTCCCGCTCGTACGCCGTATCCAAAGCCGTATTGGCCGGTATTGTACCCGCCCAGTCCGTACGCATACGGCGTCCACTGCGTGAACTTTTGCGCGGTCGTATCGTATTGGAGATTTGTGTGAGCGCCGTAAGGCACAGGATTATCGGCATAGATGGTATGTGTCGGATCTAGCGCATTCATCCAATACTCATTTCCAGCGCAACCGAACGGAAGGTCCACCATGAACGTAAACCCGCTCGCGTGGTTGGTCTCTGCGCCTACGCAGAGCGAAACCGGAACGGCCGACGCCTGCCGCGACAGGACGAGATCGATAGTACCGTCGTCCACCGGGATTTTTTTAGCCACAAGAAAACGCTCCGCTCCATAGTCGCCGCCTGGATCGTTCAGGTCGCGCAGCCAGTCTCCCTCGGCGAGGGGCTGCAAGTACGACCAGCAGTTCAACGTTGTTCCGTCGCCGCCGCAACTACTCGAGTTGTGCGGCCACGCGGTCGGGCGTGTTCCCACGGTGACTCCGGTAGCAAGATCGGATTGCGGCGCGCCGACATTAACCGGCTCCGTGGCTACGTTGATCTTGATACAGTTATTGCCGGTTGCGCCTTGCGCAAGCCAACGTGGATCCGTGACGCCGAGCTGCTCGCAGGTCGACGGATCTATAAACGTCGCCGAAAGCGAAGTCGCGTTGTTATTGTCATAGATCTTGTTTACCTTCATGGTGTACTGGCCAGCGGCGGTGGTCCCGGCAGATTCAAGGCTGCCCATCGTCGCAAACGTGAGCCAGCCATCGGGTGTTCTGTTGCCGAACCCGCCGTGCATGCCCGCCCACCGCAAGGGATACTGGCTCCAGCTATTGCCGCAGTACACAAGCTGCTTCCCTGGAGGCTGAGTCACGTCGAAAAAACAACCCCATGCCATCGCGTTCTGATTGGGGCGTAGCTGAAACGTCGCATAGCCGCCTTGTACCGAACTGAATTGAGGCGCGCCCCAATACGTCATATCAATCTGCGGGTACTTCGACTTTATCTGGCTGATTACGTCGTTTCCAGTGCCGGAAGTTAGATTCCCATTACAAGAGAAATAGGGGTTTGTATCCGGGTTGTAGTCGGTCGGCAGCGAACGGTAATGACCGTCCACTGCGTCGTAACTGCAAGTGTATATATTGCCGCTCCCCGAGTCGTATTGATAGAAAAGCAGCGGATTCGAGGTGTCTTGCGTGACGCCGGTCGCCGATAACCGGGCTATCGTTCTCAGTTCGCCGCTCGACGGATCGAAGAAATATAGGAACGGATCGCCCCACAGATCGCTAATTATGCAGGTTTGGCCCTGGATCGGTTGGCTCAAAGGGGTTACTCCGTCGGCGGCATAGGTTGCCGTTACATTTCCCGAGCAGATCAATCCCTCGCCCTCGTAGCCTGTGTAGTAATCGGCAGAGCTAGCATAATCGTATTTCACCGAGTCGAGATAAATGGTTCCATTGCCGGTTTGCTTCCAGATCTTCAGTCCGAAATTCGTAAAGATGAATGAGTTGCTTGTAACCGCCGCGCCCGAAGCATGATTGTTGTTAATGCCCGAACAGCCGGTGAGGTTGTTTCCGCTGAGACTCGTACAGGTAACCGAATCCGATTCCACGTTCATGACGTAGATCGGATAGCCGTAAAAATTCTTGATGAAACCGGATGCATTCGCAACACTGACTGAACTTGCGCCGCTCGTAACTGCGCTTGTCAACGTTGTGTTGATGCCGTTGAACGAAGCGCCAAGATCCTGCTGGATGGTCAGGTGGGTAGCATCGGTGCCGCTAACAATCGAACAATCGTTGTTCGGGCAAGTGGGAGCTGAGCCGGCGATGTGTATATGCATTCCGGGTTTCAGGTCGCTAGGGAAGGCAAGCTGAAAGGCCCCAACCAGAAGAGGCGTGGTGTTGATAACCGTGGTGTGGACGGCGGAGACGCTTCGGTTATTGCCCCCGAAATCGGCCGCCATCCAATCCACTTGAATTTCAGGCGCGCCCCACCCTGAGAAGAAGGACGATGGATATGTGCCAGGTCCATCGACCTCGGCTGCCGTCGAGTGTGGAAGAGTGAACGTGAGCGTATTGCCGATACAGGTTTGACCCGC
The DNA here is from genome assembly GCA_963722585.1 of Bryobacterales bacterium. Classification (GTDB taxonomy): domain Bacteria; phylum Acidobacteriota; class Terriglobia; order Bryobacterales; family Bryobacteraceae; genus KBS-96. Next base: position 42,999 of record CAVRNU010000002.1, on the reverse strand, counting down.
ATCCACGGTTAAACACACGCTGAGCGAGCGGTCGGCGGCATTCGATTGGTCGCCGTATCCGTTCAGTCTCGCTAGCATGTCGTCTACGTAGTTTTCTGAATAGTCGATATAGCCGCGCTGCCCTTCCGCCGACGCCGTCGGTAGGAAAATAGCGTCAGACGCCCCGCCCGCTCCCGAGTAACTGGCGTACTGGCCGTCCTGAGCAAGCACGTTCTGAACGTTAGTCCAGTGGCCGGAAAGATCGTAAGCGTACAACGGATAAAGCTCCGTGTGGGTTCCCGGACTGCCGTAGCCGGGCGTAGTCAACCGCTTCAGCAAAACTCCCGTTTGTGGATCGATATAAGTTGTGGCCGTGTTCGAGTAATCAATCGAGGGGTAGGCATAGTTGCCATATCCGTTGCTGTTGAACGGAAACGGATCCGGAGCCGAGTTTCCCATCGGAATCGTGCGTGTACGGAACGTCGTGCTGCCCGTGCTTCCGCCACCATCGCAACTCACCTGAAACGTATAAGGCGAATCGGCCTGGAGGGCTCGGGAGTATAACTTCCCATTCAACGCCAGATCGGATGTGCGCTTGCCTACGACAACAGTGCGATACGTCCCGGTTGCAAGGTTGCCAGGACCCAGATCGTTGCCGGCTCCCGAAAACAGGGTTGGATCGGTGTCGTGGGCCACATTGTTTGAAGAATCGAGCACTGTCACAGAGCAAGCATTCGCGTCAGGCGCGTTGTATGCGAATACCGCTCGCGTTTGCGTTGTGCCGATGACTTGAACTGGAATTGTAGCGGCAGCGGAGGCGGCTACGAGCAAACCGGCTGCCGCGAATAGGTAAGCAATGCGTTTTACCATGACGACAATGCCGACCTTCTCCAGGTGTTTTGAGCGACGCAAACGTAAATATAGTTGCTGTCGTACGACCAATTCCCCGCCGTGCAGGCGCTCGATGAGGTGGCTGGGGTTGCCACATGAAAACCAACCAGCGAAGTGTCCGCGCTTACCATTGCCGTCCCATTACTGTCGACAACCGTCACGCCTGGCCCAGCAATCAGGTTCTTGGTCCCGAGTACCGCGCGGAAGTCCTGCCCTCCGGTCTGGTCGAGCGTTCCGTTTGAAACAGTCCACGTGGCAATCGGAACCGAATCGGGAGGAAATGATGTGATATTCGACTGCGCGGCGCAGCCACTGCAGGTAGCCCCTACGTTATTACCCACCGTCAACATGCCGGAGCTGCTGACATAGACGTAGAGCATGCCGGAGCTCGAGCCCGACACGGTCGCCGTCGCGCCCGCGGTGATGCTGTAAATAGTGCTCCCGAATCGCACGTTGCAAGGTGTGGATGCGGAACAGTTCGCGCCGACCGTCAGCACGGTGCTCGATGTCCTGATGGCCTGCAGATCGCCGAGCTGGCTCGCCATACTCACGCCTGAGTTGCCTGACCCGGTACCACCGCCGCTCTCGACGGTCCAGATGTTGGTTGCCGCGCAACCATAGAAGTTCGCGCCCGCCGCAGCGGCTGAATTAAAGAAAAGCTGGCCTACCTGACAGGTGGCCGGCAAAGTCGTGCCTACCTGGACCGGCCGAGTGGATGGCAAAGCCGAAAAGTCGATGCTTTTGCTTTGCGTCCGGAGATCGACCAATGTCTGGCCGAAGGAGGACCCTGCCAGCAGCAGCGCCAGCAGTAGAAAAATATACTTTTGTCTCATGAAATCGTCAGCCCCTAGAGGGAGGTTTGACCCTGCATCGAACCTATCACGCGAACTGAGGCGACGAGACGTAAGTTATTGAAACAATTAATCAATTTTCCTGAACTGGCATACTGGAATCCATGCCTTCCAGGATCGCGGTACTGGGTTTAGGGTACGTGGGCTGCGTCTCAGCGGCGTGCTTGGCCCGGCTCGGCTATGACGTGATCGGCATCGATCGCGATGAATTTAAAGTCCAGAGTGTGAACTCGGGTCATGCCCCGTTTTTCGAGCCAGGGCTGGACGAAATCGTGAGTCAAACCGCAGCTTCCGGCAAGCTTCGGGCAACGACGTCATTGGCGGAGGTGATCGAAGGAGCCGATTTTGCGTTCATCTGTGTTGGCACGCCGTCGGAAAGGAATGGAAATCTGGGAACGGAGCAGTTGCGGCGCGTCTCGGACGAGATCGCGAGTCATATCCGCAGGCGCACGAAGCCGCTGATTGTTGCCGTGCGCAGCACAGTTTTTCCGGGAACTTGTGACGAGGTGGTGGCACGTTCGTTCGAGGGCCTCGAGGCAGTAAGAATTGCCGCGAACCCTGAGTTTCTCCGAGAAGGCGCTGCCGTGCGCGACTTCGTGGAACCTTCGCTAATCGTGGTTGGAAGCGAAGATAGCGGGGCTGCCCGAAAGGTGGCTGAGCTTTACGCGCCGCTCGGTGTCAAGCCATGTCTCGTTTCGCTCCGTACGGCGGAGATCATCAAGTACGCCTGTAACTCGTTCCACGCCGTTAAGATTGCATTCGCCAATGAATTCGGCACATTATGCAATTCGCTCGAGATCGACGGCGAGGAGGTAATGCGAACGCTGTGCGAGGATACAAAGCTCAACATTTCGCCCGCTTATTTGAAACCGGGCTTCGCTTTCGGCGGTTCGTGCCTGCCGAAGGATCTTCGCGCGCTAACTTATCGAGCCGGTCGCCTCGATCTTCGATTACCCCTGCTCGAAGCCGCGCTGCCGAGTAACCAGGAGCAGCTTCGCCGGGCCATCGAAAAGGTTCTCGATCTCGGTCCGCGCCGTTTGGGAGTAATTGGCCTCGCTTTCAAGGAGAACACCGACGACTTGCGCGAGAGCGCAGTCGTGGCGCTACTCGAGCAGCTCATCGGCAAAGGCCGCGAGATTCGTATCTACGACCCACACATCCGGCTCGACGCCATTTACGGAAGCAACAGGAATTTCATCCTTCAGCAGATTCCACATATCGGGCGTTTGCTGGATCGAAAGCTCGAAGACACGCTGGCGTGGGCCGAGCATGTGGTAATCGCGCAGAAACCGTCGGGCGAACTTGCGGAAGCGATAGAAGCGACGGGCTTGCCAGTGACGAATCTCGTTAGTGGGAAGTAGCTCTTGCTTGGCCGGCCGCTCACGAAAAGGAGCCGGAAGCGTGAGCGACCGGCCTTCGGCTATTTCGTGGAATCCACCGCAACCGAGAAATCGACTCCCCGGTCGGCGTTCGCCTTCTCCGAGGCGCTGATGTCAACGGCAGAGAGCGGAATCTTCTGGACCGGGTGTGCCGAGAAGTTCCACAACGTGCTATCCATTACAGCGTAGTTCGTGGTCTCGAGCCTGCGGCCGTCCCGAAGCACAATAACGGTTGGTGGTTCGGCCGGCTGGTTCTCCTCGGCGGCTGCCGGAGCCTGGGCGGGCGGCATGCCGGAGGCCTCAGCTTGCAGTTGATTCACCTGGCTCTGAAGACGCCCTAGTTCGTCGGTGATCGCCATTGCGGTGGGATCAACCGGGGGAGGAGGCGGCGGCGCACCGGCATCGTCACCGTAATACGTAGACGGGAACGTATAGCCATCGAAAAGGGGAATAAAACCTACATAGCCGTATCCATACCGTCCGTTGGCAAAGCCCCGATTTCGATACGCGGAGCATCCGGGGCAGGGGTATCGGTTCGAAGAGAGAGGCAGGCCATTCAAGGTTATCGTAGGCCGAAAACCAGCAATACCATTTAGGGAGCTTCCCGGAATCGGCTGAGGATTCCCGAACCCTCCGAAATGGGAGTGCAGCCCGCCACCGCCCCCATGCTGAGCGGCAAGAGGCAGCGCCGCCAGAACCCCGGATACCAGGAAACTGAGCCACAGGCGCATAGCAACTCTCCTACTAATGAGATTAGCGCGATTGGCGTGAGGTTGCCAAAATGCCGGGCTCACGCAGGTGCCTCAGCCTACTCTTGAAAATAAAAAAGCCCGGGCTTTTAATCCCGGGCTGCCTACAGCTTCTTACCTGTGCCTCAGCTACTCGCCGCCTTCACCCTCGGGCGCATTCTCGCGCATCTGCTTGAGGCGTTCTTCGCGGCGTTTGGCGCGTTCGGCGGCGCGCTTAACGAGTTCGCTGCCGACGAGTTCGAGCTTTGCCGTTTCAGCTCCATCGCCTTTGCGCCAGCCGAGCTTCACGATGCGGGTATAGCCGCCTTCGCGCTGATGGAAGCGCGGGCCGATCTTCTCGAACAGCTTTTGAACGGCTTCGGGCTTCATCAGAAACGAGGCAGCCTGGCGGCGCGCATGAAGAGTGTCGCGTTTAGCCAGCGTAATCATCTTCTCGACCAGCGGCTTTGCCGCTTTGGCCTTCGGAACGGTGGTGGTAATGCGTTCTTCCTCGATGACGTTGGTCACAAGGCCACGCAGCAGCGCACGGCGGCCGCTGATGTCGCGTTTAAGTTTCTTTCCGGCTTTTTGGTGTCTCATCGTTTACCCGGTTTATTACACGTGGTTCGCTACTCCGTGGCCAGGAGGCGGCTATTCTTCCGCCCCTGCGAATTCGGCATCATGGCCATCGTCGTAGTCCATCTGAGGAGGAAGGCTCGGCGCGCCACCGGAAACCAGCCGGCCCTGCGCATCGAACTTCATTCCAAACGAGAGCCCGAGACCCGCGAGAATTTCCTTAATCTCGTTGAGCGACTTGCGGCCAAAGTTCTTGGTGCGCAGCATTTCCGCTTCGCTCTTTTGCACCAGGTCGCCGATGGTTTGAATATTCGCATTCTTCAAACAGTTGTAGGAACGGACGCTGAGTTCGAGTTCCTCGACCGAGCGATTCAATACCTCGTTCATCTGGTTCATGGCGCGCTCGGCCGGCTCTTCCACCACTTCCGGGGTCTCTTCGAAATTGATGAAGATCGTCATGTGATCTTTGAGCAGCTTCGCGGCCTGGCCAATAGCGTCTTGCGGAGAGATCGCTCCGTTCGTCCAGACTTCGATCGTGAGCTTGTCGAACTCGGTGTTCTGTCCGAGGCGGGCTCCCTCGATGCCGTAGTTTACCTTCCGCACCGGCGAGTGCACGGAATCGATCGGGATGTAGCCAATCGGCAAATCTTCTTCGTAATTGCGGTCAGCCGCTACATAGCCGCGGCCTTGCTTGATGCGCATTTCGACGTTCAGCTTGCCGCCTTCACCGACGGTCGCGATGTGAAGATTGCGGTCGAGCACTTCCACGTCGGCGTCGGTCTCGATTTGGTTCGACATAACCTCGCCAGGCGCTTCGACACGAAGGCGGGCAATGCGGGTACCTTCACCAATCATCTTGAAAGGCACTTGCTTGAGGTTGAGGATGATATCGGTGGCATCTTCCACAACGCCCGGAATGGGGCTGAACTCGTGAGCTACGCCTTCAATGCGCACGGCGGTGATGGCAGCGCCTTCAATCGAGCTGAGCAGCACCCGGCGCAGACCCGTGCCGATGGTGGATCCGAATCCACGCTCGAACGGCTGGGCCGAGAATTGGCCAAAACGTTCGGTAAGAGTCTCTGTGTTAGCGACTAATCGCTTCGGCTTCTGAAATCCTTTGAACATGTCTTATCCTTCCTCGTCGATTTCCCGATGACTTACTTCGAGTACAGCTCGACGATGAGCTGTTCATTCAATTGGATCTGCACAAGCTCTTCGCGCTTGGGAGATTGAAGAACCCTGGCCTTCAAAGCATCGCGGTCCACCTCGAGCCACGAAGGGCTTGGCGCGTGAGCAGTGGCGTCGCGAGAAGCGAGAATGGTCGGGTTATTTCGGCTCGCTTCGCGAACTTCGACTGAATCGCCCGGCCTTACGTTATACGACGGGATATTCGTCTTCTGGCCATTGACCTGAATATGCCCATGGCGGACAAGCTGGCGAGCCTGCGCGCGGCTGGTGGCAAGACCCATCCGGTAGACCACGCTGTCGAGCCGGCGCTCGAGAGCGGCGATCAGGTTTTCACCTGTGATGCCCTTCTGCTTAGCAGCTTTTTCGAACAGATTGCGGAACTGCCCTTCCAGCACGCCCCAGTAACGTCGCGCTTTCTGCTTTTCGCGGAGCTGAACGCCGTATCCAACGATCTTCGATTTCTTATCTTTGCCGTGCTGGCCCGGAGCGAAGTTGCGCTTTTCAATCGCGCACTTCTCCGTATGACAGCGCTCGCCCTTCAGAAACAGCTTCATGCCCTCGCGGCGGCAAAGCCTGCAAACGGGGCCGATGTATCGTGCCAAATTTAAACCTCCAAAATATCAGGTGCGGTTTACGGTCAGGCATTGACCTTCGTCCCGCTTTGGAAAACCGGTCGCTTACGCTTCCGGCTCCTTACAAAAAAGCCAACTTACACACGGCGCTTCTTGGGCGGCCGGCAGCCGTTATGGGGGATCGGCGTTACATCTTTAATCGAACGGACGTCGATGCCCGCCGTAGCCAGCGCGCGGACGGCCGACTCACGGCCGCTGCCCGGCCCTGCAACCCGCACTTCCACCGTGCGCAGCCCGGATTCTTTCGCTTTGTTAGCCGCGGTCAGCGACGCCTGTTGAGCGGCGAACGGAGTCCCTTTGCGCGACCCGCGAAAGCCGAGCGACCCAGAGCTGGACCACGCCAGGACATTACCCAGCGGGTCAGTGAAGGTGACGATTGTGTTATTAAACGACGCCTGAATGTGCACAAACCCAAATGGAACGTGCTTCTTTTCTTTCTTCTTAAACGCCTTCTTCTTAGTAGTCTTTGCGGGTGCTTTCGCCATCTATGATCCTCTGCGCTTCGATTAGGTCTTCGCCGATGCCTTCTTCTTGTTGGCGACGGTGCCGCGGCGCGGCCCTTTTCGAGTTCGGGCGTTGGTATGGGTGCGCTGCCCGTGCACCGGAAGCCCGCGGCGGTGACGCAACCCCCGGTAGCTCCCCATCTCCATCAGGCGCTTGATATTCATCGAGACTTCCTTGCGCAGATCGCCCTCGATTGCGCCCTCGCCTTCGATGAGGTTGCGGAGGTGGTTCACTTCTTCCTCACTCAAGTCGGCAACTTTCTTGTCGGGATCGACCTGTGCCCGGTGCAGAAGCGACAGGGCTCGCGTGCGTCCGATTCCGTAAATGTAGGTCAGCCCGATGGCTGCTCTCTTTTTCGCTGGCAGATCGATGCCTGCAATACGCGCCATAATAAATACCTCTTCAACCCTGCCGCTGTTTGTGTTTGGGATTAGTGCAGATGACCCGCACCACACCGTGGCGGTGAATCACCTTGCACTTGTCACACAGTTTCTTTACCGATGCCTGCACCTTCATCGCATTACCCTTTCGACAAAAATTCTCATGGCCGCGTTAAAACCCACGGACCATTGTCAGTCACGGCCACCATATGCTCGAAATGGGCTGAATACGAACCATCCCGCGCCACGGCGGTCCACTTATCGGAAAGAACTTTGGTATCCGGCCGACCGGCATTCACCATCGGCTCAATCGCGAGAACCATCCCCGGTTTGAGCCGCGGATTCTCGCTGTTCCGATCAATGTAATTCGGAATTTGAGGCTCTTCATGTAAAGAAGTGCCGATTCCGTGTCCCACAAATTCGCGAACAATCGAAAAACCGTTCGATATAACGTACTTTTCAACCGTGCCGCAAATATCGAACAGCCTGTTTCCGGCGCGCACTTTGTCGATCGCGAGTTCCAGGCTCTCCTCGGTCACCTTCAGCAGGCGTTTCACCGAGTCATTTGGCTCTCCGATCGAGATCGTAATCGCCGAATCGCCGTAGTAGCCATTCAATTCGACGCCGGTGTCGATCGAGAGGATATCGCCTGGCTTCAACTTCCGTTTGGCGGAAGGCATGCCATGGACGACCTCTTCGTTAACGGAAGTACAAAGAACGAACGGATATTTCGTCTTGGACGCATTCGACGTATAGCCTTTGAACGCAGGCCGGGCCCCGGCATCGGCAATCATTTTCACTGCCGCCGCCTCGAGATCCTGTGTTGTAACTCCAACAGTCGCCATTGCCTTCAATTTTCCAAGGATTTCATACACCAACATTCCGCTGCGGCGCAGTTTCTCAATCTCGGCCGGACTTCTTCGAACAATCATTTGACCGCCCGCCCCGGATGTCGCAATTTCTGACAGATACCGTCCGCAATGGCATCCGGCGCGGCGCACGCCCCTTCGATTTCGAGCATCGCAACGCCCGTCTCCCGGAAGTAATCAAGCACAGGACGCGTGGCCATGTCATACTGAGCCAACCGTTCGCGAATCACCGGCTCGCGATCGTCTTCACGGGTCACCAGCACCGCGCCGTCCAGATCGCAAATGCCCGGACTCCTGGGCGGGTTAGTGGCTAAACTGTAAAGGGTTCCGCAAACGGGACACTGCCGGCGGCCACTGAGGCGAGCTACGAGCTTTTCGTAGTCAACCATCAAGTGTACCACCGATGGATCCATTTTATACCGTTCGGCCAGGGTTTGTAAAACCTTCGCCTGATTCACGGTCCGCGGATATCCGTCGAGAATAAACCCGTTGCGGCAATCCGGCTGTTGGATGCGCGCTTCCACGAGTCGATTCACCAACTCGTCCGGAACCAGCTTGCCGGCTTTCATCACCTCGCGCATTTCGATGCCGATGTGGTCGCCGTCCTTAATATGCTTGCGCAGCATTTCGCCGGTTGAAATATGAGGGCCATCAACGCACTGCTCCCGAAGAAGGCGGGCCTGGGTACCTTTGCCCGAACCTGGGGCGCCAAATAAGATGACAGCCGGAATGGGCCGGCTTCCGTCGGGTGCATTCAAGGGATCCTAGAAACTACTCCTTCGCCCACGGATACGGCCTGCGCGCGGAGTGAATCCCTCGTAATGGCGCATCACAAGCTGCGCTTCCACCTGGTTGATGGTGTCCATAGCCACGCCCACGACGATCAGCAACGATGTTCCGCCAAACCAGAAGCGAACGCCCAGACCATCGAGCAGCCAGCGCGGAAAGTGGGCATCGATGAAGTTGCCCACAAGTGGCAGGGTCTGGAGCCGGATGCCCATCATCATAATCTGCGGAATGAGCGCGAGGATCGAAAGATACAGGCCGCCAACCAGCGTGATTTTAGAAAGTATTTTATCGATGTAATCCGCCGTGCTCTTGCCGGGGCGTATGCCGGGGATAAAGCCGCCATATTTGCGCATGTTGTCGGCTGCTTCCACGGGATTGAAGATGATGGACACGTAGAAGAAGCCGAAGAAGACGATGAGGACAATAAACAGCAGGTAATAGAGTGGGGAAGCTCCGGAAATAGCGCTGAACATGCTGCTCAGCCAAACGCTTCCCTTCACAACGGGAAACTGCAAAGCGGTTTGCGGCAGGGCGAGCAGCGACGAGGCAAAGATGATCGGCATCACACCGCCGGCGTTCACTTTGAGCGGCATGTGAGTGGACTGGCCGCCCATCATCTTCCGGCCCATGATGCGCTTGGCATACTGGACCGGGATGCGGCGCTCGCCGCGCTCGACAAGAACGATGAATCCGACAACCGAGATCATGACGGCCACGATGACGATGAGTTGCAGCCCGGTCCAGTCGTGGCTGATGAACACCCGGCTGTACATCTGCTCGATGGCGTTCGGAAGGCCGACAATAATGCCGGTGAAGATGAGCAGAGACATGCCGTTTCCGATGCCGCGTTCGGTGATCTGCTCGCCGAGCCACATGATAAACCCCGAGCCGGTAGTGAGCGTTAGGACAGTCATCGCGACGAAGGCGATGCCCGGATGGGCCACAAAATTCCCTTCCGAATTCTGCAAGGCAACGGCGATACCGAGCGACTGGGCAATGGCAAGGCCGATGGTGAGATAGCGCGTCCATTGCGTAATTTTGCGCCGGCCCATCTCGCCTTCCTTCTGCATTTTTTCGAGCGTCGGGACTACCACCGCGAGTAGCTGCAAAATGATGGACGCCGTGATGTAAGGCGTAATGCCGAGCGCGAAGATGGTCATGCGCCGGAGCATGCCGCCGCTGAACAGGTCAAAGTAGCCGAGGAACCCGCCCGAAGCCACGCGGGCGAAATAATCCTCGAAGCGGTGCCAATCGATGCCGGGCGTGGGGATATAGGCGCCTACCCGGTACACGGCGAGCATCGCGAGCGTGAACAGCACACGCTTGCGAAGATCCGGGATCTTGAAAATGTTGGCCAGTGCTTCGAAGAACTTTTGCATGACGTTGCGCCGGGTGGACTTCTATGCGCCTTCGGGCCCTATTTTGCTTCGGCCGGCGTGGCAGCCGCAATCGTTTCGGCCGTGCCGCCCGCCTTCTGAATTTTTTCTATCGCCGACCGGGAGAACAAGTGCGCCTTCACGCTCAGCTTCCTGGTCAGATCTCCATTGCCGAGGATTTTCAACCCGGCTTTGAGCGTCTTCACGTAACCGGATGAGACCAACGATTCGGGGCTAAAGGTATCGCCATCGAGTTTGTCCAGCTGACCCACGTTGATGACAGCATACTCTTTTCGGAAGATGTTGGTGAAGCCGCGTTTCGGCAGACGGCGATGGAGCGGCATCTGACCGCCCTCGAAGCCCCGCATTTTGCTATAGCCGGAGATCGATTTTTGGCCTTTGGCGCCCTTACCCGAATATTTACCGCGGCCCGATCCCATGCCTTGGCCTATGCGTTGCTTTTTGTGTTTTTGGCCCTTCGGAGGGCGCAGACTGCTGAGATTCATTGATGCATCCTGTTTCGTGCGATGGGCGAGGCGAGTCTCGCCCCCACATTGTTATTCGACGATTTCGAGCAAGTGCGGAATCTTTTTCACCATGCCGCGAAAGCCCGGAGTGTCGGGCTTTTCAACGATGCGGTTCAGTTTCTTCAAGCCCAGCGACTTGACGATGTTCTTATGCTTCTGCGGAGTGCAGATCGGGCTGCGCACAAGCTTGATTTTGATTGTTTTTTCGGCCATGGGCATCATCCCTATAACTTGTCCACCGCGAGGCCGCGCATATCGGCGACAGCGGCTCTGTCGCAAAGCTGCTCGAGCGCGTCAATAGTAGCCTTCACGACATTGTGAGCGTTGTGCGAGCCGATAGATTTGGTCAAGACGTTCGGAATGCCAACCGCCTGAATCACAGCGCGCACAGGCCCGCCCGCGATAACCCCGGTTCCTTCGGGAGCCGGTTTCAACAGCACCAGACCGCTGCCGAAACGCCCAAGCACGGGATGAAGAATCGTGGTCTCGAGCACGTTCACCTTGCGCAGATTCTTTTTAGCCGCTTCGATGCCCTTCTTGATCGCCGAAGGAACCTCTTTGGCCTTGCCGGTTCCGTACCCGACAACTTTCGCGGAAGGATCGCCCACGACGACAAGCGCCGAGAAGCTCATATTCTTGCCGCCTTTGACGACCTTGGTTACGCGATTGATGCTGACCACCTGTTCCTTCAGGTTCAGGCTCTGTGGATCAATGCGTTTCACTGTTCCGTTCAATGCCATCCGATTAAAACTCCAATCCTGCTTCGCGCGCGGCGTCGGCGAGCGCTTTCACGCGCCCGTGATAGAGATAGCCGCCGCGGTCGAACACCACCCTGCCGATTCCTTTTTCTTTCGCGCGCTCGGCAACCTTCTTGCCGATCAGCTTGGCGCCTTCGATGTTGCCGCCCTTGCCGCGCAAATCTTTCTCGGTAGAAGCGGCGGCAACGAGCGTGAAGCCCTGCGTGTCGTCGATGACCTGCGCATAAATATGATTCAGGCTGCGAAAGATGGCCAGGCGCGGACGCTCCTGTGTTCCAGCCACCTTGCGGCGGATACGCTTGTGAATTCGCAACCGAATCTCGTTCTTTGAATCCTGTGCCATTATTTACCCTTAGCCGCTCGGGGCTTATTTACCTTTGGCCGCTCCGCTCTTGCCTGCTTTCTTGCGCAGCGGTTCGCCCGTGTAGCGGACGCCTTTGTTCTTGTAGGGATCGGGCGGTCGCAGCGCGCGGATCTGCGCCGCCACTTGTCCGACCTGCTGCCTGTCGTACCCCGATAGCACGACGTGCGTCTGCTTGTCGACCTTCAGATCGACACCTTTGGGCAACAACACTTCGATGGGGTGCGAATAGCCAAGGATGAACGTGGCAATGTTGCCTTTCACGTCGGCGCGATAGCCTGTGCCGACGATATCCAGTTCGCGAGTGAACCCCGTCGAGACGCCTTGCACGGCGTTGGCCGCAAGCGCCCGAGTTAGACCATGTAGCGCGGCGTACTGATCGCCATCGCGGACGAACTCGAGATGGCCGTCTTTCTGCTGCGCCCGAATCCCTTCGGGGATGGGAACGCTCAGCTTTCCCTTGGGTCCTTCGACCTGCAACTGATCGGCAATGTTGATCTTGACGCCCTTTGGCAGCGTGATCGGCTTTTTTCCAATTCTTGACATGTGATTGCCGCCTCCTCGCTACCAGATCCGGCAGAGAACTTCTCCGCCGACGCCTTCTTTGCGGGCCACCGACCCTGTCATCACGCCTTTAGGCGTGGTGAGGATGCTGATGCCTAAGCCGCCAAGCACGCGTGGGATTTCCTTGCTGCCGGCGTAGACCCGGCAGCCGGGCCGCGAAACGCGCTCGATCTTGCTAATGACGGATGTGTTCTGCGGCGTGTATTTCAGGTATAGACGAATGTATCGCTTTGCGCCCTCTTCGGTGGATTTGAAGTTGAGGATATAGCCCTCGTCCTTGAGAATGCGCGCGATTTCTGTTTTCAGCCGCGATGCGGGCACGTCCACTTTCGCGTGGCGTGAGGCGAGCGCATTCCGCACTCGCGTCAGCATGTCGGCAATGGGGTCTGCTGTCATTTAAAATTCCTTTTCAGCACCTAACATTGTCAGTTGAGGGCGAGGCAGACCTCGCCCCTACAAAATCATTCGGATCTACGCCGCCCGCACCGGCGGCCTTCCTTCCAGGGCGATGAGCCGAAGCTCAAGCCTGGTAGCTCTGTCTTCAACCAGCCCAAGCCGTTGCGAGTTAAAATTGTTGATCGCTGAGACGTCGGCTTCGAGTTTCTTGATCCGCGCGGCGAGAGCGGATTGGCCTTCGGAGAAGATTCTAATCTGCTGTGTGATCTTCTCGACCGCCGCTTGCAAATCTGCTTTTGTGACCGGCTGGTTGTCCATAGACCCTACCTACCAGCTTGCTTTCGTGACGCCGGGCACTTCGCCCGCGAGCGCCAGCTTTCGGAAGCAGATACGGCACAGGGAGAACTTACGCAGGAAGCCGCGCGGCCGGCCGCATCTCTTGCAGCGGTTCCGTAACCGGACCTTAAACTTCGGCTTCTTTAGTTCTTTCGCAATTTTCGCTGTAGTTGCCATTCGTTAGAACCTTTACTGGCGGAACGGCATGCCCATCAGCCGCAGCAGCGCCAGACCTTCTGCATCCGTTCTCGCCGTCGTGGTAATACTCACATTCATGCCTTTCGTTTTGTCCACTTTGTTGTAGTCGATTTCGGGGAAGATCAATTGATCCTTGAGCCCGAGCGTATAGTTGCCGCGGCCATCGAACGATTTGGGCGAAACGCCGCGAAAATCGCGAACGCGCGGCAGCGCAACGTTCATCAGCCGGTCCAGAAACTCGTACATGCGGTCGCCGCGGAGCGTGACCATGCAGCCGATCGGCATCCCCTCGCGCAGTTTGAACGCGGCGATAGACTTCTTCGCTTTCGTGACCACCGGTCTCTGTCCACTGATCGAGGCGAGTTCCAACGTCGCCCCGTCCATGAGCTTGCTGTTGCCCGTTGCTTCACCCAAGCCGATGTTCAACGAGACCTTCTCGATCTTCGGCACGGCCATCGAGTTGCGATAGTTAAACTCTTTAGTCAACTGGGGGATGACCTGCTTCTGATAATGTTCTTTGAGTCTTGCCTTCGTAGCCATTTCAGTCTCTCTTTTTGGCCGATTCCAAACGGCCTAGCCGCTCCCTCACGGTCACGGTTCTGTTACTTATCCAGGGTTTCGCCGCTCTTTCTTGCCACACGTACGCGCCGCACGCTTCCGCCGGGAAGCGATTCGAGCCGATAGCCGATCCGGCTCGGGATGCCGCCGGAGGTCAACACCATTACATTCGAGACGTTGATAGGCATCGGCTTCTCGGCAATGCCGCCCTTAATCTGCCGCGACGGATTGGGGCGCGTGTGGCGCTTTACGATGCTGACGCCCTCGATGGTCAGCTTGCCGGCGAGCCGGTCTACCTCGAGAACGCGGCCGGTCTTGCCTTTGTCGCGGCCCGCGATTACCTTCACCATGTCGTCCTTCCGGATCTTGATCCGGCGCAGCGTCCGCTCGCCCTTTTCCTGACGGCGTTGGTATGCAGTGCTGGGCATGTCAGATCACCTCCGGCGCGAGCGACACGATTTTCATAAAACGTTTGTCGCGCAGCTCGCGCGCTACCGGGCCGAACACGCGGGTACCGACTGGTTCGCCGGTCTCGCTAATCAGCACGGCGGCGTTTGAATCAAAGCGGATGTAGGTTCCGTCCTTGCGCCGGGTCTCTTTGCGCATGCGCACCACGACGCAGCGCACGACCTTACCTTTCTTGATCGTCGAATCCGGAGCGGCTTCCTTCACGCTAGCCGTAATGATGTCGCCCAATCCGGCGCGCAATCCGAGGTCGCCGCCGCGCGGCAGAATACACTGCAACTTGCGCGCGCCGCTGTTGTCGGCCACCTCCAGCATCGTTCGCATCCCAATCATTTTCGGTTCTCCCTAAACGCTCAACCGGTCGCTTACGCTTCCGGTTCGGATATTCTTATTTCGCCGGCTTCGCCTTTACCGTTTGGCGCTTTCTCGTATCTGCCGATTCCTTAACGGCGGGGTGATCGACTCCTACTTGCGGCGCGCGGCGCAGAATCTGGCCAATTTCCCAGCGCTTGAGCCTGCTCAACGGGCGGCACTCGTATATGCGGACGAAATCGCCCACACGCGCGGTCTGGTTCTCATCGTGCGCGTAAAACTTTTTGCGCTTGCTCAGTATCCGCTTATACAGCGGATGCGGCACACGGCGAGTCACCTCGACAACAATGGTCTTCGCCATTTTCGTCGAGACGACTGTTCCCACTTTCTCGTTCTTAATCCCTTTTTTCTCGGCAATCTGTTCTGTCGCCATAGTTTCCTTGTTCCGCCCCTTACGATCGCGGCTCGGAACCGCTCTTCTTCTCGCCCAGCACGGTCAGCATCCGCGCGCGATCCCGTTTCAGCTTGCGGAACTTCTTCAGCCCCTCGGATTGTCCCATTCCGATCTGGAAGCGCAGCCGGAACAACTGTTCCTGCGCATCCTGCGATTGCCGCTCGAGCTCAGCGGCATCGAGTTCACGATATTTGATGGCCTTCATTTACGTTCTCACCCCCTACTCCGCGTGCGCGCGCGTCACGAACTTCGTCGGCACCGATAACTTCTGAGCCGCAAGCCGCATCGCTTCCGCTGCCACACTGGGCGCCACGCCCTCCATTTCAAACAGTACCCGCCCGGGCCTGATCACTACAACCCACGCTTCCGGCGCGCCTTTCCCTTTACCCATGCGGGTCTCGGGCGGTTTCTTCGTAATCGGCTTGTCCGGAAAGATGCGAATCCATACCTTGCCGCCGCGCTTGATGAAGCGCGTCATCGCAATACGGGCGGCTTCAATCTGGCGGTTGGTCACCCAGCCGCATTCCATGGCTTTCAGGCCGAAATCGCCAAACGAGAGCGTCGAGCCGCGCCACGACTTGCCGGTCATGCGGCCGCGCTGCTGTTTGCGGAATTTGACTTTTTTCGGCATCAACATAGCTGTAATCTCCTAGCTTTCGAGCGGCCCTACTCGCTCCCTTCCTTGGTTCCTTCGGGGGGTGTTTCGTGTTTCGTTTCATGGGCTGGCTCGGGCGCGGGTTCGGCAATACGCACTTCCTGCTTCCAGCCCGGCGAACCCGAAACAGGAGACAGCGGAGGAATGAGCGGCGACGCGGCAGGCTTGGGCAATTCGCCAGGCGCGGCCTGCACAACGGGACCGGACGGAGCGGCTACCGGCGCTTGTTGCGGAGGCCGGCGCTCGCGGTCGAAGCCACGGTCTCGGTCGCGGTCGTCGCGCCGTCTACGGCGCGGCTCGAGTTCGTTACGGAACGCGTTGCGCCGCGCTCCATCGAGGACTTCTCCCTTATAGATCCAGACCTTAATGCCAATAACTCCATAGGTGGTGTAAGCCTGGCTGAATCCATAATCGATATCGGCGCGGAGCGTATGCAGCGGCAACTGGCCCTGCAAATACCACTCGCTGCGCGCGATTTCAGCTCCGTTCAACCGGCCCGAGACACGAACTTTAATGCCCTTGCAACCAAAACGCAGAGCGGAATCCACCGCTTTGCGCATAGCGCGGCGAAAGGCCACTCGCTTTTCAAGCTGGAGCCCGATCGATTCGCTCACCAGTTGGGCGTCAAGCTCGGGCCGGTGCACTTCCTGAATGTCGATAAATACTTCGCGTTTGGTTTTCTTGGCCAGATCGCTCTTCAACTTCTCGATCTCGGCTCCTTTACGGCCGATGATGATGCCCGGCCGCGACGTGCGGATGGTGATGCGGAGCTTGTTGCCGGGGCGGTCTACCTCGATCGAACTCACCCCAGCCGCTTTCAAGCGCGATTGGAGCGATTCCTTTAACTCGAGATCTTCATGCAGGAGCTTCTGATAATCCTGCTTGGCAAACCAGCGGGAACGCCAGGTTTTCGTGACGCCCAGACGAAATCCGTAGGGATGAACCTTTTGACCCATGAACTATTCCTCTTCCGCTTCGGCGCGTTCGCCGACCTTCACGACGATGTGCGAAGTGCGCCGTTGATAGCGATAAGCGCGACCCATCGGGGCGGGCCGGATACGTTTCTGGCGCGGGCCTTCGTTAACATACGCCGCCGTCACAAACAACCTGTCGACATCCACGTCTTCCGACTTGTTCTCGGCATTGGCGATCGCCGAGCGCAATACCTTTTCAACCGCCGGGGCAATACGCTTGTTGACGCCCTGTAGAATATTAATCGCATCGCCCGCCTGCTGGCCCCGGATCAGATCGACCACGAGCCGCGCTTTCTGGGCAGAAACGCGCACGTAACGCGCTTCCGATTTCGCAAGAATCTGAACTTCGTTCGCCATGGCGAGTTACTTTGCGCCTTTCTCGGTGGCTTTGGCGGCGTGACCTTTAAATGTACGCGTCGGCGAAAATTCGCCGAGTTTGTGGCCCACCATATTTTCGGTTACGTAGACCGGGATGAATTTCTTGCCGTTGTGCACCGCAACCGTGTGGCCGATGAAGTCCGGGACGATAGTCGACCGGCGTGACCAGGTTCTCACCACGCTCTTTTGGTTTTTCGTGTTCAGATCATCCACCTTTTTAAGCAGGTGATCATCGGTAAACGGCCCTTTTTTTAGCGAACGACCCATTTCCCCTCCTGTGGCGCACGCTTCAGCGTGCCGCCGCGGGCTTCAGCCCGCGGTTGGGCAGAGCAAGCTGAAGCTCGCTCCAGCACGCTAAAGCGTGCGCCACGTTTACAGCGCTTCAGTAAAATCGCGCTCATTACCTCTTCTTAGCCTTTCTGGTCACGATCCACTTGTTGGTGCGCTTGTTATTCCGTGTCTTGAAGCCGCGCGTGGGCTGGCCCCACGGCGTCACCGGATGACGTCCGCCGGATGTCTTGCCTTCGCCGCCGCCATGCGGGTGATCGACCGGGTTCATGGTTACGCCGCGATTATGCGGGCGGCGTCCCTTCCACCGCGAGCGGCCCGCTTTGCCGAGCGATACGTTTTCGTGCTCGATGTTTCCGACTTGGCCGACCGTCGCCATGCACTCGATCTGCACCTTGCGAACTTCGCCCGATGGAAGCTTCAGCAGAGCGATGCCACCTTCTTTTGAAACCAACTGCGCCTGCGCGCCGGCCGACCGCGCCATCTGGCCGCCCTTGCCCGGGCGGAGCTCGATGTT
This sequence comes from Bryobacterales bacterium, assembly GCA_963722585.1. Classification (GTDB taxonomy): domain Bacteria; phylum Acidobacteriota; class Terriglobia; order Bryobacterales; family Bryobacteraceae; genus KBS-96. Next base: position 25,116 of record CAVRNU010000002.1, on the reverse strand, counting down.
GTGAACTACGGTACCGGCCGGAATATTTTTCAGCGGCAGCGCGTTGCCAACCAATATGTCCGCATCGGGACCGGAGGCCACCGCGCGGCCTACTTCAAGCCCGATGGGCGAAATAATGTACCGCTTCTCGCCATCGGCATAATGCAGTAGCGCAATGTGCGCCGTCCGGTTCGGATCGTATTCGATCGCCGCCACAACAGCCGGAACTCCGTGCTTATCGCGCTTGAAATCGATTTCGCGATACGACTTCTTGTGGCCGCCGCCACGGAAGCGTATTGACGTCAAGCCGCGCGCATCACGGCCACCGGTACGCTTCTTGCCGGAAGTAAGCGATTTTTCGGGATGGTCGCGGGTCACCTCGTCGCGTGTGAGGTAAGTCTGGAAGCGCCGCGTCGGAGTGGTTGGTTTGAATGATTTGACTGGCATCTCTCGATTGCTCCCTTATGACAGCTCCGCGTATTCGGGAACCTTCTGCCCCGGCTTGAGGCGCACATACGCCTTCTTCCAATCGGACGCATAGCCGGTGAAACGGCCGCGGCGGCGCAGCTTCCCAACTGTATTCGCGGTGCGGACCGCAGCGACTTTCACCTTGAACACCGTCTCGACGGCGCTTTTGATCTGAATCTTGTTGGCTTCGGGATGCACCTCAAAGCAGAGCGTGCGCTCCTGCTCGCGCTTATCGTGCCCTTTCTCGGTGATGATCGGGCGGCGGATGACATCGTACACGTTCATTGGGCTAACGCCTCCGAGAGTTTTCGGGCTGCCGGCTCGCTCAACAGCACTTGCTGGTGCGCCAGCAGATCGTAGACATTCAGCTCTCTGGTGGGCACCAGCTTCACGCGCTCGAGATTACGCGAGGCTAAGGCCAAATTCCGGTTCTCGGCGGCCTCAACGAGCAGCACCGAGCGATTGATTTCGAGCTTATTGAGCACCTGGCGGAAACCCTTAGTCTTGTGATCGGCGAGCTGAAAGGCTTGTATCACTCGCAACTCGCCATCCCGGAGTTTCGCTGAAAGCGCGGAGCGCAGCGCACCCACGATCATCTTGCGCGGCAGCTTGTATTCATAGCTGCGCGGCTGCGGCCCGTGTACCGTCCCGCCATGACGCCAAAGAGGCGACCGGATCGAACCCACGCGCGCCCTGCCGGTGCCCTTCTGCTTCCAGAGCTTCTTGCCCGATCCGGATACTTCATGCCGCGTTTTCGTCGCGGCGGTTCCGGAACGCCTGGCAGCGGTATACTGGCGCACCGCTTCATATAACAGCGCCTCGTTCACTTCGGCGCCGAACACCGCGTCTGCGAGCTCGAACGAGCCCACCACTGCGCCGTTCAGGTCTAAAATGTCTACGCTTGGCATCGTGTTAAATCCTTCAAGAGAGGAGGCAGGCCTCACCCCTACAAATTTCTAGCGCTTCGCCCGCCGCACCATCACGTAGCCGCCATTCGGTCCGGGGATGGCTCCTTTCACCGCGATGACGCTGTCGTCGGCATCCACACTCACTACTTCCAGGTTCCGTACCGTCACCTGGGAATTGCCCATGCGGCCCGCCATCTTCATGCCGGGAAACACGCGGGACGGGAAGCTCGAAGCGCCGATCGAACCCGCCGCGCGATGAAACATCGAGCCGTGCGTCGCCGGACCGCCGCGGAAGTGGTGTCGTTTCACGAGGCCCGCAAAACCACGGCCCTTACTGAGGCCGATCACATCCACCAGTTCGCTCGGTTTGAATTCTTCGGCGAGCACACGATCACCGGGTTTCATATCGCCGCTCCCGGTTTCAAGCCGGAACTCGCGCATAAACTTCACGCCTTCGGCGCCCGACTTCTTCAAATGCCCCGCTGCCGGCTTGGTCTGTTTCTTGGCATATTCGACCAATCCGAGCTGCACCGCGTCGTAACCATCGGTTGCCGGCGTCTTGCGCTGGGTCACAATGCACGGACCTGCTTTCACAAGCGTCACTGGAACCACCTGGCCCTCTGCGTTGAACACTTGTGTCATGCCGATCTTTTTGCCGAGAATTCCTGGACTCATGTCTGAAGCTATCCCTCGCGTGCTGCTGCTTTGCGCTGTTATTTCCTCTAACCGCGCACAACGGCTCAAACCGCCTGTGCGCTACTTCTTTCCAAATGCCTTGATCTCCACGTCCACGCCGGCCGGAAGATCGAGCTTCATCAACGCATCCACCGTTTCCTGCGTCGGCTCGAGAATGTCGAGCAAACGCTTGTGCGTGCGGATTTCAAACTGTTCCCGCGATTTTTTGTCTACATGCGGCGAACGCAAAACCGTGTAACGGTTCTTGAGCGTGGGCAGTGGAATCGGTCCCGCTACCGCCGCTCCGGTGCGCTTCGCGGTATCGACGATCTCACCCGTCGATTGGTCGAGAATACGATGATCGTACGCCTTCAGGCGGATGCGGATGCGTTCTTTCATTTTAGTTTTCGTTTTGAACCCACAAACAGAAGGGCGAGGCAAACCTCGCCCCTACAAATACCCAGCTATTCGACGATCTCCGTTACAGTTCCGGCGCCAACGGTCCTTCCGCCTTCGCGGATAGCGAAACGCAGCCCCTTATCCATAGCTACCGGCGTGATCAGCTCCACTTCGAGCGATACGTTGTCGCCCGGCATCACCATCTCCATCCCTTGCGGCAGATGCGCCACTCCCGTCACGTCCGTTGTCCGAAAGTAAAACTGCGGCCGGTAACCATTGAAAAATGGCGTGTGCCGCCCGCCTTCATCTTTTGACAGCACGTACACTTCGCCCTTGAACTTCTTGTGCGGCTTAATCGTGCCCGGCTTCGCGATCACCTGGCCCCGCTCCACGTCCGTCTTTTCAATGCCTCGCAGCAGCAAGCCTACGTTGTCGCCGGCTCGCCCTTCATCCAGCAGCTTCTTGAACATCTCGACGCCCGTGATCACCGTCTTCCGCGTGTCCCGGAACCCGACGATCTCCATTTCCTCGCCGACCTTGCAGATCCCCCTCTCGATTCTTCCGGTCACCACCGTGCCTCGGCCCTGGATCGAGAAGATGTCTTCAATCGGCATAATGAACGGCTTGTCGATGGCCCGCTCCGGCAGCGGAATGTAGTGATCGACCCTGTCCATCAGTTCGTCGATCGTCTTTTCCCACTTCTCGTCCCCGTTCAAGGCGCCCAGCGCGCTCACTCGCACCACCGGCAGATCGTCGCCCGGAAACTGGTAGCTTTTGAGCAGTTCCCGCACCTCGAGCTCGACCAGCTCGAGCAGCTCGGCATCGTCCACCATGTCCACCTTGTTCAGCGCCACTACGATGTAGGGCACGCCGACCTGGCGCGCCAGCAGAATATGCTCGCGAGTCTGCGGCATTGGCCCGTCGGTGGCTGCGACGACCAGAATCGCGCCATCCATCTGCGCCGCACCGGTGATCATGTTCTTGATGTAATCGGCGTGCCCAGGGCAATCCACGTGCGCATAGTGCCGGTTGGCGGTCTCGTACTCGACGTGCGACACCGCAATCGTGATCCCCCGCGCCTTCTCTTCCGGTGCGTTGTCGATCGAATCGAAACTCCGGAACTTGTTTTTGGGATTATGCTTGGACAGCGTCTTGGTGATGGCCGCCGTCAAGGTGGTCTTCCCGTGATCGATATGCCCGATCGTCCCGATATTTACGTGCGGTTTGCTCCGGTCAAATTTCTCTTTCGCCATGTTCGTTATGCCTTTCCCGTTCGCTCCACTGTGAACGACATCTTATTTCGCTACGCCTTTATTGCGGTTAATAATTTCTTCCGCCAGATTCCGCGGCACTTCTTCGTATTGGCCGAAGTGCATGGTGAAACTGCCGCGGCCCTGCGTCTTCGACCGGATGTCGGTCGCATAGCCGAACATTTCCGACAGCGGAACCATCGCCTTGATGATGTGGGTGCTACCGGCAATCTCGGTGCCTTCGAGGCGCCCGCGGCGCGAAATGAGATCGCCGTTTACCGGACCCATATACTCTTCGGGCACCGTGACCTCGACCCGCATCACCGGCTCGAGCAGAACCGGCTTGGCGTGCTCACAGGCTCTCTTAAAGCAGATGGACGAGCAGATTTTGAACGCCATTTCCGACGAGTCCACATCGTGATAATCCCCGTCATAGACGGTTACCTTGATGTTGTTCATCGGATAGCCCGCAAGCACGCCCGCTTCGAGCGACTCAACCACGCCCTTCTCGACCGCGGGAATGAACTCGCGCGGAATATTGCCGCCCTTGATTTCGTCTTCGAATTCGAAGTTCTGTTCCGGGTCGGGCTCGACGCGCAGCTTCACGCGCGCATACTGGCCGCTGCCGCCGGTCTGCTTCTTGTGGGTGTAATCGTATTCAGCCATTTGCCGGATGGTCTCGCGATACGCCACCTCCGGCTTGCCGACATTGGCATCCACGTTGAATTCGCGCTTCATGCGATCGACGATGATTTCGAGATGCAGTTCGCCCATGCCGGCGAGAATGGTCTGGCCGGTTTCGGCGTCCGTCGATACTTGCAGCGTCGGGTCTTCGTTCACGAGCTTATTGATCGCGAGGCCCATTTTCTCCTGGTCGGCCTTGGTCTTCGGCTCGATGGCGACTTGAATCACAGGGGCCGGGAAGTCGATGGATTCGAGCAGCACCGGCGCTTTGTCGTCGCAGATGGTGTCGCCCGTTGAAACCAGTTTCAAACCGACTGCCGCGCAGATGTCACCCGCGAGAATCTCGCTGATTTCCTCGCGCTTGTTGGCGTGCATCTTCACTAAACGGCCGATGCGCTCCCGCTTGTTCTTGCTCGAATTCAGGATCGTATCGCCCGAGTTCAGTTTGCCCGAATAGACACGAAGGAAGCAGAGTTGGCCGACGAACGGATCGGTCATGATCTTGAAAATCAGCGCCGAAAAGGGCTCGCTGTCGGAAGCCTTGCGCTCGACGGTCTCCTCCGGATTGTCGGCCGAAATCGCCTGAACTGGCGGGATGTCAACCGGCGACGGAAGATAATCGGCGACGGCATCGAGCAGATTTTGCACGCCTTTGTTTTTAAACGACGAGCCACAGATGACCGGAAAGATCTTCTGCGCGATAGTGGCCTTGCGAATGCCGGCGGCGAGCTCCTGCTCGGTAATGGCCTTCCCCTCGACATATTTTTCAAACAGCGCGTCGTCGGATTCGGCCACGGCCTCGACCAGCTTGTCGCGATATTCCTTGGCCCGCTCGGCGAGGTCGGCCGGGATATCGACGTCGTCGAATTGGGCCCCCAGCGTCTCATCGCGCCATAGTCGCGCCTTCATCTTCACGAGATCGACAACGCCTTTGAACTGATCTTCCGCGCCGACGGGAATCTGAATCGGCACGGGCCGCGCGTTCAAGCGGTCGACGATGGTCTGAACCGAATAAAAGAAGTTCGCGCCCGCCCGGTCCATCTTATTGACGAAGCAGATGCGCGGGACGCCGTACTTGTCGGCCTGGCGCCATACGGTTTCGGACTGCGGCTGCACGCCCGCGACCGCATCGAATACCGCGCAAGCGCCATCGAGAACCCGCAGGCTGCGCTCGACCTCCGCCGTAAAATCCACGTGGCCCGGCGTATCGATAATGTTAATCGTGATGTCGCGCCACTGGCACGTGGTCGCCGCCGAGGTAATGGTGATGCCGCGTTCCTGCTCCTGCGCCATCCAATCCATCGTGGCAGTGCCTTCATGCACCTCGCCGATCTTATGCGTACGGCCGGTGTAATAGAGGATGCGCTCTGTCGTTGTCGTTTTACCGGCATCGATGTGAGCCATGATGCCGATGTTTCGCATTTTTTCAAGCGGAACGGTGCGGGGCATGTTATTTCTCTACTTATTTCAATCCACGTATAGAACGGAACAGAATCTACCAGCGATAGTGCGCGAAGGCCTTGTTCGCTTCGGCCATCCGGTGCACATCGTCTTTTTTCTTTACGGCTCCTCCTCGCATGTTGGCGGCGTCGTTTAATTCATTGGCAAGCTTTTCGGCAAAACTCTTTTCCGGGCGGCCCCGCGCGTTGCCGATGATCCAGCGGAGCGCGAGGCTGGTGCGGCGGTTCTGCGACACCTCGACCGGAACCTGGTAGTTCGCGCCACCAACCCGCCGTGTCTTCACTTCGAGCACCGGCTTGGCATTTTCGACAGCCTTCTTGAACAGCTTCAGCGGATCGTCGCCCGACCGGTCGCGGATTTTATCCATCGCCTGGTAGAACAACTGCTGGGCCGTCTGCTTCTTGCCGTCCCACATCATCGAATTCACGAACTTCTCGACCAGCGTCGAGTTATAGATCGGGTCCGGCAGCACTTCGCGAGGCTCCGGCCGTCTTCTACGAGGCATGCATCTCCCCCTTTACTTCTTGCCCTTCGCCGGCGCCGCTGCCGCGCCGCCTTTCGGCCGTTTAGCGCCGTATTTCGAGCGGCCCTGTTTTCTATTTGCTACACCTGCCGTATCAAGCGTTCCGCGCACAACGTGATAGCGGACGCCGGGAAGATCCTTGACGCGGCCGCCGCGAATGAGAACGATCGAGTGCTCCTGCAGGTTGTGCCCGACACCAGGAATGTACGTCGTCACTTCAATCCCATTGGTCAGGCGCACGCGGGCCACCTTGCGGAGAGCCGAATTCGGCTTCTTGGGCGTGGTTGTGTACACACGCGTGCACACGCCACGGCGTTGCGGGCAAGCTTGCAAAGCGGGGCTCGCCGTCTTGTATCGGGTCGCTTTACGACCCTTGCGCACGAGCTGATTAAACGTCGGCACGAATTTCCTCTCTAAAAGGCAGAACGCTGTTTCCGCATCACCGAGCGCCACGCACGGCGGCGTGCGCGCGAGGGAGCGAATCCAAAAATCCTAAAAAGTTTGTAACCCCTTGAGGGCGTTTATGAGCAGGCTCGGGAGTTCCGGCTGCACAAGAGTTAAAACTAGAAGACCGGTATATTGTATGTCACCGGCCTCAACCGCGAGGGCACTTGCTTCAGATCGGGCCCATGCCGAGTGGCGTCACAACCGGGCAGGGCTGCTTACCACCCCAACAGCGGGGCCGCTGGCTCTCGGTACCGTTCCCGGACGGATTAGTACGTTCGAGCACAAGAATTCAACTCGCCAAACTCTCTAAACGTATCAGACCAGGCATGAGGTGTCAATAGAAGGGTCGGGCGGGTAGTGGCTCGATTTGAAGCATTCAATTGCCGGCTGGAAAAGGAAGACTTTGACTATTCGGGAACTATTTGGGCTGGAACACAAATCGCCCGTAGTCTACAAGTACACATATAACGTATACTTGTACAATGCCGAACAAGACTATTTACGTCAAAGAGTCCGATTTGCCGCTTTTCGAGCAAGCGCAGGAGCAACTTGGGGTTAGCGTCTCTGCCCTGTTCTCAGCATTTCTGAACGAGCGCATAGCGCATCTCACGCCCGAAGAAACCCGCATTATCAGCGTGATCGAGCAAATTAGCAAGATGCGCGAGACTGTGAGGGCCGATAGCCAACAGCCGAACTTTATCGATGGCGTTTATGCCGAGGCACAGGGGCACGCCGAGAAAGCTATAAAGCTACTACGCGGGAGCCAAATCCGCGACGCAAAAATTTCGTTTTGGATGGCAAACGCATATTTGGATCTCGCAGAGCGCAACGTTAAAGAGGTGAAGGCGCTAAATGCCAAAATTACGGCGATGTTAGAGGCGTCTCCGCGAGAACATCCATCAAATTGAGCAAGAGGAGTTTAGCGCTATTGGCTCGCGGCGCACGAAAGGCGAGCCGCAGCGGCTCGGAGGGGCATCGCCACGGAACCATCTTGCAAGATTTCGCGCAAGCGGCGGCCAACGTCCTCCGCGGTTCCAGCGGCGGGGATGCGGTGGAGCAGGGGTGCCGAATAATGATCTAGCAGCGGTGCGGTATTTAGTTCATACTGCCGCAATCGCTCCCGGATGATGTCAGGGTTATCATCCGCACGGTGCCTGAGGGCGGCTCCGTCTACCTGGCAGATTCTGGCTTGGCGATCGCCGATCACGCTGTACGTTCTGCCGCAGGCGGAGCACTCAAGGCGACTCAAGAGCCGAGCTGTTATGTCCTCTGCCGAAACATCCAGCCACAGAACGCGAGGAGGCCAAAAACCTAAGTCCTTCAGGCACTTATCGAGGAATTGCGCCTGCGCGACCGTGCGGGGGTAGCCGTCGAGAACGAAACCCCGGCCGCAGTCGCGCTGCCGCAGGCGCGCACATACGGCTTCATTCACCAACTCATCGCCCACCAGCACGCCTCGATCCAGCAAGGAGCGGACCATCTGCCCCAAACGCGTTCCGGCATCTGCCTCGCGCCGAAGCATTTCGCCCGTCGAGAGAGTCGGGATTCCCAATGCTTCCGACAACCTAAGTGCCTGGGTACCTTTGCCTGATCCGGGTAAACCCAGAAGAATCACCGCGGCCGTTCCCCTTCGGCGATGGCGCATGAAGCTAGTGTCCCTCGGCTAGGCCAAGAGTTTCAACCAAGTAGTCCAAGTTGGACTACTTGTCCGCACGGCCTTACACTCCTATTAGATGCACCGCCCTAGTGGATCCGCGATTCCTGGCTTAATCCGCCAATTGACTGCAGCGCTCGACAAAAGACGAATCGAAGAGGGTTCTCAGCTTCTGTCTCAGGTTTGGCCGGCGCTGGCTGAAACGGAGCCAGGCACGCCGGGAGAGGGCTACATTGCCGGAATCGTGGCCGAGTGGGTGGATGCCGGTTTTGAAGATGGCGGGGCGCTGAAATCGGCTCTGGCCAGGTTTCAGCCGGAATTACTGGTAGAAGTTCCGCTGGCGGAGTATGTGCAGGTACGCCTTGCCCAGGCGAAGCTGGCAATGCGCCAGGAAAACGCGCCAGCCGCCATGAATCATCTCGACTTTATCCTTGCGATTGGCGCCGACTTGCCCGATCAGAAAGTGGTTGCGCTGGCAAATTTCTGGAAAGCGCGCGTGTTGCGGCAGGCAGGCGAATACGACTCGGCACTCCAATTCGCGCAGAAGGCCCGGGACCTCGCGGCATCGATCGGACTTCCGGCGCTGCGAGCGGTGATACAGACCCAGGAGAGCTGGTTGTTATTTCAGAAGGGCAGTACGAAAGAAGCCGTCCGCGTACTGCAGGAAGCAGAAGCAGTCCTACGGGACACAGACGATTTCATCACATTGGGGAACATACAATCGGCGTACGGCCGCATCGCACGGCGCGAGGGCCGGTACGAGCATGCGATTCGATATTTCGAGGCCTCGCTCGATCTGTTCCGGCACAGGCCGGCACTCGAGGGGCATTATGCCCGGTCGCTCGCGAACATCGCAAAGGCGAAGCGTCTACTCGCGGACGAGCTGAGACGAAGAATGGATGCCGATCTCGAGCGGAGGCAGGGCCGGGGCGCGGAAACGGATCTGGACCGGAATCGAGACAAGGCCAGAGAACTCGAGCGGATGAGACAACTGCTCGAAGAAGCGCAGGCGGAGTTGACCGAAGCGGATGAAATTTACCGGCGCTTCCCGAGTCATCATGGCTCAGGAAACGTGAAGATCGGGTTTTCAGAGATTTATCACGACCTCGGCCACCTGGACGAGGCCGATGAGGCGGCATCGAAGGCCTTCGATTTGGGCGTGGCGAAAACCGATTACCTGCTGATGTGCCGGGCCCGCATCGCGCAGGCGATGATTGCTAACGCGAGGTATGAGGAGCAGATCGGGGAGAAAGAGGGGCCCAGCCGGTTTGCCCAACTGGCATACGATTGCGCGCGGGAGGCGGTGGATTTCGCGGAACATACGCAGAGCCGCAGGATACTGGCGCGAGCCTACACCTGTCAGGGCCTGGTGCTGATGAATGGGTTCTTCAACAACGCCGAACTGGCGAGGTCAAGCATCGATCGCGCGGAAGAATATCTAAACGCCGACAGGCACGGAGCGTTGTGGAACGATTTGCAAATGTTGCGGGAGAAGATCCTGCGCGGAAGCCGGCTTGACCCGAACCTGCGCGCTTGGTCGGAAGGAGTGGTCGACGGCAAGAGCCTCCAACATGTAGTCGAAGAATTTGAAGCCTTCCTGGTATCGAAGGTATGGGAACGGGAGAACCGCAAAGTTTCGCGGGTAGCCCAGCGTTTGTCGGTTTCGCCTAAGAAAGTGCGGCGGCTCCTGAGACGGCTGGGTTTGTTAGTGGCTGTGACAGCAACTATCTGGGGCTCACCCTCGAAACCCGACACAAGCGAGAGCGCCTTCACCACACCGGTTACAGGCTCGTATGCGTCGTCAATGCCGGCAGGAGGCGACCTGCGCGTAGCTACGTGGAACATCGATCGGGGCTATAAGTTCGATCGCGTTCTCGCCGAGCTCGAGGAAAGTAAGCCCGAGCTCTGCCTGTTACAAGAAGTTGATGATCATGACCGGCGGACTCATGACCGCAACATCGCCCGCGATCTGGCTGAGAAACTTCATTACAACTACGCGTTCGGCGTCGAGTTTCAAGAATTGAGCCAGAGCGTGGAGGGACAACCGGCATACCACGGCCAAGCGACTTTGAGCCGCTGGCCCATTGTGAAAACACGCATCCTTCGGTTCCAGCATCAATCGAGTTGGTGGCAGCCGCACAAATGGATTCCCGACACGGCATTCTTTCAGCGCCGTCTGGGCGGCCGAATTGCCTTGGTGACCGACATTTCAATCGGGGGCACGCTCGTGGTTGTTTACAATGTGCACCTGGAAAGTAGAAGTGGAGGCGCAATACAGTCGGCCCAGCTCGACGAAGTCTTAACCGATCTGAAACGCTATCCAGCAGGCACGCTGGCCATAATCGGCGGCGACTTCAATTCGAAATACCACCCGTTTGGACTTCTGCACTCGCTCGAAGCGCAAGGATTTCGCAGCGTGTTGGGCGAAAAGGTGGAACGGACGCACGTCGTGATCGGCTATCTCGACTGGATCTTTTATAGAGGTCCGTGGCGCGTCGAACAAGGCACGGTAGTTCGCGGCACCCATGCCTCGGACCACGATGCGATACTCGCCGAACTGGCGCGGTAGCGTAGTTGCATGAGCGTTGTGAACGATCTCCGTTACGCTTTCCGTCAATTGTGGAAGAGTCCGGGATTTGCGATTACGGCTGTGCTCTCGCTCGCGCTCGGTGTCGCAGCCACGACGGCGATCTTTAGTGTCATTTACAGTGTTCTGATCAATCCTTACCCATATAAGGCAGCCGCTCGCATCGTCAACATTCTGGCCGAGGATAAGGGCGGAAACCTAAACCGCGTTCTGCTGACCGGTTCGCAGTTCGAAGAGATCGGGCAAGCGAAATCGGTCGAGAGCGCCGTCGCCTGGCAGAACTGGGACCTGCCCTTGACGGGAAGCGATCTACCGGAAGATGTGCGGGCCGAGTTTCTCACGGCGAATGCCTCGGCCTATTTTGGAGTTGCACCGCTGATCGGCCGCGGGCTATTGTCTTCGGATGCGCCGCCCGGTGGAGATGCGCAAATGGTAGCTGTATTGAGCTACGCGTTTTGGCACCGGCATTTTGATGCGAACCCGGATGTCCTGGGTAAGACGCTTCAGTTGCTGCACAAGACCTACACGATTGTTGGGGTGTTGCCGCCACGGTTTAGCTGGAACGACGCGGATGTGTATCTTCCGTTGAAGATCGGTTATGACCCTCACAGCGTGCTTGGGTTTTCGGTGAGGCTTAGGCCGGGCGTGAGTCCTCAGGCGGCCGATGCGGAGTTTCAAGGGCTGTTCGAGCGGTTCGCGAAAGAGAACCCGGCGCGCTTTCCCAAGGCATTTCGCGTCCACAGCCAGCGTTTGAACGATCGTTATGGCGAAAGCCTCGCACACACGCTCTATTTGTTATTCGGCTCGGTCGCGCTGCTGCTGTTCATCGGCTGTGCGAATGTTTCGATTATGCTGCTGGCGCGTGGGGCCTCGCGCCAGCACGAACTGGCCGTACGCGCTGCCATCGGTGCCAGCCGCTCTCGCATGATACGGCAGTTGCTGACGGAATCGTTGGCCTTGGCGCTAACCGGAACATCACTTGGGGTAATGTTGGCCTACGGGCTGGTTGCACTGATCGTGAAATGGCTACCCTATTTCTCTTATCCTCACGAAGCAGCCATTCGAATCAATCTTCCGGTGTTGATCTTCAGCGTTGGGATGGCGCTTGCCACTTCAATTCTTTTTGGACTTTCGCCAGCACTCCAACTCAGCCAGGCTGACGCGGGACAAGCGATGCAATCCGCCACGCGCAGGATTACCGGCGGCGTTCGGGAACGGCGCGCTCACACTGTGCTCATTGGCGGACAGATCGCGCTCACGCTCCTCCTGTTGACTGCGGCGGGCGGAGCAACGGAAGGATTTCTGCGCCTGATGCACGCGAATTTTGGCTACGATCCGCATAACACCATGGATGTGGGTGTTCCCATCCACCCCGGCACCTATGCGACATGGCAAGCGCGAGCGGCGTATTTCGATCAGCTTCGTAGCAAAGTAGCGGCGCTTCCCGGCGTTGTTTCAGCCACCAACTCCTCGGACGCAACTCCGCCTGTAAGCAGAATGAACGAGCGAGTTGAAATCATGGGCGCATCGGCTCAGGAATACAGCGAGGCGCGTCTGAACCTGGTCGGACCCGAATATTTTTCCACACTTCACATTCCGTTAAAACAGGGACGGGTTTGGAATCAGGCGGAGACGATGCGGGGCGCGCATTTGGCCACGATTAACGAAACCATGGCGCAGCGTTACTGGCCGCATGGCGATGCGATCGGGCACGCGATTCGAATGCCTGAATTGAAGGGAGATCCGCCGCTGCGTTTTGCCGCATCAGGTAGCGACCAGTGGCTCCAGATTATTGGCGTGGTCGGAGACGTTCGCAATGACGGTTTGCTCAAGCCGGTAGAACCGGCAGTCTATCTGCCGTACACAATCTGGCTGGGTGTGGAATTAGATCTGCTCGTGCGTACGCAGGCCCCGCCGCTATCGCTGTTGCACGCAGTTCGCGCTCAAATACAATCCGTCGATTCGAATCAGGAAGTTGATCAGTTCGTGCCTGGCTTGGAAGAGATGATCACGATGCAACCGGAATGGCAGCGCGAGCACCTGATAACGATGCTGTTTAGTTCCTTTGCCGTGCTGGCGCTGGCTTTGGCAACGTTCGGGCTTTATAGCATAGTGTCTTACAGCGTGGCACGGAGAACCAACGAATTCGGCATTCGCATGGCACTCGGCGCGCGGCAAATCGATGTGCTTTGGAATGTACTTCTGTCAACGTCGGCTCCGGTCGCGAGCGGAATGTTAGCCGGCCTCGTGCTGGCCGCCGTTCTCAATCGGCTGTTGGCGCATTGGATCGAAGCTGATTCCCGCGATCCATTGATGCCGCTGGCTGCAGCATTGGTATTGGTTTCCGCCTCCGCACTGGCCGGATTCCTACCTTCCAGGCGCGCTTCCCGAATAGATCCGATTGAAGCGTTGCGATATGAGTAAGCGCCGCTTGAGCGGCGTTAGAATCGAACCATGTTTCGGGAGGGCCTGCTCATTGTATTTTTGTGGCAGGCGGCAGTCAAACCGCATCTTGAATCCATCAATGCCCTCTTAAGCCGCGGTGAGTATCAAAACGCGCTGCAACAGTTGGAGGCATCCGCTCCGTCAGAGAAGCAAACGGGCAAATGGCATCTGCTCGCGTCCAAGGCGTACGACGGCCTGAATCAACCCAAAGAGGCTGTCGAGCAGGCCGAGGCTGCGCTCGCGATAAACCCGCGCGACCAGGCCTACCATCTCCAGCTTGGGCAGATCTTCCTTTCGCGAAATACTCCCAAAGCGGCGTTTGAAGTATTCGACGAGGCTTTGAAGCTCTTCCCGGATTCATTGCTCCTGCTACTCGGCCGGGGAGTTGCTCTTATGAACACCGGCAGTTATGACAAGGCGGAAAGGGACTTAACAGTATGCCTCGATCGCAAGCCCGACCTTGGCATTGCGTTCGAGTCGCTCGAAACGGTTTATCTGCAAACGTCACGGCCAGAGGAGGCCGAAGAGCGGGCGGCGGCTTATCAACACAGAAATCCGGCGGACTGTCGCGGCTATTATTTTTGGGCTGCGGCCGAAGACCAACTCGAGCGTAGCAATTCTGAATCCGAGATGGATTCGCTGCACAAGGCCTTGAACCTGAAGCCCGACTACATTCCAGCGCAAGTGCTGCTGGCAAAAATCTTCTACCGGAAGGGTGACAGCACAAGGGCGCTGAGCATATTGGAGCAAGCGGTACGCGAGCGCGCCGATTATGCGCCGGCACACCTGGAGCTCGCCACACTCTACCGCAAGCTAGGGCGCCGCGAGGATGCGGAACGGGAATCGCAAATTCTGCAGCGGTTGAGCGACAACCGCCCAGTAGCGCTCAAATATCATCGAGGCAGTGACAGCTCCGATCAGAAGTAGAGCTTCAGCGCTAATTGGCCCTTTCGAGGGTTGTTTGCGCTTGTGATTTTGCCGAAATTCGCGTCTCCAAGCGATACATCCGGATTACTGAACTGAGGATGATTGAAGACGTTGAAGAACTCCGCGCGAAATTCCAGGTTCATGCCTTCCCGCCAAGGAAGAGCAAAGCGTTTCGCCAGATTAACGTCGGTATCGAACAGGTCTGGGCCCGTAATTAAGCCCCTTCCCGCATTGCCGATCGTGTATTGAGCCGGAATCGAGAACACGCCCGTGTTGAACCACGAATTGAGCGTTTGCGGTCCAGTCATGGGATTGCCCGAGACGTTCGGAACGGCTTCACTGTTTCCGCAAACGCAGTTGTTGACTGTCAGAACCGGCGTGAGCGAAAAGCCGGCCTGGTAGGTCGTAATTCCATTGATCTCCCATCCGCCGATGACGTTGCCCAACAAGCCTTTTGAAAGCCATGGATGACCGGGCCCGAACGGAAGTTGATAATTGTAAGCGGCCACCACGCGCTCCGGCGTGTTGTACGGCGACAGACCGCGATCGAGGCTTCGATCTCCAACTGGGTCGCGATAACTGACGTAACCTGTGTCGATCATCTTCGAATGCGTGTACGAGAGAGTGAAGGCGAGTCCGTTCGAAAACCGGCGCTCCATTTTGATTTGCAGAGCGTTGTAATTGGAAGAGCCAATCCAGCTATTGATCGTGACACCCTGCGGATATTGCGGATAAGGAACGTATGGTGACGCGAAATTTCCCTGGGCGATAGGGGCCAGATTGATGGGAATCGCATTTTCGTTGTATGAGCCGTAATTCAGGTGAACGCCGCGCGTACCGACATAACCGATCTCGAACAGGATTCTCTTCATTTCGGTTTGGACGTTAAGATTCCACTGCTGCACGTAGGCCATCGGATTGTAGTTCGGGTATACTGTCACACTGCTCGCGTTTCTGCCAGATGTGCCAACTGGCTGATAAGGAATGTTGTCGAGAGTGGTTTTCCAGTGAATCTGGTCCACTGTCGTGTAGCGGCCCAGGTCGGAATCGGCAAAGAACGGGCTCGTCTGCATGAAGCCGTACGCACCCGCGGAGTTTGTTCCTGCTACAAAGATGCCATAACCGCCTCGCAGCACAAATTTTGCATTCCCTTGTGGGCTGTAGGCAAAACCCAATCGTGGATTGAAGTTGTGCCAGTCGTTATCCCAGGGCGTGTTGCGGAATCCGTTCTGGCCGAATTGAATGTACTGCCCCTCGGCTAGATCGAACACACCGCTGCGGTTCAGCGCCTCGTGAAACCAGGTGGGCGCGTCCCATCGCAGTCCAAGATTGACTGTCAATGTGCGGCTCACGTGGAAGTCGTCCTGCACGAAGGCCGCGTATACCGAAGCGCGCGAGCGGAAGTAGTCGGGAAAGATGCTGTAGGTCATTGCCGCGGGCAAACCCAGCAAGAAACTGGCGTAATCGAAGCCCGTGTTAGCAATGCCTGGCTGGTTAGTGAAATCCGTGTTGAACGTCCAAGCGCTTTCCTGGCCCTCGGGCTGAAAGTTATTCGTCAGCAGCTTTCGTATTTCGCCGCCGATCCTGATGTTGTGGCGTCCGGAAGTGAGCGAAAAGGTGTCGGTCAGCGTGTTCTGAGTTTGCCATTCCTTGAAAAGCGTGTCGGTTGTCGAGCCCAGGTTTTCGAAATTGCTGAACGCGAAATAAGGGGTGCCAAATTTCTCCGCTCCATCGGGCAAGCCGTAAATGCCAAGCGAGTTTTGGCTGACCGTATTCCAACCGGGAACAATGCGCTGCGGATACTGATTTTGCCATCCGATCATGAGGTTATTCGTGGCGGTCGGACCGAAAATATGGACGTAGTTCAAGACCGCCTGGCGCCCCGGACCGCTAATGATGTTTCCAGGACCAAGAGTTCCCGGTATGGGACCGCCTCCCGCTTCGTAACCGAATGCGGAGGGCTGCTGCCCGGTGCTATCGTGCTCGGAGTAGCGGACTGTCAACCGGTCGAAATCGGTGAACGAATGGTCGATCTTCACATCCCACTCATTCACGTCCGAAGTTGAGGCGCCAAATGCGTTGTAGTTGTTGAAATTTTGCGCTAGCTGCGGCGAAGGATAGAGGTCCTGTACCAACGTGGCGGCATGACTGATACGTGATGCCGGAATGATATTTCCCGGAAACGGATCACGGACCCAGGTAGTGCCCGACGCGGTTGTCACCTGGCGCTGAGTGGCCGGATCGAAGACTTCGTTCTGATAGACCGCCCGCCCAAGAGCGTCTGTTCCGACTTGAGGACCAAGAAGACTCGAGAAATCTCCGTTGCGGAACGCGGCCGTCGGCACGGTTAGGTTCGTTAAGGCAGCGGCGCTCTTTTGCCTGGTAATCTGCGCATCGACAAAGAAAAATGTTTTGTTGCGCTTGATGGGGCCACCAAATGTTCCGCCGTACTGGTTGTAGCGCAGGTTGGTTACGGTGTGGGCAAAAAAATCGCCGGCGTTGAACGCATCGTTTTGAAGAAACTCGAACGCCGAACCATGAAACTGGTTGGTGCCCGATTTCGTGGTCGAAATAAGCGTCGCGCCGCTCGACTCACCATATTCGGCGGAGTAGCTGTTGCTTAGCGTTTTGAACTCTTGAATCACGTCGGGATTTGGATTCACGGGCGTGCCGCTCCACACGTGATTGCTGCTGTCAAGACCGTCGATGTAGTACGGGTCGATGCGGACCAGGCCCCCGTTCGTCACCGGACCGTCGCCTGTGGAGACAACGCCGGGCGAAAGCAACTGCAGCGATGTCGGATCGCGAGAGAGATTGGGAAGGCTGGTCAGCATCTGGTTCTGGATGGTCGTTCCGAGCGAGCCATTCTCCGTATCGACCAGAGGCGCCTGTCCGGCGACATCAACAGTTTGGGTGATCTGGCCCGGTTCGAGCGACACATCGATACGAAGCTGGCGTCCCAGATCGAGCACGATGTTCTCGCGAACGAACTTCTTAAATCCATTGACTTCCGTTTCCACACGGTAGCTTCCAGGCGGCAGGAACTGGAACACATACTCGCCCGCATCGTTTGTTTGATCGGTAACCTGGACGCCGGTTCCAGCATTAGTCAGCAGGATCTTCGCGTGGGGAACTACAGCTCCGCTCGAATCGGCGACGGTGCCTCGAATGCTCGCGGTATTGGCCTGACCGAGAACATAGGCGGCTAGTGCGCCGGTTAGCAGCATGGCTTTGAAGACGCAGAACGGGGCACGAGTTTGCATTTGGCCCTCCCAGGAATCTACTAGGTGAGGAATATATCAAAGAATTGTATGGCCTGTCGTAGCGCCTAGTGGGATATACTCCATCCGGATTGGCGATCAGGAAATGAACATTCCGGCAACTCTCATCCCCCTCGTTCTGCTGGTTGGCTGCCGGGCGGCCCAGGCCGCTACGCTCCGAGTCAATTTCGACAGCAGCGGGGATGTTTCGAAACAGACGTGGAAGCTGGACGAGTTACACGCTCAGCTTCCGTCCGACTGGTCGAACTATCAATCCTTTGTTATGGAATTGAAAGCATCCTCGCCGCAGATGTTCCAACTATCCGCCGAAACGGCAAGCGGTCCCGCCACGGTTAGATTTCTTCCGTATTCAGATGTGTGGGTGCGGGCCGCGATTCCCCTGATCTATTTCGAGAAGCTCCCCACCAAGGGCACCGACATGGCGTCCATAAGCAACAAGACCCATCTTGGCTACTTCATCAACTTGAGCGGGCCCTATAGACCACTCGAAGCCGTTACCGGTTTGTCAGTATCGATGCAAAATCCGTTGCCGGGCGCATCGCTTGAGATTCGATCGGTAGCGGTTACTCGTCACTCGCCCGGCGACGCTGTGCTGGAAAACCATCCACTGGTGGATCAATTCGGGCAATGGATCGATGGTGAGTGGGCAGGCAAAGTGAAAAGCGCCGAAGAACTCAAGAGAGAGTGGGCGCAAGAGGCGGATTCATTGCAGCAAGGCGGCTATGGCTATTGCACTTACGGTGGGTATCGGAACACGAAGGCCGGAGCGACTGGCTTTTTCCGCGTTGAGCAGATTAAGGGTCGTTGGTGGTTTGTGGATCCGGATGGTCACCTGTTCTTTTCTACGGGCGCGGATGTCACCACGCCGGCGATAGCCACACCAACTGAGGGAAGACGATCGATATTCGAGGTGCTCCCACCCGACAATTTGAATCAGCCTGGCTCGCGTGATGGCGCGTCTTTCCTGACCTGGAATCTGTTTCGCCGATTTGGCGACGATTGGCAATCGAAGTGGGTCGACTTCACGATAAGGCGGATGCAAAGCTGGGGACTGAATACCACGGGAAACTGGTCGAATCCTCGCCTGTGGAACTCAGGCCGCGTTGCATACACCATTCCGCTGCGCGGCTGGGAGACGAAAGTCAATTACATGGGCATGCCGGACGTGTACTCGAATGAATTTGCGGAAGCCTGCGACCACGCGGCGGCGGAACAGTGCAGCCGCCGGGCGAGAGACCCGTACTTGCTTGGCTACTTCACGGCGAATGAGCCACCGTGGCCCGGGCGCGAAGAAGCGCTCGTCGAGATGATCCTCGATGGGCCGGATACGGCAACACGCCGCGAATTGAAGAAGTTCCTGGCGGAAGGAGACACGCCCCAGCGCCGCAAGAGTTTTGTATACCAGGCGTACGGCCGCTATCTGGAAGTTATATCGAAAGCCGTCAAGAAGCACGACCCGAATCATCTGAATCTTGGAATGAGATTTGCCGGCGGCCGTGCGCCGGATGAGATGATCAAGGCTTCACGCGTATTCGATGTGTACAGCTTGAACAGTTACGACTACGTACCTCGGAGAGAGATGCTTGAGCACGCTTATGAGCTGACCGGACGCCCACTCATGATCGGAGAATTTCACTTTGGCGTTCCCGGCCACGGCCTTTCCGCTGGATTAAGGCAAGCTGCTAACGATCGCGAGCGCGGCGTGGCGTATCGGTATTACATGGAAAATGCCACAGCCATGCCTGCTCTCATCGGAGCGCACTGGTTTCAATGGATGGACGAGCCGAACACGGGCCGCTTCGACGGCGAGAATTACAACATCGGATTTGTCGATGTGACAGACCGTCCTTATAAAGGCTTTCTGGACGGAGTGAAGGAAACGCATAGGGAGCTGTATGCGATTCACTCCGGAGAGCGCGCGCCAAGCTCTCAGCAGGCCCGTGTACATTGAGCCGGCCCGCTTCCGGCATTCTCAATAACATCAAAACGATTCAGGCTTAAAACGTCATGTGCTGCGTCTGCGACTGGCCGCTCGAGTTTTGAATGGTGACGTCGGCTGCCGCGATTTTAGTAATGTCGCCCGTGACCGGAAATTGCGCTTGCAAGGTGAATGCACCGCCAGCCTGATTGTTAGTGAAGAAATAGTTGTTAAAGGCCTGCGTGCCATCGTAGGTGATGTGGCCGGGTGTTAACGACGCTCCCGTCGCGCTGTAGAAGTTGAAAACCACCTTCGTCGCGCTATATGTGTTGTCGAAAGCGGATAGGCTTATCACTGCGTAGGGGCTTTGTGCGGTGGCTGAAGCCGACAGGATCTGAACGGTTTGGGGAACGATTTCGATGGATTTGGGGTCCGATTCACCGTCGGCGAAAGACAGATTGAAGGTCAGCGTTCCGGCGGTGGTTCCGGTTTGGAATGTCACAGACGACGTGCCGTCCGGGAATGTGCCGGTAGTGGCGCCCGCGGCGAAGGTGACGTTGGTGTTAGTGCCTCCGGTAGAGACGAACACGATGGCGGGATCGCTGGTCACTCCGGTAACCGAGCTCGCAAACGTCATGGTGAGCGTGCCGATGTAGGGAACCAGGGTGGGTGGTGACGGGTGGATCTGGATAGAGAGCTGGGCCTGTTGATCGCTAACGGGAGTCTGGGGCGTGAATTGGAAAGTAGGATTCAAAGCGGGAGCCGTGACTGTCCCGGTTAAGCTGTAGTCGAGCGTGCCGATAGCGAGCGTCGCGCTGGCGGCGCCGGCCTGCGTGGGCGCAAACACCACGCTGAACGTAGTGGTACCGCCTGGCTGCACGGTCACGGGAAGCGCGGGCAGATTTGTGAGCGAGAAACCGGATCCTGAAAGCGAAATGGTGGAAATCGTTTGAGGATCGATATTCGTCGCAGGATTCGAAATCGTGAAGATGTATGTGCTCGACGAGCCAGTCAGCGCCGATCCGAAAGAAACTGGCGACGCGGGAGTAATCGTGTAATGCACGCCGGTGGGAAGCGTATAGCTGACGAGCAACGAGCTCAGCCCCTCGCCAGGAACGCCGATGCCGGTGAGCGGGTACGATCGCGAGCCAATGGTCAGGCTTGCCGTCACCAGGGCTTGCTGGGTAGGCGCGAAAACCAGCGTAAATGAGGCGCTTGCGCCTGGCGCCAGGGAACTTGGCCAGTTAGCCGGCGATCCAATCGTATAGGGCGGCTGCGAAAAGACGGCCGCAACAACCGCCGGCGTCGCCAGCGGCAGGGTGAGAGAAGAGCTATTCTGCACGGTAATCGTGGCGGTGTCCGTATTGCCGACGGGAACTTCCCCAAAAGCGATGGTACTTCCCGCGTCGATGGGGTTAGTATTTCCGTTCAGCGCGACACTAACGGTCAACGTCGCCGCGATCCCATTGCCGTTCAGAGTCGCCAGAGTCTCTACTTGAACATTTTGGGGTGGCGAGCTCGGGCAGCCAGTTGATGCCGGGTAGGCGACGTATCCAATCTCGACGGGCGTCGAGGCCGCGCCGGTTGCCTGGGGCACGAATGAGACGGTTAGGTCTTCGAAGCCATTCGCGGCGAGGCATTCGTCGAGTGTCGCGCCATCCAACGAGAAGTTAGGATCGGAAACAAAGACGGTCCGAACGAGGTAGACCTGGGTCGTCGACGTATTTTTCAGGCGTAAAACGACGCTTGAGTTCGCGCCGATGTCGGTATCTGGAAAATCGTAGGTCGATCCGAGCGCGGGGCCGTCCGCCGTCTGGCCCGGCGTATGCACAAAGAATTCGAGGCCCTGGGCGCTGAGACCAACGGCGGCAAACAGGATGAGGAGGAATAGTTTCACTGGTTCACCCCGATGCCTTGCGTTAGAGAGACGGCGGCAGGCAAGGCGCACAGACTTGGACCAGGGGCGCCAATACGCAGCATCCATTGTCGGGCCGCCGAGACCGAAGCGATATGTATCCAATGCGAAGAAGCGCGTTCAAACGTCAGGCCGGCAAGTTCCGCTGCGGAAAGATTCAACGGGAGCGCATGGGTCTGAGCGGGCGAGGATTCGATCTCAAGCCCGGCAGAGTCGTAAAAGATGAGCGATCCACCGGCAACGGAGAAAGCCGAACTGATACTCGTGGTGGTTTCGAGCGCGACCATAGCACCGGTGACCAACGAAACACGCACGTGTTGAATGCCATCGGCTTGAACCCGTAGCCAGAAGTCCACAGCAGCGGGCCCGCTCATTTGCAGCGCCACAATCGGGCCTGCAAGCTGCGACGCTTCAACCGGCAGGGACACGAAACCTGCGCTGGTCCACCGAATCAACTTCTGCTCGCTGGGAAGCCAGGCCACAGCGGTTTCGGGACCTTGAGAAATGCTGAGCACAGGTTGAGATTCCGCAGTGGGGTACGAAGCCCGCTCTGTTCCATCGAGGTCGATGAGCCTGACCACTCCAGAGCTGAGCACGATGCCCGCTTGATCTGAAAAGGAAGCGGCCTCCACATCGCGTAAGGCAAGCGGCTGGCCGGCGATCAGATTGCCGGCGACTCCGTAGACAGGCCGCAGCGTATGATCGGGTTCCCGGACAATCCCGGCGACAGGCATTCCGAGCGGAGCCGCGCTAGTTTGAGCCGAACAGGCCTGGACCGCCAACGCCAGCACGCCCGCGCAGAGAATTTGCTTTGTCATTACGGATGTCCAATGCTGACCGTGGGTGAACCCACGGTGGTTGCTGTGGGGGCAGGTGTCGAGGGGGAACTCGAACCGCCTTTCGACGCGAAAGCCACGGCAGCGCCCGCAGCCGCGGCCACGCCAATACCAATCCATAGCCATTTCTTCTTGCTGCTGCTTCGGCCGCTTGCTCCCGTAACCTGCCGATCCGGATTGTTATTTATCGTTACGCTGGGCGGCTCGGAGGGGGTGTTCACAGTCGCCGCATCGGCTGTGGAGGCGACTAGCACCGGCTCCTGAACCTGACTCGGCTTCGGTTGACCGGGCTGGGCCTTGCCGGGTTGAATTTGGCTGGTTTGAACTGCGCTGGCTTGGACCGCTTTGGCTTGAACTGGGCCGGGCTGGGTCTTGTTAGACGATGGCGTGGCCGCGCGGGGAGCGGATACAATATTGCCTCCCGCACCGCCAATCGCCTGTTCGAGCAGCATCCCGGCGTGAGCGCTTCCTTTACTCGCAGTGACGCGAATCACCGCTGTGCCCGCCGCAGTGCCCCAATGGATGTTCTTTATCGCTACTTGCCCTGTAAGGTCCGTGTATAAGATGGAAACCCGCGAACCGTCGCTGAATACACCCGTCGCTCCGTCGGCGGGCAAGTGGACGAGAACCGTGGCGCTCGGCACGGGCGTGCCATGCTCGTCGGTGACGGCGAAGATCAAAGGCTGTTGCGAGGGTTTACCCGGTTCAACCGGCGTTTGGCTGCCCACCGCGCGTAAGTGCAATTCCTGCACGTCGCCGGCTGGCGCGGGGCCCTGGGCTTGAATCGGTAATCCTGCAACGAGGATCGCTGACAAAAAGATGCTAAGAGGACGAAGAACAAAACGCATGGAGCGGCGAGCCGCAACATGCTACAGGATGCGAATCAGGATGACAGTCACGTTATCCGGTCCACCCCTATCCTTGGCGGCTTCGATAAGATAGTGGGCCTTCTCCGGCAAACTTTTCTCCGATTTCAGAACACTCTCAAGCACGCTTTCCTGCACAACTCCATGTAAACCGTCGGAACACAGAAGAATCTGATCCCCTGAGAAAACGCTGACGACCTGCAGATCGATCCTGACCTCCTCGGAAACTCCGATGGCCATGGTGAGGACATGGCGCATGGGATGTTTGCGCAGGGCTTCATCGCTCAGGCCGAGGCGGGAACCCACCTCTTTGACCCAGGTGTGATCTTTAGTCAATATGCTTAGGCCATCCGCGGATAGGCAATAAGCCCTGCTATCGCCGACACTGGCCAACTGCACGTGAAGATTGTTCACTACGCGGGCGGCGATGAGGGTAGTGCCCATGCCCTCGAGCCCGGGATGCTCGGCGGAGGCGCGCTTTACGGCGGCATTGGCTTCGAGGAAACCGTGCTCGAGCCCTTTCAGCGTGTTGTCCTGGGCGGATTCGAGGAGATGTTGGTACAAAGTTTCTGAACTGAGTTTCGACGCGTACTCGCCCGCGTTGGCTCCGCCCATGCCGTCGGCCACAATAAAAATGCCTTGCGCGCTGTCGCTGATGAAATAGTCTTCGTTGTTGTCTCTCAGGCAGCCGGGGTCGGAAAGGCCGTAAGCTTCGAGCATAGGCAATCCGATTATAGTAGCGAGTACGATTTCGAGCGGCGAGTGGAAGTTTGAACTGCTTGTCGGATGCAGATTTCAGCGCGTCACGTCAAGTGTGATGCGAAAAGGTGTGTGCGATCTTATACGAGAGGATCGACCGTTATAATCGCACTGTTTTTATGCGCTTGATTGTCAAAAATGAGGAACCGCAAGCTGCGCAGGATCAGCGGCTTGGCGCGGAAGCAGACCTCGCCGAATTCGTACCGGCCGAAATCTACCCGCTGGACAATCCTCAGACGGACATCCCCCGCATTGCGAAAGACAAGCGGCTCATCGAATTGATTGCGGATGCCGTTCGCAGAATTCCGACGACGCATGTATTGAACCTCGGCGACGCTCGTGCGATGGGCAAACTGGCGCCGCAGAGCGTTCATCTCGTCCTCACGTCCCCGCCGTACTGGACACTCAGGAGTATCGCGATTCAAAAGGCCAGATGGGGCACATCGACGGTTATGAGGATTTTCTCAACGAGCTAGATAAGGTTTGGACTCACTGTTTCCGAGCATTGGTCCCCGGAGGTCGTTTGATCTGCGTAGTGGGCGATGTGTGCCTTTCGCGTAGAAAAAATAACGGCCGGCATACCGTTGTCCCTCTTCACGCTTCGATCCAGGAGCATTGCAGGAAGCTCGGATTTGACAACCTGGCCCCGATCATTTGGCACAAGATCGCGAATGCCGCCTACGAAGTCGAGAACGGCTCCGGCTTCCTAGGCAAACCTTACGAGCCGAATTCGGTCATCAAGAACGATATCGAATTCATCCTCATGGAGCGCAAACCGGGTGGGTACCGCGCCCCCGGCGTTCCCACCCGAGTCCTAAGCGTGATTTCCGATGAGAATCACAAAGGGTGGTTTCAGCAAATCTGGACGGGGCTCACTGGGGCTTCGACACGCCATCATCCGGCCCCATATCCGGTCGAGCTTGCGGAGCGCCTGATACGGATGTTCAGCTTCGTTGGAGACTCCGTGCTTGATCCCTTTCTGGGCACGGGTACGACAACAGTGGCCGCAGCCCGATCTGGCCGAAATAGCATAGGTCTCGAGGTGGATTACTTATTTCGATCTTGCCCACAAACGGATAGCGAACGAGACTTCATCGTTGTTCAGCAGAACGGCAATTACCGTTCGAAAATGAG
>CAVRNU010000001.1:0-50530 GCA_963722585.1 Bryobacterales bacterium | reverse complement strand
TTTTTCTGCTTGTAAAGCTCCACTCCGCGCTCGATGCAGCGCCGTCGCACCGCTCAGAGCAAACCAAAGCGCAATCAGGTGAAGCATATCGAAAGTATATTGATGCGCTTACGAGGGTGCCTCCTGCGCTAACGTGTGCAAAATTCAAAAATTCCTGGTTCCCTTTTGCTCTAAATGAATTACACTAGCTCCAAGTGTGAAGGTGGGTTTCCCACCTGGGGGAAAACAAACCCTTTTTGCTTTTAGCTGATTCTTAACTTCCAAGGAGAAGATTATGATTCGCTTTTGTGGGGGACAGGCGGGTTGCGTCCTAATTGCGGCTGCTCGTGATGTTGGCGTTCGGAGGGCTCGCGCACGCGCAGCAAGTATTCGGCAGCATCTACGGCACAGTCACCGATCCCGACTGGTTCCGCCGTCAATAACGCCAAAGTCACGATTCAAGACGTCGGCAAGGGAACAAGCTTCGAAGTAAACACGAATGAGTCCGGCAACTACACAAAAGGCCAGCTATTCCTGCGACCTACAAGGTCACAATTGAGGCGCCTGGATTTCAGAAGGTCGTGTCGAACGACATTATTGTGGTCGTTGACCAATCGGCACGCTACGATGCCGCCTTACAGGTCGGCCCAAGCCACACAGGAGGTTGAAGTAACTGCCGCCGCGCCGCTGCTCTACACCGACCGGGCCGACGTGGCGCAGACGTTCACAGCGCAACAGATTAATACCCTTCCTAGCATCGGCCGCAATTTGCAGCAGTTTGAGTTGCTGAATCCGGGAACGATCAAGCAGGGTTGGGCCCATGCTGCGGATGAGAACCCACAGGGCAGCGTACAGATTCAGGTGAATGGGCAGCCTTTCTATGCGACCGGTTACTACCTGGACGGCACCGTGAACCAAGACCCAATTCTGGGCATCATTGTCGTTAATCCTACGTTCGACTCCGTAAACGAAGTCAAGCAGGCGGGCCAGGATTACGACTCCGAGTTTGATACGTTCAGCGCGGGTCTGCTGACATACTCGATGAAATCGGGCTCGAACGATTTCCATGGCGATGCGTTCGAATTCCTTTTTGTCAATACACCGGGCTTCCAGGACTTCGGCCGCAACCCGTTCACCGAGAACACGCCCATCGGCGGACACGCCGGGTCTTACTCGCCGACCACGCACCAGAATCAGTTTGGCGGATCGATAGGCGGCCGACTCATCAAAGACAAGCTGTTTTCTTCGGCGACGCTCAACTGACGCGAAACATCAAAGGCGGCTCGGTGCTAACGACCGTTCCCACCGCCGCTGATCGAACTGGCAATTTAAGCGACTGGCTGGCCCTTGGCTCTCAGTATCAGATTTACGATCCGGCGACGGGAATACCAGAACGGCGTCGGACGCACTCCTTTCGCCGGCAATGTGATTCCAACGAGCCGTCTTAGCCCACAAGCACAGAACCTCATGAACTATTGGCCCTTGCCCAACACGGCAGGGACCGTGGTAAATGGCTTGGTTGCGCCATACAACAATTACACAACCAGCGGTGCCCTGACGAACAACGGGAACCAAGAGCCAGTGGGACACGCGCTGGGACTACTACAAAAATGAGAAGAATACTTTCTTCGGACGTTATAGCTACGCATCATTCGATTTGAGTGCGCCTGGCGCGTTTGGGTTGCTAGCGGGCGGGCCGAACTTTAGCAATGCGAACTACGCTGGCAGTTCCAGCACTCTCAACCAAAGCATCGCCGGCGGCTGGACGTACACCTTCGGTCCGACATTAATTAATGAATTCCGCTTCGGCTTCCTGCATTATCACGTTACGGACGTTCCGAACGGCGTAGGCACCACCCCTGCCGACGCCCCGGGCATTCCCGGCACTAACCTCGCAGATAAGTACTACACATCGGGCATGCCGGCCTTCGAAAATACACAACCCGGTCGGCGATAACATGTATCTCGGTTATGGCTTGAATGTTAATCAATGCAACTGCCCTCTTGACGAGAATGAGCGCCAGTATCAGTTCGTTGACAATATCACCAAGGTGCATGGCAACCACAGCTTCAAGTTCGGAACCGACGTTCGCTACGCGCTTAATCTCCGGGTTCCGAGCGACAGCCATCGTGCCGGACAGTTCTACTTCAATGACAGTATGACGGCTTTAGGGAACGGATCGGGCTCTTACAGTGCAGGCCTCGGAGTCGCATCTCTCCTTCTAGGCGACACTACCAGCTTTAGCCGTTATGTCAGTTCGAGCACGAACGCGCAGGAGCGTCAGAAGCGAATCTTCTGGTATGGGCAGGACGAGTGGAGGCCCAACTCCAAGCTCACCGTCACTTATGGCCTCCGCTGGGAATGGGTCTTCCCGGAGACGGTAAACGCTCCGGCTAACGGTGCTGAGTATAACCTTAACACCGGCTTGCTCGATGTCTTCGGCCAAGGGTATATCGGTGCTCAGGGCTACCAATCGATGAATTGGAAGAATTTCGCTCCGCGGCTTGGAATCGCCTACCAAGTCACTCCTAAGACCGTTATCCGGACGGGCTATGGATGGTCTTACAGCCTTGGCACGTTTGGCTCGATTTTCGGCCATAATGTTACTCAGAACCCGCCGGTCCTTGCGAACCAGTCTTTGTCCCAAGCGGCGACCTGCGGCAATAACTTTTGCGATGTGTTTAACCTCGCTCAAGGACCGCCCGCGCCTCCGACTTTCAGCGTTAGCCCGGAGGGCACTTTGCCATGTCCTTCAGGAATCGACTGCAAGACACGGCCCCTGACGATGACCATGCCGGTCGTCTACTCCTACAATTTCACGGTTCAGCACCAATTGAGCTCAAAGATTGCCTTCACAGCCGGATACGTAGGGAACTCCAGCCGGCACCAGCAAAACGGGGTCAATGGAATTACATATGACGCCAATGCTATTTTCTTTGTGCCAGGCTTTACGGGTAACCAAAACACGCTCAGACCGTTTGATGGCTTGTACGGTCCCCGTTACAACTACGGGAACACGTCGGCTATCGATAACTACGCCAATGCCGCAAACGCCCGGTACGATTCGTTCCAAGGCACGGTAACCATTCGGGCCATGGCTGGCTTCACCCTGCAGGGCAACTACACCTATCAGCTCGGGCAAGGAGATGGCTGTGGATGTGCCGCTGGTGCGCCAGACTCCTCATACACATTCCTGTATGACCGATCGCTTGGTTATACCGACAACGGCGATTTCCCGCGACAGCAATGGACATTTGCCGGCAACTACGACATTCCGTTCGGAAAAGGCCGCAAATACGGTTCGAACTCGAACCGGTTTGTCGATGGAGTACTGGGTGGCTGGAATCTCAGCAGCATCTTCACTTACTACAGTGGGCGTCCTTTCTACCCGACGATTAATTCTTATCCCGGCCAACCCTATACGGGGCCAAACAATATTCCGGATAAGGGAACAGGAAGTCCATATGCGCCTAATCAGAACCGGAATCAATGGATCCTTCCGCTCTCGAGCGGCGCGTACACCCTGCCGGCGCCTAACACGTTCGGAAACTATCCGATCTACCAGTTGTTTGGACCGCAATATGTGAATGTGGATGCTTCGATCATGAAGCAATTCAGCTTCACGGAGCGCTTCAAGTTCAC
The DNA here is from genome assembly GCA_963722585.1 of Bryobacterales bacterium. Taxonomy (GTDB): domain Bacteria; phylum Acidobacteriota; class Terriglobia; order Bryobacterales; family Bryobacteraceae; genus KBS-96. Next base: position 46,908 of record CAVRNU010000001.1, on the reverse strand, counting down.
GCTGCGTATGGATACAACGAATACGCTGAATCATACGAACCTGGATCTTCCAAACAATAACGTGCAGAGTGCAAGTGTAGGCCAAATTACCAATATTGCCTTTAACGGCAATGGCGCCACGATGCGCAGGGTACAGTTCTCGGGCGTACTCACCTGGTAGCTCAACTTGAGAACAAAACAGTAGAACGAAGGCCGGGAGCGAAAGTCCCCGGCCTTTCCGTTTTAACGCCCACTGATTATCTGTTCAAGCGCGTCTGCCAAGATGACCTTCCTTTACGGTCACCACCTGGTTGGCTTTCACGGCCCGAATTTTGTCGATTTGGCCACTGGGCCAGTGGACTTCGATATCGGCGGTTTTGGCGGTTCCGAGGCCGAAGTGCACACGGAGGTCGCTTTGTGAGATATAGCTTCCGCCGCTGCGTACTTCGTCCATCTGCTGGTGTTCACCTTCCGGCTTGCAATAGATACGAGCGCCAATACCGGAACGATTCGATTTGACGCCGACCGTTTTGACCTTGAGCCAGTTGTTCTTCAATGTGCTGTCACAGCGAAGCAGCTGGGGCACGTCGTTGACGCAGTTTACGACTACGTCCAAATCACCGTCGTTGTCGAAATCGCCGATCGCGCAGCCGCGCCCGGGCACAGTTTCAAGAATGCCCGGTCCGGCATCGTTCGAAACATCCTGAAACTTGCCGTTGCCCAGGTTGTGATACAAGACTTTCCGTTCGCGGTAGCCGGACTCGTTTTCCTTTTCACGCACCTCCGGATAAACATGACCATTGCATGTCAGGATGTCGGGCCAGCCGTCATTATCGAAATCGATGAAGCATGCGCCCCAGCCGAGAAAACGGGTATTCCGGCCCAGCCCGGCCTGATAGGTCACGTCTTCAAAATTGCCATTGCCCAGATTCCGGTACAGGCTCGATGTGTCGCCGGCGAAATTTGTTTTGACGATATCCAACTTGCCCGTGCCGAAGGCATCGCCCGCCGAAACGCCCATGCCGGCTTGCGTTTTGCCGTCCGCTCCGAACGCCACGCCAGCTTCTAACGCTACGTCGGTGAACGTTCCGTCATGGTTATTCTTGAACAGCGCGGACGGCGCGGAATCGTCCGCGACGTAAATATCCGGCCAGCCATCATCATCGAAATCGCCGGCCAGAACGCCGAGTCCGTATGTTCCCTGCTTCTTCCAAATGCCCGCTTTTTCGGACACGTCGGTGAAGGTACCGTCGCCATTGTTGTGGAACAGAATGTCTTTGCCGCCTTTCAATCCGGGTGGGCCGCAGGCAACGATTAATCCCTCATAGAGGCAGGGGCCGCTTTCCGGAAGAGGAGCGGTTTTCGGGTCGAAATCAATGTAATTTGCAACGAACAGATCAAGATGTCCGTCGCGGTCGTAGTCGAGGAACGCACAGCCGGTGTTCCAGCGCTTTAAGCCCGTTGTTGTGCGCGTAGTGACTCCTGCTTTTTCCGCGACATCGGTAAATGTTCCGTTGCCGTTGTTCCGCCAGAGGACACAGTCGCCCCAGTAGCTGACAAACAGATCTTCGTGCCCGTCGTTGTTGTAGTCGCCCGCGCAGACACCCTGTCCCCAGCCTGTTCGCGCGACGCCGGCTTTCAACGTGACGTCGCTGAATGTGCCGTCCCGATTGTTTTTATAGAGACGGCTGACGGGCTCCGAGCCTTTCGGGTAGTTGGCTTCGAAGCGAGTCCCGTTTACGAAAAAGATGTCCAGCCAGCCGTCATTATCGTAATCGATAAACGCCACACCGCAGCCGGTCGTCTCGAGCAGGAATTTGTTCTTGTTCTCGCTCCCGAAAATGGTCTTGCAGTTCAGACCGGCCTCGCGAGCGATGTTGATGAACTGGACGCCGAGAGGTGTCGCTCGAAGCAACTGATCGAGCGAAAAAACGGGGACGGTGGCACACAACGATTTCACGAATTGTCTTCGAGAGAACACGTTAGTGCGCACCACCCCCGGCAGGCTGCGCCGCCTGGACGAGCGGCTTGACGACTTCGCCGCCACGCATGCCCTGTTCGAGCGTGTTAGCCAGGATCGATTCCTGCTCACGCTTCAAGCGCGCGCCCGTTGCAAACATTTCCTCACTCCCCTGTTTATCTCCTTTGATGCGCAAAATCTGGCCCAATGTGTTGTACGGCCCGGGTGTACTCGAGTCCAGGCGAATAGCCTCTTTCAGCTCGGCTGTCGCGGCGTCGAGATCGCCGGTTTGCTTCAGCAGAATGCCGAGCATGTAATGCGCTTCTGCATAATTGGGAGTGATCTCGATGGCAGACTGCATTTCCTTCTTCGCATTGTCGAAATCGCCCGTTTGCCAGTAAGTGATGCCGAGGGAATAATGGGGCTGCGCTAGCGCGGGGTCGAGCCGGATTGCCTCCTTGAACTCAGCTTGTGCGGCTTCAATCTGATCTTTGAGCTTAAGCGCGAGGCCGAGATCATAGTGGGCGGCGGCGGTCGGATCGAGTGCAAGCGTGTCGCGGTATGCCTTTTCGGCGCCATCGAAGTCGCCCGTCTTGATGTCTGCGTAACCGATGTTCATGAGCGCGGCGGTGTTCTTCGGATCGTGCGAGAGCACGGTACGGGATTCCTCGATGCCACGATTGGGCTGCCGCGTTTCAATGAGAACGTACGCCAGGTCGTTCCGTGCGGCATCCTTGGTGGGATCGATGGTCAGCGCATGCCGATAGGCGTCGACCGCGCCGGCGAAATCGCTCGACTGCATCAAAGCCGCGCCAAGATCGACCCATCCGGCGAACATGCTTGAATCGATGGCGACTGCCTGCTTCAAAGGCGGAATCGCTTTGGCTGGATCACCCATTCGAAGGTAAGCCGAGCCAAGGTGGTATTGGTAATCAAAAATCTCAGGTCCAAGTTTTGCAGCTTGTTCGAGTTCAGCAATGGCCAGGTCTTGTTTGTTTGCGATCCAGTACAACATGCCCAGATGATAGTGGGCGCCCGGAAAATTGGGGTCGAGCGAAAGTGCTTTTTGAAAATGCGCGCGAGCGTCGTCGGGGCGCTTAAGAACGGCGAAGAGAAACCCGATCCGGTCTTCCGACGCCGCAGTCACCGGACCGGCGGCAGCAGCTTTCGCGAGAGCTTCGAGCGCGCCGTGCGTATCGCCAGCGCTGATGAGACTTCGGGCCTGGTTCTCCCAATCCTCGGGCGTGTCGGCTTCGAGAAGGGAACACAGCAAACCAGCGACGATACACATCCCGAGGGTCGAGGGAATCAGAACGCGAATCACGGCGCCGCTATGCTCCCCAACAATTCTACTCAGGACCTTTTCGCCCTCATAGCACTGGCCGATCCAGACCAAGCCTGCGTGTGCCAACGACGTTACAGCAAGAACCAGGCTCGTGCAAATTTACAAATCCCCTCATTCCTTTTTGCGCTAGATGGATTACACTACCCTCAGGTGTGAGTTGTGAGGTTTTGCCTGGGGGGTAAGCACCCCTCGGGTGTTGGCTGATTCTTAACTTCCAAGGAGAAGGTATGATTCGCTTTCGCAGGGGTTTGCTCGGTTGCTTTCTGGTTGCGGCCGCCATGATGTTGTTTGCCGGGGCCGGCGCATACGCGCAGCAAGTATTCGGCAGCATTTTCGGAACGGTCACGGATCCAACGGGTTCCGCCGTGAATAACGCCAAGGTCACCATTCAGGACGTTGGCAAAGGAACAAGCTTCGAAGTAAACACAAATGAGTCTGGGAACTATACGAAGGGCCAGCTCATTCCCGGCACGTATAAGGTCACAATCGAGGCGCCCGGGTTCGAGAAGGTTGTATCGAACGATATCATCGTGGTCGTCGACCAGTCGGCTCGCTATGATGCGTCGCTACAGGTTGGCCAAGCCACACAAGAGGTTGAAGTAACGGCCGCAGCTCCTCTGCTGCAAACCGACCGCGCGGATGTGGCCCAGACATTTTCGACGCAGCAGATCAACCAACTGCCGAACATTGGTCGCAATCTTCAGTCGTTCGAATTGTTAAACCCAGGTGTGGTTAAGCTGCCCTGGCAGCATGCCTCCGACGAGGATCCACAAGGCAGCGTTCAGACCATGGTGAACGGTCAGATGTTCGACAGCACCGGGTACTACCTGGATGGGACGGTGAACCAGGACCCGATTCTCGGCATCATTGTGATCAACCCAACCTTCGATTCGGTCCAGGAAGTCAAGCAGGCCAACCAGGACTATGACTCCGAGTTCGGTTACATGGGCGCAGGTCTGTTGACCTATTCGACCAAATCCGGCTCGAACTCGTTCCATGGCGACGCATTCGAATATCTGGAAGTGAATACTCCGGGCTTTCAGGATTTTGGCCGCAATCCATTCAATCCCGCCGAGGATACGGGAGTTCCGACATTGCATCAGAATCAGTTCGGCGGTTCGATCGGCGGCGCAGTCATCAAAGATAAGCTGTTCTTCTTTGGCGATGCGCAGCTAACGCGGAAGCTGCTGGGCGGTTCGGTACTGACAACGACGCCGACGGCGCAGGAGCGAACCGGCAATCTGGACGATATCCCGTACCAGATCTACGATCCCTTGACTGGAAATCAGGCGACAGGCGGAGGACGCACCCTCTTCCCAGGCAATGTCATCCCGACGTCCCGGCTGAGCCCGCAAGCTCTGTCCATCATGAACACTTTCCTGCCGCTTCCGAACGTAGGATCAGCTTACCTGAACAATTACTCGAGCAGCGGAACCGATACCATCGATGGCAACCAGTGGAACACCCGCTGGGATTATTACATGAACGAGAAGAACAGCTTCTTTGGCCGTTACAGTTACGCGCAGTTTACCGAGCAGGCTCCGGGAGCATTTGGAGAGACGGCAGGCGGTGCGGCATTTGGCGCCGCGAACTACGCTGGGTCATCGCAAGCGTTGAATCAGAGCGGCGCGGCTGGTTGGACACACACGGCGAGTCCGACAATGATCAATGAATTCCGCTTCGGCTACGTGCGGTATCACGTTACCGATGTTCCGAACGGCGTGGGAACAAGTCCGGCGGCCGCGGCAGGCATTCCGGGCTTGAACTTGGATAATTACTACACGTCCGGCTTGCCGGCCTTCTTTATCAACGAGCCTGGCGGCGGAACAGGATCGAGCGGAGCGAACACGAACGGCAACGTTAACTTTGGCTACGCTTTGGGCGTCAATCAATGCAACTGCCCGCTCGAGGAGCTCGAATCGCAGTATCAATTTGTCGATAACGTCACCAAGATCAAGGGAAACCACAGCTTCAAGTTCGGCGCGGACATCCGGTATGCCAGGAATCTTCGCGTGCCGAGCGATTCCCACCGTGCTGGACAGCTCGACTTTGATACTGGCTACACCGGCTTGGTGAACGCTGCAACTGGATCGGTCTCGCAAGGTTCGGGACTGGCGACATTCCTGTTGGGCGACGTGACAAACTTCCAACGCTACGTCAGCTCCACAACCACCGCCGCGGAACGGCAGAAACGGTTGTTTTGGTATGGGCAGGACACATGGCGCCCCACCTCAAAATTGACCATCAATTATGGCGTTCGTTGGGAAATGGTGTTCCCCGAAACCGTCAACGCTCCCGGTAACGGCGCGGAACTGAATCTGGCCACGGGCGACATCGACGTCTTTGGAATCGGTTACATCGGGAATCACGGCTACCAGAGTATGAACTGGCACAATTTTGCGCCGCGTGTCGGCATAGCTTACCAGTTGACGCCCAAGACAGTGATACGGATGGGTTATGGCTGGGCTTATGCTCTAGGCACATTTGGCTCGACATTTGGGCACAACGTGACGCAAAATCCGCCCGTTCTGTCGAATCAAAGCCTCGCGAATACCGCGGTTAACGGCAACGCTTACAGCAGTGTATTCACGTTGGCACAAGGCCCTCCTGCCCTGAGCACCGCGAGCTTGACGCCAAACTCGTCGGGTGTTTTCCCGCTGCCTGTTGGCATTGAAGCCAAAACGCGCCCCGGCATCTTTACCATGCCGGTGGTCTACACCTATAACTTCACAGTCGAGCGGCAGGTAACAAATAAGGTCGCGGTCTCAGCCGGCTATGTCGGTAACCAGGGCCGTCACAGCTACCTGGGCACGAGTCAATCGTTCGATGCCAATACGTCTCTCTACGTCCCGGGCGAATCGAACCTGAATCTTAGCGCGCCCTTTTACGCAAAATATGGCTGGACCCAGGCTATCGACAATTATTGTAATTGCGCCAACAGCCGCTACGATTCGTTCCAAGCGATGTTCAAAGTAAATGCCGCGGCGGGTTATACGCTGCAAGGCAACTATACTTATCAACTCGCTCAAGGCGATGGCTATGGCAGCGATCAGGCGTACACGTTCCTCTACGACCGGACGCTCGGCTATGGAAACGCCGACAACATTCCGCACCAGCAATGGGTTTTCGCTCAGAACTACGACATTCCGTTCGGGCGTGGCAGAAAGTTCGGCAGCAACACGAATCGGGCGGTGGATGCAGCCTTAGGCGGTTGGACGGTCAGCGGAATCACCACTTACTACAGCGGCATTCCGTTCAATCCGACGATCGGCACTTATCCGGCCGGATATGTTCAGCCCAATGCAGGTCCGAACGACAGGCCGGATATAGGCAGCGCGAGTCCGTATGCGGGTGCGCAGGGTAATCGGAACCAATGGTACGCTGGCGGACTCGGAACGAGCAGCAGCAGCGCGTTCTATCTACCGACCCAAGGCACATTCGGCAATTACCCGATTAACCAGCTTTACGGACCGCACTTCATCAACCAGGACCTATCGCTGCTGAAGACATTTTCAGTTACCGAGCGTTTCAAATTCACGCTGCGCGGCGACGCTACCAACGGTTTCAACCACACGAATCTTGGCACGCCCAACAACAACATCACCAGTGCGGTAGCGGGCCAGATCACAACAACTGCCTTCGGCGGCGGCTATACGATGCGGCGGCTGCAATTTTCCGGCACGTTGAACTTTTAGCGGGTGGGGCAGACGGTCTTGCCGTCTGCCCTTGCTATGCACATCGACCTTACCGGCCGTACTGCGCTCGTTACCGGAGCGGCCCGCGGTATTGGCCAAGAGATAGCCGCGAAACTCGCTGCCTCAGGAGCTTCGGTTTTATTGGCCGATGTGGATGAAGCCGCATTGGAGGAAAGCCGGGCCGCTATCGTCGAAGCCGGCGGACGGGCTGGAGCGGTCGCAGGGGACCTGGCTGATCCCGATATACCTTCGAAGATCGTCAACGCCTCCATCGAGCGTTTCGGCTCGCTCGATATCATCGTCAACAACGCCGGATACACCTGGGACAACGTCATTCAAAAAACAACCGATGAGCAGTTCCAGGCTATGCTCGACATTCATGTGGTCGCGCCGTTCCGCATTCTTCGTGCGGCTGCCGAGTTCATCCGAGCTGCCGCCAAACGAGAAAAGGAAGAGGGTCGGCGTGTGATGCGAAAGGTCGTCAACGTTACCTCAATTTCTGGAACAGACGGGAACGCAGGCCAGGCGGGTTATTCATCCGGGAAAGCGGCTGTTATCGGCCTGACGAAAACGCTCGCAAAGGAATGGGGGCGCTATAACGTGACGGTCAATGCGGTTGGATTCGGCCTCATCGACACCCGGCTCATTAAACCGATCGGCGATCCGCAGACCGAGGTAGATATCGGCACAAGACACGTACGCGTGGGCATGCAATCCGCTGTCCGCGAAGCAGCGGCGGCACAGATTCCGCTCGGGCGTTTGGGCACGCCAGACGATGCGGCTAACGCGGTGTTCTTTTTCTGTTCCCCTCTTTCCGACTACATAACGGGTGAAATTCTCATCTGTGGAGGCGGCGTTCGCTTCTGAGCGCGTTGACCTCCGGCTCTCCGGTTCGCTATTCTTAAGCTTGAACGCGCACAACCGCACAAAACGCCTGTGCGCTCATATTTGTATTTTCTTTTGAAGGAGTTAGGTTCGAAGTTCGATGGCTAATACAGTCTCCGCGTTGAAACGCGTCCGCATTACTGAGCGCCGGACGGCGATCAATCGCAGCCGCAAGTCCCGCTTGCGCCACCAGATTCGCGAAATGCGCCGACTCTTGGATCGGAAAGATGTTGAAGGAGCGACGAAAATTGTTCCGGAAACATTTTCGATCGTTGACCGCTCGGCCAAATGGGGAATTATCAAGAAGAACACGGCCGCCCGCTACAAGAGCCGCTTGACGCTGCGTTTGCGCAAGGTCGCCGGACCTGCTACTGCCTAGTTACGACGGATAACTGGCGGCGGGTTCACCCGCGCCGGTTTCGGTGAAAGCGGGAACAATACGCTTTCGGAAATGCTCGACCGTCATCTGAATGCCGGTTTCCAAACCCACTTTCGGCTCCCAACCGAGTATCCGCTTGGCTTTCTTGATATCGGGCCGGCGGATTTTTGGGTCGTCGGAGGGGAGCGGCCGAAACTGGATGCCCACGCCCGTGCCGACCTTCTCGCGAATGTAGTGCGCGAATTCGAGGATGGTCATCTCGTTCGGATTGCCTAGATTTACCGGATAAGGTTCGTTCGAATCAACCAAACGGAGCAAGCCTTCGACCAGGTCAGAAACATAGCAGAAGCTTCGAGTCTGCGAACCATCGCCAAAAACAGTCAGGTCTTCGCCGCGTAGTGCCTGATCGAGAAACGCCGGCACAACGCGCCCATCGTTCAACGCCATTCTTGGCCCATACGTGTTGAATATGCGCGCGATGGTAGTTTTAACTCCATGCTTGCGATGAAACGCCATAGTGAGCGCTTCGGCATACCGCTTGCTTTCGTCGTAGCAGGAGCGAAGTCCAACCGGATTGACGTTGCCCCAATAGGTTTCCGACTGCGGATGCTCGAGCGGGTCGCCATAACACTCGGAAGTGGATGTCAACAGATAACGGGCGTTGTGTTTCCGGGCAATCTCGAGCGTATTGCGCGTTCCGGCCGAGCCCACATCCAGGGTTTCAATGGGGTGCTCGAGGTAATCGAACGGACTGGCGAGCGAAGCCAGGTGGAACACGCGGTCAACCGGTCCTGCCACCTCCAGCGGCTCGCAAATATCGTGTTCGATAAATTGAAAGGCTGGATTCGAGAGGAGATGCTGAATGTTGTCCCGATGCCCCGTGATTAAATTGTCTACGGCAATTACTGTGCCGCCTTGTTCTATCAGACGATCACACAAGTGCGATCCAATGAAGCCAGCGGCTCCCGAAATCAAATTACGCAATCACCAACTCCATCTAGGATTTGTCCGATATTGAACTGGACGCGGTTCGAAACCCTCATTCCTTACTGTATAAGACGGCTTCGCGCCGCGCACTCTCTTTGGTTTTAGAACTCGGATCCAGATTCCATGATTTTTCCAACCCCGACCGAACGCCTTGTGTTGTGCCTCGCAATAGTGATTTCGTGCGCTTTGTTCTGGTTGCGGTTTCGTCGCGTTGAGGAACGCATTAGGAAGGCTAAACGCGACACAGACTTTCATCTTCAACCTGTTACAAGCCGGGTTTGGCATTTTTTTTCTGAAGTTTTGCTTCAATCTAAAGTCATCCGGCAGCGTCCGCTCCCGGGTTTGGCGCATGCGCTTGTGTTTTGGGGCTTTTGTGTGTTCGCGCTGGTCACGGTTAACCATTCCGCCACGGGCCTCGGGTTCCCGCTATTTCGCCGCGAGCAAGGATTCGGCGTTTTCTACTGGTGGTTCGCGTTCGTTTTCGCGGCGCTTGTAGCCGTCGGCATCGCCGGCCTGTTTATCAGGCGATTCATCATCCGGCCGAAATGGCTCGAGCCGCTGTCGTATGAATCGGGTGTCATCGCGGGCCTGATCTTTCTGCTGATGGTTACTTATATGCCGATGTGGTGGTTTCCGGAGAGCACGGCTACGGGCCGCATTCTCTGGTGGACACATACCACGGCGTTGCTCGCGTTCCTCCCGTTGATTCCGCATACCAAGCATCTCCATCTTGTGCTGAGCCCGATTACGATTTTCCTCGCACGGGATGGTTTCAGCCAGATTCCGCCACTTGTCGGCGACGAAGATTTTGGACTCGACACGGGCAAGGACATCACTCAATTGACGGCGCTACAGGCCTACTCCTGCGTTGAATGCGGCCGCTGTACCGAGCATTGCCCGGCTAACAACACGGGGAAAGAGCTGAACCCGAAACTGATTGCGCTCGGAATGCGCGCTTATTTGAACGACTACGGGAATGCGAACGCAACGCCGATCGTGGGCGCGACCATTTCGCAAACGGCTATATTCCAGTGCACCACGTGCGGTGCGTGCGAATTCCAGTGTCCCGTTGGCATCGAGCATTTGCCCATGATTGTCGGTCTGCGGCGCAGTGAGGTGAACACCGGCCGTTGGCAAGATGAACACGGCACAAAATTGTTCCTGAACCTGGAACGTCAAGGGAACGCGATGGGATTTTCGCCGTCGGACCGCGACAAATTCATCTCGAAACAGCAATTTCCCCTCTTCGATGGTTCGCAGGAATACTGCTTGTGGCTGGGCTGCATGGGAGCTTACGATCCTCGCGGGCGCGAAATTGTGACTGCTTTCGCCGACGTGATGCGTCATTTAGGAACGTCCTACGGCGTTCTCCAGAAAGAGAAATGTACGGGCGATCCGGCGCGACGGTTGGGAAACGATCTCGTATTCGGCCAACTTGCCGAATCGAATCTCGAAGCCTTCCGCCAGCGTGGAGTGAAAAAGATTGTTTCCATTTGCCCGCATTGCGTCAGAACGATTGGGGAAGACTGGAAAGAGTTTGGAGTGGAGGTCGCGATCGAACATCACAGCGAATTTATGGCCCGTCATCGCGACCGGCTTGCGTCGGCGAGCAGCGGAAAGCGCGTCGTCTTTCACGATCCCTGCTATCTGGGCCGCTATCGCAACATATACGATGAGCCCAGGGACGTGATCGGACAAAGCGCGCAGGTAATTGACCCGCCGCGGGCGCGAGAGCGTTCATTTTGTTGCGGCGCTGGAGGCGGCCTGGTGTTTTTAGGCGAAGAAACGGGCCGCCGCGTCAACGAAACGCGCGCGAGAGAACTCGCTGAAACGGGCGCGGATGTCATAGGGGCGGCCTGTCCGTTTTGCAACACGATGTTTCGCGATGCTCTAGGCTCGGTTTCGCAGTCGCCGCCTGAGCTGCTCGACATCGCTCAAATCGCTCTGGCGGCGATAGAATCTCAGAACATGGCGGCCGAATCATGATCCACACACTCAGCAGGCGCGCACTGCTTAGCTCGGGTATCGCACTCGCGTTCGGAGCTCGCGCTGCCCGAGCCGGGCATCCGAAATTGAAGATCGGCGTGACCGATTGGAATCTGTATCTCGGAGCTTCGCCTGAAGCTGTTCCTATGGCGGCGCAGCTCGGTTTTGAAGGTGTGCAGGTCTCGTTCGGACGGAAAATCGCCGATGGAAAAATGCCGGCCGATAATCCGGAAACCATCGCCCGGTATCGCGCACTCGCCAAGCAATATAAAATTCCAATTGATGGCACGTGCGTCGATCGCCTGCACGATAACGGGTTGAAGAGCGACAAGGACGCTCCGAAATGGGTGCTCAACTCGATCCGCTTGACTAAGGCGCTTGATACGAGAGTGTTGCTGCTCCCCTTCTTCGGCCGGTGGGCCATGAAAACGCCCGCCGAAATGGACTACGTAGGTGATGCCTTGCGCGAGCTGGCGCCTGAAGCGGAAAAGGCGCACGTAATCCTTGGTCTCGAAGACACGATCTCCGCTCAAGACAATGTGCGCATCATGGACCGCTCGCGGTCGAAAAACGTTCTCGTCTATTACGATGTTGGCAATTCCACTCAGAACGGGTTTGATGTCGAGAAAGAGATACGGTGGCTGGGAAAAGACCGCATCTGCCAATTCCACCTGAAAGACAACCCGAATTATCTCGGTGAGGGTAAGATCGATTTTCAACCGATTCTGCACGCCATACGCGACATCGGCTTCAATGGCTATGCCAACCTCGAAACCGATTTGCCGCGCTCTACGCTTGCTGCCGGAATGCACAGAAACCTGATGTACATTCGCGACTTGATGGCACGCGATTAATTACCGGGCAGCCATGTCGAGAATCGGCCCCGTGCTCCGACCAACCGATGAAAGCGCTTGAAGCGAGCGCGAAAATCGGAAGGAGCGGGAGAGATGAAGTACATATTGATGATGAACTGCCCAAAGACGGGATACGACACGTTTGGCGCCTGGCCAAAGAAGGACATCCAGGCGCACATCGGATTCATGAAAAACTTGAACAGTGCGCTCAAGGAATCCGGAGAGTTCGTGTCGGCCGAAGGCTTGGCGAGCCCCCATCAGGCGAAGCTCGTAAGAGCCGCAGATGACGGGACGCCGAACACCGACGGCGTGTTCCCGGAAGCGAAAGAGTTTCTCGCCGGGTATTGGATTGTTGACGTAGAAAGCGCCGCACAAGCCTACGCGATCGCGGCGCGAGCGTCGGCCGCGCCGGGGCCCGGCGGGAAGCCGCTAAACATGCCCATCGAGGTGCGGGAAGTGATGAGCACGCCTCCAGACGAGTTCCTGCCATGAATAGCCGATGATGATGGCGGCGATCGACGAACGTTTCGAGCATCTTATTCGCGAACTCGCGCCGCAGGTGCTCGGCGCGGTCATCCGCCGTTTCCGCGATTTTGCTGCTGCCGAGGACGCGGTTCAAGAGGCGTTGCTCGCGGCAACCGTTCAATGGCCGCGCGAGGGGTTGCCCGATAATCCCCGCGGATGGCTGATTCAAGTTGCCTCGCGGCGCATGACCGATCACCTGCGCAGCGAGTCGGCGCGGCGCCGGCGGGAAACAGCCGCGGCAATCGAGACAGACCAATTGGCGCCGCCACCAGTCCCCGAGAATGAAACAGAGCAGGACGACACGCTCATCCTGCTCTTTATGTGCTGCCACGCAACGCTCAGTCCGTCATCGGCAATCGCCTTGACGTTACGCGCGGTGGGCGGCTTGACAACAGCCGAGATCGCCAATGCATTCCTGGTGCCAGAGGCGACAATGGCGCAGCGGATCAGCCGGGCCAAGCGCGCCATCAAGGAATCAGGCGTACCATTCAGCTTGCCCACTTCCGAGGAGCGCGCTCAGCGGCTGCGTGCTGTACTGCATGTGCTCTACCTGATCTTCAACGAAGGCTATACCAGCAGCATTGGGCCGCAATTGCAGCGGCCCGAATTGTCGCGAGAAGCGATCCGGCTGACACGAGCCGTTCATAAATCGCTCCCGGAAGATGCAGAAGTCGCCGGATTGTTGGCGCTGATGTTGCTGACCGATGCGCGCCGCGCGGCGCGAACCGGACCCGAGGGCGAGTTGATTCCGCTCACAGAACAGGATCGGACGCTGTGGGATCAAAAGGAAATTTCGGAAGGCGTTGCGTTACTCACTGCTGCTTTGTCGAAGGGGTCGGTGGGCTCGTACCAGTTACAGGCAGCCATTGCCGCGGTTCATGACGAGGCGGGACAAGCGTCGGACACCGACTGGCCGCAGATCCTCGCGCTCTACGAGCTCTTGAAACTCATGTCCGACAACCCGATGGTGATGCTCAATCATGCCATCGCGGCGGCTATGGTTCATGGCGCCACGGCGGGACTCGAACTGCTCGATGCGCTCGAAGGCGATGGGCGCCTGGCCGGCCATTATCGCCTCGATGCTGTTCGCGCCCATCTGCTCGAAATGGCCGGGGACCACCAGACCGCCATGTCGCATTACCGGAAAGCGGCCAGCCGGACAACGAGCCTGCCGGAACGGAATTACCTCACGCTTCAAGCTGCACGGCTCAGCGAGAGCAATTAATCCGCGTCGGTGCGATGACGCGACAAAACTAGTAGTTCTCCCATTTCAGCAAGGAAAGCGCTAGAATCGACCGACCGCGAAAAGTCGATTCCATCCTTCGCTGAAGCGAGCGGAGGTGAATTGTGTTCGGAGAGGGTGCGAAAACCGGAGGTACGATGTTCAAGCGAAGTGCAATGGTCATGATTGTGGTTCTGGGCGCAGCCCTGCTCAGGGCTCGGAACCAGACAGCATCTGGGTCGGGGAACGTTGACTCCCTCATCCCTCAGCTCGAGCAATATATTCGCGACGGAATGAAGAAGACCGGCGTTCCCGGGCTTTCGATCGCGATTGTCGACCACGACAAAGTTGTTTATCTGAAAGGTTTCGGATTACGAAAGGTTGGGGAGCCAGCCTGCGTGGATCCAGACACCGTCTTTCAGCTCGCGTCCGTTTCAAAGCCCATCGCATCGACTGTAGTGGCCGCGCTGGTGGGCACGGGCGATGTCTCCTGGGACGACCGTATCGAAGTGTTGGATCCGGAATTTCAGCTCTCGAATCCAGCGGTAACCGGTGAGGTGACTATTCGAGATTTTCTGAGTCACCGCAGTGGATTGCCAAGCGACTCCGGTGATGCGCTCGAGAACCTTTACTACTCCCGCCCGGAAGTGCTTCACCGCATCCGGCTCATTCCCTTGACTGCCGAGTTCCGGACGAAATTCCAGTACTCCAATTTCGGTTATACAGAAGGTGCAATTGCCGCGGCAAAGAAGGCCGGCATCAAATGGGAAGAGATCGCGGCCGAGCGTTTGTTTTCACCGCTGCACCTGGCCTCCACAAGCTACCGATTTTCCGATTATTTCAATTCTTCGAACAGAGCCTACGGGCACTTCTTAATCGACGGCAAGCCTGTTGCGAGGTTTTTGCGCGAGCCGGATGCGGAAGCGCCGGCGGGCTCGGCCAGTTCGTCCGCACGAGACCTCGCCGAATGGCTCCGGTTGCAACTCGCGAACGGGGCGTGGAACGGCCAGCAAATTGTCGACGGGAAAGCGCTCGATGAAACCCATCAACGGCAAATCGACCGCGGCACGAACCCGGAGACGGGCGCGAAGAGCTATTACGGCTTGGGTTGGGATGTCGATTACGATTCCAAGGGCAGACTCGTGCTCAGCCATAGTGGAGCCTTTTATTCCGGAGCCGGCACAACCGTCAAATTTTCTCCATCGGAACAGATTGGAATATTGGTGTTAACCAATGCCACTCCCGTAGGTTTGGCCGAGGCGATTGCGAATGACTTTTTCGATCTCTACCATTACGGAAATGTGACTCAGGATTGGCTGGCGTTTGCTGGAAGCTTTTTCAAGCAATTAATCGAGAGTATCCAGGCCAGATTCAAAGACTATTCAAAGCTGCCCCCGCCGAATCCCCCCGAGCCGAGCCAGCCGATTTCCGCTTATCTGGGCGTCTATCACAGCGACTATTACGGCGACCTCGAGATACGCGAGGAAAGCAACGGCCTGGTGCTACATTTGCCTCCGTTCAGGGGCCGCTATGCTCTGACGCACTGGAGCGGCAACACATTCACCTACTACTATGCGACCGCGGGTACCGGAACCGGCGTCCGTGGCATTCAGTTTCTGGACGGAGGCAAACAGGCTTTTGTCGAGACCTTAGCGGTGGAAGCCCGCGGTTTGTTTACGCGCGTGAATTAGACGAAGGGTGGTCAGGCAGACGCCCTGCCGTCTGCCTAGTGTCAGTCTCGAACGGTGGAACGGCTACTGAGCGGGTTGAGGAGCGGTCTGCCCGCCTTGGTTCATGGCGTTGGTGTTGCCTTCTAAGCTGGCGTTCACCAACAACTTCACTTCCACGCGGCGGTTCAGCTTCCGGCCTTCCAGCGTCTTATTATCGGCAACGCCGTGCGATTCGCCCAAGCCCGCAGGCGCCAGAATCCGGCGCAGCGGAACGTCAGCTTCCTCCAGATATCGAACGACGGCATCGGCGCGACGTTCGCTGAGTTCTTCATTCCTGTCGGCATTGCCGGTTGTATCGGTGAACCCTGCTACCTCGATCATGTAACCCTTCATGTTCTTGGTTTTCTGTATGAGATCGTCCAGATCGTTCTTGGCATCTTCAGTGAGTTTCGCGCTCGCGTACTTGAAATACACAGTAGCTTTGCCCTTTTCCGTGTAGTTATCGAGGCCGCTCACGCGATTATTCACCGTGTCGACGCCCTGATTGGCTTTATCGGCTTCGCCCTTCACCTGGCCAACCTGCTGCACCGTCTGTTGTTGTTGATCCGCAAGCTGGCCGGTCTTGGTTTCAAGCGTGCCCGCGCGGTTCTCTAGCTGCCCGGCGCGGCCCTCCAATTGTCCGGCACGGCCCTCGAGCTGCCCCGTCCGGCTTTCGAGAGGTGACACGCGCGTGTCAATCTCGCGCGAAGACTTGTAGGAATTCGGATCGAAGCGGACTGTATCGGCCATAAGCTGGCCCTGTTCATTTCCCCTGCCCGATGCCTCGACTCTTAATCCGGGTACCAATACCCTCACATCCATCGTCTTCTTGCTCATGTGCAGGAACCCGTTCTTCAACTGCACCTTGGTCGTGTTTGTTAAATTGACTGCCACGATTGAGTTGTCGTCGGTGCGCACGCGCATGGTGTCGCCATCGCGGCCTTGAATAATTCCAGTGACTTTTTCCTTTTCGCCGTTTGGTATGGCCTTCGTTGGATTGTCAACCGCCTTGGCGCTGACCGCCAGCAGGCAAACACAGCCAAGCATTGCCGCGAGTCGACTAACCGCCTGTTGTCTTTTCATATTCGCCTCGTCCTCCATTCAGGCTTCGAAAACCGCCTCGAAATACCTGAGCTCCTGTTGTTATGCTCCCACAAACAGGAGCCGATGCAGCATAGACGCCGCCTGATGAATTTACGTGTCCAACTACATAGAAATTGTGCGAAATAGTGATATTCCGTACAAAAGGTGTGTCGCCCAAGCATTTAGATTTCAGCGGTCAGCCGGAGGGGGCCCGTCAGCGCAAAGCGCCTTGCTTGTTGGCCGAGAGCCAATGGCCGATCACTCGCCACATCAATACTCTCATTGTCTGTCGAAAATCGGTAGATACAATGAAGGAAGAGACGATATGTCCGCACTCGCCGCCTGCCGAGAGGAGAAGAGCTTTAGGCTTCTCGATCAGATTGGAAATACGCCGCTGATCGAGATACCCCTGGCCGAATATTCCGGTGTTCGCGTGTTTGGAAAGGCGGAATACTTCAATCCCGGGGGCTCGGTGAAAGACCGGCCGGCTCTCAATATGATTCTCGAGGGCGAGCGGACCGGCCGGCTCGTGCCAGGAAAAATTCTGTTGGATTCGACGAGCGGCAACACCGGCATCGCGTACGCCATGATCTGCGCGTACAAGGGTTACAAAGTGAGACTGTGTCTACCTTCGAACGCCTCGCCGGAACGGAAGCAGATTTTGAGATCCTATGGCGCCGATTTAGTTCTCACCGACGCAGCGGAGGGGTCTGACGGATCAATCCTTGTTTGCCGCAAGCTGTTTGAGGACGATCCAGAGCGCTATTTTTTCCCGGATCAATATAACAACCCGGCGAACTGGCAATCGCATTTCGAGACCACGGCCCCCGAAATTGTCGAGCAAACGCATGGAAAGATTACCCATTTTGTGGCGGTGATGGGAACAAGCGGAACGTTTGTCGGCATCACCCGGCGTCTAAAACGCGACCTCCCTCACGTAAAGTGCATCTCGGTACAGCCGGCTACGCCGTTGCACGGTCTCGAAGGCGCCAAACACATGCCGAGCGCCATCAAACCAGGCATTTACGATCCAACGCTCGCCGACGACAATTTGTGGGTCGAGACCGAGGATGCTCACGATATGGCGCGACGCCTGGCGCGGGAACAAGGCTTGCTGGTGGGTGTTTCAGCGGCGGCAAATGTGGTTGCATCGAGCCGCGTGGCGAAAGAAATGAGCGAGCGCGGGGAGGCGGGAACAGTTGTCACAATCCTTTGTGACGGCGGCACGAAATACCTGAGCGAACAGTTCTGGAATGATTGAAATAGAGCGGGAGCCGTGGCAGGCCATGGTCCGCCACGCCGAAACGACGTACCCTAATGAGTGTTGTGGCGCGATGCTGGGGCGGAGTGTAAACGGAAAGAAGAGTGTCATCTCGGCAGTGCCGCTCGAGAATGTCTTTGCCGGGGGACAGGGCGAACGCTACGAGCTGCGTCCCGAAGATCTTATGAAAGCGGACCGTGCCGCCCGTGCACAAAGCTTGGACTTGATTGGAATTTTTCATTCCCATCCCGACTGCGACGCCTATTTCTCCTCGACAGATCTGAAGAATTCCTGCCCGTGGTTTTCCTTCGTCGTGCTCTCGATTAAAGACGGGAAGTTCGACCACGCCAACAGCTTTCTTCCCGACTGGGACCAAACGAAAGCGGACAAAGAAGAATTGATATGGCCAAAATCCTGATTCCGACTGCGCTGCGGCAATTCACGGCGCAAACCGACTCGATCGAAGTGAGCGGAAGCACGGTGGGCGAAGCTCTGACCGCGCTCACCGAAAAGTATCCTGACGTGCGAAAGAACCTGTTCAACGACCAGGGCAAGCTGCGAAGCTTTGTGAACGTCTACGTGAACGACGAAGATATTCGATACCTGGACAAGGACGCCACGAAACTGGCGGGAAGCGAAACGATTTCGATTGTGCCCAGCATCGCCGGCGGTTCGGCTCCGGTTAGCGAAGCCGAAGAGCTGATGCTGTCGACCGAAGAGGTGGCGCGCTACAGCCGGCACCTGATTTTGCCGGAAGTAGGGATGGAGGGACAGCTAAAGTTAAAGGCCGCGCGAGTCGCGCTCGTGGGAGCCGGCGGGCTTGGCGCGCCGCTTGGCCTCTATCTCGCGGCAGCAGGAATCGGCCGCATCGGCCTGATCGATTTCGATACGGTCGATATCTCGAATCTGCAGCGGCAGGTGATTCACGGCACCCGCGACATTGGGCGAAAGAAACTGGATTCGGCCGCGGAGAAGATGCAGAACATCAATCCGCATCTCAGAATCGATAAGCACGACGCGCCGCTGACGAGCGCGAACGCTCTCGAAATTCTGCGAGAGTACGACATCGTCATTGACGGAACGGATAATTTTCCGACACGCTATCTCGTGAACGATGCCTGCGTGCTGCTGAAGAAGCCGAATGTGTACGGCTCGATTTTCCGGTTCGAGGGCCAGGCGACGGTGTTCGCCTATGACGATGGTCCGTGCTATCGCTGCCTGTATCCCGAGCCGCCGCCTCCCGGTATGGTCCCAAGCTGCGCCGAGGGCGGCGTTCTTGGCATTTTGCCCGGCCTGATTGGAGTTGTGCAGGCAACCGAAGCGGTGAAGATTATTCTCGGCAAAGGGAAGACGCTGAAGGGGCGTTTGCTGCTCTACGACGCGTTGAATATGAAATTTCGCGAGCTCAAATTGACGCGCGACCCCGCCTGTCCAGTGTGCGGCGATCACCCAACGGTTACGAAGCTGATCGACTATCAGGAATTTTGCGGTCTACGTCCCGCGCAAGCCGCTTCTTCGAACGAGGGCCTGATTGACGTCGCTGGGCTGAAAGAGAAACTCGACCGAGGCGATGAATTCCTCTTGATCGATGTCCGCGAGCCTTGGGAATACCAAACCGCCCGCATCCCCGGATCGAAACTTATTCCTCTTGGCGAGCTGCCGAAGCGATTGAACGAACTCGATCCGAATGCCGACATCGTCGCTCATTGCAAGAGCGGAGGAAGAAGCCAGAGGGCTGTCGATCTTCTGAAACAGAACGGATTCCACCGCGTCCGTAATTTGACAGGAGGCATTCTGGCCTGGAGCGACAAGATCGATCGGTCGGTTCCCAAGTATTAGGCACGTGACGAACCAACTGAGCGCTCCATTTATCTTTATGCGATCGCTCCTCAAAAATCCATTGGCGGTAGGAGCACTCGCGCCCAGTTCGCCGAAGCTCTCCCGGTTGATGGCCTCGAGAGTGGATTGGGCAAGCTCGCATGTGCTCGAAGTGGGAGCGGGCACCGGGGCGATCACGGATGCATTGCTTAGCCGCGGCGTGCCGCCGCACCACTTGCTGGTGATTGAACGCGACCCTACGTTGGTGTCTTACCTGCGAGAGCGCTTTCCGCACGTTCGCATTCGTTGTGGGGATGCCCTCGATGCCGGCGCCATTCTTCGCGATGAGGGCTTCGCGCGTGTACCGACCCTCATTTCGAGCCTGCCTATTCGCAATCTGAAGGGGCGCGACCGCATCGCGACCGTGCGGGGAATGATGAAGGCGTTGGCGCCCGATGGCCAGTTAATTCAATTCACCTACGCTCGAAGCTGCCCTATCCCTAGCGCAAGGCTCGGTTTAAATGCCGAATGTCTCGGCCGCGTCTGGATGAATCTTCCTCCTGCTGCTGTCTGGAGATTTACGAGGAGCCGAACCTACAATTCTTAGATCGGTCGCGAGACAAGGCCGGAATTATCCGATTGGGGGCTCCGTACAGTTGTCCTTCACCACCGCCGATCTCCTGGTATGAACTTCTCTACCAGAAGTGAAGATTCCGCGGTACATAAGCTGATCCGCAACGGAGCTGTCGCGGTGCTCCTATTAGTGTGCGGTTCCATCCTTTTGTCGCTTTCAGTCGTCCGGACGAGGCCCGTCTCAGCCCCTTCCGGCCTCTATAACGGCGCGGTAGAAGGCCAACCCGATATCGTGCTGATGAAAACTGCCTACTGTGTAGCTGGTCCGCAGAATAGCGCCATTGTTTCAGAACTTCACCGCGCCGTCGACAGCAAGGATAAGGCCAGTTTTGACGACCTATACGCTCATCACGGACTGCTAACTCTGTATCCGGGAAACGTGATTAAACCCCTCAGCGGAATCGACAACGATGGCTCTCAGTTCGTCGAACTGCCTCAGCCTGTCGCCGGGTACGTGACCTGCTGGTTGCTGGGAAATACAATCGAGTAATTCGTGGGGCGGACGTTCTGGTGCGTGCCGCACGTCTAGGTCCGGCTTCGGCTGTCTTTTGACGGCTTCCCTAGCCCCTCAGCTCTTTCAGCGTTTTGCCGACCGCCCCCGGCCCGAAGTCGATATGCGCGTCTTTGATCGGGACGCCAACCACTTCAATCCGGTTCAAGTCGGCTGACCCGATGCCGACCGCTTCGGCCAGTTTCAGCGAATTGTCGCCCCGAATGAATGGCGACGTGCCCCGATCGGCTTGAGTGCTGTAGCCCATTACGCCCATTCCAACGGCGTCAACATTAACCGCGTTGCGGCCCACAATAATGACGCCAGGAGTCATGCGCTCCACGCCGCCGGGCAGCCACGGGCCTTCCCCGCCTCGCACGGTTTCGACGCCGTCCACAATAGCCAGATCCACCGGCCGTATGCCGTTTTGATCCACCAGTATCCTTGGAACGCGATAACCGGGGTATCGCGGAGAGTCGGGATGAAGTTCCGCGTCCACGCCCGACGGCGCTTTGGTTTTCCCATCATGCAATACGGGACCTCGCTCTTTGGTCGGCTGCTCGTTTCCGCTCGGGCCGCAATCGCCTCCATACAGAGAACAGGGCGTATCGCCGAAATTGTTCTTCAACGACATGGTCACGCCCGCAATCCAATGGTTCTTCAGCTTCGAAAGCGAAGCGTACACGTCGCATTGAACGAACGCCTGATTCAGGTAGTACGCCGGATACATATATCCGCCCCACGGCACCTTCAGCCGCACGTATTGTTTGTACTTCCCAAGGTTCTGAACGTTCTCCCAATCGACCTTCACGCCCAGGTTGTTAATTGCGTTTACATCGATTCCATAGCGTGCCCAAAGGTCCAGATCCTGCCGTGCCGGAAAGAAGCTTTCAATAATACGGACGCGCGTCGCACCTGCTTTCGCGAGCAGGTGAACGGTCGACGCAATGGTACCTGGGTCGGTCCGGTAAGGAAGGTCAGGCGTCAGCGGAAACCGGCTGGGATTGCCGGTCAGGTTCAGCTTTAAGCCGACCGTTTTGCCGCGGACCAGCTTGTCAATTCCGCCAATGCGGTCGAAGGCCGTGGAAAGCTTTCCGGTCACGTCGTCCTGATAATTTCGGCATCGGACGATAGCGACCGTGCCAGCGGGCGCATCAGCCCTCACCGTCCTCGGTACGCCCAAAGCCGCAATTGCCGCCGCGCCCGCTGTCAGTACGTCACGTCGCGTGGCAGGATAGCTGAGATTGGTTTGCTTCATTTGCCGCTCCACTTGTCACTGTATCTCTTTCGCTTTGAGGCGCGCAAATCGGTCTGGACTGCGCCCTTTCCGCTTGTTGATTCAGGGAGAAACGCCGTGAATCGACGGTCATTTCGTTCCGGAGCCGCGAGGCACCTCGTACCGCAAACCCAATTGATCGAAGATGAACGAATATACATCCGCCTGCTGATTGATCCGTTCGTTCAGAGCGGTTCCAATACCGTGGCCGGCATTGGAAGAAGTACGGAGAAAAATTGGATATTTCGAACTCGTAGCAGCCTGCAGACGCGCCGTCATTTTTCGCGAGTTGGCAGGATTGACGCGGCCATCGTTGTCGCCTGTCGCAAACAGGATGGCCGGATACGGGGTCCCGTCCTTCACGCGGTGGTAAGGAGAGTATGCGTATAATGCATCAAACTGCTGGCGATCTTTGACCGAACCAAATTCTGTTGTGTTGAATGCCCCGTTCGGATCAAGTTCAATCCGCAGCATGTCATAAATTCCCACAAACGACACTACGGCGCGAAACAGCTCAGGATGCTGCGTCAATTCCGCTCCCATCAGCAGCCCGCCATTGCTGCCGCCCAAAGCGACGATATGTTCAGGCGACGAGTATTTCTCGCGAATCAAGTACGTGGCGCAGGCGGCGAAATCGTCAAAGACGTTCTGCTTGCGAGTCAGGTTGCCCGCTGTATGCCAGGCCGCTCCGTACTCGCCGCCGCCACGTAGGTTTGTTTCGACTAGCGAGCCGCCTTCATCCAGCCATAAATAGAACAGCGTGCCGCCACCGTATCTGGGGGTGATGCTGATGCCATAACCGCCGTAACCATAAATCAAAGTCGGTGCTGTGCCGTCTCGCTTCAAGCCTTTCTTGTGGATGATGCTCATCGGAACACTGGTTCCATCCTTGGACTTCGCAAATACCCGCTCTACTTCGAATTCGCTGAGATCGATGGTTTGGTTCACACGCAGGGCTGTTGCCTTCAGTTGACCGGAAGCATCGAACCGATAAACAGTTGCCGGAGTGGTATATCCTTCAGCGCGCACCAGCAGATCGTCCCCTCCCGGGCTGAGCATGTTATCGGTGCTCGAAACAGCAGGCAGCGGGGCCTTGCCGAGAGCCTTGCCCAAATGGCTATAGACGGTGATTTGATTCGGGCCTCCGTCAATTCTCTTCACATAGAGCCGCGTAGCGGTTGGGAGGACCGGCTGGTCGGAACCTCCTTCCGGCGGCGTTTCGATGCTGGCCTGGCCTTCTGGCACAATCACTTTGGCGTGGTCCAGTTTCAGATCACCTAGCGGAAGCCGCAAAATTTTGCCGCGTGGCGCTTTGTTCCGGGAGAGCAGGTAGAGCGCGCCGTCGGAATCAATCGACACTCCCACGATCTGATCCTCAAAATGCGTGAGGCGCTTCCAATCTCCGCTTTCCATCCGGAGAAAGTGCTCAAACTGTCCACCATCCCCGTTGGCAACGGATGCCAGGATATACTTACCATCGGGCGAGCTGTTGAGCTCGGTCTCGGCGATCCGCGGAAAGTCCCGGCCGAGAATGTATTCGTCGGATGCTGCGGGCGATCCCATCTTGTGCAGATAAATCTGCTGGTAAAAATTGACGTCGGCCGGTGGACGTTCGTGTCCCTGCGGATAACGGGTGTAGAGAAAACGTTTGCCGTCCGGCAGCCAGGCTAAGCTTCCACCTCCGGTCGGATAGCTCACACGTGGCACAACCTCGCCTACCTGTTTCGCAGATGCCGTTTCGTACACATATAGTGACGCGTCTTCGCTCCCGCCCTCGGACATTGCGACTGCCACCATCCTCCCGTCCAGAGAAGGTACGAACCAGTCGATAGAAAGACGTCCTTGATTACTCGATAGATTTGGATCGACCAGCACGCGCTCTCCCGACAGGTCGTCCACGGACGAAAACGTCACCAGAACCGCTTGTTGTTTTGCCGGATCAGATTTCAGCGCGAAGAATTTCCCGCTCTGGAAACGCAACCGGGAGTAGCTGATAGATTGCTTCTTCGCGTAGGCGAATAGCTGGTTTCGCATCTCCGCGCGCCACGGAAGCTTGTCGAAGTAGCCTCGGGAATAGGCGTTTTGAGCGGCAACCCATTGTTTTACCCTTTGGCTCTGGCCATCTTCTAGCCAGCGGTAATCGTCCACAACTTTGATCCCGTGATACACGTCTACAGCGGGCTGTCTTGGACTAGGAGGCGGAGCTTGCGCGCGCGAGCCTGTGGCCACTACCGATAGGCACGCGAAGGCGATTATGGCTGGTTTCTTGAGGAGCATGTCCGTTTGAGCAGGTACAAGACCGCTCCCTCGGGGTCGCGGCTCTGATGGAATTACGCCTTAGTCTAACACCTGAATCTCGTGATATAGTTTCGAGACAGAGAAGGCATCAAGCAATGTCAACACGCCGTAATTTCTTGCTCGCCGTAGGGGGTGGCTCACCGTTGTTGGTCGGAATGACGAATAAATCTGGATCGGCTAAACCCATTCTCGGTTCAGGCGAATACACCTATGAAGCCATTCACGACTGGGGTGATTTGCCGGCCGATATCAAATATGGCAACACCCACGGAGTTTGCGAAGATTCCCACGGACACATCTACGTGCATCACACGGTTTACGCCACTAGCGAATCCAGCGACTCGATGGTCGTCTTCGATCACAAAGGAAAATTTGTCAAAAGCTGGGGAAAAGAGTTCAAAGGAGGAGCCCACGGCCTGTATATCAGCCGAGAGGGCAAGAACGAATTCCTGTATTTATGCGACATTCGAAGGGGCCTGGTCGTTAAGACAACTCTCGAGGGAGAAGAGGTGTTTTCGCTCGGCTATCCACTCGAGTCGGAACCATACAAGCCCGGCCCCGATGGCAAGAAGATCAAATACAGCCCGACGAACCTCGCCATGGCACCCAACGGCGATTTTTATGTGGGGGATGGATACGGCTCGAGCTACATCAATCAATACAACAAGGACGGCAAGTTTATTCGAACCTTTGGCGGCTTGGGAAAAGACGCGGGCCAACTAAACTGCCCCCACGGCCTCATCGTCGATACGCGCGGAACTGAGCCCATTCTGATGGTGGCTGACCGGGGCAACAATCGCATCCAGACATTTACGCTTGACGGCAAGCACATCGCCTTTATAGGCGGGACAAATCTCCCGTGCCATTTCAACTTCTATAAGGCCGGCTTGACCGTTGTTCCCGACTTAGGCGCGCGCGTCACCCTCATGGACAAGAACAACCAAGTGATCGAAAACCTGGGCGACGATTCAGCTGCGCATAACTGGATGGAAACTCGCAAACTGACTCGCGATGCATTCAAGCCGGGCAAGTTCGTCTGTCCACATGGCGCCTGTTTCGATCACGCCGGCAACGTATTTGTTGTCGAGTGGGTCGAGGTAGGCCGAGTAACGAAACTGCGAAAAGTGTAGAGGCCCCAAGCGGCGCTACTCGAACGGGATTTGACTTACCGGCTTCTCATTCCCGCGATGACAGGTGTAACACCGGACTTCCGGACGCCCATGAAACGTCTGTTCATCGATGTTATGCGTCATCGTAATCATTACCCTGGCAAACTGTTTCTCCTTCTTCTCGTCAGAATCGAAGTGGCCCTGAACGTGGCAGAACTCGCAATTTACTCCGAGTGACGCCGAGAAGTATCGCATCGTGTCAAAAAGCCGCGAAGCCGGCAGCTCTTTCAGCAGCTTCACGTTCTTAAATGTCTCGCCTGCTGTTTTCTCCGGACGGCGTAGAGCCTCGCCTGCGGAATCGGGCTGCTTGTCGAATACGATCGTTTCTGTAATTTCCCTCCCGTTGCCGCCCATCGTTGCCGCAACCTGAAGCGTTTTGCCGCCGTTCGACAGCGTGCATTTCTGATGGATCGTGGTGGGATGAGGGCCTGCCACATGAGACTCGATGGTAAGCGTGTCTCCTTCAAGCGTTGCTTTGCTTTTCATCGGCAAACCACGGAAGGCGTTCTCGCTCTCCTTTCCGTCGAGGTTGTATGTGAACGACGCACGATATTCGCCCATCGGATTTGTCTCGCCAACCGTCTCCTTGAATGTCCCCGGTGTCTGCTCGATCAGCACCATCTCGCCCTGGGGAGGGCGATTTCCGAAGCTACTCTTTTTCATATCCGCCTTCCACACGCCGCTGAAACCGTTTTCAGCCGCCGCGGCAAGAACCGCGGTCAAAAAAGCAAGCACCATCAAAGCCGTACACCGTGCCGTCATCATAAGAGTGATTGAAACCTCGCTGCCTAACTTGTCTAGTCGATACTGCAAACCCAAACGGTACACGAACAAACGTCTGCTTGGCAAGCAATCGAGCACAAATTAGGTCGTTCTGCAGCGGTCAAGCTTGACCGCCTGCCCCACTCCCCCGCTTTGATACACTGTAGTTTTTCACTCCAAGGCCAGGTAGCTCAGTTGGTAGAGCGCAGCCCTGAAAAGGCTGGCGTCGGCGGTTCGATTCCGTCCCTGGCCACCACTCTAAGATATTCATTCCAAAGGGCTACTGAACGCCAGAACGAGTTTGTAACAGATTTGTGTCACTGATTTTGGCGAGTTTGCGGCTGGCTCGGTCTTTCTTTGCCTGCCACGAAGGTATCCATTTCCTGTAGTGCTTGCGCACGATTGCCGCGAGTCTCCGAGTAGGTCAGCTACTACTTCGATGTCCTCGCCCGCTGCTAAGAGTTCGCTTGCGAATTATGTCGGAAGCGAAGTGGATCGGCGTTCTCTACCTTCGCGATCCGAAATAGCTCCACAGCAAACGCTCTGCACCCTTAACCAAACTTCGCAGCGATCCCGCAGCCACGCCGCCCTTTGGAGCACTGAATTGCTGTGCCTCAGCCGCAACCGAGATCAACAATGCCGGCAGGAAACATCGCACCCGCTTCCCGACTAACTAAATCTAAATCTATGAGCAACATCTACACGCACGATGAGGCATTCACTGCATCAGTGTATCTTTTCATCAGCAGGCGCCAATTTTGCGACGGAAGTAGCTAAAAAAAAGGCCCAGCCGGAAATCTGGGCCCGGATGGCCTGTTAATCGAGCTTTGGAGGGACGTTAACTCGAGGCTTTGTATAACAGACCGACGCTGTAAGGCGAGGAGTTACTCAAACAGCGAAATTTACTCCCCAGGACCTGGGTGTGCTCCGGAATGCATTGATTAGTAGTTACGTCAAGAGTTTCAAAATTTTTTGGCTAGGGAAATCGCGATCAAAACGATAGAGCTTTGCCGTCTCGATTCGTTTTGCGAGGAAACTACAGGCGAGAGTCGCGAGCAAGGCGCCGAACATCGGACCGAGCCAATAGATCCACCATCCGTGCCATTGCCCAGAAATAATTGCGGGACCGAGGCTGAGCGCAGGATTGCAGCTGGTGCCGATATCGGCGCCTCCGCATACACCATAAATGAAAAAAGAGGCGGCATCAGGGCTGGCGTGTCTGGACGCAGTTTTCGAAATCCGATGAATACGCAAAGTCCGGCAACAAGCGCAAAAGTTGTGACCACCTCGCCGGTTAAGGCGGTCCGAGTAGAGTAGCCGATGCCTGGGACTGTGGCGCCAACTCGACGCTCCGGCCGAGCGAACTCCATCCTAGAAGCGGCAGAACACCGAGGCACGCGCCAACTAACCGCGAAAGAACGTATCCCATCGCTACACGTGACTCCATCTTGCTCATCAGCCAGAATCCGGGCGTCACGGAACGGTTGATATGCGCTCCACTTCCTTTTCCAACGGGCGACATTGCAATCAGGGCGCCCGTTGAGCCGAACAGGAATCCTGTGATTGCCCGGCGTACCCCATTGCTCGGAATCATAGCGGCGACTGGGCTTCCTCTCCAAACGTTAGAATGACCGCGGATAGACCGCCCACCAGCAGCCGAGCCGTGCCGGCCGCTTCTGAAACGAATGGCCGCCACAGAATGGACCAATGTATCTGGTCTCTCATATTGGCAAGGACTACCGCGGCCCAAGATTACGCCGCGGCAAATTGAATCACGACCTTGATATCGGCAGGTTTTCGCTCGAGCGTCTGCATGAAGTGCTCCGGCTTCTCGCACCGGGTTATCAGACGCGCCAGCCACTCGTGCTTCGCTTGCGCCAAGGCTTGACTCGCCCTGTACCAGTGTCGCTTGTTGGCGTTAACGCTGCCTACAACAACGTTGTTGCCAAGCACCGCGCGAGTCGCAACATCGGCGACCGCGGCGTAGGCGTTGGCCCCGCCGGTGCCCACCCCAGTGAGGCATAGGATGCCGCCTGGCGCCATGGCTTGGATAGAATCCGTGATTACCTGCCCAACACCGGTGCACTCGATGATGACGTCAGGCTGGAACCCGATACCATCGACCCTGCCCGTGTGGTAGATTGCTCCCAAAGCGCGCACGAGCTCGGGCTTTGGTCCCGAGTCGGCACGATCGAGAACATGGATCTCCAGCCCACGCTGCGTTCCCATGAGAGCGGCGAGGAGGCCGATAGGACCTGCACCAGTCACCAGAACGGTGCGCGGCTCCCAGAAAGCCCGCGTGCCGATTTTGATGACCTGTTCCCACGCTTTCGCCACTACTGTCGTGGGCTCGAGCAACACGCCCAACAGTCCGAGTGAGGGGTCGATCTTCATTGCATATTCGGGCTCTATTCTCCACCGTTCGGACATGAAGCCGTCGATTTGCTTGATCCCGCGCTCACTGTACAGTCCGTTCCGGCACATATCCCACTCGCCCACCGCGCAGTTCGCGCAGGGAACCGGGTCGGGACGGCGGACAATGCCTGCTATGAGATCTCCCTTCTTCAGGCTTCCGTCCGGCCCGGGATCCAAGACGCGGCCGAGCGATTCATGCCCCAAGACGAGGCTGTTCTTGCCCGGAGGCGCCCAGCCGTACTTCCCTTCTACAATCTCAACGTCGGTCCCGCACACTCCAACAGCGACGGTTTCCACGAGCACCGAGCCGTCGCGAACATCGGGTTCCGCCACTTCTTCGAGGCGAGCGGTTCCCGGCTTCTTTAGCTCCACTGTGATTGCTTTCATACTGCAGGCTGATCTGTCGTGATCGTGGCATCGCTACCTGCTGCCAGCTTCGGTCCGATCACAACAACCAAAGATACGATGAGGCATGTCGCACGACTATTGCCGCAAGAACTCCACTATCGAGCCAAGCGCAAGAGTCGGGAAAAAACACAGGGCCCCAACCAGCGCGATCGTTTCAGCCAACGAAAATGCTCCTCGCGGCGACCGATCGAAGTCGAACCGATCGCTGCGAGGAGTTGAAACAGAACGATCACAAAGTCGGACCTCCGCATGGGCGGAACAGAATCTAGCTCCGGCGAAGCTTTCGGATATAGAACGCAGAGCCGGTGAGCAACAAGCCGAATACGCCAGCCAGGGGGAGTTCGCTCCCGGTTTTGGGGAGTTCGGCTGGCTGCTTTGCTTCCGCAACCTCTGCGGGTGCCGGGGCAGGTGCTGGAGCAGCTTCTTCCTTGGCCGGGGCCGGGGCCGGCGGCGCTTGCGCAACTACCGGCTTGGGCGCAGGCGGGGGTGGCGCATGTCCAGTCACCTCCGTGTTCGATGCAATCTCAGTTCTAGGCTCTTCTACGATCTTCTCTGCCGAGACGGTCATGCCTTTTCTGAGGTCGTGTACAGAGGCCGGTTGACCATCGACGTTGAACCGGTACGAATCCTTGACGTGGTACATTTTGTTCTCACCATTCGGTAAAGTAACGATGACGGTATTGCCCGACACGTACCAGACCTTTCCCGAGCCGATGGTGGTAATCCTGTCAGTTACTGGCGTTTTCGTAGTGGTCACGGTTGCTGTTAGGTGGGTTCCTGGCTGCAGGTCGTGAACAGTCAACTCTTTGCCGTCTACGATAAACTTCCTCGAGTCCGGAACATTGAAAGTTCGGAGACCGCCCGTGGACATGCGAACCACGAGCTGGTTGCCTTCGACCGCGACCACGGTCCCGCTCGCTTGTTGAGTCGTAACCGTGGAGGCACCCTTGATCTCCTCCTTTGTCTGTTTCGGCATCTGTTGTGCAATAGCTATTGCTGACAAGATCGTGAAGGGCACAGCGGCCGTACACAGTCCCGTCAGAATTCTGCGAATCGTATTTGTCACTTCTCTTTCTCCTTGTTCTCAAATTGATTGGCTCGCACGAATGCGGAACCGTGATGAAACTGCCCGGTAGCAACTTGCTGCTTAAGGGTTGCGTGGATGATGAACCGTTTCGGCGCATCACCGATGAAATAGAACGGGTAACAGGTTACGAGCGTAATTGACGGCCCGCCTCGGGGCTTCAGTACGTCAACGTTGTCGGGCTCGACCAGTTCAATCTGGTCTACCGTGTAGAGGGCGCGAACTGTAGATGTAGAAAGTTCGATCGCGTCGCCGTCCGCAATATTCTTTAGCGGACGAAAGAAGCCGTCTCGATGGCCTGCGATACCGGTGTTGCCCATTTCGCCCGGTCTCGTAGTTCCGACGATCCATCCCGCGCCTCGATTGAGGGTTAAATTGTCCGTCCCTTCAAAGACAGGCACCCGCATGTCCAATCGGTCGAGACGGAGTACCGCGAGCGGCGAACCGGTTGTACCCAATGCGTACTTGCGGTACGCCTGAAGACGTTTGTACGACCGAAGGCTGAAGTCGATCTGGCGACTTTTGGCGGGCTCGACGAAGATCTGTAATTCCGGGTGCATACCAGAGGCTTGATTCTTGTCGAAGTCGCGAAGCGCGAGCCGGGAAAAAACCTCGCGATGGACCATCGCGGCTAAAAACAGGGTTAAAAGGGTGACTCCTACCGCCGCGAATAAACGCTCGAGAATGGTAAGAACCGTGGCGCGCCCCGTCATCTATGAACACTCCTCACACGACTGCTCTTGGCCCTTCCCATTCCAACCGGTTTGCGATCTTGTCCGCTCCAACTAGAGGTGATTTGTTAAGCCCGATGCATTTATGAGTGCGACGATGCGTTATTTTTTGCAAGACTCAACGAATCTAGCCACCGAAGACGTAGTGCAGCGTCTCAGTGAGACAGGCCGTTCGACTAGGCTGTCATGCTTGGGAGGATCAGAAGTGCGGAGTCTGGCTAATGCGAATTGGCGTAGTATCCATGCCGCCAGGCAACATGCAGGGGCGGGCTGCCGGCAGGCGGAGCGAGTTTAACGACCACTTTGTGGTATTTCCCGTCATTCCCCGCCGCTCCGGGGCGAAAGCCCAAGACGTAACGGCTATGGATTTCGGCGCTCAGCCTTGCCGCCGCGTCGGGCAGCTCCTCCAGCTTGCGGACGTGGTATGCCCGGCCACCACTCTCGTCCGAAATTCGCTCGAGGATCGGCGATCGGTCGAGAATTGAAATGCTAAACACGCGGACGTCGGTCTCGCGCACGACATCTATGAGTTCGCGCGCCGTGTAGCGGCTGTTGTTATCGCCGCCATCAGAAAGAACAAGCAGCACCTTGGTGCCGAGCGCTGCATGCTTCATCTGGTGGAGCCCGAGATACATCGCATCGAAGAGCGATGTCCACCCGCCAGACTGTATTTGCAACAAACCATCTTCGATTTCGGCTGCGCTAGTGGTAAAAAGGCACACCGCCTGAGGCCGATCGCTAAATTCCCAAAGCGAGAACTCGTCCCCCGGGGTGCTGAGGTGGAGAAAGTGGATTAGCGCGTCGCGAGAGTTATCCAGTTTCTTGCGCATGCTATTGCTGGCGTCGAAGACTATTCCCACCGAGACTGGCGCGTCTTCCATGAACAGGTGGGAGATTTTCTGCTCCATACCGTTATCGAAAACACGGAAGTTCTGCTCGGTCAAATCAAGAACGGGGTGTTGAAACGGATCGGTGACGCTAACTGTAATCAGCACCTCGTTGACATCGCTTCGCAGCCTGCCTCTGCTTTGGTCGTAGCTCCGGTTCACTGTTCGTGGGACAGAGATGGACTCCTGAACAATTGTTGGTGCCGTTCCTGCGGTCTGAGCTTTTGCCGCTGCCGCTACTACGGCCAATGTGTAAGATATAAAACACAGCGAGAACACTGGCCACTCCACAGTCGGTAACAGCCCGCTCCTAGTCCGGAAAGGACATCGCCAACCCATTGCTCAATCATGGACCACCACATTCGACATCTTAATCACTAGTAAACTTACCCAGCAGCGATGCTTGATTGAGACGTGCGTGCTCGTTGATTCGAAAAAAATTGAAGCAGCAGCGGTTAAAACTGATCAAGCGGGTCGAAAGCTCGCAAAAGCAGAGCTAAGGGTCGGGCGCGATCACGATTTCTCATACTACTGCGCCCTGACTTTCAAACCAGGAGGTGCTCATTAATGAAAAGAGTGGGAGTGTGTTTTAGCACGATGTTGAGATCAAAGGTAAGGATAGCTTCTATCACGAAGAGTTTATGTCTAGCCGCAGCGGGTACCTTGCTCGGTCTGAGCGCGTACGCCCAGGATGCGCCGAAGGCTGACCTGTTCCTCGGCTACTCGTTCGTGCGATATAACTCGGCGCAGACCATTCCAGCGTTCACAGCCAATGGAGGCATGGGAACGTTTGCGTGGAATTTCACCAATCACCTGGCCATCGAGGCCGAACTGGGCGGCTACCATAACGGCAACATCCATAACGTTCAATTGGATAGCACTGCTTTCAGCTACCTTTTCGGGCCGCGGATTTCCTACGGCAGGTCGAAGCGGATCGATCCTTACATGCACGTGCTGTTTGGCGGGCAGAACGCCAGCACCAGTATCGCCAAAGGCTCGGCCATAATCGAAAATCCCGTCGCTGGCGGCTCTTTGTTCCGGCAGTCGCTGCAGCACGGCGACGAACAATTTTGCGATGGCGGTAGGAGGTGGGCTCGATATTAAGCTGAGCCATACGATTACATTCCGACCGATTCAGCTCGATTATTATCTCACCAGAGTCGAGGCTCCTAATGTCACGATGCCGCCGGGTGCGTCGACCCCTAGTGCCCGGAACCAGAACAACTTGCGATATGCCGCCGGAATTCAGTTCACCTTCGGCGGGCCGCAGTAAGGATAAGAAGGTCTCTAAATGCCGGATGCTTTGGAGAAACGTTGCATTCGCCAGGGCATTCGGAATTAAAGCCGAGGTGAAGATTGATTGCCCAAGGCTTTCGCGCCTGCGCGCTCCTTGTCAGTTTGCTCGCTGTAGAGAGTGCGTGGGCGCAAGCGCGTCTTCCGGGTTCGGCTGCTGTTTCAGCCCAACCTGAGACTCCACGTGACCCTCTTGGCCGAAACACGCCACGCGGCACACGTGAGCGGTTTCTTGACTGCGGTGGGCTCTGGGGATGAAGAAACAGCCACAGGCTATTTGAATACCCGTCTGCGCGGCAAAGAGGCTGTTACGCTTGCTCGTCAGCTCTTCGTAGTTTTAAACGACCGGCTGCCGGCCCGGTTCAATGCGATCAGCGACAAGCCGGAAGGCTCCCTTCGTGTATCCAAGTGAGCCGAACAAGGACCTGATCGGAACTGTCAGGAGCGACAGCGGCGATGTGGATATTGTCGGTTGAGCGCATCGAGAGCAAAAATAACGGCCCCATCTGGTTGTTCTCCGCGCGAAACTCTTGCTGCGATTCCCGAGCTTTACGCCGAAGTAAAGAGCGAGCCACCCGAAACAGGCCTTCTGAAGTTCCTGCTGGAAACCAGGATCGCCCACATCGCTCTGATCTCAGTGGCTTGCCGTTTTCGTCGGCCTGCCTCTACTGCATCTTCTCGGTGTGGGCCTCAATCGTTCCCTCAGCACTTTGTCGCTCCGCTTGCTTAGCGGTCTGCGTAAAAATGCGCACAGGCGGAACCTTGAGGTCTTGCCGACGCCGGTTCGCCTGTTGCTGCTGGCGTGGCTTATCCGCTGGGGTCCTCTGCTAAGATCCCATTTCCGCTCTCTGGCTCGCCAGTTCTGGTCTAGCATAGCCACGCTGGCGCTGATTGCGGGTATGGTCTGGCTTGTGATCCGGTTGAACAACTGGTTTGAAGACAATATTCGCCTTCGTTGCCGGCGTCGTAACCTGACAAGCGCCCTGTCCTTTTTGCATTTCGGGCGCTCAGCGGTCGACATGCTGATCATTGTCGTAGGTCTCCTTGTCGTTCTGCATTACTTCGGCATCAATCCTATGACAGTCATAGCAGGGCTAGGAATCGGCGGCATCGCCATCGCCCTGGCCGCGCAGAAGACGTTGGAAAACGTGATCGCCGGTATCTCACTCATCTCAGATAACGCTATACGCGTCGGCGATTTTCTAAAGATAGGCGATACGTCAGGGACCGTGACTGGGATCGGTCTTCGTTCTACCCGGATCCGCACGTTGGATCGAGCGCTAGTCAACGTGCCAAATGGCCAGATCGCGAACGCAACCCTGGAGAACCTTTCTGTGCGCGATCAGTTCTGGCTTCATCACAGATTGCGTCTCACATACGAGACGACGGCAGAGATCCTGCGCTCGATCCTCGCGAGACTCACGAACCTCTTGCTCGAGTACCCCAGCATTGACAAAACCTCCGTTCGAGTGCGCTTTCTCGGCTTTGGTGAATCGTGGCTCGATGTGGAGATCTTTGCATACGTCAACGCTCTCGATTGGCCCGACTTTCTCAGGATCCAGGAAGAGCTGCTCCTTCAGCTAATGGACCTCGTGCAGGCAGGCGGAGGAAGAATAGCCTTGCCATCGCAGATCACGTATCTGAACACCCCTGATTCCAATACCTGGCACAGCCGCTCAAATTCCGATCAGGTTGAAACAGCCAAACACGCTGACAACGCTTATTGAGAGCGAAGTTGCAAGCGTTACTGAAGAGTGTCTGTGCGTGCGACGCGCGCAGCGACGACGCCGGGAACGGCGACTACACCCGCAACCGAGCCTGATTTGACCGGGCTGCCATTGTTTCGGATAGAGGCCACTGCCACGGCACAATCTGCGCGCAAGGCCTCATCTCGAGACAGTTCTCTCACGCGTTCCAGAGCAGTGCCGGCTCGGGCGCGGAGCCGTTGCGATTCGATTCGTAGCATGAGCGCGCCTACTTCTGAGACGGAGTTTTGAATCACCGCCAATTTGTAACCGACTTCAGGCTTCTGTACCGGCTTTCGCGACGGAATCCAGGAAGTTCAGCTCATACTCCGCACGGCGATACAAGTCGAGTTGAGCGAGAACTTCGTCCTGCCGGTTTCGCGCGATGAGTGTAAGCGCCGAAGCTGAGGTCATGAAACACCTTGTCGCGTAGGATCTGTTTGCCGCTTTCGCCCGCAAGCTCGAGTTCCTCCCGACGATCTTTATTTAGCCTCGCGACGAGCGCGCCATCGACACCGGCCTGCTTAGTGAGCTCGATATAGCGGACGGAAGCGGCGGCGAGCTCGCGATTGGGCGCGACTTCGAGCGGATTGAGGGAAAGCGAGTCCACGCCGCGCTGGATTTGCCGGCGGAGTTCAGGATTGAGAGTCCGATCGAGAGCGAGAGCGACTCGAAACTGCGAATAGCAGTCGAGGCGTGAGGCTTGATTGACCGCACCGCCGTGACGCGCCACGACGAAATTATAGATATCCGCCCCGATGTAGTAGTACCAGTTCGTGAAGTGAGAGATTCCGATCACGCCAGCGGTAATTTCGTTGATGCATCGTTGGGTCATCTCGTGCCAGCGCGGGTGCAACTTGTTTCGAAAATCGACGAGCAGAAGAGGAACTTTGGGATAGTCGAGGCTGTATACGCCGAGCGGAACAAGTTTCACTTGCTGGGCTCCGATTGCTCCGAACGGAAGAACCGAGCCGTTCTCATCGAGCGCACGCTCGTACACCGGACCATCCCAGTTTTTCAGGCGCGCATCGTGCCATGGATTTTTGATATTCAGCAGCTTCCACACCGAGCTGAGCGAAGTCCCGGCAGGCGCGCTCGACTCTGTGCGCGGGAACCAAAGAACACCGTATTGTTTTCGCGCTCCGGCTAGATCGAGCGATTCGAAGTAGAGACCGGTGCGCTCGGCCGATTCGCGCAGCAGCTCCCAGTTGAGAGCGCGCACCCGTTCTTGTTCAAAGTCCAACTCCTCGCCGAAGCGTTGGGCTTGCAATTCACTCACGAAGCCGCCGAGCAGCCGTTTGCGGAGCTCGAGCCGGGCAATCACGGTGTTCAGCTGTGGACGTGTCAGTGCAGAGCCATCATCTGCAACCGGGGCCTGGCGCAAATAAGTGACGACCTCTTCGAGACGGAGACGCTCTTCATCGACTTCATTCGAACGGTAGGCGCGAGAAGTGGCGCGTATCGGGATCGTCCTGGGGTCGAGGGCGGCCCATTGCAGCAGGTCACGGCGAAATTCGTTGAACATGGGGTGCTCGGGTTGCTGCAGGTCGATCAGCGGCGCGGTATCACGCGGGTTCATCTTGCCGGAGCGTTCTCCTACGCGCCAGTAAAAGAACGGGACACCAGATAAGATTCTTTGTCCTACGGTGGGCCGCTGGTAACTGAGTAGCCAAACGTACATGACGCGGTCATTGCGCGGATCGGTGTCACCGACGGTATCGCGCAGGACAGAGACGAGCGGAAGATCATGTGAACCAGAGTCGGAAGCGCGGCACTCGCGGCAGACTAGCGTGAGTAATTGAGCGGTATCGCCAACTGGAATTGACTTCCAGTAGTAGACAGGCTGCTGCGTTTCACGCATATCGGCTGCAGCCAGCGTAAAGACCGGGACAAGCGTAGCGAGAAATGAAGCAATGAGCCTCAAAATGAAGGCGCAGCGATTGTTCAACTCAGCCCCCTGATCTGTTAAGGCCGATGCGTTTGTCGGTTTGAAGGAAATGTTTTTTTTGCAAGAGCCGGCGGAGACGAGCCGATGCTTACGCTTCCCGATACAGGAGGAGCACTACTCCGATCAGGGCGAAGCAGACAGGCCAGATACGAGCTGCCCTCAGGCTCGCCGACCCGGGTAGTCGTAGCTCTAGCCATCGCGCCCACCCGGCGGTAACTGCAAGAAGAGCAATCGGCGTATGACTCAGCTCTGCTAGCAATTCTTCTTGCTGGTTGGTCACAGCATGCATGTGTGTCAGCAGCAAAGCGCCTCCCACAGCGCAAACACCGGGAAACACGAGGGCCGCGTTCCGAGCCTTCAATCTATTTGTTTGAATGCCCCACTCGAAAGCTGCGAAAAGGAGAATCAGGAGGACGAAAAGGCGATGTTGCGTCACGTCCGCTGAGGTAAAGCTCTCCCAAAATCCGGTTGGGCCAAGAGGCCAATTTTCGGGATCCGCGCGAAGAAGCAGGAATGCGGCGAGCCCAACAAAGGCTATAGGCCAGTGTCGGGCCCAACGGAAGAATCGATAACGTGAGAAGACAGCTAAGGTGCCCATCAAAAGGACTACGAGACCAGCCCAGTGATGGTTGTACTCTGACCACGCAATATCGCCCTTCGTTGGAGGGACGTAAGGGTCCTGCCCTGGTACGTATGCCTCATAACGAGACGAACCTGGCGGATGCTCTTTTTTCCAAAGCTCGCGCGTAGAAGGCGAGAGCGTTTCGAGAGGGGGCGTTTCCATGCTCGGAAACTTGGGTGAAAGTCTGTGGGTGATGGTGTCCAGGGGCACACGGTCGTTCACCAGGTCAACAGCCGGAGGCTGTGAGGTGAGCGAAGCCGCTGCAAGAAGCGCAGTTATTCCAATTCCGATCTCCGCCTCCGAGATCCGGCTCAGGCGTTTCAACCAGCCCCAATCGTCGCGGCCTTGATTTCGGATCAGCCTGAAGTTGAGTGCTCCCAGCGACACGACGAGTCCAAATAGAATCGCTTTCGCCATAAGCATGATGCCGTAAGTGGTGCCGTACAGAGCGGTTGTGCTCCCAACGTAAAAGATCGAGAGGGTCAGCCCGGCGCCGAATAGCGATATAACGCTCACAACTGCCAGCCGTGAGAAACGCCGGCTCACAATGAGCGCGTCCATCGGCTTGTTCCTCTGACGGAGCGTAAGGAGAAGATACGGTAAGCCGCCTATCCATGCTCCCGCAGCCAGTTGATGGACAGCATCGGCGGCGATTAGGATTGCTTGATGGTCCAAGCGAGACGCAGCATGGCTCGTTCCCACCGTTGAGGCAAGGATTATGAGTAGGCAGGCTAGCTGCCAAACTGCTGTCCTGGTAACAGGAATGGCTGAAAGGATACCGAAGATGAGAGCGGCAGCGAAGCTTGCACAACCCCAGATAAAATACGCCGCGCCGGAAACTTCCCTCAGACTCAGGTCCGTCGTCCCGAGCAGGATCGCGGAATTCGAGGCAAGATACAGGGCTTGAGTGGCTGCGAGACCAAATGCCGAGTACATCAATAGGCGGCGTGCCGATGCACATAGAGCAGAATCCCTCACGACGAGAAGCGAAAACACGCCGCCTCCGAACGTGATTGCTGAGAAGGAAAGCGTTGCGGCCCGCAGTAGAACCGACAGGAATCCGAATAGGCTTAGAAATTGTGCCAAGCGATTCTATTTCACGCGGAACGGAATTTCGCCACGTGTGATATGCCCATCGGCAGCCAGAACCTGCCAGCGCAGCTCGTAAGGGCCGGCCGGCATCTTCGATAGCTTTGCCATGAGCCTGGCGGGAGAAGAAGGATCGACGATGATCGGCACTCTCGAGGTTGAGTGATCGGGGCCCTCGAGAGTTAGAGCGGATCGCGCCTGGTCCACCTTCGAGTTAAAAGTCAGCACCACCGGCACGTTCGGGCCGGTTACAATTGCGTTTGCCGAGGGCGTCGATTTCACGAGAATAGCGTGCGCGAACGCCACAAAGGCGCATGAAAATGCAAACAGCAGCACGTAAGCCGTCTTATGGAATGCGTGGTTTACCTTTGCGATTGTCATTGGGACATCAGGCACACATTTTTGATTGCAAATCTCTCCGAACGGATTCAGGCGAGATAATTTTGAGCTCAATTTTGTTTGGCCGGTAACGGTTCGCATCAGCGTGACTGCTTCGGTTCTTCAAACGGGAGATCTACCGAGATTGCATTGTGGTCCGACATGCGCTCCCCGAAAGCATAATTGACGGCGGATAGGGTATGCGGAAAGTACGGGGCGAAGCGGTAGGGCCCCTTTTCGTCTCGCGGGTCTTTGTCATATGCCTTCACGAAAATCCAGTCCAGGCGGAACTTGCCTTTCGGGCCCAGTGTGCGTTGGAACTGAAATGTAGTAGTGAAGCCCTTACCGGCGCGCTGATTGGAATCGGCGAGCGTTCCAGTCGTTGGGGGATCCGTGCAGTCTTTCACCCCGCGGAAATCGAACGCGTCGCCGTCTTCGAAACGGAACTTCTCCAGGGTCTGAAAGAGGCTGCGCTCCGGATTTTCGGCCAGTAGTTTCACGCCGGACGCAGTTGGGTCGCCCTGGAAACGGGCGTTCTTGAAAGCCATGGTCCCGACAGACTGATAGATACCGATGCCCGTGGCGTACCTCACGGCAGTTTGGGCAGCGAATTGGGTGGATCCGAACTTGTCCTTCACGGTTTCCAAAGTGGAGCGCGGAGTGCTGTTGGAACCAGTCGTGTTCATGTCGCCGGCGATGATGACGGGCCCCTGCGTGTTGTGGATTTTACCCAGGAGTTCTTCTAACTCGAGGCGCCGGTCCTTAGGATCGGCACGGTTCTCGAGGTGAACGGCCACGACCTGAAGTCTGCCTCCTGCAATATCCGGCACGTCGAGATCGACGATCAGATTGGTTCGACCGCCTCTACGGATTTCGCGCCCGAGTTGCTCGCCCACCAGGATCGCCGCCGTGCGCTTGCCTTTTTCAGGCATCGAGATGTTTTTCTCGCCCTTGTACCAGTCGTAAGCTTCATGCTCGAATGGAACGAGCCTGGCGTCGCGGATTGGATAGCGTGACAGGATAGCGGAGCCATGGAGTGCGCGGAGTTTTTGCCGATCCGGAGCAGTCGCGGCCACCAACTTCGCTCTTTCTTGGGGGTCTTGAACTTCCTCGAATTTGTCAGTGCCGAGGATCGTGGGGTCCACTTCGACGAATTCGACGCCCCAAGCCCAGTTCATGTTGAGCGCCGTGCCGAGTTCGCACACGACACAGCGATAGCCCGACCGCTTCATGCCCCAATCCACTTCATTGAGCACGATTACATCCGCAGTTTGGAGAAGCTTTAGTTCCGCGCGTATTCTCTCGATCTCCGCTGCGCTCACCTTCTGCTGCCTTGTCTCGCCGTCTGGAGCTTCCAACGGGGAAGACTTTACCTTTGCCACAAACGCATCGCTATCGGTGAACGCCAGCTTAATGTTGTCCAGCTCAATGCCCCGCTCGATATTCCATTGCACCAGGCGAATCCCAGGACCGATTCGATCAAAGACAGGGCGATGAGGATGTGCTTTTCGGTAGAACGCCTCATTACTGACGAAAGGCGTAGTGAGCAGCGTGGTCAACTTCGACTGGAGTGCGGGGGAAACCTGGTCCTGCTCACCAAGCGTTACCAGTTCGGCATAGGAGAGGAAATTCGGGCCGCTCTTACGAACGTAATCGAACTGGCCATCGACCGCAAACAACACGGTTCCCGGAGTCAGGACGATGGAGCATATCGAGGCGAGGAAAACGGCCTTTTTTATGATGTGAATCACTGTTGTCGCTTTCGTGCCGCAATATCAGGCGGGAGCTGAACGACTTAGCAATCGCCCTGAGCCGCACGAGAAGGATGCAGAACACAAGCCCGTGGGTTAAAAAGATTGTCGGCAACCGCAAATCGCCTCGTTCGCGGCGAGGAATTCTCTGTAGCCGCACTTACGCTTGGCTGCCGAAGATGCCATCGCAAGCGAGCGCGCCATATAGAGCCAGCTTGCAGCAAGAAGTATTGAGTCAAAACCGCAAATACTTAATCACCCAGGCAGCAAGCGGCATGACCGGTTAGGCAGCGGTGGTGCGGCCGGCATGTCGGGCTTGAATAGGGGGCTGAAAGCGATGATGGAAAGGCGCTGCACGGGGCCGCTCCGGAGTTCCCGGGAGCGTCGTGCATCTTCCTGCTTCCGCGTGGCTATATTTGAGTGCTGTGAAAGATTGACCAAAGACAGCAAGGAAGGCAATCGCCTGGGGTACGGGGCTGACGCCGGAGTATGACAGATCGCCATAAAATGAACCTCGGGTGGTAAGGGTAAGGGGGAAGTTGGCGCATCCTAATATATGGCAAATGCTCGAATATTAATCGCGGAGGATGATGAAACCGCTCGACATGTCATGGAGGCGGCCCTCAGAAAACAGAAATATGAGTTGATGGCCGCTTCGGATGCGGAGCAGGCCATTGAATACCTGAAAAGGTCGCCTGTAGATCTCATCATCAGCGATTTACATCTGCCAGGCGCCTCCGGTATCGACCTGCTGAAGAAGGCTCGATCAATTTACTCTGACACAGCCGTGATCATCATCACTGCGTTTGGAACTATTGAGACAGCGGTAGAGGCTATGAAGGCCGGAGCGTACGACTACCTTACTAAGCCCATTCACCCGTATGAACTCACGGCAATCGTGAGCCGAGCCCTCGAGCACCACCGCCTGCTCGCGGAGGTGAGTCTTTTACAGAGTTGTCTTGAGCAGAAATATGGGTTTGAAAATGTCACAGGCTCTTCTGCTTCCCTGATGCGGACGCTGGACATCTCTGCGCGAGTTGCGCCAGCCGATGTAACAGTCTTGCTTCACGGCGAGACCGGCACCGGCAAGGAACTGATTGCCAAGGCCATTCATTTCCGCAGTCCGCGCCGGGGCCGGCCTTTTGTCACAGTCAATTGCGGCTCCATACCCAGGGAATTACTGGAATCGGAGCTCTTCGGACACACCAAAGGGTCCTTCACCGGCGCCACTAGCCACAAAAAAGGCAAAGCGGAGGTAGCGGATGGGGGCACCATCTTCTTGGACGAAATCGGCGAGCTGCCGCTGGAGTTGCAGGTTCGCGTTTTGCGCCTCATTCAGGAGCACGAAATAGAAAAAATCGGTGCGACAAGTCCGATCAAGCTGGATGTAAGAATCATTGCGGCCACCCACCGGGATCTTGGCGCGATGGCTAAGGCCGGGACCTTTCGCGAGGACCTTTACTACAGGCTGATGGTGGTTCCAATTGAAATACCGCCGCTTCGCGAACGCGCGGAAGATATTCCGGAACTCGTGGAACATTTTCTGATCAAGTTTAGGAGCAAACATGCGCGTGAGAACCTGACGCTTAACCAGGACGTGCTGCGTCAATTGTGCGACTACGACTGGCCAGGAAACGTGCGTCAATTGGAGAACGCTATCGAGCGACTCGTCCTCCTGACTAAAGGTTCGGAGATACAATTCCAGGACCTTCCCGACTATCTGCAGCGCCGGCGAGTGCCTCCTGTCATCCTGCCGGACGATCTGCCGGACGCCGGACTGAACTTTGTGGAAATGGAGAAAGAACTCCTGATTCGAACCCTGCGCAAGTTTGGCGGCAACCAAACGCGAGCTGCCAGTTTCCTCCAACTCAGCCGTAGAACGCTGGCATACCGGCTCGAGAAATACGGTATCTCACGAACCGAGTTCACGCATCCAGACAAGAGGGAAACCATCGGATAACGTGGTTTCAAGTCGGTGACGGCGGGACCTCGCCGAACAATACGCTAAAAAGCAAAAAGGCGAGATCTCCGCTTCTTTCGAGCGTGATCTCGCCTGGCCGACAAGCGCGACGAGGGGCATCGTTTATGTTGTTTCGTTCATTCCTTTGTTCACGATTACTTTGACGTCCACTCGCCGGTTCAGGGCACGTCCTTGAGGATCTGAGTTCGTCG
This sequence comes from Bryobacterales bacterium, assembly GCA_963722585.1. Taxonomy (GTDB): domain Bacteria; phylum Acidobacteriota; class Terriglobia; order Bryobacterales; family Bryobacteraceae; genus KBS-96. The sequence goes on along the minus strand of CAVRNU010000001.1, from coordinate 4,069 downwards.
CATCCGGGTGTGTCGCACCATAACCAGCCGGTGTGAGAATACGGCGCATCGGAATATTATCCTTCTCCATAAGGTAATGGGTGACGGCCGCCGCACGATCCGCACTGAGCTTTTGATTGAGCTGCTTCGTGCCGGTGCTGGAAGCGTAGCCGGCGATCTCGATCATGTACCCGTCGACGCCGTTGATGGCGGCGGCGAGCGTATCAAGATCCGCTTTCGCAGGCGCGTCAAGATCGGCTTCGCCGCTTGGGAAGTAGATGCCTGCCTCCGCAACCGTCTTGTACTCATCAAGATCGGATACCCGCTTGTTGACCATGCTGATCGCCGCGGCATCGATCAACGATGCTTCGCCGGCGTCATCGGCAGCTTGACCGGCTTGGTTTGCTTCCGCACCAGCCTGGTTGGCGGAAGTCTGGGCTTTGTTCGCAGAAGTCTGAGCAGACTGGGCCTCGTGCACTCCTTGGTTCGCGGTCGTTTGTGCCTTCGCAGCCGCACCCTTATTGGCTATAATCTGTTGCTCTTCGGCCACTTCGACGGCGAACGTGTCAGGCACGAAACTAACCGTCTTTGCGATCAGCTGGCCTTTGGCATTCCCGACGCCTTCCGCCTCGATGGTCAACCCAGGAACCAGGGCCGTGAGATCCATGTCCTTGTGCACAAAGAACTCGTACTTCCCTTTTTTCCGCTCAACTTTGGTGCCGTCATTGATCACCACGATGACGGGCGAGCCGATCTTCTTGTCATTCACCTTCACCAAGTCACCAGCGCGCGAAACGATCATGCCCTTGATTTTGGCTTTCTGATCGCCAACGATTTGCGGCGCCCCTAGTGAAACCGTACTCACAAAGGTCATCCCCAGAACTGCCGCTGATGCAATGCAGAGGGCTTGAGCTGTCCAATGTGTTCTTCGAGTCATTTACGATAACCTCTCTTTCCCGATTCAACTTTCAACTCCGTGCGTCGAATCTTGCGCCGAATGCCCGATTCGCGCGCGGTGATGACGATGCGCACTCGTAGGAGCCGGATGTAAGAATTCTCGACGTGTTACGGCTCGCAATTCTCGACTGACTTTCGACCGTTGATCTGCCCGAAGAGATCGGTGCTGGATATGGAGCGTCAACTGCTGACTGCGGAGCAGCAGCTTACCAAGGCCCAGCGCGAGGAGCCAGTCATCTCCTTCGACGGGCTCGAATCGCAGATTTGTTTAGCTCCACCGCGTCGGACGTCAAGGTTGCCCCTGCCCCTTCGCCTTCTTCTTCATCAACTTTCGTTGAATGTCGGGTCCAAATTCACTGAATACTGCGCCTGCGGCTCCGTATCCGATGCCGATCGCGGCCCGTGCAAACACCAGCCCCACACCGCGATTCTCACTCGGATAGTAAAGGTTGGAAATACCTCCAGCCGCCAGCCGTCCTAACACGTTGGACCAGTTGAAACGCTTCTTCCCCGAATCCGTGCGGGTCACGAAGGCGCTCGCTAAAGCGTTCCCAAATCGCTTGCCCGTTCCCCCGGAGCCCACGCGAAAGTAGCGTGGATCTTCATGCAACAATGACGCAAACGCGAACGTTCCCATGAATTCACCAATGGTGAGGTCGGCAGTCGCGGCGCCGAAGCGCTTGAAATAACCCGCCGCGCCTTGGCCGTAGGATGGAAATTCGTTCGTTGCCTGCCCGATTGCACCCTGAAGACCGGTTCCAAACAGCACGAATGGGTCCGTGGAATCACTAACGAAAAGCTTGAACTTGCCTCCGGGCGTCAGGGGAGCTGCGTAAGTACCGTTAACAATGCTGTAAGTGGGAACCAGCCCAAACATGCGCTCGTGCTCTTGCGGAGCGACAGTGCCCTGAAGATCGGTTTGGGGAGCGGATGACTTCGTTACGGGTGTCGGCTGAGGTGTTTCCTGGGCGCGGCACAAAATCGTCAGCAGTGCGGGGATCAAGAGCATCGCAAGAGGTATACGCATTCTTAATGCCCCAGCCTGGCCAGACGAGAAAGCACGCTCGTTCTCCATTCCCACCTGGTCTCTAGTTCCTCGCAACTCCAATAAATAGTCGGCTATCGAGGGCGGCCAACCCGGTTGACCCTATTTGGAGTTGGCTTTATTCATGCAGTCTTTGATGAACGACTTGCGGTCCTGACCCGTAAGGTTCTTCTTATCGGCGAGGTTCTTGCAAGCATTCATTTTGTCCTTCTGACTCATGTCGCTCACTGACTGAGTACTGTTAGCCTTGCTCATGCAGCTCTGCATGAAGCTCTTGCGATCGTTTCCTGTGAGCCCTTTCTTGTCGGCCATATTGTTGCAGGCTGTCGCTTTGTCCTGCTGGGACGCATCAGGTTTATTTTGAGCTGCTGCCGTCCAGGCGGGGAAGCCTGCGCTCATCGCCAAGAAGAGGACCGGCAGAATCAGCTTTATTTTTTGCGAAACGATCGTCATCAAAAATCTCTTTCGAAGCCGGATGACCTACTAAATTTTCACGTCGTAAAGCAGTTGGAATTGAAGCCTGGTCTGGCCGGTATTTTAAGATGTGGTTGCGTTGCGGCAGAAACCGCCGTGCCGGTTGCACCGCCAGCCAAGGCCCCAATTGCGGCGCCTTTACCGCCTCCTGCAACGCCGCCGATGATCGCGCCAAGACCCGCCCCACCAGCTATCTTCCGTGTCGTCTTTTTGCCCTCCCCAGCCGATTTCGTCTGCGAGAGACTGGTGACGACTGGAACGGCACGCCCGTGCACAACAATAGAATCGACCTTAAGTTGTATTAAATCGCTGCCCTTCATCCTGCCGCCTTGTTCCACGTTGGCGGCGACGAGCTCAACGTCTGACCCACGCGGCACAACAGCCTCTCCACCCAACATGATTGGGTCGTCGAGCGTGCCTCTGAACTTCGCTCCGGTGCGAGTGGAATCGACGTCGATGAATTCGCTCGTGCGAACACGAAGAGCCGTGCCAGCAGGTATCACGATTGGATGAGGCGCCGAGTATTGGGGCGCCGGGCCCGCCAATAGGGCCCCCAGGCCCATCCCCGCAATCAAAAGCAAAGGCATAGAGTGTGTCATTGCGTGCCCCCTTGGGAGCTTTGGGAGCTTCGCATTACCGGTAGCTGCGACGCGACTTGTAGCGCCATTACGTGTTCCAGTTGGTTCTCAACCTGAAGAAACCGAGCCGCGGTAATTGGATCGAGCGCTTTCTTGAACCTTTCGTAATACTGCCGCTTGACCTCGGTCCGCTGCTGGTCGAGTGCTAGTAGCTCAGTGGCCAGCTGGTCTGCAAGTTCATTTGTCATTTGATCGTAGTTTTCCGTGTATTTTTTCACCAGGGAAAGCATACGGTCTCCCCATTTTGTGCCATCAGCCTCGAACTGTTTGTAGATGGGCCAGAACACGCCGCCTGACTTGCGTCCAAGTTCATCACTTGTCCCATTACCTTCGACCTGGAATTCCTCACGTCAGAGCGCAACAGTTTGATATACGCGTCAATGTTCAGATCCTGATCTGACTCGGAAGCACTTTTCGTCTGAGCCGGAGGGCTCGATGTTGAACTCGCCGAAGATTGAGCCATAAGGCCTGCGGATGCAAGCACGCTACCGAAAAGTACTGGACATATCCAATTCATTGATTTACCCTTCACTGAACGTCAACTAATCCGATGTTTAAATCGCTTGATGTATCATGCCGACATCGGGCTCGTTATTTTTGATAGTTGCTGTTTTGCGTGACGACCTGGATCTGCTTGGCCGTGCCATTCAGGATGGTACGGGCTACGTAGTTCGTTCCATCGGGCAGAGTTTGGAAGGCAACGTCCAACGTGACGGCATCCTTAGGATCATCAAGGTAACTATTTACGTTCATTTTGCGTAAAGCATGAGCCGCCGAATCGACGCCCATCGCCAGCATGTCACCAGGCTTGAAGTAGTTTTTGAACTGAAGCTCAGCAAGTCCAGACGCTCCCCCCGGGCTTAGTGAAACATTGCCTGATTGAGCCGCAGCCTGCATTCTTTCCGGTGAGGGAGGGACATAATTGTGAATCAGGGCGACGGCCCGATCCATGTAATCCGTCATCTCGCCAACCTTT